>CANJLQ010000011.1 GCA_947475735.1 Caulobacteraceae bacterium
CCCAGACGCGCGAACGCCGCCCAGCCGTTGTTGACTTCATAGTTCCAGTTCACGCCCGTCGTCGACGACTCGGCGTTGATGTCGTCCATCTGATGCAGGCCGGCGTCGATCGCGCCGTACCAGCCGTCCGGCTCAGCCGAAGCAGCGCCCGCGGCGAGAACGCCGATGGCTGCGACGCTGGCGAGAAGTTTCAGCTTCATGTCAGTCCTCATTTCGAATTGAATGCCCAAGGGCGACGCTTACACGTGCCACTCACGGTGCCGAACGGTAGAGTGAGTTGCCGGTTCCTCATTTCGGTTCGGATTAAGGCGACTGTGGCGCCGTTTCAACACATACAGCCCCCTTGGCGAGTCGCTTCAGCCTGATATCAGGGCATGGGCGATTGAGGAGTTCCGATCCATGACGATCCGATTCGACGGCAAGGTGGCGATCGTCACCGGCGCAGGTGGCGGACTGGGCCGATCCCACGCCTTGGCCCTGGCGGCCCGTGGCGCGAAGGTCGTCGTCAACGACCTGGGCGTGGCGCGCGATGGCTCCGGCAGCTCGCAGTCCCCGGCTCAGGCCGTGGTGGCCGAGATCGAGGCCGCGGGTGGCGAGGCCATGGCCAACGGCGCCTCGGTCACCGACGTCGACGCGGTCAAGGCGATGGTCGCCGAGGCGACCGCCCGCTGGGGCTCTGTCGACATCCTGGTGAACAATGCGGGCGTCCTGCGCGACAAGACCTTCGCCAAGATGGAGATCGAGGATTTCCGCTTCGTCGTGGACGTGCATCTGATGGGGGCGGTCAACTGCACCAAGGCCGTCTGGGACGGCATGCGCGAGCGGAACTATGGCCGGATCGTGATGACGACGTCGTCCTCGGGCCTGTACGGCAACTTCGGACAGTCCAACTACGGCGCGGCGAAGATGGCCCTGGTCGGCTTCATGCAGACCCTGTCCATCGAGGGGGCCAAGAACGACATCCGGGTCAACTGCCTGGCCCCCACCGCCCACACCCGCATGACCGAGGACCTGGGCGCGGCCCTGCCGCTGGATCACCTGGGGCCGGAGCTGGTGACGCCGGGACTGCTTTATCTGGTCGGCCAGGACGCGCCGACGCGCTGCATCCTGGGCGCCGGGGCCGGCGGGTTCGAGCGAGCCTATGTCACCCTGACCCAAGGCATCCGGGTCGTCGGCGACGACGCCCCCGAACAGATCGCGGCCCGCTTCGCCGAGATCAGCGACCGCGCCGGCGAGATCGTGCCGGAGATGGGCGCGGCCCAGGGCATGATCGAACTGACCAAGGCGCAGGCCGCCCACGGCGGCTGACGCAGCAGCGCCTATGTTTGCGACGCGGTGGCTCACGGGTTGAGGCGCAGGGGGCAACACCAGGATAAACACGCCACCCTTGCCTTGACGCTGCGGCAGGAGCCTAGATTTCCACGGAACCTATCGACAATGACGCGCAGTCGTCAGCCAGGGAGAGAATGATGCGTGAAGCGGTGATCGTTTCGACGGCCCGGACCCCGATCGGGCGGGCCTATCGCGGGGCCTTCAACGATACGGCGCCCCAGCAGCTGGGGGCCCATGCGGTCCGGCACGCTGTCTCCCGCGCCGGCGTCGATCCGGCCGAGATCGAGGACGTTGTGCTGGGCGCGGCCCTGCAACAGGGCGGAACGGGCACCAATGTGGCGCGCCAGATCGCGCTCGCGGCCGGCCTGCCCTCGTCCGTTCCCGGAATGACGATCGACCGGCAGTGCGCTTCGGGTCTGATGGGCATCGCCACGGCGGCCAAACAGGTGGTGTTCGACCAGCAGAAGATGGCCGTCGGCGGCGGGCTTGAGTCCATCTCTCTGGTCCAAAACCAGCACATGAACCTGTACCGGATGAAGGATGAGGCCCTGCTGGCCCTGTCGCCCCACATCTACATGTCGATGCTGGAAACCGCCGAAGTGGTGTCGCGCCGCTATGGGATTTCGCGCGACCGCCAGGACGAATATGCGCTTCAGTCCCAGCAGCGCACGGCGGCGGCTCAGGCCGAGGGCCGACTAAACGCCGAGATCGTGCCGATGACCACCACCATGCTGGTGGCGGACAAGGCCACCGGCCAGACCTCGTCGAAAGAGGTCACCCTGTCCAAGGACGAGGGCAACCGCGCCGACACCACGCTGGAAGGCCTCAAGTCGCTGAAGACCGTGTTCGGGGGCGGCGAGGAGATCCAGCAGGGCGAGTTCATCACCGCCGGAAATGCGTCGCAGCTGTCAGACGGGGCGTCGGCCTCGGTCGTCATGGAGGCCGGTGAGGCGGTGAAGCGCAATCTCCAGCCGCTGGGCGCCTATCGCGGCATGGCGGTGGCCGGCTGCGAGCCCGACGAGATGGGCATCGGCCCCGTCTATGCGGTGCCCAAGCTCTTGAAGCGCCACGGCCTGACCGTCGACGACATCGGCATCTGGGAGCTGAACGAGGCCTTCGCGGTGCAGGTTCTGTACTGCGCCGACACCCTGGGCATCCCGATGGACCGGCTGAACGTCTCGGGCGGGGCCATTTCCATCGGCCACCCCTACGGCATGAGCGGCGCGCGCATGACCGGCCACGTCCTGATCGAGGGCAAGCGGCGCGGGGCCAAGTATGGCGTCGTCACCATGTGCGTCGGCGGCGGCATGGGCGCGGCGGGGTTGTTCGAGATCTACTGAGCGGATCGCTGGATCACGCGTGGACGTCGCCGTAGCGGGCGGTCATCTCCGCGCGCCATTTCGCCCGGAGCTGCGCCGGCCGTGCCGGATAACGGTCCTCCAGCACGGTCGCGTCCAGAACGCGGTCCGTACGGAACATGCGGAAATCGTCGCGCATCTCGCACCAGGCCAGCACGATCCGGGTGGTGTCGCGATAGGCGATCTGGAAGGGCCAGACGGTGCGGCGGCTCTCGGCCTCCTTCTCGTCGCGATAGTGCAGGGCGACCTTGCGGGCCCCGTGGATGGCCTGCCGGATCGCGGCCATGTCGATCACCTCGGGCAGGACGTTCCAGCCCGGCGGCGTGGAGACCGCGGGCTCCAGCACCATGGGGCGCAGACGCTCCGGCACCGTGGCCGCGATCTTGGCGATCAGGTCGCGGGCGGCGCGCGCCAGTGCCGGATCTCCCCGGCCCGCCACCCACTGGGCCCCCAGGACTGCGGCCTCGACCTCGTCGGACGTCAGCATCAGCGGCGGCATGTCGAAACCGGTGTCGAGCACATAGCCGACCCCCGCCTCGCCCCGGATCGGCACGCGCTGGCCCATCAGGGCGGCGATGTCGCGGTAGACGCTGCGCTTGGAGGTCTCCAGCTCGGCCGCCATCGCCTCGGCCGTCACCGGCTGGGAGCTGCGGCGAAGCAGCTGCACGATCTGGAACAGGCGGTCGGCTTTTCGCATCTTGGAGACGCTAGCGCTCGGGACGCGGTCCCTCGCTGCTTGAGCGCGGTTTCCTTCCACCTGTCATGGCCAGTCGTCAGCCTGGGATCACGTCTAACGCGACGCTGCTGACAGCATGCTGGCAGCAGGGTGGCGGTAGTCAATCCCGGGTCGGCTTTCGAGGCCTCGGAGGGTTCCAATGCTCACGCTGTTCCACGCGCCCCAGTCGCGCTCCACCCGCCTGCTCTGGCTGGTCGAGGAGATCGGGGCCGACTGTCAGATCGAATACTGCGACATCCGGCGGATGGACGGCTCGGGCGGCGCCGATCCGCGCAATCCCCATCCGGATGGAAAGGTGCCGGCCCTGATCCACGACGGGGCCTTGATCACCGAATCGGCGGCGGTCGCCCTTTATCTGACCGACCTCTTTCCCGAGGCTGGGCTCGGCGCTGCGATAGGGTCGCCCGACCGAGGCCGGTACCTGACCTGGCTCAGCTGGGCGGCCGGCGAGATGGAACCGGCCATGTGGGGCAAGATCAGCGGGGCCGCAGAGACCGATCCTGCCCTGGCTCAGCGGAATGACCAGGCCATGGACCGGCTGCTGGAGGCCTTGTGGTCCGGTCCCTGGCTGATGGGTGAGCGGTTCAGCGCCGTCGACATCATGATCGGGTCGAGCCTGGGGTGGGGCCGTCAATATCTGCCGCAAAGCCCGCTGTTCGACCTGTATCTGGAGCGGCTGTCTGCGCGTCCGGCCCATGCTCGGGCCTTGACGCGCGACGGTATCGTCAGTCTCGGCCAGGCCGCCTGATCAGGCCGCGCGGGCGGAGATGGCCCCGTCGTCTCCGCCCGCGACCTCGACCGCGTTCAGCGCCCCCACATAGGCGTCGCGCCACAGGGCGACGTCGGTGTCCTGAACGACCTGCATCAGGGCCGTCCATTTCCGGACGCGTTCCTCCAGCGGCATCGTCAGGGCGCGGTGGATGGCGTCGGCGACTTCCTCGCGGCTGAACGGATTGACCAGCAGCGCCTCGCCCATCTGTTCGGCCGCCCCGGCGAAACGGGACAGGATCAGCACCCCGGGATCGTCGGGATTCTGGGCGCACACAAACTCCTTGGCCACCAGGTTCATCCCGTCGCGCAGGGGAGTGACCAGACAGACCTTCGCCGCGCGATAGATGCCGGCCAGCTGATCCCGGCGATAGCTGCGATTGAGATAGCGGATCGGTTGCCAGTCCATATCGGCGTATTCGCCGTTGATCCGTCCGGCGAGCGAGTCCAGCCGAGACCGGATGTCCTGATAGGTGTCGACCTCGTCGCGGCTGATGGGGGTGACCTGAACCAGGAAGACGTCGCCCCGCAGGTCGGGGTGGTCCTGCAGGAACTGCTCGTAGCCGAGCATCCGCTCCTCCAGCCCCTTCGAATAGTCCAGCCGGTCGACCCCCACCATCATGGACCGGAATGCCGCCGACGCCGCCATGCGGTCGTAGGTCCGAAGACCCTCGCGGGAGTTGCGCGCCTCCAGGAAACCCTCGACGTCGATGCCGATCGGGAAGGTGCCGATGCGGACGCGGCGGCCGAACGCCTCCAGCCCGCCATAGCCCGCAAGTTCGCCTCGGGCTTCAGAGATGACGTAGTCGCGGAACAGATCCAGCCACTCCTGGGTCTGAAAGCCGATCAGGTCATAGGCGAACAGGCTTTCGACCAGACGCCGGTGATGCGGCAGCGTCACCAGCAGCTGCCGTGCCGGCCAGGGCGTATGCAGGAAGAACCCGATCCGGTTGGTGATGCCCAGGCGGCGCAGATCCCGCGCCAGGGGGATCAGGTGATAGTCGTGAACCCAGATGATGTCGCCGGGCTGGATCAAGGGGGCCAGGGTCTCGGCGAACCGCCGGTTCACCCGCTCGTAACCCTCGCCATAGGACCGCTCATAGGCGGTCAGGTCCACCCGGTGATGGAACAGAGGCCACAAGGTCTTGTTGGCATAGCCGTTGTAATATTCCTCGACGTCCTGGGCCTCCAGATCGACCAGAGCGACGGTCACGCCTGCGCGGTCCTCGACCTTCAGCTCGCCGGTGAAATGCTCGACCGTCTCGCCGGACCAGCCGAACCACAGACCCTCGTACTTCCTGAGCGCGGCCGACAGGGCCATGGCCAGGCCCCCGGCGGAGCCGGCGGCAGGGTCGACTGGGGCGGAGACGCGGTTGGAGACGACGATCAGGCGGGTCATGACGCCGCCGAAACGGTCAAGCTGCGGATCGGCTGCATCGCAATCCCGTGATCGGGCCGTGAGGCTCTAGCGTACATCGGTCCAGGCCCGGCTGAGCAGAACCGCGCAGTTGATGATGCCGACCAGGGAATAGGTCTGCGGATAGTTGCCCCACAGTTCGTTGTCCTCGACGCGGATGTCCTCGCTCAACAGGCCGGCGTGGGTCCGGCGGCTCAGCATCTGCTCGAAGATCTCGCGCGCCTCCTCGTCGCGACCGTTCAGATGTAGGGCCTCGATGAACCAGAAGGTGCAGAAGTTGAACGCCGTCTCCGGCTCGCCGAAGTCGTCGGGTTCGACGTAGCGGAACAGGTACGACCCCTTCTTCAGATCCCGCTCGATGGCGTCGAAGGTCGCGACCTGACGCGGGTCGGTCGGATCGAGGAAGCCGAGATCGACCAGCTGCAGCAGGGAGGCGTCCAGTTCCTGGCCTCCGAAACTGGCCCCGAAACGGCCCTCGGCCTGGACGAAGGCCTCGGCTTCAATCCGTGTACGGATGATCTCCGCCCGTTCGGTCCAGACCGCCGCTCGGTCCGCGAGACCCAGATGCGCGGCCGCCTTGGCCAGGCGGTCACAGGCGGCCCAGCACATGACCGACGAATAGGTGTGGACCCGGGCGATGGTCCGGAACTCCCACAGACCGGCGTCGACCTGATCGTGCATGGCGAAGGCGCGGTCGCCGACCTTTTCCAGAGCATGGAAATCGTCCAGCGAGCCGGGGCGCAGCAGCCGCTGATCATAGAAGCTCTGCACCAGGGGCAGGACGATCTGCCCGTAGACGTCGTGCTGCAGGTGTTCGCGGGCCTGGTTCCCGACGCGCACGGGCTTCATGCCGCGATAGCCCTCCACCGAGGTCACGATCCGCTCGTCGATGTCCTCTTCCAGACCGACGCCATAGACCGGCTGCACATGGCCGCCCGCCGAGGCGTCGACCAGATTCCGCAGATAGACGAGATAGTTCTCCAGGATATCGACCGAGCCGAGCCGGTTCAGCGCCCGGACGGTGTAATAGGCATCGCGGATCCAGCAGTAGCGGTAGTCCCAGTTGCGCCCGCTCTCGGGGAACTCGGGCACCGAGGTCGTCATGGCCGCGACGATGGCCCCGGTCTCCTCATAGACGCAGAGTTTCAGCGTGATCGCCGCCCGGATCACCGCCTCCTGATAGTCCAGCGGGATGTAGAGGGTGCGCACCCAGTCGTTCCAGTAGGCGACCGTGCGGTCCAGCGTCGCCGCGACGCCCGCGCCCACCTCCTGGTCGTAGCCCTCGTCCGGCCCCAGAAAGAAGGCCAGGGGCCGTTCCAGCCGGAACACGCGCTCCTCCAGAACGTGGGACACCGGACAGTCGGTCGTCAGCCGCAGGGTGATGTCCGTGCACTGATAGCGGATGTGGTTGGACCCCGATGTGCACTCCGCCCGCCTCGCGCCCCAGTCGGCGGACGGGCGCAGCCGCATCCGGATGCGCGGCGATCCCGCGAGGGGGCGGACGATCCGGGCGAAGGCCAGGGGGCGGTAGGTCCGCGAGTGTTTCTTGTGCCGGGGGGCGAAGTCGAGGATCTCGACCGAGGCTCCGTCTTGCGCGGTCAGGACGGTCCGCAGAACCGGCGTGTTGCGGACATAGGCCTGCTCCGCCGACGCCAGGCCCTCCAGGTCGATGGACCAGAAGCCGTGCTCGGGCGCGTTGCCATCCATCAGCGCCGAAAAGACGGGATCTCCGTCGACCCGGGGCGCGCATGCCCAGACGAACCGCCCCGCCCGGTCGATCAGCGCCGAGATGGCGCAATTCCCGATCGGGGCCAGGTCCAGATCCGGACGCGCTGCCGCCACGCCGCTCACGCGTGGGCCTCCGCGATCGCGTCCAGCCAGTCGAGGACGGCCCGCACGTCCGCCAGGCCATGGCGCGCGGCGGTCTCACGACCGGGTCCGACCAGCACCCCGAACCCGCCAAGGCGCTCGGCGGCGCGAAAGCCCGCCTCGTCGGTCAGGTCGTCGCCGACCATCACCGGCGTGGCGCCGGTGAACGGCGCTTCGGCCATGAAGGCGGCCAACGCCCGCCCCTTGTCGGCCCCCGGCGTCTTGAGCTCCAGCACCATATGGCCGGGCTGCAGGTCCAGCCCCGTCGTCGCGGCCAGGCGCCGGGCCAGGGCCTCGGCCGCTTCGGCGGCGTCCGGGGCCTGGCGATAGTGCAGCCCCGCCGAGACGCCCTTGTCCTCAACGATCATGCCGGGGTGGGCGGCGGCGAGGTCCCGGAAGGCCGCGAGGGCCTCGGGGACGCGCGCGCTGGCCTCGGCGCGGTCCAGCGAGCCGTCACGACGTCGGCGCTCCAGGCCGTGAACGCCGGACGCGGACGGGGCCGCTCCTCCTGAAATCCGGTCGATCTCGGCGATCGTCCGGCCGCTGATGACCGCCATTCTTCCCTTGAGAGCCAGATCCAGCGCCTTCAGCACCGCCGTACGGCGTGCGTCGGCCACCACCGCCTCCGGCGTGGGAGCCAGGGCGGCCAGCACGCCGTCCATATCCAGGAACAGGGCGAGAGGGCCGTCCACCGAAACCGGTGGCGGCGGCAGGGTGCGGGTCAGGGTTCCGGCGGATGACGGCATGGCTTCTCGGGTTTCTGGTTCTTGTGTTGACGCCCGAACCCATGAACGCCCGACTGCGGCAAAGGTTGACCCCGGCGTCCTGAACTTGCGTTACAGCCGCCCGGATTGTCGAACCCGGCGGCTTGGGTCTACACCGCGCGCCTGACGACGAAAGACCCGGTACGATGCCCCACGACGCCCCGCCCGCCCCGTCCGACGCCGTCGCGGCCATGACCGACCACGCCCGCTCGGTCATCCGCCTGAACATCCAGGCGCTGGAGGCGCTGGAGCGGACCATCGACGGGTCCCTGGCCCGCGCGGTCGAGGTGATCCTGTCGCGACCCGGCTATGTTGTCGTGACCGGCATGGGCAAGTCGGGTCACATCGGCGGCAAGATCGCCGCGACCCTGGCCTCGACCGGCACCAACGCCTTCTTCGTCCATCCGGCGGAGATGAGCCACGGCGACCTGGGCATGCTGCGCCACGACACGACCCTCCTGGCCATCTCCAACTCGGGCGAGAGCCGCGAACTGCGCGATCCCCTGCTCTTCTGCCAACGCAACGGCATCCCGGTGATCGGCATGACCCAGCGCGGCTCGTCCTTCCTGGCGCGCATGTCCGCCGTGCCCCTGGTCATGCCCAGCGTGGCCGAGGCCTGCCCCAACGGCCTGGCCCCCACCACCTCGACCCTGATGACGCTGGCGCTGGGTGACGCGCTGGCCATGGTGCTGATGGACCGGCGCGGCTTCTCGGCCACGGACTTCGGCATGCATCACCCGGGCGGATCGCTGGGCATGAGCCTGCAGAGCGTCCGCGAGTGGATGGGCGACAACCACGCCCCGCCCCCGACCGTGCCGCTGGACGCGGCCTTCGCCGAGGTCGTGGCGGCCATCACGGCCGGGCGCAAGGGGGCCGTCGCGGTGCTGGACGCCGACGGCACCCTGGCCGGGATCATCACCGACGGCGACGTTCGCCGGGCCTTTTCCAGAGATGTCTCCACCATCACCGCGTCTGACATCATGAGCCGTCAACCCATCACCGTGGGCCCGGACCAGAGGATGAGCGACGTGGTCGATCTGCTGACAGCCAACAAGATCTCCAACCTGTTCGTGGTCACCGACCGGCGTCCCGTGGCCATCGTCCATGTCGCCGAATTGATGCAGGCCGGTTACGTCTCCTGACGGACGGGTTCCATGCGGTTGACCCCCATGGGGCAAGGGTCTACGCCGCCAACCGACCGGCGGCTAACCCTGTCGTCGGGCGCCGGAACAACCACGTCGAAGGCTGAAGTTGGATAGGTCGGCTGATGTCGTGGAGCGTTCGCGCCCCACCGAAGAGACGAAGACCGCCTTGGCCGGGGACCGGGTCGTGAGCGAGACGCACGCCCTCCCGTCCGGAGCGACCGCGACCGGCCCGACCCTGTGCATCGACGGCTACAATATCGCCATGACGCGGGGCACGGGGATCGCCACCTATGGCCGCAACCTGCTGTCGACCGTGCGGTCCATGGGGTTCGAGACCCAGGTCCTGTACGGCCCGCCGCGCAAGCGATCCAAACGCCCACTGCTCAACGAGACCGCCCTGGTCGATGCCGAGCGACCCCGCAAGAACCGACGGATCGCCCGCTACATCCAGACGCTGACCAGCCGCAATGGCGTGCCCGCCTGGCCCGTCACGCCCAGCGGCGAGGTGTTCTGGCCCACGCGCGCGGGTGGACGTCCCGACGCCTCGTCCTTCTGGGCCGCCCACGACCTGTTCTACCGGGCCAACCGCTCCTTCTCGGCCTATCGCAAGGAGACGCCGGTCGACTTCGACGCCGGGGCCAGGAAGCCGGATCTGATGCACTGGACGGCGACGGTTCCGCTCCATGCGCGCGGCGTGCCGAACGTCTACACCATCCATGACCTGATCCCGCTGCGCCTGCCGCACACCACCCTGGACGACAAGCCGGCCTATTTCGCCCTGTGCCGCGCCCTCGCCCGCCGCGCCGACCACATCGCCGTGGTGTCGGAGACCACGCGCCAGGACGTGATCCGGATTCTTGGCGTGTCCGAGGACCGGGTCACCAACACCTATCAGGCCGTCCACCTGCCGACCTCCCTGACCGGCCGGTCCCAGGCCGACGTCACCCGCGAGCTGGAAGGCATCTTCGACCTGGGCTGGAAGGACTATTTCCTGCATTTCGGCGCCATCGAGCCCAAGAAGAACCTGGGCCGCGTCGTCGAGGCCTATCTGGCGTCGGGTTCACTGACCCCTCTGGTGGTCGTGGGCGGCCGGGCCTGGCTGGACGAGCCCGAGACGGCCCTGATGAACCAGGTCATCGCCGACAAGGGTCCCAGCGCCGAACGCATTCGCCGCTACGAATATCTGCCCTTCTCGATGCTGATCAGCCTGATCCGGGGGGCCAAGGCCACGCTGTTTCCCTCGCTGTACGAGGGGTTCGGCCTTCCCGTGCTGGAATCCATGGCTCTGGGCACGGCGGTCCTGACCTCGACCGGCGGGTCCCTGCCCGAGGTCGCCGGCGATGCGGCGATCAGCGTCGATCCCTACGATGTCGGGGCCCTGACGCGCGGCCTTCAGGCCTTGGATGCCGACGACGCCCTGCGTGAAGACCTGGAACGGCGCGGCCTCGTCCAGGCGGCCAGGTTCTCGGTGGACGCCTACAAGGGCCGTCTGGCCGAACTCTACGCCCGCGTCGGGGTCTCGTGACGCGGTCGGTCCTGTTCGACGCCAGCCGTCTGCTTAGCCGGGCGGAACGCACCGCGCCGACCGGCGTCGACCGGGTCTGCCTGGCCTATGCCGAGTGGCTTCTGTCCCTGCCCGACGTCTCGGTCACCCCCGTCCGGGGTCGCCAGGATCAGCTGGTCGCCGTCGACGAGCCCTGGTTCCGGCAGTGCGTGAAGACCCTTCGGTCGCGCTGGACTGGCGACTTCTTCGAGCGGTCCCTGACCGAGGACGAGATGCGGCTGATGACGGCCCTGGCCAGCGGCCACAAGGCGTCGGAATCGGTCATCGGCGAGCCGCCGGCCGACCCCGGCAAGACCCCCGGGCGCCGCGCGCGGGTCTTCAAACAGCTGTTCCGCTCGCAGTGGATCCAGAACCTTCCCGACAGCAGCCTTTACTTCAACGTCGGCCACACCGGCCTGACCGATCCCGGCATCCTGCGCGAGCTGGAGGAGCGGGGCATTCAGCGGATCGTGCTGCTGCATGACCTGATCCCGATCACCCATCCCGAGTTCTGCCGGCCGGGCGACGACGTCCGTCACCGCGAGCGCGTCCTGACGACCTTGCGCCACGCGTCCCGGATTCTGGTCAACTCGCATTATACGGCATCGGAACTGACGGCCTTCGCGGCGCGAGAGGGGATAACGCCTCCGCCCATCGACGCGGTCCATCTGGGGCTGGAGCCGACGTTCCTGGCCCCTCCGGCCGCGCCGACGCCGCGTCCCTATTTCGTCCATATCGGCACCATCGAGGCGAGGAAGAATCTCGCCTTCCTGCTGACCATCTGGCGGCGCCTCCAGGAGAAGATGGGCGACGCCGCGCCCCAGCTCGTCCTGGTCGGCCGCTACGGCTGGGAGAACGAGGCGGTGCTGGATCACCTGGAGCGCTCTCCGGCATTGCGCGGCCTGGTGCACCAGGCGTCCGATTTGCCGGATTCGGCGCTCGCCACCCTGATGGCCAGCGCCCGGGCCCTGGTCGCGCCGTCTTCGGTCGAGGGGTTCGACCTGCCGGCGGTGGAGGCGTCCGCGCTCGGCGTGCCTCTGATCGCCTCGGACATTCCGGCGCACCGCGAACTGGTGCCCAACGCCCGACTGATCGATCCGCTGGATGGTCTGGGTTGGCTCGACGCCCTGGAAAAGGCCACCCGCCACCCGCCCAAGGCCCCGCCCTATGTCGCCCCGACGTGGGATCGGCATTTCGCCCGCGTCGCCGAATGCGTCGGCCTGACCCGCGCGGCGCGCGCCGCCTGACCGGCGTGCGCCCAACGCGCTCTAGCGGTCGGACCTAAAGGCCGGTAATCACGACCGGCAAGACAAAGCCTGGACGCCATGACCCGTAAACTGTTCGCTCTCGTGCTCGCGGCTATCCTGTCGGGATGCTCGACCCTGCCCCGTGACGGGCCTTCGAGCCGGGCGGTGGACCGGGGCGCGGCGGTGGATGCGGACGGCGCCGACTTCGCCATCGTCGAACTGGACTATGCCGCGGCCGAGCGCATCCGCGCCGTTCCGGGTCGCTACCTCGGGTCCCTGGCCGCCGCCTCCAGCACGCAAAGCGTCGATGTGATCGGCGAGGGCGATCTGTTGTCGATCTCGATCTTCGAGCCGTCCGGGACGCTGTTCGGGGGAGGCTCGTCGGGCCAGGGCATCCGTTCCGGCACCCAGGCTCTGCCCAGCGTCGCGGTCGATCGCGGCGGCACCGTCACCGTGCCCTTCGCCGGGGCCGTGCGCGTCGCCGGCATGACCACGACCGAGGCCGGGGCCGCCATTCGCCGCGCCCTCACCGGCCGGGTCGGCAATCCCCAGGTCTCGGTGACCATCGAGGAGAACGCCTCCAACACCGTCACCGTCCTGGGCGAGGTCAAGACCCCGGGTCGCGCGCCCCTGTCGGTCAACGCCAACACCATCCTGGACGTCATCGCCGAGGCTGGCGGGGCCGCTCGCCCGATCGAGGACATCCAGGTCCAGATCCGCCGGGGCGACCAGACCTATTCCGCCCCGATGACGGCCGTCACCACCGACTTCAACGAGAACGTCCGCCTGCAGCGCGGCGACCAGGTCAATCTGGTGTTCCAGCCGCGACGCTTCCGGACCTTCGGCGCCCTGGGCGCCGTCAGCGAGGCCGACATGCCGGCCGGAGAGCTGACCCTGGCGGGCGCGCTGGGCCGGGCCGGCGGGCTGAACGACAACTTCGCCAACGCCCGCTCGGTGCTGGTCTTCCGCTTCGAGCGGCCCGAGGTGGCCCAGGCGCTGGGCATCACCCAGCCGCCGACCGTCCGCGGGGTTCCGGTCGTCTATCGCCTGAACCTGGAAGAGGCGTCCGGCTTCTTCACCGCCGGATTGTTCGTGATTCAGCCGGAGGACACCGTCTACGCGCCGCGCGCGATGGCGGCCGAGGTGCGCAAATTCTTCGAGTTCGTGCAGCAGATCTCGCGGGTGGTCTACGACATCTCGGTGACCAACACCCTGAACCAATAGGCCGGTCGTGAGCTGGCGCGGCCTGCTGACCGGACGGCGCGGCGATGCCGAGGCGCGGACGGCCGTCGCGCGGGCCGCCGACGTCTGGGAAAGGGCCGGACAGCGCGCCTCCGCCAGCCTGCCCACCATGGCCGAGGTCGAGGCCTCCGCGCTGAAGGTCTATGCCGAACACGGCCTGCCGACCCAGCCCGGCCATTATCGCCGTGGTCCCGGCTCGGACGGCTGGGACTATCTGGGGCAGAGCGTCGACATCGAACGCCGCTGGGACATGGTGCTGGAACGCCCGTCGGAGGCCGGCTGGCGGTTCGCGACGCTGGAGGACATCGGCCGGTTCGACGGGGCACCGGCCGAGCTGCGCGCCGCCGCCGCCCTTCTGGCCGCCTGTCGCCACCTCAAGGACCGGATGCATGGCCGGGCCGCCGGCGACACCGGCGACGACATCGAGCGCGCCATCCGGCTTGGCGTCGACTGGCAAAGGCTGAAGGACGCCCAGGCGTGGAAGGAGACTTCGCGCCTGAAGCTGACCCATCCCGGCGACATCCTGCCGGAGCCTCAGGCCAAGCGACCGGCCAAGGCCAAGGCACCCGCCAAGCCCCGCGCCCCGCGCAAACCCCGCAAAGCCGCCAACTGACGCGAAAGGGCTGTCGCCACGCGGCCCCTCGCTCAATCAGAGAGCGACCGCGTCGCGAGCGGTAGCCCACCAAGAGAGAGATGCCCCTCGCTCAAGCAGAGAGCGACCGCGTCGCGAGCGTTAGCGCAAACAAGAATGCCGACGTGAAAAAGCCCGCTGCGGGGGATACATCGCAGCGGGCTTTCTCGCTCTCTGAGGAGCGGACGTTTCCTCCCCGAAACGCCTTCGTCCAGCGGCTGCGCCTTGTCAGCGCCGCGCCGTTCGAGTGAGACCAGATGACCGCCGGGCGGCTTTCAAGTCAATCAAAGCTCAAGCGAAATCCGACGGTTTCATGACTAAACGTCGATCAGTCAGGCGCCCGCGTCACTCATTATCGACGAAGCTTCGATAATCCTGCGCACCGTCGGAACCAGGGCGTTTCGGGCCACCGTCTGCTGGCCCGGCCGGGCGGCTTTCCAGGCCTCGTTGTCCGCCACGCCCGCCGCCAGAGCCCGCCCCGCGTCGAGGTCCTTGATCGTCACCTGACCGGCCGCGATCTCGTCGCCGCCCAGCATGACCGCCGCCGGGGCCCCGCGCCGATCGGCGTATTTCATCTGGGCCTTCATGCCCGCCCGCCCCAGATACAGCTCCGCCGCGATCCCGGCGCGGCGCAGCTCGGCGACGGCGTCCAGATAGTGCTGCATGTCCGCATCGGCGAAGACGATGACCACCACGGGCCCCCGCGTCGTCGCCTCGTTCCGCCCCGCCGCCCGCAGCGCCGACGCCAGGCGAGAGACCCCGAACGAGAACCCCGTCGCCGGCGTCGCTTCGCCGGTGAAGCGCGCGACGAGGTCGTCATAGCGCCCGCCGCCACCGATCGAGCCGAACCGGACCGCCCGTCCCTTCTCGTCGGTGGTGTCGAGCAACAGTTCGGCCTCGAACACCGCGCCGGTGTAGTATTCCAGTCCCCGCACGATGGTCGGGTCGAACCGCACGGTCGCCTCATCCACCCCCATCGACGCCAGGGCCTTGTCGATGCCCGCCAGCTCGGTCAGGGCCGCCTCGCCCGCCGCGCCGAGGCCGCCGACGCGGCTGATGGCGTCCAGCGTCTGGCCCCGGCTGCCCTCTCTCGCCGAGCCGAGGAAAGCCTGGATGGTGGATGCGACCGACAAGGGCAGACGCGCGCCCTTCGTATAGTCGCCGCTCTCATCCAGTCGCCCCTCGCCCAGCAGGGCGGCGACACCGTCCCAGCCCAGCCGGTCGAACTTGTCGATGGCGCGCAGGGCCGTCAGCCGCTGGACCGGGTCGATCACGCCGCCCGCGTCGAACAGACCGTCGAACAGCTTGCGGTTCGAGACGCGGACCACCGCCTGCCCCTCCGACAGGCCGGCGGCCTTCAGCCCCTCGCAGGCCATGGCGATGATCTCGGCGTCGGCCTCGGGGCGATCCGAGCCCACGGTGTCGGCGTCGCACTGGACGAACTCGCGGAAGCGCCCGGGCCCCGGCTTCTCGTTGCGCCACACCGGCCCGAAGGCATAGCGGCGATAGGGCTTGGGCAGGGTCTCCCAGGTCTGGGCCGCGAAACGGGCCAGCGGCGCGGTCAGGTCGTAACGCAGCGCCATCCACTGATCGTCGTCGTCCTGAAGCGCGAACACACCCTCGTTCGGGCGATCGGCGTCGGGCAGGAACTTGCCCAGCGCATCGGCGTATTCGAAGGCCCCCGTCTCCAGCGGCTCGAACCCCCAGCGCTCATAGACCTCCGACACCCGCGCCACGATGCGGCGCTCGGCGGCGACGTCGGGGCCCCTGCGGTCGGCGAAGCCCCGGGGGCTGCGGGCTTCAGGGCGGGCGGGCGGCGGCGCGGCGTCGGTCATGGCGCGCTATCTAGAGGCAGTAGGGCTTGGTGAGTAGGGCTTAGTGAGCCGGGGTTGCCGACCCTGACCGAACTGCGACCCTAAGCCCTAAGCCCTAAGCCCCAAGCCCTGAGCCCTACTTCCGGATCGGCACCAGCCGCCCATAGGTCAGCGAGCGCCAGACCCATTCCAGCGGACCGTTGGAAAACACCGACAGCCACAGCGGCGACCAGATCAGCTGCGCGACCCAGACCCCGACCACGACGGTCCACAGCGCGGCCGGATCGTAGCTGCCCATCCACTGGGGGCCCCACGGCAGGTAGAACAGGCTGGCCATGATCAGGGTCTGGGTCAGGTAGTTGGTGAAGGCCATGCGGCCCACCGGGACCAGCACCCCGGTCACGACCCGAAGACCGAACCGCGTCAGCAGGATCAACGCCGAGACGTAGCCGAGGGTGATCAGCGGCGCCATGCCGCCCGCCGCGTCGTCCAGCCCCGCGATGGGCAGGGCGGCGGCGTCCTGACCCGGCAGGCTGGCCCAGGCGTCGACGGCCAGCACGGCCCCGGCGAGGACCACGACCACCAGATACAGGACGGTCGGCGAGCGACCGATGAAGAAGCCCGACTTGTACAGCCCGAGCCCCAGCAACATCAGGGGAACGGTCACCGGGATCAGGAACAGCGACAGCGACGCCAGCATCAGCCAGGCCTTGAGGTTCTCGATCCAGGGCGCGGCGAAACTGGCCTTGTAGGCGGCGACGGCGGCGCCGAGGGTCTCCATCGTCACCTGGGGCGAGCTGGCGGCCATCTGTTCCTGGAACTCGGGTCCGAGGGCTCCGAGCGCGAGCGGCGCCAGCACGGCGATCACCATCCACAGGAGCGAGATCAGTCCGCCGGTCCACAGCAGCCGCTTGGCGCTCCAGGAGCGCATCAGCATCACGATGAAGCCGCAATAGGCATAGTGCAGCAGGATGTCGCCGTACCAGAAGGCCGCCCCGTGGATCAGGCCGAACACGCCCAGCCACATCAGGCGCGTCCGCAACAGCTTGCCGCGCGCCTCGTCGGATCGTTCACCGCCGACCAGGAAGATCGAGACGCCGAACAGCAGGGTGAACAGGGTGCGGAACTTGTCGGTGAAGAAGACCTCGGTGACCCAGGCCCCCCAGGCGTCCGCGCCCGTATGGCCGAAGACATCGCCGGTGGCCGTCTCGGCCGCGATCGGCCAGGCGAAGGCCATGGCGTTGACCGCCAGGATCCCGAGGATCGCCCAGCCCCTCAGCATGTCGAGCTGGAAGATGCGGTCCTTGGGCGCGACGGGCGCGAAGCCCCCGGTGGCGGGCAGAGGCGAGGCCTCGGCGGCGGGCATGGTCACGGGCTTTCCCCCAAAAGCGTGAAGACAAGCGACCTTTACTCGACCCGGCGGCGGCGTAAACTGAATTCGACTTAATGCAGGTGTGGTGCGCTATCGCTCGCGACGCGGTCCCTCGCTGCTTGAGCGCAGAACGGGCGGCGCTATCGCTCGCGACGCGGTCGCTCGCTGCTTGAGCGCCCGGACTGGCCTCAGGCGTTGCCGCCCATGACCCCCAACCGGTCCCGCACGCGGTCCGGCGCGGGCACGAAGGCGATATAGGCGGCGCACAGCCCCACCCACAGCGCATAGGACACACCGACCAGGATCGCGACCGGCAGGCCGGCGACCCCATAGATCAGCAGCGTGGTCTCGGTCGATCCCAGCCCCTGAACCACGTCTCCCGACGCGACCAGTCCGATGATGACCATCAACAGAGCTACCAGCGTCTGCAGGCCTGCCGCCAGCAGGCCGCCGTACAGCATGAACCTCCAGACGATGCCCAGCCGGGTCCCGGGTCGGCCTCGGCGATCCCGCTCGCGCCGGATGACCGTCAGCCCGACCGGCACGGCGATCGCGCCCAGCGCGAGGACCAACAGACGCCAGTCGATCTCCCGGCCCGGAACCCAGTTCTGCGGCGGCCAGATCAACAGGGTCAGGATCAGCGGCGGCCACGCGATGCCGGCCACCGCCGCCAGGGGTATGGCCGCGCGCGTCTGGCGCCACGTCACCCGCGTCTGACCCGGCAGGTCCTCGATGCGGTCGAAGCGAGGCATCCGGCCGGCCATCAGCGGGTCGGCACCGGCGTATCGCCGGAGTAGTCGTAGAAGCCCCGCCCGGACTTGCGCCCCAGCCAGCCCGCTTCGACATATTTCACCAGGAGGGGACAGGGCCGGTATTTGCTGTCGGCCAGGCCCTCGTACAGCACGTTCATGATGGCCAGCACGACGTCCAGCCCCATGAAGTCGGCCAACTCCAACGGCCCCATCGGATGGTTGGCCCCGAGCTTCAGCGCCTTGTCGATCGAGGCGACGTTGCCGACGCCCTCGTACAGCACATAGATCGCCTCGTTGATCATCGGCACCAGGATGCGGTTGACGATGAAGGCGGGGAAGTCCTCGGCGTTGGTCGTGGTCTTGCCCAGGCTCTCGGCGAACGCGACGGCGGCGTCATAGGTGGCGGCCGAGGTGGCGATGCCCCGGATGATCTCCACCAGCTTCATCACCGGGGCCGGCTTCATGAAATGCAGGCCGATGAACCGGTCGGGCCGGTCGGTGGCGGAGGCCAGACGCGTGATCGAGATCGAAGAGGTGTTGGACGCCAGCAGGGTGTCGGGCCCGAGGTGCGGCACCAGGTCGGCGAAGACGGCCTTCTTGATCGCCTCGTCCTCGACCGCAGCCTCGATCACCAGATCGGCCTTGCCCGCCTCGGCCAGGGTGGACACCCCCGCCACCGCGGCCAGGGCGGCATCGGCCTGGGCTTGGGTGATCGCCCCGCGCTCGACCGAACGGCCCAGACTGGCCCCGATTACACCCAGGGCGACCGGCAGGCGGGCGGCATCGACGTCATACAGACTGACCCGGTACCCACCCAGCGCCACGGCCTGGGCGATACCGACGCCCATCTGGCCTGCGCCGATCACGGCGACGGATTTGATCGAGGACGTCATGCGGTCATGGTCGGCTGCGGCGGTCTCGCCCGGGCGATGGGCACCTTAGAAGCGTCCGCCCCCGGCGCAAGGCCAGAGTGCTGCGCTGCGGCGAACCCGTCGCCGAACTGTCACCCCAGGATCGCGATCAGCGGCCCCGCCGCGGAATTGTTGAACAGGATGCGCGCGAAATTCAACAACAGCAGAACCACGATCGGCGAGATGTCGATACCGCCCAGCGTGGGGATGATGCGGCGGAACGGCTCCAGCAACGGCCGCGTCACGGCGTCCAGAAAGGCCGAGAGCTGACTGACGAAGCGGTTCCGGTGGTTGATCACGTCGAACGCGAACAGCCATGACAGGATGGCGGACGCGATGATGAACCAGATCATCAGCTGGATGACGGTGTTGACCAGCCAGACGAGGGCCACGCCCATGGGATGCTCCTGACGCGAGGGGGAAGACCGCTTCTAGCGAGCCGAGCGTCAAAGGCCAACGCCGATCGGCGAGGTGCGGCGTCGCGCGATCAGTCCGACGCCTCGGCGATGATCGCCTCCAGCCCCTCGCGCCAGCCAGGATAGGCCAGACGCCAGCCTAGCTCGGCCTTGGCGCGGGCGTTCGAGAGGCGTTTGGAATCGAGGTAGAACCGCCGCATCGCCTCCGACACCGACGGATCGGTCCAGCAGACCTCCGGAGGGCGCGGCAGGCCCAGCCGCTCGGCCACCCATTCCATGACGACGTCCGCCGGCGCGGGCTCGTCGTCGGCCAGGGTATAGGCCCGCCCGGGGTTGGGCCGGGCCATAGAGGCGAACAGGGCCGCGACCGCGTCGTCGACATGGATGCGGTTGAACACCTGACCCGGCTTTCGCACCAGCCGTGCCGAGCCGTCCTTCAGCCGGTCGATCACCGAACGGCCGGGGCCATAGATGCCCGGCAGGCGAAACACCTGCACTGTCAGACCCATGCCGCGCCCGGCGTCCAGCCAGTCGCTTTCGGCCCGCACGCGCCGCGCGCCCTCCAGCGACGACGCGTTCAGGTCGTCGTCCTCGAAGGCCCAGCCGCCGTCGCGGTCGCCATAGACGGCGGTCGAGGAGATGTAGCCGATCCAGTCGGGATAGGCCCCCGACGCCGTGATCGCGGGAACCAGGGCCTTCAGCCCCGGACACCCCGTCGCGTCCGGCGCAGCGGTGACCAGAATGGCCGACGCGGCGGCCACGGCGGTCGTCAGGCCCTCGGCGTCGCCCGGATCGACCGCCGCGATGCTCTCGGCCTCGAGCGCGGCGCGACGACCCGGATCACGCGACGTCGCCGCGGCCGTCATGCCGCGCCGCAAGGCCTCGACCGCGGCGCGCCGGCCGACATAGCCGCCGCCGAAGACGAGGAGCGATCCGGTCACCCGGGCCTCAGACGGCGCGCACGCGGGCGGCGGCGGGCGGCACCGGGAGCGGACGCACGGCCTCGGTCTCGATCGCCTTGGCCCGCCCCGCGTTCCAGGCCGAGACACAGGGAATCTTGGAGCGGTCGGCCCGGTCGGCATAGCGGCGCGCGATCTCGGTCACATCGGCCATCAGCCCCTCGGCCAGGGTGATCGGCTTGAGCCCCAGGTCGCGGAACTGGTCGTTGGCCACGACCAGCTCGTTCTCGTCGGCCTCCTGGCGCGGATTGGGGACATTGTGGACCTCGGCCCCGGTCATGTCGGCGACCATCTGGGCCAGGTCGCGCACGCGGCGGCTCTCGGTCATCTGGTTGAGGATCTTGACCCGGTCGCCGCGTTTGGGCGGGTTGTTCAGCGCCAGCTCGACGCAGCGCACCGTGTCCTGAATGTGGATGAAAGCCCGCGTCTGCCCGCCCGAGCCGTGCACCGTCAGCGGATAGCCCACCGCCGCCTGCATCAGGAAGCGGTTCAGCACGGTGCCGTAGTCGCCGTCATAGTCGAAGCGGTTGATCAGCCGCTCGTCCTGGCGCGTCTCCTCGGTCTGGGCACCCCAGACGATGCCCTGATGCAGGTCGGTGATCCGCAGGCTGTCGTTCTTGGCGTAGAACTGGAACAGCAGGGCGTCCTGCGTCTTGGTCATGTGGTAGATCGAGCCAGGGTTCGGCGGGAACAGGATCTCCTGCTCGGCGGGCCCGAAGTCGGTGTCGACGGTGACCTTCAGATAGCCCTCGGGGATGCGCAGGCCGGCGGTCGTATAGCCATAGACCCCCATAGTCCCCAGGTGGGCCAGATGCACGTCCAGCCCGCTCTCGACGATGGCCGCCAGCAGATGGTTGGTGGCGTTGATGTTGTTGTCGACGGTGTAGAGCTTGTGCCGGGCCGACTTCATCGAATAGGGCGCGGCCCGCTGCTCGGCGAAGTGGACCACGCTGTCGGGGCGTTCGGCGCGGATCAGCTCGACCAGGCGGTCGAATTCCTTGCCGGCCGTCATGTTGACGAAGCCGATGTCCCGACCCGAGACCTCTTTCCAGGCCGCGATCCGCTCGCCGATCGGCCGGATCGGCGTCAGGGACTGGACCTCCAGCTCATTGTCGATGTTGCGGCGGCTCAGGTTGTCGACGATCACGACGTCCCAGCCGCGCGCCGACAGATGCAAGGCCGTCGGCCAGCCGCAGAAGCCGTCGCCGCCCAGAACCAGAACCTTCATCGTCCGCGTTTCCCTCTTGTCGTTGCCTCCTGACTAGCGGAAGCGGCGCGAGGGGCAAAGCTTGACCGTATGCGACCTATCGCGGGGCGCGTTTGGCCAGGATGCGTTGCAGGGTGCGGCGGTGCATGCCGAGCCGACGCGCCGTCTCCGAGACGTTGTGGTCGCACAGCTCGTAGACCCGCTGGATATGCTCCCAGCGGACGCGGTCGGCGCTCATGGGGTTCTCGGGCGGCTCGGGCGCGTCACCGGTCGCCAGCAACGCCTTGACCACGTCGTCGGCGTCCGCCGGCTTGGACAGATAGTCGACCGCCCCGGCCTTCACCGCCGCGACCGCCGTGGCGATGGCTCCATATCCGGTCAGCATGACGATCCGGGCGTCCTCGCGGCGCTCGCGGATGGCCTCGACCACCTTCAGGCCGTTGCCGTCCTCCAGCCGCATGTCCAGCACCGCGAAGGCGGGCAGCTTGACCCGCAGCGCCTCGGTGGCCTCGGCGACCGAGGCGGCCGTCGTCACCTCGAACCCGCGCGATTCCAGCGCTCGGCCCAGGCGAGTGCGCAGGGCCTGATCATCGTCCAGCAGCAGCAGGGACCGGTCGGCCAGGGCGGCGATCCGGTCTTCGACAGTAGGCGCGGCGGTGGCGGTGGCGGTCGGCATGTCAGTGATCTCCCTAGGCGGGCAGGTCGGACCTCGAGGGCCAGCTTTCAAGCGGTGCGGCGATGCGTCGCCTGCGGACAGTCTATCACGCTTCCAGCGCATCCCGGGGCCAGCGAATGGTGACCCTGGCGCCGCGATTTCCACCGGGACCGCCGTCGCCGTGCCCGACCGCCACCTGACCGCCGGTCCGTTCGAGCAGGGTTCGCGCGATGAAGAAGCCCAGGCCCATTCCGCCCTGGCTCGGAATGGTTTCAGCCAGCAGCTCGGCGGGCGCCGGGCGCGACTTCTTCGGCGCGCGGGCCGCGGCCGTCGCGGCCTTGAACTGCGCCGCGACCGCCTGTCGCGCCTTGCCGTGCGGGCGCGAGGTCACATAGGGCTCGCCCAGTCGCGGCAGGATGTCGGCGGCGAAGCCGGGTCCGTCGTCGGTGACCGCGATGGTGATCCAGGCCCTGTCGGCGCGGGCCTCGACCCGCACCCGCGTCGCGGCGAAATCGGCGGCGTTCTCGACGATGGCGGACAGGCCATGCACCACCTCGGCCAGGCGCCTGACGTGCGGCTCCGTCATACCCGGCGGCGTGGTGACCGCGACGTCGATTTCCAGATCGAAGCCCAGATGCGGATCGACGACCTCGTTCAGCAGAGCCTTCAGACCGACCTCGGTATAGAGGACGTCCCCGTCCTCGGGCCGCTGGGACAGGCGTTTCAGGATGTCGCGGCAACGGTCGGCCTGCACCAGCAACAGCCGCGCGTCCTCGGCCACGGGCCCGTCCTGGGGCGACGCGCGCAGCAGTTCCTTGGCCACCACCTGGATGGTCGCCAGCGGCGTGCCCAACTCGTGCGCCGCCGCCGCCGCCAGCCCGCCCAGGGCCGCCAGCCTCTGCTCGCGCTGCAGCACGTCCTGGGTCGTGGCCAGGGCCAGCTCCAGCTTTTCGGCGTCCGCCGCGACCCGCCAGGCATAGGCCGCGGTGAACACGACGCCCGTGATCAGGGCCAGGCCAATGCCGAACCGGTAGAGAGACGGCAGTTCCAGCCGCGTGCCCGCTTCCCACGGTAGCGGCATCGACCAGAAGAAAAGTCCGATGGTCGCGATCAGCACCAGAAGCCCCAGAAGCAGGGCCTGGCGCCCCGGCAGGGACGCGGCCGCCACGGTGACGGGAGCCACCAGCAGCAGGCAGAACGGGTTCTCCAGCCCCCCCGTGAAGGCCAGCAGGGCGGTCAGTTGCAGGATGTCGAACCCCAGGTGGATCGCCGTCTGGCGACCGTCGGGCAACCGCCCGTCGACCTGCCTGAGGCGCGACATGGCCAGCAGGTTGGCCACCACACTGGCGAAGATCACGGCCAGACATTCCCACATGGGCAAGGGGAAATGCAGCATGGCGACCAGCACGATCACGGTCGCCGTCTGTCCGGCGATGGCCAGCCAGCGCAGGATGATCAGGGTGCGCAGGCTCAGGCCCCGGCTGCGACGGGGCTGGCCCGGACGCCCGCCGGGGGCGACGAGGGGTTGCGACGAGAGGATGGCTTCGCTGGAACTCACGTCCGGTCTATAGACCCCCGCCACGCCGCTGTCGGCCCCTGCCTTCGGAGACACGATGCCACGCCGTTCCGTCCTGCTGTTCGCCGGCGCCTGTATCGCCATCGCCGCCGCCCTGGCGACGATCACGGTCGTCGTGGTCACGGGGCGCGAGCGGGCCGACGCGGTGGCCGAAGGCACGGCGACGGGACAGCCGTCGGTCGGCGGCGATTTCCAGCTGGTCAACCAGGACGGCCAGACAGTCGATCAGGCCGTGCTCACCGGCAAATGGAGCCTCGTCTTCTTCGGCTTCACCTACTGCCCCGACTTCTGCCCCACGACCCTGACGGCGCTGGAAGCGACGCGCCAGCGGCTGGGCCCGGCGGCCGACGATCTGCAGATCGTGTTCGTCTCCGTCGATCCGGAACGCGACACGCCCCAGGCGATGAAGGACTACCTCTCGTCGGACGGCTTTCCGCCCGGCGTCATCGGCCTGACCGGAACGCCGGAACAGGTTGCCGAGGCCGCCCGCGTCTACCGCGCCTTCTATGAGAAGGTCGGCGAGGGCGCGGACTACACCATGAACCACTCCCTGACCGTCTATCTGATGGGCCCCGACGGCCGCTTCCGCTCGGCCCTGGCCCACGATCTGGGCCCCGAGCGCTCGGCCGAGCTGATTCGGAGGGTCATGGCCCGGGGGTGAGCGCCGACGAAGGTCACGCTTCGTAACCATTCGAGGTTATCGGCGATAATCCTTTTGCAGCGCAGC
This sequence comes from Caulobacteraceae bacterium, assembly GCA_947475735.1. Classification (GTDB taxonomy): domain Bacteria; phylum Pseudomonadota; class Alphaproteobacteria; order Caulobacterales; family Caulobacteraceae; genus Brevundimonas. The sequence goes on from CANJLQ010000011.1 coordinate 24,442, forward strand.
GCGTTCTATGGTGCCCTGCAGCCATCCGGCGCAGGCCGACGACAGGATCTCATGCTCTACGCGCTTCACGAGCTCGCCTATCAATCGGCGCAGCCTTTCCGGATCGGGGCGCAGTTCGCCCGCAAATTCTGGACATCGCCCTTCAATCCGGCCGCCCAGACCGCCATCGGCCGCACCGCCTATGCGTCGGCCGAGCTGTTCGAGAGCGTCACGCGGCGCTACGGCAAGCCCGCCTGGGGCCTGGAGGTCGTCAACATCGACGGTCATCCGGTTCGAACCACCGAACAGGTCATCTGGCAAAGCCCCTGGGTCCGTCTGATCCGCTTCGCCAGGAACGTCGGCGACCTGAAACGGGCCAAGAAGCCCGTCGCGGCCCCCAGCGTCCTGATCGTCGCCCCCCTGTCGGGCCACTATGCCACCCTGCTGCGCGGCACGGTCGAGACCTTCCTCCAGGATCACGACGTCTATGTCACCGACTGGGTCAACGCCCGTCAGGTGCCGATGCTGGAAGGCCGGTTCGACTTCCACGACTACATCGACCACGTCCGCACCATGCTGGCCCAGATCGGTCCGCGCGCCCACGTGATCGGCGTCTGCCAGCCTGGCCCGCCGGTTCTGGCCGCCGCCGCCGTGATGGCGGCCGAGAACGATCCCAACCGGCCCGCTTCCATGACCTTCATGGGCTCGCCGATCGACGCCCGCCTGTCGCCGACCGTCACCAACCAGTTGGCGGAGGCCAAGCCCTTCGCCTGGTTCCAGTCCAACATGATCCATACCGTGCCGTGGCCGTATCCGGGCTTCGGCCGAGAGGTCTATCCGGGCTTCGTCCAGCTCTACAGCTTCCTGTCCATGAACGAGGCGCGCCACCAAGACGCCCACTGGGAATACTTCCGCGACCTGGTCTCCGGCGACGGCGACGGTGTCGAGAAGCACGAGCAGTTCTACGACGAATACCTGTCGGTCCTGGACCTGACCGAGGAATTCTACCTCCAGACCATCGACATCGTCTTCCAGCAGCATCTGTTGCCGCGCGGCCTGCTGGAACATCGCGGCGAGCGGGTCGACCTGACGGCGATCACCGACATCGGCCTGATGACGGTGGAAGGCGAAAAGGACGACATCTCCGGCGTCGGCCAGACCCAGGCCGCCCATGGCCTGTGCACGAGCATTCCCGACGACCGGCGGGTGCTTTACGTCCAGCCTGCGGTCGGCCACTACGGCGTCTTCAACGGGCGCAGGTTCCGCGAGGAAATCTACCCCCGGACCCGGGACTTCATCGCCGCCAATGAAAAGCTCTGTGCCGTACCAGACCGGTCAGCGGCTGCCGCTTGAGGGCGGCGGACACTTAAGGCTCAGCGTCAATCCGCGCGCGCGGCGCATCTCGATCCGCATCGACGGTCGCCGGGGCGAGGCCGTGGCGGTGGCTCCGTCCGAGCGCCGTCTCGCCGACGCCGTGGCCTTCGCCCGCTCCAAGTCGGACTGGATCGCCGAGCGCCTGACGGCCCGCGCGACGGGACAGGCCCTGGAACCCGGCGCCGTCATCCCCTTCGAGGGCCGGACCGCGCGGCTGGAGGCGGTGCCCGGCAGCGGCGCCGCCCGGCTGGTCGCCACGCCCGACGGGCCGCGCATCGTCTCGGGGGGCGAGGGCGAGGCCTTCTCGCGCCGCGTGCTGAACCTGCTGAAGCGGCTCGCGCGGGACCGTCTGGCCGATCGCACGGAGGTTCACCGGACGACTCTGCGCCAACCGCCCGTGACGATCGCCATCAATGACGCCGGCACCCGCTGGGGCTCCTGCACGCCGCGGAGCCGATCGATCCGCTACTCCTGGCGCGTCATCCTGGCCCCGCCGGAGGTGCTGGACTATCTCGCCGCCCACGAGGTCGCGCACCTGGTCCACGCCGACCACAGTCCGGCCTACTGGTCGGTGGTGCGCGGCCTGATCGGCGATCCCCGCCCGCACCGCGCCTGGCTGCGGACCCACGGCGCGGCGCTGCACGCCATCGGCCGCTGAGCGTCAGAAGAACAGCGGGTCCCGCTGCTTCTCGCGCTCGACGGGTTCCGGGTTCTGGTCCGGCGGGTCGTCGCGACGGCGCGGCTCCTCGACCACGGCCGGCCGAGGGTTCTCAACCGGGGCATCGGGATCGTAAGGCACGCCCGCGTTCGGATCGACGCCCTCGATGACGGTCGAGTCCCCGAACGGATCGTCGATGGAATTCATCAGGTCGCCGACGGGATCGGGCGCGACCCAGCCCTCGGGCATGGGTGGGCCGTTCGGAATGGGCTGAACCGCCAGGCGCGGCAGGGCGGCCTCCATGAAGCCCTTCCAGATCGCGGCCGGCGCCGAGCCACCGGTCACGCCGCGCATGGCGGTGTTGTCGTCCTTGCCGACCCAGACCGCCACCACGAAGCCGCCCGTATAGCCGACGAACCACGCGTCCTTGTAGTCGGAGGTCGTGCCGGTCTTGCCCGCGAGGTCGCGTCCGGTGATGGCCACCGAACGGGCCGTGCCGCTGGTCACGACGCCGCGCAGCATCTGGTTCATATAGTAGAGCGGGGGATTGTTGATGGCCTGGCCACCGGCGGCGGCCCGCGCCGCGCGCTGATAGATGACCCGGCCCTGAGGCGTGCGGATTCGGCTGATGCCATAGGCGTCGACCCGGCGTCCGCCGTTGGCGAAGGCGTCATAGGCGGTGGCCATGTCGATGGGCGAGACCTCGACCGCGCCCAGGGCCATCGCAGGCTCCAGCCCGATGCGCGAGCTGATGCCGAGACGCCGCGCGGCGCGAGCGACGCTGTCGCGCCCGATCTGGTCGGCCACATAGGCCGCCACCGTATTGGTCGACTGGGCGACGGCCGTGCCCAGGGTCATCTCGCCGGCGAAGGTGCCGGAGTAGTTTCGCGGGCTCCAGTTGCCGATGCGGATCGGCTCATCGACCACCGGCGTCTCGGGCGTGTATCCCGCCTCCATCGCCGCCAGATAGACAAAGGGCTTGAAGGCCGAGCCCGCCTGGCGGCGCGCGTCCACCGCCCGGTTGAACTGGCTGTCGGCGTAGGAGGCCCCGCCGATCATGGCGCGCACCCGTCCGTCGCCGTCCAGGGCCACGAGGGCGGCCTGTTCGACGCCCTTGGAGCCGTCTCTGTCCAGGATGCGGCGCACGTTGCGCTCGGCCGCCGTCTGCAGGGTCAGGTCCAGCGTCGTCTCGACGATCATGTCCTCGCCGGGCTCGCCGACCAGACCCCGGATCTCCTTGTCCAGCCAATCGATGAAATATTGCGCATGCTGAGTCGCCAGAGTGCGCGAGACCCGCACGGGCTCCAGAACGGCGGCCGCCCGCTGTTCGGCGGTGATGACGCCGGCGTCGGCCATCTCGTCCAGAACGACCGTGGCGCGCGTGGCGGCCCGCTCGCTTTCGGACACCGGCGAATAACGGCTCGGTGCCTTCAGCAGCCCAGCCAACAGGGCGGCCTCGCCCACCGTCAGCTGGCGCGCGGACTTGTCGAAATACCGCTGCGACGCCGCCTCGATCCCATAGGCCCCGGCGCCGAAATAGACGCGGTTCAGATAGAGCGCGAGAATCTCCTCCTTGGAGAACTTCATCTCCAGCCACACGGCCAGCATCAGCTCCTGCACCTTGCGGCGCATGTTCTGGTCGGGCGTCAGGAACAGGTTCTTGGCCAGCTGCTGGGTCAGGGTCGAGCCGCCCTGGACGATCCGTCCGGCCCGCATATTGGCCGCCATGGCCCGCATCATGCCGATGGGGTCGAAGCCCGGGTGCCAGTAGAAGCGCCGGTCCTCGATGGCGATGAAGGCGGCCGGCACATAGTCGGGCAGGGCCTCCAGGTCGGCCGGCGGAGCCTGCTGGGATCCGCGCGTGGCGATCAGGGCGCCATTCCTGTCCAGATAGGTGATCGAGGGCTGGCGATCGACGTCATACAGGGCCGAGGTATCGGGCAGTCCCCGCGCGAACACGGCGAAGAAGACCACGAGGAAGATCAGGCCCCAGACGGCCAGGACGGCCGCCCAATAGAGGGCCCGCTGCAACGGCGTGCGCTGGGCAGCCGCGCCGCCGGGGCCTTGCCCGCGCCCGTATCCTGGACCCGCCATCGACAACCTCAAATGCCCCGCTCGGCATGCCTCATAGCCTGCCGCGCGCCGGTCTGGAACGCCCCACTGCTCTCACGCGAACGTGAAGCCTGTTTCCGCCGAAACTAGGGCCGAAGGGTTAACTGCGCTTCAGTCGTAGGCGACGCCGGTCAGGTACAGTCCATCCGACGGCGCGACCGGCCCGCAGGCCGCGCGATCCCTTGCCTCCAGGGCGGTTTTCACATCGTCCGGGCTCCACCGGCCCAGCCCGACCTCCACCAGGGTCCCGGTCATCGAGCGGACCTGACGGTGAAGGAAGGACCGTGCCTCGAACACCAGCCGCACCTCCTCGCCCGCCCGCTCGACGCGCGCAACGTCGAGGCTCTTGACCGGAGAGGCGGACTGACACGCCAGGTCGCGAAAGGTGGTGAAGTCGTGATGCCCCACCAGATGGGCCGCCCCGACCTGCATCGCCTCGACGTCCAGCGGCCTCCGGACGTGCCAGACCTTGCCACGTTCCAGCGCCGGACGCCCCGGCCGATTCAGGAGTCGGTAGAGGTAGCGCCGCCCCGTCGCCGAAAACCGCGCATGCCAGTCGCCTTCGGCCACGGCGCAATCCAGCACCGCCACGCCTTCGCGCACCATATGGGCGTTCAGGGCATTCATGACCGTCGCAGAAGGCCAGTCCTTGTCCAGATCGACGTGGACGACCTGACCCGTGGCATGAACTCCGGAATCCGTCCGCCCGGCCGCCGCGATCCGGACGGCCTGACCGCAGAATGCCGTCACCGCCGCCTCGATCGCCCCCTGGACCGTCGGCTGGCCGTCCTGGGCCTGAAAGCCGTTGTAGCCGGTCCCGTCATACTCGACCGTCAGCCGATAGCGCGGCATCAGCCCAGGACCGTTCCGGGCGTCAGGGGAAAGCCGTTCAGGAACTCGGCCACGTCCTGGACCGCCTTGCCGGGCCGCTGAACGCGCAGCAACCGCACCGCCCCGTCGCCGGTGCCGATTCGCAGCTCGCCGTCCAGAATCTCTCCGGGTGCCCCCGCTCCTCGCAGGCTGACCCGGCTCATAAGAGCCTTGACCCGAACCTGCGTGCCGTCCGGACCCTCGACCTCGAACCAGGCCCCGGGCGCGGGCGACAGGCCCCGGATGTGGGCGTCAATGGCGGCCGCCCCGCGCGTCCAGTCGATGCGCGCCTCGGCGGAGGTGATCTTTCGGGCATAGGTCGGTTCGCCGACCTGGGGGCTCTCGACCGCCCCGCCGCGTTCGATGGCGGCCAGCGCCCGGGGCCACAGGCTCGCGCCGGTCGTCGCCATCCGGGCCGCGAGCGACGCGGCCGTGTCGTCGGGCTGGATCGGCAGCACCTCGCTCAGCAGGATCGGCCCTTCGTCCAGCCCTTCGGACATGCGCATGATCTGGACGCCGGTCTGGCGGTCGCCGGCCATGATCGCCCGCTGGATCGGCGCCGCGCCGCGCCAGCGCGGCAACACCGAGCCGTGCAGGTTGAAACAGCCCAGACGCGGCGCCTCCAGCACCTCGCGCTTCAGGATCTGGCCATAGGCGACGACGCAGGCGGCATCGAGCTCCAGCCCGACGAAATCGGCGATGGCGTCCGGCGACTTCATGCTTTCCGGCGTGAACACCGGCAGGCCCATGGTCTCGGCGAAGGTCTGGACCGGCGACGGCGTCAGCTTCTGACCCCGCCCGCGCGGTCGGGGCGGCTGGGACCAGACGGCGACCACCTCGTGGCCCGAGGCGATCAGCTCGGCCAGGGACGGCACAGCGAATTCGGGAGTTCCCATGAAGGCGAGGCGCATGGACGCCTCTCTAGAGGCTGAGGCAGGCGGCGTCGATCAGCCGGCGCTGCCGAAATCCAGGTCCTTGCGAGCCGAGATGATGGTCACGATGAACCCCGCCAGCACGTCCAGCATGACCATCGTCGTGATCAGGAAGAAGGTCGAGGTGGCGAAGCCCCGGATCAGCAGGAACTCGACCAGGCAGACCACGAACAGGATCATCGACAGGGCGTGGTTGACGATCGCGACCTTCTGGCTGGAGGTCGACTTCAGCAGTTCGAAGAACAGCAGGATCAGCGACAGGAACAGGATCAGGTCGCCGATCCCCACGTTCCAGCTGGCCCCGGAGGCCATCGGAATGGAAAACATCGCCTGCCGAAGGGTCTCGTCGGCCGCAGCCATCCCCCCCGATCCCGCGCCGAAAAGGATAACGATGTTGTAGAGCACGACCGGAATGGCCAGCAGGGGAAGGGCGATCAGCATCGTTCGGTCCTCTCGCGGTCACAGCCGAGCTTGTAAACCATAGCCCGCTTCGATCCGCACCGCCACGGCGTTCGCCGATCGGGCGCGTCAGTATTCGGTCACGGCCCCCGGCCGCCGCGACCGCGACTTCAGCCAGACGACGCCCAGGATGTCCGACACCGAGGCCCGCAGTCGGCCCCAGTTGGTGTATTTCGACCGGCCGGTCTCGCGGTGCCGGTGCCCGACCGGCAGATACAGGTTCCGATATCCTTCGCGGATCACCAGCGCCGGCAGGTAGCGGTGGATGTGATCGAAATACGGAAGCCGCAGGAAGACCTCGCGGCGAAAGGCCTTCAGCCCGCACCCCGTGTCGTCCGCGTCGTCGCCCAGCAGGCGTTTCCTGATCCGGTTGGCCCAGCGCGAGGCCCACAGCTTGGCCTGCGAGTCTTGCCGTTTCTGCCGCACGCCTCCCACCAAGGCGACGTCCGGGGCGGCCGCGATCAGGGCGTCGGCCAGGCGCGGCGCGTCCGCCGGCGGGTTCTGTCCGTCGCCGTCCAGGGTCACCACGATCGCGCCCCGCGCCGCCAGCACGCCCGTCCGCACCGCCCGGCTCTGGCCGGCGTTGGTGGCGTGGGCCAGGACCCTCAAGGTCGGCAGTTCGGCCGAGAGCGCCCTCAGTTCGGCCAGGGTCGTGTCGCGGCTGGCGTCGTCGACGAAGACGATCTCATGCGAGCGCCCGGCGAAGGCCTCTGCGATCTCGCGGGCCAGCGGGCCCGCGGCCCCCGCCTCGTCATGGACGGGAACGACGATGGAGATGTCGGGGGTCTCGGCGGCGCGGGTCATTCCCGCTGTCTAGCCGGATTTGTAGCCCCAGCGCCACGGGTGGCGCAGGCCCCCAAGTGAGCCGCTGACGCTCCGTTCATCTTCGTGTTAGCAAGGCCCGATGACCCGCCCCGACCTGGATCGCTACATCGCCGGCTGGCGCGGACCGCTGCTGGCGGCGCTCGTGGCCCTGCTGGCGGGCCTGCCGTCCATGCTGCTGCTGCCGCCGCTGGACCGCGACGAGAGCCGATACGCCCAGGCGACCAGCCAGATGCTGGAGAGCGGCGACTACGTCGACATCCGCTTTCAGGACGAGCCGCGCTGGAAGAAGCCCGTCGGCATCTACTGGATGCAGGCGGTGACCGTCGGCCTGACGTCGGACGTCGCCAGCCGTGACATCGCCCCGTACCGCATTCCGTCCCTGCTGGGGGCCATGCTGGCGGCCTGGGCCGCGGCGTGGCTGGGAACAGCCCTGTTCGGCGCGCGGGCGGGCTTTCTGGGCGGGGCGCTTCTGGGCGCGACCTTCCTGCTGTCGTCCGAGGCGGGAATCGCCAAGACCGACGCCATGCTGTGCGGAGCCGTGACGCTCGCCATGGCGGGGCTGGGGCGGCTCTATATGGCGTCGCGCGCAGGGACCCTGATCAAGGGCGATCCGGCGCACAGGCCCTGGAAGCTGATGGTCTGGCTGGGGCTGGGACTGTCGATCCTGGTCAAGGGCCCCATCGGCCTGCTGGTCGTCGTGCCGGCCGTCCTGATGCTGAGCCTGTGGGACCGGCGCTGGGCCTGGCTGAAGCGACTGGGCTGGGGCTGGGGCCTGCCGCTGTTGGTCCTGATCGTCGGACCCTGGGCCATCGCCATCACCATCGCCACCGACGGCGGCTTCTGGCGCGAGGCCATCGGCGGCGACCTGGCCCCCAAGCTGGCGGGCGCGCAGGAAAGCCACGGCGGCCTGCCGGGCATGTATCTGCTGCTCAGCCCGCTCCTGCTGTTTCCCGCCACCCTCATGCTGCCCGCCGCCTTGTCTGCAGGGTGGAGCCGCCGGGCCGAGCCCGCGATCCGCTTCCTGGTGTGCTGGCTGGTGCCGGCCTGGCTGGTGTTCGAGATCGCGCCGACCAAGCTGTGGCACTACACCCTGCCGACCTTCGGGGCGATCACGCTCCTGATGGCCGCCGCCCTGACCCAGCCGATCGGGCACGTCTCGCGCTGGTCCGGCGCGGCGCTGGCGGTGCTGGCCGCCGTCGTGGTCAGCGGCATCACCGTCTACGGCCTGACCGCCTTCGGCACCTCCACGGCCCAGACCTGGGCGACGATCACCGTCGTCTGCGCCGTCATGGCGGCCCTGATCGGAGGCTTCCTGCTGTTGAACCGCGCGGCCGTCACCGGCGTGCTGATCGCCCTCGTCTTCGGCGTCATCGCTCACGCGGGTCTGGCGGGGACCATCCGCCAGCTGCGCCCCCTCGCCATCGCCCCCCGACTGGAAAAGGCGTTGGAGGAGAAGGGCCTGCATCCGCGCCAGGGCCTGACGCCCGGGCCCGTCGCCATCACCACCTTCCATGAACCCAGCTTCGTCTTCCTGACCGGCCGTGACACTCAGCTGACGGACGCCGCCGGCGCCGCGCGCGCCCTGGCAGAGGGCCGCCCCGTCATCGTCGAAGGCCGCGACGCCGAAGCCTTCCGCGCCGCCACGGTCCAGACCGGCGTGCCCGGTACCGCCGTCGGCACCATCACCGGCCACAACTATTCCTCCGGCGACGACGTCAGCCTGACGATCTATGCCCCGCCCGAGACCCGCGCCGCGCGCGAAGCCGCCCGGAGCGCAACGCCGTGAGCCGCCCGATCCAGATCGTCGAGGTCGGCCCGCGCGACGGCCTCCAGAACGAGAAGGCCGTCCTCGACCCCGCCGTCCGCGCCGAACTGGTCATGAGGCTCGAAGCCGCCGGCGCGCGCCGGATCGAGGCCGTCAGCTTCGTCCACCCCCGTCTGGTCCCCCAGATGGCCGGGGCCGAGGAGGTCATGGCCGCCCTGCCCGCCACCTCGGGCCACAGCCGCATCGGCCTGGTCCTCAACGGCAAGGGCTATGACCGGGCGCTCGGCACGGGCGTCGAGGAGGTCAACGTCTCCCTGTCGGTCACCGACGGCTTCGGCCTGAAGAACCAGGGCCTGGGCGTCCGCGATCAGATCGCCATGCTGGACGCCATCGTTGCCGGGCGCGCCAACTCGGCGGGCGGCGACGCGCCCGTTCCGTCGCTTTCGGCCACCCTGTCGTGCGTCTGGGGTTGCCCGTTCGACGGCGAGGTGTCCGTTGGACAGGTCACCGCGATCGTCGGCGAACTGGCGCGGCTTGGAATTCGGGAAATCGGCCTGGCCGACACCATCGGCGTCGGTGACCCCTGGAGCGTCACCCGAAAGATCGAGGCCGCCCGCGCCGCCGCGCCCGATGCGACCCTGCGCCTGCATTTCCACGACACGCGAAACACCGGCGTCGCCAACGCCTATGCGGCGGTTCAGGCGGGGGTGGATGTGCTGGACGCCTCGGTCGGCGGCATCGGCGGCTGCCCCTTCGCGCCGGGCGCCACCGGCAATGTCGCGACCGAGGACCTCGTCTATATGCTGGAGCGCGCGGGATATGCCACCGGCTACGACCTGGACGCCCTGATCGAGACCGCCCGCTGGATCGGCGAACGCATCGGCCGCCCGACCCCCGGCGCCCTCAGCCGCGCCGGCGGCTGGCCCCGCTGACGTCCCCCTTTTCGGCCTGTCTCGCCAAGAGCTCTGCGAACCGCTAGATCGTCCCATCCCACCCACGGTGAGAGCCGCCCGCCCCCCATGCGCATCGTTCTGGCCACCGACGCCTGGGAGCCCCAGGTCAACGGCGTCGTCCGCACCCTGACGCGGACGGTCGCCGAATGCCGGGCCATGGGCCACGAGGTCGAGGTCATCGAGCCCAGCCAGTTCCGCACCATCCCGGCCCCCACCTACCCCGAGATCAAGCTGGCCCTGGGCGCCGAGGAAGAAATCCGCGAACGCCTGCGCGCCCTGGAGCCCGAGGCCGTCCACATCGCCACCGAAGGGCCGATCGGCATCGCCACCCGCCGCATCTGCGTGGAGTGGAAGCTGCCGTTCACGACCAGCTATCATACGAAATTCCCTGAATATATCTCCGCCCGCTTCCCCGTTCCGGTGCAGGTCGGCTACGCCTATATGAAGTGGTTCCACAAGCCGTCCGGACGACTGATGGTGGCCACGCCCACCCTCAAGGCCGAGTTGGAAGAGCACGGCTTCAAGAACATCTCGCCTTGGTCGCGCGGCGTCGACACCGAGCAGTTCCGACCGGACCTGGAGCGGATCTACGATGATCTCGGCGGCAAGGACTGGCCCCGTCCCTTCTGGCTGAACGTCGGCCGGGTCGCGGTCGAAAAGAACATCGAGGCCTTCTTGGAGACCGACCTTCCGGGCACCAAGATCGTGGTCGGCGACGGCCCCGCCCGCGCGGACCTTGAGGCGCGCTATCCCAAGGCCAAATTCCTGGGGGCCCGGTTCGGCGAGGAGCTGGCCCGCTGCTTCCGCGATGCCGACGTGTTCGTCTTCCCCAGCTGGACCGACACTTTCGGCCTGGTGATCCTGGAGGCCATGGCCACGGGCACGCCGGTCGCGGCCTATCCGGCCCACGGTCCGATCGACCTGATCCCCGGTTCCAACGCGGGCGCCATCGACGATGACCTGAAGGTCGCCTGCATGAAGGCGCTGGAGTGCGACCGCGCCGCCACCCGCGCCTATGCCGAGAAATTCAGCTGGCGCGCCTCGGCCGAGCAGTTCGTCGAGAACCTGCAGCCCTATCCAGAGCCCGAGCGTGGACGGTTCTGGCGGCGTCTGCGTCGCATCACCCGGCTGCGGCGGAGAGCAGCGGCGTGATCAAGAGACGAATCCGCAGGCTGTATCGTCGCTTTTTTCCCTATGGCCGAACCAACCCCACAAACGCTGAACGCTTTTCGGAGGTGTTCCGGAGGCGTGTTTGGGCGACCGGATCGAGCGCGTCTGGCGAGGGCTCCGAGCGGGATTCGCCCTGTGTCACGCATTCAGTCGCGGTTCTCCGACACGTAGTGAAAGAATTCGGCGTTCAGTCGATTGCCGATGTTCCCTGCGGAGATTTCCATTGGTTCGACCTGTTCTTGGACGATCACCCCGCCATTAGCTATGTGGGGTACGACGTTGTCGACGAAGTGATCAAGCAGAATGCTCTTCGACACCCCGAGCGAGTTTTCGTCACGCTAGACGTTACACAGCAAGCTCCTGGCCAAGCGGATCTCGTATTCTGCAAGGATCTGATTAACCACTTGCTCGAACGAGACGTCTGGTCGGCCTTGGCCAACATCGTGGCTTCAGGATCGAGATACGTCCTCATCACCTCGAACAAGGGCTTCTCGAACAGTGAGTTGAACCTGACCCGCCCCGGAGCCTCGAGGCTGCTAGACCTGACCCTACCGCCATACAATCTACCGCCTCCTATCCAGGGCGATCACTATCTCTCGCTGTGGTCCGTGGCTCAGATTGCGGAACACCTATCGAGCCGGCGCTGACGAAGTGTTCCGGTTTCCTTGGCCCAAGCGTCTGGAAAAGCGCCCCTACGGCGAGAGCCAGCCCTCCAACAGCGAGCGGTTCACCCGGGTCTATGAGACGCGACGATGGGCGACCGGCGAATCCGTATCTGGTCCGGGCTCGGATCACGGGTCGGGCTCGGTCGAACATACGACGGACCTGCTGCACCGCTTCATCCCCGAACTGGGCATCGGCTCGATCGCCGACATCCCGTGCGGCGACTTCCACTGGATGGGCGAGGTGCTCTCCGCCCATCCGGACGTCCGCTACGTCGGCTACGACATCGTCGAGCCACTGATCGCGCGAAACTGGCGGACGCATCCGGGCCGCGCCTTCGCCGTGCTGGACATCGTCGCCGAGGTTCCGCCGGCCGCCGACCTGATCCTGTGCAAGGACCTGGTCAACCACCTGTACGAGCGCGACGTGTGCGCGGCGCTCCGCAACATGGTCGCCTCGGGTTCGACCTGGCTGCTGATCACCTCCAACACCGGGTTCGAGAACGTGGAGCTGGACATGCTGGCCCCCGGCGCGTCGCGCGAACTGGACCTGGCTGCCCCGCCGTACGACCTGCCGCCACCCGTCTACGGCGACCACTACCTGTCGCTGTGGCGGCTGGAAGACATCGCCACCGTCCTGGATCGGGCCTGAGCGTCAGGCCTGACTATTCCTCAGGGCGGGTCATGAGGGTCAGGTTGGCGGCGACGGCACGCTGGGCCTCGCGCTCGGGTCCCGGCAGGGGCACCATGCCGCGATCCTGCAGATAGCCGCCCCTGCCCACGGCGGCCTCGGACGTGAACTCGATGAGAAAGTCCTGCAGACCAGGCGTCACGCCGATGTGGGCCCGCTTCACATAGATGAACATGGAGCGGCTGATCGGATACTCGCCCGAGGCGATGGTCTCCAGGGTCGGCAGCACGCCGTTGACGATCGCCGGCTTCACCTGGCCGATGTTCTGTTCCAGGAAGGAATAGCCGAACACCCCCACCGAGCCCGGCGTCCGTTCCAGGGTCTGGATGATGGCGTTGTCGTTCTCACCCGAGTCGATCCAGGCCCCGTCCTCGCGCAGGGTCTGGGCGACAGCCTCGAAGCGGTCCGGATCGCTCTCTGCCAGCCCGGCCAGCGCCGGCAGGGCTTCGGCCGAGGTCAGCATGGCCAGCTCGGACCAGGAATCGCGCGTTCCAGAGGTCGGCGGCGGGCCATAGACCTGGATGCGCTGGCTGGGCAGGCCGGGCCGGACCTGATCCCAGGTGCGGTGGGGATTGGCGATCAGCTCGCCATTCGGTCCCGGGATTTCCTTGGCCAGGGCCAGATACAGGTCGCTGCCCTCGATCACGAAGTCGGCCCCCGACCGCGCCGTGGCGATGGCCAGGCCGTCATAGCCGATCTTGATCTCGATGATCTCGGTCACGCCATTCTGGGCGCACATGTCGAACTCCGAGGCCTTCAGTCGGCGCGACGCGTTGGCGATGTCGGGCGTGGTGGGGCCCAGCCCCTGGCAGAAGGCCTGGATGCCGCCGCCCGTGCCCAGGGCCTCGACCCGAGGCGGCGCGCCTTCGGGATTGTTGCGCCCGAAATTCTCGGCGACGCGCGTGGCGAACGGAAAGACCGTCGACGACCCGGCCGCCCAGATGCCGTTCCTCTGCTGGCCGCCCTGTCCGCAGGCGGCGAGGACCAGGGCGGTCGCGGCGCTGGCGGCCACGAGCAGCCGGCGGGAAAGGATCGAAGCCATGAAAGTCGATATCCGGAAGCGACGGTTGGGCGACGCTTAAAGCAGACGTTTGCGCATGGCCTGTGACAGCATGTCGATCAGCGTCACCGCCACGACCACGACGATGACCACGGCGGAGACGTCGCGGAAGTCGAAGGCGTTCATCCGGTCGAACAGCACCTGGCCGATGCCCCCGGCGCCGATCAGCCCCAGCACCGTCGCCGACCGGCTGTTGGATTCGAACCGATAGAGGGCGAACGAGGTCCACAGCGGCGCCACCTGGGGCACCACGCCCCAGACGATCTCGTGCAGCGACGAACCGCCCGTGGCGCGCACGCCCTCGACCGGGCCCTTGTCGATCGACTCGACGGCTTCCGAGAACAGCTTGGCCAGGACGCCGGCCGTGTTCAGCGCGATCGCCAGGACCCCGGGCAGGGGCCCCAGCCCCACGGCCACCACGAACAGCAGGCCGATGACCAGATCGGGGATCGACCGCAGCAGGTTCATCACCAGCCGGACCGGAAACACCAGCCAGGCCGGGGCGACGTTGCGCGCCGCCGCCAGACCCATCGGCACGGCGGCGAACACGGCGATGAAGGTCCCCCACAGGGCGATCTGCACCGTCTCCCACATCTTCTCGACGAACAGCCGCCAGTCGGTGAAGTCCGGCTTGGCCAACTCGGCGGCGAAGGTCCGGGTGTTCTCGGAGTTGGTGAACAGGCGCGACAGATTGCCCAGATCGACGTCGTCGATGCTGTAGAGCAACAGCACGGCCACCCCGCCCCAGATCAGCACATCCAGCGCCCACGCCCCGAAGGACTTGGCGGGAGGCTTGGGAATGGTGCCGGCCGGTGGCGCGGCCTGGGTCAAGGCTGAACCTCGCGCAGCGCCCGCAGACGTGTCAGTTCGGCCTCGGCGGCCTCGGCGGCGGCCGTGTCGTTCGCGGCGCGCGCCTCGGACAGCTTCTGGTCGGCGACCAGTTCGCGAATGGGGTTCAGATAGCTGTCGTCCGCCGCGCGGAACTGGGAATACTCCAGCCCCGCCAGCACCTGACGCTGGCGCTCGGCCTCGACGCCCTCGCCCTGGCCATAGGTCAGAAAGAAGCTACGGATCTTTTCCTTGGTCGCCGGATCCAGGTCGCCCCGGACCAGGATGCCCGACTCGGGGATCGGCGGAGACTGCCAGATCTCGGTGATCTGGGCGGCGATGGCCGGGTTCTGACGCTGCAGGAAGACGGTGTTGACGGTGTTGGAGGTCGCCACATCGACCACGCCGGTCGCCACGGCGAAGGCGTTGGCCTGGTGGTTGGCCGCGCGCACGGTCTTGAAACACTCCGACGGGTTGATCCCGCGCGGATTGAACAGGAAGGCCATCGGAGCCAGCGTGCCCGAGGTCGACTGGGCGTCGCCGATGCCGAAATCCAGCTGACGCCCGCAGGCCACCACCCGGTCCAGGGTGATGCCCGAGCCGGTCTTGACGATCAGGGTCGAGCGATAGCTGTCCTGGCCCTCGCGGTTGACGGTGCGGGCGATGACCTCGGCGTCGGCGCGGTCGATGGCCTCGACCGCCGGCTTGGCCGAGAACCAGGCGACCTGGGTCTGGTTGCCGCGCATGGCCTCGACCAGGACGGTGTAGTTCGACCCGAAGAAGGGCTCGACGGGAATGCCGATCGCGGTCTCCATGTCCGCCAGCAGGGGCTCCCACAGCGGCCCGGCCGACGCCTGCCCCTCGGCCGACAGGATGGAGAAGGTGATCGAGTCAGGCGCGCCGCTCGCGGCCTTCTCGTCGCCGCCGCCGCACGCGGACAGGGCCAGAACAGAGGTCGCGGCGGCGATCAGGCCGAACCGGCGAGTCAGGGTCAGGAGGGTCATGCCTTGGCTTCCCAGAACGCGTCCTCGAATTCGGGACCGTAGATGTCGATCAGTCGCTTGGTGTCGAGCCCCGTCGAGGGGCCGTCATAGACGACCTTGCCGGCCTTCAGGGCGATCACCCGGTCGCAGTAGCGGATGGCATAGTCGACCTGGTGCAGGGTCACGATCACGCCCAGGCCATCGCGCCGGTTCAGCTCGACCAGCAGCTCCATGACCTTGCGCGCCGAGACCGGGTCCAGCGAGGCCACCGGCTCGTCGGCGAGGATGCCCTCGGCCCCCTGCACCAGGGCGCGGGCGATGGCACCCCGCTGCTGCTGTCCGCCCGACAGGGTGTTGGCGCGCTGGGCGGCATAGTCGGACACGCCGACGCGGTGCAGGGCCGCCATGGCCTTGGCCTTGTCCGCGGCGGGCCAGGCCCCCATCATTCCGCGCCAGCCGGGCAGACGCCCCAGAGCCCCCAGCATGACGTTCGAGAACAGGCTGAGCCGCCCCACCAGGTTGAACTGCTGAAAGATCATGCCCAGCCGGCGCCGCGCGGTCCGGGCCCCGGTCACGCGACCGTCCTTCTGAACCGTCTGGCCGAACACGCTGATGGTGCCCTTGCCGCCGTCGATGGACTGCAGGCCCGTGATGGAGCGCAACAAGGTCGACTTGCCCGATCCGGACGGCCCGATCAGGGCGACCATCTCGCCGGCCGCGACGGACACCGAGACTCCGTCCAGCGCCTTGCGCGTTCCGAAGGACTTGGACACGTCCCGGGCCAGGACCAGACTGGTCGCCAGCGGCCCGGGCGCGGCGGTTGCTGCGGCGGATGAACTCATAAACTCGCTGACGGCGGCTGAAAACCAGGCGCCGAATGCCGCGAGGACCGCGTTCCGGCAAGTCTTAATGCCACGCCGGCCCTCGGCGCGTCCAGCGCCGCGAGACTGACACAGACGCGTCAGCCGGTCCGGGCGGCCCGGCGCACGCGCTCGATATCAGCCGGAAGGGCCAAAGCCAGCGTCGCCCTGTCGAGGGCCTCGAGCGACTGTCGGCGAGCGGCGGCAGCCAAGCTCCCTTCGGCCCGGACGAGCTTTCCCAGCATCTTCTGCAGCCGCACGGCCACGCCGACGTCGCCTGCGCCGTAGCGAGCGATGGGGCCGAAGACGTCATCGACCAAATCCCTGTCGTCCACGGTCGGGGCCCACAGGCGCGAATAGCGGATGTCGCCGCCGCCCATCGGCCGCGCCGCGTTCCATTCATCCAGCACGCGCACTGCGGCACCCAGAACCTGGATGGCCGTTCCGGGATCGTTGACGCCGGGCGACAGCGCCTTTCCGGCGATCTCGCCCAGGACGATCAGGCCGAACCGGGGGTCCTGATCGAAGGACCGCTGGCCCCCGATCGTGAACCCCGAGCAGAAGGCGTCATTGCTGGCGTCATCGCAATCGGCACAACTGAGGGCGGCGATCGGGTCGCCGGCCCGCACATAGGCGCCCGGCAACGCCATGACCTCCACCTGACAATCCAGCTTTTCCGCGGCCACCTGCAGTCGCGCGGGATCGACGTTCTGAACATAGCCGGTGCGCGGCGCGAGGATGACGAAGGCAGGGTCGATATGGCCGGGCCTGCCGCCGAGGTGAGGCAGTTCGCATTGGTCACGCAGGGCCTGACTGGCCTGCGCTTCGGCCAGGTCGATCATGTGTCCGACCCGCGCGAGGCTGGACAGCCGGTTGATCCAGGTCAGCAGCCGGACCGCCACCAGGCACACGACGCCAAGGCTGAACAGGAACAGGATCGCCCGCCCCTCCTGCCCATAGTAGTTCGCGTTGATCGCCGTCACGGCGACGATGGCGTACAGAAACGCCCCGACGAACGTCGCCAGCGCCTTTTGTACCTCTGCGTCGCTGGTCACCAGCGCCGCCACGCGCGGCGTCGCCGCCTGGGACACGGCGGTGTAGGCGGTCACCATCGCGCCCACCGAGAACGTGGCCACGCCCAGCAGGCTGGAGGCGAGGATGGTCAGGATCGAGTCGATGGATTCGCCGCCCAACCGCTCGGCCATCGCCTGCGGCACCCATGGAGCAGCGAAGACCGCCATCAAGGCCGCGCCGACGCCCGTCGCGGCATACAGGGTCGCGCGGACCCATAGCTGGCGGGACAGGCTGCGCCAGAAGAATAGCCAGCGGTTCATCGATCACCCATGTCCCAGACGCCTACCTTGGCCGTAACGATGCGGACGACGGGAGGTTCATCTCCCCAGTGTGAGGAGCCATCCGAACGCGGAGGAACTCGGGTTTCCGCATCGGCTCGACACGAAAAAACCGCTTTACATGACAGTCGCGTGACCCCATATGGCCGCTTCCGGCGGACCCCGTAGGTCTAACGTTTGCGCTGCTAACGCCGGCTGGGTTTAACAATCACAGGGGTTTACGTGAATTGCGCACGTACACATTTCCCCTGGACCTGGTCCGCGAGCGGTCCCCTGAACGTCCTGTCGCACTCGTGCGGCCGCGTTCGGTTTCCGTAGCGGCGCGCTGGTTCCAGGATCATCTCAAGGCTGACGTCTTCTATGCCGTAAAGGCAAACCCTTCGCCGTGGGTCATTCAGACCCTGGTCGAGGCGGGCGTGACCGGTTTCGACGTCGCATCTCTGGCCGAGATCGAGCTGGTTCGCTCGGTCAGCGCCGACGCGCGTCTGGCCTTCATGCACCCGGTGAAAAGCCGCTCGGCGATCACCCGCGCCTATTTCGATCACGGCGTGCGCACCTTCTCGCTCGACTGCGAGGACGAGCTTCAGAAGATCCTAGACGCCACCGGCGGCGCGGACGATCTGAATCTGCTGGTCCGCATGGCGGTCTCGGCGGACGGCGCGGCCTATTCGCTGTCGGGCAAGTTCGGCGTCTCGACCGACCAGGCCCCGGCCCTGCTGATGGCCACGCGCCGGGCGGTCAAGAACGGCCTGATGGGCGTGTGCTTCCACGTCGGAAGCCAGTGCATGCGCCCCTCGGCCTATGAGGCGGCGATGGCCCAGGTCGGTCGCGCCATCAAGAAGGCGGGCGTCTTCGTCGACATCGTCGACGTCGGCGGCGGCTTCCCCTCGGTCTATCCGGGCATGGTCCCGCCGGACATGAGCGAATACGCCGACGCTATCCACCGCGGCTTCAACGAGATGCCCGTGTCGGAAACGACCGAGCTGTGGTGCGAACCCGGCCGGGCGCTGGTGGCCGAGTCCTCGTCGATCCTGGCTCGGGTGGACCTGCGCAAGGGCGACGCCCTGTACCTGAACGACGGGTCCTACGGCTCGCTGTTCGACGCGACCCACTCGCGCTGGCCCTTCCCGACCAAGCTGGTCCGGGATGGTCAGGCCTCGGACGATCTCAAGCCGTTCCAGTTCTATGGGCCGACCTGCGACTCGATCGACCACATGCCGGGTCCGTTCTGGCTGCCGGCCGACATCAAGGAAGGCGACTTCATCGAGATCGGCATGCTCGGCGCCTATGGCGTGGCCATGTCGACGGGCTTCAACGGCTATGGCGAGCACGACATCGCCGCGGTCGAGGACGCCCCGATGGCCTCGCTGTATGGCCTGGCCCCCCGCTCCATCCCGACCGTGCGCACCACGGCGGAAGAGCAGGCCCGGAAGGTCGTTCGCTTGTCTCGTCCCAAGGGCAAGGCGGGCCAGCGCAGGAAGGCGCGGCGCTAAAACCGTCGCCTTCGCGCATTAATCAGCAGCGGCCCGTCGCTCCGTCCGGGCCGCTGTTTCTTTTGACGACGGGCGCTCAAACCAAAGGGAAACCCTTGCAATGAACGCTCCCGTTCAGACGAACCAGAAGGCCCAGCTGCTGCAGAACGTCGTCGAGCACATCGACATCACGAGCTTCGACGCGCGGCCGATCATCGACAGCATGCGCAAGATGTCCTTCTCGTCGCGCGACACTGCCCGCGCGGCCGACATCTTCAACATGGCGCTGGAAGACACGGCCTGCTCGCCCTGGCTGATCCTGGCCGGATCGACCTCGGCCGGCGGCTGCATGCACGTTTACCGCGACATGGTGAAGTTCGGCATGATCGACGCGGTGGTCGCCACCGGCGCCTCCATCGTCGACATGGATTTCTTCGAGGCGCTGGGCTTCAAACACTATCAGGCGGCCGGTCCGGTCGACGACAACGTCCTGCGCGAGAACTACATCGACCGCATCTACGACACCTACATCGACGAGGAAGAGCTCCAGGCCTGCGACCACACCATCCTGGAGATCTGCAACCGTCTGGAGCCGCGCGGCTATTCCAGCCGCGAGTTCATCTGGGAAATGGGCAAGTGGCTCTCCGAGGGCAACGCCAAGAAGCCCGGATCGCTGATCCAGACGGCTTACGAAGAGGGCGTGCCGATCTTCTGCCCGGCCTTCGTCGACAGCTCGGCCGGCTTTGGCCTGGTCAAGCACCAGAAGGAGCGGATGGCCGAGAAGAAGCCCTATCTGATGATCGACGCGGTCGCCGACTTCCGCGAACTGACCGACATCAAGATCGCGGCGGGCGTGACCGGCCTGTTCATGGTCGGCGGCGGCGTGCCCAAGAACTTCGCCCAGGACACAGTCGTCTGCGCCGAGATCCTCGGCATCGAGGCCGAGATGCACAAATACGCCGTGCAGATCACGGTCGCCGACGTCCGCGACGGCGCCTGCTCGTCCTCGACGCTGAAGGAGGCCGCCTCCTGGGGCAAGGTCCAGACCACCCACGAGCAGATGGTCTTCGCCGAAGCCACCACCGTCGTCCCGCTGATCGGCTCGGACGCCTATCACCGCGGTGCCTGGAAAAACCGCGACAAGCGCCGCTGGAACAAGCTGTTCGACACGGCCGCCTGACGAAGACACCCGGGGGCTGACCGCAGCGGTCGGCCCCCGGCCTGCTACAGGGCCATGACCGCCCGGATGGCGACATAGGCGGCGACGATCAGGATCAGCCCCGCGAACAGGGTCCGTCCCAACGCCGCATTGGCACCGAGCCGACGCGCCAGCGGCAGGCCGGCGGCCGTCCCCGCCACGCCCCCGACCGTTATCGCCGCCACCAGGGCCGGATCGACCCAGCCCGACAGCGCATAGTTCCCCGCCGTCGTCGCGCCGAAGGCGGCCACGCTGAGCAGGGAAGCCGCCTGGGCCGCCGCCAGGCTCATCCCGGTCGAGGCCATCAGTCCCGGCACGATCAGAAATCCACCGCCGATCCCGAAGAATCCCGCCGCCGAGCCGACGCCTGCTCCGGCCAGGCCGACGCGGGGCGACATGGCCCAACTCAAGCGAGGCTCAGGCCGGCCGACGACCGGGCGCGGCCGCAGCATGGACAGGCCCACGGCCGCCATCGCCCCGGCGAAGATCAGCAGCAATTGATGGCCGTCGATCGCCTTGGCCAGCGAAGACCCCGCCCAGGCCCCAGCCGCGCCCGTCACGGCGAACAGGATCGCGCACGGCCAGCGGATCTCGCCACCCCGGGCGTGTCCCGCCAGCGCCGTCAGGGCGTTCAGGGCGACGCCGGCCGCCGAGACGCCAATGGCGACATGCGGATCGGCCACCCCGACGACATAGAGCAGCAAGGGCACCGCCAGCACCGACCCTCCGCCGCCGAACAGCGTCAGAAGAAGGGCGACGACGGCCCCACTCGCGGTCGCCAGCAGCAGAGGGAGAAGGTCGACGGTCATGGCCTCAGCCCTGGCTGGAAGGGGCGCGGTTCCACGGCATCACGCCCAGAAGCCGGGCCATGCCGCAGAAGCCCGTGGCCCCGGCGAAAAAGAGCCCGGCGCCCACGAAGGCCGACAATCCCCAGAACGCCGGATGGATCAGCAGCCCCAGCGCGGCGCCCAGCAGGATCAGCCCGCCCGCCGTCATCTGCACCTGGCGCATCAGCTCGATCGGCTGGGAGGCGTCCTTGCGGGTCGGCAGACCCTCGGCCTTCCAGGCCTCCAGCCCACCCTCGACCACATAGACCTGTCCGGGCACGCAGGCCGCGAGGCGCGTACCGTTCATCGCGGTCCGCTGGCCGGTGCGGCAGGTGTAGATCACCGTCTGGCCGGGCCGGGGCTCGGGCACCGATCGGTCGAACGTCGACAGGGGATGAGAGACGGCGCCGGGCGCATGTTCGCGGGCGAACTCGTCGCGCTCACGGATGTCCACCAGAACGGCGTTGCCGGACTTCAGTCGTTCGGCGGCCTCGGCGGGCTTCAGGGGGGTCAGGACAGTCATGGGTTCAGGCCTTTTCGGAGGGGAGGGGAGGACAGAAGATCTCGGCCAGAACGGCGATGACCTTCAGGACCGAGGGGTCGGTGATGCGATAGAATATGGTCGTCGCCTCGCGGCGGGTGCCGACCAGACCCTCGTCGCGCAGTCGCGCCAGATGCTGGGACAGGGCCGATTGCGACAGGCCGACCAGGGGCAACAGCTGGCCGACGGACAGCTCGCCGTCTCCCAGCTGGCACAGGATCATCAGCCGCTTTTCATTGGACAGGGCGCGCAACAGGGCAGCGGCGTCGCTCGCGCTCGCCTGGAACCGTTCGATGCCGAGTGTCTGGAGGTCGATCATGACGCCAATATATTCGTACTTGCTAAATAAGCAATAGCTAATATGTTGGGTCGCGAAAGGAGCTCCCCTCATGGCTCACACCCCCGACGTCCGCGGCTTCTTCGACCCCGCGACCCACACCATCACCTATCTGGTCAGCGACCCCGCGACCGGGCAGGCGGCCATCATCGACCCCGTGCTGGACTACGAAGCCGCGACGGCGCGCACCTCCACCCGATCAATCGACGGCGTGATGGCCGCCTTGCGCGACGCGGGGCTGACCCTGACGACGGTTCTGGAAACCCACGCCCACGCCGACCACCTGACCGCGGCCGAGCACCTGCGCCGCACCGAGGGCGTGCCCATCGGCATCGGCGAGCGCATCACGCGCGTCCAGACGGTCTTCGCCCCCCTGTTCGGCGCCTCCGACGTCAGCCTCGACGGCGTCGCCTTCGACCACCTCCATGCGGATGGCGACACCTTCTCGCTCGGTGACCTGACCGTCGAGGTGATCCACACGCCCGGCCACACGCCCGCCTGCGTCAGCTACCGGATCGGCGACGCCCTGTTCGTGGGCGACACCTTGTTCATGCCGGACTATGGCACCGCGCGGGCCGACTTTCCCGGCGGCGACGCCCGGACGCTGTATCGCTCGATCCGGAAGCTGCTCGCCTTTCCGGACCAGACCCGCATGTTCGTCGGCCACGACTATCTGCCCGAGGGCCGGTCCGATTTCCGGTTCGAGACGACCGTCGGCGCGCAACGACGGGACAATGTCCACATCGGCGGCGGTGTCTCCGAAGACGCCTTCGTGGCCATGCGCGAGACGCGCGACGCGACCCTGAAGGCGCCGCAGCTGATCCTGCCCGCGCTTCAGATCAACATCCGCGCGGGGGCCCTTCCGCCTGCCGACGCCGACGGCCGCAGCTACCTCCGCATGCCGCTGAACACGATCTGAGTGGCCCCGGGGCTCAGGCCTGCTCGCTGTCCATGAAGCGCAGCAGCTGTTCGGGATAGCGAGCGCCGGCGATCGCGTCCTTGGGCGCGGCCGCCTCGATCGCGGCAAGGTCCTCCGCCGTCAGGGTCAGGGCGACCGCACCGAGCGACTCGGACAGGCGGTCCCGTCGCCGCGCCCCGACCAGAGGCACGATGTCGTCGCCCTGCGCCGCCACCCAGGCCACGGCGATCTGGGCCACGGTCGCGCCGCGTGCCTCGGCCACGGATCTCAGCGCCTCTACGACCGCCAGGTTGCGGTCCAGGTTCTCGTCCTGAAAGCGAGGACTCATCGCGCGGAAGGTGTGATCGACCGAGCGATCCTTTGACCAGTGCCCGCTGATCAGACCGCGCGCGAGGACGCCATATGCGGTGATGCCGATGCCCAGTTCGCGGCAGGTCGGCAGGATGGCGGCCTCGATGCCGCGCGAGGCCAGGCTGTATTCGATCTGCAGGTCGGCGATGGGGTGGACGGCGGCGGCCCGGCGGATGGTTTCGGGGCCGACCTCCGACAGGCCGATGTGGCCGACGTAGCCCTTGTCGACCAGCTCGGCGATCGCGCCGATGGTGTCCTCGATCGGAACGGCGGGGTCCAGCCGCGAGGGCCGGTAGATATCGATGTGGTCGACGTTCAGCCGCCGCAGCGAATAGGTCACGAAGTTCCGCACCGACTCCGGCCGGCTGTCGTAGCCGCGAAAGCCCATGTCGGGATCGCGCAGCGCCCCGAACTTGACGCTGATCAGAGCCTGCTCGCGCCGTCCCTTCAGGGCCTCGGCGATCAGCATCTCGTTGTGGCCCATACCGTAGAAGTCGCCGGTGTCGAGCAGGGTCACCCCGGCCTCCAGCGCGGCGTGGATGGTGGCAAGGCTCTCGTCGCGGTCGGCCGGGCCGTAGAAGTCGGACATGCCCATACAGCCAAGGCCGATCAGGGAGACCTCGGGGCCGGTCGCGCCCAGGCGGCGGGCGGGAAGGGTGGTCATGGGGTCGCTCCTTTGATGCTGAGCCCGCTAGATGCGCCCTGTTGCGATGTTCGATAATCCGGCAATCTCCGCACGAACTGTGCGGATCAGCGAACAATGAGCCCTTCCCTAGACGATCTGGCCCTTTTGGCCGCCGTCGCCCGCCACCGGGGCTTCCGCAAGGCCGCGGCTGAGGCCGGACTGTCGCCGTCCGGCCTGTCCGAGCGCATCCGGGCGCTGGAGGACACGCTGGGTGCCCGCCTGCTGAACCGCACAACCCGCAGCGTCAGCCCAACGGAAGCGGGCGAGGCGTTGCTGGCCCGCATCGCGCCCGCGCTCGCCGACATCGAGGGGGCGGTCGCCGCCGTGGGTCTGGCCGCAGATGCCCCGGTCGGGCGGCTGCGCATCAATGCGCCCGACGCCGCCGAGATCGCGCTGGGTCCCCTGCTCGGCCCTTTCATGGCGAGCCACCCCGGCGTCACGATGGAGGTCGTGTTCGACAACGCCTTCACCGAGGTGGTCGCCGACGGCTTCGACGCGGGCATCCGTTATGGCGAGGCCCTGGCGAAGGACATGATCGCGGTGCCTCTCGGCGGACGGGAGCGTTTCGTTTTGGTGGCGGCGCCGTCGCTGATCGCGCAGGTCGGCATGCCCGCCCACCCGGACCCGCTACGGACCCTGCCCGCCATCCGGCTACGCCTGCCCGGCGGCCTCATCCCTTGGGAATTCGAGAAGTCCGGCGAGGTCATCCGCTTCCAGCCGCAGGGGCGTTTGACCGTTACCTCGGCCGACCTCGGCCTGCACGCGGCGCGCGACGGGCTCGGCTTCTTCGCCACCTTCGAGGCCTGGGCCTGCGACGACCTGGCGTCCGGCCGGCTGATCGCCGTGCTGGACGACTGGCAGCAACCGTTCGACGGCCCCTTCCTCTAC
The DNA here is from genome assembly GCA_947475735.1 of Caulobacteraceae bacterium. Lineage (GTDB taxonomy): Bacteria > Pseudomonadota > Alphaproteobacteria > Caulobacterales > Caulobacteraceae > Brevundimonas. The sequence goes on from CANJLQ010000011.1 coordinate 49,193, forward strand.
TACCCCTCGCGGCGTCATCCCCCGCCCGCGCTCAAGGCCTTCGTCGACTTCCTGCGGGCGCGACAGTCGTCCGCCAGCGAGGGACCGCGTCCCGAGCGGTAGCGCACTAGCCTGCGCTCAAGCAACGAGGGGCCGCGCCCCGAGCGGTAGCGCACTAGCCTGAGCTCAAGCAGCGAGGGGCCGCGCCCCGAGCGGTAGCGCACTAGCCTGAGCTCAAGCAGCGAGGGGCCGCGCCCCGAGCGGTAGCGCACTAGCCTGCGCTCAAGCAGCGAGGGGCCGCGCCCCGAGCGGTAGCGCACTAGCCTGAGCTCAAGCAGCGAGGGGCCGCGCCCCGAGCGGTAGCGCCTTAAACCTGCGCCATCGTCCCGGCGTTGATGGCGATCCGGCCCAGCAGGCCCTTGACGATCAGGTCCAGCGGCTGACCCTCGCGATAGTCGGCGGCGGCGACGAAGTTGACCCGGTCCTCCGAGATCAGGCCGTAGATCTTCTCCTGGTCGCGCTCGGAGTTGCGGGGGTCATAGACCGCGATCGAGAAACCGCCCTTGGTGTGCATCATCTTCATGGTCGGAACGTCGGTGTCGCCGTCGCCCAGGAAGATCATCCGCTCGAACGGCACGGCGCGCTCGTCGTCCGGCACGAACTTGTTGATCCGCTCGTGATCCCAGTGGTTCAGCACGCCCTTGTTGATGCGGAACAGATACTGGGTCTTGGTGGTGTAGTTGACGCCGACGGCCGGCCAGATCGCCACCCCGTGGTCGTCATAGGCGAACTTGGACGCGAACACGTGCCGGAAGGCCGGGCGGATCGGGCAGCCGTCGATCATCTCCTCGAGGCCCGCCGAGATGATGTAGTGCTCGATCGCCAACCCATACTTTCGGCCGATCGCATCGATCCTCTCGAACCAGCCCTTGCCGGTCAGGTCCGACTTCAGCCCGTCGAACAGTTTGACGTCCTCGCCGTGCTCCTTGAGCAGGGTCCTGGTCACCGGCCGCCCGTTCTCGCGGGCCCGCTGCAGCATCAGCTGCATGTACATCAGGATGTTGTCGCCATCGGCCGACTTGGTCAGCCGGTCCGCCTCGCCCCAGAAGTCGCCGACGCCCATCCCGACCGAAGGGATGAAGGTCACCTCCTGCATGTTCCCGCGCGCGAGCGTGCCGTCGAAGTCGTAGATCAGGGCGGTCTTGAGCAGGTCGGCCATGCGGCCTCCGAGTGAATATGGCTTTGGGCTCAGGGCTTAGTGATTGCGCGCATCCGGCTCAAGCATGGGGCTCCCCAAGGCCCAAGCCCTCCTCACTAAGCCCTCACCCAAGCGCAAGCTCCGGTGCCGCAGCCACGCCGTCGGCCTCCAGCGGCAGGTGCAGGATGAAGGCCGCACCCTTGCCGGGCTCGCTTTCGACCTCGGCCCAGCCGCCATGCAGTTCGACCAGGGCCTTCACCAAGGCCAGCCCGACGCCCGGACCGCCTCGTTCGCGCCGGACGAAGCGATCGAAGACGTGGGCTTGGAGGTGATAGGGGATGCCCCGACCGGTGTCCTCGACCCGGATGCGGACCTCGGTCGCATTGGCCTGGGCGCTCAGAGTGACAGAGCCGCCTTCAGAGACCGAGCGGGCCGCATTGTCCAGCAAGTGATCGACCGCCTGGCCCAGCCGCCGCGCATCGGCCCTCAGGACCGGCAGGTCGACGGGCACCTCGGCACGGAAAGTCGCGCCCCGACCCTCGATACGACCCAGATGACGCGCAGCGGCCTCCGCGAACAGATCCTTGATGCGCACGTCACCGAGCGACAGCTCCATCTCCCCGGCGTCGATCTGGGCCATGTCCAGCACGTCGTCGATCGAGGCCGCCAGCTGTCCGGCGGCAATGCGGATGGCCCCCGCATGCTGGCGGCTTCGTTCGGGCAGATCGCCCATGGTCTCCAGCAGCTCGGAATAGCCGACGATGGTCGTCAACGGCGTGCGCAGCTCATAGCTGACCGAGCCGACGAACTCCCGCTTCAGGGCCTGGCTCTCCTTCAGGGCCGCCTCGCGCTGGGCCAGGGCCTGTTCCAGTTCGCGACGGGCGGTCACGTCGGAGAAGGCCACCAGCGTCGCGCCGTCGGGCAGGGGCCGGGTCTGCCAGGCCGCGATCCGGCCATCCAGGGTGCGCCCTTCGCCCGAGACCGCCACACGGCTTTCGGGATCGGGATCGGCGACCCGGGCCTTCAGCCCCAGCCACAGGGCGGCGTCGGGCAGGGCCCGCTTGCACAACTCGGCCACCGCGTCGAAATCGCCGGCGTCGCGCAGCGCCTCGGCCGACAGCCCCCAGAAGCTCTCGAAGGCGTCGTTGTGCAGCCTGAGCCGCCCATCCGAGCCGAACACGGCGACGGCGTCGTTGAGCTTGTCCAGCGTCGCCGTCTGGACCTGGAGCTGGGCATTGAAGCGGCTTCTCAGGTCCAGCTCACCGGTGATGTCCGAAAACAGCAGCAGAACCCCGCCCAGGGGATGGGGCTGACGCACGACCCGCAGCGTCCGCCCGTCCGGCAGGGACCAGCTCTCGTCCGGGGCGGCCTCGGGCGCGCCATAGAAGTCGAGCTCACGCGCCTTCCACCCGCCATAGTCGACGACCTCCGGCAGCATCCGGCGCTGGCGCAGGCGGTCCAGCAGCTCGGCATGGGTCGGCCGCTCGTCCAGCCAGGCGGCGTCCAGCCCGAACAGGGTCTGGAATGCCGTGTTGTGGAACGCCAGTCGCCGCGAAGGGCCGAAGATGGCGACCGCGTCCGCCAGATGGTCCAGCGTCTCGTCGTGGGCCTCGACGTGCCGGCGCAGGGTGTCGCGCGTTTCCTCGGCCTCCGTCATATCCAGGGCGAACACCAGCACGGGCCCACCGGCGCCGGTGATCGGCTCGGCGATGATCTTCCACGCCCGCCGTCGTCCCTCGCCCGGCGTCCAGCGGAAACCTTCCTGCCGGGCTCCGATCCGCCCGGCCTCGGCCGCCAGCTGATCGGCTCCGCGATCGAACACGACGCGTCGTTCACGCGCCTCGTCCAGGGTGGCCGAGCCCGTTTCCGCCAGCCAGGCGCTGTTGGCCCAGACCAGGGTGCCGTCGGCGTCCAGCACCCAGGCCGGAGACGGCGACAGCTCGGCGATCAGGCCGGCGCCCAGTCCCGGATCACCCGACGCCGCGACCGCCTCGGTCCGCTCCGTCAGCCTCAGCCAGGCGATGCCGCCGTCGGTCCGCCCCTCGACGGTCCAGCCGCTGTCGGGATCGCGCGTGCGAAAGGCCGCGCCCTCGGCGAGCAGCCGGTCGATCGCCTCGCCGTGCCGGGCATGCAGCGCCTCGGCCAGAGACACCGCGTCCGTTCCGCCCCGGTCCGGGGCGAGGACGGCCCGCGCCGCCGCCACGGCCGGATCGGAGCCCAGCAGCACAGGCGGCTCGCCCGGCTGGAGGCCCAGTCGCACCTCGTCGAAGGCCGCGACCGCGCTTGTCCCGGCCGAAGCCTGGCGGGCCGAGGCCTCATGCGCGGCCTCGACGACGGCCAGCCGCGCGCCCGTCTCGCGCCGGAACCGGAACGCCCAGGCGCTGACCGCGAGCGCCAGCCCCGCCGCCCCCGCAGCCGCCGCGAATGCGATGTCGGCCTCCGCCATGCCGTCCCGCCTGTTGATGCCGAATCACGACCATAGCGCAGACCGGGCTCCATCGCAGGAGTCGGCCTGTAATTCGCCCCGCTTCTCGTCCATAAGCCGCGGTCAAGTCGCGCACCATCCGCGCTCAAGCAGCGAGGGACCGCGTCCCGAGCGATAGCGCCACCAAGAATGCCCTCATGAAATTCCTCGACCAGGCCAAGATCTACATTCGCTCCGGCAACGGCGGGGGCGGCTCCGTGTCGTTCCGGCGCGAGAAATTCATCCCCAACGGCGGTCCCGACGGCGGCGACGGCGGCAACGGCGGCCATGTCTGGGTCGAGGCGGTCGAGGGGCTGAACACCCTGATCGACTACCGCTACCAGCAGCATTTCAAGGCCGCGACCGGCGGCCACGGCCAGGGCCGCCAGATGCACGGGGCCAAGGGCGAGGACGTGGTCCTGCGCGTGCCCGTCGGCACCCAGGTGCTGGACGAGGACAAGGAGACGGTCGTCCTCGACATGACCGAGCCCGGCCAGCGCGAACTGCTGCTCTCGGGCGGCAACGGCGGCTGGGGCAATGTCCGCTTCAAGGGGCCGATCAACCAGGCCCCCCGCCACGCCAATCCGGGCCAGGAGGGTCAGGAACGCTGGATCTGGCTGCGGCTGAAGCTGATCGCCGACATCGGCCTGGCGGGCCTGCCCAACGCGGGCAAGTCGACATTCCTCGCCGCGGCCTCGGCCGCGCGACCCAAGATCGCCGACTATCCCTTCACGACCCTGGCCCCCAACCTCGGAATGGTGGACCTGAGCCCCGGCGAGCGGTTCGTCATCGCCGACATCCCCGGCCTGATCGAGGGCGCCTCGGAAGGGGCGGGCCTGGGCACGCGTTTCCTGGGCCACGTCGAGCGCTCGGCCTCGCTGATCCATCTGGTCGACGGGACGCAGGACGACGTCGCCAAGGCCTACCGCATCATCCGCGGCGAGCTGGATGCCTACGGAGAAGGCCTGGCCGACAAGACCGAGATCCTGGCGCTGAACAAGATCGACGCCCTGACGCCGGAGGCGCGCGAGGAAAAGGCGGCGGAACTGCAGGCCGCCTCCGGCCGTCGCCCGATGCTGGTCTCCGGCGTCTCGGGCGAGGGCGTGCCCGAACTGCTCCGCGCCGCCTGGGCCGAGGTCCGCAAGAACCGGGGCGAGATCGACGAAGAGGGCGACGAGCGGCCCAGCACCGCCGACGCCTGGAAGCCGTGACATCTTTCCCTCCCCTTCATGGGGAGGGACGGCGAAGCGCAGCATAGCCCGGGTGGGGCTCGTTCGTATGGCGCGCGATGTCCGGTTCGCACCCCACCCTGCCGTTGCTTCGCATCGGCTGTCCCTCCCCATGAAGGGGAGGGAGACACGACACCACCCGCGTGTTAGCTCACCCGTGAGCATAAGCCCTGTCGCCGCGCGAGCCCCGCCCTGTCGTTCTTCCATGCCGGACCCGCGCCCCAGACGATCGGCCCTCGTTCGGGGGCCCTGCGCGATGGCCTGACCCTCAGCCCCGGCATGACGGTCGGCCTCTTCGGTGGCTCCTTCAATCCGGCCCACGACGGCCATGCCCACGTCGCCGAGACGGCCCTGCGGCGGCTGGATCTCGATCGGGTCGTCTGGCTGGTGTCGCCCCAGAACCCGCTGAAGGACAGCACGCAGACCGCGCCCCTGGCGGACCGCATGGCCTCGGCCGGCCGCGTCGCCGTCGGCCCCCGCATGATCGTCTCCGATTTCGAGACCCGCGCCGGAACACGCTGGACCGTCGACACCCTGCGCGCGCTGACGGCGCGCCATCCCGGCGTCCGGTTCGTCTGGCTGATGGGATCGGACAATCTGGAGAGCTTTCACCGCTGGCGCGGCTGGACCGACATCATGCGGATGATGCCGGTCGCGGTGATCGCCCGCCCCGGTTCTCTGCTGGAAAGCCGCGCGGCCCCCGCCGCCCATCGCTTCGCCGCCCACCGGGTTTCGGCGAACGGAGCGCGACTGTTGCCCCGCATGGCCGCTCCGGCCTGGACCTATCTGACGGCCCCCTTGAACCCGTCGTCCTCCACGGCGTTGCGAGCGATAGCGCCCAAACCCTGCGGGTGACCTTTTGCCCCGTCCGTGCTAGAGGACCGCTTTAGTGAACCCTCCCGGAGCCCTCCGCTGACCCCCTCGCCCGCGCACGACGCGCAAGACGACGCCGTTTCCAACACCGCCCATGAAATGGACGCGATCGATCCCGTCCGCTCCGAAGACGGCCCCTCCGCCTCGACTGACGACCTCCAAGACGAGGACGACGAGTCGGCCGACTACTCCCTGTTCGGCACCGGCTCCGAGGGCAATGTGCCGCCCGAGGACGACGACGCCCCCTTCACGCGCGAGGCCCCGCTGCCGGTCGGCTCCACGCCGATCGAACAGGCCGTCCTGGCCAAGCTGGACGAGGACAAGGCCCAGGATATCGTCCTGATCGACCTGAAGGGGAAATCCCCCATGGCCGACACCATGATCGTGGCCTCGGGCCGGTCGCATCGCCACGTCGGGGCCCTGGCCGACCACCTGCTGCGCACGCTCAAGGAAAACGGCCTGGGCCGGGCCAAGGTCGAGGGCCTGCCGCACTGTGACTGGGTGCTGATCGATGCGGGCGACGTGATCGTCCACCTCTTCCGCCCCGAAGTCCGCGTCTTCTACAACATCGAGAAGATCTGGGCCGTCGACAGCGCCCACCGGACCCCCGCCTCGGCCTGAACTCTCACTCCCGTCATCCACGGACTTGATCCGAGGATCGGAGGTTCAACAGCGGGCATGGCGGGCACGGGCCACGGCGATCCCGCGACATCCGAACCACGGGCGTGGCGGACAATCCGATCCTCGGATCAAGTCCGAGGATGACGGAGGCAAGCGGTGAGACAGGGCGTCTGAGATGAAACTGGCCATCCTCGCCATCGGAAAGTCGGGTCGCGGCCCTGAAGCCGCGCTTGCCGCCGACTATGCCGCGCGCGCGACCGCCGCCGGGCGGGCGCTCGGCCTGGGTCCGCTCGACCTGATCGACCTTGAGCCCAGAAAGCCCGGCAAGGCCCCGGAGGCCGAGTTGATCCTGGCCGCCGCAGAGGGGGCCCACCTCATCGCCTGCGACGAACGCGGCAAGGCCTACTCCAGCCGCGCCTTCGCCGACCATATCGCCACCTTGCGAGACCGAGGCGAGCGTCGGCTGGCCTTCGCCATCGGCGGGGCCGACGGTCTGGACCCCTCGGTCCTGGCCGCCGCCGGATCGACCCTCGCCTTCGGCCCCCAGACCTGGCCGCACGCCCTGGCCCGGGCGATGCTGGCCGAACAGCTCTATCGCGCGGTGACGATCCTGGCCGGATCGCCCTATCATCGCGATTGATGACCCGCCTCGCCGTCCTTGCCCTGATCGCCCTCGTCGCCCTGCCCGCCTCCGCGACGGTCCAGGACGACCTCGACCAGCTTCAGGCCCGCTACCGCGACGAGCAGGTCCGCGCCCGCCGTCTGCGCGCCGACGCCGAGGCGGCTCAGGCCGAGATCCGCGCCCTGGATCGCGAACTGGCGACCCTGCGCCGCGACGTCGCCGCCGACGATCAGGAACTGGCCGCCCAGCGCGATCGCCTGCGGGCGCTCGGGCGACGCGAGGCCGCCGTCGTCGCCGACCTCGCCCGGGCCCGCGACGGCCAGATGCGACTGCTCTCGGCGCTTCAGCTGATGAGCCGCCGCCCGCCGCCGCCCCTGCTGATCCCCGCCGACCGGGCCGTCGACACCGTCCGCGCCGCCATCCTGATGAAGGCCATGGCCCCCGACCTGCGCCGCCGCGCCGACACGCTTGTCGCCCAGCAGGCCGAGGTCGCCCGGATCCGCCGCCTCGCCGTCCTGTCGTCCGAGCGATTGATGACGACCGAGAGCGCCCAGGGCGACCGCCGCGCCGAGATCGAACAGCTCAGCGCCCGCCGCACCGCCCTGGTCGCCGTCCTGCGCGCCGACGCGTCCCGGGCCGAGGCCGCGGCGAGCGCCCTGGAGGCCCGCATTCGCGCGCTGGGGGGTCGCCCGGTCGATGCGGCCGTCACGCCGGACGCCGCCGCCAGCCGCCTGCCGGCCGGGCGCAACCGTCTGACCCCGCCGGTCAGCGGCGCCCCCGCCGCCCGCTTCGGTCCGGGGTCCCAGGGCTGGCGCTGGTCGGCTCCGGCCGGCCCCGTCGCGGCCCCCGCCGCCGCGCGCGTCGACCATGCGGGGCCCCTCAGCGGCTGGGGCCAGGTCGTCATTCTCGACCTCGGCGACGGGTGGCGCGCGGTGATCGCGGGCCTGGAGACGGTCGATGTCGAGCCGGGGCAAAGGGTCGTGGACGGCCAGTCGCTCGGCCGCGCCGAGGCGGGCGACGACGTCTATTTGGAGCTCCGTCGCGGCGACCGCCCCGTCGATCCCGCCCCGTTCCTCTGACGAAGGGGTTGGTGCGACCGATAATGACGCAGCGCGCCTGCAGACTGTCGCCGTGACACCCCAGGCCGCCCTGACCCGAAGTCCCGCCGAGGCCGTCGAGATCGCCTGGCGTCGTCTTTGCCGCGCCATCGACGACGGCCTGTCGGTGGAGGCGGTCCGCTGGGCCAGGGTCCACGCCGCCCTGTCCCAGCTGATGTCCGAAGCCGCATCCGCGCAGACAGCCGCCCCGCCACCCGCGCCCGCGTCCGCGTCCGCGTCCGCGCCCTCATCGCCTCGTGGATTGGAGAAAGTGGAGTCGAATTTCGCGGACTCCCGTCGTCCCGCGTCGATCGACGGCTCGCCATTCGCCACCGGGCGGTCGATAGAGCCTCGCGGCACCGGTCCCTGACCGTTTTTGCGCTTTCCTCCGCCGCATGACGCTGATTTTATCCACCGGACGCGGACCCGCCACGTTTGACGGCGAGGGTTCGTGCGACATCCTCCCCGCCCCGTCATTCGGGGCCTGAAAGAGACCGAATGCGCAGACTGTTGATCGCCGGAGCCGCGGCCGCGGCCCTGGGACTGTCCGCCGCCGCGGTGGCCAGCCAGACGCCGCGGAACGAGACCTTCCGCATGCTCCAGCTGTTCGGCGACACCCTGGCGGTGATCGAACAGGCCTATGTGGTGCCGGTCGACAACAAGAAACTCATCGAGGCGGCCCTCGCCGGCATGATGACGGCGCTGGACCCGCACTCCAACTACCTGGCCCCCGAGGGCTACGGCGACCTGCAGGAGCGGACCAGCGGCGAATACTCCGGCGTCGGCCTGACCATCACCACCGAGGGCGGTCTGGTGAAGGTCATCTCTCCGATGGATGACGGCCCCGCCGCCAAGGCCGGGGTCCAGGCGGGCGACGTCATCTCCGCCATCGACGGCCAGAACGCGGCGGGCCTGACGGTGTCCGAGGTCTCCGAAAAACTGCGCGGCGCCATCGGCACCTCGGTCAACGTGACCTTCCTGCGCGACGGCGAGGAGCCGCTGGAAGTCACCCTGGTGCGCGAGGTCATCACGGTCGACAGCGTGACCGGCCGGGTCGAGGGCGACTTCGGCTATTTGCGCGTCGCCACCTTCAACGAGAACACGGGCCAGGAACTGACCGCCGCGATCGAGCGGATCAAGACCGAGAACCCGAATGTTCGGGGCTATGTCCTCGACCTCAGGAACAACGGCGGCGGCCTGCTCAGCGCCGCCATCGACGTGTCCGACGCCTTCCTCGAACGCGGCGAGATCGTCAGCCAGCGCGGCCGTCGCCCCGACCAGATCGAACGCTACGCCGCCCGGACCGGCGACCTGACCGGTGGCCTGCCCGTCGTGGTCCTGATCAACTATGGCTCGGCCTCGGCCTCCGAGATCGTGGCGGGCGCCTTGCAGGATCAGGAACGGGCGACGCTGGTCGGCCTGACCAGCTTCGGCAAGGGCTCGGTCCAGACCGTCATTCCTCTGGGCGGCGGTCGCGACGGGGCCCTGTCGATCACCACGGCGCGCTACTACACCCCGTCCGGCCGCTCGATCCAGAAGATCGGCATCGAGCCCGATCTGGAGGTCGCCCGCACCGAGGCCGAGGCGCGGATCGTCTCCCGCTCCAGCTTCATCTACTCCGAAGCCGCCTACGCCACCGCGCTGGACGCCTCGATCGGGGCCGAACGGCGCGGGGCCCATACGCCGCGCGAAGCCCCCGGTCCCGACTATGACGAGGACGCCGACTACCAGTTGCAGCGGGCGCTGGACGTCCTGCGGGCCCAGGGCGACCTGACCCGCCTCGCCGCCGCGCCCGAGGGCATCGTCGTCACCGAACCGACCGTCGAGATCGAGACGGCGACCCTGGAGGACACGACCGAGGAATAGGCCGCACATGGCTAACGGCGCGTTAGGCTTTCTTAACCGCCGCCCGTCATTCTGACGCTCGAAGTGTGCCGTCCGGAATCCGTCCGGCGGCGTCCCCAGAGCGTTCGACGTCGTCCATGTTCGCCAAGCGCCAGTCCGCCCTCGCCGCCGCCGCCGGCAGCCCGCCCGCCCCACGGGGGCCCAAACTCGACCCCAAGGTCCTCCTGGCCGTGCTGAAGAAGCCGCCGGTCGCCGTCGGCGCGGCCGGCATGCTGCTGCTCCTGGCCGCCGCCCTGTTCCTGACCGTGCTGGGGGACCCGCGCGCCGGCACCCCTTCCGCCCGGGTCGCCCTGAAGCGCGAGGCTCCGGTCGCCGCCCCGGCCCCCAGCGGCCTCGAAGCCTTCTCGATGGGCGGGTTCGCCGCCTGGCAGGGCCTGTCGGACCCCGCCTTGCTGGAGAGCGGCGCGGCCGGAGGCGACGCCCTGATCACCCTGCCGGACGGCGCCACCGTCGCCGGCGGCTCGGCCATCGCCGCTCCGATCGTCCCGGCCCAGCCCCTGGTCGCCGCCCCGATCGCTGGCCTCAGCCAACCCGGCCCCAACGGCCCCCTGCCCGTCATCGCCACCGACGGCCGCGTCCCGGCCCAGGCCTATGCTCGCCCGTTCCAGCCGAACGGCCGGCCGCGCGTCGCCCTGATCGTCGGCGGCCTCGGGCTGAACGCCGTCACCACCCGCGCCGCCATCGAACGCCTGCCGCCGGAAGTGACCCTGTCCTTCGTCCCCTATGCCGAAGGTCTCCAGGGCTGGATCGACCTGGCCCGTCGCCAGGGTCATGAGGTGATGATCGAAATCCCGATGGAGCCGACCGGCTATCCCAACAACGATCCCGGCCCCTACACCCTGCTGGCCAACGCCACGCCCGACGACGTCAACGCCAAGATGGCCTGGCTTCTGGGCCGGGCGACCGGCTATTTCGGCGTGACCAACTACCTAGGCGACCGGTTCGTGACCTCGGACACGGGCATGAGCGCCTTCCTCGGCACCCTGCGCCAGCGCGGTCTGGCCTTCCTCGACGACGGCATGGCGCGGCGTCGCCCCGGGGCCTGGGCGCGCGCATCCGCCGACACCATCGTCGACGAGACCCAGACCCCCGCCGCCATCATCGGCCGGCTGAACGCGCTGGAAGCCGCCGCCAAGACGCGGGGCGCGGCGCTGGGCACCGGCTTCGCCTATCCCGTCACGGTCGAGGCCGCCGCCCGCTGGGCCGCCGGTCTGGAAGCGCGCGGCGTCCAGCTGGCTCCGGCATCAGCGATGACGCAGCGGCCGGGACGATAGAGCACAGGCAGTAGGCAGTAGGCAGTAGGCAGTGGGATCGGGCGCTCTCGCCGCCTAGCCAATGCCCTGTCGAGCTCGACGACCCACCATTTCGCTTGCTTCCTACTGCCTACTGCCTACTGCCTACTGCCTCCATGGCTGACCCTTTCCCCCGCCACCGCCCCAACGTCGGCGTCGTCCTGTTCAACGCCCAGGGCCTGGTCTGGTATGGCCGCCGTGCCGGCATGACCGAGGGCCGCGCCTGGCAGTTCCCGCAAGGGGGCGTCGACAAGGGCGAGGACCTGGAAGCGGCCGCCCGCCGCGAGCTCGAGGAGGAGACCGGCGTCACCTCCGCCGACCTGCTCGGCCAGACCGAGGGCTGGATCGTCTACGATTTCCCGGAGGCCCTGAAGGCCCAGCATGTCCGCGACGGCCGAAAGCCGTGGGACGGCCAGAAACAAGCCTGGTTCGCCTTCCGCTTCACCGGCGAGGACAGCGAGATCGCGCTCGACCGCCACGCGGAAATCGAGTTCGACGCCTGGCGCTGGGGCCGGCTGGACGAGGCCCCCGACCTGATCGTGCCGTTCAAGCGTGAGGCCTATGAGCAGGTGGTGGCGGCCTTCCGCCGGTTCACCGACCGAGAGATGGGCACCGACCTGCGCTCGAGCAGCGAGCCGCCGCGCGGCGAGCGGTAGCGCCCTAACTGCTGGGCGCCAGCCGCATCAGGACGAGGCCCGTGAGGATCAACCCGGCGGCGGCGACCCGCATCGGATGCACGCCCTCGTTCAGCCAGATCACGCCGACAACGAAGGCACCGACCGCACCGATGCCGGTCCAGACGGTATAGGCCGTGCCGAGCGGCAGGGTTTTCATCGCCAGCGAGAGCAGGGCGAAGCTGACGCCCATCGTTCCCAGCGTGATGACGCTCGGCCAGAGGCGGGTGAACCCCGCCGACTGCTTCATGAAGTAGGCCCAGACGACTTCCAGCAGTCCGGCGATGATGAGATAGACCCAGGCCACGGCGGCCCTCCTTTCGAAAGGCCGGGCCGTCCCGGGCTTGGTCCCGGACTCCCGGGAGCGAGGACGTGGCCTCGTCTTGCGACGGACATCTAGGACGCCGGACGGGTCGCTTCAAGCCGAAGCCTCAGGCCGGCCATGGACCGAACAGGATCACGCCCGCCCCGATCAGGCACAGCCCCGCGCCCAGCAGATCCCACCGATCCGGCGCGCGATGCTCGACCAGCCACAGCCACAACAGGGACGCGGCGATATAGACGCCGCCGTAGGCCGCATAGGCCCGGCCCGCCGCGTCGGTCTCGACCCGCGTCAGCAACCACGCGAACAGCACCAGCGAGGCGACGCCGGGGATGGCCCACAGCGGCGACCGGTCCAGCCTCAACCAGGCCCAGAACGCGAAACAGCCGGCGATTTCCGCGCCGGCTGCCAGAACATAAAGAAGCGCGGTCACCGTCCGGGGACCAACGGCGACCGTCAGGCCGCCGCGACCTCGGTGGCTTCCTCGGCGAGGATGGTCAGGCCCGCGGGCGTGACGTCGGCGAAGCCGCCCTTGACCGAGAAGACCCGGCGGCCTGCCCCGCTGATCACGGTGACCGTGCCTTCGCGCAGGGCCGTCATGAAGGGCGCATGGTCGGCCAGGACGCCGAAGTCGCCCTCGACGCCCGGCGCATCGACCTGGTCCACGAGGCCGGAGAAGACCTCGCGTTCCGGGGCGACCAGGGAAAAGCTGAGCTTTCCGGCCATCAGACTTCGGCCGCCATCTTCTCGGCCTTCTCGACGGCCTCCTCGATGGTGCCGACCATGTAGAAGGCGGCTTCGGGCAGGTGGTCGTATTCGCCGGCGACGATACCCTTGAAGCTGCGGATGGTGTCGGCCAGCTCCACGAACTTGCCGGGCGCGTTGGTGAACTGCTCGGCCACGAAGAAGGGCTGGGACAGGAAGCGCTGGATCTTGCGGGCGCGGCTGACGATCAGCTTGTCCTCTTCCGACAGCTCGTCCATGCCCAGGATGGCGATGATGTCCTTCAGGGCCTTGTACTGCTGCAGGACTTCCTGGACCGAACGGGCGACGAGGTAGTGCTCCTCGCCGATGACCAGCGGGTCCATGATCCGCGAGGTCGAGTCCAGCGGGTCCACGGCCGGGAAGATGGCCTGGGCGGCGATATCGCGGCTCAGCACGGTCGTCGCGTCCAGGTGCGCGAAGGAGGCGGCGGGCGCCGGGTCGGTCAGGTCGTCGGCGGGGACGTAGATGGCCTGGACCGAGGTGATCGAGCCCTTCTTGGTCGAGGTGATCCGCTCCTGCAGATTGCCCATCTCGGTCGCCAGGGTCGGCTGATAGCCGACCGCCGACGGGATGCGGCCCAGGAGAGCCGACACTTCCGAGCCGGCCTGGGTGAAGCGGAAGATGTTGTCGACGAACAGGAGAACGTCCTTGCCCTCCTCGTCGCGGAAATACTCGGCCTGGGCCAGGCCCGTCAGGGCGACGCGGGCGCGGGCTCCGGGGGGCTCGTTCATCTGGCCGTAGACCAGAGCGCACTTGGACCCCTCGGTCGAGCCACCGTTCTTGGCCGGGTCCACGTTCACGTTGGACTCGATCATCTCGTGATACAGGTCGTTGCCCTCGCGGGTGCGCTCGCCCACGCCGGCCAGGACGGAATAGCCGCCGTAGGCCTTGGCGATGTTGTTGATCAGCTCCTGCATGGTCACGGTCTTGCCCACGCCGGCGCCGCCGAACAGGCCGACCTTGCCGCCCTTGGTGAAGGGGCAGATCAGGTCGATGACCTTGATGCCGGTGACCAGGATCTCGGAGCTGGTGGACTGCTCCTCGAAGGTCGGGGCGTCGCGGTGGATCGGGCGGCGCTCGGCCGTCTGGATCGGGCCGGCCTCGTCGATCGGATCGCCGACGACGTTCATGATGCGGCCCAGCACGCCCGGGCCGACCGGGGTCAGGATCGAGGTGCCGGTGTCGGTCACGGGTTGACCGCGCGTCAGGCCCTCGGTCGTGTCCATGGCGATGGTGCGAACCATGTTCTCACCCAGGTGCTGGGCGACTTCCAGCACGAGGCGGAAGGGCTGGCCGGTCTTCTGGTCGACGTTCTGGGTCTCCAGGGCGTTCAGGATCGCCGGCAGCTGGCCGGTGAACTCGACGTCCACGACAGCGCCGATGACCTGGGCGATCTTGCCCACGCCGGTGCCGGCGGTGACCACGGCGTTGCCGGAGACGGCTCCCGCCTTGGGAGCCTTGGGGGCGGCCGGCTTCTTGGCGGCGGGCTTCTTGGGGGCGACGGTGTCGGTCATCGGTTGCGGTCCGTTTATCGTGTGTGTGTCAGGATCGGAGGATCAGAGCGCTTCCGCGCCGGCAATGATCTCGATCAGTTCGGTGGTGATCTGGGCCTGGCGCTTGCGGTTGTACTGCAGCGTCAGCGAGTTGATCAGGTCGCCCGCATTGCGCGTGGCGTTGTCCATGGCGCCCATCTGGGCCCCGAAGAAGCTGGCCTGGTTCTCGAGCAGGACGGCCAGGATCTGGGTCTTGATGTTGCGCGGCAGCAGGGTCTCGAGGATTTCCTCTTCCGAGGGTTCGTACTCATAGACCGCGCCGTTCAGGTCGATCGGGGCCGCGTCGCCGTCGACCACGGCGGGCACCAGTTGCTTGGGCGTCGGCACCTGAGAGATGACCGACTGGAAGCGGCTGTAGAACAGGGTCACGACGTCGGCGTTGCCGGCCTCGAACTCCTGGGCCACCAGCTCGGCGATCGGCTCGGCGGTGTTCATGCCGATGACCTTGTGCTCCGAGAGCTCGAAGGTGCGGATGATCTTGTTGCCGTACAGGCGGGTCAGACCGTCGCGGACCTTGCGGCCCACGGCGATGATGCGGACATCCTTGCCGTTGGCGATCAGGGTGTTGATCCGCTCGCGCGCGGCGCGGATGACGTTGGAGTTGAACCCGCCGGCCAGACCCTTGTCGCCCGTCGCGACCACGACGAGGTGCTTCTGATCGGATCCCGTCCCGGCCAGCAGCTTGGGCGCGCCGTCGCCGGACACACCGGCCGCCAGATTGGCAATCACAGCAGCCATTTTGCGGGCATAGGGACGCGCGCTCTCGGCCTGATCCTGGGCGCGCTTCAGCTTGGCCGCGGCGACCATGTTCAGGGCCTTCGTGATCTTCTGCGTGGACTTCACGCTTCCGATCCGATTGCGCATTTCCTTGAGGCTGGCCATCGGGCGCTACTCTCTCAGCTTTCCGTCAGGCTCAGGCGAAGGTCTTGGCGAAGGCGTCGATGGCGGCCTTCAGCTCGGCTTCCAGCTCCTTGGACAGGGCCTTGGTCGACTTGATCGCGTCGAGGATCGGCTGGTGCGCCGAATGCATCCGGGCCAGCAGCTCGCTCTCGAAGCGGCCGATGTCGGAGACCGCGACGTTGTCGAGGAAGCCGCGCGTGCCGGCATAGATCGACACCACCTGCTCCTCGACCGTCAGCGGCGAGTACTGGGGCTGCTTCAGCAGTTCGGTCAGGCGGGCACCGCGGGCCAGCAGGCGCTGGGTCGAGACGTCCAGGTCCGAGCCGAACTTGGCGAAGGCGGCCATTTCCCGGTACTGGGCCAGCTCGCCCTTGATGGAACCGGCGACCTGTTTCATCGCCTTGATCTGGGCCGAGGAGCCCACGCGCGACACCGAGATGCCGACGTTCACGGCCGGGCGGATGCCCTGATAGAACAGGTCGGATTCCAGGAAGATCTGGCCGTCGGTGATCGAGATCACGTTCGTCGGGATATAGGCCGAGACGTCGTTGGCCTGGGTCTCGATCAGCGGCAGGGCGGTCATCGAGCCCGAGCCGTTGTCTTCGTTCAGCTTGGCCGAACGCTCCAAGAGGCGGCTGTGCAGATAGAAGACGTCGCCCGGATAGGCTTCGCGGCCCGGCGGACGGCGCAGCAGCAGCGACATCTGGCGATAGGCCACGGCCTGTTTGGACAGGTCGTCATAGACGATCAGGGCATGCATGCCGTTGTCGCGGAAATACTCGCCCATGGCCGTGCCCGAGAAGGGGGCCAGGAACTGCAGCGGGGCCGGCTCCGACGCCGTGGCGGCCACGACGATGGTGTATTCCAGCGCGCCGCGCTCCTCGAGCGTCTTGACGATCTGCGCCACGGTCGAGCGCTTCTGACCGATGGCGACGTAGATGCAGTACAGCTTGTCGCTCTCGGCCGCGCCTTCGACGTTGATCGACTTCTGGTTCAGGATAGTGTCGACGGCGACGGCGGTCTTGCCGACCTGACGGTCACCGATGATCAGCTCGCGCTGACCACGGCCGACGGGGATCAGGGTGTCGATGGCCTTCAGGCCGGTCTGCATCGGCTCGTGCACCGACTTGCGGGGGATGATGCCGGGCGCCTTGACGTCCACGCGGCGGCGCTCGGTGAACTGGATCGGGCCCTTGCCGTCGATCGGCTCGCCCAGCGGGTTGACGACGCGGCCCAGCAGGCCCTTGCCGACCGGCACGTCCACGATCTCGCCCAGGCGGCGGACTTCGTCGCCCTCGGCGATCTGGGCGTCGGCGCCGAAGATCACGGCCCCGACGTTGTCGCGCTCCAGGTTCAGGGCCATGCCCTTCACCCCGGCCTTGGGGAACTCGATCATCTCGCCGGCCTGGACATTGTCCAGACCGTGGATGCGGGCGATGCCGTCGCCGACCGACAGCACCTGGCCGACGTCGGACACGTCGGCCTCGACGCCGAAGTTGGCGATCTGGGACTTGAGGATGGCCGAGATTTCAGCGGCGCGGATGTCCATGGCGGGCTCTTTTTCTTTGGCGTCTTGGAGGGCGGCGCGGCCGGGACCGCGCGGTCAACGGTGGGTATCAGGCCCTTTTCAGGGCGAACTTCATCTGGTCGAGCTTGGTCTTCAGCGAGGCGTCGAACAGTTTCGAGCCGACCTTGACCTTGAGGCCACCCAGGATCGACGGATCGACCCGGGCGGTGATTTCGGGCGCCTTGCCCAGCGCCTGCGACAGGGCCGAGCGAATGTGCGTCGACTGCGCGGTCGTCAGCGGCACGGCCGAGACGATCTCGGCGGCGACCGCGCCGGTGTGGGCGGCGTACAGGGCCTCGAACCCGGCGATGACGGCGGGGAGGTCGCGCGCCCGGCCGTTCTGGCCCAGCAGGCCGAGGAAGTTGCGGGTGGTCTGTTCGAACCGCGCCTTGTCGGCGATGGCGCTCAGACCCTTGGCCTGATCCTCGACCGCGATGACCGGCGACGTGGCCAGACGACGCAGGTCGGCGCTGTCGATCCAGGCGGCGCGCAGCGACTTCAGATCGGCGCGGACGGCGTCCAGGCGGCCGGTTTCCAGCGCCAGGTCAAACAGCGCCTGGGCATAGCGCCCGCCGACTTCCGTCGTTCTGAAATCGTCAGCCAAGACCTGTCCGTCCGATATGCGGTTTCGCCAAACGACCGGTCGCGAGCTTCGCGCCGGTCAAAGGCTTGTAATGCTTAAGGAAAGCACGGAGGGGGCCGTCTCACTGGAAACGCCCCTCGCTAAGCCGGGCGCCTGATAGCACTTACCTCTGCCCCCCGCAACAGAGGCAGGAGGGCGCAGGCCCAGCCGGCTCAGAAAGACAGACGGCGCCCGACCCGTCAGGATCGGACGCCGCCCTTCACGCCTGGTCGCGGTCCCTTACTTGGGGCAGCAGTCCATCGCAGTCTTGCAGCAATCCAGGATCAGATCGCAGCAGCTCTGGACCATGCCGAGGACGACCGCCGGTTCGGCCGCGAATGCCGCAGTTCCGGATGCGATCAGCGACAGTGCTGCAAGGGCGAAGGTCTTCTTCATTGGTCAATCTCCATGATTGATTGAATTGAAAGTGTTCAGGTTTTCGTCGTCAAAGGACGCGGCTGCGCGGAGGCGGCGGTTCCGGCGCGGATGCGCGACCAGGCCTATCCCTGGATTGACGAACAGGACGATCGAGCGACCCCAGGGGGATCGTTACGGTCACCGTCGCGAAGGTCGGCAGCAGACCACAGCCTATGGGCACCAAACACGCGGAGGTGCAGCAAGCAGGCTCCGGAAGCCTGTCGTCGCCCATCGGCATCACGTCATCACAGGCCGGCCGCGCAGTGGCCATGTCGCCGGACGCTGCCGATGCACTGACCGGGGAAACCGCAAGGACGAGGGTCAGCGCGAGGACCACCCGCCCCAGCCAACTCAGACTCTTCCGTTCGGCCGCGCTCATGGATCACCCTACGTCGGCGCGCCAAGGTTCGCTACATCGCCGCGGCGCATTGCCGAAAGGGCCGCTGGCACGCTAGATGCGACACGCAGCCTGCCCCCCTGCCGACCCCTTTTATCAAGGTTATCATGTTCGACAGCATTACGCCTCTCCTCTCCGATCCGGCCGCCTGGGCGGCGCTCGTCACCCTGGTGGTGCTCGAGGTCGTGCTCGGCATCGATAATCTGATCTTCATCTCGATCCTGTCGAACAAGCTGCCGGAGGCTCAGCGTCAGCGCGTCCGCCGCATCGGCATCGGCCTGGCCCTGATCATGCGCCTGGCGCTGCTTTCGATCATCGCCTGGCTGGTCGGGCTGATCCAGCCGGTCTTCACGGTGATGGGCAATGAGTTCTCGTGGAAAGATCTGATCCTGATCGCGGGCGGCCTGTTCCTGGTCTGGAAGGCGACCAAGGAAATCCACCACACCGTCGATCCGACGCCGTCGCATGATGTGCTGGACAAGAAGGACACGGCCATCATGAACGCGGGCTCGGCCATCGTTCAGATCATCATCCTGGACCTGGTCTTCTCGATCGACTCCATCCTGACGGCCGTCGGCCTGACCGAGCACCTGCCGATCATGGTGGTCGCGGTGCTGGCGGCGGTGCTGGTGATGCTGCTGGCGGCCGATCCCCTGGCCAACTTCATCGCCAAGAACCCCGGCGTGGTCATGCTGGCGCTGGGCTTCCTGCTGATGATCGGCATGGTCCTGATCGCCGACGGCTTCGGCTATCATGTGCCCAAGGGCTACATCTACGCCGCCATGGCCTTCTCGGCGGGCGTCGAGGCCTTGAACATGCTCAGTCGATCGTCCCAGTCCAAACAGGACAAGGCCAAGGCGGCGCGTCAGGCGGCGGACGCGGCCGAGGCCCGGGCGCGCGAAGCCGAGGCGGACGCCGCCTCCGAAACGGCGCGGTGACCCGGGCCGCGCGCCTCGCCGGCCTCGCGGCCGGACTGGCGCTCGGCGCGCTCGCGCCGACGGCATGGGGCCTGCAGGCCGCTCCGGTCGCCACGCAACAGGCCGCGCCCGCCGCGCCGGTCGTCCGCCCCCCGAGGCAGGGATACGAGGTCGTCGCCACCTATCCGCACGACCCGACGGCATTCACCCAGGGGCTGGTGTTCCGGCACGGCGAACTGCTGGAGAGCACGGGCCGCTACCCGTCGACCATCCGGCGCGTCCGGCTGGCGGACGGCGAGGTTCTGGCGAGGCGCGAGTTGGACACGCGGCTGTTCGGAGAGGGGCTGACGGTCTTCGGCGACCGCATGATCACCCTGACCTGGCAGACCGGCGAGGGCTTCGTCTGGGACCCCGACACGCTGGAGCCCGAAGGGTCCTTCACCTATGCGGGCGAAGGCTGGGGCCTGACCCACGACGGGACCCGGCTGATCCTGTCGGACGGCACGTCTCGCCTGCGTTTCCTCGACCCCGTCACCTTCGCCGAGACCGGCGGGGTCACGGTCAACTGGCAGGGTCGCCCGGTCGGTCGGCTGAACGAGCTCGAGTTCATCGACGGGGAGGTCTGGGCCAACGTCTGGCAGACCGACGCGGTGCTGAGGATCGACCCCGCCACCGGTAACATTCTGTCGGTCATCGATCTGTCGGGCCTGTTGGCCGAGGGCGAGGTCGCCGATCCCAACGACGAGGTCCTGAACGGCATCGCCTGGGACCCGCAGACCCGCCGCCTGTTCGTCACCGGCAAGAACTGGCCCAAGCTGTTCGAAATCCGGGTGACCCCGGCGGGCTGACAGCCCGCCACCGGACGTCAGCGGACGGCAGCGGTCAGGATTTGCCGATCGCCACTGGATTGAACCAGCACCGCGATCCGGTCGCCTCCCGCCGTCGTGGCGGGAAGGTCCAGCAGGATCGGCTCACCGGTCCAGTCGCCCAGGCGGGTCAGCCGCCGAACGACATTGACGTGACGAACCACCCGACCCCGGTTGTCGCCTTCCTCCACCGTCACCGTCTGCGATCCGGGCAGGAAGGTGACGGCCCAGACCTCGGCCCCGCCCGCAGGCGGGCGGCCCGATCCGATGCCGACGGCGTCACCGGATTCCCGGAACTCAACCTCGGGCGGGAAGACGCGCCGCGCCGCCTCCTGGTCGATGGCGGCCTGCATGGCCGGTCCCTGGGCGCCCGAGACCTGGCGGCGGCCGTCGATCACCACCTGGGGCGTATAGACGTTTCGCAGCCGCATCGCCGCCTGATAGGCCCGCTGGCGCGCCTCGAACTCGGGTCGGGCGAAGGTGTCCTCCCAGCCCAGATAGTCCCAGTAGTCGACCGCATAGGTCAGGGCGATCACCCCGGGCTCATCCGCCAGAGCCTCGACCGCCTGATTGGCCTCGGGACAGCCTGCGCAGCCCTGGGCGGTGAACAGCTCGACCACCACGGGTTCGATCGGCGCATCGCCCGCCTCGGCGCGCGGGCCGACCGGCTGGGCGATCGACCCGACCGCACCCGCCAGCACCAGGGCCGCGCCCCCTCCGATGATCCAGCCCCGCGTTCGCATGGCGGCGATACCTAGACCGCCTTGGATCGCGGCGCCGCTCATAAGTCCGTGAAGCCGCCGTCAGTCCATCAGCTGCTGGGCCAGATAGACGTAGTGACGCGCCCAGCGCCGCGCATTGGCCACGGGGTCGGCGTCGTTGGAATGCCCGCCCGCCGTCTCCTCGTAATAGAGATAGTCGTGACCCTGGTCGCCGAGACGCGCGGCGAATTTCCTCGCATGGCCCGGATGCACCCGGTCGTCGCGCGTGTTGGTGGTCAGGTAGACGCGCGGATACTCGGCCTCGGGGCTCAGGCGCTGGTAGGCGGAATACTGGGCGATGAAGGCCGCGTCGCCCGGCACGCGCGGGTCGCCGTATTCGCCGATCCACGACGCCCCGGCGGGCAGCTCCTGATAGCGCAACATGTCGATCAGGGGGCTTTCGATCACCGCCGCATTGAACAACTCAGGCCGCTGGGTGATCGACACGCTGGTCAACACCCCACCGTTCGACCGGCCATAGATGCCCAGGCGACGCGGGGAGGTGATACCGCGCGCGATCAGGTCCTGGCCTACGGCGGCGAAGTCGTCGAAGGATCGCTGGCGGTTTTCACGCAGGGCCGCCTGGTGCCAGGCCGGTCCGAACTCGCCGCCGCCCCGGATGTTGGCCTGGACGAAGACGCCGCCGTTCTCCAGCCACAGCTTGCCCATCTCGGGCTTGTAGGCGGGCGGGAAGCTGACCTGGAAGCCGCCGTAGCCGAACAGGATGGTCGGGGCCGGGCCCTGCTGATCGCGCGGGCGGGTGACGAAGTACGGGATGCGCGTCCCGTCGGCCGAGGTGGCCTCGAACTGTTCGGTGACGTGGGTCGAGGCGTCGAACAGCGCCGGCGCGGATTTGACCGCGCTCAGCGCGTCGGCGGCCGAGGTGAGCAGGTTCAGCGTCGGCGGCGTCAGGAACCCCTGCGTCGAGACAAAGACACGCCCGGACCCGCGCGAGACGTCGCCCAGGCCCACGGCGCTGTTGGCGGGGGTGGCGATCGGCGAGGCGTCCCACCGGGGCTGACCGTTCTGGCCGAACGCCGCGCGTTGCAGCGTGCCCACGACATTGTCGGAGACCGCCAGGATCAGCTGGTCGTCGAACACAGCCACGTCGGCCACCGACTGGCGCGGGCCGGGCGCGAAGATCAGATCGGGGTTGCTGTCCGGCGGCGGCAGGCGCTTCTCGGACCGGGCAAGGTCGGCGAGCGACACGGACAGGACGGTCCCCGCCGGATAGGGCTGGCCCTGATACGGCGACCAGGGCTCCTCGATGGTGATTACAAGCCGGTCGCCCATCACCCCGTGCAGCCCTGCGCGGGCCGGCAGATGCAGCTGCTGCGCGGCGCCGTCGACGATCCGCCACCGCTCTGCCCGGAAGGTGTCGAGCGGACGGGAGACGATGACCGCCTGGATGGCCCCGGCGCCGTCGCGGAACACCGAGGGACTGACGCCGTAGCCGCCGTCGCCGGCGTCCCCGCGATAGACCTCGCCGGCCTGGGACAGGCTCTGGCCCCGGCTCAGCGCCTTGACGATGTAGGGATAGCCACTTTCCGTCAGGGTCCCCGGACCGAAGTCGGTGGCGATCAGCAGGGTATCGCGGTCCAGCCAGCTGATGCGGTGCTTGCCTTCCGGCAGGGCGAAGCCGTCCTCGACGAAGGTCTTCGTCGTCGTGTCGAACTCGCGGACCACGACCGCGTCCTTGCCGCCGTCCGACAGGCTGATCAGGCACCGGGTCTCGTCGGGAGCCAGGCAGTTGGCGCCTTTCCACACCCAGTCACGGCCCTCGGCGCGGGCCAGGGCGTCGACGTCGATCAGGGTCTCCCACTGCGGCGCGTCGGTGCCGTAGCTGTCCAGAGACGTTCGCCGCCAAAGTCCCTTGGGATTGGTCGCGTCCTGCCAGAAATTGCCGATGCCCCCGCCCAGGAACGACGGTCCCGGAATCCGGGCCGTGGACGACAGGATGTCGAAAGCCTGGCTGCGGAAGGTCTCGTACCGGGGATCACCGGTCAGGACCGCCAGCGCCCGCGCGTTGGACGCCGCGACGAAGGCCATCGCCTCGGCCCCTTCGACCTCCTCCAGCGCCAGGTGATCGTCGGCGGCGCGCACGCCGGCCGGCGACAGGTCGGTGGGCAGGTGGGGCAGGCTCTGGGCCAGGGCCGGGGAGGCCATCAGCGCGGCCAGGGCCGCCATCGTCGCGATACGCATTCGTCCAGACTCCACTCAATCCATCAGCCGACGGGTCAGATAGGTGTATTCCAGGGCCAGCCGGCGCGCGGTCTCGCGCAGGTTCGCCGCCGCCCCGTGGCCGCCGTCGGTGTTCTCGTAGAACAGGACCGGATAGCCCAGTTCCTGCATCCGCGCGGCCGCTTTCCGGGCATGGCCGGGATGGACCCGGTCGTCCTTGGTCGAGGTGTGGATGAAGACCTCGGGATAGGGCTGGCCCGCGCGCAGGTTCTGATAGGGTGAGTAGGCCTGGATCCAGGCGCGCTCTTCGGGGATGTCCGGATTGCCGTATTCCGAGATCCAGCTCGCCCCGGCCAGCAACCGATGATAGCGCAGCATGTCGAACAGGGGCACCTGGATGACGGCCGCGTTGATCAGGTCCGGGCGCTGGGTCAGCATCGCCCCCATGAACAGTCCGCCCTGCGAGCCGCCCATGATGCCCAGCCGCCGCTGAGACGTGATCCCGCGCGCGATCAGGTCCAGGGCCACGGCCTGGAAGTCCTCATGCGCCCGCTGGCGGTTCTCCTGCAGCGCCGCCTCGTGCCAGCGCGGGCCGAACTCGCCCCCGCCGCGGGTGTTGGCGACCACATAGGTGCCGCCCCGCTCCAGCCACAGCCGGCCCATCGGGGCGGAATAGCCGGGCAGCTGCGACACCTCGAACCCGCCATAGCCATACAGCAGGGTCGGGTTGGACCCGTCTGTCGGAGCGCCGGCCCGGTGCACGACGAAATAGGGGATCAGGGTCCCGTCGGCGGAGCGCGCCTCGAACTGCTGGACCTCCAGACCCTCCGCATCGAACTTGGGCGGCAGAGCCTTGACCTCGGCCAGGGCCCCCGTCGCGGCATCCGCCAAGTACAGGGTCGAAGGCGTCAAATAGCCGGTCGCCGAGACGAACACCTGGTCGTTCCGCTCCGACGCCGAGCCCACGCCCACGGTGACGTTCTCGGGCAGGTCCAGGCGCGTGCGGGCCCATTCGCCCGACGGATTGGGCCGGTAGACATAGACATTGCCCCGCACGTTCTCGAACAGGGCCACGACCAGGCTGTTGCGGGTCGCCGTGATGCCCTCGATGGCCTCGCGCTCGCCCGGCCGGATCACCAGTTGCGCCCGCGTGGCCGGGTCCGCCAGCCAGTCGTCCAGGGTCCAGGCGATGACGTCGCCGGTCCTGAACGCCTGACCGGACGGCGCGGTCCAATCCTGTTTCAGCGACACCACCAGCTGACCCTGGACCAGGGCATTGATGTCCGACTTGGCCGGCAGTTGCAGCTGTGTCGTCGTTCCGTCGGCGTTCAGCCGATAGGTCTCGGCCTCGAACAGGCTGAAGGCGCGCGTCACGAGCACGGCTCGAACCGCGCCGTCCGCGTCGCGCAGGGTGGTGGCCCCCACCAGCACGTCCGTCGGCTGGCCGGAGAAGACGGTCTCGGCCTGGTCGAGGGTCTGCCCCCGGCGCAGCCGCTTGACGATCATCGGATAGCCCGAGGTCGTCATCGACCCCTCGCCGAAATCGCGCGCGATCAGCAGGGTGTCCTGATCGACCCAGGCCGCCCCGCCCTTGGATTCCGGCAGTTCGAAGCCACCCTCGACGAAGGTGCGGGTGACGCTGTCGAATTCGCGCACCGTGACCGCGTCCTTGCCGCCGTCCGACAGGGAGATCAGGCACAGCCGCTCTTCGGGCGGCAGGCAGTTCGAGCCGCGATAGACCCAGTTCTTGCCCTCGGCGGCGGCCAGGGCGTCGACATCGAGGATCGTCTGCCAGTCCGGCGCGTCGGTCCGGTAGCTGTCCAGCGTCGTGCGTCGCCACAGGCCGCGCACATTGGTGCCGTCCTGCCAGAAGTTGTCGACCAGGCCGGCGTGGGTGAAGGCCGGCGCGGGAATGCGGTCGCGCGCTTCAAGAACGGCCAGCGCCGCGTCATGCAGCCCCGCGTAGCGCGGATCACCCTGCAGCACCCCCAGCGAGCGCGCGTTCTGGTCCGCGACCCAGGCCATGGCCCGGTCGCCCTCGACCTCCTCCAGCCACAGATAGGGATCGCTCGCGTCCGTCGTGGCGAAGGCGACGTCGGCGGGGGCGGTCTGGGCCAGGGCGGCGCTCGTGAGGCTGGAGGTGGCGAGAAGCGCGGCGAGCGCGACGGAGCGGATCATGAGCGAGAGTTCCCCGGGTGATGACGACAAGACCAGCTTGCCGACACCCGGGGCCCCTTCGTCAAGCGTTCCCGGCGACCTCACCGGCGACGCGCGCCCGGTCGAACGCCAGGGCGATCAGCCGGTCCCAGCCCAGCAGCGAGATCAGGTGGGCGTAGATCTGGCCCAGGGCCCCGTTGTCGCGCAGTTCGGCCAGCTTCTCGGCGGGCAGGGCCTTCAGCTTCTCTTCCGACACGGCGAAATAGTCCGCCAGCTTCTGAGGCGTGCCCGCATTGCCGTTCTCGTCGCGCGGCGTGAAGACGGCCTCGCGGACATCGAACAGGTCCAGGTCGGTGAGCAGCTTGACGAAGCTCTCGGTGCGGACGCGCTCCTGCTCGAAGTTGTTGCAGAACTCCATCGCCTGATTGACGTAGTCCGAGGGCTTGCCGTCGACGAACAGCGGGGCGGCGCCGCCCTCGGTGATGAAGGGCGCGTTGCGGTCGATGCACAGGATCAGGCGCTGCTGCTGGGCGTCGTTGGCGAACACGAACGGATAGCGGCGCACATAGGCGGGGATGTAGGCCTCGGGGCGGAAGTCGCCGGCCGCGGTGATGTACAGGTTCTCGCCCTGGCGCAGGCCCATGACGGCGACCGGCAGCTTGTTGTCGCCCAGGAAGACCACCGGATAGGACAGGGCCGCCGGCGCGAACTCGGTCACGGTCATCGGCACGACGTGCGAAGCGCCGACGAACGCATAGGGCTTGTCGACCGGATTGACGCCGAGCGTGCCGTGCAGCTCGGCCGACAGGGGCTCGGGCTTGGAATAGAACAGGACGTTGCCGTCCAGCTGCGCCTGGTCGTTGGCGGCGGCGGTGGTGTCGGTCATGAGGTGGAAAGGCTCTGGGTTGGCGGGAAAGGGGGGCGTCTTAGCCGAACCGGGCAGACGCCGCAAACGGGGTCGCCGCGTGGTTGCGGGACGGGCCCGCAAGGCCTAGCTCTGGGTCATGTCGAACGCCTGTGGCCATGCGCACTCGGACGCCGGGATGAACGCCGGCCAGATCGTGCGCGCCCTGGACGAGGCCGAGAGCCGCTGCGTCGCGGGCGGAGAGCGGCTGACGGCGCCGCGCCGCCGGGTGCTGGAGCTGCTGCTGGAAGCGGGCGAGGCGGTGAAGGCCTATGACCTGATCGCCCGCTATGGCCGCGATGGCGTCGCCGCCAAGCCGCCCACCGTCTATCGCGCCCTGGAGTTTCTGGAGAAGAACGGCCTGGCGCACCGCATCGCCTCGATCAGCGCCTATGTAGCCTGTTCGGTCGGCGACCGGGTCCATGCCGCCGCCTTCCTGATCTGCGACTGCTGCGGGGCGACCCTGGAGGTGACCCCGCCGGCGGGCGAGGCCCTGGCCCTGGCCGCGGAGAGCGCGGGATATGCGCTGGAGCGGACCACCATCGAGGGCCACGGCCGCTGCGCCGCCTGCCGGATCGCCGCATAAGACGGTCGGTGGTGGCGGCGAGGCTCCGCGCCGCCTAGAGTGACCCGCATGGATGCCGCCCGGCTCTCCCCGCCCCGCCGCCTGATGGTCCCCCTGCCCGATCGGGGAGGCGAGATGGCCGTGCTGGATTTCGGCGATGCGAAGCGGCCGGTCGATCTGGTGTTCAGCCACGCCAACGGCTTCAACGCGGCGACCTATCGCTCCATCCTGGCTCCGCTGGCCTCGTCTTTCCGCATCCTTGTGCCGGACCTGCGCGGGCACGGGCGAACGCGACTGCCCACGGTAACGGAGGGCCGCAGAGACTGGAGCGACCACCGCGACGATCTTCTGGCGTTGCTGGAGGCCTTTCCGGGGCCGCCGGCGGTGCTGGCCGGCCATTCCATGGGCGGGACGGCGTCCCTGCTGGCGGCGGCGCAGAGGCCGGGGCGGGTATCGCGGCTGGTGCTGTTCGATCCCGTCATCTGGGGCGGCCTGACGTCCATCTTTCTGCGCGCGCCCGTCCTGAGAGGGCTCAGCGAACGCTATCCCCTGGTGAAGTCGGCACGGCGCAGGCGAGCGGCCTTTGACAGCCGCGAACAGGCGCTGGAGGCCTATCGCGGGCGCGGAGCCTTTCGAGGATGGCCCGATCCGGTGCTGATCGACTATCTCTCCGACGGGCTGATCGAAGGGCCGAAGGGCGAGTTCCGGCTGGCCTGCGCGCCCGACTGGGAAGCCTCGAACTATGTGGCCCAGGCCCACGATCCCTGGCGGGCGATGCGGGCCTACGGTGGGCCCGTCCGCATCCTGAGGGCCGAGCACGGATCGATCAGCCAGGTGCCGGAGCGGCCGCGTGGCCTGCCTCAGGTCGCGGTCGAGACCTTCGCCGGCACTCACCACCTGTTTCCGATGGTCCGCGCCGACATCGTCCGCGACGCACTGTTCGACGCAGCGGTCTGACCGATCAGCCGGTCTTGCCCTTCAGCATGGCGTAAATCGCCATGGCGTGACCGTGTCCGAGGTCGAAGTCGGCCTTCAGCCAGTCGGTGATCTGGGTCGCCTTGACCGAGGATGGGATGCCCTGATCCGTCAGGAACCCCTTGTCCCGGGCCAGGGCGCGGAAGTCGTCGGGTGTCTTGCCGGTCTTGGTCTCGACGTTGTCGAGATAGGCCTGAAACGACATCAGCGGTTGTTGAACTCCTCACGCTGGCGCTCCAGGGCCGCGTCGCGCGCCTCGCGCTCGGCCTCGAGGCGATCCTCGACCACCAGCAGGTCGCGGTTGGCAGCATTGGAGGCCTCGGCTCGCGTCACGCCCTCCGGCCGGCCGGTGATGTCGGGCAGGTAGATCGGCTGGACGCATTCGCGCCCCGCCTCGTACCACCAGCGCCCGCTCTGCTCGCACTTGTCGGCCGGCGCGACGTAGAAGGTCTGGAAGGCGAAGGCCCCGGCCACCAGCACGGCGAAGATCCCGAAAAACAGGATCGACAGGCGGCGCATCGTCAAAAAACGGTTCATCGTCGGGTTCGCTCTCGCTGCGGCGACCGATCACGCCGCGTTACATTGACAGGCCGTGTCGCCCGTTCCATTCCCTGCCGCAACATTCCGGCGATCCTAGGACTGCACGACATGAAGGTTCTCGTCCCCGTCAAACGGGTGATCGACTATAACGTCAAGGCCCGCGTCAAGGCGGACCAGACCGGCGTCGACCTGGCCAACGTCAAGATGAGCATGAACCCCTTCGACGAAATCGCCGTCGAGGAGGCCGTTCGTCTGAAGGAGGGCAAGGAGCATCACGCGGCCGGCACGGCGTCCGAGATCGTCGTCGTCTCCATCGGCGTGACCCAGGCCCAGGAGACCATCCGCACGGCCCTGGCCATGGGGGCCGATCGCGGCATCCTGATCCAGTCGGACACGGACCTGGAGCCCCTGGCGGTCGCCAAGCTGCTGGCCGCCGTGGTCGCCGAGGAGAAGCCGGACCTGGTCCTGATGGGCAAGCAGTCGATCGACGGCGACAACAATGCGGTCGGCCAGATGCTGGCCGCCCTGCTGGACTGGCCCCAGGCCACCTTCGCCGCCAAGATCGAGATCGCCGGGGGCGCGGCCAAGGTCACGCGGGAGGTCGACGGCGGCAACCAGACCCTGTCGGCCCCCCTGCCCGCCGTGGTCACCGTGGACCTGCGGCTGAACACGCCGCGCTATGCGTCGCTGCCCAACATCATGAAGGCCAAGAAGAAGGAGATCGCCATGAAGGCGGTCGCCGACTACGGCGTCGACGTGGCCCCGCGCCTGACCGTGCAGAAGGTGACCGCGCCCCCGACCCGCTCGGCCGGCATCAAGGTGGCCGACGCCGCCGAACTGGTATCCAAGCTCAAGACCGTGGGAGCGCTCTGATATGGCCGTCCTCGTCATCGCCGATCACGACGGCTCGACCGTCCGCGACACCACCCACAAGACCGTGACGGCCGCCCAGGCCCTGGGCGGAGACGTCGATGTGCTGGTGGTCGGATCGGGGGCCAAATCGGCTGCCGACACGGCCGCCACGATCGCGGGCGTGCGCAAGGTGCTGCTGGCCGAGAGCGGCGAGCTGGGTCACACCCTGGCCGAGGCCGTGACGGCCACGGTCGTGGGACTGGCGTCGGGCTATGACGCGATCCTGGCGCCCGCCTCGATGGACGGCAAGAACTACATGCCGCGCATCGCCGCCAAACTGGACGTGGCGCCGATCTCGGACATCATGGAGGTCGTATCGGCCGACACGTTCGTGCGCCCGATCTATGCCGGCAACGCTCTGGAGACGATCCAGACCTCGGACGCCAAGAAGGTCATCACCGTCCGCCCGACCGCCTTCGCCCCGGCGGCGGAGGGCGGCTCCGCCCCGGTCGAAACCGTGACGGGCACGGACGGCGGCAAGGCGGCCTTCGTCGGCGAGGAGATGGTCAAGTCGGATCGCCCCGAACTGGGCGCCGCCAAGATCGTGGTCTCCGGCGGACGGGCCCTGGGCTCGGCCGAGGAGTTCCATGCGGTGATCGAGCCCCTGGCCGACAAGCTGGGCGCCGCCGTGGGGGCCTCGCGCGCGGCGGTCGACGCCGGCTATGCGCCTAACGATTATCAGGTCGGCCAGACCGGCAAGGTCGTCGCTCCGGCCCTGTACATCGCCGTTGGCATCTCGGGCGCCATCCAGCATCTGGCTGGGATGAAGGATTCCAAGGTGATCGTCGCGATCAACAAGGACGCCGACGCCCCGATCTTCCAGGTCGCGGACTACGGCATTGTCGGGGACTACAAGACCATCGTGCCCGAGCTGATGAGCGCCCTGGGCTGAGGCGGGGCTGCGCGGTGACGGCGGACGCCGTCACCGTTCGCCGACCTAGCGGCTGCGGGCCTTGCGGGCCGCATAGCGGGCGTCGCGGGCGGCCTTCTGCTCTTCCTTGGTGAGCTGCTTGCGCTCCTTGCGAGCGGCGCGCTTCTCGGCCTCGACGGCCTCCTCGGCCTCGCGCTCGGCGGCCAGACGCGCGGCTTCCTTTTCCGCCTTCTGGCGGCGGATCTCGGCCTTTTCGGCCTCCAGCTTCTGGCGCGCCTCTTCCTTTTCGGCCGCGCGCTTCTCGGCCAGCTTGTCGAACTCGGGATCGGGCGCGGCCGGCTTGGGCTTGAACTTGGCCAGCAGCGCCTTCTTGGCTTCCTGCTGGGTCGTGATGCGGTCTGCGAAGCCGGTCTGTTTCAGGTCTCTCATGCGGGAGTTCGGTCGTCCTTGTCTGGAAGCGGTCGGTGGTGAGATTTCACCGCCGGAACGGCGATGAGGCGAGACGCGAAAGTGGTCGCCGTGGGCAAAGCCGAATCGGCGTCGAAAATCAAGGTCGGGCGGGCGTAATCGCCGCTACCGGCACTGTTCGGACGCCGAATGTCGCGGTCAGGTCGACCCTGACTTCATCCAGATGGGGGTTATCTGCCCCATCGCCAAGAGCGAAGCGAGCCCTGGCAAATCAGTCGGGCTTGGTCGCCTGTCCCACTGCGGCACCGGCCGCGCCCCCGACCGCCGCGCCGACAGGACCGGCCACCACGGCCCCCGCGACGGCGCCTGTGGCGGCCCGCTGTTCAATGGTCTGACCACAGGCGGCCAGGACGGCGGTGGAGAGGACGATGGCGACGGGGACGAGCAGACGGCGCATGGAGTGGTTCCTCAAGCGGAGCGGTGAACTGTCACGCTCAACGCGACCGCCCCGCGCGGGTTCCGGCGCGGGATGCCCCTAGAGATCAGAACCATTTGGGCGAGGCTGCGAATACAATATCCATTGCCAGCTTGAATAAGACGTCACGGGCGCTCGGCCTGCTCAAGTCTCGCATGTGCAAACGGATACGGCATTCGCGCCGAATGCCCGGGGTCACGACACCAGCGCGCCCTGGCGGGTCTGTGCGACATCTCGTCAGCCGTCGTCTTTGCTGCGGTGCAGCACAATCTTGCGAATCAACCACATTGGCGCCACATTGAGCGGGATAAAGGCCCGCTTTCCGGAGGTCAGGCGTTCGCCCACCTCCGATCCGCGAAGGACTGGATGTGGCGGGTTGCGCGCCCGGTCCTTTCGCAGACGACCCCGGGGGCGACATATCCGCCCTGCTGAACAGGACGACGCCTTTGCTTGATCCCTCTCCCACGCGCGCCGACGCGCGCCCTGAGCACGTGGCCCGGATCCGGCCCGTGACCGCGGCGGCTATGTTCGGCGGAGTGCTGGGACTGGCGATCGGTTGCGCCTATCTGGGTGGCACCGTGGCCAAGGCCACGACGGTGCGGGCCCAGGCCGAGCGCCTGGAAGGCGCCACCGCCGCCGGATTCACCGAAGAGGCCCTGGCCGCCGCCGCCGGTGGGCTGGACGCCAGCGCCCTGACCATCGCCCGCCGTCATGATCCCTATACCGTCGCCGGCTCGGCCCAGCGCGACCGTCAGGCCGAGTTGCTGACGGCGCGCCTGGAACAGCTTCGCGGCAATGACGACCGAACCGACCTGCGCCGCGCGAGCCTGAATAGCCTGGCCGACACCGCCCGCCCCTTCCGCCTGTCCAGCGCGCTCGACGCCTCCCGCGACCTGGAGTGCCTGACCCAGGCCGCATACTACGAGGCGCGCGGCGAGGGTTCGGACGGCATGCGCGCCGTGGTTCAGGTCGTTCTAAACCGCGCCCGACACGGTGCCTTCCCAAACAGCGTCTGCGGCGTTGTGTTCCAGGGCTCCAACCGCCGCGTCGGGTGTCAGTTCAGCTTCACCTGCGACGGCTCGCTGCGCGGACGTCCCAATCAGGCGGCCTGGAATCGGGCCCGCGACATCGCCTCGGCCGCCCTGTCCGGCGCGGTCTATGCCGGCGTCGGCAACGCCACCCATTTCCACACCACCGCCGTGTCGCCGCGCTGGCGCAACAGCCTGGTGCGGGTCAATCAGGTCGGCAGCCACGTCTTCTACCGCTTCGGCGGTCGCGCGGGGTCGTCCACGGCGTTCAGCTACGCAGCGAACGCCTCGACGGGGGCCGAGCTGCAGCGCACGGTCCACGCCGGAATCGATCCCGCCAACTCTCTGCGTCAGGCCGGTCAGGCGATCGCCTATACGGCGCTGCTGGCTCAGGAAGGCCGCGCGGACGAGGACGCGCAGGCCGCCGCTCCCGTCGCCCAGGCCCCGGTTCAGGCCCCGGCCATCACCCCGACACCGGTCGCAGAGCCTGTCGACAGCGCCTCGGTCGTCACGCCCACGACCTAATCGAGGCCGACGCCGTCATACGGCGTCAAGACCGATATCCAGTACCGGGGCGGAGTGGGTCAGCGCGCCCACTGAAATGACGTCCACGCCCGTCCCGGCGATCGCCCGCACGGTCAACAGGTCGACGCCACCCGAGGCCTCCAGCACCACGCGGTGACCACCGTCTCGGCGCAGGCGGACCGCCTCGCTCAGATCGGCCAGATCGAAGTTGTCCAGCATGATGACGTCCGGACCGAGGCCCTCGGCGACCAGTCCCAGCGCCTCGCCGAACTGCGCCAGGCCGTCGACCTCCAGCTCGATCTTCATTAGATGGCCGACATGGGCTCGCGCGGCCCGGAGCGCCGCCGTCACGCCGCCGCAAACCGCGACGTGGTTGTCCTTGATCAGGACCGCGTCATCCAGGCCGAAACGGTGGTTGACCCCGCCGCCGCACCGCACGGCGTGCTTTTCCAGCGCGCGCAGGCCGGGCGTGGTCTTGCGCGTATCGGCGATGCGGGCACCGGTCCCCTCGATAGCCTGGACATAGGCCCGCGTCAGCGTCGCCACGCCGCACAGACGCCCCAGAAGGTTCAGCGCCGTCCGCTCGGCTGACAGAAAGGCCCGGGCGTCGGCCTCGACCTCGGCCAAGGTCGCCCCGGCCTCGAAGGCATCGCCGTCGGACAGGCGCAACTCGATCCGCGCCTCCGGGTCCATCTCCAGCAGCGCCAGCCGCACGCAGTCGATGCCCGCCAGAACGCCCGGCTTTCGCGCCGCGAACACGGCCCGCATCCGCGCGCCGCCAGGGATGCAGGCCGCCGCCGTCACGTCCCCGGCCCGGCCCAGATCCTCGGCCAAGGCCGCCTGGACGATAGGGCGGATCAGGACATCGGACAGACGCGGGGTCACGCCGCCGCCTTCAGGGACGACGCCTCTCGCCGCAGGCGGGTGTGGGTCGGCGTCGGGGCGGTCTGCGGATAGTCACTGCGATAGTGGCCGCCCCGGCTCTCGCGCCGGGCCAGGGCCGCCTTGGCGATCAGGCGCGCGGCGACCAGCGCGGGAGGCGCGCCGTGGGCCGCTTCCAGCCGGTCGATCAGGCGGATCAGACGCGTCAGGCCAGCGGCGTCGCGCACCACGCCGCAATCGACGCTCATGGCGGTGCGCAGCTCAGCGAGGGCGGCATCCGGCAAGTCCTCGACGATCGACCCGATCAGGACGGTTTCGCCGCCTGACATCGCCTGTTCGGCCGCCGCCCGGCCCGTTCGCCGTCCGAAGGCCGCGGCTTCCAGCAGGGAGTTGGACGCCAGTCGATTGGCGCCATGCACGCCCGTCGCGGCGCACTCGCCGACGGCGAACAAGCCGGGCAGACTGGTTCGGCCGTCCGGATCGGCGACGATCCCGCCCATTTGATAGTGGGCCGCCGGGGCCACGGGGATCGGGCTGACACGCGGATCCAGCCCGGCGGCCATACAGGCCGCGAACACGGCCGGGAACGCCTCAGGGAAGTGGTCGCCGATGGCGATGCGGGCATCCAGGAAAACGCCGCGCCCCTCGGCCACGCCGGCGTGGACCGCCCGGGCGACGATGTCGCGCGCTTTCAGATCGGCGTCCGGCTCTGGCCCCAGCAGAAAGGCCCCGTCCCGGTCGATCAGCCGCGCGCCGTCGCCCCGAAGGGCTTCGGTCGCCAGGGGCATGGGGTCGAGGCCGACGTCGATGGCCGTGGGGTGGAACTGGACGAACTCGGGATCAAGGATCTCGGCCCCCGCCGCCCAGGCCAGGGCCAGACCTTCGCCCTTCAGGGCCACGGGGGTGGTGGTGCGTCCGAACAAGCCGCCCGCGCCGCCGGTGGCCAGCACGACGGCCGAGGCCATGACCTCGATCAGGTCGCCGTCCTTCTCGATGACCGCCCCCCGGACGCGGCCGGTCTTGTCCTGGATCAGCGTCCGTAGGCGCGCGCCTTCCCAGACGATGATGTGATCCGCCGCGCGCGCGGCGTCGACCAAGGCGGACAGGATGGCTCGGCCGGCCCCATCGCCGCCGACGCGGGCGACCCGGGCGCGGGAGTGGGCGGCCTCCAGGCTGACGGCGAACTCTCCGGACGCGTCGCGGTCGAACGGCGCGCCCAGCGACGCCAGCCACTCGACGGTGGATCGGCCGTCGGTGGTCAAAACCTCAGCCGCCGCGTGATCGACCAGACCGGCCCCGGCGGCCTCGGTATCCTTCAGGTGCAGGGCCGGGGCATCGTCGGCGGCCAGCGCCGCCGCCACGCCACCCTGCGCCCAGGCGCTGGACGCGGCTTCCAGCAGGGGAGCCGGGCTGACGACCAGAACGGGACGCGGCGCGGCCGACAAGGCAGCGGACAGGCCCGCGAGGCCTCCGCCGATCACCAGCGGCCCGTCGAGAATGATCCGGCTCATCGCTCGAAGCCGATGAAGCGGGCGGCGACATCCAGCGCGCCGTCGATCGAGCCATCGGACAGGGGCAGCAGCACGCCGATGGCCGTGGCCGCGCATAGGGCGGCGGTCACCAGAAACAGAGCCAGGGACTTGCCCGCCTCGCCCCAGCTCAGAACCCTCTCGCCCGGTCGCCAGGCGCCGCGCCGCAGCGAGCCCAGCACGGCGATACCGAGAAATATCGCCAGGATGTAGCGGCCGGTGGAAAACCCCCACCACACCACCAGCGCCCCGATCAGGATCAGGGCGGCCTTCTCGACCATCGGGTCGATACGGGCCAGGACAGGCCCCAGCGCCTTGGACCCATCCAGCGGCGGCGCGGGGGCCAGGTTCACCAGATTGATCATGGCGATGAAGAAGGCCCCCAGCATCCAGGCCGGATCGCCCGTGGCGAACCACAGGCCAACCGCCGGGATGACGGCCAGCAGGCCGAACGCCGGCCCCGCCAGCGAGACCAGGACGCCGTCCCACTCGGTCTTGGGATTGCGCTGACCGCGCGCCAGACCGCCGAGGAAGGGGATGATGTAGATCTTTGCCGGACCCATGCCGAGGCGGTTCATCGCCAGGACGTGGCCGTACTCGTGCACGAACAGGCCGAAGATGGCGGCGATCGCCACGACCCAGCTGCCCGTCGACCACCAGATCAGGCCGCCCAGAAGCAGGGTCGAGACCACCGCCCAGGGCAGGCTCTGGCCCTTGTCCACGCCCGGCGCGCCGGGCGTCGACGTCTGGATCGTCTCAGGTGCAGCCGCGATCGGCGTCGGTGCCGGCCGTCCGTCGCGCGACCCCCAAGGCCCGATTTCGCTCATCAGATCAGCTCCACCGGCACATGATGGCGCGCCTTGATCATGTCGTAGCGGGCGGGGACGGCGGGGGGCGGCAGGTCGATCATGCGCTGGACGGCCAGGGCGGCTTTGACGATCATGTCCTCGGGCACCGTCACCTCGAACTTCATGTCGCGCAGGCAGTCGCGGATGTTCGTGAGCGTGATCCGCTTCATATAGGGGCACAGGTTGCACGGGCCGATGAAGTCGACCTCGGGCACGTCGCCCTTGATGTTGGCCGCCATCGAGCATTCGGTGATCAGCACGACCTGGCGCGGCTTCTTGGCCATGACGTAGTCGGTCATGGCGGCGGTCGAGCCGGCGAAGTCGGCGGCGCCCAGCACGTCTTCCGGACATTCCGGGTGGGCCAGGATCTCGGCACCCGGATACGCCTCGCGCATGGCATGGATGTCTTCGGCCTTGAACCGCTCATGCACGATGCAGCGGCCCTTCCAGGCGATGATGCCGATGGTCGTCTGGGCCGCGACGTTGCGCGCCAGGAACTCGTCAGGGATCAGGATGACGCGGTCGACGCCCCATTCCTTCGCGGCCCATTCGACGACCTGGACGGCATTGGCCGAGGTGCAGCAGATATCGGTCTCGGCCTTCACGTCGGCGGTGGTGTTGACGTAGGTCACAACCGGCAAGCCCGGATAGCGCTGCTTGATCAGCCGCACGTCAGCGCCCGTGATGGCCTCAGCCAGCGAGCAGCCGGCCTTCAGGTCCGGGATCAGGACGGTCTTGTCCGGTGACAGGATCTTGGACGTCTCGGCCATGAAGTGGACGCCCGCCTGGACGATCACCCTGGCGTCGGACCGGGCGGCCTCCTTCGCCAGACCCAGGCTGTCGCCGACGTAGTCGCCGACGCCGTGAAAGATCTCGGGCGTCATATAGTTGTGGGCCAGGATCACGGCGTCGCGATCCTTCTTCAGCGCGTTGATCTCGCTGATCAGGCGCGCCTGATCGGGCCACTCCATCGGCGTGACGTGGCTCTTGACCTTCTCCCAGACCGGAGCGGTCTCCTGGGCGATGGCCCGATCCAGCTGCAAGGTGACGCCCAAGGTGGCCTCCCGACCCTTATGCTCAAAGTTAGCATAACCGGCGGCAATATAGGCCGATGGCGGAGGGGTGCAAGGCTGCCACCGTGACGCGGGCGTTCGCCACCACAGCGCAAGCCGGTGTTAAGCATTAACGGCCATGGTTGCGGCTCCTCTCGCGTTCCGGGCTCCTCATGTTCCAGATCATCGGCATCGTCCTGCTCTTCGGCATGGTGTTCGGCGGCTACACCATCGCCGGCGGCAAGATGGGGGTGATCCTGCACTCCCTGCCCTATGAGATGATGATGATCGGCGGCGCGGCCGTCGCGGCCCTGGTCATGTCCAACGCCCCCTCGACGCTGAAGGGCGTGGGCGGCGGTTTCGCGCGGGTTTTCGCGGGCCCCAAGTGGAAGAAGCAGGACTACAAGGACTTGCTGAGCCTGCTGTTCCAGCTGACCAAGACGATGAAGTCCAAAGGCGTGATCGCCCTGGAAAGCCACATCGAAAAGCCCGCCGAGAGCACCATCTTTCAGAAGTATCCCAAGGTGCTGAAGGACCACTTCGCCACCGACTTCATCTGCGACACCCTGCGGATGATGACCATGAACCTGGAAGATCCTCACCAGATCGAGGACGCCATGGACAAGCAGCTGGAAAAGCACCACCACGAGGCGCTGGAACCCGCTCACGCCCTGCAGAACATGGCCGACGCCCTGCCGGCGCTGGGCATCGTCGCGGCGGTTCTGGGGGTCATCAAGACGATGGCCGCCATCACCGAGCCGCCGGAAGTGCTGGGCGGGATGATCGGCGGGGCTCTGGTCGGCACCTTCCTGGGGGTGTTCCTGGCCTATGGGCTGGTCGGACCGCTGGCCGCGCGCCTGACCGGGATCATCAACGCGGACGGATCCTACTACAAGATCATCCAGTCGGTGCTGGTCGCCCACCTGCACGGCAACGCCGCCCAGATCTCGGTCGAGATCGGTCGAGGTGACATTCCTTCGTCGGCCCAGCCGTCGTTCGCGGAAATGGAAGAGTGCCTTTCCGCCGCGCCGGCCGACGCCTGACGGAAGCCGCCTGACGTCGATCACGGCGGCTCACGTCACCGTGTAACCTCGTGATCGTTTCCGGCGAAGCCCCGGATGCGTCCAGGGGCCATCAGGTCTGAGGACGATTTTCCATGGCCGGGCGTTGTCCGGACCACAAAAATCCAGAGGGGTTTCCCATGTCCAACCGCAATCTGTTCGCCGTGATCGCCGCTTCGGCCGCCGCCCTGGCCCTGGCCGCCTGTCAGCCCGCCGCCGAGGAAAAGACCGAGTCCACCGAGGGTGCCATGGCCCCGGCCGAAGGTGCCATGGCTCCGGCCGACGAAGCGATGGCTCCCGCCGCCGACGGCGCGATGGCCCCGGCCGCCGACGCCATGGCCCCTGCGGCCGACGGCGCGATGGCTCCCGCTGCCGACGCCATGGCTCCCGCCGAAGACAAGATGGCGCCCGCTCAGTAAGGCTCCGACGGCCGGGCTGGCTTCGGCACGCCCGGCCACACCTTCAGGGCGCGGCGGGGTTACACACCTCGCGAACACGGTCGATCACGAACGCGTGAGGATTTCGCTTGCGATTCTCCTCACGATCTCGTTATGTCGCCGTGACGGGGATTCATGACCCCGTTTGAACCCCTTCTGAAGGATATACATCATGCGCATCGTCGCTCTGATCGCCGCTTCGGCCGCCGCTCTGGCCCTGGCCGCCTGCCAACCCGCCGCCGAAGAAGCCGCCACGGAAGCCTCGGCTGACGCCGCTGCCGCCGCCGACACCGCCACGGACGCCGCCGCGACCGCCGACGCCGCCGCTGCTGACGCCGCTGCCGCCGCTGGCGACGCTGCTGCCGCCGCTGGCGAAGCCGCTGCTCCGGCCGCCGACGCCGCCATGGCTCCGGCTGCCCCGGCCGCCGAAACGCCGGCCGCCTAAGACCTTTCGGTCTTTCGTTGCTTCGACGGGCTCACGCCTGTCGGGAGAAGGGGTCGCTTCGGCGGCCCCTTTTTCTTTGCCCGATCCCCGGCGTATGGACCGCACATGAGCGGCGACCGCGACCCCCGACTGATCTGGACCGAGGCTGGCGAACCGCGTTCGGGCCGGTTCGACGATGTCTACTTCTCCGCGGAAGACGGCCTGGCGGAAAGCCGCGCGGTGTTTCTGGCGGGATGCAGCCTGCCACAGGCCTGGGGCGGCCGTGACCGCTTCACCGTCGCCGAGTTGGGTTTTGGAACCGGCCTGAACATCGTGGCCCTGCTGGACCTGTGGAACCGGGAACGACAGACCGGGGCCCGGCTGACAGTCTTTTCCATCGAGGCGTTTCCGCTGGACCTCGACCAGGCCCGCCGCGCCCTCGCGCGTTGGCCCGAGGTCGCCGGCGTGACCGACGTGCTGCTGTCCCGCTGGCCTGTTAGGACACCGGGCTTTCACCGGATCGACCTGCCGGAGTTCGCCGCCGTGATCGATCTGGCGGTCGGGGATGCGGCCTGGGCGCTGGATCAGTGGTCTGGCCAGGCCGACGCATGGTTCCTCGACGGGTTCGCGCCCTCCACCAATCCGCAGATGTGGTCCGATCCCGTGCTGGACGGCATCGCCGCCCGGTCCGCGCCGGACGCTCGCCTGGCCACCTTCACCGTCGCCGGGGCCGTGCGACGGGGCCTGGCCGAGCGGGGGTTCACGGTCGACAAACGCCCCGGCCACGGGCGCAAGCGCGAACGACTGGAAGGACGCAGGAGCGGACCCGCGCCTGTCCCGCGTGTATGGCCTACCGTGGCGGTGATCGGGGCGGGGATCGCGGGGGCCTCTGTCGTTCACGCGCTGATCGCGGAGGGCGTCCGCCCCGTGCTGATCGAGGCCGAGGTGCCGGGCGCGGGAGCCTCCGGCTTCCCCGCGGCCCTGGTCACGCCGCGCTTCGACCTCGGGGATGAGACCATCGCCGGCCTGTTCGCCCAGGCGCTGGAGCGGGCCCGGGACCTGTATCTCACCATCCCGGGGGCGGTGATCGCCGAGGGGGTACGCCAGCGGCCCTCCAGCGACCGGGACATAGGCCGCTTCGCCCGGATCGCCGATCAGCCGATCTGGCCTGCGGGATCGATGATGACCCAAGACGACGGCTCCCTGGGCATGGCCCAAGCCCTGACCGTCCACCCGGCCGCGATCATGGCGGATTGGCTGGGCGACGTAGAGCGGCTGACCTGGCCGGTCCTTGAGGTAGGATCGGGCGGTGACGGCTGGATCGTGTCGGGCATGACCGGGCAGGTTCTCCGCGCTGATACAGTCGTGCTGGCCGCCGGGTGGGGCGCGCAGGGGCTGGTGCAGGACCTCGCCCTGACGCCGGTTCGCGGCCAGGCGGACTGGGTCCAGGCTCCCTCGCCCGTGGCGGAGGCGTGGGGCGGCTATGTCGCGCCGACCCCGGACGGCTTCCTGTTCGGCGCGACCCATGATCGCGGCGACACCACGACCGAACCGCGCGAGGCCGATACCCAGCGAAACCTGGCGACCCTGGCGGCCCGGTCGCCCGATCTCGCGCGAGTGGCGTCCCGGGCCTCGGGCCGAGCCCGAGCGGCGGTGCGCGCCACGACCCGCGACCGCTTGCCCCTGGCCGGGGCGGTGGCGGATCGACCGGGGCTTTTCGTCCTGGGCGGGCTGGGCTCGCGCGGCTTCTGCCTGGCCCCCCTGCTGGCCGAGCATGTGGCGGCCCTGATCCTGGATCGGCCGTCGCCCTTGCCCAAGGCCGTGGCGGAACGGGTGTCTCCCGGCCGGGCGGCGGCGCGCGCCGTTCCGGAACCTTGACCAGAGGCTGGCGCTTTCCCAGGGTGACCGCCGGAGGTTCCCATGCCCATCTCGAAAGCCCGCCTCGCCAGCCTGGTCGTCGCCGCCGTCAGCGGGGTCGCGGCGGCCTGCGCCCCGACCGATGGAGCCGCGCCACGGCCTGAGACAGGCAGCGGACAGACCTGCTTCCTGCCGCGCCAGGTCACCAACTTCCGCTTCGCCGACGACGACACCGTCTATGTCCGGTCCCAGCGCCGCGACGTCTATCGCCTGACCACGACGGGCTGCCTGGACGGCGAGGCGTCGCTGTCGATCGCATTGCTGCCCGCCGGTGGGGGCTCGCGCCTGTGCCCGAGCGACCGGGTCGACATCGCCCTGTCGCCCAATACGATCGGGCCCAACCCGTGCCGGGCCCGGGTCGAAGGCCTGCTGACCCCCGCAGAGGTCGAGGCCTTGCCGGATCGCGCGCGACCCTAGGCCTTCTGGGCGTATCCCAGCCGGGCGTTGAGACGATCGATCAGGTCGATGGCCGTCTCGGCGATCACCGAGCCGGGCGGATAGACAGCGGCAGCCCCCATGTCGATCAGGGTCTGGACGTCGGACGGTGGGATGACACCGCCGACCGTGATCATGATGTCGGGCCGCCCCAGCCGCTCCAGCTCGGCCTTCAGCTCCGGCAGGAAGGTCAGGTGGCCGGCGGCCAGCGACGAGGCCCCGACGACGTGGACGTTCTTCTCGACCGCGTCCCGCGCGGCCTCGGCGGGCGTCTGGAACAGCGGCCCGGCGGTGACGTCGAAACCGAGGTCGCCATAGGCGGTGGCGACGACCTTCTGGCCCCGGTCGTGGCCGTCCTGGCCCAGTTTGGCGATCAGGATGCGCGGCGGCCCGCCGTCGTTCTCGACGAAGGCGGCGACCATGTCGCGGGCGCGCGACACGCGGCCATCGGACCCGGCGGCCTTGCCATAGACGCCCGACACGGTCTCGACCGAGGCGACGTGGCGACCGAAGGCGGCCTCCAGCGCATCCGACATCTCGCCCACAGTGGCGTGGGCACGGGCGGCGCGGACGCAGAGCTCCAGTAGGTTGGCGTCGCCGCGCGCACCCTCGGTCAGAGCCGACAGCGCCGCTTGCGTCGCCGGCTCGTCGCGTTCGGCGCGCAGGCGCTGCAGCTTCTCGATCTGGCGGGCGCGGACCTCGGCATTGTCGACCTTCAGGACCGGGATGTCGTCGGGCGTGTCCGACAGATAGCGGTTGACGCCCACCACGGTCTGCTGGCCGGTGTCGATGCGGGCCTGGGTGCGAGCGGCGGCCTCCTCAATGCGGCGCTTGGGCAGGCCGGCCTCGATGGCCCTGGCCATGCCGCCCAGCGACGCGACCTCGGCCATGTGGGCGCGGGCGCGTTCCGCCAGGTCGTGCGTCAGTCGCTCGACGAAGAAGCTGCCGCCCCAAGGGTCGATCACCTTGGTCAGGCCGGTCTCCAGCTGCAGAAGCAGCTGGGTGTTGCGCGCGATCCGGGCCGAGAAGTCGGTCGGCAGGGCCAGAGCCTCGTCCAACGAATTGGTATGCAGCGACTGCGTCTGGCCGCCCGCCGCCGCCATGGCCTCGACCATGGTGCGGCTCACGTTGTTGAACACGTCCTGCGCCGCCAGGGACCAGCCCGAGGTCTGGCAGTGCGCGCGCAGGCTGAGGCTGCGCGGGTCCTTCGGCGCGAACTCGGCCTGTACCGCCTCGGCCCACAGCAGGCGGCCGGCGCGCAGCTTGGCCACCTCCATGAAGTAGTCCATGCCGACGGCCCAGAAGAAGCTGAGCCTCGGCGCGAACCGGTCCACGTCCATGCCCGCCGCCACGCCCGCGCGGATGTACTCCAGCCCGTCGGCCAGGGTGTAGGCCAGCTCCAGGTCAGCGGAGGCCCCCGCCTCCTGCATGTGGTAGCCGCTGATGGAGATGGAGTTGAACTTCGGCGTCTCCTTGGCCGTCCACTCGAAGATGTCCGACACGATCCGCATCGAGGGCGCCGGCGGATAAATGTAGGTGTTCCTGACCATGAACTCCTTGAGGATGTCGTTCTGGATGGTCCCGGTCAGGGCGGCGTGGGCGACGCCCTGCTCCTCGGCCGCGACGACATAGAGGGCCAGCACCGGCAAAACCGCGCCGTTCATGGTCATCGACACCGACATCTGGTCCAGCGGGATGCCGTCGAACAGGGTCCGCATGTCCAGGATGGAATCGATGGCGACCCCCGCCATGCCGACGTCGCCCGCCACGCGCGGATGGTCCGAATCGTAGCCCCGGTGGGTGGCGAGGTCGAAGGCGATCGAGAGGCCCTTCTGACCGGCCGCGAGGTTCCGTCGATAGAAGGCGTTCGAGGCCTCGGCGGTCGAGAAACCCGCGTACTGGCGGATGGTCCAGGGGTTGGACGCATACATGGTGGGATAGGGCCCGCGCACGAACGGCGCGAAGCCGGGCAGGCCGTCG
The DNA here is from genome assembly GCA_947475735.1 of Caulobacteraceae bacterium. Classification (GTDB taxonomy): domain Bacteria; phylum Pseudomonadota; class Alphaproteobacteria; order Caulobacterales; family Caulobacteraceae; genus Brevundimonas. The sequence continues at coordinate 92,340 of CANJLQ010000011.1, forward strand.
GTGTGGGCCACGCCGTCGAGCGCGTCGGGGCCATAGGCGGGGGCGATGTCGATGCCCTCGGGTGTCGAGGCGGCCAGGCCCGCGGGGGCGTCCAGCGGCGACAGGTCGAGCGTGGCGCGGGTCAGATCGGGACGCAGGCTCATGCCGCCTCTCCCTCGAAGGCTTCGGCCCAGCGGACGGGTGTCAGGGGCGCGCAGCGGTCGCCCTCGCCGGGTGCTGGCAGCGGGGGATCGGCCTCGACCGAGACCGGCCGGACGTCGGCGTCCACGAACTTGGTCACGCCCACCAGCTGAGTGCCGCCCTCTCCGAACGCATTGGCCAGAGTGGCCCGGCTCTGGGCAACGCGCTGCTGGATCGCGCCGCCGTGCAGCGAGGCGATCAGGCCGCCTTCGCGCTCGATCCTCTGGAACTCGGCCCAGCCGGCTTCGGCCAGGTCGCGGGTGCGGTGGTCGAGGAACCAGGATCCGGCGGCTGGATCGGCGACGCGGCCGATGAGGGCCTCCTCCATCAGGACCAGCTGGGTGTTCCGGGCCTGACGCCGGGCGAAGGCGTCGGGACGGCCGCGCGCGCGGGAAAAGCCGTCCAGCACCACGGCCTCGGCCCCGCCGACGGCCCCGGCGAACCCGGCGGCGGTCAGGCGCAGCAGATTGGGCCAGGGATCGCGGGCGGCCAGCATCCGGCGCGACGACCGCGCCTCGATGACGGCGGGCGTTTCATGGCCGAAGGCGCGGCTGAGCGAGCGCCACATCAGCCGCAGCGCCCGGACCTTGGCCAGACTGTCGAAGTAGTCCGCGTCGACGCTGACACCCAGCACAGTGCCCGCCAGGGCGCGTTCGAGCGGCAGACCGGCATCGATGGCGGCCCTCAGATAAGTCGCGGCGGCGGCGGCGGCGAAGCCCAGCTCCTGCCCCGCCGAGCCACCCGCCTCATGCGCGGCACGGCCTGTGGCGAGAAAGAAGGTCGCCTCCGGATAGGCGCCCGCATGGCGCGCGGCGGTGTTGGCGGCCAGCTCGACGTGCGCCGCGATGGGTCGGGGTGCGCCGCCGGAGGTCGCGAACGCCGTCAGAGGATCGAGGTGGAACATCAGACGGGCACGCGGTGCGCCCTTGGCGGCGACGGCGAGGGCATTGGCGGCGTCCGGCCCGTCGATCCCGGCGTCCATCGCGACGGGAGCGAGCTCCATGGCCACCCCGGACAGGGCGCGGCCCAGCGGTTCGGAATCGGCCAGCACAGCGCCCGCCAGGATCACCGAGGCCGCGCCGCCTTCCAGATCGGCCAAAACGGCGGCGTTGACCGCCTCGGGGTCATCGCCTTCGCTCAGGGTGCGCAGGTCCCAGGGGCGGCCGTCGGCATCGGCGGCGCGGGGCGCGAAGACCGGTTCGCACGCATTGGCCCGCCCGTAGAGCGGCCGCACCGCCAGACCGTCGGCGTCGAGATGCAGCAGGCTCTCGATCGCACGCCCCTTCAGCGCCTTCTCGGCCTCCGCGCGCCAGTCGGTGGGCGAGGGCGTGGGGAAGGGCTGGGTCAAGACGAACTCCGGGATGGCGAGGCGGCCCTTTTGCGACCGCCCGGCCGTCTCGTCCAGACCGACCTCAGTTCCCGTAGGCCAGAGGCAGGCCGCCCGCCGGACGACCGCCGTTGCGATAGCGGTCGCGCAGGAGGATCTGGCGGCTGGTCAGGTCTTGTTGCTGGCCGTTGATGAACTGGGCCGTGACCGAGCTCAGTGGCTCCAGCGGATCGCCGTCCCAAACCACGACGTCGGCGGCCGCCCCGGCACGCAGCTCGCCGAATTGGCCGGCCATGCCGAAGATGCGGGCCGGGTTGACCGTCAGGGCCGCGATCGCCGCCTCGAACGGCAGGCCGTGCGACACCGCGTTGCCGGCGTTGAAGCGAGCCTCGCGGGCGCGGTGGATGCCCTGCCCCTTGATGGCGATGACGACACCTGCGGCGTTCAGGGCGGCGGCGTTTTCCATGCGGGCCGCGCGGGTCTCGAAATTGCCCGGCAGGTTGTCGATGGGCGTCAGCAGGACCGGCACCTCGGCCGCCGAGATCTGGGCCGCGACCAGCCAGCCCTCGTCGGCGCCGTCCAGGATCAGGTCGATGCCCTCCTCGTCGGCCAGACGCAGCACCTGCAGGATGTCGGCGGCCCGCCGCACGGTGACGATCAGGGGCATGTCGCCGTTGGCCACGGGGATCAGGGCCTCCAGATCCGCCCGCGACAAGGACAGATCGCGCACGCCGGCCCGGTCATAGGCGGCGCGGTTCCGGGCATACAGGCGGACCTCGGCCAGGGTTTCCTTGAACTGGACGAACTGGGCGCCCCGAGCGCCGCCCGCGATATTGGCCCCGGCCTCGCCGAAGGGCGCGACCATGGCGACGCGTGGACGGACGAGGATCTCCGTCCCGGCGGCCAGGTGGATGATCGAGGCCTGGCCGGCGAACAGGCTGGGCGACTGCAGACCGGCCGACCCGACACCCGCGAAGTCACTGTCGTCGACGTGCGAGTGATCGCCGCCGCCCGCGCCCGGATGGTTGGGGATCACCACCGCGCGGGTGATGCCGCCCAGCCGCGCGACCGGCAGGGTGAAGGACCAGGGATCGAGGCCATAGCTGACGTCGAACGAGGCCGAGATGGTGTTGGCGCTGTTGGACAGATCGTCGGACCCGTTGACCGAGGACACTTCGGACGCCCCCAGACCGGCGTCCACGGCGACCAGACCCGGCGTCACCACCGCGCCCCGGGCGTCGATGACGCGGGCTCCGGACGGCGCGGCTCCGGTGCCGACCGAGACGATCCGGCCGTTCTGGATCACGACCGTGCCGTTCTCGATGACCGACGTCCCGGTCAGGACGCGTCCACCGGTGATGGCAGTCAGGTCCTGGGCGAGGGCGGGCGAGGCCATGAGCACGGCGGCCGTGGCGAGGAGCGAGATGAGGCGGCGCATCAGCGGGCTCCCGGAGCGATATTGGCGGCGGCGATGCCGTAGCCGGGCTGGCCCAGCTCGAAATCGGACAGGGGCTGATAGCGCGGGTCCATGCGGTCGAACGTCAGGGCTCCGTCTATGAAGACCTGGTCGGCGCGGGCGTAGACGCTGAAGGGATTGGCGCTCCAGATCACCACGTCGGCGCGCTTGCCGGGCTCCAGCGAACCGGTCTCGTCGCCGATGCCGATCGACCGGGCCGCGTTGGAGGTGATCCAGCTGATCGCCCGCTCCTCGGAGATGTTGATGCCCGCGCGGCGACCGGCGGCCACAGCGGCGGCGGCCTCCTGGTTCAGGCGCTGGGTCAGCTGGGCGTCGTCGGAGTGGATGACGGCGCACGAGCCGGGGGCCTGGTCGACCAGGGCGGCGTTCTCCTCGACTCCGTCCAGGGCCTCCATCTTGAAGCCCCACCAACCGGTCCACATGTCGGCGCAGATGCCCGCCTCGGCCAGTTGCGGGGCCAGTTTGTAGGCCTCGATGGCGTGGTGGAAGGCGGTGATGCGGAAGCCGAACTCGTCGGCGATGTCCATCATCACGGCCATCTCGTCGGCGCGGTAGCAGTGGTTCTGGACCATGATCGAGCCGTCCAGCACGCCGGCCAGGGTCTCGTTCTGAAGGTTGCGGGTCGGCGGGGAGCCCTCGCCGGTCTCGCGCCACTTGTCCCATTTGTCGCGATAGTCCTGGGCCGCGATGAAGGCCGCGCGGTAGCCGGCGACATTGCCCATGCCCGTCGCCGGGCTCTGGTTGCGGCTGCCATAGACGCGCGAAGGATTCTCGCCGCAGGCCATCTTCACGCCGTAGGGGGCCTCGGGGAACTTCATGCCCTGCATGGTCACCGAGGGGACGTTGCGGACCGTCACCGAGCGTCCGCCGAACAGATTGGCAGAGCCGGGCAGGATCATCATCGTCGTTACGCCGCCGGCGCGGGCGGTGTTGAAACCGGGGTCCTGGGGCCAGATCGAATGCTCGGCCCAGACCTGGGCGGTGTTGGGGCTGGTGGCCTCGTTGCCGTCGCTCATGCCGGTCACGCCGGGGGATGGATAGACGCCGAGGTGGCTGTGAACGTCGATGATGCCCGGCGTCACGAACCGGCCGCGCGCGTCGACGACCCGGTGGCCGCCGGGGACCGGGGTGTCGGCGCCACCGACGGCGGCCACACGGCCGTCGGTGACGATGACGACCCCGTTCTCGATCCGCTGGTTGGTGCCGGTGAAGACCGTGGCCCCGACGATGGCCATGTTCTCGCGCGGCAGGGGCGCATAGGTCGAGGGGAAGGGGTCGGGGTTGGCGGCGTAGTCGAGGCCGGCGGGAAGCGTGCGCGCCTCGCGCGAGGGGCTCTCGGCTTCAGTGCCGCCCGAGGCGCCGTCGGTGGTGGCGCAGGCCGTCAGCGCGAGGGCGCAGGCGACCACGGCGAGGCTGGGCCCCCGCAAGGAACGTCGAAACATGAAAAGCCTCCCCTGTCGCGCCAGGCGGCGCGGTACGAGGCACGATTACAAGGGCTTCAGAAGCCGTCCGTCAAAGGCGGAAACATTACAAGTCCGTAACACCTCGCCGCCGCCGACCGCGCGCGATTTGCCCCGATGGGCCGGCGCTTCGGACTGGGGGAGGGAATGGTGGAGCTTAGCGGAGTCGAACCGCTGACCTCTTGCATGCCATGCAAGCGCTCTACCAGCTGAGCTAAAGCCCCGAACCTTTCGGTCGGATCGGCGGGAGACAAGGCCCCCGGCGAGGCGGCGGAACCTATGTCAGGCCCTTTTGGCGATCAACCCCGCCCGGACCATTTATTTTCACGCTCTTTTGGAGGCCGTGGGAGCGGGTCGAAACCCGCCCCCACAGGTCCCATCAGTCGTCGTCCTTGCCGCCCTTGACGACGTCCTCATCGAAGGCGTCGTCGTCTTCATCTTCGAGGAAAGGCACGGAATCGTCGTCATCATCGTCGTCGGCCAAGACGTCGTCGTCGTCGGTCGCCGCCTCACCCATTCCGGGCTCTTCGGTCGGATCGACCACCGCGTCGTCCTCGTCGTCCGGCGTCAGGATGGGCTCGTGGCCCTCCTCGTCGATCTCGGGGGTGACGACTTCCTCTTCCTCGTCCTCGTCGTCGGTCGCCTTCTTGTCGACGACCTGATCCTCGGCGTCGTCGGCGGCATAGCCACCGGGGCGGCCACGGCGGCTGCGCAGCTTGATGGCTTCTTCAGGGTCGAATTCGGTGTCGCATTTGGGGCAGTGGGCGGGGCGACGCGAGAGGTCGTAGAACTTCGCCTGGCAGTTCGGACAGACCTGCTTGGCGCCAAGTTTGGGATCGGCCACGGGGGTGGAGCCTTTGGCTGGTGGGGTGGGATTTCGGGCGCGTCCCTTGCCACCCCCCGGGGCCGCTGTCAAAAGCCCTGTTCGACCGGGCCGCGAGGCCGGCACCCCCCCTGTCCGCACGGAGCCCGACGCGGGTGAGCGACGCCCCCCATCTGACCGCGCGCGCCACGGGGCCGCTGACCGGCTCCGTCCGGGCGCCGGGCGACAAGTCCATGTCCCATCGCGCCATGATCCTGGGGGCCATGGCCACGGGCGTGACCGAGGTCGAGGGCCTGCTGGAAGGCGACGACGTGCTGGCTACCGCGCGGGCCGCCGAGGCGTTCGGGGCGACGGTCGAGCGGCGAGGTCCCGGGCAGTGGCGGGTCACAGGCCGGGGCGGCCTCGCCTCCCCCGCCGGCGTCATCGACTGCGGCAATGCCGGCACCGGGGTGCGGCTGCTGATGGGGGCGGCGGCCGGATACGACCTGAACGCGACCTTCGACGGCGACGCCTCGCTGCGCGGACGGCCGATGGGGCGGGTCACGGACCACCTGGAACGGATGGGCGCGCGGTTCGCCTGGAGCGGCAAGCCCGGACTTCTGCCCGCGACCCTGTCCGGCGGCGGCCTGACGGCCATCGATCATGTGCAGACCGTCGCCTCGGCCCAGGTCAAGTCGGCGATCCTGCTGGCCGGGCTGAGCGCGGAGGGCGTGACCTCGGTGACGGAACCCGAAAAGAGCCGCGATCACACCGAGCGCATGCTGCGCGCCTTCGGGGCCGAAGTGGACGTCGTGGACGACGGCGAGGGCTGGGCCATTCGGTTGAAGGGCGGTCAGAGATTGACGGGGACGCACGTCGCCGTGCCCGGCGATCCGTCCTCGGCGGCCTTTCCGCTGGCGGCCGGTCTGATCGTCCCCGGATCGTCGGTGACGGTCGAGAGCGTCATGCTGAACCCCCTGCGAACCGGCCTGTTCGAGACCTGGCGCGAGATGGGGGCGGACCTGACCATCACGAACCGCCGCATCGCCGGGGGCGAGGAGGTGGGCGACATCACGGCCCGCCACTCCTTCTTGAAAGGCGTCATCGTGCCCGAGGCGCGCGCCGCCGCCATGATCGACGAATATCCGATCCTGGCCGCCACCGCCGCCTTCGCCGAGGGCCGGACGGTCATGCGCGGCGTCGGCGAGATGCGGGTCAAGGAAAGCGATCGCATCCGCCTGATGGTCGACGGCCTGCGGGCCTGCGGCGTGGCGGTCGAGGAGGAGCCGGAGGGCTTCATCGTGACCGGCGGTCGCGTGCCGGGCGGCGCGGTCGTCCACACCGCCCATGACCACCGCATCGCGATGAGCCACCTGGTGCTCGGTCTGGCCGCCCAGAATGTCGTCACGGTCGACGAACCCGACATGATCGCCACCAGCTTCCCAGGCTTCGTGGAGATGATGCGCGGGCTGGGCGCCGAGATCGGATGACACAGCGTTCACTGGCGCATCCGCCATGTCTGTGCTTCCTGACAAGCGCATGACCCGCCCTCTCGTCATCGCCGTCGACGGCCCGGCCGCCTCGGGCAAGGGGACGATCGCGTCGCGGCTGGCGGCCCTCTACGGCCTGCCCTTTCTCGATACCGGCCTGCTGTACCGCGCCGTCGGGCTGGGCGTCATTTCCGGCGGGGGCGATCTGGGGGATGCGGCGGCGGCGGAGGCGGCGGCCCGGTCGCTTCAGCCGGAGCGGCTTTCAGACGCTGCCGACCTGACCACAGGCGATGCGGGCGAGGCGGCCAGCCGGGTCGCCGGCTATCCGGGCGTTCGCGCCGCCCTGCTGGACCTGCAGCAGGCGTTCGCGCGCCAGCCGGCCGGAGCGGTTCTGGACGGACGCGACATCGGCACCGTGATCGCGCCCGATGCGCCGGCCAAGCTGTTCGTCACCGCCGCGCCCGAGGTCCGCGCGCGCCGGCGCTGGCGTCAGCTGAACGAGCGCGGAGACGTCATCACCTATGAGGCCATGCTGGCCGATATCCTGCGCCGGGACGAGCGGGACGCCGGACGGGGCGCGGCCCCGATGGTCCAGGCCCCGGACGCGGTCTTGCTCGACACCACCGAGATGGATATAGAGACGGCCTTCGATGCGGCCCGCCGTATCGTCGAGGCGGCGCGCGCGAAACACGGTCTTTAGGCCCGGATCGCAAATCCAACGCTCCCATCCTCGGCTTCCGCGGGCGTTCTGGCACCGATCGCCTCGCTTTCGACGACCTGCTTACCTCTCAAAACTTCACCTCGCGCGGGGCCGTTCGGTCGCGCGCCACAGCCCTATCGGAAACACCAGAGCTTCATGTCTGATACCCTCAACCCCACGCGCGACGACTTCTCGGCGCTGCTCGACGAACAACTGCAAGGCCGCGATCTCGGCGAGGGCCAGGTCGTGCACGGCCGCGTCGTCGGCATCGAAAAAGACATCATCATCATCGACGTCGGCCTGAAGACCGAGGGCCGCATCCCGGCCCGTGAGTTCGGCATCGGCGAAGGCGCGGTGATCCCGAAGGTCGGCGATGACGTCGAAGTCTACCTCGAGCGCGTCGAGAACGCCCTGGGCGAGGCCGTCATCAGCCGCGACAAGGCCCGCCGCGAAGAGGCCTGGACCCGTCTGGAAGTCGTGTTCGCCGACGGTCACCCGGTCAACGGCACCATCGTGGGCCGCGTCAAGGGTGGCTTCACCGTGGACCTGGGCGGCGCCTCGGCCTTCCTGCCCGGCTCGCAGGTGGATATCCGCCCCGTGCGCGACGTCGGCCCGCTGATGGGCAAGGAACAGCCGTTCCAGATCCTGAAGATGGACCGTCCGCGCGGCAACATCGTCGTCTCGCGTCGCGCCATCCTGGAAGAGGCCCGCGCCGAGCAGCGCACCGAACTGGTCGGCCAGCTGCAAGAGGGCGAAGTCCGCGACGGCGTCGTCAAGAACATCACCGACTACGGCGCGTTCGTGGACCTGGGCGGCATCGACGGCCTGCTGCACGTCACCGACATGAGCTGGAAGCGCGTCTCGCACCCGAGCCAGGTCCTGGCCGTGGGCGACACCGTCAAGGTCCAGATCGTCAAGATCAACCCGGACACCCAGCGCATCAGCCTGGGCATGAAGCAGCTGCAGTCCGATCCGTGGGACGGCGTCGAAGCCAAGTATCCCCCGGGCGCCAAGTACACCGGCCGCATCACCAACATCACCGACTACGGCGCCTTCGTGGAGCTGGAAGCCGGGGTCGAGGGTCTGGTCCACGTCTCGGAAATGTCCTGGACCAAGAAGAACGTCCATCCGGGCAAGATCGTCTCGACCTCTCAGGAAGTCGACGTGGTCGTGCTGGACGTCGACGCCTCCAAGCGCCGCATCTCGCTGGGCCTGAAGCAGGCCCAGGACAATCCGTGGGATGCCTTCGTCGCCAACAACCCGATCGGCTCGACCGTCGAGGGCGAGGTCAAGAACGCCACCGAGTTCGGCCTGTTCATCGGCCTGGACAACGACATCGACGGCATGGTGCACCTGTCCGACCTGGACTGGAACGTCTCGGGCGAAGAGGCCATCCAGCGCTATCGCAAGGGCGAGATGGTCAAGGCCAAGGTGCTCGACGTCGACGTCGAGAAGGAACGCGTCTCGCTGGGCATCAAGCAGCTGGGCGGCGATCCGGTCGGCGACGGCGACACCTACAAGAAGGGCCAGACCGTCACCGTGACCGTCACGTCCATCGAGACCGGTGGCATCGAGGTCAAGTTCGGCGACGACGACGCGCCGGTCTCCAGCTTCGTGCGCAAGTCGGACCTGAGCCGCGACCGCAACGAGCAGCGGCCCGAGCGCTTCGCCGTGGGTGACCGCGTCGACGCCCAGATCACCGGCATCGACAAGGCCACGCGCCGCGTCTCGGTCTCGATCAAGGCGCTGGAAATGGCCGACGAGAAGGAAGCCATCGAGCAGTTCGGGTCTTCGGACTCGGGCGCCTCGCTGGGCGACATCCTGGGCGCCGCCCTGCGCGAGAAGGCCAGCAAGGACTGATCCGCGCGGCCTTTTCGATTAAGGCACTGATCCGGTGACGGATATTGAGGGCGGCCGGAGCGATCCGGCCGCCCTTTCGTTTGGGCCCAGATTCCGTATGCGGTTTTGGGAATTAACGCTCTTTCAGGCCCGGAAACGATGTTTCAGGCCTTTTTCGCCCGGCGGGCGAAGGCTAGGGTAGTCCTGCAACCCGGTTGAAGTTGCACCCGTATTTGCTCTCTGGAGCAGGAAAGGGCGGGGGCCTGGACATGATCAAGTCTGAGCTGATCGAGAAACTGGCGGCAGAGAACACCCATCTCACGCACGCCGAGGTCGAGCGCGTCGTGAACGTCATCCTCGGACGCATGACCGAGGCCATGTCGGAAGGCGGTCGGGTCGAGCTTCGGGGCTTCGGGGCCTTTTCCGTGCGGTCGCGACCCGCCCGCGCCGGCCGCAACCCTCGCACCGGCGAAACCGTCGACGTTCCCGCCAAGTCGGTCCCCTTCTTCAAGAGCGGCAAGGAGCTGCGTGAGCGGCTCAACGTCGGCGACGAGGCCTGATGTCACTGCTGAGCGAGTTCAAGGAGTTCGCCGCCAAGGGCAATGTCGTCGACCTGGCCGTCGGCGTCATCATCGGGGCCTCCTTCGGCAAGATCGTCACCAGCCTGGTCGAACAGGTGGTCATGCCGCCGATCGGCCTGGTGCTCGGGCGGGTCGATTTCTCGAACCTGAAGTGGGTGCTGGCAGCCGAAGATCCGACGACTGAGGCCGTCGAGGAGGTGGCGATCCAGTACGGGGCCTTCCTCAACACCGTGATCCAGTTCCTGATCGTCGCCTTCGTGGTCTTCCTGATGGTCAAGGCCATCAACAAGCTGCGCCGCGCCGAGGCCGCCAAGCCAGATCCTGTCACGGCCGGACCGACACCGTCCGAAGCCTTGCTCGCCGAAATCCGCGACGAACTGCGCAAGCGTTAGGCGGTCAGGCCGCCGCCTGCGCCTCCCGACCGATCGGGATCGGCCTCAGGCACACGCCATAGTCGCCGTCGAACGGCGTCGGGGCCCAGGTCTGCGTACCCTCCACTCCCGGCTCGAACCGGACATGGCAGTGGCCCCAGCCGCCCTCGCGCCGGGCCGAAGCCGCCAGCGGGCCGAGGCGGCGCAGCAGGTCTTCATTGACGACCTGGATCCGGACCTTGGCCGCCCCCAGCCGTCGGGCATTGGCCAGCAATGCCTCCATCAGCGCGGGAATGGCGCGCGGCTCGTCCCGCAGGGCGACGATGTCCAGCACCTCCAGCACGGGCGGCTCGATGACATTGACCTTGGCCATGACCGCCATGGCATAGCCGACGATGGTCGTGCCGCGATTGAAGGCGAGGATGACCGGATCCAGCGTCCGGTCCGGATCGGCCAGACGCCAGCGCAGAGTGGCGGGACTGCGGTCGGCGACGATCCGTCCCTCGTCTTTCAGTGCCACCCAGAAATCGCTGAAGCGCGATCGGTCGGCGAAGTCGGACAGCAGGGCGACGCCCGGCGGCAGGCTAAGACTGTCGCACGACCCGAGCCGGGCATTCATGAACCGCTCCCGCGAGGGGTCGACGAGATGCGGGGCCCGGCGATCGACCTCGCGCCACAGCCGACCATAGGCGCAAGCCAGCGGGTCGATCCGCCACGCGAGCTTGGTCGCGTGCGTCGAGAGCGGCCACGACATCAACTTGTAGCGCGCGAACAGCGGGCTGGACTTCGGATTGGCGTTGAGGGTGTAGCGGGCGAACAGGGTGGATTGCTCGGCGAAGGCCCGGAGCAGCATCCGGCTGTGGCCCCGGGCGTGGGGCGCGACGATGATCGAAAACCCGCTGGCGCCGTACAGGACGTCGCTTCCTCGCCAGAACCGCTGCACGAAGTTGCCGGTGAAGCCCGCCGCTTCACCGGTCTCGGACTGGAGGATCCACCCCGCCGGAGCCTCGGCCTCCAGACGGGCCGGATTATCCGACAGCCAGCGCCAGCCCGCCTCGGATCGCGCCGGCCAGCCCACGGATCGATGCAGGTCGTTCAACGCCTGAACGTCCCGTTCCTGAACACTCCTCACCGAATAGGTCATGACACCGTTCCACAGCGGGACCCTTGCCGCGCTTCGGAAGCCGGGCCTGCACGAAAGGCGCCAGGCAAACGACCACAGGTTGTTCGTCCCGGAACCGTCGGGTTGCAGTTTGGAGTCAGTCCTTGCGGAACAGATACAGCCCGAAGCCCAGGTACGGCCTGCCGAAATCGAAGGTGGCCTTGATCTGGTCGGCCCTCAACTTGAGCGCGTCGAACCCCTTCGCCCCCGGATTGGCGTCCAGCCAGGCCCGCACCCGGGCGTCGGCACCGTCGAAGAAGGCGTCCCAGAGCGGTTGTGGGGACATTTCCGAGGAGAGGCACTCAAGCCCGGAGGCCTTCGCCGCGACCTTCCAGCCCTCGTCGGTGGCATAGACGCCTGACAGTCCCACGACCTGGCGCAGGGGCGCAGGGGCGTCGGCCGTCCAGACCAGGTCGCCCCACAGCACATAGCCCGGACGCGCCAGACGCTTGGCCAGGACCTGGAAGATGCCGGAGGCCGTGCCGACGTTTTGCCCCCCGATCCGGCTCGAGCCCATGGCGACCATCATGTCGGCGGGCGCGAGCCTGTCGAGGATATCGGGAGCCTGTCCGCGAACGACGGTCAGGCGGTCCTGCAGGCCACCCTCTCGCGCGCGCGTATGGATGTGGGAGACCATCACGGGATCGCGTTCGATCGCGTGGACATGGTAGCCGAAGCGGCGCGCCAGGGCGGCCGATACGCCCCCGGTCCCAGCCCCGATATCGAGCACGCGCGCGCCGGGCGGCAGGCCCGTCCGCTCCGCCGCCGCCTCGACCGCTTCGATCGTGACAGGGTTGGCCACTTCGAGGCCGACATAGGCGATGTGATGATAGTCAGGAGCCATGCATCGGTTGTAGCGGGGCCGTTTCCAGCCGTCCTGAGAAAGTGCTTTACATCACAAAGTATATGGGCGATACGATCCGGACATCAGGGAGCCTCCTCATGACGACCGCCGCGATCGCCCCGTCCCTCTCTTCGCCTTCGGAACCGACCCTCCCGGTCGCGGCCGGGCGTACTCTGATGGCGGCCGGGGCCGTGTTCGGGGCCGCGAACCTGTTCCAGTTCGGCGTGATGAGCGGCGCGCTCGGGCTACATCCGGCCACGCTGTCGCTGAGCTGGCCCGTCGCGGTCGCGGTGTTCCTGACCCTCCTGTTCCGTCTGCGGCGCTCCGGTGGCGAGGCCGCGCGGCGGGCGGGCCAGTGGTCGAGGTATGCCATCCTGACCCAGATCGGTGCCGCGCTTGTGCTGCTGGGACTGTCGCTCGCGACCGGAGACTGGGGCTGGATGCGCGCCACGGCCGTCGTCGGTATGTCTCTGTACGGCGTCGTCTGGGGAATCGCCGCCGCCCGAACCAGCCGCCTCTGGATGGCGCTGGTGGCCGGCGGTTGCCTCATGACCGCCGCGGGCATCGCGCTTCTGCTGGGGTCGCCGGCCCAGTATCTGGCCTACGCGATCGGCCTGTTCCTATTCATCCTGACCCCCGGTTTCATCCTGGCCTCGGGCCGCGTTCGCTGATCAAGAGACGGAGACAGACATGACCGAGAGCCGTGACGACATCACAGACATCGCCTGGCTGCGCGGCCTGGCCGAGGACGGCGCGCGCACACCGATGCGCGGGTCGGCTATCCTGTTCGCCGCCGGCCTGATCTACGGCTCGGCGAGCCTGGTCCACTGGGCGGTGACGTCAGGCCTCCTGGCGGCCCCGACCACCGCCTTCAACCTGCTGTGGCTGGGCGCGACGGCTCTGTTCCTGGTCGTCGTCGTCGTGGTCAATCTGCGGATCCAGCGCGGCGGCGGGATGACGACGACCGCGAACCGCGCCGCCGGGGCCGCATGGATGGGCGTCGGCTGGGGCATCTTCGCCCTGTTCGGCTCGCTGGGGATCATCGGCATCCGGATGGGGCCGGAGGCGGCGCAGGTTCTGCTGGGCCTGATTCCTTCGGTCATCATGGTCTTCTACGGGATCGGCTGGGCGGTGACGGCCGCGATGCAGACGTCGCGGCCCCTCGGCGCTCTGGCCACCGCCTCCTTCATCGCGGCCCCCGTGCTGGCCCTGATGTCGGGGAGCGCCGGCCAATACCTGGCCTATGCAGCGGCCCTGTTCGGACTGATGGCCGTGCCCGGGTTCCTGCTGATGCGGGCGGCCAAGGCCTGATGCCCGACGATTTCGACATCGGCCGGATCGACGACGTCATCCACGGGCGGGTGCGGCTGGGCATCATGGCCATCCTGTCCGGCGTCGAGAGCGCCGACTTCGCCACCCTGAAGGCCCGGCTGCAGACCACCGACGGCAACCTCTCGGTCCATCTGCGCAAGCTGGAAGACGCGGGCTTCGTCGCGGTGACCAAGCGGTTCGTCGGGCGAAAGCCGCTGACCGAGGCCGCGATGACCCAGGCGGGTCGCAAGGCCTTCGTCGCCTATCTGGACGCCATGGCCGGGCTGGTTCAGCCGCGCTGATCGGTCCCCCTCGCCCGGCGCAATGCAGGCCCGTATAGGAGAGGCATGGCTCCCCGCATCCATGCCTTCGACGCGCTCGACAACTTCCGCGACTATGGCGACTACGCCACGGCGGCGGGCAGGCGCGTGCGGCCTGGGCATCTGTTCCGCTCGGCGCACCATGCGGCGGCGACCGACGCCGATCTTGACCGGCTGGCCGCCCTGAATCTGGGCACCGTCATCGACCTGCGTCGGCCGATCGAGCGGCGTCGGCAGCCGTCCCGGCGCCCCGCCGGCTTCACCGGGGTCGTGATCGAGAGCGATCTGGACGAGGCGGGCGAGGCCCCGCACATCACCTTCCTGAAGACCGCGGACCTGACGCCCGACAGCGGCCGTCGGTTCATGACCGAGACCTATCGAAACCTGCCCTTCGCGCCCGCCCATCTGGACCTGTTCAGCCGTTATTTCCGCGCCCTGGCCGAGAGCGACCGGCCCGTCCTGATCCACTGCGCCGCCGGCAAGGACCGGACCGGCATGCTGGCGGCCCTGACCCACCACCTGCTGGGGGTCGGCGAGGACGATCTGATGGCGGACTATCTGCTGACCAATACCGCCTTTGATCTGGAGGCGCGCGCGCCGGCCATCGCCGAACAGCTGAAGGCCATGACCGGGCGGACGGCGGCCCATGACGCGGTCGTGGCCTTCATGGGCGTGGAGGCCGACTATCTGCACGCCGCGATCCAGGCCATGACCGAGCGGTACGGGTCCGTCGACGGCTACCTCGACCAGGCCCTCGGGCTGGACGCCGCCCTGCGCGACCGGATCGCGGAGCGGCTGTCGGCGTGATCGATCCGGCCCCCCGGACCCTGGCCTGGGTCGAGCCCCTGACCGTCGCGGCGGGGCTGAAGGACCGCGACGGCGCGCTGTGCCTTCTCTCCGACGGCGGACCGAACGGTCGCTTCTCCTATGTCGCCGCCGATCCGGATCGCGTCCGGGCGGGCCCGCTCGGTCCGGACAGTCTGGTTGAAAGCCTTGGCCACGACCTGGACCGAAAGGTCGTCGGCCTGATCGCCTATGACTGGGGCGCGCGACCGGCCACGGGGGATCGCGACTTGGTCTGGCCCGACCTGATGCTGGCGCGGTATCCGACCCTTCTGGTGTTCGATCATGCCGACCGAACCGTCATCGCGGTCGGCGATCCTGCAGTGGCGGAGGCCTGGGTGTCTTCGGCCCGGCCCGTCGATATCCCTTCGCCCCCGGCAGACGCGTTTGAGGCCGACGCCGAGGACCAGCACTACCGCGAGGCGGTGGCGGACGTGGTGGCGCGGATCGGCGCCGGCGAGCTGTTCCAGGCCAATATCGCGCGGAGCTGGTCCGGGCGCCTGCACGCCGGGGCCGACCCGTTCGACCTGTTCGTGCGTCTGGCGTCCGGGCCCGCGCCCTACGGGGCCTTCTGGCGTCTGGGGGACCGGGCGCTGGTGTCGAACTCGCCCGAGCTGTTCCTGACCTTCGATCCCGCCAGCGGGCGGATCGAGACCCGTCCGATCAAGGGAACGCGCCCCCGGTCCGCCGATCCGGTGGAAGACGCGGCCGTGGCCGCCGACCTGCTGGCGAGCGAGAAGGACCGCGCCGAGAACCTTATGATCGTCGACCTGATGCGGAACGATCTGGCCCGGGTCTGTGAACCGGGCAGCGTCGCCGTCGAACGGCTGTTCGCGCTGGAGAGCTTCGCGACCGTGCATCATCTCGTCTCGACGGTCACGGGCAGGGCACGGGGCCACACCGCGGCCGGAGAGGTGCTGGAGGCGACCTTCCCGCCCGGCTCCATCACGGGCGCCCCGAAGCACCAGGCCATGAAGGTCATCGCCGCCCACGAACCGCCACGCGGCCCCTGGTGCGGCAGCCTGTTTCTGCTGGACCCCGGCGGACGGCTGACGGCTTCGGTCCTGATCCGGACGGTGGCCCTGTGGCGCGACGGCGGGCGCTGGCGGTTCCGCACCCAGGCCGGTGCTGGCATCACGGCCGACAGCGATCCGTCGGCGGAGCTGGACGAGACCGAGGCCAAGATCGTGGCCATCCGGCGCGCCCTGGTCGGCTAGCAGTCGGTACAGGGAATCTGGTCGGTCAGGCGCGGCCTGAGATAATGCCGACCCTGGAACCGGGTGGCGTTGGGAAGAAGCGTATCCAGGGGCGAGACATAGTCATAGGCCGCCTCGCCCATGATGATCATCTCGCCGTTGGCGATCAGGCCGGCCGGCACGGTCTGGACGCCCGTCAGAGGCGCCATGCCGCGACCCCGGCTCCAGGTGACGCGGGCCACGCCGTTGTTGTCGCGGGTGATGGCCGTGACGCGGATGTCCAGCGGGGCCTCGGGAAACGGCTGCATGATCAGCGAGCCGATATCCATGATCTCGTCGATCTGGGCGCGCGAGGTCGTCGGGGCCCGCGCGACCATGTCGGCGACCTGCGATGTCGTGTGGATGGTCCGCTTCTGGGCCATATAGGCCTGGCAGAACTCGGCGAGGCCGAAATAGCAGACGATCAGGACCGGCACCACGAGGGCGAACTCCACCGCCGCGACGCCGCGGGCATCGCGCGCGAACCGGCCGAGCCAGGACGGGGCGCGATCAGCCATTGAACGGCTCGTTGCGGAAGGCGGTCGTGACCGAGATGAGCGCGCCCCCGGAATCCAGCCGGGTGAGCGCCTGGGACAGCAGGGGGGTGATCACCGGCTGTTCGTACCAGACCCGAACCAGCATCAGATCGCCGGCGTCGCCCGGATCGAACTCGCCCTCATCGGGCTCCAGCGCGCCGTCGGCCGTCGGATCGGGCGGGTTGGGATCGCGGAACTGGGGAATGACCCGGACGTCGACCGTGGCGCGCGACTGGCAGTCGCCGGAGAAGACGCTCATGCCCTGACACAGGGCCGTCTTGAACTGCGCCGACGAGATCGCGCCGCCCTGGGCCTGGCCGGTGCGGACCAGACGGCTGGCCTGCTGGACCGCCGATTCCATCATGGAATCGACCAGGAAGATGATCCCTAGCTCCAGAATGGCGAAGATGACGAAGAAGAAGGGCACCGCCACGATGGCGAACTCGATCGCCGCCGCGCCCTCGCGCGGCGCGCGGGCCTTGCGGCGCGCGGACCAGAGCTGCGGGCGCCCTCGCATCGATCAGGGGGTCGCGGTCGCGGCCGCGGCGGTGTTGCGCACGGAGGTCGAGCAGGAGGCGGCGCAGGCCAGCTCCGTCGCCTGGGCACCGCGCCACACGCGGACCGAGCCGGTCGAGCCACCGGTCACCACGATCTCGCCCTGGAACAGGGTGCGGCCGATGGCGTCGACGGCGATGACCTCGGTCACGCCATAGCCCTTGCCCGTGACGAACAGGGTGTTGGCGTCGACCACGGTCACGTCGGCGATGGCCGGGTTGCCGACGATCACCGAGGCGGCCGAGCCGCTGAGGCCGATCCGGCTCGAACGATCAATCTCCACGTTCAACGACTGGGCCTGGACCGCGCCGGCGGCCAGCAGGGCGACGAGGGCGGCAGCGTGAGGGGTCAGACGGGCGAACGGTCCGGCCATGGGGCGTGTCCTTGTCTCTCTCGCCAGCGCGCGAGGCGAGCGCGGAGGATCGGCCGGAAACCTCTATAAAGTCTGAAAGCCGCGAGGTTGCTCAACACCCGATTGATGAAGGTTAATACTCGTCAACGTCTCAGGCCTGAAATCCCGCCATAACTCGCAGATAGGCAGCAAAATCGCGTCTTTTACGGTGAACGGTTGAGTAACCACGACCTCTGACGCGGCCTTAACCGGTTCGGGTCATGTTGTCAGTGCGTTTGGGGGACAAGCGGGCGACCGAGCCTCCCAGCCATCGTTGCTCGCTTAGCCAGTTTCACATGAGAGGAAGTCACATGACCAAGTTCATCACCAAGTTCGTCAAGGACGAGTCGGGCGCCACCGCCATCGAGTACGGCCTGATCGCCGCCCTCATCGCCGTGATCATCATCACCGCCGTCGGCCTGGTCGGCACGCGTCTGGAAGCCGTGTTCCAGCGTATCGCGACCTCGCTGACCCTCACCGCCTAAGACCAGCGGTCAGTCTTGAAGTCGGAGGGCCGGCGCGGAAACGCGCCGGCCCTTTGTTTTTGCGATCACTCGCACACGCGGAATTAACGCGTCCCGATCCAAGGTTCCCGCATGGACGTCCTGACCCTCGCCCTCCTCAGCATCCTGCCCGCGCTCGTCATCGTCGCAGGCCTGATGGACCTGACGACGATGCGGATTCCGAACTGGATCTCGGGCCTGCTGATCGTGGCCTTCTTTCCGGTCGCCCTGATCGTCGGCCTGCCGCTGGGCACCGTCGGGCTGCACGCCCTGATCGCCGTCGCGGCCCTGTTGCTGGGAATGGCGTTGTTCGCAATGCGGATCATCGGTGGCGGCGACGCCAAGCTGATGGCCGCCGCCTGCCTGTGGCTGGGCCTGGTCGGGTCTGGCATGTTCCTGTTGTGGACGGGCGTCGTCGGAGGCTTCTTCTGCCTCGGCATCCTGGCCGCCAGGGCCTATCTGGGTCCGTACCTGCGAGGCGCGCCGCCCTGGGTCGCCTCCCTGATGAGCCCGCGCGGCGACATTCCCTATGGAGTCGCCATCTGCGCCGGGGCCCTGATGGCCTTTCCCTCCAGCGCGATGCTGGCCGTCGCCGCCGCCCTTTGATCCGCTTAGGCCCGCGTTAACCCGCGCCCGGCATGGTCGTTAACGGTAGGTCCCGCACACCTTGAGTCGTGCGGCGGGCCGCGCCGGAGACCGTCGATGAAGCCCGCCCGTATCGCCGTCATCTGCATCGCCGCCGTTTCGGCCATCGGCCTGGCGCTGGTCGTGCGCGCCATGGGGTCGTCCTCGGGCGAGCCCGTCGCCGTGGCCGCCGCCGAAGCGCCCCGGAACATGGCCAAGGTTCTGGTCGCCGCGCGCGATCTGGCCCCCGGTCAGCGTCTGACCGACGCCGATCTGGAGTGGAAGGACTGGCCCGCCGACGAGGTCAATCCCGCCTTCATCACCGACGGCTCCGTCCCCGTCCCGACCGCTGAGAAGCCGGACGGCGAGGAAAAGGCCGAAGGCGAACCGGCCGAGAACACCACGGTCGCCCGCGTCACCCGCGCCGCGACCGACCTGGCCACCGGCGGCGCCAAGGCCGACTATTTCGGATCGGTCGTCCGTGAGCCCATTCTGGCCGGCGAACCCATCATCGGCCGCAAGATCGTGCGCGCCGGAGACAGCGGCTACATGGCCGCCTATCTGGAGCCTGGCATGCGGGCCATGGCCATCGGCGTGACCGTCGAGTCGGCCGCCGGCGGCTTCATCCTGCCCGGCGACCGTGTCGACGTGATCGTCACCGTCGAGCTGGGCGACAATGGCGACGAGGGCGGCAGCCAGGCGCGCCACGCCTCCACCACCGTGCTTCAGAACGTCAAGGTGCTGGCCGTCGATCAATCGACCCGCGCCGACGACGACCAGCAGACCGTGGTCGGCGCGACCGCCACTCTCGAAGTCTCCCCAAGCGATTCCGAGGCCCTGGCCCTGGCCCGGGCGGCGGGAGAGCTGTCTCTGGTTCTGCGCTCCTACGCCGACACCGCCGGGCCGTCCGGCCGTGTCGCCTCGGCACCGCGCGCGCAGCGCGCCGAGGCGACCTCCGTCCGCATCTTCCGCGGCGGCGAACCCGAAGTGGTGAGCGTCCCATGAAGGCGTCCATGACAATCTCCCTGAAGCCGATCCTCGCCGTCGCCTGCGCGGCCACCATGGCCGCCGCCCCGATAGCGACACCTGCTCTGGCCCAGACCTATGGCGCGACCCAGACCGTCGCCGCCGGTTCGGGCCCGCGGCTGATCAACCTGCCGCGCGGCACCTCCTTCGCCGTGGACCTGCCGGCCGACGCGCGCGACGTGATCGTATCGAACCCGGCCGTGGCCGAGGCCAATGTCCACTCTCCGCGCCGGATCACCGTCATCGGCATCGCGCCGGGCGAGACCGACGCGGTGTTCCTGGACGCCGCCGGACGTCCGATCCTGACCCTGAGGGTGCGGGTCGATGCCGGCGTGTCGGCGCTGCAGGACACCCTCAGCCGCGTCGCGCCGGGCTCGCAGGTGCGGGCCGAGGCGGTCAACGACAGCATCGTCCTGACCGGACTGGTGACCAGCGCCGCCGAGTCCGATCGCATCGCCTCGGTCGCGCGCGCCTTCGTTTCGGCCCCGGACAAGGTGCTGAACCTGACCACCATCGCCGCCTCGGACCAGGTCACGCTCCGGGTCCGGATCGTCGAGGTGCAGAGAAACGCCATCAAGCAGCTGGGCTTCGACACCAACGCCGTTCTGGGCCGGGTCGGAGAAGCGCAGTTCCTGCTGGGTCAGGTCGCCAGCTTCGGCATCAACGGCTCGCTTCTGGGCGGTCTCAGCGCGGGCGTCACGCGCGACACCCGTCCTCAACCGCAGCTCGAGATTCCCTGCGCCGCCGGCGTCCAGGGCACCTGCTACGGCGTGATCGACGGCCCGAACAATCGTTACGGGGCCGAGAACTGGGATACCGCCACCGCCCGCGACACCGTCGGCGACGACGGCCTGAACCAGGGCGAGGCCACCATCAAGGCGTTCGAGCGGGTCGGCCTGCTGCGCACCCTGGCCGAGCCCAATCTGACCTCGGTCAACGGCGAAAGCGCCAGCTTCCTCGCGGGGGGCGAGTTCCCCGTCCCGACCGGCCGCGACCGCGACGGCAACGTCACCATCGAGTTCAAGCCCTACGGCGTCAGCCTGGCCTTCCGGCCCGTCGTCCTGTCTGAAGGGCGCATCTCGCTGCAGATCTCGGCCGAGGTGTCCGAGCTGACCCAGACCGGCGGCATCACCCTGGGCGCGGGCACGTCCACCCCGTTGAACATCGCGGGCCTGAACGTCCGTCGCGTCCAGAACACGGTGGAAATGCCGTCCGGCGGCTCCATGATGATCGCGGGCCTGCTTCAGGAATCCAGCCGTCAGGCGATCGACAGCTTCCCGGGCCTCGGCGGCCTGCCTGTGCTGGGCCAGCTGTTCCGTTCGCGGGACTTCACCTCCGGCGAGACCGAACTGGTCGTGATCGTCGAGCCCTTCATCGTCACCCCGACGTCGCGCGACCGCATGCAGACCCCGGCCGACGGCCTGCGGATCGCGTCGGACGCCCAGACCATCTTCTTTGGCCAGCTGAACCAGGCCTACGGCTCGCCTGCCCCGGGGGCCACGACGGCGCCCGCCTGGCAGGGGCCCGTCGGCTATGTGATCGAGTGAGCGCCCCGATGATCCGCACCCTGATCCTTGCCGCCGTCTCGGCCGCCACCCTGTCCGCCTGCGTCGGCCTGCCCGCCGAGGGCACCGGCCCCGTGCCGCTGACGCCCACATCGCGCTATGCCCTGGCCGTCGAGCCCGGCATCGAGCGGATCGCCCTGGCCGTCCACGACGCCGGCCCCTCGGCCAATCAGGCCCGCGCGCTTCAGGACATCGCCTATCGCTTCAACGCCGAGGGCGCGCCTGTGCTGCGCGTCGAGGCCCCGTCGGGCGACGATCCCGTCTCGGGCGAGATGGCCTGGAGCGTCCGCAATGCCCTGGAAGCGGCCGGCGTGCCGGGCCATCAGGTCCAGGTCGTGACCTATATCGCGCCGGACCCTCGCGCGCCGGTTCTCGTCGGTTTCGACACCGTTCGGGCCTCCGTGCCCCGGTGCGGAACTGAATGGACCAATCTGACACGCACGGCCAACAATGCCGGTCACTCCAACTTCGGCTGCTCCGTGAACGCCAATCTGGCGGCGCAGATCGCCAACCCGCGCGACATCACGACGCCGCGCGCCATGACCCCGCCCGACTCCGGTCGACGGGCGCTCGTGCTCGACAAGTACCGCCGGGGCGAACAGACGGCGGCTGTCATCGAATCCCTGCTCGAGAACGGTCAGGTTTCGGATGCTGTGGACTGACGGCTCATGACGAATGCGTTCGCTTCGCGCCCTTACGAGCCCCTGGATGACGAGTTCGACGCCGAACTGGACGTCGTGCCCACCGCCGTGCCCGCCGCGGGGGGGGACATCAATCCGCGCGAACCGCTGCAGTTCTCCGCGCCCGGAGGCTATGATCCGAACTCGCCTGTCGACCCCGCAGGCGCGGTCGTCGCCCATCCGGCGGGTTTGCCGGTCGCCCAGGGCGGCCTGCCCGCCGGGGCCGGCTACAACCCCGTCGGCGACCTGGTCGCGGGGGCGTCGGCGGCCATGGCTCCGCACGCCTTTCAGGCGGGGCTGCAGAACGAAGTCACCATTCCGCGCATCGCCATCCACGTCTTCGCCGAGCGCCAGGACACGCTGGCCGCCGCCGAACGCGCCGGTCAGGATCGGCGCATGGCGCGGGCCACGACCCAGATCCGGGTCGGCGGCATTCCGGCCGCCGTGGACGCCTACAACCAGGAGCCGACCCCGCCCCTGATCATCGTCGAGTGCATGCAGGACCCCGGCACCCTGCTCTGGCAGGTCGACCGCCTGGCCGAGGTCTGCGACGCGGGGACCAAGGTGGTCGTCATCGGCGCGACCAACGACATCATCCTGTTCCGCGAGCTGATGAAGCGCGGCGTCAGCGAATATCTGGTCGCGCCGATCCAGCCGCTGCAGCTGATCGCCGCGATCGGCGGCCTGTTCTCGGACCCGGCCCAGCCGTTCGTCGGACGGTCGATCGCCTTCGTCGGCGCGCGCGGCGGGGCGGGCGCCTCGGTGGTGGCCCACAACACCGCCTACGCCATGTCCGAGAAGATCGGCGCCAACACCGTCATCGTCGACTACGACCTGCCGTTCGGCACGGCCGGGCTGGACTTCAACCAGGACCCGCTGTCGGGCGTCGCCGACGCCCTGGGTCAACCCGATCGTCTGGACTCGGTGTTGCTGGACCGGATGATGGTCCGCTGCACGGACAAGCTGAGCCTGTTCGCGGCCCCCGCCACCCTGGACAACGACTGGGACATCAGCCCCGAGGCCTTCGAGGAGGTCACGACACAGATTCGCGGCACCGCGCCCTTCATTGTGCTGGACCTGCCGCACATCTGGACCGGCTGGATGCGCCGCACCCTGATCGCCGCCGACGAGGTGGTGGTGGTGGCGACCCCGGACCTGGCGTCGCTGCGCAACGCCAAGAACATGATCGACCTGATCCGCTCGGGCCGTCCCAACGACGCGCCGCCGCGTCTGGTGCTGAACCAGGTCGGCGTTCCGGGTCGTCCGGAAATCCCGGCCAAGGATTTCGGCGCGGCCCTGGGCATCCACCCCAGCCTGTCGATCCCGTTCGACGCCAAGCTGTTCGGGGCCGCCGCCAACAACGGCCAGATGATCCTGGACGCCAACGCCAAGTCGAAGGCCGCCGAGGCCTTCCAGCTGCTGGCCCAGATCGTGTCGCGGCGCGAACTGCCCGCCCTGGCCGCCCCCGGCAAGGCGGCCAAGCCCGCCAAGGGCGAGTCCAAGTCGCTGTTCGCGGGCCTGTTCAAGAAGAAGGCCTGATCCGTGTTTGGCAAGCGCACAGCCCAGCCCGGCGGGGGCGTTGAGACGGCCCCCCGGCCCGCGCCCGCTGCCGCGCCCACGCCTGAGGCCCCCGCCTTCGCCTCGACCGAGCCCATGGCGCCGCCCCAGCCGGCCCAGGGCCAGCAGACCCAGGCCTTTTCCTACACCGCCGAGACCGGACCCTCCGAGGGCGGCTTCGCGCGCGGCGGGCGTCCCGCCTCGGCCAGCCCGTCCCCTGCGGCGGACCGCCTCGATGCCCTGGCTTCCCGGCCCAAGCCCAAACCCGCGCCGCCCCCGGGCGCGGCGGCCGGACCGGGCCCCAAGGCCACGCCGGGCTTCGAGCAGCTGAAGAAGGCCCAGGCGGTCGCCGAGATCGTCCGCGAACAGAGCGACTACTATCACGCCACGAAGACGACGATCTTCAACGCCCTGATGAACACCATCGACCTGGCCCAGCTGGCGCAGCTGGACACCAAGGCGGCGTCGGAAGAGATCCGCGACATCGTCGCCGAGCTGGTGGCGATCAAGAACGTTTCCATGTCGGTGGCCGAGCAGGAGCACCTGGTCCAGGACATCGTCAACGACGTCCTCGGCTATGGCCCGCTGGAGCCCCTGCTGAGCCGCGACGACATCGCCGACATCATGGTCAACGGTGCCGGTCGGGTCTTCATCGAGGTCGGCGGCAAGGTCCAGCTGACCAACGTCCGCTTCCGCGACAACGCCCAGCTGATGAACATCTGTCAGCGGATCGTGTCCCAGGTGGGCCGCCGCGTGGACGAAAGCTCCCCGATCTGCGACGCGCGCCTGCCGGACGGAAGCCGCGTCAACGTCATCGCCCCGCCCTTGGCCATCGACGGCGCGACCCTGACGATCCGGAAGTTCAAGAAAGACAAGCTGACGATGAAGAACCTGGTGGAGTACGCCTCCATCAGTCCGGAAGGGGCCCGCGTCCTGGGCGTCATCGGCGCCTGCCGCTGCAACCTCGTCATCTCGGGCGGCACGGGCTCGGGCAAGACGACCCTGCTGAACACCCTGACCGCCTTCATCGACCCGACCGAGCGGGTCATCACCTGCGAGGATGCGGCCGAGCTGCAGCTGCAGCAGCCGCACGTGGTGCGCCTGGAGACCCGGCCGCCGAACCTGGAAGGCCAGGGCATGATCACCATGCGCGACCTGGTCAAGAACTGCCTGCGGATGCGCCCGGAACGGATCATCGTCGGCGAGGTGCGCGGACCCGAGGCCTTCGACCTGCTGCAGGCCATGAACACCGGCCACGACGGCTCTATGGGCACCCTGCACGCCAACAGCCCGCGCGAGGCCATCAGCCGGATGGAATCCATGATCACCATGGGTGGCTACGGCCTGCCGTCCAAGACCATCCGCGAGATGATCGTGGGATCGGTCGACGTCATCATCCAGGCCGCGCGCCTGCGCGACGGCTCGCGCCGCATCACCCACATCACCGAGGTCGTCGGCCTGGAAGGCGATGTGATCGTGACCCAGGACCTGTTCGTCTACGAGATCACCGGTGAGGACGAGAACGGCAAGATCGTCGGCCGTCACAAGTCCACCGGCATCGCCCGTCCCCGCTTCTGGGACCGCGCCCGCTACTACGGGCTGGAGCGCGAGCTGGCCGAGGCCCTGGACGCGGCGGAGTAGGCGGGCATGCTTCCCATACTCGCCGCCGTCCTGGCCTTCATCACAATCGGCGGCCTGGGCTGGGTCTTCGTGGGTGGCGACGACTCGTCGGCCCAGGCGGTCAAGCGCGCCGAGGCCATGGGCATGGGCCAGACCAAGGCCGCTCGCGTCAAGGCCGCCAAGGCCGAGGCCAACACCCCCGAAGCCCGCAGGAAGGCGATCGAGCTTCAGCTCAAGGACGCCGAGCGCAAGGAGCGCAAGGCCCGCATGACCATGGCCGCGCGCCTCAAGCACGCGGGCCTGTCGATCAGTGTCCGGACCTTCTGGATCATCAGCGCCGGTCTCGGCCTCGTCGCGACCCTCGTCGCGGTGGTCTTCGGCCTGAACATCCTGGTCGCCATCGGTGCCGGCGTCGCGGCAGGCCTGGGGCTTCCCCGATGGATCGTCGGGTTCATCGGCAAGGGCCGAATGAAGAAGTTCGGACTGGAGTTTCCCAACGCCGTCGACGTCATCGTGCGCGGCATCAAGTCGGGTCTGCCGGTCCACGACTGCTTCAAGATCATCGCCAAGGAGAGCCCCGCGCCCCTGGGGCCCGAGTTCGTCAAACTGGTCGAGGGGCTGGGCGTCGGCCTGACGCTCCCACAGGCTCTCGACAAGATGTACGAGCGCATCCCTACGCCGGAGCTGAAGTTCTTCACCATCGTGATCGCCATCCAGCAGAAGACCGGCGGCAACCTGGCCGAGGCGCTGGGCAACCTGTCGGCCGTCCTCCGGGCCCGGAGGATGATGCGGGAGAAGGTCAAGGCCTTGTCGTCCGAAGCCCTGGCCTCGGCCGGCATCATCGGCTCCCTGCCGCCCGTGGTCATGGCCCTCGTGGGCCTGACGACCCCGGCCTACATGGCGCTGATGTTCACCGATGTCCGGGGACAGATCATGCTGCTGGGTTCGGGCATCTGGATGACCTTCGGCATCATCGTGATGAAGCGCATGATCTCGTTCAAGATCTAGGGGCGGGTCATGGGATTTATCGAGGCCATCGTCGAACCCCGCAACCTGCTCAGCCTCGGCGTGGGCGTGCTGGTGTTCGCCACCATCCTGACCCTGATGGGCGCCATGGGCGGCGGGGTCCAGCTGGACAAGCGGATGCAGGCGGTCTCGACCCGACGCGACGAGCTGAAGCGCCGGTCGCGCCAGGCCATCGCCGGCGGTCAGGGGGGCCTTCGCCATACCGACGACGGCTTCAAGAAGCGCATCGTCGAACGCCTAAACCTGTCGAAACTGCTGGAGGACCCCAAGGTCGTCGAACAGATGAGCCAGGCCGGATTTCGCGGGCCGCGACCGATCACGACGTTCTACTTCTTCCGCTTCGCGACGCCGATTTTCTTTCTGCTGTTCAGCGCCTTCTATCTGTTCTTCATCAACGACTTCGGCCTGCCCAGCATTACCAAGCTGCCGATGATCATGGGGGCGACGGTCTTGGGGTTCTACGGCCCCAACGTCTTTCTGCAGAACCGGATCACAAAGCGTCGCCAGTCGATCATGCAGGGTTTCCCCGACGCCCTCGATCTGCTGCTGATCTGCGTTGAGGCCGGCATGTCGATCGAGTCCGCGATCGTGAAGGTCAGCCAGGAGATTGGAACCAGCTCGGTCGAGCTGGCCGAGGAACTGGCCCTGCTGTCCGCGGAACTGAGCTATCTTCCTGAGCGGCGGATGGCCTATGACGGCCTGGCCAAACGGACCAACCACCCCGGCGTGCGCGCCGTGGCCACGGCGATGGTGCAGGCGGAACAGTACGGGACGCCGCTGGCGACCGCGCTACGGACCATGGCCAAGGAAAACCGCGAACTGCGCCTGTCGGCGGCCGAGAAGAAGGCGGCGGCCCTGCCCGCCCAGCTGACCGTGCCGATGATCCTGTTCTTCCTGCCGGTCCTGTTCGTGGTCATCCTGGGTCCCGCCATCATCCAGATCCAGGACCAGATGAAGACCCGCGACGGTCAGCAGGCGACCGCGTCCGAGTAGGGCTCAGCCCGCCTCGGCCTCGGCCTTCAGCGCCTCGGCGACCGCTTCGCACGCCCCCCGAAGCACCCGCTTGTGCTTGTCGTGGAAGCCCTCGCCGCGAAAGCCGGAGAAGATGAAGCCGTTAGAGGCGATGCAGCTTTGCGCGTCCAGCTGCTCGATCTCGTAATAGCGGACCGCGTTGAACAGCCAGCCGCGCTTCTCGACGAGGATCAGCTGGGCCTCGGGCTGCCACTCCCGCACCGCCAGGGTCGTGCGGCGCTCGCCCAGTTCCGCGATGGTCTCGGTCAGGGTCAGGGCGCCGCCGAAGCCAATCCGCCCCTCGACCTGGGTCTCTAGCGGGTTCCACCGGTCCCAGCCCGGCAGGTCGGCGATCACGGCCCAGATGCGTTCGGAGCTGGCGCGAACGCCGATGCGTTTTTCGATCCTGAAGGTGCTCATGGGGCCGATGTCGCAATCCGCGGGGCGCGACGCAAGCCGGGCCGTTCGCCGCGCCCTAGCGACCGCCCTCCGGCCCCGGTTGCGAGGCGGGCGGCGTCTCGGGCGACGGCGTATCGATGGTGAGCGGATTGGGATCGCGCCGCAGCGTCGTGCTGAACAGGGCCATGACCATGGCGGCGGCCAGCAACACGGCGTTCGCCCCGAACGGCGCGGCCTCGCCGAGGCCGTACAATGCCACGCCCGCCACCGGGGGCACCAGGAAGCTGAGCCCGGCCAGCGACATCATCAGCCCGGCGACCGCCCCCTGCTCGTGTGCGCCGACCGCCAGGGACGACCCGGCGGTGAAGCCCGGACGCGCGAAGCCCACGCCCATCGACACCACCGCATAGCCGACCACCACGCCGAAATAGCCGGGCGCCACCATGCTCAGCAGATTGCCCGCCAGGGCCAGCCCGGCCCCCCATCGCATCAGGGCGAGCGGCTGCATCTTCAGCAGCGGGATCAACCCCCATTGCACCATCAGGGTCGCCGCCGCGCCGGCGAACATCGCCACCCCGATGAAGGCCTGGGCCTGGGCTGCCGGAAGTCCGGTCTCGGCCATCTCGTCGATGATGTGGAAGCCCAGAACGGCGATGTTCACCGCTTGGGCGCTGGTGACCAGCAGGCCGTACAGCAGGAAGTCACGCACCCGCGGATCACGCCACAACCCCTTGCCATCGCCACCCCGCGCCGTCGGCTGGCGCACGACGTCTCCGGAGGGCAGCCGCTTCCAGACGACCAGCAGCACGACCAGTCCGATCAGGGCGAAGGCGTACATCGGCCCCGCCAGTCCGACGATCGGCAGGACGAGGAAGGGCGACAGCACCGGCCCGACGACCGTGCCCAGCCCCTGGGCCGAGGCCAGCAGCGACATGGCCTGGGTGCGCTGTTCCGGGCTCGTCCGGTCGGCCACATAGGCCTGGGAGGCGATCGGGGCCGCCGAGCCGAGGACCCCATAGACCGTCCGCGCCACCGCCATCAGCACGAAGGCCGTGATCGGGGCCAGCCACCCCTCCAGCCCGAACGTCGCGCCGACGCCGAACCCGGCCATGGAGATGACGAAGCCGACCAGGCCGATCAGGATGACGTTCTTCCTCCCCGCCCGGTCCGACAGCCGGGCCCAGAAGGGCGAGGCCACCGTCCACATCAGGGCCGAGATGGCGAAGGCGGCTGCCACCAGGGTGTCGGCCAGACCGAACGTCCGCCCGATATTGGGCAGCACCGACTGCAGCCCCATGTTCCCCGCCGCCGCGATCAGGCTGACGACGAACAGGATCACGAAGGCGGGCGAGGTGGGGGACATGGGACGGCTATATCTCTCCCTCCCCTTCATTGGGAGGGACGGCGAAGCGAAGCGAAGCCAGGGTGGGGAAGTTTACAGCGCGCGCCACCTTCACACGGCCCCACCCGCGCTCGGCTGCGCCTCACGGTCCCTCCCCATGAAGGGGAGGGAGAGCGTTCCTACTCGACCACCGTCAGCGTCGGCTTCAGTCTGCGCCCGTCGTCCAGCCCCAGTCGCGCCTTCACCTCGAACAGATCGGCACCAGCCGGCACGATCAGCAGTTGTTTTGGCTCCATGGCGTTGATCGCCACCACGGCGTTCCTGGGGCAGATGTCGAAACACCCCGTCTCGATCACGGCCAGCTCGGCCTTGCGGCCCTTGCCGTCGCCGGGCTTCAGGTACTTCTTCAGCGCCTTCTTCAACGTCTTGTCGCCGTCGGGCCCAAAGCCCCCGTCCAGCTTCTTCTGGCACTTCTTGCAGACCAGGACGACGTCCTTCCAGCGGGTCTTCGACGTCTTGATGGCCATGCCCGACAGATCGGGGCATCCGGCCGCGAACGCAAGCGACTTGCGTCCGCGCAACACCCCGGACCATCATCCGCCGACCCTTTCCGGAGCCCGCCATGATCCGTCCCGCCGCCCTCGCCGCCTTGCTCAGCCTCGGCGCGGCGCCTGTCCTGGCGCAGAGCGTCACCACAGATGAAGTCCGCACCGCCGCCGACGGGGTCAATGCCGACGTCGTGGCCTGGCGCCGCGACCTGCACCAGAACCCCGAACTGGGTCTCGCCGAGGTCCGAACCGCCGCCTTCGTGGCTGAGCGCCTGCGCGGCTTCGGTCTTGAGGTGCGCGAGGGGGTGGGCCGCACGGGCGTCGTCGGCATCCTGCGTGGCACCGCCTCAGGGCCCGAGCGGGTCGTGGCGTTGCGCGCCGACATGGACGCCCTGCCGGTGCTGGAGGCGACCGGCCTGCCCTTCGCCTCGACCGCCACGGGCACCTATCAGGGCGCGACCGTGCCCGTCGCACACGCCTGCGGCCACGACGCCCACGTCGCCATGCTGCTGGGGGCCGCAGAAGTGCTCAGCGGCATGAAGGACCGGTTCAGCGGCACCATCGTCTTCCTGTTCCAGCCGGCCGAGGAGGGCGTACCGCCGGGCGAGGCCCTGGGCGGGGCGCGCCTGATGATCGAGGCGGGCGCCTTGGAGGATCCCAAGGTCGAGGCCATCTTCGGCCTGCACGTCGTACCGGGCCGCCCGGGAACCCTGTTCTATCGACCCCAGGGCTTCATGGCGGCGTCGGACCGGGTCGACATCACCCTGAAGGGTCGCCAGACGCACGGGGCCTGGCCCTGGCGGGGTGTGGATGTGATCGCCGTGGCCGGACAGGTGATCTCGACGGTCAACACCCTGACCGCCCGGACCGTGGACCCCACGACGACGCCGACCGTCTTCACCATCGCCACGGTGAACGCCGGCGTCCGCTACAACATCATCCCCGACGAGGCGGTGCTGTCGGGCACCCTGCGGACCTTCGACCGCGAACAGCGCCAGAGCCTGGTCGACCGCGCCGAGGCCGCCATCGGCCATGTCGCCGAGGCCTATGGCGCGACCGCCGAGTTCTCCATCCGCGAGAACGCCGCCCTCGTCTTCAACAACGAACCCCTGTCGGCCTGGCTGGCCCCGGTGCTGGAAGAGGCGGCGGGCGCGGGCAACGTCAATCCCGCCACGCCGCCCACGACGGTGGCCGAGGACTTCTCCTACTTCCAGAACGAGGTGCCGGGCGTCTTCTATCACCTGGGTGGCACACCGGACGGTGTCGATCCGGCCACGGCCCCGCCCAACCATTCGCCCCAGTTCGACGTCAACGAGGACGTTCTGGTCGTCGGCGTCCGCGCCCATGTGCTGAGCGCCCTGCGGTTCCTGGAGACCGGCGGGACCTAGCCGCGACCGGCCCTGATCCGGGCCCAGACGATCGCCACCACGGCCGTGGAGACCAAAGCCGCGCCCAGCCCGTCCCACAGGCCGTCAGCAAGCAGGGCTCCGACCAGCCCAGTCAGGCCCAGGACGAACAGGATCAGGGGCCAGGCGAAGACCGCGATCAGGCTCTGGCGATGGACCTTCATGCGCCGCGCCGGCGGCGAGCGATCCAGAGATAGAGCCCCGACCCCAGGATGATGATGGTGATGATGTCCAGGGCCGCCCACACCAGCTTCAGCCCCAACCCACCGTAGTCGCCGAAATGCAGCGGTTGCGACAGGCCCAGCGCCTTGACGTACCAGGGGGCCTCGGCCACCGCCGCCAGCTCGCCCGTGCGCACGTCGATCAGGGCCGGGGTCGTCAGGTGCCGGGTCAGGGGCGTGTCGCCGTGGAAGAAGACGGCATAGTGGTGGTCCGTCGTGTACTCCGTGCCCGGAAAGGCGACGAACTGCAGCGTCCGGCCGGGCAGGGCCGCCTTGGCCCGCGCCACCGCCGCGTCCAGGGAGGCGCGCTCACCGACCGGCGCGGGCGCGTCATTCGCCCGTGTCAGATCGGCAAGGGCCGTGTCCTTCCAGACCGCCAGAATCGGGGTGGCTAGCGTGTTGACCACCCCCGTCAGCCCGACGACCAGAACCCAGGCGGCCGTCGTCGCCCCTGCCAGATTGTGCCAGTCCAGCCACCGCGTGCGCGCGGTCTTGTTCAGCCGCAGCGTGCCATACGGTAGCCGACGCATGAAGGGGGCGTAGAGCACGATCCCCGATACCGTCGCCGCCACCAGCATCAGCCCCATCAGCCCCAGGAACAGCATCCCCGGTAGGCCGAGGAACATGTCGGTGTGCAGCTGGAGCAGGAACTCCACCACGGGATGACCCGCGACCAGGGGGGTGGCATCGCCACTGGTCTGGTCGATCGGCTGGAAATTGTACTGTCCTGCCGGGGCGTCCGGCGCGCGACTGGTTACGTTCACCACCGGCCGGTCCTCGTCGAAGCTCAGAAAGGCCGGAACGTCGCCCGGATGACGCGACAGGGCGGTGGCCATGACGGCGTCCAGGCTCAGCCTCTCGCCCGGTCGAGCGGGCTGCCAGGGCTCATCCAGCAGCCAGTGGTCCAGCTCATGGCTGAAGACCAGCGGCAGGCCGGTGAGGCACAGCATCAGAAGGAACACCGTCGAGATCAGGCTCGACCAGGTGTGGACGACCGACCAGGCGCGGATGGTGCCGGGCTTCATCCGGATCAGAACTCGGTCGACACCGCGAACCGCAGGGTGCGCGGGGCCCCCAGCGTCAGATAGTTGGCGCCCGGGAAGCCACCCACGGCGACCCACTGGTCCTCGTCGGCCAGGTTCTCGATCCGCGCCCGCACCGTGATCGGACGATCGCCGACCGCGAGAGCGTAACGAACGCCCGCATCCACCCGGGTCCAGGCGTCCAGCTCGACGGCGTTGGCGGCATCGACGGGCTGCTCGCCCGTGTAGACGACCCGGCCCTCCAGCGTCAGGCCGGCGACCTGGGGCACATCCCATTCGACATTGACGTTGGCCTGCCACTCGGGCGTACCGATCGGACGACGGCCGTCCAGCGCGCCGCCCGAGGTGCGGGTCAGCTCGGCGTCCAGCCAGGTCCAGCCGCCGATCAGGCGCAGGCCGTCTCTCGGCTCTCCATACCAGGACACTTCAAGGCCCGTGTTCTCCTGCTCGCCGTTGGTGCCGAACACGCCGTTCTCGACGAAGGCGCTGGGCTGGGTGATGCGGAACAGGCTGACGGCCCCGCCGAAGCGGCCCACGTCGTATTTCAGGCCCGCCTCGATCTGCTCGCCACGGAACGGGGCCAGGGCCTCGCCCGCATTGGTGACTGGCACGCCGCCGCTGACGGCGGGCGCGATCTGGCCGGGGATCAGGGCCTCAGCATAGTTGGCGAACAGCGCGATGAATTCGCTGGGCTTGTAGACCACGGCGAAGACCGGCGTGGTCGCATCGCCCTCGTAGGCCGAGACCTGGGCCCCGGTGTTGTAATCGTAGGACCGCGTCTCGATGGTCTGGTGGCGCACGCCCACGGTCGCCAGCAGGCGGCCGTCCAGGAAGCTCATCATCTCGGCGAGGGCGACGCTGGCGTTGTCGACCCGCTCGGTGACGCCGGGATCGTTCAGGTCGCCGCCGACGAAGAAGTCCGCGGCCGGAGGGGCCACGTCGATCGGGTTGTACAGATCGCTGGCGAAACCCGCGAAGCTGGAGAAGGCATAGGCGTTCGCTGAGCGCGACTGCACCTGCGAGGCCGAAGCGACGACCCGGTGGCCGATTTCACCGGTCGCGAACTCGGCACGCACGCCGACGTCCCCCGAAATGATGCTGTCCTCGCGCGTGTTGTCGAAGCGGTAGGCGCTGAGCGTTCCGTCCGGGGCCGAGGTCGGGTTGGCCAGACGGTTCTCCTCCTCACCGCGCCGCCCGCCGAGCGCGGCCCAGGCGGTGACGCCGTCGCTCAGATCGAACTCGCCGCGCGCCACACCGAACAGCTGACGCTCGTCGGTGAAGGTCCAGGGCTGGGCGAAGTTCGCCTCGGCGTCCGGCGCGCGCGGCACGGCCCCGGACGGCGTCACGGTGGGGCGCGGCGCGTCGATGCGGTGATCCTGATAGCCGACGTCGGCCGAGAACCGCACACGGTCGCCGCGCCGGTCCAGGCCCAGGCCGATCGCGGTCAGCTGCCGCTCCTCGTCCTCGACGCCCGCCTCTCCGTCGCGACGGACCAGGTTCAGCCGCGCGCCATAGTCGCCGTCCGCGCCGAAGCGCCGAGCGATATCGGCCGCCAGATAGAGCTCGCTCTCCCCTTCAAGCCCCGCGGTCAGGCGGGTCAGGGGCGCATCGGGCGCGCGCTTGGGCGTCAGGTTGAAGGCCCCGCCGATGCCGCTGCCGCCCGGGGCCGCTCCGTTCAGGAAGGCGTTCGCGCCGTGAAAGACCTCGACCCGCTCCAGGAACTCGGCCGCCACGAACTGGCGCGGCAGGATGCCGTATAGGCCGTTCAGGGTCATGTCGTCGGAGAACACCGGGAAGCCCCGGATGACATACAGCTCCTGGAAGTTGCCGAAGCCCTTCGAGACCCGCACGGCCGGATCGTTCTGCAGCACGTCGCCGACGCTGCGGGCCTGCTGGTCGCGCGCCAGTTCCTCGGTGTAGGCGGTGAACACGAAGGGCGTGTCCAGCGTCTGCAGATTGCCGAACAGGCCGACCCGTCCCCCACGCGCCACCTGTCCGCCCGGATAGGGCGAAGTCAGGGTGACCTGCGAGCCGGTGACGATCACCTCCTCCAGCTGGGCCGCGTCACCGTCCTGGGCGGAGGCGGCACCGGCGAGCGCGAGGGTGGAGGCGGCGGCGAGCAGGGCAGTGCGGACCATGGGCGAACTCTATGAGAATGAGAACGCGTCGCACTATAGGGCCAGAGCCTCAGTTGCAAGTGGTTCTCACATCCCGGAGGGCTTCTATGCCAGCCAGACCATCATGCGCGTATCGACCGGTCCGCCCCGAGCGCGGCTGAAACGCTCGCGAGTCTCTCCGGTGTAGAGGAAGCCCGCCTTCTCCAGCACGCGCCCCGACGCGGGGTTATCGACGAAATGCCCAGCCAGCAGGGCGCGGCGCTTCCACCGCTTGCCGGCCCAGACCAGCGCGCCTTCCAGCGCCTCGGTGGCGAAGCCCCGGCCCCAGAACGGACGGCCGATCCAGTAGCCGGTCTCGGGCGCGGCCCGCTCCAGCCGGCCCTGACCGTCCTCGAACAGGCCCAGCATGCCGACGGGCCCCAGATCCTCGTGCTCGATCAGGAAGGTGTTGGCCCGCGCCGGGTCCTGGCCCGCGACCTGGGTCACGAAGGCCTCCGCGTCGCCCTGTCCGAAGGGATGCGGCATTCGGCAGGTCATGCGCGCGATGTCGGGGTCGTTGGCCAGCCGCGCGATGGCCGGAATGTCTTGGGGTCCGGGACTGCGCAGCAGCAGCCGGCGGGTCTCCACGACGGGAGAGGTTTCGATCACGCACATGGACGCCTCGCCTGGATCAGCTGTCCGCCTCCTTGGGGGAGGGCTCGGGCGGACGTCGAGGCGGGGAACGCAAACGGGGAGCCTGGTGATCCAGACTCCCCGCGGAAAATTTCCCTTGGTCCGGATCGGCTGCTGTCCTTGGAGAAGGAGCAACGCGATCCGAAGGCCGGTTTCGCGTTACTCGGCGGCGAGCGCCTGCTGGTCGTCGTTCGCCGGAAGGATCGAGACGTAACAGCGACCCCCGCGTTTGGTGGTGAACTTCACCGAGCCGTGCGCCGTGGCGAACAGGGTGTGGTCGCGGCCCAGGCCGACGTTGTCGCCCGGATGGAAGGTGGTGCCGCGCTGGCGGACCAGGATGTTGCCGGCCAGCACGCGCTCGCCGCCGAACTTCTTCACGCCCAGGCGCTTGGACTCGGAGTCGCGACCGTTACGCGACGAACCACCGGATTTCTTGTGTGCCATGGGAGAACTCCCCTCAGTCTTTCAGTGATCAGGCTTCGTCGGACGAAGCGGTGGTTTCGGTCTTGGCGGCAGCCTTCTTGGCCGAAGCCTTCTTGGCGACGGGCTTGGGAGCCTCGGCCTCGGCAGCCGGAGCCGCCTCGACGCGAGGGGCCAGGCCACGGGCGCGCAGATTGATCTCGGCCTTGGTCATCAGCTCGACCTTGCCGTCCCACTTGGCCTTCTCGCCGGCGCCTTCGATGCCGGTGATGCGCAGAACCGATTCCATCTGGCGATGGCCGTTGGTGCGGCGATAGCCCTGGCGGCGGGTCTTCTTGAAGATCTTGATCTTCTCGCCCTTGCGGGTCTCGATCAGGGTCGCGGCCACGGCGGCACCCTCGATCAGGGGCGCGCCGACGGTGACGCCCTTGTCACCGCCCAGCATCAGGACGCTGCCCAGGCTCAGGACGTCGCCCGCCTCGCCGGCGAGCTTCTCGACCACGATGGTGTCGCCCGGTTGAACCCGGTATTGCTTGCCGCCGGTTTTGATCACCGCGTACATATTGAGGCCTCGGCTTAACGCGAAAAAGAATGCGCCCGCCGGGTGACCCCGCGGGCGAAGAGCGGCGACATAGACGGCAGGGCCCGGGGAGTCAACGCGAAAGGCCGTCATTCCGGCTCGTGACGCGGCCGCCGTGCCCCCTATATTGCATCCGATGACCCCGGAGCCGCCCACCCTGGAAACCAGCCTGCCGCTCGTCGCCGCCGACCTGATCCGCGACGAGGCGCGCCGCGCGCCGGACAAGCCCGGCGTCTATCGCATGTACGGCGAGGACGGGACCTGCCTCTACGTCGGCAAGGCCAAGTCCATCAAGAAGCGCATCCTGCAGTACGCGCAGGGGCGGTTCCACACCCAGCGCATCGGCCTGATGGTGAGCCTGACCCGGTCGATGGAGCTGGTGGTCACGGCGTCCGAGACCGAGGCCCTGTTGCTGGAATCCAACTTCATCAAGAAACTGAAGCCCCGCTTCAACGTGGTGCTTCGGGACGACAAGTCCTTCGCCGAGTTGATGATCCGAAAGGACCACCGCGCGCCCCAGGTGCGCAAGCACCGGGGCGCCCACACCACTGACGGCGACTATTTCGGCCCCTTCGCCTCGACCTGGGCCGTCAACCGCACCCTGACGACGCTGCAGAAGGCCTTCCTGCTGCGATCCTGCTCGGACAGCGTCTACGAGACCCGCACCCGCCCCTGCATGCTGCACCAGATCAAGCGCTGCTCGGCCCCCTGCACCGGCCTGATCAGCCTGGAGGACTATGGCGATCTGGTCGAGGAGGCGTCGCTGTTCCTGCGCGGCAAGTCGCGCACCGTCATCGGCCGCCTGTCGCAGGAGATGACCGAGGCCGCCGAGCGCATGGATTTCGAACAGGCCGCCCGCGTCCGCGACCGCATCCGCGCCCTGTCCGCCATCGCCATGGAGACCAGCGTCAACGCCGACAGCGTGGCCGAGGCCGACGTTTTCGCCTTGTTCAGTGAGGGGGGCCAGGCCTGCGTGCAGGTGTTCTTCTATCGCTCGGGCCAGAACTGGGGCGGCCGGGCCTATTTCCCGCGCGTGGACAAGTCCGACACCGACCCGGAGATCCTCGCCGCCTTCCTCGGTCAGTTCTACGAGGACAAGCCGGTCCCGCGCCTGATCCTGTCCAACGTCCGCCCGCACGAGCTGGAGCTGCTGGAGGAAGCCTTCTCCATGAAGGCGCGGCTGGTCGATGGTCGTCGCGTAGTGTCCATCGAGCGGCCGATGCGCGGCGATCGCAAGGGCCTGGTCGACCACGCCCTGACCAACGCGCGCGAGGCCCTGGGTCGCAAGATGGCCGAGGGCTCGGCCCAGGGCAAAATCCTCGACGAGGTCTGCGAGGCCTTTGGTCTGGAGAGCCGCCCCGAGCGGATCGAGGTCTATGACAACGCCCACATCCAGGGGTCCAACGCCGTGGGCGGCATGATCGTGGCGGGGCCCGAGGGCTTCCAGAAGTCGCAGTACCGAAAGTTCAACATCAAGGACGCGGACCTCGCCCCCGGTGACGACTACGGCATGATGCGCGAGGTCATGCGTCGCCGCTTCTCCCGGTTGGTCAAGGACGAGGAGGAGGGCACCGAGGAGGTGGTCCGCCCCGACCTGCTGCTGATCGACGGCGGAGCCGGGCAGCTGGCCGAGGTCCAGGCGGTGCTGGCCGACCTGGGGCTCGACGACATCCTGGCCATCGGCGTGGCCAAGGGACCGGACCGCGACGCCGGGCTGGAGCGGTTCTTCGTGCCGGGCAAGCCGCCCTTCATGCTGCCGCTGAAATCGCCGGCCCTCTATTACATCCAGCGTCTGCGCGACGAGGCCCACCGCTTCGCCAACGGCGCCCACGCCAAGCGTCGCTCGATGGATATCAAGAAGAACCCCCTGGACGAGATCGAGGGCGTCGGCCCGGGCCGAAAGCGCGCCCTGCTGCACGCCTTCGGCTCGGCCAAGGGCGTGGGACGGGCGTCGGTGGTCGATCTCGAGAAGGTCGAGGGCATCAACCGTGCCCTGGCGGAACGAATCTACGGCTTCTTCCACCCCGAGACGTCGCGCTAGGGTGCTGGCGACCACGCGCCCTCACGGAGGCTTCGCATGACCGAGCTGGCGCAGGGCACCGTCCACACTGTCGGGCCCGATCTCGAAGCCGCCCTGCGCTCGGACGCCGAGGCCCTGGCCCTGTGGCAGGCGATCACACCGCTCGGCCGCAACGAATTCCTCTGCTGGGTCGAAGACGCCAGACAGGCCAGGACCCGCGAGCGCCGCATCGGACGCATGCTGGAAGAACTGCGCGAAGGCAAGACCCGCCCCTGCTGCTGGGCCGGCTGCATCCACCGAACCGACAAGGCCCCCAGCGGCTGGCAGCAGGCGGTGCTGATCGACGGGAAGGGACGTCGGGGGACCTAGCGACGCCCTCTTGACTCTAACTCTACATATGTAGAGTTAGTTGTATGACGCGATCACGCTCCCTTTCTCCCGCCGCCCGTTCCGTGCTCGCCCAGCTGGCCGAGGCAGGCTTTCAATGGTCGTATGGCTATGACCTCTGCAGAGCGACCGGGCTCAAGTCCGGGACGCTCTACCCCCTGCTCATCCGTCTCGAAGGCCAGGGTCATCTGGACGCGCAGTGGTTGCCCGCCGAGGGCGGGCGCCCGCCTCGCCACGCCTACCGCCTGACCGCGACCGGCCGACAGCTGGCGGCGGCGAACCCGCCCCTGGTTGCACCCATCCCGACGCCCGCCGGCCGCCTCGCGTGACCCTCGCCGAGCGGATCGTTCGCGCCTGTGCGCCGTGGGTGCCGCCCCACCTGCGTCCCTGGAGCGAGGCGATGGCGCGGGAAGCGGCCGACATCGACCGCCCAGGCGCGGCCATTCTGTTCGCCCTCGGATGCGCGGCCTGGTCCGCCCGAGCGGGCTTCGCTCAGGCTTATCAAAAGGCTCTGTCGTCAGACAGGCCGCAAACAGGGGAGACCTCGAGGATGGCGGTCCATGATTTTTGGCAAGGACGCGGCCTTGCCCTCCTCTGCGCGGTCGTCGCGACCGGCCTGGGTCTGATCTATCTCGACCTTGCCGGCGCGCCGGTTCAGATGCTGACCATGAACCTGGCCGCCCTGGTCGCGGGCCTGATTATCGTCGGTTCGTTCCTCGGACGCGAGCCGATCTCACGGCCGGCGGCGGGCATCCTCGCGGTGCTGATCGGGGCGGCGTTGCTTGTCGTCGCCCTCGTGGGCGACGAGGCGTCCGGGGTTCGACGCTGGGTCGCGGTTGGCCCCCTGGTTCTTCAGCCCAGCCTGATCCTCCTGCCGCTGCTGATCGTCGGGTTCGCCCGCTTTCGGACCATGCTCACGGCTGGCGGTGTGATGCTGGCCGCGATCGCGGTGGCATCGCAGCCCGATCGGGCGATGGCGGGAGCGCTCGTCGCCAGCCTTGCCGCGGTCTCACTGGTCGCCCGTGACCGCATGAGCGTCGCCTGCCTCGTCGTCGCGACAGCCGGTTTTGCGGCGACCCTGATGACGCCCGACGTCGTGCCGCCGACCCTGTTCGTGGACCGCGTGTTCCGGACGGCCTTTTCGACGAACGCCCTGGCGGGCCTCGCGGTCTGGACGGGAGCCGTCGTGCTGCTCCTGCCCGGCGCGGTCGGAACCGTCCTCGGCCGAACTCATCGAGCCGCCTTCGCGGGCTTCGGCGCGTGCTGGGCGGCCATCGTCGTGGCCGCGATCCTGGGCGATTACCCGACGCCCCTCGTGGGCTACAGCGGGAGCGCGATCTTCGGCTACATCCTCGCCACCCTGGGTCTGCCGCGCATCTGGAGTCCTTCGCCTGCGCTTCAGGCCCCGGCCCCACCCTCCACGGCGAGAGACCGCCCGGACGCGCACGGGCTCGCCGCCTCGTGACCACGGCGACCCGCGGTTTGCCCTCCCGCATTCGGCCCCAAGCCCTTATAGCCGCCCCATGTCGACCGATTCCTCCGATCCCCTCATCTCCGGCTACCGCCGTTTCCGCGCCGACCACTGGCCCGAGGCCAAGGCCGAGTACGAGGCGCTGGCCGCCCAGGGCCAGACGCCCCACACCCTGATCGTGGCCTGTTCCGACAGCCGCGCCGACCCGGCCCTGATCTTCGACGCCGCGCCGGGCCAGCTGTTCGTGGTCCGCAACGTCGCCAACCTGGTTCCGCCCTATGCGCCGGACGGCCAGTTGCACGGCGTCTCGGCGGCGCTGGAGTTCGGGGTCAAGGTGCTGAAGGTCGGCCGCATCGTGGTCATG
This sequence comes from Caulobacteraceae bacterium, assembly GCA_947475735.1. Lineage (GTDB taxonomy): Bacteria > Pseudomonadota > Alphaproteobacteria > Caulobacterales > Caulobacteraceae > Brevundimonas. The sequence goes on from CANJLQ010000011.1 coordinate 132,366, forward strand.
GGCCACGCTCACTGCGGCGGCGTCGCGGCCATGCGCGACGGCGCGCCCGAAATCGTGCGGGACTTCGTCGAACCCTGGATCGCGCAAGGGACCCCGGTCGTGCGCCGCGTCGCCGAGACCGTGGCCCCCGATCAGGTCGAGGCCGCGACCGAGGAAGCCGTCGTGCGGCTGTCGCTCGACAACCTGCGCACCTTCCCCTGGATCGCCGAGCGCGAGGCGGCGGGCGAGCTGGAGCTGACCGGCCTGCATTTCGGCATCGCCGAGGGGATACTGCGAAAACTGGGCTCGTCTCCCCGATTTGAACCGCTAAGCTAGGCGCGCGTTCGCCAGCAAGCCGCGCCGTCCGCCGGTCCAAGCCTGAAAGCCCTGACGTGTCCCAGACCCACCACGCCAACCCGATCCCCAACATCCTGACAGGCATGCGCCTGGTCGCCGGGGTGGTGATGTTCCTGATCCTGGCCGGGGCGACGGGGGGCGTTCCGATCCTGTCGTCGTACCTCAGCCCCGAGGACCAGTTCGGCCTGTACCGCGCGGCCTTCTATATCTTCGTGGTGGCCGCCTCCACCGATTGGGTCGACGGCTATCTGGCGCGGCGCTGGAACGCCACGACCCGGTGGGGCGCGATCCTGGACCCCATCGCCGACAAGATCCTGGTGACCGGCGCGATCCTGGGCGTGCTGACGAGCGGCAGCGTGCCGCAGATCGCCATTCCCTGCGGCCTGATCCTGTTCCGGGAGTTCGCCGTTTCGGCGCTGCGCGAGACCATCGCCGGCCGGGTGACGCTGGAGGTCACGACGCTGGCCAAATGGAAGACCACGGTCCAGCTGGTCGCCCTGGGGGCCCAGCTGTTCGCGCGCAACTGGGACGGCTTTGGGCTTGAGTTCGACTACCTGCCGTATTTCCAGCTGTTCGCCGACACCCTGATCTGGTTCGCCGCCATCGCCACGGTCTGGACCGGCTGGCAGTATTTCGACACGGCACGCCGCTCCCTGGCCGAACCCGACGGCTGACCGCTCGGGTGCCCGACGAAATCGCCGACCCCTCTCGACCGTTATAAAGTAACACGCTATAGCGACCTCGATGTCGCCGTTCGAACTCGAGCAGCCGGTTCTGCTGTCCCTCCTGGGGGGCGGGTTCGCGGCCGCCTTCCTGCACGCGGCCCTGCCGACCCACTGGCTGCCGTTCGTCCTGGTCGGGCGGGCTCAGCGGTGGAGCGTCACACGCGGTCTGCTGGCCGTGACCGCGGCAGGTCTGGCGCATGTCGCCTCGACGGTGATCGTCGGCAGCCTGATCGTGGCGGCGGGGCTGGCGCTGGATACGGTGGTCGCCGGGTTCCTGCCCTGGCTGTCGGCGGCGCTGCTGTTCGGGTTCGGGGCCTTCTATCTGATCCGGGCGATGGTCCGACGCCCGGCCACGGCCGGGGGACCCGGAACGGATCTGGCCGAGCCTACGGTGTCGCACGCGGCCGCCTTCTGGGGCCTGGTCGGCGTCATGGCCCTGTCGCCGGGCGAGGTGCTGCTGCCGATCTATATGTCGGCGTCCGGAGAGGGTCTGGCGGCACTGGCCCTGCTCACGCTCGTCTTCGCCGTCGGCACCGTCCTCGGCATGGCCCTGTTCACCATGCTGGCCCGCGCCGGGGCCTCGATCCTGAAGCTGGAGCGCTGGGCCCGATACGAGGGCGCGATCCTGGGCCTCGCCCTGATCGCGATCGGGCTTCTTATCGTGACGCACCAGCACTAGGGTCGCCGGATGGCCGGCCCACACGCCCACGCGGATCACACGCACCACGACCATGATCATGATCATGGCGATCACGCCCATGGTCACGGACATTCACAGGGGCACGGACATGGGCACGGACATGCCCACGGCCCGGTCGACACCGGCGACTGGCGCTATGGCGTCGGCCTGCTGGTCAACCTCGCCTTCGTCGTCTGCGAGGCCGCCGCAGGGCTGATCTCGGGATCGACCGCCCTGCTGGCGGACGCGGGCCACAATCTGTCCGACGTCCTGGGCCTGGCTATGGCCGGAGGCGCGGCGGTCCTGGCCCGGCGCGCGGCGGGGCCCAGCCGCACCTATGGCTTCGGCAAGGCCACCGTGCTGGCCGCCCTGGCCAATGCGCTCCTGCTGATCTTCGCCTGCGGGGCCATCGTGTTCGAGGCGATCCGACGCATCGCCGAGCCCGCCCCGGTCGAGTCCGGGCTGATCATGGCCGTGGCGGGTATCGGCTTCGTCATCAACCTGGGCACGGCCATGCTGTTCATGAAGGACCACCACGACCTTAACGCCCGGGGCGCCTATCTGCACATGATGGCCGACGCAGCGGTGTCGCTGGGCGTCGTCGCGTCCGGCGGCCTGATCCTGCTGACGGGGTGGAGCGTGGTCGATCCCCTGGTCAGCCTGCTGATCGTGGTCGTGATCCTGCTGGGCACCTGGGGCCTGTTCCGCGAGTCGCTCAACCTGGCGATGGACGCCGCGCCCCCGACCATCGAGGTGGCGACGGTTCGCCGCGCCCTGACCGACCTGCCGGGGGTCCGCGACGTCCACGACCTGCACGTCTGGGGGCTTTCGACGACGACGACGGCGCTGACGGCGCATCTGGTCCACGACCGGGGCGACCCCAAGGCCCTGCTGGCCGAGGCGCAAGCGCTGGCGCGCGCGCGGTTCGGCATCGCCCACACGACCTTCCAGCTGGAAACGGACGTCATGCCGGACTGCCCGGACTGCTGAGACCTGAGCCCAGGGCACCGCGCGCGCCCGTGAAACGCCCGGGTGCGGCGTCCAATCGCTTGGCAAGGCGGGGGCGGGGGGATAAGGACCGCCCTTGAAATCGCCGGACCCCCTCCCAAACGGGGCCGGCACCGGCAGAGCGGCCATCGTGACCGCCGGTTCGTCGACTTTTATGAGGATGTCTCGCATGCGTCTGGGCAAGCGCGCCCTGAACGGGATCGGCGGCGGTATCGCCTCGGCCTCGTTCGCCGTCTTCTTCGCCGCGCCCGCCTGGGCGCAGGATCTGATGGGCCAGCCCACGCCGGGCGGCATCGGGCTTCAGCCCGCCGCCTCGCCGCTGAAGCACCAGGCGCACTTCTTCCATGACGCCATCCTGATGCCGATCATCGTGGGCATCAGCCTGCTGGTGCTCGGCCTGCTGGCCTGGGTCGCCTTCCGCTACAACGCCAAGGCCAACCCCACCCCGGCCAAGTGGAGCCACAACACCACGGTCGAGATCATCTGGACGGTGCTGCCGGTCATGATCCTGGTCGGTATCTCGCTGTTCTCGTTCCGCCTGCTGTTCGCCTACCATGACATGCCGACGCCGGACCTGACGGTGAAGGCCACCGGCAACCAGTGGAACTGGGCCTATGAGTACCCCGACCAGGGCGTGCCGGAATACATCTCCAACATGCTGCCCGAGACCGAGGCCCAGGCCCAGGGCGTGCCCTTCCGCCTCGCGGTCGACGAGCCGATCGTCGTTCCCGTCGGCCAGACCGTGCGGGTTCTCGTCACCGCCGCCGACGTCATCCACGCCTTCGCCCTGCCGGCGTTCGGCCTGAAGACCGACGCCATCCCGGGCCGGGTCAACGAGACCTGGTTCCGTGCCGAGCGCGAAGGCATCTTCTACGGCCAATGCTCGGAACTGTGCGGCGTCGACCACGCCTTCATGCCGATCCAGATCAACGTCGTGTCCGAGGCTGAGTTCGCCGCCTGGGTCGCCTCCAAGGGCGGCTCCATGACCCCGCGCACGGCCGAACAGGCCCCCGGCGGCACCGCCGCCCAGGTTGCCGCCGGCACCACGGCCGTGGTGCCGGGCACCGTCGTCACCGCCCCCGCCGCCGAGGACGCCGCCCAACCCGCGGCCGCCGAAGCACCGACGTCCGCCGCTACGGCCCCCGCCGCCGCGCCCGCGCAATAATCGTCAGACCGAAAACGATCATGGCCACCGACATCACCGCCGACACCCACATCGCTCCGGGCCACGACGCCCATGCCGAGCACGATCACAAGCCGGGCTTCTTCACCCGCTGGTTCCTGTCCACCAACCACAAGGACATCGGCACGCTGTATCTGCTGTTCGCGATCTTCGCGGGCATCTTCGGCGGCATCCTGTCGGGCCTGATCCGTCTGGAACTGGCCGCGCCGGGCATCCAGTATTTCGTCGAGGGCGGGCTGATCGAACAGCTCGGCATCGTCGAAGCCTCCAAGCACGGCTACAACGTCACCGTCACGGCCCACGCCCTGATCATGATCTTCTTCATGGTCATGCCCGCCATGATCGGCGGCTTCGGCAACTGGTTCGTGCCGATCATGATCGGCGCGCCGGACATGGCCTTCCCGCGCATGAACAACGTCTCGTTCTGGCTGCTGGTCTCGGCCTTCGTCCTGCTGGCCCTGTCGATGTTCGTCGACGGCGGACCGGGCCAGGGCTTCGGCGGCGGCTGGACGATCTATCCGCCGCTGTCGACCAGCGGCCACACCGGCCCGGCTATGGACCTGGCGATTTTCTCGCTGCACGTCGCGGGCGCCTCGTCGATCCTGGGCGCCATCAACTTCATCACGACCATCTTCAACATGCGCGCCCCGGGCATGACGCTGCACCGCATGCCGCTGTTCGCCTGGTCCGTGCTGGTCACCGCCTTCCTGCTGCTGCTCAGCCTGCCGGTTCTGGCCGGCGCCATCACCATGCTGCTGACGGATCGCAACTTCGGCACCAGCTTCTTCGACCCGGCCGGCGGCGGGGACCCGGTGATGTTCCAGCACCTGTTCTGGTTCTTCGGTCACCCGGAGGTCTACATCCTGATCCTGCCGGGCTTCGGCATCATCAGCCACATCGTCTCGACCTTCTCCAAGAAGCCGGTGTTCGGCTATCTGGCGATGGCCTACGCCATGGTCGCCATCGGCTTCGTCGGCTTCATCGTGTGGGCCCACCACATGTACACGGTCGGCATGAGCGTGAACCTGCGCGCCTACTTCATCGCCGCGACCATGATCATCGCGGTGCCGACCGGCGTGAAGATCTTCAGCTGGATCGCCACGATGTGGGGCGGCTCGCTCAGCTTCAAGACGCCCATGCTGTGGGCGATCGGCTTCATCTTCCTGTTCACCGTTGGCGGCGTGACCGGCGTGGTGCTGTCCAACGCGGGCATCGACTACAGCCTGCACGACACCTACTACGTCGTGGCCCACTTCCACTATGTGCTGTCGCTGGGCGCCGTGTTCGCCATCTTCGCGGGCTTCTACTACTGGTTCGAGAAGATGTTCGGCGTGAAGTACAATGAGTTCCTGGGGGCGACGCACTTCTGGATCATGTTCATCGGCGTCAACATCGTCTTCTTCCCCCAGCACTTCCTGGGTCTGCAGGGGATGCCGCGTCGCTACATCGACTATCCGGAGGCCTACACCCTGTGGAACCAGGTCTCATCCTGGGGCTATGTCATCACCGCCGTCGGCGTGGTCGTGTTCCTGATCATGCTGGCCGAAGCCGCGATCCGTCGCCGGGTCGGCGTCGCCAACCCCTGGGGCGAGGGCGCGACGACCCTGGAATGGACCCTGTCCAGCCCGCCGCCGCACCACCAGTTCAACGAACTGCCGGTGGTCAAGGCCGACAGCCACTAGGGCCTCGGCCCACGCCGTCACCCTCCGACTTGATCGGAGGGCCGGACGTGGAGCGAAACGAAAGACAGGATGGGCCCCGGGCGTTCGTGCGTCCGGGGTTCCGTTCTTGATGGATTGGCCTCCGATCCTCGGATCAAGTCCGAGGATGACGGAGTTTGGATGAGATGACGGCGTAAAGACGGAATGACTCAAGCCGACGCCCCCGCCCTGTCGACGACCCAGCCGGAAGACTTCTTCCAGCTCCTGAAGCCGCGTGTCATGTCGCTGGTGATCTTCACCGCTGCGACGGGGCTGGTCGTCGCCGGTTCCGACATCAACCCCCTCGTCGCCGCCATCGCCATCCTGTGCATCGCCGTGGGCGCAGGGGCGGCGGGGGCCCTGAACATGGCGCTGGAGGGCGAGACCGACGCCCTGATGCGGCGCACGCGCGGGCGTCCAGTGGCGGCCGGGCGGCTGAAGTCCAACGACGCCCTGACCTTCGGCGTCGTGCTGTCGATCTTCTCGGTGACCCTGCTCGGCATGAACACCAACTGGACCGCGGCCGGCCTGCTGCTCCTGACCATCGTCTACTACGCTGTCTTCTACACCCTGATGCTCAAGCGCCGGACACCCCAGAACATCGTGATCGGCGGCGCGGCCGGGGCCTTCCCGCCCGTGATCGGCTGGGCCGCGGCGACCGGAGACGCGCCGTGGCAGGCGTGGCTGCTGTTCCTCATCATCTTCCTCTGGACCCCGCCGCACAGCTGGGCCCTGGCCCTGTATTCGACCGGCGACTACGCCAAGGCGGGCATCCCTATGATGCCCGTGGCGCGGGGCGCGAAGTCCACGCGGCTGCAGATCCTGCTCTATTCCCTCGTCTTCGTGCCCGTCGCGATCGCGCCCGGCCTGACGGGTCTGGGTGGCCCCGTCTATCTGGCGGTGTCGGGTCTGGGCGGCCTTCTGTTCCTCGCCCTCGCGTTCCGCCTCTGGCGCTCGCGGGCGGGCGATCAGCCTGACAAGGCCGAGGCCGTGGGGCGAGAGGCCGCATTGTATGACGTGCGCGCGGAGGCCAAACCGGCCCGCAATCTTTTCGCCTTTTCGATCCTGTATCTGATGGCCTTGTTCGCCGCCCTGCTGGTCGAACGCTTCGCCCTCTGACGGACCCGCCCGATGCCCACCTTCCTCACCCCCGAACAGCTCCAGGCCCGCAACCGCCGCAGCCTGTGGATCGCTCTCGGCCTCGTCGGCTTCATCGTCCTGATCTTCCTGACCACCTTCCTGCGCATGCAGTCGAATCTCGCCGAGCGGAAGGCCATGGCCGCGACCGCCGCCGAGGCCGCCCGCTGATGGCGACGCCCCGGTCCGCCCGCTTCGTCGCCCTGCTCTGCGCCGGGGTCGTCCTGACCATGACCGGCGCGGCCTTCGCGGCGGTGCCGCTCTATCAGCTGTTCTGCCAGGTCACGGGCTTTGGCGGCACGACCATGCGGGCGGACAAGGCCTCGGACGTCGTCCTGGACCGGACGATCAAGGTCCGGTTCGACACCAATGTCCGCGGCCTGCCCATGACCTTCAAGGCCGAGCAGGTGACCCAGACCGTCCGCATCGGCGAGACCGGCCTGGCCTATTTCGACGTGACCAACACATCGGACCAACCGATCGCCGCGCGCGCCAGCTACAACGTCGTCCCCGAACAGACCGGCCAGTATTTCCAGAAGCTGCAGTGCTTCTGCTTCGACGACCAGACCATCGCTCCGGGCCAGACCATCCAGTTCCCGGTCCAGTACTACGTCGATCCGCTGATGGCCGAGAACGCCGAGACCGACGGGGTCGAGGAGATCACGCTGAGCTACACCTTCTATCCCTCGTCCGAAGACGCGGGTGCCTCTGGCGCGGGCTGATCCCCGACGCTATAGCCTCCCGCAAACCGCATTCGCCTGAACAGAGACGACATGGCCCACGCCGCTCCGCATCACGACTATCACCTGGTCGACCCCAGCCCCTATCCGCTGATCTCCTCGATCACGGTGACCGTCATGATGGTCGGCGCGGTCATGTGGATGAAGGGTCTGTTCGGCATGCCCGAGGGCACTTCGTGGCTGTTCTTCGCGGGTCTGGCCGGCACACTTTATGCCATGGGCGCCTGGTGGTGGGACGTCATCCGCGAGGGCCAGAAGGGCGATCACACGCCCGTCGTCTCCATCGGCCTGCGCTACGGCATGACGCTGTTCATCGCGTCCGAGATCATGTTCTTCGCGGCCTTCTTCTGGATGTTCTTCGAGATGGCCCTCTTCAATGAGGCGCGCACGAACATCCCGGAAATCTCCAGCTGGGCCGAGACGGCCGCCGCCTGGTCGACCTGGCCGCCGCGCGGGATCGAGACGCTGGACGCCTGGCAGTTGCCGCTGCTGAACACCGTCATCCTGCTGCTCAGCGGCACCACCGTGACCTGGGCCCACCACGCGCTGCAGGTCGGCGACCGCAACGGCGCGCGTCTGGGCCTGATCATCACCGTCGTGCTGGGCGTGTTGTTCACCGGCGTTCAGGTCTACGAGTACGAGCACATCCTGCACGAGAACCTGTTCTTCAACGAAGAGGCAGCGAGCTCCGGCCTGTACGGGTCGATCTTCTTCATGGCCACGGGTTTTCACGGCTTTCACGTCCTGGTGGGCACCATCTTCCTGGCCGTCTGCCTCTTGCGGCTGCTCGCCGGCCAGCTGCGTCCCGAGAAGCATTTCGGCTTCGAAGCGGCGGCCTGGTACTGGCACTTCGTGGACGTGGTCTGGCTGTTCCTGTTCGCCTTCGTCTATGTGACGTTCGGTTGATCCACCCTGCGGGGGTCAACACGATCGCTGCCGGCCTGCTGTCCCGATGCCCGAACTGCGGCAAGGGTCGGCTGTTCGCCGGCTTCCTGAAGGTGGTCGACCACTGCACCGTCTGCGGCTTCGATTTCAGCAAGCTGAACACGGGCGACGGCGCGGCGATCTTCGTGATGCAGATCGCGGGCGGCCTGGTCGTCTTCACCGCCCTGTTCGTGGAAATCGCGGTTTCGCCTCCCATGTGGGTGCACCTGATCGTATTCCTGCCGTTGGTTCTGGTCCTGTCGTTGGGGCTGATGCGGCCGGGCAAGGGCGTCATGATCGCCCTGCAGGTGAGGAACCGGGCCGGCGAGGCCTCCAGCGATGCCTGAGCCGAAGAAGAGCTTCCCCTGGCTGCTGATCGCCCTGGTCGTCCCGGCTCTGGCCGTGCTGGTCGGACTGGGCGTCTGGCAGAGCCAGAGGCTGGTCTGGAAAAATGGCCTGATCGACCGGGCGGAGGCCGCCCTCGCCCTGCCGCCCCGGCCACTGGATGAGGTGCTGGCCGAGCCCGATCCGGAGTTCAGGAAGGCGCTCGTCCTGTGCCGGGGCCTGCCGACCGCCCCCTTCGTCGAGCTGCGCTCCATCCAGGAGGGCGAGCCGGGCTTTCGCCTGATCTCGGCCTGCGTGCCGGAGGGCTCGGGTCAGACCTTCCTCGTCGACCGGGGCTTCGTGCCGGAGCGCGTGCCGGAGCGCCCGCGCGTGTCCCCCTCCACCCTGCCGCTTAGCCTGACCGTCGAGCTGCGCCGCACCCCCACCCAGGGCGGGATGACGCCGGCACCGGACGGCCGCGTCTTCTACGGCCGGGACAATGCCGCGATGGCCGAGGCGCTCGGTGCGGGCGCTCCGTCGGAGTTCACCCTCTATGCCCTCGTCACCCCCAATCCGGAGATCGAGGCCCTCGTCGCCTCGGCGCCGCCGGCGGCCTTTTCGAACAACCATCTGGGATACGCCCTGACCTGGTTCGGCCTGGCGCTGGGCCTCGTCGGCGTTTCGGCCGCCTTCCTGTTCCGCCGACTGAGGCCCCGCCCTTGAGCGCCAGACTGCACACCCTGTCGAACGGCGTCCGCGTCGTCTGCGATCCGATGCCGGGCCTCAGGACCCTGGCCCTGACCGTGGCCGTGCGGGGCGGGGCGCGGTGGGAGGCGGAGGACCGGTCGGGCTGGTCACACCTTCTGGAGCACCTCGTCTTCAAGGGCGCGGGCGAGATGGGGGCCCGGGACATCGTCGAGCGGATCGAGGCCGAGGGCGGGTCGATCAACGCCGCCACGGGATACGAACGCACCAGCTATGAGGTCCGGGCCCTGGACGGCTCCCTGCCCCTGGCCATGCAGATCGTCTCGGACCTCGTCTTCCGGCCCCGACTCGATCCTGCCGAGATCGAGCGGGAGAAGGACGTCGTGGCCCAGGAGATCGCCGAGGCGTTCGATACGCCCGACGACCACGTCTTCGAAATGGCCCAGACCCGGGCCTTCGCCGGCCAGCCGCTGGGCCGACCCATTCTGGGCTCCATCGAGAGCCTGGCCGCCGCGGACCGCCCCTCGATGCAGGCCTGGCGGGCGCGGCTCTATTCGCCCGACCGGATGGTGGTGGCCGTGTCCGGCGCGGTCGAGGAGACCGAGCTGCTGGCCCTGGCCGAGCGCTTCTTCGGCGACGCCGTCCCGGCCCCGGCCGACGCCCCCCTCCCCGCCACCTTCACCGGCGGCGCCGCCAGCCTGAGCCGGCGGATCGAACAGGCCAACATCGTCTTCCAGCTGCCCGCCCCCGGCGCCCTGGATCCGGACTTCCCGGCCATGCGGCTGTTCGGCGACATGCTGGGCGGGGGCATGGCGTCCCGCCTGTTCCAGAGCGCCCGCGAGGAGCGCGGCCTGGCCTATACGATCGACGCCTATGTCGAGGCCTATGACGAGATCGGCTTCCTGGGAATCTACGCCGGGGCCTCGGCCGGGCGGGCGGTCGAACTGGCCGAGCTGTGCGCCGACGAGATCCGCCGCCTGGCCACCGACGGCCCCACCGAGGCCGAGCTGGCGCGGGCCAAGATCGGCTTCAAGGCCGGCCACTGGATGGCCGAGGAGCGGGTCTCCAGCCGGTCCGCCAACCTGGCCAACCAGACCCTGATCTATGGCGCCCCCATCGCCTCGGACGTCTCCATCGCCCGGCTGGAGGCCGTCACCGCCGGGGACATCCGCGCCGTCGGGGCCCGCGCGATCGGGGCCGGGCGGGCGGCGACGGCCGTGCTGGGGCCCCGGGCGGCGGCGGGGGCGGGAAAGGCCTTCGCGGCGCGCCTGGGGTGAGGCCGTGGGGTGGCCGAACGGGGTTCATCACGGAGAGCACGAAGAGGGCCACCAAGGGCACGAAGGGACCGAGCGGACGTCGAGGCCGCCGATCGTCCACCTGTGAGATCAGACACGACAGAAGGGCGGCTTTGCCGCCGATCCTTGTCGCTGAAAGCGGAGAGGTGAGCGCCCGCTTCCCCCCGGTCCCTTTGTGCCCTTTGTGGCCTTCTTCGTGCCCTTTGTGATGAACCGTTCTGTCGGGCCCACCCTTGGGGGGCTGGCGGCACTAGGCGTCACGGATCGCCCTGCGGTTCGGAAACAGCGTGCGAACCGTCTGAAACGTGCGAAATCGGGGCCGGCTCGAGGGCCGCGGAGGCGCGTTCCAGGCGGGCCAGTTCGGCGTCCAGGGCGGCGCGGGAGGCGGCGGTGCCGGGCGCGGCGGCGTCGAGCGCCAGGCGCGTGATGTCCTGCACCAGGGCGTCATTGGCCCCGGCCCGGGCGGCGGCGGCGGCGCGGACCTGGGCGGCGGCGCGTTCGGCGAGGAGGCGGGCGGCCTCGGTGGCCCGGGCGGTCTTCTTCGCCTCGCGGGCCTCTTCCTGCTCGGCGCGGGCGGTCAGGCGGTCGTGCACCCGCATCCAGCTGGCCGCCGCCCCGCCCCGGCCCTGGGCCATCGCCCGGCGCAGCTGGAACAGGGCGCGCTCGGCCAGGGCGGCATAGCCCTCGTCGTCGCCGATATGACCCCATCTGTTCTCAAGGCGGGGGTCGTCCAATCTCCCCTCACCGGGCTCAAGCAGCGAGGAACCGCGTTCCGAGCGGTAGCCCGATCCGTCAGGGTCATCTTGATCAACACGCCGCCAGTTCTCGATGCGGGCGCGGTGGCGCAGCGACCCCAGGGTCAGGTCGAAGCGGAATGCCACCTCCTCGGCCGTCTCGCCCGCCAGATAGGCGTCGCGCGCCTTGGCCCAGGTCTCGTCGGAGCGGATGCGATAGCCGCCGCGCGGGGCCGGCTTGGCGCCGCGCTCGCGGGTGTCGGGCTCGGCGTCATACCAGACGCCCCGGGTCGGCGTCTCGTCGTCGTCCTCCCACTCGCGGGGATCATAGAGCTCGGACATGCGGTCCCTCCGTCAGCCGCCGTGCGGGGCGGGCAAAGGGGGGAGGGTAGAGCCGGGGGCGATGCGGGCGCGTTCGTGGGGTTTCGGTGGGGAGGGGCGTTGAAAAGATTGGGGTTTTGGGGGTGAGTGCGGATGAGTGCCCTTCTCCCCTTGCGGGAGAAGGTGGCCGAGCGCAGCGAGGTCGGATGAGGGGTACGGTGATACGCATACGCTGATCCGTTGGGTCGCAAGCCGGCCGGACCGAGTTTTACCCCTCATCCGGCCCTGCGGGCCACCTTCTCCCGCAAGGGGAGAAGGGACCGCTCTCAGGCCTTGCCGTGACGCTCGGCATGATCCCGCACCGCCTGAAACAGCAGCGCAGGGTTCGTCAGTACCGCCTCGTTCCGGAATCTCAGCACGGTCCATCCGTTCGCCGTCAGCCAGGCATCGCGCTTCGCATCCGCCTCCACCCTCAGGTCATGAACCCCGCCGTCCAGTTCCACGATCAGCCGGATCGACGGGCAGGCGAAGTCCGCGATGTACGGGCCGAGCGGAAGCTGTCTCCGGAACTTCAGGCCTTCCAGCCGCCGGTCGCGCAGATACTTCCAGAAGATGGTTTCGGGCAGCGTCGCGTCCGTACGTCCCCGGCGGGCGGCGGCGCGCGTTCTGTCCGACGGCTTAAGCATGAGGGGAGGGTAACCGGCGAACGGCGGTTTTTCACCCCTCATCCGGCCCTCCGGGCCACCTTCTCCCGCAAGGGGAGAAGGGGACTACGTGCGCCGATACGTCCCGCGTCCGTTGAACGCCAGCCAGCCTCGGTCGCGGAGGACCTGGAGCTGCTGCCTGATCTTGGGGCGGAGGTTGTGGTTGCCGGGGTAGAGCGCCGAGAGGGTGGCCTCGTGGGCGTAGACGTCGTCGAGGGTGAACTCCGGGCGGCCGACGGTTCATCGGTCCCTTCTCCCCTTGCGGGAGAAGGTGGCCCGCAGGGCCGGATGAGGGGTATGCTTCCGCGCGCCCGGTGATTGACGGTCAACGCGTCAGCGGACGGTTCGGTGTTTCACCCCTCATCCGTCAGCCTTCGGCTGCCACCTTCTCCCGCAGGGGGAGAAGGGATCCTTTGTGCTGCGCAGGCGGAGCAGTGGAAGTCCGCAACGGGGGAGTTGGCCTTGAAGGCGGCCAGAGGCGCCGCGCCGCAGGAGGGGCAGAAGCCGTGCATCGCCATCCAGCCCTCGGACAGGACGCGGACGTTCTGCGATGCGCTGGCGAAGACGGCGGCGTCCTCGGCGAAGCCGAGATTGCGGAAGGGTTCGTCGTCGGCGGCCATGCCGCAGCATGGCGGGGGCTTGGCTAATCAGCCCTTACCGCGAACGTAGCTATCGTCTTCAAAGCCTTGCAGATCGAGAGCGACAACGCGACGTGCGTCAAACTCAATCACGCCCTGCTCTTCCCACTTAATCAGCGGGCCACCGTCGTAAGCGAGATCGACGGCTTCTTCCAAGGAGTCAGCTTCGACCTCGCAAGTGTAATCAACGTAGGCGTCAACGCGGGACAAGATGGTGAAGGTTGGCATAGACAAAACCCTTTCTATCTGTAGGGTTGCACCAATGGAACAAACAGGCAACAGCCCCTCTGACACAGACGACGCGACTGTCGAAAATGAGCGTCCGCCGCGACCTGGTGATGTCACTAAGGAGGACTTAGCGGGGGTCCAGTTTGAAGACGCGATCCGCGACTTAGGCGTGGTTGAATGTCATGATCTAGCTGATCGATTTCGGACCAAGCTAGCGGAGGCCACCGAATCTAAAAACGAGCAAGAGCGACGTGTATACTTCGCTTTGTCCAGCATCTGCGACTTGCATTTCAGGCCTGAGCAGAGCGGCGACGCGTATGGACCAATGCTGACTTTCTCGGATGGAAGCCGCTCCGCCATCCCAGAAGATTACGCTGGTGAACAAAGCGAAGCATTTTTGGACATCATATCAAATATAAGTAACGTGGCGCTTCGCACGCGCCTCGCCGATGTAGCTTGGTTGAACACTCGTAAGCTCTCTGCAGCTGAAGCAGCCGTCAGCGGATACATCGAGATCATGGATTTGCTAATCCAGAACCAAGCTAAGCCGAGATTTGATCTACCCCACTCGAGTATGTTCGAAGCGAAGCAAAATCTGACACGCGGGTTCCAAATCGCGGCAGCAACGAAGAAGCGGAAGGATCGTCTGCCGCCATCTATCACCGCCGCTGCACTGCGGTTGATCGATGCTACAGAGCTTCAGATCAAAGAGGAAAAGGCGAGCGGACCGTTTTTACGCGCTGTGAAATTGGCTTTCACATATGGCGTACTGGAGGCCGACGACGTCGTCATGAGGCTTGAGGCTGCTGTCCAGTCGCGCCAGGCCGAAGCCGGTCCTGACGAAATGCGAAGCTTGTATTTCCTGATCGCGGAGGCACACGACGAAGCTGAACGAAGAGCGGAGGCGAATGAGACACGTCGATTAGCGGCCGAACAGAGCGTTCGAGAAGCCGACGCGGCGACAGGGTCGGGGATGCTGGCCGCACACATTTTGATGAACGCGATTGCCGAATTTCGGCGCATTCGTGGATCAAAGGAACGCATCGCAGAACTGGAAAAGCGCCTAAGGGAGATTCAGCCAAAAGCGCTAGAAGAGATGGTTCCCGTCTCCCACAAGACGGACATAACAGAACTGGTGGAATACACCATTGGCCAGGTTGAAGGGCTAACGCTATCCCAAATCCTAGGTCATTTTGGTGATTTGAGCCGTTCGAGACCTGTCGAAGACCTAAGGTCGGAAGCGCTTCAACATTTGAGAGACTTTCCCCTCTCCGCCATGTTCGGAGGCTCTCGACTCGACGCTGAAGGACGTGTCGTCTCCTACACCCCGACGCCCGAGCTGCACGGTGATCCCGGCGAGGACTGGATCAAAAGTAAGATTGCCGGAAACGAGAGCATACATCGAAGCTTGGTTGTTCAAGGAAAGATCGAGCCTGCCCGCCGCTTCATCGTCTCTCACCATCCGCTATCGCAACGCCACTTCCAGCCTATCGTTTGGCGGAGTTGGCTGGTGCCGCCCGGACATCGAGCCATCATGGCTCTCGGCTTTGCGCGTTTCATGCAGGGCGACTTCGCGAGCGCGACCTATCTGCTTGTTCCACAACTCGAGAATTGCTTCCGACATGCTCTTAAGCTGACAGGAAATGACCCCTCGAAGATTGAGAGCGATTTGGTACAGAAGGACCCGAGCCTTTCGGTCATAGTCGACAAATACAGAGACCAGATGGTCAAGATATTTGGAGAAGATGTGATCAATGAGGTTGACCATGTCTTCCTTTACGAAGGAGGTCCTGCCCTTAGGCACGACGTAGCTCACGGAAAGGTTGGTTCAGCAGCTACTTACTCGGCAGACTCGATCTACGCCTGCTGGTTTATATATCGGCTAGTATGCATGACCGTTTTTGCTAGCTGGGATGATGTTTCCTCAGAGATTGAGCAAACCGTAGGCTAAAGTATCTCGCATCTTTCGCGCCGTGTTGATCCAGCCATGGTCTCCTTGGCCTACCGCCCCTTCCTGAACCGCTCCGCCTTCTCCGCATTGGCCTCCGCCCGCCAGCGCTTGGGCGCGGCGGTATCGACCGCCTCGCCTTCGCCGGTCACGACCTCGTTGGCGAACTCCAGGTCCATGAGCTTCATGCGCTTGATCTCGTCGCGCAGGCGGGCGGCCTCCTCGAACTCCAGGTTCGATGCCGCCTCGCGCATGCGGCCCTCCAGGTCACGCAGCGCGGCCTGGAAGTTGGAGCCGGTGAAGGGCTTGGCCTGTTCCTTCACGCCCGGCGCCGTGAGCTTGTCGAGGGCGCGGCTCTCATACGGGCTGTCGAGGATGTCCTTGATCTCGCGCTTGACGCTCTCGGGCGTGATGCCGTGTTCGAGGTTGTAGGCGGTCTGGCGTTCGCGACGTCGGTTGGTCTCGGCGATGGCGCGCTCCATCGAGCCGGTCATGCGGTCGGCATAGAGGATGACGCGGCCGTCGACGTTGCGGGCGGCGCGGCCGATGGTCTGGATCAGCGAGGTCTCGGAGCGGAGGAAGCCCTCCTTGTCCGCATCGAGGATGGCGACCAGGCCGCATTCGGGGATGTCGAGCCCCTCGCGCAACAGGTTGATGCCGATCAGGACGTCGAAGGCGCCCAGGCGCAGGTCGCGCAGGATCTCGATCCGCTCCAGGGTGTCGACGTCGGAGTGCATGTAACGGACGCGGACGCCCTGTTCGTGCATGTACTCCGTCAGGTCCTCGGCCATCTTCTTGGTCAGGGTGGTGACCAGGGAGCGGTAGCCGGCGCGGGCGGTGGCCTTCACTTCGTCGATGACGTCGTCGACCTGGTTGCGGGTCTGGCCCGAAACCGGGCGGATCTCCACCGGCGGGTCGATCAGGCCGGTGGGGCGGATGACCTGTTCGACGAAGACGCCGCCGGCGCGCTCCATCTCCCACGGGCCGGGGGTGGCCGAGACGTGGACCGTCTGGGGCCGCATGGCGTCCCACTCGTCGAACTTCAGCGGGCGGTTGTCGATGCAGCTGGGCAGGCGGAAGCCGTATTCGGCGAGCGTCGACTTGCGGCGATAGTCGCCCCGGTACATGCCGCCGATCTGGCCGATGGTGACGTGGCTCTCGTCGACGAACAGCAGGGCATTGTCGGGGATGTATTCGAAGAAGGTGGGCGGGGGCTCGCCGGGCGCGCGGCCGGTCAGCCAGCGGGAATAGTTCTCGATGCCGGCGCAGGAGCCGGTCGCCTCCATCATCTCCAGATCGAAGCGGGTGCGCTGTTCCAGGCGCTGGGCCTCCAGGAGCTTGCCGTTCTCGACCATCCAGTCGAGCGTCTCCTTCAGCTCGGCCTTGATGCCGTGGATGGCCTGGTTGAGCGTCGGGCGGGGCGTGACGTAGTGGCTGGCGGCGTAGACGGTGACCTCCTCCAGGTCGGCGGTCTTCTTGCCGGTCAGGGGGTCGAACTCGGCGATGGCCTCGATCTCGTCGCCGAACAGGCTGACGCGCCAGGCGCGGTCCTCCAGGTGGACGGGGAAGATCTCGATCGTGTCGCCGCGCTTTCGGAACATGCCCCGGTCGAAGGCGGCGTCGTTGCGCTTGTACTGGAGCGCGATCAGGTCGGCCCTCAGCTTGGCCTCGTCGATGGTGGCGCCGACCTTCAGGTCGAAGGTCATGGCCGTATAGGTCTCGACCGAGCCGATGCCGTAGATGCAGCTGACCGAGGCCACGACGATGACGTCGTCGCGCTCCAGGATCGCCCGCGTCGCCGAGTGGCGCATGCGGTCGATCTGTTCGTTTATGGATGAGTCCTTCTCGATGTAGGTGTCGGTGCGCGGGACGTAGGCCTCGGGCTGGTAGTAGTCGTAGTAGCTGACGAAATACTCGACCGCGTTGTCGGGGAAGAAGCCCTTGAACTCGGAATACAGCTGGGCGGCGAGGGTCTTGTTGGGGGCCAGGATCAGGGCCGGGCGCTGGGTCTGTTCGATGACCTTGGCCATGGTGAAGGTCTTGCCCGAGCCGGTGACGCCCAGCAGCACCTGATCGCGGTCGCCCTGGGCCGCCTGGGAGACCAGTTCGGCGATGGCGGCGGGCTGGTCGCCGGCGGGGGTGTAATCGGTGACGAGGCGAAAGGCCCCGCCCTTCGATTTGCCCTCGCGCGACGGGCGGTGGGGGACCCAGTCGGTCGGCGCGGGTGGGGCCTCCTCCGGCGTCAGGCGCGGGCCGGTGACGGGTGCGAACATGGGCATCTTCGCCATCGCCTTGGGCAAAGGCGCGCCGTCGCGGACGAACGGGGTCTGGGCCTCAGCGACGCCCGGATTGGGCACATGGACCGGCTTCTTGGCGGTCGGAGCCTTGGCGGTGGGCGTCGAGGAACGGTTCATGAACGGAACTTAGTGCGCAGAGATGGCCGATGCCAGTCAACGCGCGGACGCAGCCCCGGGATGCTGACAGCAGGGTGTCAGCAGGCGACGGCCTTCGATCCGGCGCGATCGTCCGCTAGGCAGGGACCGGGGCGACGGACAGGCGATTCGGAATGCGGATTTCGGGCGGGATGCGGCTGGCGCTGGTGGCGGTGCTGATGCTGGCGGGGTGCGGGCGGCTGATCCCCGACACCGTGACGCCGTCCAGCCCCTACCCCGCCCCGCCGTCCAGCCGACCCGCGCCGGGGCCGAGCGCCTATGTCGCGCCGGGCACGGGCGTCATCGACCGGCCGATCGACACCGGGACGCAGGGGCGGCTGAGGGGCGCGACGGGGTCGCTGGCGCAGTGCGAGGCGGAGCTGGCGGCGGCGCGGGTGACGTTCTCGCCCACGCCCGACCGGGTGAACTCGGCCACCTGCGGCCTGACGGCGGCGGGAGTGCTGGGGGCCGACTACGGCACCGTCGCGCGGATGACGCCGGGGGACGTGACCATGACGTGTGCTCTCGCTGCGGCCGTCAGCGTGTGGCGGCGACAGTCGGTGGAGCCGGCGGCGCGCGAGATCCTGGGATCCGACGTCGTGGCGATCGAGCATATGGGGGTCTACGCCTGCCGGGGGGTGCGGACCGACGCGGGCGAGACGGCCCGGGCCAGTGCCCATTCGCGGGCGGCGGCGCTGGATTTCAGCGGCGTGCGGCTGAGGGACGGGCGGCGGATCACGGTGGCGGGCGACTGGGCCGGCGACAGCGCCGAGGCGCGCTTCCTGCGCCGCATCCGCGACGACGGCTGCCGCGTCTTCGGCACGGTCCTCAGCCCCGACTACAACGCGGCCCACCGGGACCACCTACATCTGGAGGCGGAGAGCGGGCGGTTGTGTCGGTGACCGCGCCCCGCTGCCGGCGGGCGAGGGAGGCTACGCCGCCCGCTTCGCCGCGAAGCGGCCGTCGGGCAGGGGGGTGATTTCGGCGTAGCGGACCAGGGTGTTGAGGGCCTGGATGACGCGCGGCTCGATCTTCCTGCCGCCGCCCTTGAAGGCGCGCGACACGGCGGCGGCGTCCATCGGCGCGGACGCGGCCTGAAGCACGGCGCGGATGGCCATGACCTGTTCGCCCTTGTCCTTGGGGAAGGCGGGCAATCCCTTGTCGATGGCGACGACCTGGGCGCCCAGGTCCAGCTCGCCAGTCTTTACGCTGGAGGTCTTCGCGAAGCGGGGGATCTGATAGTCGGGGCGCAACCAGCGGACGTGGCCGGCGGCCTCTTCGGCCGCGCGTTCGGCGTTCAGGGCGACCAGGTTTTCCAGGATCTGCTCGTCGGTCAGGTCGTGGGGCCAGCCATAGGCGTCGGCGGTCGCCCGGTCGATCTGGTCGTGCAGGTCCTTGAGGATCAGCACCCGCCCGCGCGCCTTCACATCGGCCTCGGCGGGCGTCAGCTCGGCGCCCGCCCGGACCTTTTCCAGCACATTGTAGAGGCCGGTCAGGGTCAGGTCCGGATGCTCGGCCTGCATCGTCTTGCGCGTGGCGTCGAGTTCCTCGCCCAGCGCCCGGAGGCGGGCGCGGGTGGCCTCGTCGGGGTCGGGGAAGGGGAAGGGGTAAAAGCATTCACTGTGGTGGTATGTCGGCCGGTCTTCAAGAAGAGCGCCGCGATGAAACGACCACGAGCAATGGATGCGCGATGAGAGTTGGGCAAGCAGCAGCGGGTCATCTGCGCCAATCACGATGAGCTTCGCGTCAGGTACCACGTCTCCATTCAAAAAGCTGAAGATGCGGTGCTTGGCTGTACGAACAGTTACGATGTACCGGGGGAGGCTGGCTATAGCGTCTCGGGTGGCAACAGAGTTTTCGCCGAACTGCCACCAACGTTCGCGATAGCTTTCGCGACGATTCAGCTGTCGCTCTGGATACACCTGCTCCAATAGATGCTGGTACTCGGTAGGGTGCCTGCTTCGCGCAGTCGCAGCATCAATACCAAAGAAGTCGATCACAGAGACACCCCGGCTGCGATCGGTAACGTCTCGTCCGTTCATATAGCGATGCACCACTCCCGACGCGGCGAGGCCGAGAATGTGAACCTCTGCTGGGGTCAGAATAAATCCGCCACCCATTAGCTGTACGCCGCGACCGCAGAGCCCCCGATTGGATGAAAGGGGCGAGGCGCTTGTGATGTTGACCCCGACAGTCAGGTCAGAATTGATTGAGCCCAGACGGGCGGCGAACTGTAGGGACGGTTCGTCAGTGTCGAGACCGGCCTCCGACACCACCTCCCTTAGCTCGCCCTCATGCGCCCCCGCTCGCGCCGCCGTCATGGCGATCCGTACAGCCGCGCTGTCCTTGGTCGCCTTCGTCCACGGATGGTCCGGCACGGCGAAGATGATCGACACCGGTGCCTTGGCGTTGAGATGGCGCTCCATCACTCGGCGCTGGAAGACCTGGCTGATGGAGTTGGTGGTGACGAGGCCGAAGCGGCGCAGGGGCGTCTTCTTGCGGGTCAGCAGCTCGGCCGCGCGGTCCCACCAATACATGACGAAGTCGGCGCTCTCGTTCATGTGCGGGTGCGCCTTCCACAGCGCCTCGGCATAGCCGGGCTCCATGCGGGAACGCAGGTCCTTGCCGCCGATAAACGGCGGATTCCCCACGATGAACTCCGCCTCCGGCCACTCCGGTCGCCGCGCGTTCGGGAAGACCTGCACGGCCTCCCCGTCCCGCATCTCGAACTGAAGCTCGGGATAGCCGCCCCAGGTCAAGACGGCGTCCTTCTGCTGGATGTTGCCGAAGGCCTTGAGGATGGGCTCGGCGGGGTGTTCGGTGCGGTTGCGGTAGTGCTGCTGCAGATAGCCGATCCACAGCACCAGCTCGGCGATGGCGGCGGCGCGGACGTTCAGCTCTATGCCCAGGAACTGGTGCGGGTCGACCGTCTCCAGACCGATGCCCTCGGTCTCGCCCAGTTCGGCCAGCGCCTCCAGCACCTCGCCCTCCAGCCGCTTCATCAGCTCCAGCGCGACGTAGAGGAAGTTGCCGGTGCCGCAGGCGGGGTCCAGCACGCGGGTGGTGCAGAGCGCGTGATGGAAGGCGCGGACGGCGGCGACGGCCTCAGGCAAATCGCCACGCTCCCGGGCGTCGCCGGCCTTCAGCTGGGCCGCGTTCCAGTCGGCGCGCAGCGGCTCCATGACCGTGACCTCGACCAGGCGCTCGACATAGGACCGGGGGGTGTAATGGGCGCCCAGCTTTCGCCGCTCGGCAGGGTCCAGAGCCTGTTCGACCAGGGTGCCGAAGATGGCGGGTTCGACGTAGCGCCAGTTGTGACCGGCGGCGGCCAGCAGCTCGCCGATGTCCTCGCGCGCCAGGGGGAAGGCCCGGGCGTCCTCGAACAGGCCGCCGTTGAAATGCTTCAGATAGACGCCGAAGCCGGAATAGAAGCGGTCGTCGTGGTGGGGCGCGTCCATCTTGCGCCACAGCTCGGCCAGCATGGGGGCAAAGCCGTCCGGGGCGTCGAGCCGTTCCCGAAGCAGGTCGGTGAACCTGCCCTTGGGCAGCAGGTCCACGTCCTCGGCGAACATGGTGAAGATGCAGCGCATCAGGAACAGCGCGACCTCTTCGGGCGGATGCTTGCCCTCCAGCCGCTTGGAGACCTCCGCCAGACGCCTGGCGATGTCGCGGGTGACGCGGGCGGCCTCTCGCGTCGGGTCCAGGGATTGCGGGTCGGTCCAGATGGCGCGCAGGCGGGTCTGGACGTCGGGGTCGCGCAGGTCCTCCAGCCGGATGCGGAAGCCCTTGCGATCCGGGAAGTGGGAATAGGCCCGGCCGCTGCCCGAGAAGTCGGCATAGACCTCGAACACATAGCCGACGTCGCAGACGATGATGAAGGGCGGGGCGGCGTGGTCGGCGGGCAGGCGGAAGACATAGTCCTCGGCCTGTTTGCGGGCGTTGCGCATCAGGACGTCCCACTTGCCCTGGGACGCGGCGGTGGAGGCCGCCTCGTCGGCCTTGAACAGGGTCTGCTGGCCGTCGTCGCGCTGGTTCGCGCGGGACTGCTTGGCCTCAAGGATGAAGGAGCCGCGCTTGTAGAGGTCGATCCGCAGGGTGGAGGCCGTGCCCTCCGACTCGCGCCGTTTCACGCCGCGCTCGAAGACGTAGTCGTTGGAGGCGGTGTCCGCGCTGGCCGGGTCGGGGCGCGGCAGGTCCAGGGCCTCGCACAGTTCCGACAGGAACATCTGGTAGTTGGCGCGCTCCGCGCCGCCGCGAGCGTCCTTCCAGCGCGTGATGAACTCGTCGATGGTCACGGACGCCCTCCCCGGCGCACGCTACGCGCGAGGCGTTCGGGGAGGCAATGAGGGAGGCCTGTGCGGACGAAAAAAGAGGCGGCCGGATCGCTCCGGCCGCCTCATTCGATCGCGCGGGCTCCAGCGGATTGAAACCCTACCTGCGAATGCGCGCCTGGACTTCCAGCTCGCCGATCCTGCGCTCCAGATAGGCCCGGTCGTCGGCCGAGGCGGTGATACGGGCGTAGGCGGCGTCGAGGCGGGTGAGGTCTTCGAGCTGGACGCGGAGGCGGTCGGTGGCTTCGCCGCGACCCAGCGACGGGAGGGCGCGCTCGATGGCGGTCAGGCGGTCGCGGGGGGTCTGTTGCCAGCCGCCACCACCGCCATAGCCGACGTCGCCGACGCGGACGTCGAGGGCGTCGAGTCGGGTCTCGATGTCCTGGCGCTCGCGCAGGGACAGGCCGTCGCGCTGATACTCGGCCTCGGTGCGGATGAGGGCGGCGTAGTCGGCGCGCAGGCGGGTGGCGTCGGTGCGGGTCAGGCGGCGCGCGTTGACGGCGGCGTCGACGCGGCGCTCGAACTCACTGCGGCCGTCGGCGACGGACTGATAGCCGCCGAGATCGTCGCCGTAGCCGCCCTGTTCCAGGGCCGTGGTCAGGGCGGTGTAGCGGGCGGTCAGGTCCTGGCGCTCCTGCGTCGTGAAGCGGCCGTCGCGACCGTAGTCGGCCTCCAGCCGGACGAGGGCGTCATAGTCGGTGCGGATGCGGTCGGCGGACCAGGATTGCAGCGCGCCGGAGCGGACCTGGGCGTCGAGGCGGGTGTTGAAGCTGGCCTGCTGGGCGCCGAGGGCGCGACGGCCGCGGCTCCATTCGCCGTCGATGGTGCCGGTGGTCTGGCCGCCGAACAGGCTCTGGAGGATCTGGCCGAAGACCTCCTGGCCGGACGATTGGGTCTGGCCGTAGGCGGACTGGGACGGGGACTGGCCGTAGGGCGTCTGGGCCGTGGCCATGCCGCCGGCCGAAAGGACGACGGCGCCGGCCGCGAGGGCCGTGAAGGTCTTGATCGATGTCATGGAGATGCTTTCCGGCGAAACCGCCCTGTGCATCCCGTAACGGCGTCCGACGGCGAAGGTTGCCGCCCTCGGAGAGTCCTCCCCCCATGGGGGCGGGGGGCCGCGAAGCGGTGGAGGGGGACGGCCGCATGCGCCTGAGTGCGGACGGGGGGGGGGGGGGGGGGGGGGGGGGGGGGGGGGGGGGGGGGGGGGGGGGGGGGGGGGGGGGGGGGGGGGGGGGGGGGGGGGGGGGGGGGGGGGGGGGGGGGGGGGGGGGGGGGGGGGGGGGGG
>CANJLQ010000012.1 GCA_947475735.1 Caulobacteraceae bacterium
ACTTCTCGCAGATGATGCCCTTGTACTTCATGCGCTTGTACTTGCCGCACAGGCATTCGTAGTCCTTGGTCGGGCCAAAGATGCGGGCGCAGAACAGGCCGTCACGCTCGGGCTTGAACGTGCGGTAGTTGATCGTCTCGGGCTTCTTGATCTCGCCGAACGACCACGACCGGATCTTCTCCGGGCTGGCGAGGGCGATCTTGATCTGGTCGAAGGTCGGGGTGACCGGGACCGCGTTGAAGATGTTCAGGACTTCCTGGTTCATCTGTTGGTTCCTTGTGCGGCGGGGGGCCGCGTAAATCAGGTGATTGGTGACTGGTGACTGGTGATTGGGGCGGTGTCGGCGGCGTTCAGCCACCAATCACCAACCACCAATCACCCTGAGGGGCGCGCAGCGCGCCTCAGCTGTTCTCCAGCTCCACGTTCAGACCCAGCGAGCGCATTTCCTTGACGAGCACGTTGAAGCTCTCGGGAATGCCCGCCTCGAAGCTGTCGTCGCCACGGACGATGGCCTCGTAGACCTTGGTGCGGCCGGCCACGTCGTCGGACTTCACCGTCAGCATTTCCTGCAGGGTGTAGGCCGCGCCGTAGGCTTCCAGCGCCCAGACCTCCATCTCGCCGAAGCGCTGTCCGCCGAACTGCGCCTTGCCGCCCAGCGGCTGCTGCGTGACGAGCGAGTACGGTCCGATCGAACGGGCGTGGATCTTGTCGTCGACCAGGTGGTGCAGCTTCAGCATGTAGATGTAGCCGACCGTGACCGGACGCTTGAACTGTTCGCCGGTCTGGCCGTCGTACAGAATCGACTGGCCCGAACGCTCCAGGCCGGCTTCTTCAAGCAGGTCCTCGATGTCCGAGATGTGCGCGCCGTCGAACACGGGCGTCGCGAACGGCACCCCCTTCGACAGGTTGCGGGCCAGTTCCACCAGGTCGTCCTCATCCTGCGGTAGCGGGGTATCCGCGCCGTAGATGTGGGTCAGGCGGTCGACCAGAGCCTGCTTCTGGCCGCCCTGTTGCCAGGCGTCCAGCAGGCCCGCGATCTGCTTGCCCAGACCGGCCGCAGCCCAGCCCAGGTGGGTTTCGAAGATCTGGCCGATGTTCATGCGCGAGGGCACGCCCAGCGGGTTCAGAACGACGTCGACCGAGGTGCCGTCTTCCAGGTGCGGCATATCCTCGATCGGCAGGATCTTGGAGATGACGCCCTTGTTGCCGTGACGGCCGGCCATCTTGTCGCCGGGCTGAAGCTTGCGCTTCACCGCCACGAAGACCTTGACCATCTTCATCACGCCGGGGGGCAGTTCGTCGCCGCGCTGCAGCTTCTCGACCTTGTCCTCGAAGCGACGATCGAGGGCCTTGCGGGCGTCCTCGAACGACTTCTTCATCGCCTCGAGCTCGCCCATGGCCTTTTCGTCGTCGAGGGCGATCTGCCACCACAGGCCGCGCGAGAGCTCGCCCAGCTTGGCTTCGGTCACCTCTCCCCGACCCAGGCCCTTCGGACCCGAGACGGCGTTCTTGCCCAGCAGCAGCGGCTTCAGGCGGCCATAGACGTTGCGCTCCAGGATCTTGAGCTCGTCGTCGCGGTCCTTGCCCAGGCGCTCGATCTCGTCGCGCTCGATCGACATGGCGCGCTCGTCCTTATCGACGCCGTGGCGGTTGAACACGCGCACGTCGACGATGGTGCCGGCGACGCCGGGCGGCAGCCGCAGCGAGGTGTCGCGCACGTCCGAAGCCTTCTCGCCGAAGATGGCGCGCAGCAGCTTCTCTTCCGGGGTCATCGGGCTCTCGCCCTTCGGCGTCACCTTGCCGACTAGGATGTCGCCCGGCTGGACCTCGGCGCCAATGGCCACGATGCCCGCCTCGTCGAGGTTGCGCAGGGCCTCCTCGCCGACGTTGGGGATGTCGCGGGTGATTTCCTCAGGACCCAGCTTGGTGTCGCGGGCCATCACCTCGAATTCCTCGAGGTGGATCGAGGTGAAGACGTCGTCGCGCACGATGCGCTCCGAGATCAGGATCGAGTCCTCGAAGTTGTAGCCGTTCCAGGGCATGAAGGCGACGAGCGCGTTGCGGCCCAAGGCCAGTTCGCCCAGTTCGGTGGAGGGACCATCGGCGATGACGTCGCCGACCTTGACCTCGTCGCCCACGCGCACGATCGGGCGCTGATTGATGCAGGTTGACTGGTTCGACCGCTGGAACTTCGACAGGCGATAGATATCGACGCCCGACCGGCCGGCATCCAGCTCGTTGGTGGCGCGCACCACGATCCGGGTCCCGTCGATCTGTTCGACCACGCCGTCGCGGCGGGCCACGACCACGGCACCGGAGTCACGGGCGACCACGGCCTCCATGCCCGTGCCGACCAGCGGCGCGTCGGACTGGACCAGGGGCACGGCCTGACGCTGCATGTTCGCGCCCATCAGGGCCCGGTTGGCGTCGTCGTTCTCCAGGAAGGGGATCAGGGCCGCGGCGACCGAGACGACCTGCTTGGGCGAGACGTCCATCATGTCGACGTCGGCGCGGATCAGCAGTTGCGAGTCGCCGTTGATCCGGCCGGGGACCAGTTCGTCGACGATCTCGCCGTCCTTCAGGGCGATGTTGGCCTGGGCGATCGTGTACTTCGCCTCTTCCATGGCCGAGATGTAGACCACCTCGTCCTGGGCCTTGCCGTCCTTCACGCGCCGGTACGGGCTCTCGATGAAACCGTACTTGTTGACCCGGGCATGGGTCGCCAGCGAGTTGATCAGGCCGATGTTCGGGCCTTCCGGCGTCTCGATCGGGCAGATGCGGCCATAGTGGGTCGGGTGCACGTCGCGCACCTCGAAGCCAGCGCGTTCGCGCGTCAGACCGCCCGGCCCGAGCGCCGACAGACGACGCTTGTGGGTGATCTCCGACAGAGGGTTGGTCTGGTCCATGAACTGCGACAGCTGCGACGAGCCGAAGAACTCGCGCACCGACGCCGCCGCCGGCTTGGCGTTGATCAGGTCGTGCGGCATCACCGTGTCGATATCGACCGAGCTCATCCGCTCCTTGATCGCCCGCTCCATGCGCAGCAGGCCGACGCGGTACTGGTTTTCCAGCAGTTCGCCGACCGAACGGACCCGGCGGTTGCCCAGGTTGTCGATATCGTCGATCTCGCCGCGGCCGTCCTTCAGCCCGACCAGGATCTGCAGGACCTTCAGCACGTCGTCCTTGCGGAGCACGCGGATCTCGTCGGAGACCTCCGGTGTTTCCAGACGCATGTTCATCTTGACCCGGCCCACGGCCGACAGGTCGTAGCGCTCCGAGTCGAAGAACAGGCTGTTGAACATGGCTTCGGCGGCTTCCGGGGTCGGCGGCTCGCCCGGACGCATCACGCGGTAGACGTCGAACAGCGCGTCCTCGCGGCCGGTGTTCTTGTCCACCCGCAGGGTGTTGCGCATGTAGGCGCCGACCGTGACATGGTCGATGTCCAGCACGTCGATGGTGGTGAAACCCTTGGACTCCAGCAGTTCGATCGTCGGCGCGTCCAGCTCGTCGCCGGCCTCGGCGTAGATTTCGCCGGTCTCGAAGTTGACGGCGTCGGCGGCCAGATAGCGGGTCACCAGGGCGTCGGCCGCCAGCGACAGCGACTTGGTCGTGTCACCCAGTTTCTTGGCCGCGCGGGCGCTGATCTTCTGGCCGGCCTGGGCCACGACCTCGCCGGTGTCGGCGTCGATCAGGTCGAACTCGGGCTTAACGCCTCTCCAGCGCTCGGGCTTGTAGGGCGTGACCCAGCCTTCGCCGCGCTTCTCGTAGGGAACGGTCTCGTAGAAGGTCCGCAGGATCTCCTCGCCGTCCATCCCGAGCGCCATCAGGAAGGTGGTGGCCGGCAGCTTGCGGCGGCGGTCGATGCGCACGAACACCACGTCCTTGGCATCGAACTCGAAGTCCAGCCACGAGCCGCGATACGGGATCACCCGCGCGGCGAACAGCAGCTTGCCCGAGGAGTGGGTCTTGCCCTTGTCGTGGTCGAAGAAGACGCCCGGCGAACGGTGCATCTGCGAGACGATGACCCGCTCGGTCCCGTTGACGATGAAGGTGCCCTTGTCCGTCATCAGGGGGATGTCCCCCATGTAGACGTCCTGTTCCTTGATGTCCTTGACCGAGCGCGCGCCCGTTTCCTCGTCCGCCTCGAACACGATCAGGCGCAGCTTGACCTTCAGCGGCGCGGCATAGGTCATGTCGCGCTGGATGCATTCCTCGACGTCGTACTTCGGGTCCTCAAACTCATAGGAGACGTATTCCAGGACGGCGCGCTCGTTGAAGTCCTTGATCGGGAAGACCGACTTGAACACCGCCTCGATGCCTTCGTCCTTGCGCTGGCCCGGACGGACCTCACGCTGCAGGAACTGCTCGTAGGAGGCGCGCTGGACCTCGATCAGGTTCGGCATGGCCACGGCTTCGGGGATGCGGCCGAAGGACTTGCGGATGCGCTTCTTGCCGGTGAAGGTCGTGGCCGATGCGATCTGACCGTTGATGGCGAGACCGTTCAGGACGTCAGTCATTCTGTTTTCCCATTCGCGCAGCCCGGGGGAAGGCGCGCGTCAAATGCAGCGGCACGGGCTGACCCTAGGGTCACCCGCGACAATCGGTTTCGGCCTCCACCCTCGACGCGCCGGAGCGGTCAGGAGGCCTGAAATCATTGAAGCTCCTGGGAAAGGAGCCACGCCTTCGCTCGGTCGGAGGGCGACGGACCGGGCCTCGGCGCTTTCGCGCAGACTCATGGGGAGTGGTGCGGGAACCGCGCTATATACGCGCTTCACAGGCGAAATAAAGGCTCGAACGACGATTTTTCGCGACTTCGCAAGTCCTTTCTCGGCTGCGAGCGTAGCCGCGCGAAAATCTTACCCCTTCTCGTCGCGGCCGCCGATCTGGCCTGGAACGGTGCCCGGCGCGGCTGGATCACGACCGAGAGCGGCCTGCAGCATCGGCGCGAGGGCCGCGCCAATCCGTCCGGCACCCGGCCCGACCGACACCGTCAGCGTCCACTAGGAGGGGGCCTTCATCGACGGCCGCAAGTTCGACAGCTCCTAAGACCGCGGCGAACCGGCCGAGTTCCCGCTCAACCGCGTCATCCGCAGCTGGACCGAGGGCGTCGCCCTGACGCGCGAAGGCTAGACCTACCAGTTCACCATCCCCGCCAGCTTGGGCTACGGCGACCGCTGGGTCGGCGTCGACGAACTGCCCCCACCTGCACCCGGCTGTTCAAGGTGGAACTTCTGGAGGTGGCTCCCGCAAGATAGCCGCGCGGGAAGCACGGGCTACTGATGCGGATGCGTCGCCGGCGCGATCGTCAATCGCGCCGGCGCGCCTCGTCACTGGGTGACCGCTGTCTGTATCTTGGGAAGTATCCGGGTCATCAGGGCGACGGAGTCGGGAATCGCGCCGGTCACCAGGGTCTCGTCATTCAGCATCAGGAAGCCGCTCAGCTCCAGGTCCGGAGAGTAGAAGACGTGGGCTCCGAACGCGCCGATGCCGAAGTAGGTCGCATAGGGCGGGGGGTTCGGATAGTCGCTGCGCCACAGGCCATAGCCGTAGCTGCGTGGGAGGCCGGACGGCCAGGTGACATCGGGCCTGGCGCCGCCATCGCCGCCGCCAGGTTCGCGGTCGAAGTCCTCCAGGCCGCTGATCTGATTGGACTGCATCAGGCCGCGTTGGGCTGCCGTCAGGATCTCCGAGGTCACGACCGTCTGTCCGACGGTGCGCGAGCACGACCCCGTCCGCAGGATTTCGCCGAACAGAGCACCGTAGTGCAGGCTGACCTCGATCCCTCCGCCGGCGGCCTCGCCGCCCTCGTGACGATAGCGCGTACCGAAGCGATCCGCGAACGCGGGCAGACCGGGATCGGGATTAAGGACTGTGGGATCTCTCGACAGGTCACGCCTCAGGTTGCCGTTCAGTCCGCAAGGGTCGAACAGATAGTCGCGTGCGACCTCCGTGAAGGTGCCATAGGGTGCTAGGCCTCGCTGGAGTCGTGACGCATTGACCACCCTGAGAAGCGCCAGGGCCAGCACCGTGTGATTGGCTCCCGAATAGTCGAACTGCGTGCCCGGAGCCGCCGGCGGACCCGATGTCGCACCCTCCGGCCGATCACGGGGCTGACGTATGAGCAACTCTACGCAACGGGTCAGGGTCACCACCTCGCTTCCCTGGCATTGCGCCGCCGTCTGGACATTCGCAAATGGCAGAAGGGTCGGCGTCATGAAGCGGATGCCGGACGTCATGTTCATCAGATGCCGAATACGGATGGGATTGGCCGCGCCGGTGCTGAAATCGCTGTTCCAGCCGCCCGCCTCGGTGATGTAGGATCCCACTCGCCCGTTGATGTCGAAGTCCACCGTTGTGTCGCCGTCGACCGCCATGGCGATGGCGACGGTGTAGGTCTTGGTCACCGACGCGACATCATAGGGTCTGTTGATGTTGGCGTTGTTCCAGTTCCCGAACGGACTGCGATAGACCATCCGTCCGCGATGATAGATCTCGATGCCGCCGTGCAGGAACCGACTGTTTTCCAGGTCCTGCTGGACGGCAGCGAAGTTGTAGGATTGGGCGGACGCCGTCACCCCGCTCGCCGCAAGGGACGCGACCGCCAACACCGCCACGCCGAGACGCCTCAACCTTTGTTCAGCCATTGTCGCTTCCTCCAAGGAGGGTCGTCTGTGAATGGTGAGACCAGGCGGCCCGCGTCTAGGCGGACAAGATGCGACCCTCAATTAGAGATTATTGACAATCCGTCGATTGTCAATAATCGACAACGCCCTGACCTGGACGAAGCTGGCGGTCACTGGATCGGCGGCGGACCGGGCACGCGTCAGATGCAAACGCACCCCCGGTCGCCAATCGGTACGACCTCCACCCTCGACGCGCCATACCAGTGACGGAGGGAGCGGTCAGAGGGCATGCAATCATTGAAACTCCTGGGAAAACATCCACGCCTTCGCTCGGTCGGAGGGCGACGGACCCGGCCTCGGCGCTTTCGCGCAGACCCATGGGAGTGACGCGGGAGCCGGGCCAGAGACGCGCTTCACAGGCGAGAAAGCGGTCTTGCGGAGATTTCCGCGAGAGATGTCGATCACCCTCCCCCTCGCGCGTCTCCTCGATATCGCTAAGGTTCGGATGGTCCGGCCAGCGACCCTATCGGAGACCGACCATGCAATACGCCCTCCTTATCCACGAGCCCCATGCCGAATCCTATCCCGACGGCGACAGCGGTCAGGCCTGGCTCGACATCATCGCCGCCCACACCGCCTACGGCCAGGAGATGGGCGCCGCCGGCGTCATCGTCGGCGGGGCGGGCCTGAAGAGCCCCGACACCGCCACCACGGTCCGCGTTACCGCCTCGGGCCGCACCGTCCATGACGGCCCCTTCGCCGAGACCCGCGAGCAACTGGGTGGCCTCTATATGATCGACGTGCCGGATCTGGACGCCGCCATCGAGTGGGCGAAGAAGCTGCCGATCGCCAGAACCGGCTCCATCGAGATCCGGCCCATGCTTCCGCCTCCGCCCCAGGGCTAAGGCTCGGGTGACCCGTCTCCTCGACCAGACGTTCCGGGATACCGGCGGCCGGGTGGTCTCCGCCCTCGCCGCCGCCTTCCGCGATCTCGATCTGGCCGAGGAGGCCTTCGCCGAGGCCTGCGCCCGCGCCGTCGAACGCTGGGGTGACAGCCCCCCGGCCGACCCCGCCGCCTGGCTGTATGCCGTCGCCCGCCGCTGGGCCCTGGACCGGTTCCGGCGCCGCGCCACCGCCGCCGCGTATCGCCCGGACGATACCCCGCCGGAGCCGACACCCGAGGACCACGTCATGGCTCTGGACGAACCTATTCCCGACGAGCGGCTACGGCTGATCTTCGTCTGCTGCCACCCGGCGGTCAGCCCGGACGCCCGCGCCGCCCTGACGCTGCGCACCGTCTGCGGTCTGTCGACGGCCGAGGTCGCCGCCGCCTTCCTGGTGCCCGAGCCGACCCTGGCCCAGCGTCTCGTCCGCGCCAAGACCAAGATCGCCGAGGCGGGCGTGCCCTACGACGTCCCCTCCCCCGACCGCTGGCCCGAGCGGATGGACGCGGTCCTGTCGACCCTGGAGGTCGCCTATGCCCAGGCCCATGCCGACGCCGCCGGGGCCGGGCCGCACGCCGACTATGCCGCCGAGGTGCTCAACCTAACGGGGCTGCTCGCCCGGCTCGCGCCGCAAGACGCCGAGGTTCAGGCCCTGGCCGCCACCGTCCGCTTCGCCGAGGCCCGCCGCCCAGCCCGGCTCAACGCCTCGGGGGCCATGATCCCGCTGAGCGACCAGGACCCGACCGAGTGGGACGCCCGCCTGATCGCCGACGCCGAGCGCCATCTGGCGACCTCGGCGCGCCTGTCTCACGCCGCCCGAACGCCGCCCGGTCCGCGCGCCTTGCAGGCCGCCATCCATGGGGCCCATGCGGAGCGCGTCCGCACCGGCCGCACCGACTGGCCCGCCATCCTGGGCCTCTACGACCTCCTGCTCGCCCGCCGGGACGATCCCGTGATCCGCGTCAACCGCGCCGTCGCCCTGGCCGAGGTCGAGGGCCCGGCCGCCGCGCTGGGCTCACTCTCCGACATCGCTGTGGACCGCTGGCTGCCGCTCGCCGCCGCCCGCGCCGATCTGCTGGCGCGGCTGGGCCGGGCCGCCGAGGCCCGCACAGAGTATGACCGGGCTCTAACCCTGGCGCCGGCCCCGGCGGAGGTAATGTTCCTGACGGCGCGTCGGGACGGCCTGGTCAACTGAGACGGCAGGAGTCGCCCAGCCCTTGACCGCGCCGCCCCGGCGTCGTGATCTCCCCTCCCCTTCGCCATTCGGGTTCACTTCATGTCGCGTCTCGCCGTCTCCGCCTGCCTCGCCGCCCTCGTTCTCGCGAGCGGGCCCGCCTTCGCCCAGACGGCCACGCCCCAGACCGCCAACATCGGTGGCTTCCCCGACAGCCCCGCCATCCCCGCGCCGACCAACCCGACCTATCCCGGCGTCATCCGCTACGAAGTCGACGCCACCGACCTGGACCGCCACATCGTCTCGGTGCGCCAGGTCATCCCGGTCACGGGGTCGCGGATCACCCTGCTGTATCCAAAGTTCATCTACGGCAACCACGCCGACACCGGTCCGATCCAGCTGATCGCCGGCCTGACGGTCATGGCCAACGGTCAGGCCGTCGACTGGCGACGCAACGCCGTGGATCCCTACGCCTTCCACATCGACATTCCGTCCGGCGCGTCCGAGCTGGAGGTGTCGTTCCAGTGGCTGACGCAGTCCGACAACGTTAACTGGCGCGTCGTCATGACCCAGCGGATGCTGAACCTGCAGTGGGAAAAGGCCCTGCTGTATCCGGCCGGCTATGTCTCCACCGGCATCACCTTTGCCCCGTCCATCCGCCTGCCCGAGGGCTGGCAGTATGGCGTCGCGCTCGACACCACCTCGTTCGAGAACGGCCTGGCGACCTTCGCTCCGACCGATCTCTACACCCTGGCCGACAGCCCGATGTTCGCGGGCCTTCACTATCGCCGCGTCGAGATCGATCCGAGCGGCGACGATGTCCACCTCAACATGGTCGCCGACGAAGCCGGGAACCTGGCCGCAACCGATGAGCAGATCGGCTACTACGAAGCCCTGATCACCCAGGCGGACCGGCTGTTCGGGTCGCGCCACTTCGACCGCTACGACTTCCTACTTGGCCTGACCAACCAAATGGGCGGCATCGGGCTGGAGCATCATCGCAGCTCCGAGAACACCCATGCGCCCAACTTCTTCACCTCCTGGTCCGCCTCGGCCGGCGGTCGCGCCCTGCTGCCGCACGAATACGTCCACTCCTGGAACGGCAAGTTCATGCGCCCGGCCGACGAGCTAACGCCGAACTACAATGTCCCCACCGAGAACAGCCTCTTGTGGGTCTATGAGGGCCAGACCGAATACTGGGGCGACGTCCTGTCGGCGCGCACCGGCCTGCACACCAAGGAACAGGCCCTGATCCTGCTCGCCGATCGCGCGGCGTTCTATCAGAACCAGCCGGGCCGCCAGTGGCGTAACCTCCAGGACGTCAACAACCACAACCTGCTCGGCTACCGCGTGCCCGGCCAGTGGACGTCGTGGATGCGCGGCACCGGCGACTACTACGACGAGGCGGCCCTGATCTGGCTGGACGTCGACACCCTGATCCGCGAGCGGTCGGGCGACCGCCGCTCGCTCGACGATTTCGCCCGCACCTTCTTCTCGCCGGAAGGCACCGATGGCGACTGGACGCCGCGCGGCTATACCTTCGCCGACGTGGTGGCCGCCCTGAACGCGGTCGAGCCCTACGACTGGGCCACCTTCCTGCGCACGCGTCTGGACGCCGACGGCCCCGAGGCCACTGCACCGCTGGATGGTATCGAACGCGGCGGCTACCGCCTGACCTATGTCGAGGAGCCGAACGCCGACGAAAAGGCGGTCCATTCCAACTGGGGCTCGGATTTCCGCTACTCGCTCGGCTTCTCGCTGGCCGGCCCGAACAACCGGGTCGCCGCCATCCAGTGGGACGGGCCCATCTATCGCGCCGGCATCGGGGCGGGCTGGGACCTGATCGCCGTCGGCGACCGCGTGGCCACGCCCGAGGTCCTGCGCGACGCCGTGAAGGCGGCCAAGGGCGGCACCGACCCGATCCGCCTGATCCTCAGGAACGGCCAGCGCATCCGCACGGTCGACCTCGCCTGGCACGACGGCCCTCGCTATCCGCGCCTGGAGCGGATCGAGGGCACCCGAGACCGGATCGGCGACATCCTGACGGCCAGGAGACGCTGATCCGGCCGCTCGCGACCTACTTCAGGAGCTTCAGCAGGGCCTCGGCCGCGCCCTCGGACGAGGCCGGATTCTGGCCGGTCACCAGCTTCCCGTCGGTGACGACGTGTGGGTTCCAGTCCTCGCCCCGCGAGTAGTCGCCGCCATTCGCCTTGAGCACATCTTCCAGCAGGAAAGGCACGACCTCGGTCAGGCCTACGCCCTCCTCCTCGGTGTTGCTGAAGCCCGTGACCTTGCGACCCTTGACGAGGAAGGCACCGTCCGTGGTCTTCACATGACGCAGGGCGGCTGGTGCATGGCAGACGGCGCCGATGGGCTTGTCAGCGGCGGCGAAGGCCTCGATCAGGGCGATTGACGCGCGGTCCTCCGCCAGGTCCCACATGGGGCCGTGCCCGCCGGGGTAGAACACCGCGTCGAAGTTCTCGGCACGAATGTCCGCCAGAGGCTTGGTCGTCGCGAGTTGCGCCTTGGCGGCCTTGTCGTCCTTGAACCGCCGCGTCGCGTCCGTCTGGGCGTCCGGCTCATCGCTCTTGGGATCCAGCGGCGGCTGGCCGCCCTTCGGCGACGCCAGGGTGATCTCGGCACCGGCGTCCTTGAGTACATAGAAGGGCGCGGCGAACTCCTCGAGCCAGAAGCCGGTCTTCTTGCCGGTGTCGCCGAGCTGGTCGTGGGAGGTCAGCACCATCAGGATGTTCATCGCGGGTCTCTCTGTTTGCCGCAGCCAAGCGTGACCGTGCGGACGTCGGGACCTCCTGAACGACAACGGGCCCGAAGGTTTCCCCTCGGGCCCGTGTTTTTCGATCCAGCCTCCCGAACGGCGACGTGAGGTCGGCCGTCGGGACAGCGCAGAGACGAGGTCTTACTTGATTTCGACCTTGGCGCCGGCTTCGGTCAGCTTCTTGGCGACTTCGTCGGCGTTCTGCTTGGAGACGTTCTCAACGACGTTCTGCGGAGCGCCTTCGACCAGGTCCTTGGCTTCCTTCAGGCCCAGGTCCGAACGGACGCCACGGACTTCCTTGATGACGTTGATCTTCTTGTCGCCGCCGTCCAGCAGGACAACGGTGAACTCGGTCTGCTCTTCAGCGGCTTCAGCCGGAGCGGCAGCGCCGCCACCGCCGGCGGGCATGGCCATGGCGACCGGAGCGGCGGCGGAGACGCCCCACTTTTCTTCCAGCAGCTTGGACAGTTCGGCGGCTTCGAGGACGGTCAGCTTGGACAGGTCTTCGACGATCTTGGACAGGTCGGTCATGTCAGATTTCCTTCGGGGAAAAGTTGGGTTTCAGAGAGGGGTATGCGGAGATGGAAGGTCGGCTCACGCCGCGTCTTTGGCACCGTAGGCGCTCAAGACACGGGCCAGCTGGGCGGCGGGCGCTTGAACCACACCGGCGATCTTGGTCGCGGGCGCGTTGAGCAGGCCGAGCAGCGAGGCGCGGATTTCGTCGAGCGTCGGCAGCTTGGACAGGCTGTCCACGCCCTTCGGATCGACGACGGTCGCGCCCATGAAGCCACCGACGATGACGAAGCGGTCATTGCCTTTGGCGAACTCGGTCGCGACCTTGGCGGCCGTGGCGGGATTTTCGGCGTATGCGATGCCCACGGGACCCTTGAACAGGCTGTGGTAGTCGCTGCCGTCATTCGCCGCGAGCGCCTTCAGCGCCAGGCGGTTCTTGACCACCTTGAACGCTCCGCCGGCGGAGCGCAGACGGCCCCGCAGGTCTTCCATTTCCGCAACGGTCAGACCCAGGTTGTGGGTCACGACCACGCTGCCGGCCTCGGCGAAGACGCCCTTGAGCGACTCGATCGATTCCGCCTTTTGTGCGCGATCCATTGCGGTCTCCAGTCTTGAGGTTCGACGCCGGGCTTATTCCCGACGGCGAGAAGCCGAACCCCTTCGCATCGCTGCGAAGCGTCTCGGCCGGGTAGCGATGTCCGAAGGATGCTCTGACAGTCCTCCGTCCCGGGTACCGGGCGGTGTCGTGTCGTCTGCGTCCCCATCTCCCCACGGCGCCAGAGGGCTCTCTGGCATTTATGGCGAGGGTGGCCCCCTCGCCCCGAAGTTCTCGGACAGGTCCGTCGCGACCGGGGTCACGGCGGGAAGGCGCGGTCTATACAGGACGGGAGCGGGAAATCAACCGGTCGTTCTCACTAACTCTTAAGCAGCTCGGGAGACCGCGCCCCATCCAATCAGAGGTTCGATGCGGGAGCTGCAGTGTAGATGATGGACACGAAACCCCATCCAGCCGGCCCATGAATGATTGTGGCGTCGATGGCCGTTCCGTCCTTCACCCAATTGCAGCGCCTGTTCACAGCTGTGAGTCGCTCGCAGGCTAACGGTTCTCCGTATTCACGCTCGAGAAGCCCCGCGATCACATCCACCTGAGCGTTTGGTAGACGGGCTGGCTCCGAGACCAAGACACTGACCTTCGTAAGCCGGCCCGTAACGAACTGAAAGTCTACGCCAGCACGATGGCCAGCTACAGGAACACCGGTGGCGCGAAACCCGGCTTCTGTATCCAAAACCGCGATTTCAGAGCTCAGGCCATGAACGGATGACCTAGCCTCGTCGGGACTCATCCCGACGGTTGTGCCGTTCCAAAGCGTTTGCGCGCTTGTCGATGTTGCCACCAAGCTAGCGAGGATAATCGCAGGCGCAGGATTTTTCATCTAGCTGAGTCCGATTTGAACGCGGCGTCGATTGCCGCCTTTGCAATAATGGCCTTCTCAACGGCGCGGTCATCAGAACCGAGGATAGGAAAATAGAGCTCCCGCTGGTTGGGGCGGAGCAAGAATCCAAAACTAGCCAGGTCCTGGAGAATGCAAGGATTGATCGTCCCCTCATCATCTCGAACTTGGACTCCGAACTGCAGCCTCCCGAACGCTGTCGTCGCCCAGTAGCGCAGAGCTGGAGACGGGCCTTCATCTGTCGCGGGGTAACGACCGACAACCTGGCGAACGACGGTCAAACCGATTTCCGAAAGGAGTTGTTGAGCAGTGATCATAAAGGGCCCCGGACCAGAACTTCATTATGAGCGAGTGTTGGGAAAAACAAACGGCGGCGGAGATTGCTCTCCGCCGCCGCTATCTTCTCACCACAATGCAGCGATCAGGCGTTCAGCGACGCCGGATCGACCTTCACGCCCGGGCCCATCGTGGACGACAGGCTGATGCGCTTCACATAGGTGCCCTTGGCACCCGACGGCTTGGCGCGGACCAGCGCGTCGACGATCGCCTTGACGTTGGCTTCCAAGGCGTCCTGGGTGAAGGAGGCCTTGCCGATGCCAGCGTGGACGATGCCCGCCTTCTCGACGCGGAACTCGACCGCGCCGCCCTTGGCGTCCTTGACCGCTTGCGCGACGTTCGGGGTCACGGTGCCGACCTTCGGGTTAGGCATCAGGCCGCGCGGGCCCAGCACCTTACCCAGACGACCCACCAGGGCCATCATGTCGGGGCTGGCGATGACGCGATCGAAATCCATCATGCCGCCGTTGATCTGTTCGTACAGATCCTCGGCACCGACGTATTCGGCGCCGGCCGCGCGGGCCTCGTCGGCCTTGGCGTCCTTGGCGAAGACGGCGACGCGAACGTCGCGGCCGGTGCCGGACGGCAGGTTGACCACGCCACGGACCTGCTGGTCGGCGTGACGAGGGTCGACGCCCAGGTTAACGGCGATCTCGATGGACTCGTCGAACTTGGCCGAGGCGTGGTCCTTTACGGTCTTGATGGCGTCGGCGAACGGCATCAGGGCCTCGCGGTCGACGGCCCAGGCCTTGATGCGCTTGGTTTGCTTGGTCATGGCTCAGCGCTCCACGATGTTCAGGCCGATGGCCTTGGCGGAACCTTCGATGATGCGCGCGGCGGCATCGATATCGTTGGCGTTCAGGTCCTTCATCTTCTTCTCGGCGATCTCGCGCAGCTGGGTGCGGGTGATCGAACCGACCGTCTCGCGGCCCGTCAGCTTGGCGCCCGAGGTGATGCCCACGGCCTGCTTGATGTAGTGGGTGGCGGGTGGGGTCTTGGTGACGAAGGTGAAGCTCTTGTCCTGGTAGACCGTGATCACGGTCGGCAGGGGCGTGCCCTTCACTTCCTTCTCGGTGCGCGCGTTGAACTCCTTGACGAAGCCCATGATGTTGACGCCGCGCTGACCCAGGGCCGGCCCGATCGGCGGCGAAGGGGTGGCGGAGCCCGCGGGCACCTGCAGCTTGATATAGCCCAGAATCTTCTTGGCCATCGGTCTCTCCTATGAAGCCGGGAAATCAATCCCAACGGATGAGCCGTGGTGCGGCATGGCGGCCTCCCACGGATTTATCCCCCGGCCGAAGCCGAGGGAGGCGCGCGTATAGCGGAGCAAGACCGCAAACGCAAACGGCGGCTCCGAAGAGCCGCCGCTGCAAATCACAGTTCTGAGCGAGCTTACGCCGCGTTCTTCTCGACCTGGCTGTATTCCAGATCGACCGGCGTGGGACGGCCGAAGATCGAGACGGCGACCCGCAGGCGAGCCGCGTCCTCGTCGACGCTCTCGACCTGGCCGTCGAAGCTGGCGAAGGGACCGTCGATGACCTTGACGGTCTCGCCGATGTCGAAGCGGATCGTGGGCTTGGGACGTTCGACGCCCTCTTCCACGGCGCCGATGATGTTCTGGACCTCGCGCTCGCTCACCGGCAGCGGCTTGGTGCCGCCCGCCGCGCCCAGGAAGCCCGTGACCTTGGGCGTGTCCTTGACCAGGTGATAGGCGTCGTCGGTCAGTTCCATCTTCACCAGCACGTAGCCGGGAAAGAACTTGCGCTCGGAGTTGACCTTGCGGCCCCGGCGGATCTCGACGACGTCCTCGGTCGGCACCAGGATCTCGGAGAAGCAGTCCTCCAGATCGCGCTGCTTGGCCTGGTCGCGGATGTGCTGGGCGACCTTCTTTTCGAAGTTCGAATAGGCGTGAACGATGTACCACTTGTGGCGCGGGTTGGAGGCCACTTTCGCTTCGGGCGCTGCATCCGTCATGGGCGCGTCTCCTTTTCTTTTCTTTATTGGCCGATGGCGAGGACGATGGTCGAGGCCTGGCCCAGCAGCCAGTCCACGATCCAGAAGAAGGCGGCGGCAAGCAGCACCATGATGAAGACCATCACCGAGGTGATCCAGGTCTCCTTGCGGCTCGGCCAGACGATCTTGCGCGCCTCGGCACGGACCTGGCTGAAGAACTGCGCCGGGCTGGTCTTCTTCTTGGGCGGGGCGTCATCGACGGCCACTGTGGCCGAAGACGCGGCTCCGGCCATCTGGGGCCGAGCGCCGGGCGACGGCCGGGCGGCCGGATTGCCGGTGCGGCGACCGCCGGGGAACTTGGACTTGGCCATCGTCTGGTGGGTCTTCTCTAACGCTTGATCCGGCCCCGCAGATGGGGAGGCCCAGGCTGCGGCGACAGAGGGGAAATGGCAGGAGTTGGGGGATTCGAACCCACGACCCCCGGTTTTGGAGACCGGTGCTCTACCAGCTGAGCTAAACTCCTAGACAAAACAGAAGCGCGCCGCGGGCGGACCCGGCGGCGCGACCTGATCGCCAGAGGCCGCGATGTAACAGTGCCGCCCGGACGAGGCAAGCCTTACGCCGCAGCGCGGCAAACTGCTTGGGCACACACCGGCGTTATGCCATAGCGGCCACTCCTCTGTGAGCACCGCCTCCTCCCATGGCCTACCTGAAAAGACTTTCGTTTCTTGCCACGGGAGTGATCATCATCGCTGCGTTCGCACTCTCTCTTTGGGTGCGCTGGCCAGCGTTCACGGGTGAAGCCGCGACCCCGAACTTGGAAGCAACCTATCACGCCATCTGGACCGCAAAGGCGATGGTCGAGTCGTCCGCCGTGAGCCATCACCTGCTGTCCACTGTGACCTTGGCCCCGATACCCGGAAACGACATTTCATGGGGGGCTACCCAGCCGACGGCTGGGGGGAGCTACATCTATGCGTCGTTCCCCCCTCTGGCCTTCTGGCTCGCGACACCGGTGGCTGGATTGGGTGCCAATTCCCTGGATCTCCTACCGCTGTCTCTCCTCAACAGCCTCTTCGGATTAGGGGCTGCCCTGGTGCTCGCGGCCCTGGCGAGGCGATTGTATCTGGACAATCGCGCCATCTTGGTCGGAGCCGAGGACCGAGCCGGTCTGGATTGGCTGGTGTTCCTGGTCGTCACGGTGACGACGCTGTTCCTTTGCGAGTCGCTGCAGTCGCACGGCAACGTCTACTGGCCGCAATCGCCCGCGCAGATCGTCTTCATCCTGGGGGCTTGGTTTGGCTATCTGGCGTTGAAGGGGTCAGCATCCCGGATGACGACGATCGGCCTGATGACGTGCTGTGCGGTCTATCCGATGTTCGAGTGGTCCGGCTATGTGTTCAATGTCGGCATTGCCCTTGCGCTGACATTCAGCGCCCTGAGCCAAAGCGCTACGCCCATCACCCAGGTATTCTCCAGGTCTGCTCGCCGCTCGGCCGTGGCGGCAGTCAAGGGACTGCCGTTGCAGATTGCGGGCATCACGACGGTCGTGGGTTTGGCGACCATCCTCCATCTCGTGACGGCCGTCGGCTGGTGGGGCGCGATCAAGGCTTTGCTGATGAGGGCGGCCGCTCGATCCGTGACGCTCGATCTCGCCGCGCTACCGTCCGGGTACTGGACATCTCTAGGCCTGCTTCTCCCGTTCGGATTGATCGCAGCATTTATCGTTGTTCGGTTGCAGCGCGATCGCACAACACTGCCTTCGTTCCTCCTGTTGTTCGTGTGCGCCTTTCCGCTCCTAGAGAACGTCGTCATGCTCCAACACGCGAGCCAGTTCTCGTTCGATCGGTTGAAGCTCGCGGTTCCACTCGTCCTCGCCCTGGCATGGGTCGCTGCCACGGCTTCGCCCAGACGCGTGGCGCTCGGTGCTCCGGTGCTCGGAGCGGCGATCATCGCCAGCAATCTGTTCCTTTATGATGGGCGATTGGCCGTCGGTCAGGCCTGGGTTGAAGCGGACAGAGCCAATCGGCTTTCAATTGCCCCCTTCGCTTCAACTCTGGTCGATCCCTGCGTCGTCGTCGGCTCGACGAGCAACGTCAGAGGCTATCTGAACCTGCTTGTGGGCCGCGACATCTACGAGTTTATGGATGCCCAGACCTTGGCCGCGAAGGCGAGAAGCCGCGGGGCCTGCGGTGCGG
Organism: Caulobacteraceae bacterium; assembly: GCA_947475735.1. GTDB lineage: Bacteria > Pseudomonadota > Alphaproteobacteria > Caulobacterales > Caulobacteraceae > Brevundimonas. The sequence goes on from CANJLQ010000012.1 coordinate 17,969, forward strand.
TCTTGATACAGACCACCAACATATCACCGGACCTGCCGCGCATAACCGCGATCACGCGGATTAGTGGTCCAGGTGCGCCGCCACCGCTTCCGCCTCGTCCTCGGGCTTCACCACCTGCTTGAACAGCAGTTTGTCGATACGGCGATCGTCCATGTCGATGACCTCGACCTCGAACCGGCCCAGCTGCAGGATCTCGCCCTCGTCGGGCACGCGCGACAGTTGGTGCAGCACCAGGCCGGCGATGGTGTGGAAGCCTTCGTGCTCGCCGAAGTCCTCGCCCAGTTCGTCGGCCAGCTCGTCCAGATCGGTCTGGCCGTCGACCAGCCATGTGCCGTCCTCGCGCTGGCGGATCAGCACGTCGTTGTCGTCGTGACCTTCGTCGAAGTCCCCGGCGATCATTTCCAGCAGATCGGTCGCGGTGACCACGCCCTCGAAGGCCCCGAACTCATCGACCAGGAAGGCCATGTGGACCTTGGACGACTTCAGGATCTCCAGCGCCTTCAACACCGAGGTCGACTGGGGAATGAAGGCCGGCGTCTGGACGTGTTTTTCGATGTTGAACTCGCCGTTGTCCAACAGACTGTCCAGCAGGTCCTTCTTGTGGACGACGCCCAGCGGATTATCGACATCGTTCTCACGGGCCACCACGATGCGCGAATAGGGACAGGTGCGGACCTCTTCCCTCAGCTGTTCCTCGGTGTCGTCCAGCGCGACCCAGAAGACCTCGTGGCGCGGCGTCATGGCCACGCGGATCGGCCGGTCGCCCAGGCGCAGGATCTCCTCGATCATCGTCTGCTCCTCGGGCTCGATGAGACCCGACGCCGTGCCCTCGGCGATCATGGTCTCGACCTCTTCCTGGGTGACGTCGGACCCGTCGCGGTCCTTGACGCCCATCAGCTTGAGGATGCCCGAGGTCGAGGCGGTCAGCAGCGACACGAACGGATGCAGCACGATGGCCACGGTCGAGATCGGCCCGGCTGTCTTCGCCGCGATCGATTCGGGAAAGATCAGCGCCAGGCGCTTGGGCACCAGCTCGCCGACGATCAGCGACACATAGGTGATGCACACCACGACCAGAGCGGTGGACGCGATCTCGGCCCAGGACGCCGTCGCCGGAAAGGCTGTTTCGATGATGCGCGTCAGCTCGCCCGCGATCGCGGCCTGACCGTAGGCGCCGGCGAGAATGCCGATCAGGGTGATGCCGACCTGGACGGCTGACAGGAAGTGGGTGGGGTCTTCCGAAAGCTTCAGCGCGGCGCGAGCCCCGCGATCGCCGCGTTCGGCCCGGCTCTGCAGCTTGGATTTCCGCGAAGAGACGACCGCGAGCTCGGTCATGGCGAACAGGCCGTTGAGCACCACGAGGAGCAGAACGACGACGATGGCGATGGCTAACATTTAGCGGGAGGAGGACCGGCGCGGCGCGACAGTCGGCGTCCGCTGTTCGGTCCTAGCGGAATGCGGTCGGTTTCGCCACGTTTTCCTTGACGCTGGATTCAGTCGGTCCGACCGGCCTCGATCGCGCCATAGGCCCCGCTGCGTCCGTCGTCCGCCGTGGCGCAAGCCGACACGCCCAGCAGGGTGCCGATGAACAGACCGATGTGAAGGGCGCGTCGCATGGGAAATGGTTACCGAAGTCCTAACGTCAGGACGAACGTAGGCCCCTGTTCTCGGTTCCGCGCAAGCCGCCACCCCATCCGGTTGTACGGAACGGTAAACGTCAGGGCGTGTTGGTCAGGTCCAGTTCAAAGGAATCCGAATGCGTCGTCTGCCCCTGCTGTCGTGCCTGCTCGCCGCCACTGCCCTGACCGCCTGCGGTGATCCCGCTCCAGCAGCCCGCAGCCCCGACGCAGCCCCGACGGTCCAGGCTCCGATGGCACCCGGCCTGTCTCGACAAGCGATCGAGGCGGCGACCTGGCGCGAGCCGGTGACGCACACCGAGAGCCCGACACCACCGTCCTCCCCCGATGGCACCGTGCCGGTCGTGCCGGAAACACCCCAGCCGGAGATCATCCGCGCTCAGATCCTGCTGGACCGCGCCCGGTTCTCGCCGGGCATCATCGACGGCTTCGGCGGCGAGAACACGCGCCAGGCGGTCGCCGCCTTCGAGGAGGCCAACGACCTGCCTGTCGACGGTGAACTGGACGCCCAGGTCTTCGCCCGCCTGACGCAAGCGGCCGGCGCCGTCCTGATCGATCACGTCATCACGGCCGAGGACCTCGCCGGGCCCTTTGTGGGTCCTCTCCCGACCAGTCTGGAAGCGATGGCCGAGCTCGAGACCCTCGCCTATGCCACCCCGCTGGAAGCGCTGGCCGAACGGTTCCACGTTTCTGAGGGACTGCTGGCAGCATTGAACCCCGGCGTCGATTTCTCGCGGGCCGGACAGACCATCGTCGTGCCGTCCGTCTCGGCACAGCCCCTGCCCGACGTGACCCGGATCGTCGTCGACAAGGGCGAGAGCTCGCTGAGGGCCTATGGTGCCGACGGAGCCCTGCTGGCCTTCTACCCCGCCACGATCGGCAGCACCGAGCGCCCGGCCCCGACCGGCACCGTGACCGTCGTCGCCATCGCGCCGGAGCCGAATTACACCTATGACCCCAGCCGGGTCAGCTATGATCGGGGCGACCGGCGCATCGTGGTGCCCGCCGGCCCGAACAACCCCGTCGGCTCGGTCTGGATCGATCTGTCGCGCGACACCTATGGCATCCACGGCACGCCGGACCCGTCCAAGATCGCCAAGACCCAGTCAAACGGCTGCGTGCGCCTGACCAACTGGAGCGCGGAACAGCTGGCCGCGTCGGTGAAGCGCGGCGTCGAGGTTGTTTTCACCTAGGAAGAGGCAGTCGCCTCCTCCGGATCGCCGTCCTTGAATCGCCACTTCATGCCCAGGACGCCCGCCGCCATCAGCAGGGCGCAGCTGTTGGCGATTGTGACCGGCCAGGCCGTGGTCATCACGCCATAGACGACCCAGAGCGCGAAACAGGTCACCGTCAGCGAGTAGGTTTTCAGCGAGACGGAGGACGCGTCCCGCTCCTTCCAGATCTTGATCATCTGGGGCGCGAAACTGGCGATCGAGCAGACGGCGGCCGCCGTGCCGAAGGCGTTGGCGATCAGGTCGCTCACGTCGAGGCCTTGGCGCGGGATCGGGCGGCGGGCTTGCGCTCTGCGGCCGGAGTCGCGGCCTCGGGCTGAGCGGCCTCGATGTCCTCGGCCCGGACGGCGGGGCGGCCTTGGATCGGCCGGGCGGGCTTGCCGGCATGCACCTCGCGTCCGCGCTTCTCGACCTCCTCCAGGATCTGGTCGAGTTCCCGCTCGGTCAGGTGTTCGATGCCGATGAAGCGGGCGTCGGCCTTCTTCACCGCATAGATCAGCTCGTCCAGCTTGGCCTGCATCGCGGCCCCGTCCCGGTTCTGGGTGTTCTGGATCAGGAACACCATCAGGAAGGTCACGATGGTGGTGCCGGTGTTGATGACCAGCTGCCAGGTCTCGCTGAACCCGAAGATGGGACCGCTGACGGCCCAGGTCAGGACGATCGCCACGCAGGCGATGAAGGTCCACGGCTTGCCCGCGATCTTGGCGGTCAGGGTCGCGAAACGGACGAACAGCTTTTCCATGCGGCCCAAACTGCGCCGCTTGCTGTCCAGTTCCTAGGTCGGCGGTCGGACTTAGCGAAGAACGCGCGGCCCGGGCGGGGCCGTTAGGGTGCGGCGCGACTGCCGACCGTCCGATCGAGGAAGTCCAGATAGGTCCGCCACTGCTGCAACTGGCGCTCATTGCCGCGAACGCCGTGGCGCTGCCCTGGATACAGCATCATCTCGAACGGGATGCTGCGCGACTGCAGGGCGTCGATGACCCGCGTGGAATTCTCGAAGATGACGTTGTCGTCGGCCATGCCGTGCAGCAGCAGCATCCACCCGGTCAGGTTCTCCAGCCGGGGAATGGCGTCCGACGCCGCATAGCCGGCTGCGTTCGCTTCGGGCGTCGACATGAAGCGTTCGGTGTAATGGGTGTCATACAGGCCCCACTCGGTCGGCGGGGCTCCGACGATGGCCGAGGCCAGGCCCATCTCGGGCTCGGTCAGGGCCATCAGGCTCATGAACCCGCCATAGGACCAGCCCATCATGGCGATACGCGCATCGTCGACGAACGGCAGCGACCTCAGATAGTTTGCCGCCAGAACCTGATCCTCGATCTCGGGCCCGCCCATGCGCAGATGAAGCGCCTGCTTGAACGCTGCGGACCGATCCCCTTCGCCCCGGTTGTCGAGCCGGAAGACGATGTAGCCCGCCTCGGTCAGCAACTGGGTTGTCGCCGGTTGCCAGCCATTGCGAACGCCCCCACCGCTGGGGCCGCCATAGACCTGCATGACGACGGGATAGGTCCGCGTCGGGTCGAAATCGACGGGCCTGGCCATCTGCCAGACCAACGTATGGCCGTCGCTTTCCAGTGTGCCGAACTCGACCGCCGGTCGGCGCGACACGAAGGGGGCGAACGGATGGTCGGCGTCCAGCGCGTTCTCTTCGATCCAGCGCACGAACCGCCCGTCCGCCGCATACAGGCCGGACTGCGCCGGCGTCGTCAGATCGGTGTAGTTGCCGACATAGGCCGTGGCCGTGCGGTTCATGCTGGCCGACCACCAGCCCCCGGCCGGCGTGACGGCCACGGGCGCGGCGGCCTCGTTCAACCGGGTGCGGAAAAGCTGCTGCTCGATCGGGTACTCTTCGCCGTCCCGCATCGAGGCCGTGAAGAAGACCTCTCCGGTTTCCTGATTGACCCCGTTAAGACCCTTGACCGGCCAGTCGCCCTCGGTGATCGCCCGGACCTTTCGACCGTCGGCGTCGTGCAGATACAGATGCCGCCAGCCTGTGCTCTCGTCCGACCAGATGAACCGGCCGTCGTTCAGCGCCTTGAAATCGTCGGTCAGTTCGACCCAGGCATCGGAGGTCTGGGTGGCGATGACCCGCGACGCCCCCGTCGCCGGATCGACGCGCAGCAGGTCCAGCGTCTTCTGGTCGCGCGACTGACGCTGGACGAACAGCACGCTGCCGTCCGACGACCAGTTGACGCGCGCCAGATAGATGTCGGTGTTCTCGCCCAGGTCGACCTTGACCCGCCTACCCGCCGCCACGTCCTGAACCCACAGTTCCACGACCGCATTGGGCCGACCCGCGCGGGGATAGCGCTGCTCGATGACCGTCGCCCCACCGCCGCTGATGTCGAGGCGAGGAATGATGTCGACCGTCGATTCGTCGGTCCGCTGAAGCGCGATGAACCGCTCGTTGGGGCTCCACCAGTAACCGGTGTCGCGATCCATCTCCTCCTGGGCGATGAACTCGGCCGTGGCCCAGGTGATCAGGCCTTCGCCGTCCGTCGTGACCGGCCGCTCCTGGCCTGACGCCAGATCCATGACGAACAGATCCTGGTCGCGGACGAAGCTGACGAAGTTGCCTTCCGGGCTGACCTTGGCGTCGATCTCGTCGGCCTCGGTCTCGGTCAGCCGGCGGATGTCGCCGCCCTCCCGACTGGCCAGGAAGATGTCGCCTTCCAGCGGGGCCAGGATGTAGCGACCCTGCTCGTCCCACGAATACTCGACCACCCCGCGCTGAGAGATCCGCATGCGCTCGCGCCGCGCCTTCTCGGCCTCGGACAGTTCGCCTGCGTCTGGCACCAGGGCCCGGGCGTCGATCAGCTTGAACGGCTCGCCCTCGCCGGTCGGCGCGGCCCACAAGTCGAGCACCGTCACGTCGTCCTCGCGCGCCCTGAGGAAGGCCACCAACTCGCCGTCCGGCGACAGGCTGACGCCCTGGGCGACCGGCCCGTTCAGGGCGGGATTGGCGAAGACCCGCTCGGGGGTCAGGACCGCCGGGTCGGACGTCTGGGCCTGGGCGGTGGCGGCGAGAAGGGCGAAGGCGGAAACGGCGAGGACTGTGCGCATGGCCGGCACGCTAACGGCGGAAATCGTCTCCGTCACCCCATGCGACGACCGCTTCTGACGCACCCCGCCGCTACATTGGCATCCGTTGGACAGGGAGGCTGACATTTCGCACGTTTCAGACGGTTCGCACGCTGTTTGGCTCGACGAGACGCGGTTCGGCCTCTTCGATTTCACACTATTCAGACGGTTCGCACCCTGTTTCACGTCCGCCCTGCCGACGCGCCGCGACCACACCGACCTTCCAACGATCCGCTTCGCCGCCTAATGAAGCCCGTGATGACCGACACCGTCCTGTCCCCTCCCCCGGCCCGCCCGTCCGCCTTCCACGAACTGGAGGTTCTGTGGGTCCATCACTGGACGCCGCAGCTGTTCAGTTTCCGCGTGGCCCGGCCCGAGGATTTCCGATTCCGCTCCGGCGAGTTCGTCATGATCGGCCTGCCCGGCGAAGACGGGGCCAAGCCGATCCTCCGCGCCTATTCGATCGCCAGCCCCTGCTGGGACGAACAGCTGGAGTTTCTGTCGATCGCCGTGCCCGACGGCCCGCTGACCTCGCGGCTGGTAGACATCAAGCCAGGCGACACGGTCCTGATGGGCAAGAAGCCGACGGGCACCCTGGTGCTCGATGCGCTCACCGGCGGGGAGACGCTGTGGCTGATCGGCACGGGCACGGGCCTGGCTCCCTGGCTCAGCGTCGCGCGCGACCCCGACACCTATGCCCGCTTCGGCCGGGTGATCGTCTGCCACACGGTGCGCAACGTCGCCGACCTCGCCTACCGCGACTTCTTCACCTCGGGCATCCACGACGATCCACTGATCGGCGAGGAGGCGGCCGCCCAGCTGACCTACTACCCGACCGTGACGCGCGAGGACTTCGCCACCCCCGGCCGCATCACCGACCGGATCACGTCGGGTGCGATCTTCGCCGACCTCGGCCTGCCGATGGGGTTCTCGCCCGAACGGGACCGAGTCATGCTCTGCGGCTCCATGGCCATGATCAAGGAGACCGCCGAACTGCTCGAAGGGTTCGGCATGAAGGAGGGCTCGAACGCCGAGCCCGGCGACTACGTCCTGGAGCGCGCCTTTGTCGGCTGAGCACAAGCCTCAGATCGTCGCCATCGACGCCCGCGTCGATCCGGCCGCCTGCCAGACAATGGCCGAAGTGCGCCAAGGCGTGGACGCCCTGGACCGCGCCCTCGTCGCCCTGCTGGCCGAGCGCCAGCGCTATATGGAGGCCGCCGCGCGCATCAAGCCCGACCGCGACGCCGTCCACGACGAAGCCCGGATTGAGGACGTGGTGGCCAAGGTACTCGTCTCGGCTCAGGCCCACCACCTGTCGCCCGACATCGCCGAGCCCGTCTGGCGCACCCTCATAGACCGCTGCATCGCCCATGAGTTTGCGACCTACGACCGGACGCGACGCTAGGTGCGGTAGGCCCGCCCGACCGGGAGGCTGATCCCGCTTCTCAGCACCACCGCATCGCGCCGCCGTTCCACAATCCACTCGGCGTTCACGGCGTGCGATTTGTGCACCCGGACGAAGCCATAGGGCTCCAGCCGCAGGACCATGTCCTTCAGCGCCTCCGACACGAACACCGAGCCGGTCGCGAGATGTAGCGTGCTGAAATTGCCCTCGGCCTCGACATGGGAGACTAGGGCGGGATCAACCATCCGCTCCCCGTGCCCGACCTTGACGGGCATAAGGCCCGTGGGCCGCAACCGTCCCTCCGCCAGCCGCGCTTCGGCGCTGGCTCTCAGCGCGGCCTCGCGGGTGAGATCCTGTCGGGCCCGATGCCCGGACCAAGCCTGGCTGATCGCCAGAGCCACGCCGGTGACGACAGTCATATTGACCAGGTCCTGAATCAGCGACTGGACCATCCCCAGCCGCATCAAAGCGAGGTGGCTCAGCCAGCCGAGGAGCCCTAGTACCAGCGCCATCACTGGCCATCGCCACGGGCCAAGAGCCCGGCGACTGTGCACCGCGATCACCGCATGGGCGGTCAGGGCCGCCGTGCCGACGATCGTCGACGCCAAGAGCGTCGCGCGCACCGCCCCCTCCTCGCCCAGCATGACCAGCCAGAGCAGTCCACCCAGGCCCACCCAGATCGCCGCTACCAGGCCGACGACGACCCGGCGGTCGTTCGCCATCGCGAGCGGTCGTTCGTCCTGATCGGGTGGCGCGGAGGCGGTCATGCGGCTCATCGGAGGTCCATCGACAACCCCGGAGAGACCATTCCATGCCCGTCCCGACAACCCCCCTGCCCATCCGCGGCGCCGTCGCGCTGCTGATGGGCCTCGGCCTGCTCGCTGCACCTGTGACAGCCTTGGCCCAAACGCCCGAAGCCCAGACCCCGCTGCGGGCTTGCTCGGGCGACACCCTTACACTGGCTTGGGGCGCGATCGTGCGCGACAGCCGGGGTCGGTGCCGGGCCGCCACTCGTGGTGTCCAGGCCCAGAGACCCGTCGCCCGCGCCCAGGTCACCGCCGGGGCCACGACGGCCTGCCCCAACCGTCGGTCCTACATGGGCGGCGCCCTGCTGATCTGTGACGACCAGCCGCGCGCGAGCGCGCCGCGATGAGCGCCACCGCCTTCATCCGGGCGCAGGGCCTGGGCCGCCACGGCTGGGCGAGAACCCTCGGCACCCTCGCCCTCATGATCGTGCTCGCCGTCCTAGCGGCCCTCGCCGCACGCGGCGGCGCCTTCCCGATCCTGAGGACCACGCTGGCCGACGCGCCCGAGCCGATCCGGTCCGGGGCACTGGCGTTGGTGGCTGGAGCCCTCTTCGGCAGCGCCCTGATCGGGTTGCTGATCGGGGTCCGGTTCCTGCACGGTCGACCCGCGCGCTCGGTGGTCACCACCGCCCGACGGTTCCGCTGGCTTCACCTGATCCTCGGCTTCCTCGTGTCCGCCGGCCTCGTCGGCGCCCTGGGCTATCTGCTCGACCCGGAGGGCCTCAAGCCGCTCGACACCCTGCCGATCGGCACTCTCGCCCTCAGCGCCCTGATGCTGCTCGCCGGGTTCGCGATCCAGGCCCCGACCGAGGAGGTCCTGTTCCGGGGCTACATCCTGCAAGTCGGCTGGCGCGGATTCCGCTCGCCGTGGCTGACGGCCGGGCTCAGCGTGGTGCTCTTCACCTTGTTTCACTTCGGCTACGGCATCGAGTCGGCCCTGTTCAGCCTGATCTCGGCCGTTGGCCTGCTCATCGTCGTACTGCTGCTGGACGGGCTGGAACTGACGATGGGCGCCCACGTCGGCAACAACTTGATCGTCGCCTTCCTGTTTCAGGATCTGTCGAACGCCAATGCGCCCAGCGCCTCCGGCATCGCCTGGGACGAGCTGGCGGCGAACGCCGGCGTCATGACCGCACTGATCTTGCTGGCGCTCGCCCTACGTCGCCGGTCGACGGAGCCGCGCTAGCCCTTCAGCGACCGGAGCATCAACTCGTGCCGCCAGGCGGCGACGTCGGCCAGGGCCCGGTCCAGCGCGTCCCGGACTCGGTCCAGCAGCGGCGGGGCAGCGGCCTTCTCGGCGGCCTCCGCCTCGGCGCAGGCCTCGGCCAGCTCTGCGGCCCCTATCCCCGCCGCTGCGCCGCGCAAGGTGTGGACCGCGTCGCGCCAGCCGTCCTCGCGCACATCCAACATCGGGGCCCAGACCTCGGCCTGCTGGACGAAAAGGCCCAGGACCTCTTCGGCCACGCCGTCGTCTCCCCCCGTGGTACGATCCAGCACGCCGAACTCCACCGCGCCGGTCAGGTCGCGGCGGGACATTCAGGCCGCCTGCTCGGGGTGTTTGGCCAGGCGAGCATTGCGCGCCGACCACAGGAAGTAGACCAGCAGGCCCGCGCCGTTCCAGACAAGGAACCAGAACTGGGTCCGCGCCTGCAGGCTGAGGAAAAAGACCACGCAGCCGACGATGGTGATCACCCCGACAAGCCAGAACAGGGGTGCGCGGAACTTCCGCTCCCGGCTCGGATCGCGCAGACGCAGGACGATCAGGCAGACGCCGACCGCCGCGAACGCCGCGAGCGTCCCGGCATTGGCCAGAGACGCCAGTTCGTCCAGCCGCATGACCCCAGCCAGCGCCGCCACGACGATGGCGGTGAAGATCGTCACCACGGCCGGTACGCCGCGGGTCGAGATCCGCGCCAGCCGCGTCGGCAGCAGCCCGTCCCGCGCCATACCGAGGAAAATCCGACTCTGGCCGAACAGGAAGGCCAGCAGGACGGTCGGCAAGGCGATCACCGCCGACGCCGCGATCCACTGGGCCGCCGTCCCCTGCCCCATCTCGCGCAGGATCAGGGCCAAGGGCTCCGGGCTGGCCGCGAAGCTCTCAACCGGCCGCGCGCCGATCGCGGCGGCGGCCACGACCAGATACAGCGCCGTACAGATCAGCATGGAGCCGACGATGCCGATGGCCAGGTCGCGCTCCGGCTTCTTGGTCTCTTCGGCCGCCGTAGAGATGGCGTCGAAGCCGTAGAAGGCGAAGAAGATGATGGCCGCCGCCGCCATGACCCCCGTCTGGACGAAGGGCGCGCCGAAGCCGTTCGGCATGAAGGGCGTGAAGTTGGCGCTGTCGAAGGCCGGCAGGGCGATGGCCACGAACACGATCAGGGCCGCCACCTTGATGACCACCAGGATCGCGTTCAGCGTCGCGCTCTCTCGTGTGCCCAGCAGCAGCAGGCCCGTCACCACGGCGATGATGAAGACCGCCGGCAGATTGACGATCCCGCCCGCGACATGGGGGCCGACCGTCAGGGCGGTCGGCAGATCGATCCCCAGCCCCGTCAGGAAGCCGACGGCATAGCCGGACCAGCCCACCGCCACCGCCGACACGACCAGCGAATACTCCAGGATCAGGCTCCAGCCCACGACCCAGGCGATCAGCTCGCCCAGGACGGCATAGGAATAGGCATAGGCGCTACCGGCCTGGGGCATCATGGTCGACAGCTCGGCATAGGCCAGGGCCGCGCAGGCGCAGACCAGGCCCGCCAGGGCGAAGCTGATCATGACCGCCGGGCCCGCCAGCCCGGCCCCCACGCCGATCAGCGTCAGAATCCCCGTGCCCACGATGGCCCCGACTCCCAGGGCCAGCAGGTGCGGCCAGCTCAGCGTCGCCTTCAGCCGCGGGCCGTCGGAGGCCTGGTGCATCGCGTCGATCGACTTTCGCCGGTTCCAAAAGGCCATGCGTCACTCCCTGCGCCGTTTCGAGGCGAATCCCGCTGGGATGCTAGACGGCCCCGCGGTGATCCGGAACCGCCTTGGGAAATCGCTTGCCAGGGGAAGGCCAAGTGATTATCTCCCGCCCTCCCGCGTGGTCCCGCATCGGCACACGCGGAGGCGGCACGCCGTTTGCAAAGCCATCCACGGCGAATGGTTCGGGTGATTAGCTCAGTTGGTAGAGCAGCTGACTCTTAATCAGCGGGTCGTAGGTTCGAACCCTACATCACCCACCATCGTCCCCTTGATTTCATTGAATATTTAGCCATTTCGACCGAGCTCTATCGTCGGGCCATCCTTTAGGACGGCGATTAGGACGGTAGTTAGGACGGTGGATTGCGGTTGGTGTTGTCCGATAATCTAGCCGTCGCGACCCCGGCATGGTTCCGACCGTAAACTCGCGGATGGTCGGAGATGACACAGCCGCTCAAACTTACGCCCCTCGCTTCCGAATCGGAGACCTCTGGTGGCTGCGCACATGGCAAACTCAACTGACTCACCCGCACGCTCTCGCTATCTGAGGACGCCCGAAGCAGGCCACTTTCTGGGCCTCTCAGGGCGAACCCTAGAGAAACACCGCACGTACGGAACTGGACCGACCTACCGAAAGATCGGAGGTCGAGTGATCTATGCAGTGCACGACTTGGAAGCTTGGGCCGATCTCGGTCTACAGAACTCGACTGGGGAGCCCAAGAGTCAGATCCGAGCGGCTAAGCCACAGGATGGAGGACGTGCCGCGATTTGAGGCGCGGGCGTCTGAACTATCCCCACTCGATCGCTACCACAGCGCATAAGCCTCTGATTTTTTGAGACTACTTCGCAGTCGAAGATCAATGATACCCGCCTAAAACCCGGTAAATTCTATTGTCGTTGAAAAGACTAAAGAAATCAGCATTATCAAATATACGTGATGACTATATCTTTTGAGACCTTTTGGAGCAGGTCTGACTGAAATGCCGCCTTCCACGCAGTCATGTTGATTCGATACTCAGACCAACATCTCGTCACGATACCATCGGCCCAGCATATATCATGGGACTTGGCGACCGCTGAACGACAATGATCTCTTTGGTGTCCCGGAGCCTCCATGCCGCTCCGGGTCATGACGATTTTAGCTGAGCATCTCGGTGCTCGCAGCGTTCGAGAGTACGATAAATTTAGGTCTGTCGAACGGGAGCCGAAGGCGCGTCTGATGGAATCTTCGAACTGCTGTTGCGTGCGCTACCGAGATCGCTGGACTGCTCTCGCGATCTCGCGACTGAAAGCGGGTTCGCCTGTCCGGCCTGTTCTGGGCATTGCGAGCCGTCCTATTTTATCCCATGGGTTGGCTCGCTCACCCATAAGCCTACAAGAGTTCATGCACTACTTGGTGGTCTTTGTCGGAGGAGGTCTCGGCGCCGCCCTCCGGCACGCTGTGAACAGGGCGGCATTCGCGCTGTTCGGCCCATCGCTGCCCATAGCGACCCTGTTCGTGAACGTCGTCGGCAGTTTCGCGATGGGCGTGGTGGTGGCGTTGTTTCTTGCAAGAAGCACCGCCAGCCAGGATTTGAAGCTGTTTCTCACTACCGGCGTGCTGGGTGGGTTCACCACCTTCTCCGCCTTTAGCCTCGACGCGGCGACTATGTGGCAACGGGGCGATCACGCGGCCGTCGTCGTCTACGCGGTCGCCTCTGTGGTCTTGTCGATCGGGGGCCTGTTCCTGGGCATGATCACGGTGCGCGCGATCGGCTGACAGCTCTGCCCACTGGGCGATCCGACCCCGGGGCGCGCCATCCCAAAGACGAGATTTCGCAACCTCGATCAGATTTCCTTGACGATGATCGCCGATCACTCACGAGGTCGTCTCTGTGTTCGCGGCGGCGGCGTGGCGGGCGTCCCGAAGAATATCCAGACCGCCCTTCACCGCGATCGCCGCCACGATGAGTCCGACGACCAGATCGGGCCAGGACTGGTCCAGCCACATCACCAAGCCGCCGGCGATCAGGATGCCTCCGTTCGAGGCGAAGTCGTTGAAGCTGAAGGTTTCGGCCGCCTTCATGTTCACGTCGTCGCTCTTCTGACGCCGGATCAGCTCGAGACAGATCAGGTTCACGACGGCGGCGACCACGGCCAGACCCATCATGGTCCAGCCCATGGGTTCAGCCCCGACGATCATCCGCCGCACCACATCGACCAGGATCACGCCGGCGAAGATCAGCAGCATCACTCCGGACACCCCCGCGGCCCGGGTCTTCCAGATCAGGGCGCGGCCGACCGCCAGGAAGCTGATCAGATAGACGGCCGCATCCGAGGCGTTATCGAGCGCATTGGCCAGCAGAGCGCTGGAGTCGGCGAGCACGCCGCCGACTCCGAGCGCCACGAAGAGGCTGAAGTTCAGAACCAGGACGATCAGCAGTGTCCGTTTCTGAAGCTTCTCGGCTCCGTGATCTCCGCTCACTCTTCAAGCCCCTCTGCCTTACGGTGCTTCACCGCCCTGGACGCAAAGGTGGGCAGCACCAGCAGGGTCAGGACCGTGGCCGTCATCAGGCCGCCGATGACGACGGTGGCGAGGGGCTTCTGCACCTCGGCGCCCGCCCCGGTGGCGATGGCCATGGGGATGAAGCCGACGATGGCGACCAGGGCCGTGGTCAGGACGGCGCGCAGGCGACTGGACGCGCCTTCTATGGCCGCCTGACGAGGCGGCTGACCGGCAGTCAGCCGCTCTCGAATGGCCTGCATCAGCACCAGGCCGTTCAGGGTCGCCACACCCGAGACGGCGATGAAGCCGACCGCCGCCGAGACCGAGAAGGGCATGCCTCTCAGCAACAGCGACAGGGCGCCGCCGACCAGGGCCAGAGGCACGCAGACGAACACCAGTCCAGCCTCGGCGAAGGAGCCGAGCGCCATGAACAGCAGCAGACCGATCAGGATGAAGACGATCGGCACCACCAGGCCCAGTCGTTGCTCGGCGCGTTGCAGGTTCTCGAACTGACCGCCCCAGTCCAGACGCACGCCGGGCGGCAGGGCGACGGGCTCGACATTGCGCTGGGCCTCGGCGACGAAGCCGCCCAGATCGCGGCCGCGCACATTGGCCTGAACCACCATGCGGCGGCTGCCGTTGTCGCGGCTGATCTGGTTCGGTCCCTCGGCGGTGACGATGCGGGCCACCGACGACAGGGGCACGGTCACGCCCGTTGACGACACGATGGGCAGGGCCGCGAGGGCGGCCGGATCGTTGCGGGCGTCCTCAGGCAGACGAACCACCACATCGAAGCGGCGATCGCCCTCGAAGATGCGGCCCGCCTCCATGCCGCCGACGGCGACAGCCACGGCCTCGGACACGTCCGCCGCCGACAGCCCGTAATTGGCCGCCGCGAAGCGATCCACGCTGACCGTCAGGGTCGGCAGGCCCGAGACCTGCTCGACCCGGACGTCGGCGGCGCCCTCGGTCTGACGCAGCGCATTGGCCACCTGGTCGGCGACCGTCTGCAGTTGGCCGAAGTCATCGCCATAGACCATCACAGCGAGGTCGGTGCGGACGCCGGAGATCAGTTCGTTGAAGCGCAGTTCGATCGGCTGGCTGAATTCGAAGGCGTTGCCGATCTGCTGGGAGGCGACCTCGTCGATGCGGGCGATCAGGTCTTCCTTGGACAGGTTCCGGTCAGGCCAGTCCTTGCGATCCTTCAGGATGATGACCGCATCGGAGATGTTGGGCGGCATGGGATCGACCGCCGCCTCGGCGGTGCCGGTGCGCGAGAACATGGTCTCGACCTCGGGCATCTCGGTTATGGCTCGCTCCAGAGCCATCTGCATGGCCAGGGACTGTTCCAGCGAGGCGGAGGGCACGCGCAGGGCCTGCATGGCGATGTCGCCCTCGTCCAGCGTGGGGGTGAACTCGCGGCCCAGGCTGGAGAACGAGACCACGCCGATGGCCAACGCGCCCAGCGCGCCCAGAAGAACCACCTTCGGCCGATCGACCGCCGCCTGGATGGCCGGTTGGATCCAGCGCCGGGCGAAGCGGATGATGAAGGTCTCGTGCTCATGGGCGCGCCCATGCTCGTCGACATCGACCTTCTTGGGTTCGCGCACCAGCAGCGCCGCCATGGCGGGCACGAAGGTGAAGGAGAAGATGAAGGCGCCGGCCAGGGCCAGCATGACGGTCGCCGCCATGGGGATGAAGGTCTTGCCCTCCACGCCCTCCAGCAGCAGCAGGGGTGTGAACACCAGCAGGATGATCAACTGGCCGAAGGCGGCCGGCTTGACCATTTTCTTCGCAGCCGCCGCTGCGACCTGGAGCCGCTCGACGCGGGTTAGGGCGCGGCCCAGCTCGATGCGCTTCTGGGACAGCATCAGAAGCGTGCTCTCCACCACGATGACGGCGCCGTCGACCAGGAGGCCGAAGTCCAGCGCCCCCAGGCTCATCAAGTTTCCGCTGATACCGAACCGGTTCATGCCGATGACCGCGAACAGGAAACTGATCGGGATCATCAGGGCCGTGATCGTCGCCGCGCGGATGTTGCCGAGCAACAGGAACAGCACGACGATGACGAGCAGCGCGCCTTCGGTCAGGTTCTTGGCGACCGTCTTGATGGTGGAGTTCACAAGGGCGCTGCGGTCGAGCACCGTCACCGCCTCGATGCCTGGAGGCAGGGTGGACTGCACCTGTTTGAGGCGTTCGCCCGCCGCCTGGGCAACGGTGCGGCTGTTGCCGTCGGCGATCATCAGGGCCGTACCCAGAACCGCCTCGTGACCGTCGCGAGTGGCGCCGCCGAGACGCGGCGCGCGGCCGATCTCGACCGTCGCCACATCCGAGACGCGAACCACCAGGCCCCCGCGATTGACCACCGGAGCCTGGGCCAGGTCCTCGATGGTTTCCGCCAGGGCGTCGGTGCGGACCGTCAGGGCCTCGCCGGCGCGCTGGACATAGCCGGCGCCCGCCTGGGTGTTGGTCCGCTCCAGCGCCTGGACCAGGTCATTCAGGCTGAGCCCATAGGCCGACAGCCGCGCGGCGTCGGGCCTGACCGCATATTCCTTCACATAGCCGCCGTTGACATCGACGCCCGCCAGACCCGGCGCGGTGCGCATCTGCGGGGCGATGATCCAGTCCTGGACCGTGCGAAGATAGGTGGCGCGGTCCTCGGGCGTCGTCAGCAGTTCGCCTTCCGGGGTCAGATAATTCCCGCCGGCCTGCCACCCCGCTTCGCCCGGCCTGGCCAGGTTTTCGCTGTTGAAGGGGACATAATCGACCGTCCACATCAGCACTTCGCCCAGGCCCGTGGTGACAGGCGCCATGCCAGGCTCCACCCCCTCGGGCAGGTTTTCGCGCGCTTCGGCCAGGCGTTCGGCGACCTGCTGGCGGGCGAAATAGATGTCGGTGCGGTCGGTGAAGATCACCGTCACCTGGCTGAATCCGTTGCGGCTCAGGGACCGGGTCGAGGTCAGGCCGGGTATGCCGGCCATGGCGGTCTCGATCGGATAGGTGACCTGCCGCTCGACCTGCTCGGGCGCGAGGGCGGGCGCGATCGTGGTGATCTGCACCTGCCGGTTGGTGATGTCCGGCACCGCGTCGATCGGCAGTTTGGTGAGATTGTAGAGCCCGAAGGCGGCGACGATGGCCGTGGCGATGACCACGAACCAGCGGAAGCGGACGGCCGCTTCGATGATGGGGTTCAACATGGTCCTGCGTCCCCCTAGTGGCCGTGCTCGGCTTCGCCCTTGGCCAGTTCGGCCTTGAGCAGGAAGGCGTTGGTCCCGGCGATCCTCTCGTCGCCGGTCAGGCCGCGCAGGATTTCGGTGCGGCCTGAGGCCTGACGCCCCGCCAGCACCGGCGTGGCCTGAAAGCCGCCCTCGACCTGGACAAAGACCACGGTGTTTCCATCCACGGTCTGCACGGCTTCCGAGGGCACGGTCAGTCCGCCGGCGACGGCTTGGCCCGTTACGACGGCCCCTGTGACGGCCGAGCCGGCCGGCGGCAGGGTCGCGCCAGACGGACGCGCGCGGATGACGGTTGCGCCGCTGTCGAGCGCGGCACCGGCCGCGACGCCGGTGACGACCGCGTCGAACTCGCCGCTCGGGCTGGTGACCCGCATCGTCGCGCCGACCCGGACCTCGGAGGCGAGAGTCGGCGGCGCATTGAAGACCAGCTCCACCCTTTGCGGGTTGGTGACTTCGGCCACCACCCCGCCTTGAGCGACGAAGCCGCCCGGCCCGGCCTGCACCGAGGTGACAACCCCGGAGATGGGGCTGGTGACGCTCAGACGACCGGCCGCGTTCGGCGCCCCTGCGGCAGAGGCGCGGGCGCGCGCGGCGCGGGCGTTGGCCTGGGCGCTCAGGGCCTCGGCGTGCGAGACCTCGGCCTCGCGTCGGGCGATGACGCCCTGGTCGGCCAGTTCCTCGTCACGGCCATGCGCCTGTTCGGCGGCGACATAGGCGGCCTGGGCCGCGTCGGCTTCGGCCCGCAGGCTGGCGGCGTCTCCGCTGACCAGAGCGACCAGCGGCTGGCCGACGCGCACGGACTGACCTGGAGCGACCAGCACCCGCTCAACCCGGCCGCCGACCGAAGCGGCCACCGAGGCGCGGGCGTCAACCATGGGCTCGACCCGGCCTGAGAGACGGGTCTCCGCGCCCCCGCCCCGCGACACCGAGACCACGGCGATTCCTGCGGCCTGAATCTGTGCTGCGGTCAGTTCGACGAAACCTTCGCGCTCCGCCTCGTCCGCATGACCGGCTTCGCCCTCGGCGTGGCCGTCTTCCTCACCCTCGGCTCCGGCCTGGCCCTCTGCGGCTGAGGATGACGAGCCGCCGCCCTGGGTCGCGAAATACAGACCGCCGCCACCGAGGACGACGAGGGCGGCGACGCCGCCGATGAGCAGGGTCTTGTTGGTGGCGCGCTTGCGCATCACAGGGCTCCTTGAAAGGGGGCGCGGCCGTCGAGGCGCGCCAGGTCGATCTCCGCACGGACGCGCGCCAGGCGGGCATCGACGGCGGCGGACTGGGCGGTGATCAGAGCGGTGCGGGTGGCGCGCAGCTCGAGTTGGGAGATGCGCCCGGCCTCGAAGCCGATGCGCGACAGACGATAGGCCTCCTCGGCTGAGGTGACTCCGGCGTCGGCGGCGGAGACGCGACTGACCGACGCCGCCAAACGGGCCTGCGCCGCGGCGCGATCCGCCTGTGCGTCCTGACGGGCGCTCATCAACCGGGCGTCGGCGGCGCGGAACTCGGCCTGGGCCGCCGCGATATTCCCCCGGTTCCGGTCGAACAGAGGCAGCGGCATGCTGACGCCGAAGGTCAAGGCGGTGGCGTCTTCCGCCTCGTAGCGCGTCAAGCCGACGCTGGCGTTGATGTCGGGCCTCGCCAGCGTGCGCTGCACGGCGATCTGGCGATCCGCCGTCTCCCGCTCGGCCTCTGCCACCCGCACGGCCAGCGGATCACGGGCTGTCGGCATGGCGGCGATCATCGGCGCCTGATCCAACAGGCTGACCGGTATGTCCGTGACCGGCGCGGGGAGCATGGCCACGGCCGTCAGCCGGGCGAAGGCGGCGTCGCGCTCGGCCTGGGCCTCATCGGCCGTGGCGCGGGCGGCGGCCGCTTCGGTCTCGCCCTGAATGCCACGCAACAAGGGTTCGCGACCCTGCTCGACCAAGGCGAGAGCGGCACGCGCATCGGCGATGACGAGGTTCAGACTTTCGTCCGCCAGAGCGGCACGGCGCTGGGCGGCCTCGGCCTCGGCATAGGTCAGGGCCAGACGCCCGGCCGCGTCGACCGTGGCAAGGTCGCGCCGTAGCCCAGCTGTGCCGGCCTCGGCGCGAGCGGCGTCGACGCGGGCGCGCCGTCGGCCCCAGAGCTCCAGATCCTGAGAGATCGAGACGCTGGTCTCGGCATTGCCGAAGTCAGAATAGGGACCCGAGCCGAGGACATTTCCGAACTCGACGCCTAGCGATGGATTGGGACGGACCCGGGCCTGGCGGACGCGCGCCTCGGCGGCGTCAAGCAGGGCGTCGGCTTCAAGCGTCGCGGGCGTCTGTCCCAGCCGCGCGGTCAGCTCGGCGTAGGACGGGGCCGGATCGGCCCAGGCGGGATTCGCCAGCGCCGAAAAGGCGGCCAGCGCGCATCCGATCGCGAATCGCGACCGGCGACGGGAGGGAGGCATGATTCATCTTCCGAAGGGTTGAACGAAGAAGGACGCGCCGGGCGCGTTTCGTCGTTCAGTCCCTTGGCGGGCGCTTCAATCCGTCCGCCGACGTCGATGGCGCGACATCATTGGCCGGCCGGGCGTGGCCCGAGCCATCGAGCGGTGAGTGTCGGCCATGTCGAAAAGGGGCGCCCGTTCCGCCGCCGCATGGTGGCAGTGGCCATGAGCGCACGCGCCATGACTTCCCGCCTTGCCGTCATGGCCGGTGTCGTCTTTTTCGATGACCACGTGCGAAGCGACGACTTCCGGTCCGCAGATCGCGGCGTCGGCCGCCGGAGCCACGACAAAAGCAGCGATGACAAGGGCCATCGCCAGAATCGCCTTCAGCAATGTCGAGGTCGATCCGGTCATCTTCGCGCTCGTTATCGTCCTTACCGCAGGTTGACAATGCGTTACAAAATCCGCCTAGGCCGAAAAGATCGGCCCGGAGGGACGGTTTGCATCCTCTAGCCGCTAGAGGAGCAAACGGTTTTTTCGACCGCCAGGATCGGCTCCCGGTTCAGCACCGTCCCTCGCGTCCAGGATCGACGGCGAGGGCAATGCGCGTCCCGCCCGTAAATACGGAGAACGGCTGAATGCCGACGACCCGGACCAGCCAGGACGTGGCGCGGTCACGGAAAGGTCTGCAAGGGGGAATAGGCATGGAAACGGCGATCATCGGTCTGAGGTTCGTCCAGTATGGCGGCGCCATGCTGTTGTTCGGCCTGCCCCTGTTCCACCTGCTTCGCATTCCGTCGGACAGTCTTGCCGCCGCAGGTGCGCCCCGGCGCCTGCTTGCGGCCGCGGCCGCTTTGACCCTGGTGTCGACCCTGGCCGCTCTGGCGACCCAGACGGCGATGATGGGCGGCGCCTGGAGCGAGGCGCTGAGGTCCGAAGCGCTGAGCTACGTCGCTTTCGACACGGGGCTCGGACTGGCGATGCTGGTCCGGGCGGCCGCCGCCCTCGCCGCCCTCGGCGTGGTCCTGCGCCTCGGACGCGGACGCGGCGGCTGGCGCGTCCTCGTCGCTCTGGGCGCGATGATCACGGTCAGCCTGGCGTGGATGGGCCACGGGGCCGCCACCCAGGGGGCCGGCCGGTGGGCGCACCTCGCCGCCGACATCGTCCATGTCCTCGCGGCCGCCCTGTGGCTGGGCGCCCTCGCGGCCCTGGTTAGTCTCCTGAGGCAGGCGTCCGTCTCGCCCGCCGGCGCGACGCTAGCCTTCACCGCGCTCCAGGGCTTCTCCGGCATGGGGACGCTCGCGGTCGGTCTTCTGACCGTCTCCGGCCTGATCAATGCGGGGTTCATCATCGGGCCGGAGAACCTGGCGGAAACGCCCGCGACGACCTACGGGCGGCTGCTGATCGTCAAGCTTCTGCTGTTCGGTCTGATGCTCGCCTTGGCTGCCGGCAATCGCTTCAACCTCACGCCGCGGCTCGGCGACGCTCTTCACTCAGCCACGGCTCGCCAATCCGCCCTGACCATTCTGAGACGCAGCGTCGCGCTGGAAACGGCCCTAGGCGCCGCCCTGCTCCTGGCGGTGGCGGCCATGGGGGTCCAGCCTCCGCCCGGCGTGGAGATGTGAGCCGAGACACCCGGGCCAAAAGATTGCAGATTGCCGGATGGCCGCCGCGTGCGCGGCGAGGGCGGCGCGGTCTGCCTGCGTATGAGAGTTAAAGGGGCGGAAAGACTGGGCAGATGGACGATCTGGATCGACTGTTGCGCGTGACCGGCGGTGAAGCGCCGCTGGAGGATCTCGAGGCGCGGGTCTGGCGACGCGTCGGAATCTTGGAGAGGACCCGCGAGGGTGTCACCATGCGCGGCCTGGCCGTCGCCGTGGCGCTCAGCGTCGGCCTTATCAATGGCGGGGTCGGCGCAAGCCTGGCCCACGAGCCCCCGTCCGAGATGGCCGTGTTCGGCATGGGCGCCGCGTCGCCGCTGACCCGGCTTGAGGGCCGGTGATGGCGATCGGCTGGAAATCCCTGGCGGTCACCGCCGCCCTGGCCCTGGTCGCGGGCGGCGCCGGGGCCTGGGGGGGCGCCACTTGGGTGCTCAAGAAGGAAAACCCGCCCTCTCTGCACGAGATCGTCCACCGCGACCTGTCACTGGACGCGACGCAGCGGGCGCGGATCGCCGAGATTGAGGCCCGCTTCGTGCCGCGCCGCATAGCGTTCGAGCAGCGCGTTCAGGCGGCCAATCGCGAGCTGGCCGAGGCGATCGCGGCGAGCGATGGGGACGCCGGGGTCGTACAACCCGCAGTCAACTACTTCCACGATGCGATGGGCGACCTGCAGCAGGCCACCATCGCCCACATCTTCGAGATGAGGACGGTCATGACGCCCGCCCAGGCGGACCGGTTCGACGAAAAGCTGGTGGCCGCCCTGCTGGCCGAGGGCGCGTGACCCTCGGTGAGACATGACGAGACACTCGAAAGCCGCGCCGCGAGCGGGGACCGTGAAGCGTTCGGGCGTCTCATCCAGGCCGGCAAGGCCGACCTCTATCGTTTCGTCAGGCGCTACGTCGGGGACGCGGACGAGGCTTACGATCTGGTCCAGGAGGCCTATGCCTCGGCCTGGGTCGCCATCCGGCGCTACGATCCGGCCCGGCCGTTCGAGGCCTGGCTCAGGACCATCGCCATCAACAAGTGCCGCGACTGGAGCCGCCGTCGCAAGGTGCGCCGCTGGCTGACGAGCGCCGTCCCCCTCGACGGCGTTGAGGCCGCGAGCGTGCGACAGGACGAACCGGCGCCGGATGATGCGGTCGCGTCCCGCGAACTGCTCGACGCGCTCGACCGGGCGGTGGTCGCCCTGCCGTCCAGGCTGAAGGAGCCGCTGCTGCTCACCGCCATCGACGAGATGAGTCAGGCGCAGGCGGCCGCCGTGCTCGGCGTCACCGTCAAGACGATCGAGACGCGCGTTGCCCGCGCCCGGTGCCGCCTCGCCCAGGCGCTCGCCCCCCTGCGCGACGCCTGAGACACAGAGCGGTCCCGGCCTGCGGCGGCGTGTCGCGAGGGGGCGGGCGCCCGCGTGCGTAAGTCTCCGGAAAAGGTCCGCACGGCGGGCATGGCGATCGGAGTAGAGAATGAGGCTTCACAGACGGGCCCTCCTGGGCGGCGCGGGCGGCGCCGCGGGAGCGTGGGCGGCGCAGGGACTGCTGCCGGCCTGGGCGCAGACCGGATCGCGCGGCCTCGCGCCGACCCTTCCCACGCTGGAAGGACCGGAGGTGCGCCTCAGCATCGGCCATTCGCCCTTCACCGTCGGCGGCCGGACGGGCCATGCCATCACGGTCAACGGGACACTGCCGGCGCCGCTGGTTCGCCTGCGCGAGGGCCAGAACGTACGGCTGATGGTCACCAACACGCTGGACGAGGACACCTCCATCCACTGGCACGGGCTGCTGCTGCCGTTCCAGATGGACGGCGTGCCTGGCATCAGCTTCCCCGGCATCCGTCCCCGCGAGACCTTCGTCTACGAGTTTCCGGTGATCCAGGCGGGCACCTACTGGTACCATTCGCACTCGAACCTGCAGGAGGCGATGGGTCACTACGGGCCGCTGGTCATCGATCCGGCGGGCACCGACCCGGTGGCCTACGATCGCGAGCATGTCCTGGTCCTGTCGGACTGGAGCTTCATGCATCCGCACGAGATCCTCGACAAGCTGAAGAAGAGCCCCGGTTATTTCAACCAGCAGCGCACCACCCTGTCGGGGCTCCTGTCCGGAGAGGACGGAATGAGCCTGGAGGAGCGGCGCATGTGGGGTTCCATGCGCATGGACCCGCGCGACATCTCCGACGTCACGGGGACGACCTATACCTACCTGGTCAACGGCCATGGGCCCGAGGAGAACTGGACGGGCCTGTTCCGCCCGGGCGAGCGTGTGCGGCTGCGCGTCATAAACGCCTCGGCCATGAGCATCTTCAACGTGCGCATCCCGGGCTTGGCCATGACCGTGGTCAACGCCGACGGCGAGAACGTCCGCCCCGTCGAGACCGACGAATTCCAGATCTCCGTGGCCGAGACCTATGACGTCATCGTCCGCCCGACCGAGGACCGCGCCTACACCATCGTCTCGGAATCCGTGGATCGCTCCGGCATGGGCCGGGCGACCCTGGCCCCGCGCCTGGGCATGACGGCGGATGTTCCGGCCCTGCGGCGCGTGCCGACCCTGACCATGCGCGACATGGGCATGGGCGGCATGGGAGGCATGGCCGGAATGGATCATTCGGGCATGGGCGGCATGGACCATTCGGCCATGGGCCACGGCGGTCAGTCCGGAGCCATGGATCATTCGGGCATGGACCACGGCGGCATGGACCACGACATGCGCAATCCCGACAACGCCCCGGCCAATATGGCGGTCGGCGTCGGGGTGGACATGGTGGCGCCCTCGCCCGCCAACCGGCTGGGCGAGCGGCCCATGGGGCTGGAGGACGAGCCGCACAGGGTCCTGGTCTACACCGACCTCGTGTCCTTGAGCCCCAATAAGGACCAGCGCCCCCCGGCGCGATCGATGGAGATCCACCTCACCGGCAACATGGAGCGGTTCATGTGGGGTTTCGACGGCCGCAAGTTCAGCGAAATCGTCGAGCCCATCCGGTTCGAGCGGGACGAGCGCGTGAGGGTCACCCTAGTGAACGACACCATGATGGCGCACCCTATCCATCTGCACGGTCACTTCTTCGAACTGGTGACAGGCGGGCCTGCCGGGCATCAGCCGCTGAAGCACACGGTCAATGTCGCGCCGGGCTCCAAGGTCACCTTCGACCTCACCGCCGATGCGCCGGGCGACTGGGCCTTCCACTGCCACATGCTGATGCACATGCATGCGGGGATGTTCAACGTCGTCACCGTTCGGCCCCTCGATGGAGACGCCGCATGATCCGGCTCGCGATCAGCCTTCTTCCCCTGATGGCCGCCGCCGGGACGGCCTTCGCCCAGGATCACGGCTCCCACCCGCCCGCCCGATCCGCGCCCCAGACGGCGACTCAGGCACCGCCCGCGACGTCCGCCGATCCGCACGCCGGCCACGACATGTCCTCCGCCTCGCCGCCGGACGCCGATCCCCATGCGGGTCACGACATGAGCGCACAGGCCGTCCCCACTGACTCCCATGCGGGACACGACATGGCCGCTCCGGCCGCGCAGGCCGATCCCCACGCCGGGCACGACATGGGCGCCACCCCGTCCCTGGCCGCCGATCCCCACGCGGGACACGACATGAGCGGAATGGCCGGCATGGGGCCGCCCGACGTGCCGACGAGCGCCGACGACCCCGGCCGACCCCCGATCCCGCCGCCGCCGCCCGCGGCGCTGTCGGGCCCGCGGCACGCGGCGGACGCCATCTTCGGCGAGGCTGAGATGGCGCGCGCGCGTGAAACCCTCAGGCGCGAGAACGGCGACGTCCGCACCACAGCCGTGGTCATCGACCGGCTTGAGGCCGGTTTCGGCGACGGCGCGGAGACCTGGGTTTGGGATGTCGGCGGCTGGACCGGCGGCGACATCAACCGGTTCTGGTGGAAGTCCGAGGGCGGCGGCGATTTTGACGGCGAGATCGAGGGCGAGGTTCAGGCGCTGTACAGCCGCGCCTTCGCCCCCTTCTGGGACGTCCAGGCTGGCGTGCGTCAGGACTTCGGCGGAGTCGGGCCCGACAGGACCCATCTGGTGGTCGGGATCCAGGGACTGGCGCCTTACTGGTTCGAGGTCGATGGCGCCGTCTTCCTGTCCACGGAAGGCGACCTGACGGCTCGATTCGAGGCCGAATACGATCAGCGCATTACCCAGAAGCTGATCCTGCAGCCGCGCGTGGAGCTGGAGGCGTCCGCCTCTGACATCCCCGAACTGCGACTGGCCTCGGGCCTGACTCATGTCGAGGCGGGGGTTCGCCTTCGCTACGAGTTCAAGAAGGAGTTCGCCCCCTATGTCGGGGTCGAGTGGAGCCGTGATCTGGGCGGCACCGCCGACCTGACGCGAGCCCTGGGCGGGGAGCCCGAGCACACCCGGGTGGTCGTTGGCGTGCGAGCGTGGTTCTAAGGAGAAAAGACATGCGCAAATCCATCATGCTGGCCGCGATCGCGGCCGTCCTCGCCGCCTCGCCGGCCCTGGCCCAGCAACAGGGTCACGCCGGTCATGGCGGTCATGCTCCGGCGGCGGGCTCCCAGGCCCAGGCCGGCGTGGTCACCACCCCGGCCGACGGCGCCATGCTCACGGGATCGCCGGAGGCGTTCACCGCGACCTTCCCCCATCCCATGACCCTGCGCAGCGTGACCATCACGCCCCAGGGCCGCCCCGCCATCCAGGCGCCGGTCGCCGCCGCGGCTGCGACCACCCGCGTCTCCGCCGCCCTGCCTCGCCTGGCGCCGGGGTCCTACACCCTGGCCTGGACCGCTCAGGGCGCGGACGGCCACACCATGAACGGCTCCATCCGCTTCATGGTCCATTGATCCCCTGATCGCGCGACGGCGTCGGAACTTCCGGCGTCGCCGCGCGATCCTTTCCCTCTCGCTGACGGAGTCTTCCATGTTCAGACCGCCCTTCGCCGTGGCCGCTCTCAGCGCGGCCATCCTCGCGGTCTCGGCCGTCGCCGCCGAGGCCCACGCCCGCCTGGTGCGCTCCGATCCGGCCGCCGACGCCGTGGTCGCCGCGCCGCGCACCATCTCGCTGACCTTCAGCGACCGCGTGGCCCCGGCCTTCTCCGGCTTCGATCTGGTGAACGCGGGCGGGGACAGGATCGCGGTGCGGACCCAGGTGTCTGAGGACGGCAAGACCGTCTCCGGCGCCCCGGCGCGCGCCCTGGCCCCTGGCGCCTATACGATCAACTGGCGCATCGCCGCATCCGACGGCCATCGCATGACCGGATCGGTCGCCTTCACCGTTCGCTGAGCGGAGGCGCGCCAGGCCGCGCCCTTCTCCGGGCGCGCCACTGGGCCAGGTCGCGCGCCAGCCGTATCCACAGCAGGAGGAAGCCGGTGACGACGATGACGAAAGTCAGGGCCGTGGCGCCGATGAGCAGCGGGTGATTGAAGTCCTCGCCGTTCTCCAGGTCCATGATGTGCAGGCGCCAGAAGAAATCATAGAAGCGCCAGACGGCGGAGCGTCGCGTCACCACCTCCCCCGTTTCGGGCGAGACGTAGAAGCGGGTGCCTTCACGGTCCTCGAAATCAACGCGCCAGAGCGGGCTTTGACCTCCTGTCTCGGCCTCGGCGTCCGCCAGCCGGGTCGCTCCGACCGCCGGGGCCTCGCCACGATAGGCCGCCGCCGCCATACGCCGCGCCTCCTCCGCGGACAACGGCGCGAAGGGGCGGCCGGTCCGGGCGTCGAGGACGACGGGCGCGCCTTCCACCGGGACCAGCACCCAGGCCGGGCCGCGCGGCGTCGTCTTGAGCTCGGCGCGCGTCGGCGCGAGGTCCAGCTCGCCGGCGACAGCCTCCAGGTCGCGCACCTGCCCCAGATCGAGCGGCGCGGGTTCGGTCGCGCGCACCCTGTGTTCGCCGCGCACCGTCTCGATCGGTATGGCCGTCATCACCAGACCGCCGCCGACCCAGAACAGAACCTGCAAACCGACCAGCAGGGCGAGCCATTTGTGAATCTGTGTGGAGAGCCGCAGAACCTTCATGGTGTCACGACGGACGTCGGCGGACTGGATAGCGCAATGACGGACCCCCGATGGCCGCGGCGCCTCTCGTCGCGACCGCCTTCACCCTAGCGCGCGGATGGTTGGCGACAAGCCTCGGACCGCCGGCTCGGGCGTCCCGACGCCGGGGACTAGCGCCGCAGATTGGTGCGAGCCAACTCCACCACTTCGTCACCGCGACCGTTGATGATCGCCTTGAGCATATAGAGGCTGAAGCCCTTGGCCTGCTCCAGCTGGATTTTGGGCGGCATGACGAGTTCCTGCTTGGCCGTCACCACATCGACCAGGGCCGGGCCGGGATGGGCGAAGGCCTCCCTCAGCGCTGCATCCACGTCGTCGGACGCCTCGACCCGGACGCCCTTGACCCCCATGGCGCGGGCCATGGCGGCGAAGTCGGGGTTCTGCAGGTCGGTGCCGGTGTCCAGATAGCCGCCCGCCTTCATCTCCATGGCCACGAAGCCCAGAGAACCGTTGTTGTAGACCACCACCTTCACCGGCAGATCGAGCTGCGACAGGGTGATGAAGTCGCCCATCATCATGGTGAAGCCGCCGTCCCCGGACAGTGAGACCACCTGGCGGCCCGGCGCAGCGGCCTGGGCGCCGATCCCCTGCAACATGGCGTTGGCCATGGAGCCGTGATTGAAGGAGCCGAGCAGACGCCGTCGGCCGTTCATGGTCAGGTAGCGGGCCGCCCAGACGGTGGGCGTTCCGACGTCGGCGGTGAAGACGGCGTCCTCGGCCGCGATCTCGTCGATGCGAAGGGTCAGATACTGGGGATGGATCGGCCGCCCCCGGGCGGAGGGCGTGGCCAGGTCGTCCAGGCTCTCGCGCGCCGAGGCGTAGTGCTTCAGGGCCTTATCCAGAAAGTCCCGCTCCGTCCGGGCCGCCAACCGCGGCGTAAGGGCGGCGAGGGTCTCGCCCACGTCGCCGACCAGGCCCATCGTCAGGGGCGCGCGCCGGCCCAGGGCGCCCGCGTCGCGATCGACCTGCAGAATGCGCGCGTCCTTGGGATAGAAGGCGCGATAGGGGAAGTCGGCGCCCAGCATCAGCACCGTGTCGCTGGACATCAGGGCGTGATAGCCGGACGAGAAGCCGATCAGGCCGGTCATGCCCACGTCGAAGGGATTGTCCCATTCTACGTGCTCCTTGCCGCGCAGCGCATGGACGATCGGAGCCTTCAGCCGATCAGCCAGCTCGACCAGGGCGTCATGGTGGTCGGCGCAGCCGCTGCCCGCCAGGATGGTGACCGCGCGGCCCTCGTCCAGCAGGGCGGCCAGCCTCGCCACCTCGTCCTCGGCGGGAACCAGACGCGCCGGCCGGGGCGCGACATAGGGCGCGGCCGCCTCCACCGGCGCGGCGGCCAGCGCCACGTCGCCCGGCAGCACCAGGACGGCCACGCCCTCCTGGCCGATGGCGACATTGAGGGCGCGGTGCAGCATCTGCGGCAGCTGGGCCGGGTTCGAGATCAGTTCGACGAAATCGGCGCATTCACGGAACAGTTCCTGAGGATGCGTCTCCTGGAAATAGTTCAGCCCGATCTCGGAAGAGGGAATATGGGCGGCGATGGCCAGGACCGGCACATGATTGCGCTTGCAGTCGAACAGGCCGTTGATCAGGTGCAGATTGCCGGGGCCGCAGCTGCCGGCGCACACCGCCAGTTTACCGGTGACGGCCGCTTCCGCCCCAGCGGCGAAGGCGGCGGTTTCCTCGTGACGCACCGACATCCAGTCGATCCGCCCCATGCGGCGCAGGCTGTCGTTCAGCCCGTTCAGACTGTCGCCGGTCACGCCCCAGATGCGTTCGACGCCCGCCTCGGCCAGGGTTTCGGCGATCAGATCGGCGACGGTCTTGGGCATGATGAGCTCCTGTGCTGGGGAAATCGAACGGGCGGCGCGCCCGCCCGGTCCGCACCATAGCGCGCGTCGATGCGAGCCGATCCCTGCGTTCGCCGGCGTCGGGTCAGCCGATTGGCGTGGAGGCGTAGCCGGCCTCCACCAGGGCGGTCCGAACCCGCGCCTCGTCCGCGCCGGTCTCGACGGCGATCCGGCGGTCCTCGGCGGAAGCCTCGATCCGGGCTTCGGGATCGAGACTTCGGATGGCCGCCTTTACGATGCTGACGCAGCCGGGGCAGCTCATGGTCGGAAGCGACAGGCGTATCACGGCGATCTCCTTTGGTTTCGGACGTCGCCAAGGCTGGAGTTTCCAACGGGGGCAAGGTCAACAGGGATATTTCACGAGGCCGACTTGACCTTGCCATGGAGGGAAGCCTCAGTCTGATCAGGGCGTCCAACCTACGGACCCCCGCCGTTGTCCCGCCGCGCGGCGTCGCATGATGAAAACGAGAGGACACGCCCGATGCCCAAGGGATCCGACATCCTGGTCGCCGCGCTCGAGAACGAGGGGGTCGAACGCGTGTTCGGGGTGCCGGGCGAGGAAAATCTGGACCTTCTGGAATCCCTGCGGACCTCGCGCATCGAACTGGTCCTGACCCGTCACGAGCAGGCGGCCGCCTTCATGGCCGCCACCTACGGCCGGCTGACCGGCAAGCCGGGTGTCTGTCTGGCAACCCTCGGTCCCGGCGCCCTGAACTTCTCCACCGGCGCCGCCTACGCTCACCTCGGGGCCATGCCGATGATTCTGATTACCGGCCAGAAGCCGATCATGACGGCCAAACAGGCGCGTTTTCAGATCGTGGACGTGATCGCCTCCATGCGGCCCCTGACCAAGATGACCCGGCAGATCCTCAGCGCCGGCAGTATCCCGGCCGTGGTCCGCGACGCCTTCCGCGTGGCGACGGAGGAGAGACCCGGCCCGGTGCATCTGGAGCTTCCCGAAGACGTGGCGGCCGAGACGGCGGACGTCGCCCCGATCGCGATCCACACGCTGGATCGCCCCGTCGCCGCCGACGCCGCCCTGGACCGCGCCGCCGAAATGATCCTGGCGGCGAAGCGGCCCCTCGTCATGGTCGGCGCGGGCGGCAATCGACCCCGGCTGGTCGAGCCCCTGTCCGCCTTCATCCGCGACACCGGCCTGCCCTTCTTCAACACCCAGATGGGCAAGGGGGCCGTGGACGGCGGCTCCAACCTCTACATGGGCACCGCCGCCCTGTCCGAAGGCGACCATGTGCACGAGGCGACCGCCCTGGCCGATCTGATCGTCGCCATCGGTCATGACACGGTGGAGAAGCCGCCCTTCCTCATGCGCGACGCCGGCGGCCCCAAGGTTCTTCATATCGGCGTCCATTCGGCGACAGTGGAGCAGGTCTACCATCCTGACGCCGAACTGATCGGCGATATCGGGGCGGCGGTCTCGGGCCTGGCGCGGCGGCTGTCGGGGCGACTGGCCCCCCAGACCCCGATGCTGGAGCTGCGTCGCTCGATCCTGTCGCGCATCGCCGACCGAGCGGACGAGGACCGGTTCCCGGTGACGCCCCAGCGGCTGGTGCGCGACGTGCGTGCGGTCATGCCCGAAGACGGGATCGTCTGCCTCGACAACGGCATGTACAAGATCTGGTTCGCCCGCAACTACCGCACCCACGTGGCCAACACCCTGCTCCTGGACAACGCCCTGGCGACCATGGGGGCGGGCCTGCCGTCGGCGATGATGGCGGCCATGCTGCATCCCGAGAGGCGCGTCCTGGCGGTCTGCGGCGACGGCGGCTTCATGATGAATTCCCAGGAGATGGAGACCGCCGTGCGGCTGGGTCTGGATCTGGTCGTGCTGGTCCTGAACGACGGGGCCTACGGCATGATCCGCTGGAAGCAGGCGGTCGACGACTTCCCGGACTTCGGCATGACCTTCGGCAATCCGGACTTCGTGCGCTATGCCGAGGCCTATGGCGCCAGGGGGTCGCGCGTGACCTCGGCCGAGAACCTGGGGCCGGTGCTCGAGGCCGCCTTCGCCGGCGGCGGCGTCCATCTGGTGGACTGCGCCATCGACTATTCCGAGAACACCCGGGTGCTGGTCGATGAGTTGAAGACCAAGACCCCCGCCATCGACCTGTCCTGACCCGCCGGAGCCCGTCCGATGCTGCACATCGTGCAACCCTACGACCGGGCGCCCCTCGCCGAGATCGAAACCGACGACGCGGCGGCGCTGGAGCGCAAGCTGGAGGCCGCCCGCGCCGTCTTTCTGGACCGCGACGGGTGGCTGAAGCCGCACGAGCGGATGACCGTGCTGCGACGGCTGGCCGAGTTGATGGAAGGGCGACGCGATCACCTGGCCCTGCAGATCGCGCGCGAGGGCGGCAAGCCTCTGGCCGACGCCCGGATCGAGACGACGCGCGCCATCGACGGCGTCAGAAACGCCGCCGAGGAAATCCGCACCTTCGCCGGGCGCGAGATTCCCATGGGTCTGTCGCCCGCCTCGGACGGTCGCTGGGCCTTCACCACGCGCGAACCGATCGGCGTGGTGGCCGCCGTTTCGGCCTTCAACCATCCGCTCAACCTGATCGTTCATCAGGTCGCCCCCGCCATTGCCGCCGGCTGTCCGGTGATCGTCAAGCCGGCCGAGGTCACGCCCCTGTCCTGCCTCGACCTCGTGGCCCTGGTCCGGGAGGCCGGCCTGCCCGAGGCCTGGTGCCAGACCCTGGTCACGGCGGATACGGCGCTGGCCGAGCGCCTGGCGACCGACCCGCGCATCGCCTTCCTCAGCTTCATCGGCTCGGCGAAGGTGGGATGGTATCTGCATTCCCGCCTGGCGCCCGGCGCGCGCTCGGCGCTCGAACATGGCGGGGCGGCTCCCGCCATCATCGACCGCAGCGCCGACCTGGACGCCCTGGTCGAGCCAGTGGTCAAGGGCGCCTTCTACCATGCGGGTCAGGTGTGCGTGTCGACCCAGCGCCTCTTCGTCCACGAGGCGGTTTTCGATGCGGTGACGGATCGCCTCGTCGCGCGTATCCGGACCCTGCGCACCGGCGATCCGACGCGCGCAGACACCGATGTGGGGCCGCTGATCCGGGTCAGGGAGGCGGACCGGGTGGCCGAGTGGATCGCGGAGGCCGTCGCGGGCGGCGGCCGCCCGGCCGTCGGGGGCGCCCGCCTGTCGCAGACCACGCTTGAACCGACGCTGTTGCTCGACCCGCCCGCGGAGGCGCGCGTATCGCGCGAAGAGGTGTTCGGCCCGGTCCTGTCCCTGTACCGCTATGACGATCTCGACGAGGCGATTGTCCGCGCCAACGCCCTGCCCACGGCCTTTCAGGCCAGCGTGTTCGCCCAGGACATCGGCGTGGCGCTCCGGGCCGCCGACCGGCTGGACGCCTCGGCGGTCATGATCAACGACCCGACCACCTTCCGCACCGACTGGATGCCCTTCGCCGGTCGGCGGACGTCCGGCTACGGGACCGGCGGCATCGGCTACACCCTGCGCGACATGACGCAGGAGAAGATGGTGCTGCTGCGCAAGGGATGAGGCGCCGGTCGTCCGATCGCGGCTTGACGGCCTCTCCGCTTGGTCTTTGATGCATCCGCACCATGGAAAGGTCGAGACGAGCATGACGGCGGCGGCTCATGATCACGACGGCGACAAGGACCACGGGCACGATGGTCACGATCACGCCCAGGCGGTGACGGCCGACAACGAACGGCGCATTCGGTTTGTCCTGATCTTCACCGCCGCCTACGCCGCCATCCAGGCCGTCGGCGGATGGATGTCCGGGTCGCTCGCCCTGATCGCGGATTCCGGCCACATGGTGTCGGACGCCGCGGCCCTGCTTCTGGCGCTGATCGCCTATCGCGTGGCGCGTCGCCCCGCGGACGGGACACGGACCTACGGCTATCATCGCGTGCGGGTGCTGGCCGCCCTGGCCAACGGCGCCTCGCTGCTGTTGCTGGTGGCCTGGATCGCCTGGGAGGCCGTCAACCGCATCAACCAGCCGGTTGAGGTCCTGGCCGGACCCATGCTGATCGTCGCCGTCATCGGTCTGATCGTCAATCTGGTCGGAGCCTGGATCCTGTCGCGTGGCCGCAAGGCGGACGGCAATCTGCGCGGCGCCCTACTGCATGTGATCGGCGACCTGTTGGGTTCGGTCGGCGCCATCGCCGCCGCCATCGGCATCATGCTGACCGGCTGGACCCTGCTCGACCCCCTGCTGTCCGTCCTGGTGGCGTTGCTGGTCGTCCGATCGGCCTGGAGCCTGGTGAAGGAATCGCTGCGGGTGCTGCTGCAGGCCGTGCCGCGCGGTCTGGACGCACGCAGGGCCGAGGCGGATTTGGCGGCCCTCGCCGAGATCGACGAAGCGGGGCATTTCCATGCCTGGACCCTGACGGACGACACCGTGGTGGCGACCATCCACGTCACTCCTGGCCCGGGCGTCGACCCCCTCCTCCTGCCTGGGTTGGTCGCCGACTGGTTGAAGGTCCATCACGCCATCGACCACGTCACGGTCCAGGTCGATCCCCCCGGCGCCCTCAGGCGGCCCGAACTGATCTGAGGGAATCTCACGGCCTGCCGCCGGGCGCCCCATTATTTTTCCCCGCACCTCTTGCGAACCGTCGGCGCGATCCAATCTGTGACGTCTTATACGTGTTTCACGTATCATTTGTCATATCTGGATCGACCGTCATGAACATCGCCTCGCTGCATCCCGGCCCGCCGACCGGCGTTTCGGATCCACCCATCAAGAGAAAATCCGTTGGTCTGGTGATCGCCCTCGCCTTCCTGGCCCTGGTCTTCGACGGCTACGACCTGGTGGTGTACGGCGCCATCGTGGACTCCATTCTGGCCTATGAACGGTGGGGCCTGACCACCGCGGAAACAGGCGCGATGAACAGTCTGGCCCTGCTGGGCATGGCGCTGGGCTCGCTGACCGTCGGCTATCTCACCGATCTCATCGGCCGTCGCCGCGTGATGATCGGCGCCGTGGCCTTCTTCTCCATCCTCATGCTGGCGACAGCCGCGGCGCCCACGCCCGAACTGTTCGGCCTGTTCCGCTTCCTGTCGGGCATCGGCCTGGGCGGCGTGATCCCTACCGCCGTGGCCACCACCGTCGAGTTCTCACGGGCGGGCAAGAAGAATTTCAACAACGCCCTGATGTTCTCCGGCTATTCGTTCGGCGGCATCCTGGCGGCGCTGCTGGCGATCGCCTTCATGAACACGCTCGGCTTCCGCGGCATGCTATCCATCGGCGGCCTGCCTCTGATCACCATCGTGCCGCTGCTGATGCTCTACCTGCCCGAGTCGCCGGCCTATCTGCGGGCCAAGGGACGGGTCCTAGAGGCCGATCGGATCGTCGAAGCCTACGGCCTAGAACCCCAGGTCCCGGCGAAGACGGACGGCCGGGCGGCGACGGGGCTCAAGCCTCGCAATCCCCTGGTGGCGATCTTCTCCGGCCGGTGGGCCCTGATCACCGCCATCTTCCTGCTGGCCGCCATCGCCGGCCAGATCCTGATCTACGGACTGAACACCTGGATGCCGAAACTGCTGACGCTGGCGGGCTACTCCCTGACCTCGTCGCTGAGCTTCCTGCTGACCGTCAACGCCGGCGCGGTAATCGGATCCCTGGTGGCCTCGCCTCTGGCGGACCGGTTCGGCGCCCAGCGCGTCGTCTCGGCGGCCTTCGCCATGGCTGGCGCGGCGCTGTTCGCCATGGCGCTCGGCTTCCTGTCCGGCGACGGACACTCACTGGTGGTGATGTATCCGCTGGTGGCCATCGTCGGCTTCGGCTCGATCGGCGCGCAGATCCTGCTCAACGGATTCATCGCGACCTATTACACCGACGCCATGCGGGGCACTGCGCTGGGGACCATCCTGGCGGTCGGCCGAGCCGGCGCCGCGGTCGCGATCGTCCTGGGCGGCGCCCTCATCGGGGCGGGGTTGTCGAACTTCGTCAACTTCGCCGTCTGGGCCGTTCCGGCCGCCCTGGGGGTGATCATGGTCATGAGCGTTCCCCGGCAGCGTACGTGACGCTCGCGGCGAGCCACCCCTCCCCCTGGGTCGCTCGCCGTGCGTTTCTCCGCCTCAGCCCTCGCGCAGCGCCTTCAGATGGGCGAGCGCGGGGGCGTCGAGCGCGGTCGATAGCCGGTTGAACAGGACGAAGGCCGCCTGGCCCGGCCAGCCCTGAGGCTGGAGCGGCAGCGGCAGGCGGGGATCGTGACGCGGCAGATGGAACCAGTCGCTCATCAGCAAAGCCCTCAGACGGAACGCCTCCCGGCCCGACACCCGGTCGATCCCGGCCAGGCGCGGCTCCCATTCGCGCAGGAAATCGTCGTACTGCGCGACGACGTCCGCCAGATCCCAGGCCCGCGCCGCCAGTTCCCGATCCCGCTCCAGGCTGCCGGTCCGGCTGGTGAGAACGACGACGGACGGATCGTCGTCGCAGCAGAGATCGCAGCGCAGGCTCTCGCGATCGTCGCGCGGACTGATCCAGGTCGTCGGGTTGATCTGGCCGTAGCCGCGGTCGATCAGGCGGCGCTTCAGCTTTTCGCGGCGCGCCCGATCGCTCTCGGGTATCTGGTACAGCACCAGGGTCCAGTCACCGGACCAGTCCGGCGATGGCGGAACGAGGCTGCGGTCTCGTTCGGCCTTCAGCCTTTGTCGCATCTGGTCAGTGGGGGCGTATTCCACCTCCCGACCGATCTTCTCGGTGCTCAGAAGGCCCTCGCGACGCATGCGCGACAGGGTGGCCCGGGCGGCGTCGGGGCGGATGTCGAACAGCCCGAGCAAGGCCGTGAACGGGGCCAGCCGCAACCCGCCTCCCAGGGTGTCGAGCGACTCCAGCACCGCCGTGACGATATCGCGGGAATGCAAGGGCTGAACTCCTGGCGGGAATGGATTGGCCCGGCGAAGGCCGCGACCGTCCGGTCGCCTGCCGGACCCATGCCGCAGACGTGGATTTTGCGCCACGGAGCGGCGACCGGCAAGCACACTCAGGACGCCATTGACAGATAACATATGAACACGTATTCATATGTTATCTGTTTTCAGCGGGCGCTGCCTCATGTCTCATTCCCATCACGACCACGCTCACGACCACGATCATTCCCATGCGCCCACGGTGACGCGGGACAACGAGCGCAAGGTCCTGATCTCCTTCGCCCTGATCTTCACCTTCATGATCGTGGAGGTGATCGGCGGTCTGATCTCCGGCTCGCTGGCCCTGCTGGCCGACGCCGGTCACATGCTGACCGACGCCATCGCCCTGGCCCTGGCCTATCTGGCGTTCCGCTTCGGGCGCCGCATGGCGGATTCCAGGCGCACCTTCGGCTATCTTCGATTCGAGGTGGTGGCCGGCTTCGTCAACGCCGTGACCCTGTTCGCCATCGTCGGCTGGATTCTCTACGAGGCCTGGAGCCGCTTCCAGCAACCGCACGCCGTGCTCGCCGGTCCCATGTTCTGGGTGGCCGTGGCCGGCCTGCTGATCAACATCCTGGTGTTCTGGATCCTGACCCGGGGCGACACCGAGCACGTCAACATCAAGGGTGCGGCCCTGCATGTGATGGGCGACCTGCTCGGCTCCGTCGGGGCCGTCGGCGCGGCCATCGTCATCTATCTGACCGGATGGACCCCGATCGACCCCATCCTGTCGGTGCTGGTCTCCCTGCTGATCCTGCGCAGCGCGTGGAAGCTGCTCGGCAAGTCGCTGCACATCCTGCTGGAGGGCGCCCCCGACAACGCCGCGCCGGAAGTTGTGGCCGCCCATCTGAAGGCCAAGGTGCCGGGCTTGGCCGACGTCGGTCACGTCCACGTCTGGCAGATCACCTCGGGTCGGACCCTGGCGACCCTGCACGTGCGTCCGGCCTCCGACGACCAGGCCCGCGCCGTGGCGGCCGCCGTCGAGCACGAGCTGAGAACCGCATTCCAGATCGAGCATCCCACGGTGGCGATCGACTGGAATGACGGCTCGGGCGTCTGCAGCCTGTCGGCGGCGCCCGCCGGTCACGGCCCCGATCACTCGAGCCACGATCACGCGGGCCATGCTCACGCGGACCATGATCATGAGCCCCACGGCGCGGATCGACACGCCCACGCGCACTGATGGTGGACGACCCGGCGTCGGCAGGCCCGACGCCGGGTCCGGCCTCACCGCAGGCGTTCGGCGATCCGGTTCATTTGATCGATCTCGCGGCGCTGGGCCTCGACGATCTCGCCGCACAGGGCGACCAGTTCCGGATCCGACAAATCCGCCTCCCGGCACATCAGAATGGCGCCGGAATGGTGCGGGATCATCGATTCCACGAACTGGCGATCGTCGATCAGAGCCTGCGCCCGGGTGGCCCAGAAGGACCCCGCGGTCAGCAGCACGAACAGAGCGTAAAGCGCCAGGTTCAGCCGCCGGTTCGGATACATGCCGGGCATGGTGGCCAGCATGAAGATTCCCATCGGCGCCCACATGGTCACCGCCATATAGAACATGTTGAGATTGTTCTTGAAATCGACCAAACCGTCGATCATCGAGAACATCACCACATACATGACGACCAGACCCAGCGCCATGTTGATCCAGAACATGAGATAGGGGCGCCCGTCGCCCCCGCCATGGCTTCCCTTTCGGGCGCCGTGGCCTTCGGCATGATCGACGTTCGACATGATCGGCTCTCCCCTAGTGGCCCATGACCATCGGCTTGACGAGCATCCAGATCGCCATGCCGACCATCATCAGGTTCTCCGATAGCGAAACGAAGCCCAGGGGCACCTTGCTGTCCCCGCCGACGCAGGCGCACTTCAACTCGCGCTTGTCGATATAGACCGCCTTGAACACCGAGGCGGCGCCCACGCCGCCGATGAACAGGGCCACCGGGATCGAAACCCACATCAGGGCTCCGGCCAGCATCAGCACCCCGGCCAAGCCCTCGGCGTAGGGATAGATCGTCCCGTAGGGCACCCAGCGCTTGGCGAGCAGGTCGTAATTCAGGAACATGGTGGCGAAGGCGTCCACGTCCTTGAGCTTCTGCAGGGCCAGAAGACACATGGCGATGGCGATGAACCATTCCACAACCCGCACCGAGATCAGTTCGCCATAGGCGGCCCAGCCGGCCGCCACGGCCATCAGCGCGGCCATGGCGAACAGAGCGATCACCGGGACGTAGGTGACCTCGTCCTTGTCGCGCACCCGCAGGCCGAAGAAGCGCCGCAGATCGTCGAAGCCGCCGACACGCTTGCCGTCGATGAAGGTCTGGGGGGTGGTCTGGACCCCGTGCTCAACCTTGAAGGCGTCGGTCTGTTCGCGCGAGGCGAGGTGATGATCCTCCACCGCATAGCCCCTGCTCTTGAGCAGGTGCAGCGCCTTGAGCCCATAGGGGCAGGTGTGGCCGGGCATGACCATGCGGTAGATTTCGGCGCGCTTGGATTGGGACGCCATGACGGGTTTCCTTCCGGTGTCTAGAGTTTAGCCTTGGCGAACAGCTCCGCCAGTTCGGTGAATTTCTCGCGCTGCTGGGCCGCGTCGCCCGAGGCGATCGCCTCCTCCACGCAGGAGGCGGCATGGGATTTCAGGATCTGGGTTTCCACCTTGGCCAGGGCCGCGCGTGCGGCGTGGACCTGGTGGAGGATGTCGATGCAGTACCGGCCGTCGTCGACCATCTGACTGACCCCGCGCACCTGGCCCGAGACCCGGTTGAGGGCGGCGCGGATGGATTTGACGTCTTTCGCTTGCATGTTGCCTACCATACCCCGGATAGGTATCGTGCCAACTGGATTTTCGTTCCCGCTGGTCCCCCCCCCCCCCGAGAACCCCATGACTGATCAGCCGATCGCCCGTCGCAACATCGCCGTGCTGACGGGGGCCCAGGCGCTGGGCGGCGCCAGCCCTCCGATCGTCATGTCGCTGGGCGGCCTGGTCGGCCAGCAGCTGGCGGCCGATCCCGCCTGGGTCACCTTCCCCGTCAGCCTGTTCGGCCTGGGTCTGGCTCTCGGGACCCTGCCCGCCGCCTTCATCATGCGTCGCCACGGCCGCCGCAACGGCTATCTGACGGGCGCCCTGATCGGCATCGCCTCGGGCCTGATCGCCGCCTTCGGCATCTTCGCAGCCTCCTTCGTCATCTTCTGCCTGGGCGCCTTCACCGCCGGTCTCTACGGGGCCTATGTCCAGAGCTACCGGTTCGCCGCCGCCGACGGAGCTGAAGGCGACCTGAAGGCGAAAGCCATCTCCTGGGTCATGGTCGGAGGGCTGGTCGCCGCCGTGGTGGGGCCCCAGCTCGTGATCTGGACGCGCGACGCGGTGCCCGGCACGCCCTACGTGGGCAGCTTTCTCAGCCAGGCGGCTCTGGCCCTGCTGGTCATCCCCGTCCTGCTGATGTTGCGGTCGCCGCCCGACGTCGCCCGTGCCGGCGCGAGCGGGGGGCGGCCCCTGAGAAAGATCCTGCGCGCGCCCCGATACATGCTGGCTGTGGCCACCGGGGTGGTCTCCTACGGACTGATGGCCTTCGTCATGACCGCCGCCCCGGTGGCCATGGTCAACACCGGCCATTCGGTCGACAGCGCCGCCCTGGGCATCCAGTGGCATCTGCTGGCCATGTTCGCGCCGAGCTTCTTCACCGGCCGGCTGATGGCGCAGTTCGGAAAGGAACGTCGCAGCGGTCGGCATGGTCCTGATCGCCGTCTCGGCGGTGGTCGCCCTCTCGGGCATCGCGGTGGCGAATTTCTGGCTGTCGCTGATGATCATGGGGGTGGGCTGGAACTTCAGCTTCATCGGCGCCACCGCCATGGTGACCGACTGCCATACGCCCGAGGAGCGGGGCAAGGCTCAGGGCGCCAACGATTTCTTCGTCTTCGGCGCCACCGCCATCGTCTCCTTCCTGGCCGGGGCGGTGCTGAACACCGCCGGCTGGCAGGCCATAAACTGGCTGCTGTTCCCTCCGATCGCCCTGATCCTGGCGCCCTTGTTATGGCAGGCGGCGCGCGGAAACCCGCAGGCGGCCGTCTGAACCAGGGCTCCGCGAGGAGGCGGTGACCGCGGCGATCGTTGCGCGGTTTCGCGGCGCGACGAAATACCGTTACACATGAACACATCATCACGTGTTCATTCGGCCGCCGGAGCAGACCTTGTCGGACCAGAGCCCGGACGCCGTCCTGCCGCCCCTGACCTCAGGCGAACTTTCCAGCCTGGCGGAGACCTTCCGGCTGCTGGGCGATCCTACGCGGCTGCGCATCCTGATGTTCTGCCTCGGCGAACCGAAGCCGGTCGGCGCCATCGCCGAAGCTCTGGAGCTGTCGCAAACCCTGGTCAGTCACCATCTGCGGCTGCTGCGTGCGGCGCGCCTGGTGCGAGGCGAGCGTGCGTCGCGCCAGATCTTCTACGAGGTCGCCGACCACCATGTCAGCCACGTGCTGCTCGACATGCTGAACCACATCAACGAGGACGCCGCGTCCTCCTGACGGCGAAGGCCGAACACGCACGATAAGGTCTTGAAACGGCTCAGGCGCGCCGGGCGGGCCGGCGCGCCTGATGGCGACGCTTTCGAAGCAAGTTCTACTGCGCCGCCTCGCCGCGCTCCGGAGGGAGGGAGGAGAGCGCGGCGTGACCATTGGCTGACCGTGGATCAGCCCCTAGAGACCGCGGGCCTGGAGCCAGGCGCGCATCTGGGTGATCTCGGCCTCCTGGGCGGCGATCACGTCCTGGGCCAGTTTCCGGACCTCCGGATCCTCGCCGTGCTCCAGCACGACGCGGGCCATGTCGATGGCTCCCTGGTGGTGCGGGATCATCCCCTTCATGAAATCGACGTCGGCGTCGCCGCTGAAGTCTATCGTCATGCCGGCGTGCATCCGGTCATTGGCCTCCTGGTACGCCCGCACGGCCGGATCGGCCGACGGCGCGGAGGGGGCGTGATTGGCATGGGCGTTCTGGGTCATGGGTTCTACCGAACCTCCTTTGACGAGTTGCGATTGCGCATAGGCGAGACCGCCGGCCGCCAGGGCGGCGCCGGCGATGAAGACCAGGGTCAGTCTCTTCACGGGCGCCTCCAGTCCGCTCAGATCGGACGGGCGACGTAGCCGTCGTCCGCCAGGGCCTTCTGGATGGCGGCCGCGTCGGCGCCGGTGGTCACCGAAATGGTGCGTGACACCGTGTCGGCCTCAAGCGTCGCTTGCGGATCGACCGAGGCGACGGCCTGAGTGACGTGCCGGACGCAGGATCCGCAGGTCATGTTTTCGACGTGGAACTTCATGGGAAAACTCCTTTCGTTTCCTCTGATGGAGCGGATATGCGCCTTCCCATCGTTGGAAGGTCAAGCGACGCCTCCCGGTTTTTTCTGGGCCTTGACCTTCCCATGGTGGGAAGCCCCACATTCCGCGCCGAACGTCCAGAACGACCGTGGGAGGAACCCGCCATGAACGCCCCCTTCAAACCGATGCCCCCTGTGGGCCCCGCCCTGAGCCTGCCCATCGAAGGCATGACCTGCGCCTCGTGCGTGGGGCGCGTCGAGCGCGCCATCGGCAAGGTCGAGGGCGTGGCTGCCGTCAGCGTCAATCTGGCGACAGAGCGCGCCGACATCCGCGCCGCGGGACCGATCCGCACGGAGGATCTGGTCAGGGCGGTCCAGTCGGCCGGTTACACGGTTCCCACGGCCAGCACCGAACTGGTCGTGGAGGGCATGACATGCGCCTCCTGCGTCGGACGGGTGGAAAAGGCCCTCAAAGCCACGCCGGGCGTCACGGACGCCAGCGTCAACCTGGCCACCGAACGGGCCACCATCCAGGGAACGGCGGAGCTGTCGGCCCTGATCGCCGCCGTGGCCGGCGCCGGCTATACGGCGCGCGCCGTGGCCGGAGGCGAGGACGCGAACGAAGAGGCGGCCGAACGCAAGGACGCCGAACGCGCCGAGTTGAAGCGGGACCTGATCCTGGCCGCCGCCCTGACCCTGCCGGTCTTCCTTCTGGAGATGGGGTCGCACCTCATTCCCGGCGTCCACGCCCTGATCGCCCAGACCATCGGCCTACAGACCAGCTGGTATCTGCAGTTCGCCCTGACCACCCTGGTGCTGGCCGTGCCGGGCGTGCGCTTCTACGAAAAAGGCCTGCCCGCCCTGCGACGTCTGGCGCCGGACATGAACTCCTTGGTGGCCGTCGGCACCCTGGCGGCCTACGCCTATTCCCTGGTGGCGACTTTCGCCCCGGCGCTGCTGCCGGCGGGGACGGTCAATGTCTATTTCGAAGCAGCGGCCGTCATCGTCACCCTTGTCCTGCTGGGCCGCTTCCTTGAGGCCCAGGCCAAGGGCCGCACCTCCGAGGCCATCAAGCGGCTGGTCGGACTTCAGGCCAAGACCGCCCGGGTGCGCCGCGACGGCCTGATGAGCGAGATCCCCATCACCGAGGTGAGGACCGGCGACCTGGTCGAGGTCCGTCCCGGCGAGCGCGTTCCGGTCGACGGCGAAGTCGTCGAGGGCGAAAGCTATGTCGATGAATCGATGATCACCGGCGAGCCGGTCCCTGTGGCCAAGGCGTCGGGCGCGGCTCTGGTGGGCGGCACCGTCAATCAGAAGGGCGCCCTGGTGTTCCGCGCCACGGCGGTCGGCGACGGCACCATGCTGTCCCAGATCATCCGCATGGTCGAGCAGGCCCAAGGCTCCAAGCTGCCGATCCAGGCGCTGGTCGACAAGGTGACCATGTGGTTCGTGCCGGCGGTCATGGCGGTGGCGGCCCTGACCTTCCTGGTCTGGCTGGTGTTCGGTCCGTCGCCTGCGCTCACCTTCGCCCTGGTCAATGCGGTGGCTGTGCTGATCATCGCCTGCCCGTGCGCCATGGGTCTGGCGACGCCGACCTCGATCATGGTCGGCACCGGGCGCGGCGCCGAACTGGGCGTGCTGTTCCGCAAGGGCGAGGCGCTGCAACTGCTCAAGGACGCCAAGGTCGTGGCTGTCGACAAGACCGGCACCCTGACGGAAGGTCGTCCCGCCCTGACGGACCTGCAGATCGAGCCCGGCATGGAGCGCGCCCGCGTTCTGGCTCTGGTGGCTGCGGTCGAGGCCAAGTCGGAACACCCCATCGCCCGCGCCATCGTCGAGGCCGCCGAGGCCGACGGTCTGACACTGCCGCTGGTTTCCGCCTTTGAGTCCGTGACGGGACGTGGCGTGACCGCGACGGTGGACGGCGAGGCCGTGCAGATCGGTTCGGATCGCTACATGGGCGAACTGGGACTGGACGTGGGCGTCTTCGCCGATACGGCGGGCCGCATGGGCGATGAGGGCAAGAGCCCGCTCTACGCCGCCATCGGCGGACGTCTGGCGGCGATCATCGCGGTGGCCGATCCGATCAAGGCCAGCACTCCGGCGGCCATCGCCGCCCTGCACGGACTGGGCCTGAAGGTGGCGATGATCACCGGCGACAACCGCCGCACCGCCGCCGCCATCGCCCGCCAGCTGGGCATCGACGAAGTGGTGGCCGAGGTGCTGCCCGACGGGAAGGTCGAGGCGGTGCGCCGCCTCAAGACCGAGCACGGCCGCGTGGCCTTCGTCGGCGACGGCATCAACGACGCGCCCGCCCTGGCCGAGGCGGACGTCGGCCTGGCCGTGGGCACCGGCACCGACATCGCCATCGAGGCGGCCGATGTGGTGCTGATGTCCGGCAGCCTGAAGGGCGTGGCCACGGCCATCGCCCTGTCGCGCGCCACCCTGGGCAATATCCGCCAGAACCTGTTCTGGGCCTTCGCCTACAACACCGCCCTCATTCCCGTGGCGGCCGGCGCCCTGTATCCTGTCTGGGGCGTGCTGCTCTCGCCGGTGTTCGCGGCGGGCGCCATGGCCATGTCCAGCGTCTTCGTGCTCGGCAACGCCCTGCGGCTGCGCGGCTTCAAGCCGCCGCTCGCCGCGGGCGAGTCCTGAGCGGAGACGCAACGGGTTCTGCTGGAGCGGGAGAGTGAAATGAATATCGGACAGGCCGCCAGGGCCTCGGGCGTCTCGGCCAAGATGATCCGCTACTACGAGCAGACCGGGCTGATCCCCAAGGCGGATCGCAAGGAGTCAGGCTATCGCGACTATTCGGACGCCGACGTGCACCGCTTCCGCTTCATCCGGCGCGCCCGCGACCTGGGTTTCTCGGTGGCGGAGATTCAGGACCTGCTCAGTCTGTGGAACGACCGCTCGCGCCAGAGCGCGGACGTCAAGCGGATCGCCAGCACCCATATCGAGGAACTGAACGCCCGCATCGCCAGCCTCAAGCAGATGTCGGACACCTTGCAGACCCTGATCGCCTGCTGCGCGGGCGACGACCGGCCGGACTGTCCGATCCTGGCCGATCTGGAGGAGCCGGGCTCGCCCGCGCCGGCCGCCAGGGCGGCGGGCGGCGTCGGCCATCTGAGATCGCGGGCCTGAGCCGACGAAGGCGGCGGGGCGCACCCCGCCGCCGCGATCCGATCAGGCGTCGACCTTGATCACTCCGCGCCGGATCTGATCCAGCTCGATGGATTCGAACAGGGCCTGGAAGTTGCCGTTGCCGAAGCCCTCGTTGCCCTTGCGC
This sequence comes from Caulobacteraceae bacterium, assembly GCA_947475735.1. GTDB lineage: Bacteria > Pseudomonadota > Alphaproteobacteria > Caulobacterales > Caulobacteraceae > Brevundimonas. The sequence goes on from CANJLQ010000012.1 coordinate 62,276, forward strand.
TGGATGATCTCGAAGAAGATCGGTCCGAACAGGTTCTCGGTGAAGATTTGCAGCAGGATGCCTTCCTCGCCGACGTTTCCGTCGATCAGGATGCGGTTCTTCTTCAGCCGTTCCAGATCCTCGCCATGGCCGGGCACGCGCTTGTCGACCAGCTCGTAATAGGTCTCGATGGTGTCCTGCAGCTTGACGCCGCGCGCCCGCAACGCCTCGACGGTCTCGTAGATATTGTCCGTGGTCATGGCCAGGTGCTGGATGCCCTCGCCATTGTACTCCCGGATGAACTCCTCGATCTGGGACTGGTCGTCCTCGCTCTCGTTCAGCGGGATGCGTATCGCCTTGTCGGGAGCGATCATGGCCTGTGAGATCAGGCTGGTGGCCTGGCCCTTGATGTTGAAATACTTCTGCTCCTCGAAACCAAAGATCTGGTTGTAGAAGCCGGACCAGGTCCGCATCTGGCCCCGGCGGACGTTGTGGGTCAGGTGATCCAGGATATCCAGGCCGACGCTGTTTTCGGCTTCGGCCTCGCGCCAGCCCTCGATTTCGACCCAGTCGTCATAGAGCGATCCCGCCGCGCCGTGGCGGTCCACCAGATAGAGATAGGAGCCGCCGATCCCTTCCAGCACCTTTGCGTCCGGGCCGAGAGCGCCGGCCGAAGCGTCCGCCGGACGTGCGCCGCGCGACAGGGCCAGGTCGTAGGCCTGGGCCGCATCCGCCACGCGGAACGCCATGCCGCTGGCCGAGGGGCCGTGCAGGGCTCTGAAATCGGCCGCCTGGCCGGTCGTTTCGCCGTTGACCAGCAGATTGGTGCGGCCCTGCTTGTATCGCACCACCGCCTTGGTGGGATGGCGGTGGGTGGCGACGAAGCCCAGGCGCTCGATCAGGGCCTTCATGGCGGCGGGATCCGGGCTGGTGAATTCGACGAATTCGAATCCGTCCAGACCGATGGGATTGTCGGGAGTGAGGCTCATGATGGGCTCCGGGGTCGGCAGACGCACGTCTCCGCGCGAAAGGGAGGATGCGGGTGAGAAAGCAACGGCGACCCGCGACGAGGAGTGAGGCCGCCAGCGATCAACATAGGCCGCGATCACGCGTTTCGCCTTTCAAAACGCATCGGTTTATAGCAAAATGTGAAATACCATTTCGCAGTAGGCGCCTTTATGAAAGATCGTGATCTTGACGACATTGACCGCCGCCTCCTGCGCGCCCTCCAGGCGGACGCGAGCCTGAGCCATGCCGCCCTGGCGGAGGCGGCGGGGTCCTCGCCGGCGTCCTGCTGGCGGCGTGTCCGGGCGCTTGAGGAGACCGGCGTTCTCAAGGGTCCGGTGCGGCTGGTGGACGCCGAAAAGGTCGGTCGCGGGGTCAATGTGATGTGTCAGGTGCGGATGCGCTCCCACGCACCGGACGACCGCAACGCCTTCGAGGCCTATCTGACCACCCGCCCCGACGTCATGGAGGCCCACTCCATGTCGGGCGAATGGGATTATCTGCTGCGGGTCGTGGCCGCCGACGTCGCCGGCTACGAACGCTTCCTGATGCGCGACCTGCTCAACCACCCCAATGTGGCGACGGCGGCGTCCCATTTCGCGCTCAGCCAGGTCAAATACACCACCGCCCTGCCGCTCTGAGGTGAAGCTCAGGCCGGCGGGTGCTCCCGCACTTCGCACAGGTCGTGATCGGACAGCACCTCGATCACCCGGCAGGACCCGACTTCCCCGCCCTCGCAGGCCCGGCTCATTCGCGCCAGCTCCTTTTCCAGCGCCTTCAGGCTGCGGAGACGCGCGCGGACCTCCGCCAGCCGCGCCAGGGCGATGGCGTTGGCGTCCGCGCAGGGCCGGTCGGGGTCCGTGGAGATGTCCAGCAGGGAACGTATGGCGGGCAGGTCGAAGCCGAGCTGGCGGGCGTGCCGGATGAAGGCCAGTCGCCGCACGGCCGCCGGATCATAGAGCCTGCGCCCGCCGTCGGTGCGCGGCGGGGCCGCCATCAGGCCGATCTGCTCGTAGAAGCGGATGGTCGGGACCTTCACGCCCGTGGCGGCGGACAGTTTTCCGATCGGCAGGTCGGCGGCGCGCGTCGAGGACATGCCACGTCATTTAGGCCCTTGACCTTCCAACGACCAGAACCTGTAGGCCGGCCCCGCGTCAGGACGAGCGGAAGACGTCGTTCGCCCTGACACGAGAACCCATTCCCCGGTCATCCGGGCGTTCACGGTCGGAGATCATCATGGCGCTTCTTCCCGCGGCGACGGCGGCCCTGCTGCTCAACACCGTCGCCGGCGCGGCCGAGACACCGGCCGACGCCCCCGCACCGAACAGGCCGGCCGCCTGTTCTCCAGCCTTCAAGCCGGTCAACCACGACGAGGATTGGACGGCCCTGCGCGACCCCCGATGTCGAACGTCGCCCTGGGCGCGCCTCAAGGCGGTCCCCGCGGGCGAGGGCTGGCTCAGCCTGGGCGGAGAGGCGCGGTGGCGCGCCGAGTATCGCGGTCATGAACGGTTCGGGCGCGGCCCTCAGGACGATGACGGCGACCTGCAGCAGAGGCTGAGGGTGTGGGCCGATTACCGACCGACGCCGGGCCTGCGCCTGTTCGTCGATCTTCAGGACGCTCGCTCGGTCGGCCTCGACAGCAGCCGGTCCGTGACCGAGGAGAGCCATGTCGATTTCCACCAGGCCTTTGTCGAGGCCCGGACGGATCTGGGCGAAGGGACGCTCGTCACACGCCTGGGCCGCCAGGAGTTCGCGCTCGGCGCCTCGCGCCTTTTCGAGCCCCGCGAGGGCGCCAATGCGCGCACGGCCTTCGACATGGTGCTCCTGACCTACGCACGCCCGACGGGATGGTCCGGCGGACTGTTCGCGGGTTATGGCCTGCGCGAGGCGCGAGGCGCGTTCGACGACGCCTCGGACCGCGACTATCGCCTGTTCGGCGCCACGGCGTCGCGACGGCTGGGCGCCGGCCCGGAGGCGCCCCGGCTGGAGCTGCTCTATGTCAACACAGACCGCACCGGCGCAGTCTTCGACACGGGGATTGCAGGGCGGGACGACCGCCACACCGGATCCGCACGCCTGGACGGCCGGGCCGGAGCTTTGGACTACGATGCCGAAGCGGTCATCCAGCGTGGCGACTTCCGCGGCCTCGACATCCGCGCCTGGTATGTGTCGGCCGCCGTCGGGCACACTTTCGAACACGCCTGGTCGCCGCGGCTCAGCCTGCGGCTGGACGCGGCCTCAGGCGACAAGGACCGCGCCGACAACCAGATCAACACCTACAATCTGCTGCATGCGCCGCCGATCTCGATGCGAACGGAGCTGGGCGTGACCAATCTCGTCTCCGTCCAGCCCCAGGTCACGATCAAGCCCGACTCCAGAACGACCGTCGGTCTGCTGACTGCCGGCCTCTGGCGCCAGAGCCGCGAGGACGGCGTCTATCTGCTCAGCGGCCTGCCCGTTCGCTCGGGGATCGAAGGCCGATCGCGCTACGTCGGCTGGCGCTACGCCGCCTTCGCCACCTACGCCCTGACCCCCTTCGTCACCCTGACGGCGATCGGAAACCACACCGTCGCGGGGGATTTTCTCGAAGAGAGCGGGGCGCGCGACCAGACCTATGTCGGGCTGGGCGCGACCTTGAGATATTGAGCGGACACACGCCCACGAACACGGGAAGCCGGCGAGGAGACGATCAATGAAGAGACAAGGCGATTTCGAGTTCACCCTGGAGGACGGGCGGACGGTTTCAGGCCTCATCGAACAGCCCCAGGCGACGCCCCGGGGCTGGGCCCTGGTGGCCCACTGCTTCACCTGCGGACAGGACGGGCTGGCGGCCGCGCGCCTGTCGCGGGCCCTGGCGCGCAGCGGCGTCGGCGTTCTGCGCTTCGATTTCGCCGGGGCGGGCGACCGCGCTGACGAGGCGGGCGCGGCGAGCTTCGCCGCCGACGTCCAGGACCTGATCGCCGCCTCGGCCGCCATGGAGGCTGCGGGCATGACGCCCAATCTGCTGGTCGGCCACAGCCTGGGCGGACTTGCGGTGCTGGCGGCCGCCGAACAGCTGCCGCAGGTGCGCGCCATCGCCACCGTCGGCGCGCCGGCCGACGCGGCGCATGTGCTGACCCACCTGGCGCGGGACGACCTGGAGCGCATCGAGGCCGAGGGCGAGACCGTGGCGGACCTCGGCGGCAGGCCCTATCGGATCACCAGGGCGTTCGTGGAAGATGTCCGCACCCAGTCCACTAGAGACGCCATCGCGCGCCTGCGTCGCCCCCTGCTGGTCATGCACGCCCCCCGGGACGAGGTCGTCAGCATCGACAACGCCTCCGCCATCTTCGTGGCCGCCAAACATCCCAAGAGCTTCGTCTCCCTGGACGACGCCGATCACCTGCTCAGCCGCCAGGCGGACGCCGATTACGCCGCCGGGGTGATCGCCTGCTGGGCCTCGCGCTATCTCCCGGCGCTGGAGCCCGACCTGACGGGCGACGAGGGCCACGCGGACGGCGTCCTGGTCGAGGAGACCGGGGGCGGGGCCTATCAGGCGCGCGTGCGCATCGGGCCGCACGTCTTCCTGGCGGATGAGCCGGAGAGCCTGGGCGGACTGGGCAGCGGCCCCTCGCCCTTCGAGCTGGTTTCGGCTGGCCTGGGCGCCTGCAGCGTCATGACCATGCGCATGTACGCCGCCCGCAAGGGCTGGCCGCTTGAGCGGGCCGCCGTCCGCGTCGTCCATTCGAAGCGAAAGGATCAGACGCCCGCCGATGTGTTCCGGCGCGTCATCTCGATCAAGGGACCGCTGGACGAAACCCAGCGCACCCGCCTGCTGGAGATGGCGGATCGTTGCCCGGTGGACCTCACCCTGGTCCGCGGCTCCGAGGTCGAGACCGAACTCCTGCCGCCGGACTGAGGCGCGAGCGTCCTTTCAGGCGCCGTTGTGGCGTCCGAACACTCGGGTCGCGCCGTTGGCCAGCACCAGCATCGACACATAGGACTCGGGCCGCGGGCTCTCCATGCCGGGCGATCCGGCCGGCATGCCCGGCACGACCAGAGCGCGCGCCGCAGGCGCTTCGCGGACCAGGCGATCGATGTCCGACGCCGGAACATGCCCCTCGACGGCGTAGCGGCCGACCACGCCCGTGTGGCACGACGCCAGGCGTTCCGGCACGCCGTGGCGAGCCCGTATCGGCGCGAGATCCTCGACCTCGACCACGCGCGCGGTCCATCCGGCTTGACGCAGATGATCGACCCACAGGCCGCAGCAACCGCACCAGGGGGTTTTGTAAACGGTGATCCGGCGCGCAGCCTGCGCCAGCGTGGATCCTCCACCCGCCGTCAGGACAAGGCCAGCGCCGCCTGCGAGCATGGCTCGGCGGCCGATCTGATTTGAGGGCATGCGGTTTCCAGACTGTTTGGCGGGAGAGAAGACCCTATGGAGGCAAGACATCCTACATGGCGCCCCCATGGGCGAAGCGGCCCTTCTCCACGCGAGGCGTTATCGATGACCTTGCCGCGCTGCGAAAAAGATCCGAGCAACTACGCGGACGGGCTCGACTTCCGGGCTCCGAACGCTGGTATGATCCGGATGTAGACCAACTTGCTCAAGAGTTCGATCAGAGTCTGAGTGACAATGATTGCAGGAACCAAGGGAATGGCTCCCGGCACCACCAGGGCCAGCGGCAGGACCACAAGCGAATTACGGGTTCCCGCGCTAAAGGCGATGGCGCGCCCGGCCTCGGGCGTCAATTGCATCAAGCGTGACGTGGCCCACCCCAATATCGGCGCCAACACCGCGAACGCCAAGTAGATCGGCACGACACCGAGGGCCCGGTGCAGTGTCTGTCCCAGTTGCGGCACGACGGCGGCGACGACAATAAACAGCACCAGGGCCGTAGCGGGTACAGGCGCCAGGCCGAGCCACGACGAGACTCGGTCGCCCAGTGCTCGCCGCGCCGCCCAGGCCTGCACCAAAGCCGCCAGCGCGAAGGGTACAATGATCAACCAAACGAAGGCATGGATGAAGGGTCCAGGCTGCACATAGGCCGCCGCCTCCCCGCCAAGGAACAGGCGCAGATAGATTGGCAGCAGGGCCATCTGCACGATCAGCAACACCGGCGTCGCTGCCAACAGGAGCCGCGCATCGGCCCGACCCAAGTGAGCGAACGTCACGACGTAGTCGATGCAGGGGCACAGAAGCACCATCAGCACGCCCAGACGGATCAGAGGGTCTGGTGGAAGAAACTGGACCAAGCCAAGGACCAAGAGGGGTATGGCGACGAAGTTGACCGCCACAAGCGCGCCCAGGAAACGCAGTTCGCGAAGCGCCTGACAAAGGGCGGCGACCGGCACCTGAAGGAAGGTGACGAACAGCATCAGCGCCAATGCCGGATTGATAGAACCTTCTAGAACTTCAGCGCCGGGGATCTGGACGCCGACAATCGCCGCAGCGAGCACGGCGGCGAAATAGATCCAGACCTGCCGGGCCTCTAGCGCGTCTCGTAGAGCGGAGGGGCTCACGCGATCACATCCTATCCTTCGGGCGAATCGCGAAGAAGCCGACAAACATGGCGGTCAGGCTTTTCCTTACAGCCGCAAGAGCCGTCAACGCTGCGTCCCTTAAAGTCACTTCCAGCGAGTAGCCTTTGGCAAGCGAGCTTCGCGGGTTGAGGTTCGCGGGATTTCTAACGGACTTCATCGCCTTCTCAACCGCCGCGCGCCGGTCGATAGCGCTTGATGGTCACTCAACCTTTAGGATCACGATCGCCCATGCTCGGGCCGCGCGCGAAATCCACTAAAAGTCTTCATAAAGGCCGCCGATCTCGATCTGGCTCGACAGGCGCAAACTGGGTGGCCAAGATGTCGTCGGCGGGTTCCGGTACGGATAGGCGCTGGTCTTGAGCTGGGGGACGCGGTGCGTCGGCGGCGATCAGGGCTGAAACTCCCGGCTTCCACACAGAAGTTCCAGGCCCGCCCCCTCACCTTACTCACTGAGGCCTTCAGTCGAAGCCGGGGTCAATGATTCCGGCGCGAACAGCGATCGCTACGGCTTCGATTCGCGTCCGAACGCCCAATTTCGCGCAGGCCTTCTCGATGTAACTATCGACTGTCCGAGGCGACAACCCGGCGATCCGTCCGATATCATACGAGCTTTTTCCGCGGCTGACCCAGCCCAGACACTCTTCCTCGCGTTCACTCAGCCGCTTCTGGAGAGGGGGCTGAATCTGAGGGATGTCATCCATCTCGCGCTCCTTCCAGTGAACGCGGTTCACGCTGAGCGGGAATCAGTCGTGGAGCAACGACAGAATTTTGCGGGTCGCCCGCCGCTTATTTGCGGGTCCGAGCCGCCCGTCTCTTGGTTGTCGTGGCGCGGTCTGGGGCCTACACACCCAGCGTCGGGCGCCGTGAGATAGGCGTGCAGCCAGAGCCAGGGACCGCCATGGCGGAGGCAGCGCTGCGCGCTGAAGTAGCGGGCCTCGCATCGCTGAGGATTCCAACGCCCGACCCCTCCGCCTTGCGCCCGGATTCCGTTTGATTCATGCTGACCTCGCCGATGCTTGCGTCGGTGGGGCCTGGAATCCCCTGTGCGATATCAAATCATCGACGACGTGCGGCCACCCGCACTTCGGCATCCGCTCCGTCGTGGCCTGCGCGTGCGCGTGGGTCCGGGGCTGCGCGACCACGCCGGGATTCCTGTGCCTCTCGTCGAGAGACCGGAGATCCGTGGTGACCGATACGAAGTCGATGGAGGAGGAGGCGCAGGACGGCATCAACCGACTCTACCGCCGCTATTCCGCCTGGCTTGATCGTCGTCTCCGCGTTCATGTAGGCCCTGATGACGCTGCTGACGTGGTTCAGGAGACCTACATACGCGCCGCACCGTACGCCGCAGCGGACATACGCCATCCAAAGGCTTTCCTCCTCCGCATCGCGCTCAATCTGGTGCGTGACGACAGCCGGCGAAGCGCGCGTCGTCGTCGAAATCAGGATCAGCATCAGCCGTCGGAAGCGGAAGCCGCGCCACAGTTCGATCAGGTACTTCTGACCCAGATCGTGCGGTCCATGCCGCCGCTTTATCGCGACGTCTTCGTCTTGAGCCGCTTTAGCGGTATGACTTATCCCGAAATCGCCCAGTCGCTCGGCGTCAGCGTGAAGACGGTGGAGTGGCGCATGTCCAGGGCGCTCGAATACTGCGCGTCTCGACTGGATCTGTAGGCGACCGGATGACGATCCAAGCTGACATCAGGCGCAAGGAAGCCACCGACTGGTTCGCCCGTTTGAACCAGCGCAAGGTCACGACCGCCGACATCCAGGGCTTCAGCGACTGGCGCCGGGACCCGGAGAATGCCCGCGCCTTCAGCCGCGTGGAGGCCATGTGGGACGCCGCCGGAACCCTCGCGAAGGACCCGGCCATGGCGGCCCTCGCGGACGACGCGATCGAGCGTGCCGACCGTCGCAGACGAGGACGAGCCAAGGGTCTTTCTGACCGCCTTCTTCCCCTCGGAGCCGCCGGCGCGGTCGCCTTGGCCCTCGGCGCCGCAGGCCTGTTCTGGTGGTCCGCGCAGCCCGTCGTCTACGGCACGGGCATCGGAGAACAGCGCACCGTGCGGCTGGATGACGGGTCGCGCATCATCCTCGACACGGATTCGCGCGTGTCCGTGCGCCTAAGCGGCTCCAGCCGGGTGGTCAGTCTGACGAGCGGCCGCGCCCTGTTTGATGTCCAGGCCGATGCGTCGCGCCCCTTCGTGGTCCAGGCGGGCGACACTCAGGTCATCGCGGTCGGAACCCGCTTCGGCGTGCGTCGGGCCGGTGAAGGCGCGCGCGTCGTGCTCGTGGAGGGCCGGGTTGATGTGCGCAAGCCCACCTCGAGCGCTCAGGGCTGGAGCCTGTCGCCTGGCCAGCTGCTCACCACCTCTGCGTCGGCCCCGAGGGTGGTGACGGCCAATGTTCCGGCCGAAACAAGCTGGACGCTTGGTCGTCTGACGTTCGAGCGCACTCCAATCGCTACCGCCGTGGCGGAGATGAACCGCTACTCCACCACGCCCATCGAGCTGCAAGATGCCCGCGTCTCCGCCGTTCTCGTCAGCGGCGTGTTCGACGCCGGCGACGTCGACGGGTTCGTGGCGGCGCTCGGCGACCTCTACAATCTGGAGGTCACGACGGCCGCCGACGGTCGTTTGGTGCTAACCGCTCCGACCTGAAAATTATTTCGTCCCGCATTTAGGGGACAGGCCGCGACCCATCGTCTCCTCCCCGCCCCGCGATACCGCGGGTAGAATTGGGGGAAGATCATGGGTCACAGGTTCACGTCCACCGCGCTTGCCGCTCTGCTGATGGGCGCCGCGACGCCGGTCATCGCGCAGTCGACCGAGCCAGTCCGCGCCTTCAGCATCGGGGCCGGGCCGCTCGAGCGCAGCCTGCCGATCTTTGCCCAGCAGAGCGGCCATCAGATTCTTTATCCCAGCGCTCTCGTCGCGGGTCGCCAGGCCCCGTCCGTCACCGGCGAGCTCACACCGGAGGCGGCGCTGGGTGAGCTGCTCCGCGGCACTGGCCTTACCTATCGGCAGAGTCGCCCACGGGTTTTCGTCCTCGTCGATCCGATGGCGCGGGCCGACCTGACGGAAGCGACGCAGCTTGAAGAGATCGTCGTGACCGGGACCTATCTGCGGGGTGCAGACAGCCCCTCGCCTGTAACGGTGCTGACGCAGGCGGACGTCGAACGGCAGGGGCGTGGCACCGTCGCCGAGACCCTTGCGGCCCTGCCTCAGAACTTCACGGGCGCCGCCTACGAAGGATCAGCGAACACGGGCGCTGACCGGTCGGGCCGCAACACCAGCTCTGCAACCGGGGTCAACCTTCGCGGGCTGGGAGCGGATGCGACCCTCGTTCTGGTCAACGGGAGACGCGTCGCCGGCACAGGCAATGCTGGCGACTTCGCAGACATTTCCAACATTCCGACGAGTGCGATCGCCAGAGCCGACGTCCTGCTTGATGGAGCATCCGCCCTCTACGGCGCCGACGCCGTGGGCGGCGTGGTCAATATCATCCTGAGAGACCGCTTCGAGGGGGCTGAAACGAAGCTGCGGGTCGGCGGCACGAGCGATGGCGGCGCCGAGGAGCTCCTGCTGTCACATGCGGGTGGACTGAACTGGTCGAGCGGATCGATCGTCGCAGCTTACGAATATCATGATCGGGGGGAGCTGGCCGGCGCAGCCCGGGAGGCCACGCGAGACGCAGACCTGCGGCGCCTGGGGGGAACGGATCGACGGCCGCTCTTCGCCGCCCCGGGGAACATCGTACGCTTTGATTCAGCGACAGGGAGCTACGTGCCGCTGTTCGCCATCCCGGATGGGCAGAACGGTATCGGCCTTCGACCTTCCGATTTCATCGCCGGGCAAGTTAATCGCACCAGCCAGATCGAAGGGCAGTGGTTTCTGCCGCACCAGAAACGACAAAGCCTCTTCTTTGCCGCTCAGCAGAACCTGCCCGGCAGCTTCCGCCTGGATGGCGACGTCCGATACACCGAACGCAACTATACGCTGAGAACATCGGCGGACATCGGCACCCTGACGGTGAACACCGCCAATCCGTATTTCGTATCACCGAACGGCTCGACCTCTCACGACATTGCATACTCCTGGATCAGGGATCTGGGTCCCGGCCGGATGGACGGCGAAACCACCAGCCTTGGCGGGGCCGTGGGGATCACGGGCGAACTGCTGGGCTGGAACGTATCCGCCTATGCCAGCGGCGGGCGCGAAACCAGCGGGCGTCTGCAGTCCAATCGCGTCCAGACGACCTTCCTGCAGGAAGCCCTCGGGACCCGCGCGGACATCCCCACGACGGATTTCAGCACGGCACGGGACGGGTTCTTCAATCCCTTCGGCGGACCTGCTTCCAACACCGCCACCATCCTGTCGCACATCGGGTCCGGCTATACGGCTGTTGAATATGCGACGACGGTAGGCTCATTCAACTTCAAGACCGACGGAACGGTCGTTGAGTTGCCCGGCGGGCCGCTGAGGGCGGCCGTCGGGTTTGATTTCCGCCGGGAACAGTATGAGTCGACAGGCGAGAATTTCCTGTCAGGCACCGCCCCTCGGGTGGTTGCACCCATCGCCTTCGAGCGGGACGTGTCCTCCGCTTTTGTCGAACTGCGAGCACCACTCATTGGGCAGGCAAACGCCAGACGCTGGATTGAGCGTCTTGAACTCTCGCTCGCCGGTCGCGTCGAGGATCACGAAGGGGTCGGCCGCACCAGCAATCCGAAAATCGGCGTGCTTTACAGTCCCACGTCAGACCTTCTGCTCCGAACCTCCTGGGGGACATCGTTCCGGGCGCCGTCGCTCCGCGAACTTCAGAGCGCCTATCAAATCGGGCCGTCCTTCCTGAACCGGGCCGGGACCAACGTCCTCACCCTGATCCAGTATGGCGGCAACCCCGACCTGGTTCCGGAAACAGCGGAGTCGGTGACCGCCGGGTTTGTGTGGACCCCCGCCCCCTACGAGGGTCTGCGCGTTGAAGGAAACTGGTTTCGGACCCGGTTTGACAACCGCATTGGCAATCCGGTCATCCAGAACCTGACCAACGCCCTGAACGATCCGGCGCTCGCGCCATTCGTTCGATACGTGTCGCCGACCACGTCCGCGGAAGACCGCGCGCTCGTCCAGTCCCTGCTGGACCACCCCGGCAACTTCAATCCGGCGGTCTTTCCGGCGACATCTTATGGCGTGATCGTCGATAACCGGTTCGTCAATGCTTCCGGCGTCGAGGTCGAAGGCCTCGATCTCGCGGCGCGCTACCGTTTCGAACTCGGCGCCGGACAGGCGATGATCGACGGAGCCGTGACCCATCTCCTGACCAATGATCGGACGATCACTGCGGCATCACCCACGGAAGACCTGCTTGGCGACCCGAATTTTCCGGCCCGCTGGCGGGGTCGCGCGGGTGGCCAGTGGATGAGCGGAGCGCTGACCGTCGGCCTGATCGCCAACTATGTGAGCGGCGGTCGCGACCCGCTGTCCAATCGCCAGATCGACGACTGGGCGACCTTTGACGGGCAGGTTCGCTATGACTTCGAAAGCGGCTGGCGCGAAGGCCTGTCGGTCACCCTGAACGTCCTGAACCTCTCCAACGCGGCCCCTCCCTTCTACGATGCTCCCGGCGGGATCGGGTTCGATGGGGCGAATGCAAACGTCTTCGGACGGCAGATTTCTCTTCAGCTCGTCAAGCGCTGGTGAGACGCTGTGAGACGAGACATCGCGGGCGCGCTCGGCGCCCTGGCTCTCGCGTGCCCGATCCCGGCTGCCGCGGACCCTCTCACCCTCGACACCCTGCTCGGACTTGAGACGTTCGGGCGCGTCGCCCTGAGCCCCTCCGGAGCCGTAGCGGTGTTCGAGGAGCGAAGGGCGCGGGGCGATCTGCCCCGCTACGACACCCAGCCGGAGGGCGCGCTCAGATATGCACGCCTGTACCGGTTCGATCCGGCTGATCCCGAACGGGTCCGACCGGTCGTGCCGATGGATGACGACGCCGGCTATACGATGGGGCCTTTCTCGCCCGACGGCAAAAAGCTGGTCGTTTTCCGACTTCAGGATCTCAGCTTCCGGATCGGGGTGGTCGATATTGAGACCGACGCTGTGTCCTGGATGGACATCACGCCCGAGACCGGCGCGTGGGGCCGATCGGTTCAGTGGATCTCGGCGTCGGAATTTCTCGTGCTCGGCATGCCGCGGGGAGATCTCCCTCCCCGTCTCGCAGACCTCATGACGACCCAGCTTCACCTGCCCGATCTGTGGGCCCGCGCCTCTCGGGGCGAGCCGGCCTTCATATCCGTCGGCAGGGATCCGGGAGAAGCGGACCGGCCCGTTCGCGCGCTCTGGCGGGTGGATGCTGCGTCCGGACAGGCGCGACTGCTGTCGGAGGGGCCGTTTCTCGATTTTGAAGCGTCTCCGGATGGCCGTCACGTTGCGCTGATCGCGGACGGTCCCCTGCACCCGCTGCCCGATCCGGAAACAGCGACCCAGGTCAGGCGGGCGCGCTGGCTGCGCCTTGTCGACGTGCGCTCCAGCGCCGTCATTGATCCAGCCGAGGCCCGCGATATTTCTACCGGACTTCTGGTGTGGGCTCCGGGATCTGACGCCGTCCTCGTCACAGTGATTGGGACGCAGCCCGCGAAAGTTCTCTCGATCTCCGTATCGGGCGCGGCCCGCGACGTGACGCCAGCAGGGGTCAGGCCCGATGCGGACATCGATTCCCACGGCAACCCGACCACGCACGCTGGCTGGCTAGGCGAAACCCCTGTCGTCCGCGGGCGCCTTGGCGATCTGTCGGGCTGGCATATTCAGAAGGGTGCGGAGACATTCACGGTCGCCGGACTGACCGGATCAGCGCGTCTCGCGGCTCAGGGAGATCGGGGGGCCCTCTTCGTCGACGCAGGCCGGGTCGCGCGGCTGCATCCAGACGCGACGCTTGAGGATCTGGGCGCGGCGACGGGACTTGGCCGCCCCGACGGTCCGTTGGGCCAACGGGCACAGACCGACCCGATGGGAGCGTCGACCCTGGGCGTACGTGTTTCGGGCGGCCGGACCTGCCGCGTATTTGCCGATCTGGGCCGACCGGAAACGTGCATGGACGCCGTGGCGAGCGGGAGCGCCAGTTTCGCTGCGGGGATAAGCGTCGGTCCCGGTCTGGAAGGCCGCGGGGCGAATCTGCTGCACCTCCACTCAGAACATGGCTCAACGGTCGTCTGGCGTCTCAATCCCGAGCTCGACGCCGTCGATGTGCCCGACCCGCATCTCGTCACGGGGCCGGAGCAGGTCAGGGGGTGGCTCTACCTGCCGACCACCCCGCACGACCGTCCGCCGCCTGTCGTCGTCATTCCCTATCCCGGGGCAACCTACCCCTCCCCGCCGCGTGCGATGCGCCCGGAGTCCGTTCAGATGACCCTGAACGGCGGCTTGCTGGTGGCCGCCGGGTACGCGGTCCTCTACCCCGATCTGCCGACAAACGCTGAGCCCTCCAATGGACTGGCGGACCGCATTCTCGCTGTCGTGGACGCGGCGGCGTCAGATGGGTTGGTGGACCGCGACCGGATCGGCCTGTGGGGCCACAGCTTTGGGGCCTGGGCCGTCATGCTCAGTGTGTCGCAGTCGTCGCGTTTCGGCGCTGTCGTGGCCATCAACGGAAACTATAATCTCGCTTCAGCGATCGCTTCCCTGTCACCGCATGCCCGAATGTCGGGAGAGAATGATCTCGGCGTGACAGGCTGGTCGCGATGGCTTGAAACGGGGCAGGCCGGGATGTCGAGGGCATACTGGAGCGACCCGGAGCGCTACCGACGCGCCAGCGCCTTCGAACGCGCCGCTGATATTTCAGCGCCTGTCCTGCTGTTCCATGGCGAGATGGATTCGCCTTCAGGGCAGGCGGAACAGATGTACGCGGCGCTCCGGCGATTGCGACGGCCCGCGGCGCTGACCTATCTGTTCGGCGAGGATCACAGCATCCACACGCCCGGCAATGCGCGGGTCTATTACGCTCAGATTCTGGACTGGTTCGATCGACACCTCAGGTCCGGCGCTCCGCAATCCGCATCTGCCAGCGCCGGAGCCATGCCTCCGTCAGGGCGAGACTGATCAGCCTGGAAAAGCCCCCTCGCCACAGCAGGGCTTCTCGGGTGAGTTCACTGGAAAAGCCGGGAGCCAGCAGGCCCGCCTGGGCCAGTTCTCCTTCGAGGAGGAAGCTGCGGAGAAACGGCAGGTTGGACGCGACAGCCTCCCCATAGAACTTGCCCAGTTCACCCTTGGAGCGACGTGAGAAGATCGCGGGCGGCAGGACGTCTTCATAGGCCGCGCGAGCCGCGGCGCGATCCCGGCCGCCCTTCGTCAGTTCGACCGACGACAGAGCCAGCCCGGCTTCCATGACTGGCTGGCTCAGCAAAGGATGCACGCTCGGTCCTGGCCGATTTCGCACCGCCAGGCCGTGAAAGGTCTGGCAGTTCACCAGGGCGGCGATCTGCAGGGCCTTGCCCGGGGGCACGCCCTTGAGGTCCTGAAACCATGGGTGCTCCCATTTGCTGCGGCCTCGCCGATGCCCTCTCCAGGCTTTCATCCAGGCGGCCGGCCATAACGACTGCCCTGTCCAGCGCGCGGTCTGATGAAGGACCGGGAAACGCGCCATCAGCCTGCGTTCAAAGACCTCGTCCAGTGCAACCAGATAGCTGGGCATCTGGAAAAAGACCGCATCTCCACCCTGCCCCGTCATCGAGCCACAGGCGCCTGAGGCCTCGACCCTGGCGGCGACATCGTCATTGTAGTCGGTGTCGAGATCATTGATCGCGGGCCGAAAGCCGTGGGCTGACCGATCGAGCCGAGCTTTCGACAGGGTGACGCCCCGCCGCCCCACCTCTGTCAGGACGTGGCCGTGTCGTTCCACGATCGGGCGCGCGAATACGCGCTCATCGCCCTCGGGGTCGTCAACATAATGGTTCAGCCAGACGGAAACCTGCGACCGCGCCCGATCACCGAGGGCGCCGGCGACGATGGCGGAGTCCAGTCCTCCGCTGACCTCCATGAGCCAGCGCCCTCCGCCGGCGAAGGCGCACACTGTCCGGTCGACAACGGCGCGGATGTCCGGTCGGGCCCCGTGTCTCGCGGCGCGATAGATTTCTCCGGGGGCCCAGACCTGGGAAGAGCGCCCGGCAGGCCCGCGCACACAGGCCAGTGCGCCCGCCGCGATCGGAAAAAGCCCTGTCAGGGCGAGCTCGTGCCGAAAGGAGCCGCCCCTGTGAAGGAGCTGGCCAAGCGAGTCCCAGTTTACTGCGAGTTCGTCGGGCAGAAGCGCGTCCAGGGCTGAAGGTGCGCTAGGCGCGATGACGGTGACGCCAGCCTTGCCCCAGGCCACCGCCTCGAGCGCCCCGGACGGATCTCGAAGGACCGCCGCCTCTCCAGAGACTCTTCGCACGAGGACGTAGCGCCCCCAGTGGCTCCGTACGATCCGCTCTGCCCGCGTTGGATCCAGGGGCCTGCAGGCGACCGCGCCCCGATCATCTTTCGACAGGGCGCGCCCTTCATTGTCGAATATCTGTCCGAGGACCACGCCGTGGCCATCAAGACCTTCGGTGATCTCGAGCCGGGACGTGGCGGGCGCGAACACCTCGAGGTAGGGCCGCGCCACGACCTTCCTCCATCCGGCTCCGGCGAGGCGGCGACCGACTTGCTCTGAGAGCCGCTCCAGGGCCCCGGGCTCATCCTCCACCAGGACGACGTAGCTATCCGCGCTCATGGTTCAGATCACCATGATGGGGCGATACATTGTGAGGGTCTCGGGGTTCTGACTGACGCAGTGGTCCCCGATCTGCAGCCAGCAATGCGCCATGAACGGCCAGGTTCGGACGCCGAAAACCCAGTCGGCATCCAGGCCGGCCGCATTGAGGAAACGAAGAAGAAGCTCGGCTTGGAACAGGCATGCGCCCACCCGCGGCGCAAAGGGAAGCAGGCGCCGAAACATCTCGACACGTCCGGACACAGCGATGAGGTCGTCACGACAACCCTCCCGACCGGCGAAGCCCTCTACCAGCGCCTGGAGGGCCGGTCTGCGCATCGAGGCGCCGGCCCAGATCGACGCAAAACTGGCCATGTCCCGCAGTGACGGATGCTGGGCGGCTGTCTGCGGTAGGGCATATTTCGGCAACGGCGGCGCCCCAGGGCGGTCGCTCGCCGGACCATCCGACTGAAGAAGATCGTTCGCGGCGAGATCGAGCAGCAGATCCATGGGGGCTCGAAGCGCAGCCCCGTTCACCTGCACGGTCGGACATTCGGGCACGAGAATGTAATCGTCGGTCTCGAGGTCCAGCAGGATGAGATCGTCTCCCGATTTGACGGCGTGGACGGTTCTCGCCAGCAGAGCGTTCTCGGATAAGGCCGAAACCTGGACGTCGGCGACCATGCAGATGTGCCTTATGTGACCCACCCGGCGAGCAGAGACGGGCGGCGTTTTCTCCAAGGAGGCGGACCGCCTTGCGAGCGGCCCGCTCCAGTGTCAGCCGACCGACATCTCCCAACGCTCGGGAGAATTCAGTTCGATCAGGTGTCCGGTCATCGAGGACCGGGTCAGGCAGCGGGCTTTTCCAAGCCGCAGCACGCGGGTGTTGGCGTTCATCGCCATCTCCTTGTCTTGGAGCGCCCCTTCTCTGAACGCATCGGGCGGGGCGAAGCCGAGCGTCCGGGCCGCCCCTCAGGGACGGCCCGTCTCGATCAGGCGCTCGCCGGGATGTCGTATCGTTCCGGCGAGTTCAGCTCGACGAAGTCTCCGTCGGTCGCCGAGCGGGTCAGCTTGCGCGCCGCGCCAAGGCGCACGAGGCGCGAGATGGTCTTGGGGGTCATGGTCGTCTCCTGTTTTGAACAGCCGACAAAACGTCGACGACCACCCATCAACCCCCGGACGACAATCGATTCAAACTATATTTCGCGTATACTCGGACTGACCGGGATCGATCCTGCGAGCGCGTGAGGCGAGACTTCCTGCACCCACACGCCAGCGCTCATGATAGGCCTTCAGCCCATCCTTCTCCTGCGGGTCGATCTCCACTTCAGTCAGACCGTTCAGTCGGCGCAGTGGCGACAGGCGGCGGCGGACGCGGACGAGGCTCTCGACAAGAGGCTGGTTCTCGCAGCGGCTGAGGATGTCGTCGATCCAGGCCTCGACGGCGGCGTCCGAGCCATCCGATGGAGGCGTCTCTCCCATGGCGGCGGCCGCGAGCCGGAGATGGGCGACCTCCAGATCCAGCAGGCCCAGGATGTCCTCAAGGGGAACGCCACGGGTGAAATAGCCGAGCCCACGGCGGTCTTCGATCAATCCTTCGCCGCACAGTCGAGAGAGCGCCTCGCGAACAGGGCTTGTGCTGAGCCCGAGGCCGGCCGCGATGTCCGCGATGGACAGATGCTGTCCGGGAGCGAGGCCTTCATCAAGGGCTGCGCGCAAACTCGCCAAGGCGGTTCCGAACGGGTCGCGCTGCCTCATGACCTCGCCCCTGTTGCGGCAATACGAACGTCCGCGATGACAAGTTCTCGGGTCGACCAGGCCATGGTCCGGTTCCAATACTGATCTCCGCAAGAAACCTGCGCCTGAACCGCAGATTTTATGCTCTTGATCTTTCAAGGCTTTCATTTGGCGCCCCTGTGAGGCAGTTTTCAACCTGCAGGGGTGCGGTTCGGATAGCGCGCGTGGCGCCCGCAGGAGGGAGGACTTGGCGACATGGACGCCCGGCAGACGCAGACGGCGAACGCGGTCCTCTCCTCGAGCCTGCGGCTGATCCGGACCCACAGGCGGATGCGCTCGGCCGATGTCGCTCAGGGGATGAACATGGCCCTGCGCTCGTATGAGCATTTCGAGTCCGGTGCAGGCCGCATCAATATCGAGCGCATTCATCGCTTCGCCGAGGTCACGGACAGCGATCCGCACGGCATCCTAGCCGCGCTCGCTATCGGATCCCCCGCATTCGCCTTGCGGTGCGCCGACAACAAACTTGCGACGATCCTGGCCGTGGCGCTCCAGGAGTTCGATGAGGAGGCGGGCGACGCCATCAGCGAGCTGGGCGCGCGAACAATCATCAACGCCTTCACAAAGACGCTCCGGGACCTTGCCGACCTGTCCGTGCGGCGTGACGCGGAGGCGGACGCCTGGCTGGACCAACGTCGAGGGCGGCTGCTCGCACCGGCCCGGGATGACGGTTAGCGCCCGACCGCGCAACGTGACGCCTGCGGTCGTAGATCCACGGTCGTTATGTAACGGACTGTCGCTGCAATCCCGTTTCGCGGCTGGATTCGGGGATGCAATCCCCCGTTCCCGCCTTCGCACCGACATCCACTCCGGAGCTCGACGCCCTGACGACGCGCCAGCGCCAGTGTCTTCGTCTCGCGGCGCTCGGGCTCACGTCCTCGGGCATCGGAGAGCGGCTCGGGCTGTCACCTCGCACCGTTGATGAGCATGTGATGACGGCGTGCAGCGTTCTGGGCGTCCGCACTCGTGTCCAGGCCGTCGCGCGGATGGCGGTCGGCGACCGGCGCGCTGACGAAGCCCGCTCATTCCGACCGTAGATTTCCCACCGGGTTCTGGCGGGTCGTTTCCGGCAAACGATTCCGCTGAGCTGATGCGTCCACTGGAACGCCCCATGCTCGATCTCGCCTTCGTCCTCGCTCTCGCCCAGACCTGCGCCCCCTCGGTGGCGCCGCAGACCCTCGCCGCCGTTGCCTATGTTGAGAGCCGCTTCGACCCCTTCGCCATCGGCGTCAATCGCGGAGGGTCCAAGCCCCCGCGCCAGGCCAGCGCGCAGCAGGCGGTCGAGACGGCGCATCAGCTCCTGCGCGACGGGGCCAACCTTGATCTCGGCCTCGCCCAGATCAACAGCGATAATCTCCAATGGCTCGGCCTCACCGTCGAAGACGCCTTTGATCCCTGCCGCAGCCTCGCCGCCTCCGCCGAAGTGCTGCGCGCCGGCTATCGCCCGACCGGTGACAGTCCTGATGCTCGCCAGGCCGCGCTCCGCGTCGCCCTGTCCCGCTACAACACGGGCCATCCGCAGCGTGGATTCCGCAACGGCTATGTGCGCCGCGTGGAGGCGGCCGCGGCGCGGCTGTCCCTCACCCTGCCGTCCCAGGTCGCCGCCCCGTCGTCGGGCGCTCCGGTCCATCTCGCCGCGCAGGCTCCGCCTCCCGCCTGGGACATCTTCGCCCGGGCGCGCGCGGCCGCCCACATCGCCGTCTCGACACACCCCATCGGGAGTTCGCCGCCATGACCGTTCGTGTTTCCAACGCCCGCCGCTTGGCCGCCGCATCGGCCATCGCCTGCGCCGCCAGCCTGGCCGCAGCCGGTCCCGCCTTCGCCTCCGCCAATGTCGAAGGCCTGCTACAGAATGTGGTGGACATGCTGACCGGCAACACCGCCCGGCTGCTCGCGGTCCTCGCCGTCGTCGTGGTCGGCATTCTCTGGATGTTCGGCCTTTTCGACCTGCGCCGGGCCGCCATCGTCGTGCTGGGCATCGTCGTGGTTTTCGGCGCGGCGGAGATTGTCAGTCTCATCACCGGGGGCGGCTGATGACCGGCACCTGCGTCACCGCCGCGATCCTCGCGCTCGGGCTCGGTGCCCTGCCGCTGCGCCGGATCGTCTCGCCGGCGCGGTTCGCCCAGACGCTGGGCGGCGTCGCGCTCGGACTGCTGCTCGCCGCCAGCGTCGCCCCGGCGGGAGGCGGCCATGGATGATGAGCGCCTGGCGGAAGACCCGCTGTTTCTCGCCTGCACCCGGCCGGCGATGGTGATGGGCGTCCCGATGGAGGCCTTCGGCGTCAACGTCATCCTGTCGGGGATCGTCTTCCTCGTCGGCGGCAGCCTGCTTTATCTGCTGGTCGCCCCGGCGCTGCATCTGGTGTTTCGCGCCATCTGCAAGGCGGACCACAACGCCTTCCGGCTGCTGGTCGTCTATGTCGACACCAAGGGCCGGGCGCGAAACGGCGCGACCTGGGGCGGCTCTTCGCCGACGCCCCTGCCCTTGGTGCGCCGCCTCACGCCCAGAGGTCTGCGTCATGGCTGACGGCGTCTCCATGCGGCGGCTGAAGCAGGAGCCCGAGGCCCGGGCCGCCCTGCCCTACGCGCGTCACGTCACCGACGAGATTGTGGCGCTCGACAGCGGCGCCCTGATGATCGGCCTGAAGCTCGACGGCGTCAGTTTCGAGACCGCCGATGCCCGCGACCTGAACGACTGGCACGTCAAGCTGAACCAGGCCTGGCGCAACCTCGCCGACGATCGGCTGGCCGTCTGGCACCATGTCGTGCGCCGCCCGATCGCGCTGAGGCCCGCAACGGGCCACGCCTCGGCCTTCGCGCGCGAGCTGTCGGTCGACTATGACGCCCGGCTCGCGGCCGGACGCCTGTTCGTCAATGAGCTCTATGTCTCGCTGGTGCTGCATCCGGGCCGCGAGGCCGGCGAGCGTGCCGGCGCCCTGATGCGGCGGCTGCGCGCCGCCCGGCGCGGCGGCGCCGAGATCGACGCCGCCCTGCTGCGCCGTCTGGAGGACGCCGCCCGCGACCTCGTGCAGTTTCTCGGGCGATACGGCCCGCGCTGCCTCGGCCTCTATGAACGGCGCGGTCTGTGGTTCTCCGAGCCGCTGGAGATGGTGCGCCTGATCCTGACCGGCCGGGCCGAGCGGGTGCCGCTGACCTGCGGCCATCTCGGCGACGCCGCCTATGCCGCACGGGTCATCTTCGGCCGCGAGGCCCTGGAACTGCGCGACGTCGCGGAGACCCGGTTCGCCGGAGTCCTGGCGATCAAGGAGTATCCGTCCGTCACGCGGCCCGGCCTGTGGGACGGTTTGCTCGACGCGCGCTTCCCCTTCGTCGTCGCCCAGTCCTTCGCCTTCCTGTCCAAGCCCGCGGCCCGCGCGGTGATGGAGCGCAAGCAGAACCAGATGGTCTCCGCGCGCGACCGCGCGGCTTCCCAGGTCAAAGGCCTGTCCGACGCGCTGGACGATCTGGTCTCGAACCGCTTCGTCATGGGCGAACACCACGCCTCCATCCTGGTCTATGGCGACGACCCGGCCGCCCTGGCCGACCACCTGGCCAAGGCGCGCGGCGTGCTGGCCGACTCCGGCTTGGTAGTGGCGCGCGAAGACCTGGGGCTGGAAGCCGCCTTCTGGGCGCAGTTTCCGGGCAATTTCACCAAACGCACCCGGCCCGCCGCCGTCACCTCGCGCAACTTCGCGGCGCTCGCGCCCTTCCACGCTCATCCGGTCGGGCGGCGATCGGGCAATCACTGGGGGGAGGCCTTGGCGGTGCTGCGGACCACGGCCGCCTCGCCCTTCCATCTGAACCTGCACATCGGCGACCTCGGCCACACCTTCATCTGCGGCCCGTCGGGCTCGGGAAAGACCGTGGTGCAGAACTTCATCCTGGCCCAGCTGGAGCGGTTCGGCGTCCAGCAGCTGTTCATCGACAAGGACCGCGGTGCCGAGATTTTCGTGCGGGCCTCGGGCGGCGACTATCTGGCGCTGAAGGCCGGCGAGCCGACCGGCTTCGCGCCGTTCAAGGCGCTGACGCCGTCCCCCGCCAACCGGGCCTTCCTCGCGCGGCTGGTGCGCGCCCTGGTGGATCGGCCCGGCGAGACCCTGACCGTGTCCCAGGCCCGCGCCATCGACGACGGGGTCCGGGCGCTCGAATCCCTTCCGAGGGCGCAGCGTTCGTTGTCCGCGCTCAGGAGCCTGCTCGGCCAGGGCGACGCGGGCGGGATCGGCGCCCGGCTGGAACGCTGGGTTCAGGGCGGGCCGCTCGCCTGGGTGCTGGACAATCCGGAGGACGCCGTGGCGCTGGACGCCCGGCTGGTCGGGTTCGACATCACCACCATCCTAGACGACGCCGAGGTGCGCGCCCCGGTGATGCTCTATCTGCTGCACCGGATCGGCGAGCGGGTGGACGGCCGCCGCCTGGTGCTGGACATCGACGAATTCTGGAAGGCCTTGGGCGACCCGGCCTTCACCGATCTGGCCCGCGACGGGCTCAAGACCTGGCGCAAGCAGAACGCGGTGATGGTGTTCGGCACCCAGTCGCCGTCCGACGCCCTGGCTTCGCCGATCGCCCCGGCGATTCTCGAACAGTGCGCCACCAAGATCTTCCTGCCGAACGCCCACGGCCAGGCCCGCGACTATGTCGACGGCTTCGGCCTGACCCAGACCGAGTTCCGCCTGATCCGCGATGAGCTGACGCCGGAGTCGCACCGCTTCCTGGTCAAGCAAGGTCACGCCAGCGTGGTGGTGGAACTGGACCTGACCGGCATGGACGACGCCCTGGCGATCCTGTCCGGCCGGGCCGAGACCGTCGCCCTGCTCGATCGCCTCCGGGCCGAGCATGGCGACGCCTACGCGCAGTGGCGCGACGCCTTCCACCAGCAAAGGAGACTCCCATGATCCGCCGTTCCCTCGGCGCGGCCGCAGCGGCCGCCGCCCTCTGGCTCGCCGCCGGCGCCGCCCAGGCCCAGCAGATCGTCCACGACCCGACCTCCTACGCCCAGTTGGTGCGCGAGGCCCGAACGGCGCTGGATCAGCTGGAGCAGCTGCGCGAACAGGTGCGTCAGGGCCAGCAGCTGTTCGACAGCCTGAACGACATCTCCGACGTCAACGCCCTGGCCCGCGAGCTCGGCCTGCCCGAGGTGCGCAATCCGCTGCCGGACCTGCGGTCGCTGCGGGCCGCCGCCGACGGCGATCTGTCGGCGCTCGGCGCCCTGGCCGAACGGGCCGACGCCATCCGCGCGGAGACCCGCCTCTATACGCCCTCGGCCGGCGAGGTCCCCGAGGTCGATCGCTACTACCGCGAGGCGCTGGAACGCTCCGGCGCCCGCACGGCCCGCGACCTGGCCGTGGGCGAGGCCGTCGGCGCCGCCGCCGACCAGCGGCTAGCCGGGCTCGAAGCCCTGCGCCAGGCTCTCGACACCGCGCCCAACGCCCGGGCGGTGATGGACCTGGACGCGCGCCTCGCCGCCGAACAGGCGCTGATCCAGAATGAACAGGTGCGGTTGCAAGGCCTGGCCCTGACCCAGGCGGCCGAGGCGCGTCTGGAGGAGCAGCGCGCCCGCGAGCGGGCGGCCGCGGCCCGGGACGCCCGCCTGTCCACCTACCGGGAGGCGATCCAGTGAGGACGGTCCTCCCCCTCCTGGCCGCCCTGGCCCTCGTCGGCTGTTCGGACGACGGCGGCTCGGTCGAGACCTTCGCCACCGACCGTCCGGCGGCGGAGGCGGCGGTGGCGGACTGCAACGCCGGCCGCCAGTCGCGCGGCTGCGACGCCGCCCGCGAGGGTCTGGCCGAAGCCAAGCGCCGCGACCGCGAAGCTCTTTACCGGCAGGCCCACTGAGGGACCGGCGCCATGAGCTTCCGCGTCTTCGAGCCCAGCTACGTCTTCATCGACGACCGCCTGAACGTCTTCCTGGGCGATCGGCTGTCGTCGGTGATCGCCGTGGTCGAAGGCCCGCTGCGCGTGGCGCTGGTCCTCTATGTGCTGCTCTACGGCTACGCCATCCTGCGGGGCGCGATCTCCGAGCCTGTGATGGACTTCGCGGTCCGCTCGGTGAAGCTGGCCTTCCTCTACGCCCTGGCGACGACGGCGGCCTATTCCAGCTTCGTCACCCAGCCGCTATTCGTCGATCTGCCCAACGCCCTGACCCAGGCGATCAGCGGCTCGGGCGCCCCCAATGTCGGGGCGGCCTTCGACCAGTTCCTCGCCTATGCCGGCTATCTCAGCGAGACCATCGCGCGCGAAGGCTCGGCCTTCGATCTGGCGCCCTACATCGTCGCCGCCGCCGTCCTCGTCATCGGCGCCCTGGCCTGCGCCATCGGCTTCGGCATCGTCATGGTGGCCAAGCTGGCCCTGGCGCTGCTGGTTACGCTGGGACCGATCTTCATCGCCGCGGCCCTGTTCGACGCGACGCGGCGCTACTTCTTCGGCTGGCTCAGCCAGGCGGTGAACTACCTCGTCCTGTTCGCCCTCATCATCGTCATCTTCCAGCTGATCCTGTCCCTCATCCGCGACCAGTGGGGCGCGATCGAAGGCCAGGACCCGATGGTGGGCGGGCTGATCTTCATCGCCCTGTGCCTGCTCGGCGCGATCTTCTTTCTCCAGACTCCGGCCATCGCCGCGGGCGTGGCGGGCGGCGCCAGCGCCGGCCTCGCCGACTTCGCCAACGCCGCCGCCCTCGGCTCCAGCCGCTCCGGCCGCGCCGCCGGTCCCGTCGAGGCGGGCCGGGCGCCGCCGCGCGGCGGCGGCTCCATCCGACCTCAAGGACGCTGACCCATGCGCAAACTCCTCCTGCTCGCCGCCCTCCTGCCGCTCGTCGGCGGCTGCGCCAGCCTGACGGCGGACCGCCTGCCGGTCTGCGACGGTCAGGCCCGCCGTCCGGCCAATCCCCACGGCTCGGTGCTCCTGCCGGCCGCGCCTCCGGCGCCGGAACAGCCGGTCGGCCCTGCGGTCGATCCCGCAGAGCTCGCTGAGCCCCTAACTGACAGCGCGACGGGAGGCTGCGTATGAGCGGCGTCCCGTCCGACGACCTGAAGCGCTATTTCACCGAGGCGAAGCGCTGGGATCAGGACCGGCTGGCCTCGGCCGTGCGGTCCAAGCGTTTGGCCTGGACCGTGGCCGCCACGGCCGGGGGCCTCGCCATCGCGGCCGTCCTGGCCGTCGCCGGCCTGACGCCGCTGAAGACGGTCGAGCCCTTCGTCATCCGGGTGGATCAGGCGACCGGCGCGGTCGATCTGGCGCGAGGCCTTTCCGAAGAGACCGGCCCGGTCCGCTACGAGGAGGCGGTCAGCAAATACTTCCTCGCCCAATATGTCCGCGCCCGCGAGGGCTATCTGGACACGGCGGCCGAGGAGAATTTCCGCCTGGTCTCCATCCTATCAGGCCCGACCGAGCAGCGGCGCTGGGCCGACCGGTTCCGGGGCACCAATCCGGACAGTCCGCAGAACCTCTATGGCCGGGCGGCCGAGGCCTCGGTCTCGATCCGCGCCGTCGGCTTCATCAATCCCGAGGTCGCCAACGTCCGCTACCGGCGGACGGTGCGCCGCGCCCAGCAGGTCGAGGAGAGCGACTGGATCGCCACCATCGCCTTTGCCTACACCCGCGCGCCGATGACCGAGGCCGACCGGCTGCGCAATCCCCTGGGCTTCCAGGTGCTCTCCTACCGCTCCGATCCGGAGGTGATCCGATGAGACCGCTCGCCGCGCTGCTCGGCGCATCCGTCCTCGTTCTGGCCGCGCCCGTCGCGGCCCAGGACGGTCGCATCCGCGACCTGACCTATGCGCCCGGCGCCGTCTATCGCATCGACGGCGCCTTCCGCACCGCGACCCAGATCGTCTTTTCGCCGGACGAGACCATCCGGCACGCCGCCATCGGCGACAGCGTCGCCTGGGAGGTGGCCGCCGAGGGCTCGGTCTTGTTCCTCAAACCCCGCGAACGCCACGCCCCGACCAATCTGCTGGTGGTGACGGAACGGGGCGGCGAGATCCGCCACTATGCGTTCGAGCTCACCGCCGGGGGCGGCGCCGGCGCCGTCTATCAGGCCCGCTTCCGCTATCCGGACGACGAGCGCGCCGCCGCCGAGGCGGCCCTGGCGCGGGCCGCCACTTCTGCCGAAGACCGCCTCATCGGACTGGAGCTGGCGCACGGCGCCGTCGCGGGTCCGCGCAACCTCGCCTATTCGGTCCAGGGCGACGCCGCCCTCCAGCCCAGCGAGGTCAGCGACAACGGCCGCTTCACGGTGCTGCGGTTCCCCGGCGGCCAGGCCATCCCGGCCCTGTTCGAGGTGGACGGCGAGACCGAACGGCTGGTGCCCTATGACGTGCGGGGCGAGTTTGTGGTCATCCACGGCGTCGTCCGGGGTCTGCGGCTGCGACGCGGCCAGGCGGTGCTGTGCATCTTCAACGAGGCCTTCGACGACCGCGCCGGGGCGACGGGAACCGGCACGGCCTCGCCCCAGGTCGATCGCCTCCCGGCGCGAGGCGCGGCATGACCGACCCGATCGAACCCCGCCGCGACCGGGACGCGCCCGAACCCCGGATGCCGGAGCCGAAGGCGGCCCCCGCCGACCGGTCCATTTCGCCGATCGCCGGCCGCTTGGGCGGACCGCGCAGCCGCTGGATCACCCTGGCTGCCCTGACGGCGGGCTGCGGCGCCTTCCTGTTCGCCACCTGGGACCAGGGCGACCGTCGGGACCGCCCGGCGCCGGACGAACCGGCGCGGCAGTTCGTGCCCTTCGAGCCCGCCCGGCGCCCGGCCGACCCGCTGCTGTCCGATCAATATGAAGACCCCAACGCCCCGTCGCTGACCGGCGAGCCCGTGGTGCCCGCCATCGACGGGGCCGCCTCCGCCTCCCCGGAGTCGCGCGGCCCGTCGCCCGAGGACCAGCGCCGCACCTTGGCGGAAAGCGCCCAGCGGGCGCCGGTGCTGGCCTATAGCCGATCGGGCGGCGGCGCCGCGCGCCCGACTTTCGGTGACGGGCCGATGGTCGAGCCTGCCGGTCCCGGCGAGCCGAACGCCCTGGACCGGTTGCGTCAGGTCAGCCCGATCGGACAGGCGCGGGCGGGACGTCTGCCGGATCGGCGCTTCCTCATCACTGCCGGAACCACGGTCCCGTGCGTGCTTCAGACGGCGATGGACAGCGCCACACCGGGCTATGTCAGCTGCGTCATCCCGCGCAACGTCTATTCCGATGACGGCTCGGTCGTGCTGATGGAGCGTGGCGCCCGCGTCCTGGGCGAATACCGCGCCGGCCTCCAGCGCGGCCGCGGAAGGCTGTTCGTGCTGTGGACCCGCGCCGTCACGCCGGAAGGGGTGGCCGTCGCCCTGGCGTCGCCCGCCGCCGACGCGCTCGGCCGCGCCGGCTTCGACGGCCGGATCGACAGCCATTTCTGGGAGCGGTTCGGCGGCGCGCTCGTCCTCAGCATCGTCGATGGGGCGGCCTATACCGCCGTCGATGCGGGGACGGACCGGTCCGTGGTCCGCGCGCCGTCCGAAGCCGCCTCGGTAGCCTTGCAGGACTCGGTCGGCATCCCGCCGACGCTCCGGAAGGACCAGGGATCGGAGGTCTCCATCTTCGTGGCCCAGGACCTGGACTTCGCTTCCGTCTATCGCCTGAGGCCGCGCTGATGGGCGACACCGCTGTCCTCGACCACTATCTGACGCCGCTGCGGCCGCTGCTGGAGCCCGACGACGTCACCGAGCTGGTGGTCAACCGGCCCGGCGAGGTCGGCGTCGAACGGTCCGGCCGTTGGGTCTGGCGCGACGTGCCGCAACTGTCCGAACCCTGGCTGCGGACCCTGGCCGTGGCGGCGGCGGCCTACACCCGCCAGGACGTGGGCGCGGATCGGCCCATCTGCTCGACCGTCCTGCCTGGCGAGGAACGCTGCCAGATCGTCCTGCCGCCGGTCGCCCCGGAGGGCACGGTGTCCCTGACCATCCGCAAGCCCTCGCGGCGGTGCCTGACCTTGGAGGATTTCCGGGCCGGCGGCCTGTTCGAGACCACGGCCGTCGCCTGCGAGGGCGAGACGGACGCGATTGACGCGGAGTTGATCCGGTTGCGCGACCTGGGCGACTGGCCGGCCTTCTTCCGCCTCGCCGTCGAGGCCCGGCGCAACATCCTGGTCTCCGGCGCCACGGGTTCGGGCAAGACGACCTTCGCCAAGGGCCTGGTTGAGTTGATCCCGGCCGAGGAACGGCTGCTGACTATCGAGGACACCCGCGAACTGGTCGCGCCCCACCGCAACGTCGTCCCCATGATCTATTCCAAGGACGGTCAGGGCCTGGCCCCGGTCGGCCCCAAGGCCCTTCTGGAGAGCGCGCTTCGGATGCGGCCGGACCGCATCCTGCTTCAAGAGCTCCGCGACGGGACGGCCTTCTTCTATCTGCGCAACGTCAACTCGGGCCATCCGGGCTCGATCACCACGGTCCACGCGGATTCCGCGGCCCTGGCCTTCGAACAGCTGACCCTGCTGGTGCGCGAATCCGAAGGCGGCCGCGATCTGCCCCGCGACGACATCCGCGCCCTGCTGCATCTGCTGATCGATGTTGTGGTGCAGATGAAGAAGATCGACGGGCGCTTCCGCATGACCGAGGTCTGGCATGAGCCGCTTCGCAAGCGCCGCGCCGGGGCCTGACGCCTTAAAGCTGGCCTTCGGCCTGTTCGCCGCCCTGCTGTTCGTGACGGTCGGCGGCGGGACCATCGCCCTGGTCGGCCTCGGCCAGTTCTCCGGCGACGTCGATCCGCTGCGGGCGCCCGCCTGGTTCTGGTATTATCGTGGCGATCCCGAGGTGCGGCGCTGGCTGACCATCGGCGGCGCCTCGACCGGCCTGCTCGTCCTCCTGACAGCGGCGGCTGTTGCGCTCTCCCGGCGCCGGCCGCTGCATGGCGCGGCCCGCTGGGCCACCGGGGCCGAACAGCGCGCCGCCGGATTGCGCGCTTCCGCAGGAATCCTGCTGGGCCATGCGTCGGGCGGCGGCTTCCTGGTCTCGGACGGGCCGGAGCATGTGATGCTCTACGCCCCGACCCGGACCGGCAAGGGCGTTGGGGTGGTGATCCCCAACCTCCTGGCCTGGCCGCACTCGGTCGTGGCGCTGGACATCAAGCGCGAGAACTTCGCCGCCACCGCGGGCTATCGGGCCGAGGGCGGCCAGCGCGTGCTGCTGTTCGATCCCCTGGCGCTGGACGGCTGCACGGCCCGCTTCAATCCGCTGGGTCATATCCACCGCGCCGACGCCATCGCGGTGCTGGACGAACTCCAGCGCATGGCCGCCATGCTGTTCCCGGGCCACGATCACGCCGATCCCTTCTGGGCGGAAGCAGCCCGGACCGGCTTCATCGGCGTGGGCGCCTATGTGGCGGCCAGTCCGCCCCTGCCGTTCACCTTGGGCGAAATCTTCCGCCAGCTGACCGAGGACGATCCGCGCCGGCGTTTCCCCAAGGCGATCGAAGCGCGCCGCCAAGCCGGCGATCCGCTGCCGGCGCCGTGCGTCTCCGCCCTCAACGACTTCTGCACGTCGAGCGAAAACACCTTCGCCTCCATCCGCCAGTCGATCACCACCCGCATGGGCCTGTGGCTGAACCCGGCGGTGGACGCCGCCACCAGCGCCAGCGACTTCGATCTGCGCGACCTGCGCCAGGGCCGGATGTCGCTCTATCTCGGCGCCACGCCCGACAACCTGCTGCGCGTCGCTCCGCTCTACAGCCTGTTGTTCCAGCAACTGGTGGACCTGAACAGCCGCAGCCTGCCGGGCCCGGACGACAAACCCGTCCTCGTCCTCCTGGACGAGTTCGCCCGGCTCGGCCCGGCGCCCGTGTTGGCCCACGCCTTCTCCTGGGTGGCCGGCTATGGGCTGCGGCTGCTGCCGGTGATCCAGAGCCCGTCGCAGCTGCGCGGCCTCTATGGGCCGGACCTGGCCGAGGACATCCTCGCCAACTGCGGCGTCGAAGTGGTGTTCGCCCCCAAGGAGCTGAAGGTGGCCCAGGAACTCAGCGAACGGCTAGGCGCCTATACCTATGGCGCCCAGAGCCGCAGCCGGCCGCGCGCGCTCGGGCCTGGGCGGCGCACCCTGACCACTTCGGAGCAGCGCCGGCCGCTGATGCTGCCGCAGGAACTTCTCCAACTGCCGGGGTCCGTGCTGATGGTGTTCAAGGCCGGCACGCCGCCGGTGCGCGGCCGCAAGATCGTCTATTACCGCGAGGCGGCGTTCCGCCGCCGCCTGCGACCGCCGCCGGAGATCGCCCAAGCGCCGCCGCCGCCGCCGCGGCCGGCTCCCGCGCCGGTCTTCCCGATTTCATCGCCACCTCAGGAGGACGCCGACATGGAGTTCGACGCGATCGTTCGCGCCTTCGCCGAAGAGGGGCTGTCGCCACCCGCCCACGGCGCCTCGGAGGGCGAGGTCCGCGACTGGCTCGACCGCATCATGGCGGAGCCGCCGTCGTCACATCAGGAGCGTGAACCATGACCGATCCGACTCCGCCGCGCGACCGCGCCCAGGACGGCCCGGCCGCCAACCGGATCGGGCCGGACCGCGCCCGGTCCGGCGAGGCCCAGACCCGCTCGGTCGCCAAGGGCGACGTGCCGCAGACCCTGCTGGACCGCTATCTGATCGAACGCGACCTGAGGGGACGACCGGAGCGGTTCTACCGCGACCATCGCACCGCCGATCCGGCCTTCCGCGACGCGGGCCGGCGGCTGAGCGCCGACCGGACCTATCCGGACACGGTGGCCGACATGCTCAAGGTCGCCCAGCATCGCGGCTGGTCCCGGCTGAAGGTCGAGGGCGAAGAAGGGTTCCGGCGCGAAGTCTGGGTCCAGGCCCGCGCAATGGGGCTGGAGGTGCAGGGCTACCGCCCGCGCGACCGGGACCGAGGGGCGGCCGGCCTGCCGCACGGCCGGACTCAGATGGAACACCGGCTGCGCATGGCCTCGACCGTGGTGCGGACCCTGATCGCCGATCCGGAAGCCCAGCAGCGGCTGATCGCCCACGCCGCCGCGCGGGTGGGCCTCGCCCCGTCTCACCACCAAGAAGATCGAACTCCACCTGTTGACCGAGGTCGTGATCGGTGACGCCACGCTCTGAACAGGCCTTTCACAAGCACCCTTATGTGGGCGCTTAAGGCCCGCATCTGCGCCTAACACCCATATGTAGGGGGTTGTGAGGCAAACCCGGCCTTGGACCGATGAGGCGGCGCTGATCCACGCGCCCACCGCCTAGCCGGCCAACGCCCGCAGGAAAATCATGGGAAGCAGTTGAATGTCTGATTTTCAGACATTACATTGGTGTCGTGTCGGATTTTGGATACCCCAATGACCCAGATTGACGAAGAGACTCAGGTCAAGACCTTTCCTCTCCAGGAAGTGTCGAACGCCTTGCTCGCCGAACTCACCCTGCTGGTGGAAGGAGAAGCCCAGATTCAGGGCATTCCCCTCCCCACCCAGCCGGCCGCGCTGAGGACCATGCACATCCGCCTGGATTCCTTGACGGTCGTCGCCATCACCTGCGCATTGGACGACATTCTGGGCTTCGAGCCCAAGGACATCGTCAAGGCTGGGGGGTATGATTCGATCGACGCCGCCATGAAGCACATGAT
The DNA here is from genome assembly GCA_947475735.1 of Caulobacteraceae bacterium. Lineage (GTDB taxonomy): Bacteria > Pseudomonadota > Alphaproteobacteria > Caulobacterales > Caulobacteraceae > Brevundimonas. Next base: position 93,884 of record CANJLQ010000012.1, read on the forward strand.
GCCGCGTATCGAAGCCGCATGGGCCAAACGCCATCCGGTGAAGGCATGACCGATCTCGACGACGAGACGGCGCGCAAGAGCCTTGGCGAACGCCTACGCGAAGCTCGGGAATACCTGGGCCTCAAGCAGGACGAGGTCGCCGCCTACCTTAAGCTGCCACGAACAGCCCTGACGGGGATTGAGACTGGGCAGCGCAAGGTCGAGGCGATCGAACTCACTCGGCTGGCCAGGCTTTACCGCCAGTCGATCGGCTATCTGACGGGCGAGGAAGAGCAAGCGCGTGATCTTCCCCCCGATGTCGCCCATCTCGCCCGTCAGGCTGCCGACCTGTCGCAGGACGACCGGCAAGAACTGGCCCGCTTTGCGGACTATCTGCGCACCCGCGCCAAACTCGACAAGGTCTGACTCTTGGCGCGCACCTATGCAGAGGCAGTCAGAAATGGGACCGCGGCGGCGAGTAAGCTGCTGCGACGGCTCGACTGGCAAGCCAAGCTCGAAGCCGAGCCCGGCGCCGTCGACATCTTCGCGATCATCGCCGAGCTCGATCTGCCTTTGATGCTGCGCCCGTTGAAGGGGCTCCTGGGCGCCTTCCTGAAGGTTCCCACGCCTGGGATCCTGGTCACCACCCAACGGCCGTTGAGCATCCAGCGCTTCACCGCCGCGCACGAGTTGGGTCACTGCCTTCTGGATCACGAACCCAGCCTGGACGACGAAGACCAGATTCTGCGGCGAGCGCCGCGCGCACAAGACGCGCGCACAGGCTTTCAGGAGACAGAGGCGGACGCTTTCGCTGTCGCCTTGATGATGCCGAAGTGGCTGATCCTCGCCCATTGCGCGCGCCAGGGTTGGCGGGTTCCGCATCTCGAGCAGGCCGACAATGTCTACCAGCTCTCGGTTCGGATCGGCGCGAGCTACGAGGCGACCGTGTGGACCCTCGAGCGCTACGGCCTGCTCAATGCGGGCCGCCGGGCGGCGCTCTTGCGGACACAGCCTCGGGCGCTGAAAGCCAGCCTGCTCGAGGACTTCACCCCGCCGAGCTACCACGGTGATGTCTGGCTCCTGACCGAAAAGGACCAGGGCGGCCGCATCGACGGAAGCCGCAACGACCTATTCGTCGTCAAACTGCCGGAGTTGGGCGCTGCCGGCTACCTCTGGGATTTCGACACGCTCGCGGAGAGCGGCTTCAGCATCGTGCGCGACAGCCGACTCAGTGTGGATGAAGGGGGAATCGGCGGGCCCAATACCCGCCGTGTCTTGGCTGTGCCCGATGAGGATGCGCACGGACTACTGCAGCTCGAACAACGCCGCCCTTGGCTGCCAGCCGCGCCTCTATCGACTTTGACTCTTCCCTTCGACCTGACGGGGCCGGAAGAGATCGGCCTGTCCCGCGCCGAGCGTCGCCAACGCCTGGCGGCCGCATGAGCCATTCCATCGTCTTCATAACGGACCTGAGGGCCCGGTTGGGTTCCGCCAGGGACCAAGGGCCCCGGCCGACTTGCTTGGCGTTCGCAGCGAGCGATCTGCATGCGGCCATCCGACCCGGATGGGATCCGTTGTCGTGCGAGGCGGCCTTTTTTCATGCCCAGCGTCGCGCTGGCCGCCCGCCGTCGGTGGGGGCGACCCTGCCTTCCATGCTCGAAGCGCTCACGCTCGACGGCCAGCCTATCGAAGCGGCATGGCCTTATCTCGCCGAGACTCCCATCGGGTCAGGCGCGTGGACGCCGCCGTCGTTTTCCGAAGACGTCTTCAAGCGTTCGGGCTCCGCCGTTACGCCGGGCTGGTCTCATCTCACGGACCTGCTCAATGCCGGCAAGCCGGTCCTGCTCCTGATGACCCTTTCGCCCAGCTTTTTCCGTCCCGTCCAAGGCCTGGTGGAGGCCGCCAATGACGAGGCGCCCGACCCGACGCTCAGACATGCGGTTCTCGCGGTGGCCCACGGCGCCGTAGACGGCAAGGCTGCCGTCCTGGTGCGTAACAGTTGGGGTGAATCTTGGGGCGCAGCTGGACACGCCTGGCTCACCGCCGATTTTGTCACAGCCCGCCTGTTTGGCATGGCCCTCCTGAATGAGGATGAGAATGTATCTTCCCATTCCATCGCAGCCTGACTGCGCCACCACATGGCGCGAGGCGCTTCGGGCGGTCATCGCCCAGGGGATGGAGGCGCATAACGTCATTCTCGACATCGCCGATCCAACCGCCGGAGCAACCCTGGCCGATCCTGTGGTTCGCAAGGTCGATGAATTCCTGCGGTCCAAGAACGTAAAACCTGTCGAGACGGTCGCCAACACCTTGTTCCCGGCCGCCCTCTCTCGGCGTTACCCTGGGCCGGACCTCTACGAAGCCTTCATGACGAAGGTCCTTCGCGCCGCAGGGAAGAGCGGGCCCTGGTCCGGCTACTATTTCGAGCGGATGATTCATCTGCGCGGGCCAGACGGCGCCGTCGTCAACCAGCTTGCCGACATCATCGACCGGATCTCAGACCCGAAGGTCGTCGCCCGGAACAAATTCGAGATACAAACCTTCGACCCGACCCGGGACGTGACCCGGTCCCCCTATGGGGGCCAATGTCTAAGCCACGGCAGTTTCAAGCTGCGCAAGGCTGGAGCCGTGGACAAGCTCGACCTTACGGTTCTCTACCGCAACCATTTCTACGTCGAGAAGCTGCTCGGCAATCTGATCGGCCTGGGCCGGTTGATGGCCTTCGTCGCCGAGCAATCCGGCGTCCAGGTGGGAGCTCTGACGGTTGTGTCGACCCACGCCTGCGCCGATCAGCCCAGGGACGCCCAGAAACGCCAGACCTCCGTCGCGGAGATCAAGGCGCTGCTGACCGCTTGCGATGCCCTAGTGACGGACTGAGGAACGGTCCTGGTCATCAAGGAGAGGCAAGCCAGTCAACGACGGCGCATAGAGAGCAAACATCCCCGCCATGAACTCCGCCTGACCACCGTAGCTCGGGTGGCGGACGGGCTCCGCAGTGACGCCGAGATCAGCGAGGGCGACGCTCGCATCCCGGCCGATGGCGACAATACGTTGTGGCTGGACCATCTCGATCAGCGCCTCCAACAGCGGCCAGGTCTCATCGCGTTCGGCTCGCGTATGACATCGGTTCGACATCGGATCGTCGGCCTGGTGGGGATGGAAGGGAAAGACATTCCACAGGACCACGGGCTGGCGCACCTGTTCCAGCACGCGCCACACCACTGCGGCCGTCCGCTCCGCCATAATGGGTCCTTCTGTCGCCCGGACCAGATCGATGTCCCCCAACAGCATCGAGGCAGACGCGAGGTGAACTTCGTCGGTGAGAGGCACCCCAGTACGACGCCCCCCCCGGTAGCCGAGATCGCGCCCCACCCACATGGTAGACACCTCTGTTGCGATCGCCCGCTCGAGGAATAGCCGGAGGTTCTCACGACGGAGCGCTGCGGCGTCTCCGCGATCATGCACGGCGCAATGGTCCCGCCAGGGGTTGAAGACGTTGGGTAAGGAGGCGGCCTCTAGGGCGCACACGAACTCGGACGGGGTCATGACGCGAGCGGCTCTATACGCAGTTGCCGATTCCCGAAATCGATTGTGACCAGGCCGCGCCGGTGCTCCTGCAGAAAGCGGAACGCCGCATATCCCTGCAGGATCGCCTCCTCCCAGAGCCACAAGGGGTAGTCCTGGGGTTCATAGCCTTGGACAAATTGGTGGACCTGCTTCAGCAGGTCGAGCGGCAACTCGCCGGCCTTCATGCCGCGGAAATAGTCCAGCGGACGCGCCATGCTGAACACCCAGGTCGAAATGCCCTCCTCGATCAGGATGGCGCGAGCGCCATCCTCGGTTTCATCAAGTTTGGCGTCGCTCTTCCGCTTGAGGCGAAGGAGCGAGCGAACGACCGGAGACCAGCCGAGCACGGCCACGAACGCATAGTGGAAGACGTCGTGGAACCGGTAATCGTCGGCTTCGTGGGCGTTGTCCGTCAGGCGATCGCCGATAAAGAGCTCGTTGCATCGCTGGAAGACAAAGGGACGGTCGCCCACGCTCTTCTCGAATATCTCTATCGCCATCTGGCGCGGCAACTGCTCGTCGTAATCCTTGTCGGCGTCGGGGGCGGCCGGATAGATTTTCTCCTCTGGCCAGCGCCCCAAGATTTTATGCCGGTTCTTGACCGCCGCGCCTTCCAGCGTGAGCCCGGCTTCCCGGGAGGCCTTCAACAGCAGTCTGAACACGTTGGTCAGCCGCCGCGCCAAAGCCTCCCCGCCCGGCACGAGGGCGGCGTTCTGATGATCGGCCACCATCGCGCCGACTTCGGCCGCAAGTGCAAGCAGCGTTTCCTCGAATTGGGGAAGCGGCGCTGCGGTCCGCACGATCGTATGCGGCTGAAGGGCCTCAAACGTGAGGGCCGGGTCATCCTTGTTCAGCCATTGCCCATCCTTGCGGTAGAGGTGGGCGGCGATGGCGCTGAGGCTTAGACCGCCCCGTCGCGCGATAGCGGCGAGATACCAAAGGACATCGCCGAGTTCCTCGGCGACGGCGTCCGAATAGGCCACAGACGACGCCCGGTCTCTCTGCTTCTTTTTCAGGGCGCTCAGCAGACTCCCCGTTTCGCCAAACAAGCCGAGCAGCGGGAACGCCAACGATTGACCCTCGACGCCCCGATCTGTCTTGGCGGCCTGGTCCGCGTAGGCTGCGACTGTCAGTGGTGCGAAGCTGCCGTCCATGCGTGCTGTCACGATCCCCCGATTGCGCCTTCGTCCTTCGGTCACGCGATTCGCCCAACTGAGCGAATCCTGTTCGAGGTCGAAATGGGATACCGGTTCAATCCACACGCCCTCCATCGGCGGGTCGATCATCGCTTCCGTCCAACATCGCCGTGCTGTTCCTGGCCCATGCGCGCCAACTGCTCAGCGCGGATCTCGACCTTCGGCAGAGCCCGGACATGCTCCGCCAGGGCCGCGCCCAGGATGCGATCCTCGGCGCGATCGGACCGAGAGAGCGCGACCGCTTCGGCCGCCAGGGCGCGACGGATGCGGCGCTGCCGTTCCCTCAAGGCCGTGTCCCAAGGCACCTGTTTGGCACGCCAATCGATCGCATCGCGCACGGCCCCGACCAGCACCTTCGGTGCAGCCCCCCTTCCATCGGCGAACCGCTCCCGCAGCTTGCGCACCGGCGTCCGCTCCGCCTTGCGGATGACGCCGCGCGCGCGCCGCGGACTGGCCTCGGCCTCCACGCCGCGATCGCGCAGGGCCTGGGCGAACGTCTGTCGCCACAGCGCCAGGTCCGCCTTCCTTGGATTGAGACGGCGGCCATCGGCGCCCAGCACCCGCACGGTCAGATGGACATGGGGCTGGCGGTCCTCGTCATGGAGCGCGAACACATAGGGGAACCGCTCCCCGAAGGTCTCCTTGGCGAAGGCGCGCGCGGCGTCGTGCAGCCGCATCGGATCGGTGCCCGCCGGCATACTGAGGACGATGGAGCGGGACACGGGGCTGTCGCGCCGCCGGCCCGGCTCCAGGGCCAGTTCGGCAGCCCAGGCCCCTGCCAGATCATGGACCGCCGCCCGTCCCTCGTGGCGTTCGCCGTCCGGCCCCTCAAGCCCCAGCTTGCCGTTGCGGCTGATGTAGTCGAGGTGGTGTCGCAGATGTCCGGCGTCCATCGTCGTGCCGGTGATCTTGACCACCACCTCCGGCGCCCGGCGGATGATCCGCGCGAGTTGCGCATAGGCGGCCGCATCGCCGGCCCGTCCGGGCGGCCGGAGCACCGCCTGGGTGATGCGCGCCCGGCGGATGTCGATGGGCGGACGCAGCACCTCCTCGAACCCGAGCGGTCGGCGGAAGTCGCTCATGGCTCGGCGGACCAATAGGCCAGGTTGCCGGCGAAGGCCTCGTCCAGGCCGCCCAGGTGGCCCCGGATCTCGGATGCGAAGGCGGCCAGCTGGGCCACCTCCAGGTCGAGGACGGCGCCCTCCATGACAGCGGTGTTCAGGGCCCGGGCGATCTGATTGATGTTGACGCCGATGCGGTGGAGCTCGCGCCGGACGCCGATCAGGGCGACCGCTTCCGGCGGGGTCAGCTGCAACCGCCCATGCAGCCGACGGCGGATCAGGGCCGCCGCCCATTGGGTCCGCATCAGCCCGGCGCGGGCCGCCTCGGCCTCCAGCATCGCCATGTCATCGGCAGTCAATCGGAGCGTCAGCTTGGCCGACTTCGCGCCGGGCGAGGCCGGCTCGGACGCCGGCAGGGGCGCCTGCGCGGCCCTTTCCATGAGCGCACGCAGGTAGCGGGACCGTCCGCCGCGCGCGACCGCCGCCGCGTCGAAGCGGCGAGCCAGGTCGGGCGGAAGGCGAAGGGTGAAGCGGTCCATCGGGGAGCGGGTCTGTCAGACATTGCCGGCGCAAAGCCTATCCTGCCCTAGACCGTGACACCCTTCGCCCCGTAGGTCTCCGGTGCTGCCCGCCCTCCCCTCGGCGTCCGAAGCCGGCCGCTCGCCCGCCGCCCTGAAGGGCACCCCAGCCTAGGCGGGTGCTGGACAATCGCGCCGTCCACCGGCACCTCAAATACGCCCTTCAACGAGCCTCAGGATCATCGCGCCCGTGTCGCTTCTCAACGACATCTCCCGGTTCTCCGCGATCTCGAGCGTCCACGTCTTTCCGAAGATGCGGTTGATGGCGCGTGACCATGAGCCGGATCTGGTCGTCGGTTCAGGTGAGCTTCGGGTCGTCTCCGCCAACCGCTTCGAGTTCACCCTGACGGGCGAGCCCGAAAACCCCGCCTATGTCTTCGAACAGATGCGGCGGCAGCGGGAGGACCGCTACGACGGACTATCGCGGTTCCGGTTGGTGCTCGAGGACGACGATGGGACCGAGTATGCGGGCGGTTGGACGGTCCCGAGCTTCCGGACCGGCGACGGTGCCTGGACGTTCGAGGGAGAAACCGACTCCTTCTTGGGGGGCGGTCGATATGAAGCGACGCCGACGGGATCGACGGAAGTCCGCTTCCTCATCCCCACAAGGCATCACGCCGCGCAGCTGCTGGCGCGCTTTGTCACGACGCCTCGTGACCGCATGCCGCCAGAACCGAGATTCGATCTTGAGGTGATGGGCCAGACCGTCACCTTCACGTTTGATCGCGCCATGTCGATCCTGACGATTTCGACGCCCGCCTCGGAGTCCCTGCCGTTGACCTACACCGAGAACTGGCTGGGAGAGCCGCTCCGGATCCTGTTCGGCCAGCTCGATCTGGTTGGCGTAGACGACCGTTGCTCCGTGCTCCCCCTTGCGGACGTGGGCGCCGACGGCCAGCGCCTGGCGGAAGGTCATCCAGGTCGACCGGCTGAACCCGCGGCTGGTCGCCTCGCCCCAGAGCAGGACGACATTGATGCCGTTGTAGGGCGTGCCGTCATGGCGCAGGGGGCGGCTGACGGAGGTCTTGGTCTTCCAGGGCTGGGTCCAGGGGCGGACCCCGGCTTCGAGCTGACTGATGATCTGTTGGGTGATCCGGGTGTGGATGTCCGGGCGTGCGGGATCGGCGGGGCGCTTCATGGCGGCCTCCTCGAAACGGATTGTGGGAAGAAGGAGCGGCGGCGCGGTCTCCGCGCCGCCGCGGCTCTTGGATCAGCGGGACCAGATCAGGCTGTGTCCGCCTTCGATCTCCACCAGGGAGGCGTAGATCGGCGCCGGGAAGCTGGGATCGTCGAGCTTGACCGAGAGGTACTCGCGGTTCTGCTGGCTCGTCTTCTTCCAGGCTGCGCCGAACTCGGTCTGGCCCGCGAAGATCCGGAAGTCGGGGGCCTTGTCGTCGCTCTTCTCGTTGGGCCGAAGAACCGCCGCCTTGACGTTGAGGGTGAGGGTCTTGATCGAACCGGTGTAGCCGTCGCCTTGAGCGGTGAAGGTGCCGATGGTCGCCATGTCAGTCTCTCCTTTGCTTCGGGCCACGCCTGCCGCGGCCTCGATGGCGATCGGGAGACCGGGGCCCGGGCGGCGCGCAGGCAGAGCGAAGCGAGCCCCGCAGCGGAGCGGAGGACCGCGATAAGAGACTTTCTTGTTTCGCGAGGAAGGCCGTCAGGCCGGGGATGAAAGTCACGCAAGCGGTTGCGCCAGCCGAACGGGTTTCGGTCAGATCCGCCTCATCGAGAGGCCGCGCCGGTTGGCGCGAAAAGGATGCGAGACGCTGGCCGCCCCAACCACCCCGTCAGCGCCATAGGCACTCCACGGTCGGTCAGGCCATGTTTTCCCACGAGGCTCAGGCCGCGATCGGGACAACCTTCGCAACGTCGAGGCTCTCGGCGGGCAGAGCACGCAACAGTTCGGCCTCGGGGCGCTGGAGATTGAGCCAGGCCCGGACGAGGGACTTCCGCTAAGCTTTCCACAGTGGCCAAATCAGCTTCACAAATGTTGCGATGCCCATACGGCTGGCGTCATAATTCAGACGGGACCATTTACCTTGGCCGACGGCCCCTCGCCAGCACAGCTTTCCCGAGTTCTTCGCTTCCATTTGAACGAGCTCGGCGCGCTAAATGCGCACCACGAATTCGAGCACCTGACGCGGCATGTCGCACGGGCTCGTCTCTACTCAAACATTCTCCCCGCGACAGGTCCCGTCAGCGCGGGTGGGGACGGAGGCCGCGATTTCGAGTCGTTCAGGACGAACCTGCCGCTTCCTTTGACCGCAAACTCGCCGTTCGTCGCGGAAGCCTCCGGTGCCCGTGAGGTAGTCTTCGCCTGCAGCCTCGAGAAGCGGATCGAGCCGAAGATCAAGAAGGATGTGAAATCCCTCATTGGCGGGGGCCACGTCGATGAGATCATCTACTTCTGTGAAGCGGACTTTCCGATCGGCCGACGCCGCAGACTGCAGAAATGGGCGCGGGAAGATCACAACGTCGAGCTCAGGATCTTCGACGGGCAGGCGATCGCCGAATGGCTGGCTGATCGCGACCTTTTCTGGATCGCCCAGCAATATCTCTCCCTGCCAGCCGAGCTCGCGCCGGCAGGTCCCAACACTGGCGACGGATACGGTGATCGACTTGCACGCTGGCGGGACCGCGATCCGCTGGTGATTAGCCACGCCGACTTCACGGAGATCAAGCGCGGGATGCGCCGAGCAACCTTCGACCTTGCGGCGCGCCATGACCTGCGTTTCTGGATCGCCAAGATGGAGGCCTTCACGGGCCATGAGGCGACGCCACGGGGGCTGGTCCGGAACGCAATGTATGAGATCGCGGTCGCGTCCCTTCGGGGATTTGGGGATATGAACCCTCAGGCGCACCAGCTCCGCGACTACTATTCCGATGTCGGCGAATGGACCGGCCAAGCCGACCTTCAAGACGCAGCCACGCTGCTTGTTTACGCGCACGGCGGTATTCTCCACTCAACCTATCACGGCTCGCTGGAGGAGCTCGCCGAATGGCGAAACACTCTTCTCGCAACGATCGATAGCGAGATCGAAAGCGCTCCGGGGCCGGTGCGTCGTACTGGGCTACTCCGTGTGCGCGGGCACATCAGTGGGCTGCCGAGTGCGCCAGACGCGCCCAATGATCTGAATGCGTCGCGTGTGGACTGGGCACGCATGCTTGATGAAGCAAAGGCCACGCCTCTCTTTCCTGTCGAAGACTTCGCAGACTTCCTTACGAAGGTCATCGCGATCGCTGGAGAAGATGCGGGGCTGCTCGCCTTGGCGGAGCGAGCCGACGAGCTCATCGCGGAACGAGCGGGTGGCGCCGTGGCGGGCGAAAAAGCTTTCAAGCGGGCGCTTGCTCTGCTGGACAACGACCACCCCCTCACAGCGATCCGGGAACTGCATAAGGGCAAGGCGAAGTGGTTTTCGGGAGACCGGATCGAGGGCGCAGTTCGCGTCATGCTCCTGCTAGCGGATTGCTACCGTGACTTGGGACTAGCCTATGCAGCGAAGAACTATGCGCTCGCGGCGGCCTTCATCTCCGAGTACCACCCTGTTGAACCGCTGGGTCCCATCGTCCCGACCGCGCGCCTTTCCGTCTCTGACTTCGAGGACAACTCGGGCTGCGCAGTCGGTTTCATCCAAGCGATGGCGGCGACGCTGCACGCGCATGTCCAGCATGCAGCGGACCCGCTCGACCTTGAGAAACATGCGGAGCTCAAAACTAACGTGGGGCAACTGGCGACGTGGCGAGGCGCGCTTCTCAGGTTTGCGCCGGAGATCGTGCCGACATTTGATCGGCTCTACGCCGATTGGCCACCGATCATCTTGGATCCAATTCTGTCCGCATCTGAATCTCCCGACGGTTTCTGGATGCAGGATAGCCCGGACGAGCTTTGGGCCCGCCTTCAAGCGGCCTTCCTAGATCGACCTTTCGGTGATTTCGGCCGCATCCGAACCGTCCGTTGGCGCGCAATGGATATCGACTGGAAATGCGTCTTTGAGAACCGCTACGCTGTCGTTCCTGAAGCCGAGCAAGTTGTCGCCAGCCTCCAGCTTTTCGCGATAATCCTGTTGCGCGTCGATCTGGTCACCATTCCGGGTGAAGTTCACATCGAGATCCACGTCGATTCCGAGCTTGCGGAGCCTGCGTTCGAGGAAATCGAACCCAGTGAACCCACAACAATACGCACGTTCAGCCTCACCCTTCCCTTCGGCGGGCCCGCAGATCCGTGGCTGATGCTCCAAGGTGTTCTCGCCCCGATCCTCGGAGCCCTGTCGCTGCTGCCGCCGAAGGAAGCGGCGGAAGCACTGAGCGACCAGATGGAAGCGCTCGCTGGCGAGCTCTTTACGGCTCGCCCCTACCCGGAACTCTACCGAGACCTGATCTCGGAGGAAGCGTTCGGCGAGGCGATCCGCCAGGCCTTGCCGAACATCGAGCCCCACCGCGTCTTCAATCTTCCAAGGATCGTGTCGCTGTCGACGCCGGTGGGACCCGGTCCAGGATATGATGCGGACGAAGCCGCTGTGTCGATCAAGCAGCGATATAGCCGATCGTTCGCATATCTTCGCCACACCCTCCCGGCCATTCTGGCGGATCAGGATGTGCGCGCCCGTCTCGAGGCGATGCGCGAAGAGGGATTGAAGGACTGGGAAATCCTCAGCATCTTGGCGAATATCGCCTTGAACGCTCGCTTTTCGTTCGACGTGGAGGGAAGACCAACTCGCGAGGTGATGGAGCAGGCGGCTGCCGAGTTGAACCGGTCTGAAGAACCGGATGAAGCACTGTCCGCCGAGGTGTTTTCGGACGAGGCCATCAGAGTGAACAGGATGATGTTTATCGGTGCCCACGTAGGTTCGTGGGGCTTACAGGGCGGCCGAATGAGAGATCCGGACGCACTCGAGGAACTGTTGATCCGACGTTACGGCCTGCGGCGCGACGATGTGGATCACGAAACCCTGTTCTGATGCTAGGATCAATCCTCGCCTGCTGCCTCCTCCCGCATCTGGCCAAGCCGCTCTTCGCAGATCGTTCGCGACAACGCGCACAAGACTTCGACTCTCTCCGTCAGCCAAGCGAGCTCTTCGCCGCTGATCTTATAGTGCTTGGAATAGCGAGCCTTCACATAGGCCTCGCGCAACAATTCGAAACAGCGACGTTCGAACTTGGTTTCGCGCGGCCAGGCGTTAGCCAACCGAGCATCGATGGCCTCGGCTTTCTTCCGAAGGAAGGCGAGGTTGTGAGCTTTGCCGCTGTAGAGCGTCACCACTAGGAGAACACAGTGGTAGAGGTGCTCAGTCGCTTGATGCAGATTGAACGCCGCCAGTTTCGGCTTGTCCTGCGCCACGCAGAACGCGGCCACTTCAGAGAAGTCCTTGGAGCTCGCCATCCACTCAGAGAAGAACTCCTCGGCCTCAGCTATTGCAGCCTTTGCCGTGATAGTTGCTGGCTTGTGCAGCTTCGCGCCCGGCGTGTCGTAGAGAATAATCCCGTCTCGCAGAATGTCGGCGAAGAAATAGCGACCACGATCCAGCTGGTCGTTCACGTCGTCCAGACTATGGACGATGATATTGACGGGCGTTCGAATGTCGCCCTCGCCCGGCATCGTCCGGTTCGTGGCGTCGAACCAGAATTCCCCGTCCGTCAGATCTTCATGATCGACGACGACCAGCAGGTCGAAATCCGAAAAGTAACGACCGACCGGGTCATGGACCCAATCGCCCCGCGCATACGATCCATAGAGAATGACTTTGAGGATCTTGCCGTTCTTAAGCCGCTCCGCACGGCGGGTCGCAATCGCCTCCTCGAAGGAGGCGCGGATCACGTCAACGACGTGACGCAGCTCGGACTGCTTGGGCAGCGGCAGATGATCGAGGCTTTTCTTCACGAGGGGAGTCTCTCCGAATGGGGCCGCTGCTGCAAGGCGAAGTTGAAAGCACCTGCCGTCTCCGCTCAGAGCGGCGCTGACCATGATCCGGGCTGGGTGATGTGAACGTGGCGATCGTAAATCCGCCGAAGCGCCAGCTCGGGGAGAATTCGGGTCACGACTTGGTCATACCCCGTGAAAAGCACCTGATACTGGTCCTCGTCGCCCTCGATGATCTCCCGCCAGACGGCCGGGCGGTATCGGGCGAGGATGCTGAGCTGATACAGCAGCACAAGGTGGATCGAGAACGGCTCCTGAACCTCGCCGAAGAGGGGCTTTATCCAGCTCTGGCCGCACATCGCAGACTTGTAGGTTTTTAACGTCTCCCACCAATGTCCGCCGACGGTCGTCGGCCACTTCCCCTCCCAATGGGTGGAACCGGCATAGGTCTTGATGTCGAGTTCCGTAAGAGGCGGGCCATGCGTAATCAGGTGGTCCCGGGGGATGGCCAACGTCGTTCCGAGTCCCAGCCAGGTGTAGTCCCGTGCCCTTTTCGGGATCACCGCCGACAACGGGCCTGCCCGCTGCGCGTCATCGACATCCTCGCCCATATTTCGAGATGAATGGAAGATGCGGAAGTTGAAGGGCCATTCACCGGTGACATAGCGATAAGCGTCCGCGAGCTCCGGCACACGGGCAAACAGGGCCATCATGCCGACGCTCCTGTCCTCACCGTCCGGCCCGCCTCGAACGGGTGCCTTGCGCAGGGCGATCCGGCTCGCGTCGATGGCTGAGGCGCGGAGAAACTCCGGATAGAACCCGCCTTCCTTCACATAGACGTATTCGTTGGCGGGAAACGCCTTGTCGGGGTCGACGAAGTTTCCGAGGCCGTGCCCCTTCTTCGTGAAACGCTCGAGCTGGGGCAGATCGACGTCGTTCGCGGGATCTGCAGCCACGATGGCGCTCGCGAACCACATGCAGCCATAGTAGTTCGCGACGGTCTTGAGGGTGAGCGTCTGGCGCGGCTCCCGGAGGTTCTCCCGGGCATTCCTCAGGCAGTAGCTCAGTGCCAGAGCCTTCGCCTCGGCCTTTTCGCGGCCGATCAAGACATCCGCGCGCTCGGCCCGCTCCATGATGAGTTTGAGCGCCAGAGCGCGGCTTTCCCACATCGAGAGTTGCGTCCAGATCTGTTCGATCGGGCTCTCGGAAATCAGCAGCAAACGGCCGCCGTCTTCATCTCCACTTCGCGCCATCACAGCCCTCCGAAACGTCCGCCAGTCCGAGGGGCCGACCCGTGCCATTGACCATGGCAGGGACTATGGACACCGGCGCGACTCACCGCATTATGCTGTCGGGTTAGGCGCCTGTGACCTGTCGCCGGGTCAAACGTCTCAATTTTTCCAGACATTCCCGGCTCCGTTTCCCTCGTGTGCCGCAGTGTAATCGGCGACCTGCGCATGCACTGAGGCAAACGTCATGGTCGAACTCGACATCCATCTGAACGCCGTCTCCCTGACCCGGCTGAAGTCCGGGCTCCGTCAAACCGCTCCAAACATCAAATCCTCCCACCGCGTCGAGGCGCTTGCCCGGGGGCTGGGCTACCGTTCGAACGCCGAGCTTCGCGCGCGACTCGTCGAGACGAGGCCCGCCCGACGGGTCGATACGGCCGCCTTCACCGGATACCTGTCCGAACACGGCTTCGACGCATCGGCCGCCCTTCTGCTCCGCGCGGCGGGACATGCGATTACCCTCGATGTGATGGATCGGGATGACCGTCTCCATAAATGGGGTTGGGGTTGCGGTCGGCCGGAAAGGCGCGACGGCCGGTGGGAGACCCCTTACGAAAACTACGACCGCTTCCTGCGATACCGAGACGAGCTCACGGATATCCGGGTCGCCGATCAAGTGCTGCGCGCGATCGCGATGCTCTCGCGCGTGCCCGCCACCCGGACGATCCGCCCGGACACGGACAGCTATCGCCTAAAGCACATCGCGGAGAACTTCCCCTGCGACTATCCGGATGGCGAACTCCTCGGACCGGAGTATGTCGCCAATGGACCGCTCATCGTCGCCGCGTCCCACTTCGGATTCCGCTACCGCACGGGTCGGGACCCGCAGGGGTACGAATGGCCCAATGTGACCTTCAACATGTCCCAGTCGCATCTGCTGGAGCTCGACATCGTCTGCCGACCGAACGGCGCGCGCGCACAAGCGCGACGCCGCAGACAAGAAGCCGGCCGGTACGGGTCTCTCTGGCCGCAGATCAGAGCCGCCTGACACCGTCGCTTGGCCCTTCCCGCCGGCGGCGGCCTTTGGTGGGATGGGCCGGCGGCGGTCACGGTCGCCAGAAATGCAAAGCGAGACCATGATCGAGGACAACGCCGACGAGACGCCGTTCCGATGGCGGAACTGCCATGCCGACATCGGGACCTGGCGCCATGCCCAGACGCTGGAACTGTTGCTGACCGACGTCATTCGGCCCGGGTTGGAAAACCTTGGGGCCAAGATCGTCGCGCTCGGCGAGAGCGACGATCCGGGCGACATCTTCTTCCAGTCGGACGTCGAGGAGATGCTGAATGAAACGAAGCTGACCTACGCCCTCGCCATCCAGTCGATCTGGGAACGCCAATTCCGCGCCTATGTAAAGGGCGTCGCGCGCGATCTCCGCCCAGACCTGGACCTAGAGCGCAAGCTGGAAAAGGCGGACTGGAACTCCCTAACGGGGCAGTTTCGCCGGTTGCGCGGCATTCGACTCGAGGCGTTTCCCAGTTTTCCGGCGCTCGACACCCTTCAGCATCTTGGAAACGCCTGCCGCCATGGGGACGGCGACTCGGCGCGCATCCTTGCCGCCCGATGCCCCGACCTTTGGAAGACCTATCCGCCTCTGCCTGACGCGTTTGGCGGACCCGTCGATGTTCCACGGACCGTGGCGCTGATCGACCTTCCGGTGGCGCGCCTGCATGAGTTCGTGGAGGCCATCGCCCGGTTCTGGCGCGACGCGAGCTATATTTACAACGAGAGCATCGAGCGAAAACACGAGAGTCTCGTGAAGCAGCTGGAGCGTGAGAGACATGAACGGGAGTGGCTCCCGACGATTGCTATGGCCGAGAAGCCTGAGGCCTGACGCTTGTTGACGCCATCGATTTGCGCGTCAGCGCCGGGCAGTCTGGCGGCGCGGCGAGGTCGCCCTATCTGTTCTGCACCGCCCACCCTCCGGGCCCTTCAACCCCAGACCATAGAGTCCCATATTGCCAGACCTGCGCGAACTCATCGAAACCACCGTCCTGGGCGATCTGACCAAACGCTATCTCATCGTCTATCGTATCTCCACCGAGGCAGAGACGTCCCTCTCGGGCAATCGCGACGCCCGCTACCGGAATCTCATCGAGAAGCTCGAACGTCTCGAAGCGGAGCGACTGTCCCTGTTCGAGGATGAAGGCCACGTTTCGACGTCGTGCTGGATCGTGCGCAGCCCGCTGAGCGCGGCCCAGCTCGGCGGAGATCTGCACAATCCGCTCGACAAGGTGAATGATCACCTCGCCGTCTTCGAGGTCGACGACGAAAATCAGTGGTCGATGCCGGATGCGCGCGACCGCACGGCGCCCGTCTAGGGCCGGCCGTCGCGCGACGGCTCCGCAGATCTATGACGGCGTGCCCGTCCGGCTTCCCTGATGGGCGCTGCGGCGAGGCTCATTCGTAGAAGCTGGAGGTGTCGACCTCTAGGTCGACGATCTCTTCGAATTTCGCAGGATCGGCGGCCTGGGTGATGACGGTGGCCGTGAATGGATAGTTGTCCGACATCGAGGCGCCGTCGCCGTTCCGCCTATCAGATCCAGATCCATACTGAAGGGTGACATAGACGGTCCCCGAAACGCCAAAGCGAATCTGATTCGGGCCGATCCCGGCGATCTCGATCTCTTCGGTGTCGTGACCTTCGATCTGGGTGTGGGTGGACAGTTCGTCGAGTTCGCCGATCACCTCGCCAATCATGCGGTCTATGATCTGCTGGTCGATCTGACCGCGAAGTTCCGAGATGACGGACGACCGGCATTCTTCGGCCATGTCGAGCAGGCCTTCGATAGAGTCGAAGATATCGGCGGCGAGACCCCGGATGGCGATGTCGTCAGCGAGGACGGTGTTGGCCTTCAGGTGGGTCCGCTTGTTCAGTTCGTCCATCGCCTCGGTGAGCGGCTTCACGAAGTCGTCGGCGTGGAGGCCCAGGGTCTTCTCGACGTAGTCGGGGTCATGCCGCCATGGGTGATGTAGGCGGCCCGCTGCGCCCGCGTGACCGTCATTGTATCCTTGGCCTGGACGAACCATGCGCAGGCGCGCACCTGATCTTCCGGAGCCAGGTCGTGCAGAAGATGAGTTGTCAGCTCGCGCGAGGCCGCCGCGAACAGATTACCCCGGATCGGATTGCCTTCGTCTCGCGCCGTGCGCAGCGCGCCGGTCAGCACCTTGTCGGCGAAGTCGTCCAGCGGACGCCGGTCTCGCAGTCGCTGGGCCTGACAATCGATTGCGTCCCACGCCGGTGGGGCGACGGTGGCTTTGGCGACCGGCGCGGCGAGGGCTTTGGCGGCGGGCTTGGGCGTGGGGGCTGTCATGGCTTCTAGGTGATGACGCGTCGGGCGATCCGCAATCACATGCCGTTCGTCGCGCCGCTTGCCAAAGACCAATAAAGAGCCGCGCGCCCCCGAAGGGCGCGCGGCGAGTTTGTGAGGTCGCGGCTGACCTCTACTCGGCTGCTAAGGGATAGGCGTCGGCGTCCGTCGCCTCCCCCTCTCCATCGGCAGGCGCTGCTTCCCCTTCCGCCTCCGACACCGCAGGTTCGGTGCGCAGGACGGCGGGAAGCCAGCCCTTGCCCTCGACCAGACGTTCCGCCGCCTCGGCCATGTCGCCCTTCTTGAACCCGGCGATCCGATCGGCTTCCTCGGCATTGGTGGCCCCGGTCACATCTTCCAGCACCCGCGCCTTGGCGACCCGACTGAAATAGCTGGCGGCGGTGGCGCTCCACGTCCCGGCCATGTCGAGACCGACCTCGGTCGCCAGCCGCTCGGCCAGCGCCAAGGCCCCCGGCCTGCGGTCGTGCGGATCGCGCACGGCGTAGAGGCCCACCCCGACGCAGCAGGCCATGAGGTCCAAAAGATCCGCCCGGCGCATGGGCGCCAAAACCTCCCAGAGGGCGTCCGCCCGCTCGGGTAGACGGGCGCCCCACGCCTCGCACCGGTCGCGGACCCTACGCCCGGCGGGACCGTCCTCCACTCCCGGCGCCAGCCGATCCAGACCGTTGACGGTCAGCCGAAGCTGCAGCGGCGTCCACATTCCGTAGCCGGGATAGAAGACCTGCAAGGCCAGGGCGTGAACCACCGTGGCGAGGGCGGCGGCGGCGTCGGCCTGAACCGCATCACGCAGCCCCATGGTCTTGTGGGCGGTCAGATCGATCAGCAGACGATCCGACAGACCGGGGCCTTCATCCGGCTCCGTCTCCTCACGACGCCCTTCACGGCCCGCGTCGCCCCCGGTTCCCGTCCCGTCATCCTCGCCCTCGATGTCGGGGGCCTCCGGATCGAACGCCCGATTTGAGACGACATCCTCAGGCCGGACCAGACCGCGCTCAAAGCGGGCGAGACCGTCATGGCCGAGCAGGACCATGATCCCGGCCCGCGCCTTGACCTCGACCGGATAGTCGAAGTCCGGGCCGAGGGCCTGCAAGGCCTTGTCGATATCCTCCAGCCGGGCATCCACCTCGGGCGGCAAGGCCTCCGCGCTGTCCGTCTCCGAAACGAGCCGATCATACTCCTCCGACAGAGCGGTGATGGCGGCGGCGTCCGCCTCCGACCGTTCAACGGCGACCGGATAGACCCGACCCAAGGCCGAGACCTCGGCATATTCCCCGGCGGCCTCGGCCCATTTCCAGCCTTCGCGCGCGCGGGCTTCGTCCGCCAGCCCGACCAGCTTCTCCGAGACGAGGCGGTCGAGCAGGCCCACGTCCTCGAACCATCCCCCGCCGTCCTCGGTGAAGAGGTCGCGCAGGATGGAGCCGCCCTCGGCCTCATAGGCTTCGCTGCCGACGAAGGCCGCGCGCCGGTCATCGGCGCGGACCTTGGACTCGGTCATGGCGCGCCGGATGGCGTAGGCGGGGGTGTGGGGACCGATCTGTTCCAGCACCTGCCGTTGCCGGTCCTGATCCTCGCTGACGCAGAATGCGGTCAGTTGGTCCAGCGCCAGCCGCTCCTCACGATAGGCCGTCATCAACTCTGGCGCCGCCGCCGCGAGACGAAGGCGCTGGCGCACCACATGAGCCGACACCCCGAACCGGGCGCCGATCTCCTCGGGGCCATATCCCTTCTCCTCGGCCAGCCGCCGGAAGGCCTCGACCTGGTCGGCGGGGTGCATGGCCTCGCGGGTGATGTTCTCATCGAGGCTGATTTCATGGGCGTCGTTGTCGGCGTCCACGATCACCTTGACCGGATGGGTCCGCTTGATGGCCTTGCGTTTGGACAGCAGCCGCAACGCCTGCCGCCGACCCTCCCCGATGGTCACCAAGTAGTTTCCCGTAGGCCCGCCCTCGTCATTCACCTCGATCTCCACCACGGGCGGCTGCAACACCCCCTTGGCCTTGATCGAGGCCGCGAGCGCCTCGATGGCCGCCGCCGAATGCGGGGTCTTCCTCGCGTTCTTCGGCGAGGCCTTGAGCTGGTTCAGGGGCACGAACACCTCCGCGCCGTGCTGCGGCGCGATCGCCTCCGTGGCGGGGGATTCGATAGGTTGAGCGGTCATGTCTGCCTCCTTTGGGCAAGGGTTGCAGGCACGCGAACTGCGCGCCTGAAACCCTGCCCGTCGGCGAGACCGGGGTAGCAAGGGCCAGGGCGGACCGGCCGGAGGGGGATCGCCCGGCCTGCACAAGCCTGACGTTCCTGCGAGCGATGACATCAATGGCCGGCGCGGAAGGTCGGGGAGACCGGCCGGTCCGGCGGCGCAGCCGCTTCACCCTGGCTCGCGCGAGGGCGGAGCCCTTAGTGCTTCCTGTTTCGCCCCCTCGTCGTCGGCACGCGACGCGGCGCGAGCGTCGAAACCGTTGACGCTTCCCCCATGGTCGCGGGACATGATCAGCGCCGTGCGATCATGCCGGTCTTTGAGACAGCGAGCCTTGGGCCTGGCCGTGACAAATCGGAAAAACCGGAACCTCAAGATCCCGACGGCGGCGGATTACGCCGCCTTTGACGGCGCGCACTGCCGGACCCTGTACCGCAGCCTCGCCGAGGGCTGGCGCTGCCCCGGATGCGCGCGCAGCAAGTTCGAGATTCTGCGCTGGAGCGTCCGCTTCCCCAGATCCGCGAACCGCTTCGAGGACTGGGTCGGCGGCTACCACACCCACCACGATCACGGGGTCGGCCCCGTTCGCTATGGGCAAGGCGGCCGGTTTCCGGATGTGGTGATGTGCGAGCAGTGCAACAGCGCCGATGGCACGGCCAAGCGCAAGCTGGGCCTGCCCGCTGCCTTCTCCTTCGCACCCCACGAGATCCGCCAGTTCGTCTCCGCGACACCGCACGGCTTCCACGACATCGACTTCGGGCTTGCTCAGGCGATCTTCGACGCGATCCAGATTACGCCGCGGCTGTCATTTCGCTTTGACTAGGCGCGCACCCCGTTCCCGGGCGGATCATTGCGGCTGTTCCGGTCAGGACCACGCCCGCGACGATCACGACTTGCACGACGATCAGCACGATGATCGCCGCGATCAGCCATCCCTCCGTCCTGTCGCGGCCGCCAGGGGTCATGAGACGTCAGAGCATCTGCGGCGGCGGCCAGGTGATGCTGTTGAAGCGCGGCAGGAGAGCGAAAAAATCGGCCGCAGATCCCTCGTGTTCGATGAAGGCGAGCCCTTCCTGATCGATCGGCGTGATGTCGATCAGGGTCCCCGCGCCATCGCGCAGCAGCGAATGGGCGGCGAGACGTCGGAAACCGCCATGGTTGGTTTCGATCAGCCAACCGTGGACCGGAACCACGGCGGGATCCTCCGCCGCGCGCCGAGCGGCATTGGCGTGGCAGTCGTTGCGCCGGGGCTCTGACCCGTCGCGGAAGATTATGGTTTGGCGTCGAGGCGCCGCCGCGCCGGCGGCGCGCTTTGTCAGCGCATCGAAATAGGCGACGTCATCTTCGCTCAGAAAGATCGTCATCGTGGTCTGCTTCACCTCCGGCAGTTGGGACCCTGTATCCCTCGCGGTGCGAGTGTTACGGGTTTGCCTGCGTTGAGCTGGCAGGTTACCAATAACTCGCCATATTTGACGACTTAACGGCTATCCACTCGATAAATCGCCACCAATGGCGACTTATCGCCTACAGACCATGAAAATCTCAACTCGCCATTATTGACGAGTTAACCCCTATTATCCCATATAAATCGTCGAAAGTGACGACTTATGAAACTCACCGCACTCAACACCGACGAAGCCGTTCTGGGAGAGCTTGGGCGCAGGCTAACCGATCATCGCATCGTGCGCGAACTGACCCAGGCGCAGGTCGCGGAAGCCGCCGGTGTCTCCAAGCGCACGATCGAACGTCTGGAGGCCGGCGAGTCGGTCCAGTTCAGCAACCTGATCCGCGTCATGCGCGTGCTCGACCGGTTGGATGGATTCGACCGGCTCCTGCCCGAGGCGCCCGCCAACCCGATCGATCTGCTGGAGCGCCAAGGAAAGGTTCGTCAGCGCGTTCGCCCCGACGGCGGCTCGTCCGAGCCCATTCACATGCGGTGGTCGTGGGGGGATAAGCGATGACCACCGTCGCGGAAGTCCGCCTGTGGGGAAGCCGTATCGGCGCTGTTTCACTCGAGGACGGCGCGGAGACCGCCGCCTTCGCCTACGATCCGGCATTCGCCGAAAGTAACATTCAGGTCGCGCCCTTGGTGATGCCGCTGAGCCGGCAGACCTACACATTCCCATCCCTCAATCCCGAGACGTTTCAGGGTCTGCCGGGCTTGCTGGCCGACGCCCTGCCCGACCGCTACGGCAACACCCTGATCAATGCCTGGCTCGCGACGCAGGGCCGGACGCCTGAAAGTTTCAATGCGGTCGAGCGGCTTTGCTACACGGGCGCGCGCGGCATGGGTGCGCTCGAATTCACGCCCGCGAAGGGTCCGCAGGCCAAGACCTCGCAGAAGATCCAGATCGACCGCCTCGTCGCACTCGCGTCGGAAGTGCTGACGCACCAGAACGACCTGGACACCTCATTCGCCAGCAAAGGCGACGCCCTGCGCGACATCCTCCGCGTCGGCACCTCGGCGGGTGGAGCGCGAGCGAAGGCGGTCATCGCGTGGAACCCTGCGACAAACGAGGTCCGTTCGGGCCAGGTGGATGCGGGCGAAGGCTTCGAATACTGGCTGCTGAAGTTCGACGGAGTCTCGAACAACAAGGATCGGGGTCTCGCCGATCCAAAGGGCTTCGGCGCCGTCGAGTTCGCCTATTCGGAGATGGCCCGGGCGGCCGGGATCGAGATGGCCCCATGCCGCCTCCTGGAAGAGGGCGGGCGCCGCCACTTCATGACGCAGCGCTTCGACCGGACGCCCCAGGGCAAGCTGCACATGCAGTCGCTCGGCGCGATCGCCCATTTCGACTACGGCCAACCGACGACCTACACCTACGAACAGGCTTTCCTCGTCCTGCGCCAGATGGACCTGCCCATGTCGGACCTGGAACAGTTGTTCCGCCGGATGGCGTTCAACATCGTCGCCCGCAACCAGGACGACCACGTCAAGAACGTCGCCTTCCTGATGGACAAGACCGGTCGCTGGTCTCTGTCACCCGCCTATGACGTGACCTGGAGCTTCGACCCGGGCAACAAATGGCTGTCGCAGCATCAGATGGCGATGAACGGCAAGCGCGACGGGTTCGTGCTGGCGGATTTCGAGGACTGTGCGCGAACGGTGTCCATCAACAGCGCCCGCGCGCGCGCGATCGTTCAGGAGGTCCGCGACGTCGTCGCCGACTGGCCCCGCTTCGCCGAGGTCGCACAGGTCGACGACAAGATGCGCCTCGATATCGATCCGTCGCTACGCCTGATGCTCTGACACCTTCCGTCCGCGCTCAGGCGCGGATGGAAAACCGGACGAACCGTTCGTCAATCATCCGCTGGCCGACGCCGGCGACGTCGGCTCCGATCGCCTGAAGCAGGACAAGATGGGACAGGGCCTTGAGAAGTTCCGTGCCGTCCCACAGGTCCGCGTGTTCAAGAACCTCGGACGACAGGTCCAGCCCGTGCGCATAGAAGTTGCGGGTCGCTACCAGCCGATTGACGAAGGCGTTCCGCGTGAGATCGGGGCGGAGCACCGCCAACTCAGGCGCGAACGCATCCCAGTAGGCCCGTAGCCGTTGGCGCAAGCCCGGCTCGTGCGCATGGGCGAGCATGCCCCTGACGCGGTCGATCATGCCGTCGGCGACACTCCGCTCCCTGAGCGTCTCGACCACGACGTCGACATTGATCGGTTCGCCAGCCGGCGCGCCAGACCGACGATGGGCGGCCTCGATCGCCTGCACGAACAGTTGAAAGCGCAGCGGCAGGCTGAGGTCCTCCTGTTCGAGCGCATCGAAATGGAGGTCGATCGCGTCCTCAAGCGTGTCTACCCGGTCGAGCCAGGCATCGAGGAGGATCGCCAGCGCTGCGGGATCGTCGAACCGTGCGATCCTGTGCTTGGGCCGGTCGGACCGTTTGACCGGGTGAACGCCGAAGACCTCGGCGTCATGCGACCGCCCGCCCTCCTGCGGCAGGCGAAGGACCACCCGTTCAATATCGAGGATGCGCCCCATCAGGAGCGAGCAGAACTGCCGGATGCGATGGAGCACCGGCAGGACCTCATACAGACCGACCGCCTCGGGGAAGATCACGGTCATCGGGTAGGCGAACGTTATCGTCGCCTGGTCTCGCGTCTTGCTGCTGGTTTTGGCATCCTGCCCCAGCGCGACTTGGAGGCCTGCGGTCGGGCAGTCGAGCGTCACCGACCCCGGCGCCGAGTAGCTCCATTCGACCTGGGCCGATCCGTTCTGAGCGAAAACGAACGCCTGCTGGAAGCCGTTGACGTGGTGGATCGCCGGCAGGTCCTCGACATACAGCAACCAGGTCGTGGACCTTATGTCGTCGAGCGCGGTGAAATCCGCGCTCTTGATCGCATGGCGCAGCGACACCGTGGCCGATTCGGCAACCCCGAGCAGCAGCTGCGACCCGCCCTCGCGCAGACCCAGAAGGGTGAAGTAGCCTGTCGCCGCGCGAAACCGCACGAGGCCATCCTCGGGCAGGTCGAGATTCTCACCGGCCCCAAGCGCCACGCGGAGGGACAGATGCCCATCGGACTGGGACAGCGTGGCCCCGAGCGTCCGTTCGCCGATCAGGACGTGACCGGCATGATCTTCCATATCGCGGCTGGAACCGGGGCGCGGGCTCTTCATCCGAAGCGCCCCACCAGTCCCCTCGATTCCATACGGGCGAAGAAACGCGGCGCATCCTGAGTCAAATGGCTTCCGTCATCTCGAGAAATGCCGTCATCAGGCCGGCAGAGCATCCGATACCCGTACGCCTGCAGCTCGACCAAGGCCCGCTTCATCACCCCCGCGCCCTGATAGCGGCCGCCCTCACCCTCCAGAAAAATGTGGGTGATCAACCGGACCATCGGTTCGTCCTCGTCGACTTCGCGATGGGTCAGTTCGCCGACCTTCATCCTTGAACGCCTTATCGTGAAGGTATGCGACCCCCGAGAGTATCTGGCGGCACCAGAGAAGGCCGAGGCAGTTCGCCAGCGGTTGAATGCGGCGCTGGAGCCTGACGGACTGTCTGTCACCGTTGTCGGCGGACGCGCCCTGCTCGTCGAACGACATCACGCTGGCGCCGTCGTCGAACCTTTCCTGCAGAAGGTGAAGACGATCAACTTCGACACGGTGCAGGTTGAGATTGCGCGGGCCCTGCAGAGCCTTGAGTCCGACCCTGAGGACGCGGTGACAGCGGCCTGCTCCCTCGTCGAAGCCGTTTGCCGCTCGATCCTGATCGAGCTCGCCCAGCCCCTGCCGCCACGCAAGGACATCGAAGGCCTTCTCAAGGCGGTGCAAGTCTCACTGAACCTGTCCCCTGGCCGCAGCGACCTTCCGCCAGAGGTCGAGGACGACGTCCGGCAGGTCCTCAGCGGACTGACGACCGTGGTGAAAGGCGTCGGGGCCTTGCGAACACATGGCGGAGATGCTCATGGACGACAGCGCGGCTTCCCCCGCATCGACGCTAGGATCGCCCACCTTGCGCTCAGCGCCGCAAGTTCCGCTGCCCTGTTCCTAATCCAGACGTGGGAGCGACAGCAGCACCGCGCGCTTCCCCGTCACGGCGATGCGTTCGAGCCGGAGCCCTCAGAACCGGGACTATATTGAGTTAAACCGATGGATCTTGACGAATATGATCGCCAGCTCGTCGGCTTCGCCGACGCGCTGGATGTTCGGGAAGGCAACTGGGAAGGTTATCTGCCGGGTCTGTTCGGCGCTTCGCAGGACGCTGAAGACTGCGTGACGCTTCGCCAGGCGATGCTGACCGACCAGGACCGCGAGCGCTGCCGGCCATATCTTGAGATCGGCTTCTTCCCAGCTCCGGATAAGGATCGTCGATTGGCCTGGTGGGCGTTCGCCTTCGAGGTCTGCGACCGATATCAGAACCGCGCGCTTGAGCGCAGTTGCGCACTTTACAACCGGTGCCAACCGCTCTTCGTTGGCGCGCCGAAACTGTTCGATCACATCCGCAAACGCCAAACGAACGGCCAACCGGATCTGGAGCTGATCGACAGCGGTGCGGTTCTCGCGATCAATGACAGCGAGATCTATGTTGTTGGTCCGGGGTACGGAAAACTCGCGCAACAGCTTGATGCGCAGATTCCCGTGTGGGCCCGGAAGGAGTTCCCACAGGCCCCGCTCTTTCTTCGGCTGGATCCGTCCCGCCACTTCAAGACCCAGCCGCTCCAGGCGCTGTTCGAGGCCTCGATCGTTCCGGCGGATCCGCGCTGGATGAAGACGCTAGCCCTGTTTCCCGAGATGACAGCCTACGCACAGTACGAACTGCTTGGAGACCTCGAACAGGAAGGGATGGAAGCGTATCGCGACTATGCGCTCAGACACGTCCGCCGGCTCGAGATCAGGGCGACGCGGACCGACCCCGATTATCTGAGCATGATCCTCGAGGAGTTGCCGAGACCGGACGAGTCAAACGGGCTGATGATCGGTCGCTGCATCCATCTCGATACGCGCGCGCCCTGGGGCACCCCGATTAGGGATGCAGTCCTTCAGCACCTCGATCTGGCGATCAACGTCTACAGGGACGGTGATCGAGCCCTACGAATGAGCAACACGCTCCAGCACGGCAAGTCTCAGTCGGCGACCTACAGAACCCATCTGCTCCGCATCGAGGCGGTTCCGTTCACCGCCCTTTTCGGCTTCGCGGAGATGTTCTTCAAGTCAAACAGCCTTCTCAAGGAATGGCTGGCCGAAGTCCTTCCATCAGAGCCTCAGGAACCTGAGCCAGTGCCAGTGGGCTAATCGTGTCAGCTCTCGGCGCGCCTACGTTCCGCAAGCAGATTTCGTCCGGCTCGGTTCCGCCGACTGGGTGCGTCGATCAACACAGACGGCAGGGCGTGCAAGGTCATCCGCGCCGCCTGCACCTCCAGCTTCCGCAACGCGGCCCGCGGACCGGCCCTCAGCCGAACCGCATCCGGCGCCTCAGCCATCAAATCCTCAAGCAGCGTCCGGCTGGTGCTGTTGAGCCACCTGCTCAGCTCGTCGCTGTGCACGCGGCCTCGGCCCATCACCGTTCCCAAGAAGAAGACCGACAACCGCTCCTGCTGCGCCCTCAGGTGATCTCGCATCAGTTTGGACCGGGTGATGTAGCCCGAGTTCACGCCCGGCAGGGCGTGGTTCATCAGAAGGTGCATGTCGACCTCGGAGACCTCGGCGGCCTGGGCGAGCGTCCGGTAGGTCTGACGCAGGTCGTTGCCCCAATGGCTGAGAACCGAGCGGTCCTCCTTATGCTCCGTCATGTGACCGCAGGGCGCATCGCTCGGGAACAGCCACACGCGACCGCTCTCCGGATAGATGATCGGCGCGATCCGCCTGAGCCGGAAGATGGATTCCATCATCGCCCGCGACAGGGGCACGTCGAAGGCCTTCATCTCTCCGCCCTTGGGCTTGGAGAGATGCATGATCCGGTGCTTCAGATCCAAATCGGTGACGCGGACGTTCTTGAGCACCTCCGGCCGAGATCCCGACAGCAGGGTCATCAAATGGAACTCGCGGCGGATCGGGTTCGTGATCCTGGCAAGTTGTTCGAACCAGCCCGGCAGGTCTATGACCCCCATAGCGGTGTCCTTGCGCTTCTCCGGGTTCCAATCGACGGCGGCCGCCGGGTTCTCCGGCGGAAGCGCACGGCACGTCTTGCGGGCGTGATTGTAGACGGCGCGGAAGGTGCGCATGGCGCCGTTGGCGATGGCGGGCCCGTTGTTCGCGCTGATCAGGTCGTGACGATCCGCCAGGAGGCGAGGCTCGTCACCGAGCTCGGAAAGCGGCCGGTCGAGCCAGTCCGCGAACAAACGCTCCATATGATCGGTGTACCCCCGGATCGTGGCGGGGCTGCGCTGTTTCCGTTCGAGGTGGGAGACCCTGAACCGCGACCAGGCTTCCCGCAGCGTCGGGACGCCCAACGGCGCGGCGCGCGCAGCCTCGTCCTCGGCCTTCTCGGCGGCCTTGGCCGCGGCCAGAATCTCCACCTTCTTCTTGGGACGCGGATCCTCGCCGGCGGCAATGAGCAGCAGGAGTCCCCTCGCCTTCGCGCGTGCGGCGCGCGTGTTCAACTCGCCGACCTCGCAGACCTTCATCTTGATGGTTGAGCGCGTGCCGTCGTCGCGGCGCAGATCAGCCTGGATGATGAAGGTCTTGGTCGAGGCGCCGATCCGCACCGCGAAGCCGGGTTGTTCGGTGTCGCGGACCACGATCTGCCCGCGTCTGGCGAAGGGCATGCCGATGAGAATTTTGTCCGTTAAAGCGAGGCGTTGATCGGGCATTTTGCTGACGTTTTCGGCGTTAGGACGGTGCCGAAATCCCCCATTAGGACGGTGATTAGGACGGTGAACTCCGGCTCGAGAGTCTGTTTCTCGAAATGCGAAGAACACGCCAAATCTGCGCTAGTGGGTATAAAATGTCAATTATTTCAATTGCTTGATCGTGCCCTAGCGTGCAATCGGCGGGGTCCGGAAAACCGAAGAACGGGTTCTCTTAATCAGCGGGTCGTAGGTTCGAACCCTACATCACCCACCATCGTCCCTCAGAATAACAATAACTTAGCTGAACGCGAAACCGGCTTCGTTCTTCCTTGGCTGTTTAGAACGGTGCGTCCGGAGGTCCGTTTTTGGACCGATGAATTTCGTGTGATCGCCGCCGCGGCCCCGCAGTCCGAGGGTGCCAAGCTCGCGGGTCGCCACACGCAACTTAGCCAGGCGATCTCTCGGCCTGTCGACCCGGACGCTGGGGGAGCACCGAACCTGCGGAACAGGTCCGGGCTATCGCGATCTGGGACGGCGAGTTGTCTGCGATCTGGAAGATCTTCGCCGTTGGGCCGACAGCGGCCTGCGCGCCTCACCGTCAGAGTCCGCCTTCACCGGAGGTCGATCCAGCCGTGCTCTCCGGCAAGGCATTGCACAGCGGGTCCGAAGTTGAGACCGTGACACCATGGCAGCCGCACGCGTCGATCCTGTTCGCCTGACGATTGAGAGCGATGACGTGGCGCAGCTCTGGCGGTTCGCTGACACGCTGGACATGGGCGCGCCGGTGGGTCCCCTGCCGCTGGTGGAGCATTTTCGCCTGCTGCAGCGGCTGTCGCTGAAGGCGGGCGATGAAACCTGTCACCTCTCGCTGCGTCCCCTGGCGATCGGAACCACCGACTTCGTCGTCGAGACCCTGGCCGACGCGGGGGACGTGCATGAGGCCATGAAGCGGATCGCGCGCGCCTACAATCTGGTCCACGGGGGCCACTTCAATCGCGTTGAACGTCGCCGCCATGCCCTGGTCTACGTCATCGACGATCATGACTTTCCCTATGCCTTTCCCGCGAACTCGCCGGCCGCCTACGCGACGATGGAGGGGGTGCTGATCTTCCTTCACGCCATGCTGTCCCTGGCGGCCGGCCGCAACCTGACCTCGACGCTGAGGAGCGTGAAGACGCGCCGGCCGCGCCGGACGGCGTTCGACGGATTTCTGTCGTTCTGGACGACAACGGTGAAGACGGGCGGGTCGGTCTATGCGCTGGAGTACGACCTCGATACCGCCGAGATGCCCGTCGCCCTGGCCCACAAGAAAGGACGCGCTGTCGACGTCTATGCGGCGGTGGAGGCGATGATCCTGGAGCGGGAACAGGCCGCCGACACCACCGACTTCATCCGGCGGGTCGGCGACGTCATCACGGCCGGCATCGACGACCAGGCCGAGGCGGCCCAGCGACTGGGGGTCAGCGTGGCCACGCTTCGCCGACGCCTGACCCAGGCCGGAACCGGCTTTCGCCAGTTGCGCGCCCAGGGCCTGAACGACCGGGCCAAGCAGATGCTGGCGGCCCACCGCCATCCGACCGACGTGGCCGAGACCCTGGGCTTTTCCGACAGCCGCAGCTTTGCCCGCGCGTTCAAGGCCTGGAACGGCGTGACGCCCGCCGTCTGGCGTCCTTCTGTGAGCGAATTTGTCCTGACCGATTGAACGCGGCGGTCATAGACTGAAGGCCATCGCCCACCCATCGTCATCGCATAACGCCGACTGAGATCGGCGGTCGAGACAGAGGGACGGGAACCATGACGATCATCAAGGGACATCCGCGCCATGGGCGCGCCGGCGGCTGGGGCCGCGCGCTTCTGCTGGGGGCCTGTTCGCTGGCGGCGCTGACCACGGCGACCGGGGTCGAGGCCCAGGAGGCCACCCCGACCCAGGGCGACGAGACCCGGCTGGACGAGATCGTGGTGACGGCCCGGCGACGGGCGGAATCCCTTCAGGACGTGCCGGTCGCCGTCTCGGCCTTCAGCGAGGAGCGGCTGTCGGACCTGCAGGCCGACGACATCTCCGGCATCCAGTATTCGGTGCCGAACCTGTATCTGGACAAGGGCGATGGGGCCAACGCCGTCGTTTATCTGCGTGGTGTGGGCCAAAACGATTCCCTCGCCTTCGCCGATCCGGGCGTGGGCATCTATGTCGACGACGTCTTCATCGCCCGGTCGCAGGCGGCCTTCCTGGAGCTGTTCGACGTCGACCGTGTCGAGGTTCTGCGCGGCCCACAGGGGACGCTGTATGGCCGCAACACCATCGGCGGGGCGGTCAAGTTCGTCTCTTCGCCACCCCCCGCGACGCCAGACGCCTATCTGGAGGCCGGGATCGGCAACTATGACGCCCGAATCCTAAAGGGGCGGCTGGGTGGCCCGCTGATCGACGGTGTGCTGAACGGCAAGGTCGCCTTCGCCTGGTCCGAGCGGGAGGGGTATGCCGAGAACTCGATCGACGGCCAGGACGACGGCGACCAGAACAGCCTGGCGGGCCGCATCGCCCTGGACTGGACGCCCAGCGACCGGCTGCAGGTGCTGGTCAGCGTCGATGCCAAGCGCGACCGCCCCGACACCTCGCGCAGCCCCGTGCGCGAGACGGCCTTGACCGGGGCCCTGACCAACGGGACCTTGGTCCCCTTTCCCGCCTCGACAGACCCCTATGAGGTCGACGTCAACGCCAACGGCCTGTCGGACCTGACCGGATACGGCGGCTCGGTCACCGTGCGCTACGAGGTGTCGGACGCGGTGACGCTGGAATCCATCACCGCCTATCGAGAGCTGGATTTCGACCTGAACCTGGACACGGACGGTTCGCCGCTGCCGATCCTCGACATCCTGCTGCTGCAGGACCAGACCCAGTTCAGTCAGGAGTTCCGCGCCAGCTATGACGCCGGCGGGCGGTTCACCGGCACGGCCGGCGTCTATTACTTCAAGGACGAGGACACGACCTTCTCCGGCGTGGACAACGGCGGCGCGACCATCTTCGGCTTTCCGGTCACCGTGTTCGGATTCCAGACGTCCAGCCTGGCGGATACCCGCCAGGAGACGGAGTCCTGGGCCATCTTCGCTGACGTCTCCTACGACCTGACCGAGCGGCTCTCGATCGGAGCGGGCCTGCGCTACACCACAGAGGAGAAGTCCTCGACGCGGCGGTTCGAGAACTTCTTCAATCCGACCGTATCGGTCATCGACAACACCCCGCCGTTCCTGGCCGGACAGGGGGTGGCGGGAACGCCGATCACGGGCGACGAGGACTTCGACGCCTTCACCCCCAAGGTCTCGCTGGCCTATACGCCGAACGACGACGTGCTCCTGTACGCCTCGGCCTCGCGCGGGTTCAAGAGCGGCGGCTTCGACGGTCGCGCGACCAACGACTTCGCCTTCGAGCCCTTCCGGCCTGAGTTCGTCTGGAGCTATGAGGCCGGGGCCAAGTTCACTGGCATGGACGGTCGACTGATCTTCAACGCCGCCTATTTCTACAACGACTACACCGACATCCAGGTGACCAGCTTCGGCTCCGATCCGGTCACGGGCGTGTTCGTCAGCCTGTTCACCAATGCGGCGGCGGCGACCATCCAGGGGCTGGAGTTCGAACTGGCGGTTCGGCCGACCGACAATCTCTCGATCAACGCCTCTCTGGGGCTGCTGGACGCTCAGTACGACGAGTTCGACATCCTGGTCGGCGGGGTGGCTACCGACGTCAGCGATCGGGCCCTGGTCAACAGCCCCGAGGTCAACGCCAGCCTCGCCGCCACCTGGGAACAGCCGCTGGAGAACGGCATGATGTTGGTCCTGCACGGCGACGCCGGCTACCGCAGCGAGATCGCGACCGAGATCACGGACTCGCCGGTCCTGCGCCAGGAGGCCTACACCCTCGTCAACGCTTTCGCCGCGCTCCGGTCGACAGACGGTGTCTGGGAGGTCCGTGCCGGCGTCCAGAACGCGACCGACGAAGCAGTGCGAGTCCAGGGCTTCAACCTGGCCGACTTCCCGGGGGTCCAGCTGGGCTTCTACGCCGCGCCACGCACCTACGACCTGCGCGTGATCTGGCGCTACTGAGGCCAACGATGCTGGACCCCCAATCCCGGGCCCTGCTCGAGGATCTGAACGCCATGACGCGTCAGATGGACATCAGCGGGGCCGACGACCTGGCGGTCGCCGCTCGCGCCCAGGCGGCGACGATCTTCAGGGCCTTCGCCGGGACGTCTCCGGACGAGGACGGAGTCCGCGCCACGGCCATTACCGTCGACGGGGGCGACGGTGCCCGGCCCGCGCGGCTCTACAGTACGGAGACACCAAGGGTCGCGGCCCCTGCCCTGGTCTTGTTCTTCCACGGCGGCGGATGGGCGGTCGGCGACCTGGACTGCTACGATGGGCTTATGCGCGCCCTCTGCCGTCTGTCAGGGGCGGTGTTCGTCAGCGTCGACTATCGTCTCGCGCCTGAGCACGGCTTTCCGGCGGGTCTCGAGGACGCGCTGGCGGCGACGCGCTGGGCGGCGCGAAACGCCGCCGACCTGGGCTGCGATCCGGCCCGGATCATGGTCATGGGCGACAGCGCGGGCGGGAATCTGGCGGCGGTCGTCGCCCAGCATGAACGAGATCGCGGCCACCGCCTGGCCGCGCAGTATCTGCTCTATCCCGTGATCGACGGCAGTCGACCGCACGAGGCCTATCCCTCGCGCATGGACAACGGGAACGGCGACCTGTTCCTGAGCCGGGACGCGATCTCCGGGACCCTGGCCTGGTATCTGGCCGCGGGAGGCGGCGTTCCCAGTGATCCCCGCATCTCGCCGATCAACGCCCCGGACCTGTCGGGCCTGGCCCCGGCCTATGTCCTCGTGGCCGACCACGACCCGCTGCGC
Organism: Caulobacteraceae bacterium; assembly: GCA_947475735.1. Taxonomy (GTDB): domain Bacteria; phylum Pseudomonadota; class Alphaproteobacteria; order Caulobacterales; family Caulobacteraceae; genus Brevundimonas. The sequence goes on from CANJLQ010000012.1 coordinate 126,069, forward strand.
GACGAGGGCCTGGCCTATGCGCAACGGCTGGACGCGGCCGGGACGCCCGTCACGACCGAGGTGGTCGAGGGCACGATCCACGGCTTTCTGACTTTCGGCGATCTGGACGTGTGCCACGCGACGCGGCGTCGGATCGCCGAGGACATCCGTCTGCGGCAAGGCTCGCCCGCCGGCTGATCAGGGTTCGACGCGAGCCGAAAGGGAGGAGGCTTCGATGTTCACGATCCGCAGACAGAACCCCGGACCGGCCTGGCGCCGCCTGCTGACGGCCCTGGCCATGGCGCTGGGCCTGGGCGGCACGCTCGCCGGGCCGGCCGCGGCCGGGCCGACGACGCTGGAGGCGACCTACAGCAGCGGCATCCAGAACGGCTGGGTGCGGGTGGAACGATGGCGCGACACCACCAGCGCCTTCACCCAGGAAGCCTTTCCGCCGGACGGGCGCGGCGACCAGACCGGCCAGCGCGCCACCTATTTCGCCGACGCTTCGCCGCATTCGTCGAAGTTCCTGATGTACTACGCGCCGGGCTGGAACACCGGCACGCGGCCCGTGCCGGTGCTGCTGGTGCACGGCGCCAACCAGGACGCCGACATCGCCTGGGCCGATCCGAACGAGGCCGGCCCCTACGGCTGCGGACGATCTTCCTGCCCCTCGACCGGCATGATGCAGTCCCTGTCGGGCGCGGGTTACAAGGTCTTCGCCCTGGGGCTGCCGCACAAGAACGGCGACGGTTATTTCTGGTCCGAACAGATCGCGGACGCCATCGCCATCATCAAGAGCCGCACCGGGGCGACCCAGGTCGATGTCGTGGCCTGGTCCAAGGCGGCGTCGAACGCCCGCATGTATGTCTCCAACGTCCGCAGGAGCTGGGGAACCAATTACCGCGGTGACGTCCGACGCCTGGTGTTGTTGGGCTCGGCCAACAACGGCATCGACCTGTCTTTCCGCCACGGCTGGACCTTCAGCCTGGTGGTCTATCCAGAGTGTGGCGGCGTCATCAACGGGCCGACGCCTCACGACTACCTGGTGTGCTACGGCGCGTGGCGCGAAGGGGCGGAGTGGACCTATGCCTCGACCTACTTCCCGGGCTCGGCACAGTTGCTGAAGCGCTGGGACGCGACCTATGCCCTGCCGACCTATGAGCAGGACTGGTACACCACCTTCCACGGCGGCCAGGGCTACTACAGCAGCGGACCCGGCATCGACGCCTATCTGGGCGCGTCCCTCGTGAACACGATCCGCAACGCCCCATCGCCGTCCGGCGTACGGATCCACAATCTGTGCGGCAATCAGAACGACATCGCCCTGCTGCACAACGAACACACGGGTCCGTCCGACGGTGTGGTGTTCATCCAGAGTTGCCGCGACATCGTCGGCGTCACGAACCATGGCGGCAGCGCCACCCTCGCCGTCAATCATCTTGAACTGGGCTGGGAGGCCACCGCGCTCACCCAGGTCCGGTCATGGCTCGCGGCTGCCTGACCCCTTCCTGACGGCCGCTCACTGGGGACCGTTCCGCCTCGCGCGGAACGGTCCCGCCTTCTTGCCACTCGAGCCCGTGGATCCTTGCAGAGGCTCCCCTCAGTCCGGGCTTTGGCTCGAAGCTCGCACCATGTCTTCTCCGTGCGCGGCCCGCGTGTCTAGGAACCGATCCGGAGTCTCGCGAGGACGTTGAAGATCACGGTCATGACCCAAGCGTCATCAAAGGCGGCGGCCACGCCAGAGACCAGAACCGGCTCGGCCCCCAGGCCCCATCAAAGGGGCGGTCATTCGGTTCAAACCAAGACAATATCTTGAATAGTGCAAGAGCGCCCTAAGGCAGAGCTGACTCCGGTCGGAAGGCCGGATCGATAAAGCAAGGCTCCCGATAGCGTAGAGCCAGGGTTTCACAGATCCTCGCCACCTCCGCGGCGTCGGGCCGCTTGCCTGTGCTCAGCCACTCCTCGAGCGCCGCCAGAACCGCTGCGTACTGGGGGGCGCTGAGCCGGCTATGTTGATTTTCCGTCGTAAACACCTGGGCCAGTCGATCAGACCGGCCTGCCTCGGCGACCGCCGTCGCGTAGGCAGCCTCGTGTTCGACAAAGACGGTGGGGTCGTACCGCGCATGGAGCGTCACCGTGGGCAGAACGATCTGACCCGTAAGGTCGCTATCGTATGCCAGTGCCGCGAGGGCGGCCGGGTCCGCCTCGAACCGTTCCACGCCCTGGTTAAGCGCCACATCATCGTCCGACCCCCGATAGGTTCGGCCGGTGTTCGAAAACGGGTTGTGGCCGTCCAGCCGCTTCCAGACCATGTCCTGGAACAGGGTAGTCGCCCAAGCCAGGTGGCCCAGAAGATGCGCTTCCTCCAGCCCGGTGACCGAGCGGATGTTGCGCAGGCGCGCGTGTTGCTCGGGCGTTCGCTCGGCCTCAGGCAGACCGACTCCGGTGCAGGCTTGCAGCCGGGCTGACAGGTCGGCGCGGGACATCGACGCCCCGGCGGGCAGGCCCTGCCACAGCGGGTACTGGACCTCCTCGGGCCTAGGATGATTGGCGCAATAGAACTGATATACGGCCCTCAGATCGGCGCGAAAGCCATAGGCGTGGGTGCCTCCGGCCAGCACGCCGCTGGTCAGAAGAACGCCGTCATAGTTGTGGGTTCCGTCGGTCGCGACGGCGTACAGCTCCGCCGCCTTGGCCGCGACATTGCCGCCCCAGGACTGGCCGTGCAGCAGGGTTCGTTCGGGCCTGCCCCACCGGGCCCAGACGATCCGGCGCAGCTGGTCGGTGTCCTCGGCCGCCATTCGCACGCCATAGCCGCCGCGCCGGTAGGTCGAGCCGGCCCAGGCATAGCCTTCGGCCACCATCATGGAGAACCGGTCCAGGTCCTCTTCCGGTTCGCCGCGCTCAGGGTCGCCGGTCCGGGGCCCGCCGTGAGCGTGGAGGATCAACCGGCCGTTCCAGTCTGCGGGCCGGGCATACCAGTACCAGGCCCCGCTTTCCGCCCGGCCCGACCAGCAGCGGGTGCCCGACGGCAGGCTTCCCGGGCAGGTCTCCGCGCGCGGCTCCTCGACCTGGGCAAGCGCCGAAGCGGGGGCTCCCAGGCCTCCCGCTGCCACGAGGGCGACGAGCAAGACCAGACGCGCGCGGAGAACCTTCACCGGATCAGAACTCCTTGGAAACCGTGGCGTACCAGTAGCGGCCATAGGGGCGATAGAGCGAGCCCAGATAACCGGCCGACGACAGCGGCGGGGCCTCGTCGGTGATGTTGCGGGCACCAACGCGGATACGGCTGTCCGAGGCCCAGCCCTGCGCGCCCTCCCATTCGTACTGGACGTAAAGGTTGCCGGTGATCTGGCTCTCGACTTCCCACGGCACGCCGGCGGCCGACAGCAGGTCGGTGTCGTCCACCGCGCTGATGTACTGGGTGAAGGCCCCGACCTGCCAGGGGCCCTGCGACCAGGTCAGCGAACCCGAGACGCGCCATTCCGGCCGCCCGTTCTGGGCCAGCAGGTCGCTGGTTTCCGACAGGGGCGTGGCGGCGTTGATCAGGCCGGCGGTGCGCGCCTCCTCCAGGGCATCGACCGCCGGACCGGCGTCGCGTCCGAAGGAGATCAGCTTGGCGGCGTTCAGGTTCAGGCGGAAATCACCGATCGGCGTGTCGCGCAGCCGCCAGATCAGGCCCAGGTCCATTCCTTCCACGTCTTGCGGCAGCAGGTTCACGAACCGGTCGCTGATCGAAACGATCACGCCCGCCGGAGCGATGCCGGTTCCGGCGAACAGGGCGATGTCGTCGGCGTTGGGCGCGGCGCGGGTCACCAGGGGGTTGGAGCCCCCCTGCACCCGGTCCAGATAGTCCTGCACCACGGCGTTGCGCGCCCCGAACAGGCCGACGATCTTCTCCTGCTGGATGCGCCAGCGATCGACGGTGAAGGTGAAGTCGCCCCAGGCTTCGGGCAGGAACTGCGGCTGGAACACCAGGCCATAGGACGAGTTGGTGCTCTCCTCAGGCTCCAGATCCGGGTTGCCGGAGACCAGCAGAGAGGCACCCTGGGCGCGCGCGCAGGCTCCGAAGGTGGCGATCCGTCCGGCCCGCAGGTCCGCCTCGCAGCGGATGTAATCGGGGTTGGTCGCGAGGCGCCCGTAGGTGGCCGTGTTGACCTGTTCCAGGTTCGGCGCACGGAAGCCCTCGGAGTACGAACCCCGCAGACGCAGACCGTCGAAGATGTCCCAGGACGCCGCGATCTTCGGTTTGGCCACGTCGCCGAAGTCCGAATAGTGCTCGGCCCGGCCCGCGATCTGGAGGTTCAGTTCGCGAACGAACGGGATGTTCATCTCGGGCGAGACGACCGGAATGGCGAACTCCACATAGGCCGAGGCCACGGTGCGGTCGCCCGCGGTGTCGGGGTTCTGGCTGACGGCGATAACGTTCGACAGCAGGACTTCGCCCGTGACCGAATCGCGGAACGGGTTGCTGCCGTCCAGGTTGGAATCGCGATCGTCGCTCTGGGTCTCGCGGCGCGCTTCCAGGCCGAAGGCGACGCCGACGTTCCCCGCAGGCAGCGCGAACAGGTCGGGTCGCGAGACCTTGAAGTCCCACTGGGTCAGGGTTGTCCGCGACTCGCGCTTCAGCCGGAAGGTGATGGCGTCGATCGCGACCTGGGAGCTGGGCGTGCAATCGCCGAAGCTGGTCTGGGCAACGCAGCCGCCGTTGAAGGGGTTGTAAGCGTCCGGTGTCGACAGGGCGAGCGAAGCCTGGAGCGCCGTGGCGTTGACGGCGTCGGACTCATCGACCGCCTCGGCCTCGGAATAGAGCAGCGCGGTCTCCCAGTCGAAGCCGCGCCACTCGCCGCGCAGCCCGCCGAGCAGGCGGGCCTGATAGTTCGACACGTCCACGCCCTGATAGCCTGCGTCGACGAACCGGTATTGGTTCAACCGGACCGGAAGGCCGGCAGCCGGCACATTGGTCAAGCCGGCGATGCGATTTGGGTTGGCCGTCCCGTTCGCGAAAGTCACCGGCCCGAACGGGTTCCAGTAGTTCGACGCGGGGATCACCAGGGTGTTCAGGTTGATGACAGGCGGCTGAATCCGCTGGGTGTCGGCCGTGTAGTAGCCGATCTCGCCGAAGGCCGTGACCGTGTCGGTCAGTTCATAGTGACCCGCGACAAAGACGTTCAGACGCTGGGTGTCAGGCTGGACCGTCGTGCCGGGCGCTGTGTCGAAGCGCAGCTCGCGCTGGACGCCGTTGAAGTTCAGCGCGCCCGAGCCCAGGCAGACGCTGGGATCGTTCGCGTTCGGCACGAGGCAGCCGGTCAGGGACGTGGGCTGGATGTGGAAAGCGCCGGCCGCCGTGGTCAGGGCCGTGGTCCCGCGCCGGATCGTGCCGGGCCCGTTGACGACCGCCAGGTTGGCCCAGGCTCCGCGCGTGTTGCGGAAGTCCGGCGTCAGGCTGGAGGCATAGTCGGGCTCATTGGCGAACAGGGGCCGCAGGTTGTCGGTCGCCGTGAAGTCCTGGTCTTCGGCCTGGAGCGCGGTCCGGTCGGTGTAGTCGATGAAGGCCGAGATGTTGCCACGCTCGAAGTCTTTCCCGGCGAAGATGCCGAGGTTGAACTCGCGCAGGTGGGTCCCCTCGGCGCCGCCATACTGGCTGGTGATGCGCAGGCCGTCGAAGTCGTCCTGCAGCACGGTGTTGACCACGCCTGCGACGGCGTCCGCGCCATAGATGGCGGCGGCGCCGTCCAGCAGCACCTCGAGCCGCTCGAGGCCGGAGACCGGAATGGCATTGGAGTTGTAGCTCAGCACCGGGACCGTGCCGGTGTCCGATGTGCCCTGACTGGTCGGGTGCTGGACGATGCGGCGGCCGTTCAGCAGCACCAGGGTGTTGCCGACGCCCAGCGAGCGCAGGTTGACCGAGTTCACGTCGCCGCGCGCCGCGTTCGAGGTCTGGGGGTTGTTGGCCGCGCTGAACAGGACATCGCCCATCTGGGGGATGGTGCGCAGCAGGTCATCGCCGCTGACCGCGCCGGTCGCCAGGATCTGCTCCTCGCTGAGCACCGTCACCGGCAGGGCGGCGGTCACGTCCACGCCCCGGATCTGGGAGCCGACGACCACGATGTCGTCGACCGAGGAGCTCTCGTGAGCGGCTTCGGTCCGGTCGGCCTGGGCCTGGGCGGCCGGCGACAGGGCTGTGCTCTGAGCCGTGGTCTGGGCCAGAGCCGGGCCGGCGAACGCGAGCAGGCCGGTGATGGCCGTTGTGGCCAGCATGGTGGTCCGGGTCTTCATGATACTAGTCCTCCCCTTCGTCTTTTTTGATTGGTCGTCCGTGACGTCAGTCCTTGGCCAGCGCCAGGTCGTCGCCCGGCCCAGCGGCCGGATCGGCCTGCGCGGCGAGAGGCCGAGGCTCGCCGTCCAGCGCGGCCTTCAGCGCGTCGCGATCCAGCGCGCCTTCCCATCGGGCCACCACCAGGGTGGCCACGGCGTTGCCGATGAAGTTGGTCAGGGCCCGGCACTCGCTCATGAAGCGGTCGATGCCCAGGATCAGCGCCATGCCGGCGATCGGCACGTCGGGCACCACCGCCAGGGTCGCCGCCAGGGTGATGAAGCCCGCGCCCGTGATGCCCGCCGCGCCCTTGGAGCTGAGCATCGCCACCAGCAGCAGCGTTACCTGCTGCCACAGGGACAGTTCGATGTTCAGCGCCTGGGCGATGAACAGGGCCGCCATCGTCATGTAGATGTTGGTGCCGTCCAGGTTGAACGAATAGCCCGTCGGCACGACCAGCCCGACGACGGACTTGGACGCGCCGGCCCGCTCCATTTTCTGCAGCAGGCTGGGCAGGGCGGCTTCCGACGAGGAGGTACCGAGCACCAGCAGCAGCTCCTCCTTCAGGTAGCGGATCAGCTTGAAGATCGAAAAGCCGTTGGCGATGCCGACCAGCCCGAGGATACCGACCACGAAGATGGCGGACGTCAGATAGAAGGTGGCGACCAGGGCGATCAGATTGATCACCGAGGCGATGCCGTAGGCCCCGATGGTGAAGGCGAAGGCCCCGAACGCCCCGATCGGCGCGGCCTTCATCACGATGGCCACCAGTTTGAAGAAGGCGGTCGAGACCGATTCCAGCAGGCTCAGGACGGGTTTGCCCGCGTCGCCGACCATGGCCAGCGCCAGGCCGAACAGCACCGAGACGAACAGGACCTGCAGGATATTGCCGGTCGAGAAGGCGCTGACGAAGGTGTCGGGGATCACGCCCAGCAGGAAGCCGACCACGGTCGTCTCATGCGCCGCCGTCGAATACTGGGACACCGCGCCCGGATCCAGCGTCGCGGGATCGATGTTCAGGCCCCGGCCCGGCTGGACCAGATTGGCGACGATCAGGCCGACAATGAGCGCCAGCGTCGAGAAGACCAGGAAATAGCTGAAGGCCTTGGCCGCCACCCGGCCGACCCGGCCGATGTCGCGCATGCCGGCGATGCCCACCACGATGGTCAGGAAGATCACCGGGGCGATGACCATCTTCACCAGCTTGATGAAGCCGTCGCCCAGGGGCTTGAGGCTCTCGCCGAACGCGGGGAAGAAATGGCCGATCAGCCCACCCAGCAGGATAGCCCCCAGCACCTGGACATACAGATGGCTGTACCAGGCGCGCGGGCCGACCGACGCATGAACATGATCGCCGACTTGGATCACTCGCACTCCCCCAACGACCGTGGTCGCCGTTTCCCCTCACGGTCTCACGCCGTGTCCCAAGGCTGCAGTTTGGCCCCATCGCCGGTATGGGCAAGACCCTTGGGTTATGTTGCGAAGCTGTTGATTTTTTTGAAGGCGTGGCGTCAGCGGACATCGAAATGTGCGAATTTTCGGCCCATGCCGTGGCGCGTTGTGCGAAAATCCGCATAGTCGGCCGGTGACGGTGCATCTCTTTCAGCGCTCAGGACGCGGACCCTCCCGACTTTGGGCGGCGCTCGTGGTCGGCTGGCTGATCGCCACCAGCCTGGCCATGGCGGCTGCCGGCGAGGTCGCGCGTCGGGGCGCCGAGGGTGTGCTGGCGCGGCAGGCCGAGTCCGCCGCCGCCCTGCACGCGGCCGTCCTACGCAGCGAGCTGGAAAAGCACCGGTCCTTCCCGTTGGTGCTGTCGCAAGACCCGGAGGTCGTCGCCCTGTTGACCAATCTGGACGGTCAGGCGGCCGACGCCGTCAGCGCGAAATTGGAAAAATTGGCGGGGCAGGCGCGGGCGGCCGCCATCTATGTGCTGGATGCGCGAGGCGTCGCCCGGGCCGCCAGCAACTGGCGCCAGCCGACCAGTTTCGTCGGCTCCAACTATAGCTTCCGTCCCTATTTCAGCGGCGCGATGCGCGACGGCGCGGCCGAATTCTTCGCGCTGGGAACCGTCAGCGGACGGCCTGGCCTGTATTTGGCGCGGCGCGTGGGACCCACTGAAGCGCCGCTCGGGGTCGTGGTGGTCAAGGTCGAGTTCGACGCGCTGGAAGCCGAATGGCGGTCGTCCGGAGAGCCCGCCTACGTCACAGACGCCCGAGGCGTCGTCCTGGTCACCAGCGTTCGCGACTGGCGCTTCCGTCGCAGCCGGCCCCTGACCGACGCCGAACGGCAGTCCATTCTGGCGGACCAGACGCTGAGCGGACAGGCGCTGGCTCCCCTGCCCTTCACCACGCCTCCCGGCGAGGGCAACACCATGATTCGCGCCGCCGTCGATGGTCCGGCCACGGACTGGATGACGGCGGCCGCATCGACAGACACGCCCGGGTGGACCCTGCACCTGCTGAGCCCCGTGGGCGCCACGATCGCCGCTAACGTCGCCAGCGCGCGGGCTGTCGCCGGACTTCTGGTGACACTGCTGGCGGTCGGAGCGGGCGTCCTGTTGCGACGCCGCCAACAGGCCATCGCGCGGGCCCTGGCCGAGGAGGCGGCGCGCGCCGATCTGGAACGCCGGATCGACGAACGCACGGCGGAACTGCGCTCGACCAACGATCGTCTGAGCGAAGAGATCGACGAGCGGCAGCGTGCGGAAGCCAGCCGCGAGGTGCTGCGCGAAGAACTGGTGCAGGCCAACAAGCTGGCGACCCTGGGCCAGATCGCAGCCGGGGTCGCCCATGAGATCAACCAGCCCGTCGCGGCGATCCGAACCCATGCGGAGACGGCGGTGGCCTATTCCGATCGGGGTGACGCCGAAGGTGTCCGGCGCAACCTGGACCGGGTGGCAGATCTGACGGATCGGATCGGCGCGATCACGGATGAACTTCGCGCCTTCTCGCGCAAATCAAGCCTAGGGGTTTCGCCGGTCAATCCCTGCGATGCGATCGACGGTGCCATGCTGCTGATGGGGGCCGGGCTGCGGGCAGGCGGGGTTGAGATGATCCGGACCGGACTGCGTGATGTCCGCGTTCTGGCCGAGCCGATCCGGCTGGAACAGGTCATCGTCAATCTGGTGCAGAACGCTCTGGAGGCCATGGCCGAAGCGAAGGTCGACAAGCCTCGGCTGCAGGTCGATGTCACGCGGCGGGGGCGACGCATCGAGGTCTCGATCATCGACAACGGGCCGGGCGTGGATCCGTCGGTCGCCGACGCCCTGTTCACGCCGTTCGTCACTACCAAGGCCAAGGGACTTGGGCTCGGCCTCGTGATCTGTCGCGACATCATCGCCGCGTTCGGAGGCGAGCTGACCTTGCACCCCGGCCCCGACGGCACCCAGTTCGTCATCGCCCTGAAGCCAGCCTGATGGCCTTTTCGCGTCCCCGCGCCGTCGTCCTGATCGACGATGACGACGACTTCCGCGCAGCACTGGAGGAGCGGCTGAGGCTGGAGGACTATGACGTTCAGGCCCATGCGTCAGCCGAGGCGGCGCTGAAGCGGATCGGAGCGGATTTTCAGGGTGTCGTCGTCAGCGACCTGAGGATGCCGGGGATGGGCGGGCGGGCGCTGCTGACGCGCCTGCAGGAGATCGATGACGGACTGCCTGTGGTGATGATCACAGGTCACGGCGACATCGCCGAGGCGGTCGATGCCCTGGCGCAGGGTGCCTATGATTTCGTCGCAAAGCCGTTCGCGTTCGAGAGGCTGGCAACCAGCCTGAACCGCGCTCTGGAGAAGCGTGGACTCGTCCTGGACAATCGGGCCCTCGCCGCCGCCCTGCCCAGCGTGGAGCCTAAGCTGGCCCTGCTCGGTGAAAGTCCTTCCATCGTGCGCCTCCGACTCGTCATCGACCAGATCGCCGATGCGGGGATGGACGTCCTGATCGAGGGCGAAACCGGCGTCGGCAAAGAGGTGGTCGCTCGCGCCCTGCATCAAAGCGGCCGTAGACGGGTGCATCCCTTCGTGGCGGTCAACTGCGGTGCCTTGCCCGACGGACTGATCGAGAGCGAACTGTTCGGCCACGAACCAGGCGCCTTCCCCGGGGCTCTGCGGCGACGGGTCGGCCTTGTCGAGCAAAGTCATCGGGGCACGCTGTTCCTGGACGAGATCGAAAGCATGCCGGACCAGGCGCAAGTGAAGCTCTTGCGCGTCGTCGAACAGCGAGAGGTCCAGCCCCTTGGGGCCGAAAAACCGCGCCCGCTGGACCTGCGGATCCTCGCATCGTCGAAGGTTGACCTTGAGGCCGCCGTCGCACGCGGGGCGTTCCGAGGCGACCTCTTCTATCGGCTGAACGTTCTCAAACTCGTGGTTCCACCACTGAGGGAGCGGCGTGACGACATCCCCCTGTTGTTTTCCCACTTCCTCATTCGCGCCGCCGGGCAACGGCAACAGACACCGCCGCCCATGACGCCCAGGGTGCGCAGGGTGCTGATGGATAATGACTGGCCGGGGAACGTGCGGGAACTCGCCCATTTCGCCGAGCGTGTCTGCCTCGGGATGGAACACGTCTTGGATGACGCAGAACTTTCTCCGGATCACGGCCTGGCAGACCGCATGGAACACTTCGAGCGCGAACTGATCGAGGACTCCCTCAAGCGACATCGCGGCGACGTAGGTGCTATCGCAGCCGCGCTCCGCCTCCCGCGAAAGACCCTTTACGACAAGTTCCGGCGCCACGGTCTCCGCCCCGCGGACTTTCGCTGATGCTCGTCAGCCCTCCAAGGCTAAGCGGCTGGAACCGGACATTCCGGACCGCAGTGTAGAACCAGAGGCGGCAGTCTTCCGCATCGCCTCACACGGAGGTCGGCACGGCGGTCGTGGGCGGACGCGGGCTCTCGCTTCCGGGGCCGGGATCGCGGCCACCGCCAAAGCGGATTAAGGCCTCGATGCGCTTGTCGATCGAGGGGTGGGTGGCGAACAGGCCGTCGAGGAAGCCTTCCTTGCGATTGTCGAGAAACATGCCCTGGACCTCGTCCGGGGCCTTGAGCATCGACCGGCCCGCGACCTTGCGCAGGGCCGAGATCATGGCGTCTGGATTCTTGGTCAGTTCGACCGCGCCGGCGTCGGCGACGAACTCCCGGGTCCTCGACAGCATGAGGCGGATGACGACGGCCAGGGCGAACCCGACCAGGGCGATGGCGAAGCCAATCAGCAGGAGCGGCCCGGCGTTCTTGTTGTCCTTGCCCGAGCCGCGAACATAGAACAGGCCCCGAAACAGCAGTTCGGCGATCACGGTGATGATGCCCGCGAAGATCGAGGCGATCACCATGGTGCGCACGTCCTTGTTGATGACGTGGGTCAGCTCGTGGGCGAGGACGGCCTCCATCTCGTCGCGGTCCAGCGCCTCCATCAGGCCCCGGGTGACGGTGACGCTGTAGTGGCCCTCGCGCAGGCCCGAGGCGTAGGCATTCAGTTCGGGCCGTTCGATGATGCGCAGGGTCGGCGTGGTCAGGCCGCGCGAGATCGCGAGGTTTTCCAGAAGGTTGTAGAGCTGAGGCTCGGTCGCCCGCTCGACCTTCCGGGCCCCGGTCATGGCGTCGATCATCGCCTGATTGCCGAAAAAGGCGATGGCGAACCACACGCCGGCGACGATCACAGCCAGCGGGATCGTCGCGCCCAGCATGGACAGGGCCAGCGCGATGTCCTGAGACAGCGTCCCACCGGAGTTCGGCAGGAAACCGACGCCCATCAGGATCAGCTGGATGCCGAAGATCACCCCGACCAGCATGACCGGAAACCCGGCGAGCAGCAGGACCGAGCGCGTGTTGTTGGCCCAGATGTGGGTCGCGAGACCGACGGCGCGCATGAGCGGTTAGAACTTCACCTGTGGCGGAGCGGCGTTCATGGCGGCGCGGTCCGCGGCACCGATTTCGAAGAAGGGCTTTTCGGTGCCGAATCCGAACAGGCCGGCGAACAGGACGGTTGGAAACTGCGCCCGCACGGCGTTGAACTCGGCCACGGCGTTGTTGAAGAAGCGCCGCGCGGCGGCCAGCTTGTTCTCGATGTCGGACAGCTCGCGCTGGAGCTCCAGGAAGTTGGCGTTGGCCTTCAGGTCCGGATAGGCCTCGGCGACGGCGAAGAGGCGACCGAGCGCGGCCGTCATCATGTTGTCGGCGGCGACCTTGTCGTCGACGCTGGTCGCGCCGGCGGCGGCGGCGCGGGCCTGGGTGACGGCGTTCAACGTGCCCTGCTCATGGGCCGCATAGCCCTTCACCGTTTCGACGAGATTGGGGATCAGGTCGTTGCGCTGCTTCAGCTGGACGTCGATGTCTGCGAACGACTGGTCGGCGCGCTGATCCAGGGCCACCAGTCGGTTGTAGGCACCGATCACCACGAAGGCGAGGATCGCGACGATGACGGCGATGACGATAAGCGTGATCATGTGGAACCCCCGGCTACGAGGGGATTATCGCGCGACGCGAGACGGGCCGATAGTGAAATCGATGAGAGAAAGCCAGCCGACCGCGCCTGAAGGAACCCTCTCCCGACGGAAGAGGGTTCTCCTTACGCTGCCCCGTCCGCCTTTTTCTTCTCGGCGTAGATCAGCAGGGGCTGGGCGCGCCCCTCGATGACCTCGGCGTTGACCACCACTTCCTCGACGCCGTCGAAGGTCGGCAGTTCGAACATCGTCTCCAGCAGGATGCCCTCCAGGATGGAGCGCAGGCCGCGCGCGCCGGTCTTGCGCGTGATCGCCTTCTTGGCGACGGCGTTGAGCGCGTCGTCAGTGAAGGTCAGGCCGACGTTCTCCATTTCGAACAGGCGCTTATACTGTTTGACCAGGGCGTTCTTGGGCTCGGTCAGGATGGTGACCAGGGCGGCCTCGTCCAGGTCTTCCAGCGTCGCCAGCACGGGCAGGCGGCCGATGAATTCAGGGATCAGGCCGAACCGCATCAGATCGTCGGGCTCGACGCCCTTCAGGATGTCGCCGGTGCGACGCTCGTCCACGTCCTTGACCTTGGCTCCGAAGCCGATCGAGGCCCCGGCGCCGCGCGCCGAGATGACCTTTTCAAGGCCCGCGAAGGCGCCGCCGACGATGAACAGGATGTTGGCGGTGTCGACCTGCAGGAACTCCTGCTGCGGATGCTTGCGACCGCCTTGCGGCGGCACCGACGCCACGGTGCCTTCCATGATCTTCAGCAGGGCCTGTTGCACGCCCTCGCCCGACACGTCGCGGGTGATCGAGGGGTTGTCGGACTTGCGGCTGATCTTGTCGATCTCGTCGATGTAGACGATGCCCCGCTGGGCCCGCTCGACGTTGTAGTCCGACGCTTGCAGCAGCTTCAGGATGATGTTCTCGACGTCTTCACCAACGTAACCGGCCTCGGTCAGGGTCGTGGCGTCGGCCATGGTGAAGGGCACGTCGATGATGCGCGCCAGCGTCTGGGCCAGCAGCGTCTTGCCCGAACCCGTGGGCCCGATCAGCATGATGTTGGACTTGGCCAGCTCGACGTCGTTGTTCTTCGTCGCGTGGTTCAGGCGCTTGTAGTGGTTGTGGACCGCGACCGAGAGGACTTTCTTGGCGTGGTTCTGACCGATGACGTAGTCGTCCAGGACCTCGCGGATTTCCTTGGGCGTCGGGACCCCGTCCTTGGACTTGACGAAGCCGATCTTGTGCTCCTCGCGGATGATGTCCATGCACAGCTCGACGCATTCGTCGCAGATGAACACGGTCGGTCCGGCGATGAGCTTGCGCACCTCGTGCTGGCTCTTACCGCAGAAGCTGCAGTAGAGCGTCGACTTGGCATCGGTGCCGGCGGCTTTGGTCATGGACCCTTCTCACTCTCACGTTCCGGGGAGGGAACGCGCTGCCCTCGCGTTGATTCCACCACTATGGACGCGAAGATATTCAAAAAATGACAATCACCCATCCCGCCGCCCGCCACAACCCCGTGAAGACGGAGCCGAACGGCTTTGACGGGGATGGTTCGCCGGGGATGACTTCAGGCTGGGCGGGGATTGCGGCGAATGGGTGACATGGGGGCCACACCGGGCGTGCGCCAGCCCCCCACCCCCGGCCAACCGATCGTCGCCTTCGATTTCGACGGCACGCTGACGGTCCGGGACAGCTTCACCACCTTCCTGAGGAAGCGCGCGGGGCGGCGCGGCTGGGCCCTCGGCCTGGTCAAGCTGGGCCCCGCGACGGCGGCCTATGCCCGCGATCGTGACCGGGGAGCGATCAAGGCGGCGGCGGTCAAGACGTTCCTGCGCGGGGTCAGTCGAGAGGAGCTGGAGGCCGACGCGGAGGCCTATGCGGCGCGGGCATGGAGCAAGCTGATGCGGCCCGACGCGCTGGAGGCGTGGAATGCCTGGGGACAGAGGGGCGCGCACCGGGTCATCGTGACCGCCTCCCCCGCCCTGACGGTCGCGCCGTTCGCGCGGCGGCTGAGGGCCGAGGGCCTGTTGGGGACCGACCTGACGTTCGACGCCGATGACAGGATCACTGGCGCGTTCGAGAGCCCCAACTGTCGCGGCGAGGAGAAGGTGCGGCGGCTGAAGGCTGCCTATGGGCCCGACCTGCGGCTGGCGGCGGCCTACGGCGACACCTCGGGCGACACCGAGATGCTGGCGATCGCCGACGAGGTGGGTTTCCGCGTCTTCAGGGAGCGTCCCTGACAGACTGCCGCCTATCGCCCTTGGGCGTCGACGTCGAAGACCATGGCCCGACCGCGCGACGTCGGCTCCCAGCCGGCCTCGATGATCGAGCTCACCGCGGTGGTAACGGCGTCGAGATCAATGCGCTGCTTTTCCATCTCCGGACGGCCGCTGGGGTGCATCGGCATGGGGAACTGGACGATCGCCTCGCGCGGAAAGCCCTGGAGCCTCAGCGAGATGGCGATGCCCTCCCATTTGCCGCCCGCCACAGGCCGGGGTTGGCGGCGGATTTCCCACTCATAGGTCTCGCCGTCGACGACGACGGTGCCGGAATTGTCGCGGGTTCGCTGCACCTAGACGGTCTTGACGCCGTCCGCGTCGGCCTGCTCGCGCTTGTCGTAGACGTGATCGACGATGCCCCAGGCCTTGGCCTCTTCGGCGGTCATGAAGTGGTCGCGGTCCAGGGTGCGCTCGACCTCCTCGTACGTCCGGCCGGTATGCTGGACATAGATCTCGTTCAGGCGGCGCTTGGTGGCGATGATGTCCTCGGCGTGACGCTCGATGTCCGAGGCGGTGCCCCGGAAACCGCCCGAGGGCTGGTGCACCATCACCCGAGCGTTCGGCAGGGCGATCCGCTGGCCCGCCTCGCCCGCCGTCAGGATCAGGGAGCCGGCCGAAGCGGCCATGCCCATGACCACGGTCGAGACCGGTGACTTGATGTACTGCATGGTGTCGTAGATCGCGAGCGCCGAGGTCACCTGACCGCCGGGGCTGTTGATGTACATGCTGATTTCCTTCTTCGGGTTCTCCGATTCAAGGAACAGCAGCTGGGCGCAGATCAGGCTGGCCATGCCGTCCTCGAACGGGCCGGTCAGGAAGATGATCCGCTCGCGCAGCAGACGCGAGAAGATGTCGAACGCTCGCTCGCCGCGGCTGGACTGCTCCACCACCATGGGAACGAGGTTGTTCGAGATGTAGTCGATGGGATCGCGCATGAGGTCTCGCTGGATGCAGGGCGGGCGACTCGGCCGGTCGCCTTGTCACCCTGATATCGCGACGCGACGCGGGGAGCGCAAGGCTCCCCGGTCTCAGCCCTCGTCTTCGTCCTTGAGCAGCTCTTCCTTGGTGATCGGCGTGTCCTTGACCTTGGCCAGGCCGAAGATCAGGTCGCAGACCTTTTCCTCGTAGATCGGGGCGCGCATCTGGGCGGCGGCGTTGGGGTTCTGACGATAGAAGTCCAGAACCGCCTTCTCCTGGCCCGGATAGTTGCGGGCCTCGTTCATGATGGCGTTGTTCAGTTCCTGATCGGTCACGCCGACGTTGTTGGCGCGGCCGATCTCGGCGAGCACCAGGCCCAGGCGCACGCGGCGCTCGGCGATCTTGCGGTACTCGTCCTTCAGCTTCTTCTCGGACTTCTTGGCGTCCTCGGGCGTCAGGTTGCCGGCTTCCTTGTCGGCCTGGACCTGCTGCCAGATGCCGTCGAACTCGGCGTCGACCATCTTGGGCGGCAGGTCGAAGCTGTGCTTCTTGTCCAGCTCGTCCAGCAGGGCGCGCTTCAGCTTGAAGCGGGCCGCTCCGGCGTATTGCTGGTTCAGGTTCTGGCGCAGCAGGTCTTTGAGCTTGTCCAGGCTCTCCAGGCCGATGCGCTTGGCGAATTCGTCGTCGATGTTGGTTTCGGCCTCGGCCTTGATGGCCTTCACCTTGACGTCGAAGGTGGCCAGCTTTCCGGCCAGGTTCTTGGCCTGATAGTCCTCGGGGAAGGTGACCTCGATGGTCTTCTCCTCGCCGACCTTGGTGCCCTTCAGCTGCTCTTCGAAGCCGGGGATGAAGCGATTGGAACCGATCACCAGGTCCGCGTCCTCTGCCGCGCCGCCGTCGAAGGGCACGCCGTCCAGCTTGCCCAGGAAGTCGATGGTCAGCTGGTCGCCGTCAGCGGCCTTGACGGTCTTGCCCTTCTTGTCCTCGTAGGACTTGGCTTGGCCGGCCAGTTCCTTCAGCGCCTCGTCGAGATCTTCGTCGGAGGCCTCGTACACGGGGCGGTTCAGCTTGAGGGTCTTGGGGTCAACGGGCTCGAAGTCGGGCATGACTTCCAGCGCCATTTCGTAGGCGAGGTCGTCAGAGCCGGCCAGGACCTTGTCCATGTCCGAGGTCAGCTTCATCTCGGCGGGGGCGGCGGGGCGCACCTTGGCCTCGTCCAGCGCCTTCTGGCTGCTTTCGTTGATCGCGTCGTTGACGATCTCGCCCATCATGTCGCGGCCGAAGGACTTCTTGACGTGCGAGACCGGCACCTTGCCGGGGCGGAAGCCCTTCAGCTTCATCTTCGGCGCGATCTCGGCGGCCTTGGCGTCCAGTTTGGCGGTCAGTTCGGCCGCCGGAATGGTCACGGCGATGACGCGGCTGAGGCCTTCGGTGGATTTCTGGACGACTTGCATGGACGGATCTGACGCTCTGGGGCGACGCCGATGAGAGGGCGCACGCGAGGGATGTGAAAGCAGAAGGGCCGCCCCAGCGGAGCGGCACCTCGAGGCCCGCCCTTATGTCGATGGGCGGGCGAAAGGTCAACGCGAGGGCGTTTCGCCCGGCACCGGGCGCGGCTATGTCTCGGCCATGACCCACACTTCTTCTTCGGCCCCCTCCCCCATCGGCGTGTTCGTGACGCCGGTCACGCCCCTGCAGCAGAACTGCACGACCGTGTGGTGCACCCGGACCATGAAGGCCGCCGTGATCGATCCGGGGGGGGCGGTCGATGCGGTGATGGGCGAGGTGGCGCGGCGCGGGCTGACGCTGGATCAGATCTGGATCACCCACGGGCATCTGGATCATGCGGCCGGCGCGGCGGAGATGGCGGAGAAGTCGGGCGCGCCGATCATCGGACCACATCCGGACGACCAGTTCTGGATCGACGGCATTCCAGCGCAGGGACAGATGTATGGGCTGCCCGAGGCCCGCGACTTCACCCCGACGCGGTGGCTGGACGAAGGCGATGAGTTGACGCTGGGCGAGACGCGCTGGGCCGTTCGGCACTGTCCAGGGCACACGCCGGGGCATGTGATCTTCTTCAACGACGCGGCCCGGTTCGCTCAGGTCGGGGATGTGCTGTTCAAGGGCTCCGTGGGACGGACCGATTTTCCCCGGAGCGATCCCGATGCCCTGATCCGCTCAGTCGTCGAAAAGTTGTGGCCGCTGGGCGACGACGTGACTTTCGTGCCGGGGCACGGACCGATCTCGACCTTCGGCGAGGAGCGGCGGACAAATCCGTTCGTGTCGGATCGAGCAGTGGCCGGGACGCCGCCGACCAGGGCGGCGTCCGGGCCCGCTTGATTTATCGACGCAGCAGGATACCGATGAGCAGGCCTGCGCCCAAAGCATAGAGGGTCGCTTTCAGCGGCTCTTCCTCGATCCGCGACTTGGCCAGCGAGGCGCGATCCCGCGCCCAGCCGCGGCCAGCGTCGATGTCGCTGCGCAGCGCCTGGCGCAGGCCCTGCTCGCGGGCGAAAGCCTTGCGCTCGCCCTCGACGATCCAGCGGTCTCCTTCGGCGTCCAGTGCTTCGCGGTGAGTATCGAGGTCGTCGACGATGTCTTCGGCGTTCAGGGTCGGGTTGATGTCGGTCATGGGGAGGGTCTCCGGGACGCGTTGCTACTGCCGGATTGAACCCCGGGCCCTCAGGGCGGTTCCGACCGGGTGACCCTGTTTCACCCGGAGAGCCGCCATGACCGACCCGACCCCCCAGCCCGAGATTCAGCCCATCGATCCTTCCCCCATGCCGCCTGAAATCGACCCGGCCGGCGCCCCTGACGAGGTTCCGCCACAGCCGGGCGACAATGACGGCGGCATGGATCGCCCAGGCGCGGAGTAAGGCGCCAGTTGATTCGCACAGGATTGAAAATACGGGCCTTTGGAACCTTGGCGGGGCGGCGGGGTTTCAAATCCAACCGACAGCGCCAGCATAGTAAAGGGATCAACTGATGGCCGAAGGACAACCCAATCGCCCCTCCGGAGTCTCCAAGCGAGGCTTCGCCTCGATGGACCCCGCCCGCCAACGCGAGATCGCCCGCAAGGGTGGTGCCAGCGTGCCTAGCGAGAAGCGCAGCTTTTCCCAGGACCGGAGCCTGGCAGCCCAGGCCGGCCGCAAGGGCGGGGAAGCCTCGCATGGCGTGAAGCGTCCGAACGACGTCGAAGGTCAGGCCGAGTAACGGCTTTCGCATGACGACGCTTTGGGCGGCCGGTGACGCACCGGCCGCCTTTTTCGTGTCTCAGACGGCCGACAGAATGACGAGAGCCACAGACGGCGCGGGGCTGACGCGGAATTCGATCACGCGCCAACCGGCGACCTGGGCCATTTCGGTGACCGAACTTTCCGTGAACTTGCGCGAGCTTTCCGTGTGGATCGTCTCGCCGGCGGCGAAGACGAAACGCTGGCCCCCGATGTGCACCGTCGTCTCGGCGAGCGCCTTAAGGTGCATCTCCATGCGGGACCGCTCGACGTTCCATCGGGCTTCATGGGCAAACCCGCCCATGTCGAAATCGGCTCCCAGCTCCCGGTTTGCGCGGGTCAGAAGGTTCAGATTGAACGCGGCCGTAACGCCTTGGGCATCATCATAGGCAGCCACCAGCGTGGCCGGGTCCTTGACCAGATCGACACCCAGGATGAACAGAGACGTCGACCCCAGGCGCTCACGCGCATTGGCCAAAAAGGCGATCGCCTGATCCGGCTCCAGATTGCCGATGGTCGAGCCGGGGAAGAAGCCGATCCGGCGACCGCGGCCCAGTTCCGGCAAAGGGGCCAGGTTCAGGAAGTCGCCGACCATCGGCGCGACCTCAAGGTGCGGATAGGCCACAGAGATCGAGGCCGCGGCGGCATTCAGCGCATCCGGGCTGATATCGATCGGGACGTAGGCGGCCAGCGACGGCGCGCTGTCCAGCAGGATGCGGGTCTTCTCGCTGGCCCCCGATCCGAACTCCACCAGCACCGCGTTCTCACCGAAACGATCTGTCAGCCCCGGTGCCATGTCGCGCAACAGCGCCGCCTCCTGGCGCGTGGGATAGTATTCCGGGAGGCGCGTGATGTCCTCGAACAGTTCCGATCCGGCGGCGTCGTAGAACCACTTGGGCGAGACGGCTTTCTGAGGACGCGAAAGACCGGCGATCAGCTCGGAGCGAAAGCGGGCGGTCTCCACCGTCTCGATGCGGGGCCGGCTGGCGGCGGCGGCGTCGGACGCCAGTCTCAAGCCCATGAAGGCCCACCTTTGATTGGGGTAAAAGAAGTTGCGGTAGGTCGCGCGTGCGTGGCCGGGGGGCGTGGCGAAGCTGCCGCCGCGCAGGATCCGCTGATTGGCCATGAACTTGCCGTTGTACTCGGCGGCCGTGCCTTCGGTCGGTCGGAAGCCCGGATAGGGGGCATAGGCCGATGAGGTGTGCTGCCACACCTCGTTGAACAGATTGGAAAAGACATCGGGTGCCGTGGCGACCGCGCTTTCCCACTCGGCCTCGGTCGGCAGCCGTCGCCCGGACCAGGCGGCGAAGGCCTCGGCTTCATAGGCGCTGATGTGGCGGACCGGCGCGTCGAGGTCGACCGCGACGCGTCCGGTCAGGCCCATCGTCGTCCAGCCCTCGGAGTCCTGTCGCCAATACAGCGGCGCGTCCCACCCCTCGGATTTGACAGCCGCCCAGCCGTCGGCGAGCCACAACTCTGACCGTCGATAGCCCCCGTCCTCGATGAAGGCGATCCACTGGCCGTTTGTGATGAGGTCGTGATCCAGGCTGAAAGGCTCCAGCCAGACCTTGTGGCGCGGACCCTCGTTGTCGAAGGCGAAACCCCCGCCGCCATGGCCGATTTCGACCAGACCACCCTCGAAGCGGGTCTGGCCGCCGCGCGCAGCCCGGAGGGGGCCGCCGGGACGCGGCTCGGACGCGTAGGCCGCGGGATCGAGCGGCGAGCGCGCCATCAGGGCCAGCAGGTCCATCAGGAACAACTCCTGGTGCTGCTGGTCGTGATGCAGGCCGAGAACGAAGAGATAGCGATCGAGGTCCGTGGCGAACCCCTGTTCGATCCGAGCCTCCATCCGCCGGTCGATTTCGGCGCGGTAGGCCCGCACGTCCTCGACAGCGGGCCGGGTCATCAGTCCGCGCTCATGCCGTTCGACCCGGCGACCGAGGCTCTCGTAGTAGGAGTTGAACAGCGTCTGCAGGCGAGGGTCGACGGGCTGGTAGCCCGGCTGGGAGGCCAAGATCATGGCCTCGAAGAACCAACTGGAATGGGCCAGATGCCACTTGCCCGGGCTGGCATCCGCCATCGCCTGGGCCGAGAGATCCTCGATCGACAGACCCTCAGCCAAGGCCGGCATCGCGGCGCGCACGGCGCGAAAACGGGCGAGGTCGTGGGCGTCGACCGCCAGGGTACGCGCTGGCGCTTGCATAAGTGTCGGCTCCGTGACCGCAGGAATCGGGCCCGCAACGAGGCGGATTACGCTAACACGCCCGTTCTGGTTTCGTTGCCGAAAGCGGCTCGGCCTGCGACGTTGCTGACACCCGGTGTCACTTCACCGGTCGACCGCCGTGCTTGGCGTATTCCAGCCGCGCGATCGTGCGGTTGTGCACCTCGTCCGGGCCGTCGGCGATGCGCAGGGTGCGGACCGTGGCATAGAGCTCGGCCAGGGGCGTATCCCCGGAAACGCCCGCCCCGCCGAACGCCTGGATGGCGTCGTCGATGACCTGAAGTGCCATGCGGGGGGCCGCGACCTTGATCTGGGCGATCTCGGACTTGGCGTTCTTGGCCCCCGCCTGATCGATCATCCAGGCGGCCTTCAGCACCATGAGACGGCACATCTCGATGTTGGTGCGCGCTTCCGCCACACGCTGTTCCCAGACCGAATGCTCCGCGATCTGCTTCCTGAAGGCCGTGCGATTCAGCAGCCGGGTGCACATCAGCTCCAGCGCGCGCTCGGCGCAGCCGATCACGCGCATGCAGTGGTGGATGCGGCCGGGCCCCAGGCGACCCTGGGCGATCTCGAACCCCCTGCCCTCACCGGCGATCAGGTTCTCGACCGGCACGCGGACGTTGTCGAGCACGACCTCGGCGTGGCCGATGGGCTTTTCGTCATAGCCGAAGACGGTCAGCATCCGCTCGACGCGGAAGCCGGGCGTGTCGGTGGGCACCAGCACCTGCGACTGCTGGGCGTGGACCGCCGCGCCGGTGTCGGTCTTGCCCATCACGATGGCGATGGCGACATTCGGATGCGCCATGTTGGTCGACCACCATTTGCGACCGTTGATGACGTAGTGATCGCCGTCGCGGACGATCGAGGTCTGGATGTTGGTGGCGTCCGACGAGGCGACCTCCGGCTCGGTCATGAGGAAGGCGGAGCGGATTTCGCCGGCCATCAGAGGCTTCATCCAGCGCTCCTGCTGGGCCGCGTTCCCGTACATATGGAGGACTTCCATATTGCCGGTGTCGGGGGCGTTGCAGTTGAACACCTCGGGCGTCCAAAGGCCCGCCTTGCCCATGGCCTCGGCCAGCGGCGCGTATTCCAGGTTCGTCAGCCCCGTGCCGTGATCGCCGGGCAGAAACATGTTCCACAGGCCGGCCTCGCGCGCCTCGGCCTTCATCGACTCCATGGTCGGAGGCTGACGCGACGGATCGGCGTGGACCTCGGCGAAGTAGTCGTGCGCGCGCGGCAGGACCCGGTCCTCGAGGAAGCGGATGACTCGTTCCTGAAAGTGAAGGCCACGATCGGAGTGCTGGAAATGCATGGGTGTGCTCCTCTCCCTCCCCTTCATGGGGAGGGACGGCGAGGCGGAGCCGAGCCCGGGTGGGGCCGTTCGCCGTTCATGCTCCACCCTTTCGGGCCCCACCCTGTCGACGCTTTCGCGCCGACATCCCTCCCCATGAAGAGGAGGGAGAAAGACGCTTACCGCTTCAGTAGCGGGGCCAGTTTCTGGGCGATCATCATGTCGCCGGCGATCTTCAGCTTGCCCTGCATGAAGGCCATCATGGGGTCGAGCTGACCGTTCGACAGGGCCATGAAGTCGTCCCACGCCATCGACACCGTGGCGTCGGCGGGCTTGTCCTCGTTGGTCACCGAATTCGGCACCGAAGCGCCGTCGATGTAGATCTTGCCGTGCTCGCCGAGGTCCAGCTTCACGGTCTTGCCCAGACCGGAGTTGTCGCCGACGGCGCCGCGGATGTGTTCGGTAACCTGAGCCAGATCGGCCATGGTGCTCTCCCTGGAAGCGATGGAGGGCCAGCCGTAGCCCTCCCCGCTCCGGCTCACAAGATCACGCGGGGGAAAGATGAGGCCTCCGCGTCGAGTCCGGCGGTCGTCTTGCCCGCTGCCCCCGTCTACTCGGGCAGCGGTGTGGCGATCAGGGCCTCACCGAGACTCCAGCCGATGATCGCGTGAGCCTCGAAGGTGGGGTGAAAGGAGCCCGCCATCGCGGACAGCAGAGCCTCCTGTCGGACCCCGAGCCGACGATCGAACAAGCCGGACAACGATCCCAGGAGTCTGCGGGGATCGGCAGGCTGCTGCGTCAGGGCCGCATCGTTTGGCGTCCGGAACAGTCGAGTCCTTGAGCGAAAGGGGTCCCAGTCCTGCGGCGACCAGGCTTGCCATCCGCCGTCCTCCTGCCAGTTGGGCAGGGCCAGGGTCTCCAGGCGGTCGGCCGCGTTGGTGGCGCACCAACCGCGGCGCTGAAACGCCGGCTGGAAGTCGTCAACGAGCGTCCATTGGCCGCGTCCATCGGCGACGTGCGCCCGCAACCGCTCCTCCAGCGGCGTGATCATGCGTCCCTGAATCTCGATCGCTTCAGCTCGCTCAATCACCATGCGCCAACGACGCTCCTCGCGAACGTTGCGGTCGGGCCAGAAACCGCCGACCGCCGCAAGGGCGCGGGAATGCGGATTGTCCGCAGGCACCGCACGGTCCACGGCTGTTCCGCAGAAGTCGCCCGTCTCGGACTGCAGCGGGTTCGGATAGGTAGTCTGAAGAATCGGTACGACCGGTCCAAACAGCTCGGTGGCGCGCTGCCTGAGCTTTGCATAGTTGGCGGGCAAGGCCCGATCGATCCGCGAGTAGGCCTCGTCGGGCTCCAGGGCCTGGCGCTCGCGGAGCTTCGAAAGCACCCACCGGCCGATCCGGGCATCCTCCGGCAAGTCGTCTGTGTCCGGCAGCAAGGCGTCCTGAATGACCGGTCCAAACCCGACGTCGTTGCCGCCGATCGACACCAGCAGGGCATCGATCCGGCGCGGGACCCGGCCTCCGGTACAATCCCACTCGTATTCCGTGACGCGCTGCTCGGTCAGTTCGTCATCACGCCAGTCCAGGAAGGTGTAAGGCAAGGCCCGTCCCGCGACGGTGCTGTCGCGACTGCGTCCGCCCGGCGGGCGAGGACACAGGTTCGCCGCGAGCACCTCCAGCTGTGGATAGCGCAGCGGCCGGGCCAGTCGATCTCCCGCATACCCCGGCGGCCGAGCCTGGCGCCCGAGCAACCCCCGGAACGTCTCGGCGCCCGAGCAGGCGAAGGTGACGAACGTCGTCGCCACCTGCGGATGTGCCGCCGCATAGCGCAACGCCGCGACCATGTGCTGCGAATAGAAGGAGCGGTGGCAACGCTGATCCCACCAGCGTGCCTCCCCCGCCCGACCGATGACCTCCTCGCGGCCGATCCAGCGTTCGGTCCACTCGGTCTGCCAGGTCGTCTCGGCGAGCGAGGCCCCGTCTCCAGCGATCGAAGGGTCGAACCGCCGCGTGATGCGGGTCAGATCCATCGGTCTGTCGGGATTGCCCTCTCCGGAGGCAAAGGAGTCCCCGACGGACGCGATCAGCCGGTCGCGGATCAGGACCGTGGCGTTCAAACTCGGGCCACCGTCGACCGACACAGCCAGTTGCGCCGGCTGAGATTGGCGAATACCGCTCTCGCGCCCGACCGCAGGGACTTCGAAGTCGACCCAGGTCTCGCACGAAACCGGTCCCTGCGCGATGACGCCGCCCTGGATCGACCATACGCATTGGCGGCCGGTCTGAGAGGCCACGGACGCCTGTCCGGAATAGCTGAGCGGCCAGAGGTAGTCGCGATCGAAGGTCTCTTCTCCCTCCCGCCAGTAGGATTTCAGGTAGAGATCAGGCTGAGTCGCCAGAAATCTGAGCATGGCGTTTTCGACAGCTGATGGGCCACTGGCCGTCGCAACCTGGTCAAGCAAGGCGTCGAGCGTAACGACCCGTGTGGTGTCCTGGGCCTGATCCCAAAGCCGGAACCGGTCCTTGACCCGCCATTCGATCGCGGTCTGAGCCTCCACCGCCTCGGCCGAGAGTGCGAGCATCACGGCAAGAACCAAAGCGCGCAAACAGTGTCTCATCATGCCCTCCCAAGCGTCACACCTCGGGTAACACGGTTATCCGTCTTCGGCCAGCACTACTTCAACGCGAAAGAGGTCCAATCAGCAACCGCTTGAGACGGCTCATGATTCCGGGCGTCATCGGAGCCAGCAGGCCGCGCGCCTCGACCGGCAGATGGCCCATCGGGTCGCCGTTGGACTGAAAGACATAGTGGTCGAAGAAGTCCCGCCAGGCCGTACGCTCGTTGGGCGGGAGGTCTCGCAGCGTGAGCATGGCGTGCCACAGGGTGAACATCGGCGTGACCATCCACTCCGGCCCGTCCCGCCACCAGAAGTTCACCAGGGCACCGACATCCTCCAGCGACCGCACGTGATGCCACCACAGGCTGGGGATGTAGATCGCGTCACCGGGCTCCAGGTCCGCGATCAGCGCATGGTCCATCGCGTCGGCGAATCGGGGGTGCGCCTCCAGGTCGGGGGCGTCGAAATCGACCAGGCTGATCGGCTGGCCGGCCAGCGTATGATCCAGCGGCCCGACGTAAAGATTGCCGATCTGGTCCGGCGGAAACAGGGTAAAGCGCCGCCGCCCCGCGACCACGCAGGCCAGGTTCTGGGCCAGATCCCAGTGCGCCGCCGTGATCGTCCGATTGCCCAGCCAAAGCGACGTCAGCCTCTCCCTCTCCGGCGCCAGCAGCGGCATCGGATGCGCCTCGGCGAACCCCGGCAGGTGGGACGGCGCGGGGATGGCTCCGGCATAGAGGTATTCGGACCCGCCGGCTTCAAGTCGGTTCAGCAGGTCTGACAGCGACAATTGGATTCGGTCGAAGTTGAAGCCGCGCAGATCGTCCGCGTAGAAAAAGCGTCCGCCCATCTCGGGACGGCCGACAAAAGCGCTGACTGGATAAGGCGCAGAGTGGTCGCGCAGATGAGCCAGGATGTCCGGGGCTCGCACGGAGGCCCAATCGGCGACGATTCCTTTTAGAACGACCGGACGACCCCCAGGCACGATCTCGGCCTCGAACCGCGCGCGATCGACCTCGTGAAACTGCGGCAATGGCTTGGGATCAACGAGCATGGGACCACGATAGCGACGTCGCGCGTCGCGGTCACCGCATCCCCGTTGCGCCGTCGCCTGTGCTCGGCTATCGACGCGACCTGCTGGAGACGTGGCCGAGTGGCTGAAGGCAACGGTTTGCTAAATCGTCGTACCGGGTAACCGGTACCGAGGGTTCGAATCCCTCCGTCTCCGCCAGACTCCTTGAAATCGTTCAGCTTTTTTTCGGTTCAAGGCGTTACCCACCTAAAGACCCGCCATTAGACCAGCGTTCCCAGCCGGTCTCAGGCGGTCTCTTTTTGTCGCGCCGTCACCGAATCCGCGTGTGGCTTCTGCCCTTTTCCCAGAAAATTGGCCGGCCGAGACAAGCGGCATGGGCCATCCTGAACACGCCTTCGCCCACGATCGGGACGACGGTCCCTCGCGCAAAGGCCTTGAACCGTCACCCGAGCGACTGAGCGCTGTCCCGACCGCGCGCGGCCTGCAGTGTGACCCCCGCGGTCGTCAGGCTCATCTGAACCCTCTGGCCGACCTCAGCCCGCATGGTCCCTGTCCGAACGCGGGCATAGTGCTCAACGCCGGCCGAATCGCGCACCACGACGAAGGGCGAGGCGCCGAGTTCGTCATGATGACCCGCTCTGACCACCCGGCCAATGACGGGCTCGGTGCCCAGGACGCGGATTTGCCGGGCTCCCTGCATACGCCGCTCATGAAGCGTTCGGATCACGTCTTTGTCCAACTGCAGCCGGCGCAGTCGGGCTTCAAGGTCCGGGGCGAGCCGGTAGCCGGCCCCCACCGGCGAGGCGAGACCCAGCTTTTCAAGATTCCTGAGCCGCCCTCTGGAGAGCGCGTTCCAGGGGCCCTTTCCAATCCCGTCGGCGACCCGGCCCTCGGCATCCGAGGCCGCAATCAGGCGTCGATCCAGTCCGGTGAAGCGCTCGGCCTCGGTCTGACGCCAGACACGTCGCTCGGCGTCCGCGCGGGACAGATCGCCCAGCCGCTCCTGCGCCACCTCCTGGGCCCGCCCGCGGATCCCGTAGGCGATATAGTCGCGGGGAATCACCAGGTCCGACCCGTTCGCTTTCTTTCCACGAACGAGCACATGCGCATGAGGCTGAGCCGTGTCGAAATGGCAGGTCGCCACCCAGTCGTGGTCGGGCTGACCGAGATCCGCCATCACGCGGCTCATGACGTCGCGAACATAACCCCTGAGATCCGCGAGCCGGTCGCCGTGCTCCGGCGAGATGATCAGCCGGAAATGATGCCGGTCGCCGGACCAGTCGACCGTCTCTGAAAGCGGGTCGAGCGCCTCGCGGCTCCGATCGAAGAACTCCGGCGCGGTCCCCTCCTGACCCGCGCCGGAGCGCCCGAGATAGACGACATGTCGCGCGAGCGCGGCCCCCCGCTCCCCGCCCCGACCGACGTGCCGCGAGACGAGCGCCTTGACGATCACCGACTGACGCACGTCGAGCCGAAACGCCGTCCCCGACCGTCGCGCGGCCGCCTTGAGCACGCCCGCGCGATTGCCCTGGGCGAACAGCCGCGAGGCGGCGAGCCGCTGCAAGAGCGCGACCCGGGCCCCGACGGGGTCGCTCTTCAGGCTGCGGGGCAGACGCACCGATCCGGCTCGGCCCGAACCGGCTCGCTCTTCGTCCTTGAGCTTCGCTTCGATCGCATCCCGCAGCAGCATGATGTCTGTCTCCCGGATCTGGGCCCGACACGTCAGCGCAACTCACCGAAACATCCGGCTCGGCCTCTAAGTCCCTGAGACAATAGGCGAACCCAGCACGCTGAAATCCCTCTTTTATCTTGCCCTCTTAATCGGCTCTTCTCTTTTTCGTGATGCCATCGTTTGCTCCTGATTGATCTCATACGCCTAAATACGACGATCCGCGACAGTCTTTGCTCAAGGTTGATCGGTCGTGTCGATCCTTGTCCGGCGTGCGAGTC
>CANJLQ010000013.1 GCA_947475735.1 Caulobacteraceae bacterium
ATGGTGATCACCACCTCGGCGTCCTTGACGGCGTCCGCGACCGAGCTCGCCTTCCTGCATCCCGCCGACGCGGCCTTGTCCAGCGCCCCGGCCGACAGGTCGAATGCCGCGACGGCGTGGCCGGCCTTGGCCTGATTGGCCGCCATGCCGCCGCCCATGTTTCCCAGGCCGATGAAGGCGATCTTGGTGGCGGTCATGTCGGCGTCTCCCGGAAGCGTTTTGTGTTTCGCTCCGGTTAGCCCCTGGCCCGCTGAACCGCCAGACCCGTCAGGCCGGCTTCCTGAACCTCAGCATGAACTGGCTGGTCCGGCCCCGGATCTAGTCGTCGAAGACATTGGCGGTCAGCGGATCGGCGTCGTTCAGCAGAAGATCGCTCTCGGCCTCCAGCACGAAACCCGCGGCCTCCACCTCGCGCCGCAGATCGGCGATGTCGATCCTGTGCAGGCTGTCGGCGACGCCCAGACCCGCGTCCGAAGCCGCCGCATGGTCGATGATGACATAGAGGCCGCCGGGCTTCAGGGCGGCGAACACAGCCGCGTTCACCCTGGCGGCGGTGTCCGCGGGGAAAGGCTGCAGATGCAGGTCGTGATAGTTCTGGGCCGTGAACACGAGGTCCAGCCCGGTCGGGAACTCGGGTGCGCCGATCGGCGACCGGATGGCTGACACATTGTCGTTGGCCTCGTCGACGGCCGTCAGGCTTTCACCGTAGCTGGCCTGAAAGCCGATGAACTCCGCCGGCTGCCATGCGACGACGTGACCCTGATCCCCTACGGCGCTCGCGAAGACCCGCGTGAAATAGCCGCCGCCGATGATTATGTCGGCGATCCGCTGGCCGGGCTCGACCTCGGCGAAGGCCAGGGTCTCTGCGGTCTTGCGGGCCGCATCGCGCGCCCGGTCCGCCTCGGGGCGAGCGGTGTCGGCCAGAACGGGGGCGTAGCCCCCCGTCTCCTGGCCCGGCGGCGCGAAGGCGGCTGTCGCGAACAAAAGAGCCGCCGAGGCGACCAGGACAAGGGACCGGTTGAACGCGACGCGCATCGAAACCTCCTCGAACGCCCCAGTGGCGTGACACGCTTCTACGTCCTCGCCCGGCTCTGGTCAGGAACTCATGGCGAACCTGTCGCCGAATTCATGGTATCGCTACGCCGCAGAACAGGAGAGACGCCGTGGCCGCCCAACTCGTCGTGACCTACCGCACGCCTTCCGATATCGCGGCGTTCGACCGACATTATCGCGACATCCATGCGCGCCTAGCCCACCAGATCCCGGGCCTGCGTCGCTTCGAGACCACCACTGGGCCGGTCATGACGCCGGAGGGCCCCTCCGACGTCCATCTGATCGCTATCCTGCACTTCGACGATCTGGCGGCCATCGCAGCAGCTTTCGCCAGTGCCGAGGGGCAGGCCGCCGCCGCCGACGTGGCCACCTTCGCGACCGGCGGTGCCTCGATGCTGATGTATGAAACGACGGCGGCTTAGCCCGGCTTTCTGAAGCGATAGACGAACTGGTCGCTACGGCCCCGGATCGTCTCGTCGAAAACCGACAGGCTGTGGTCGTCGGCGGGGTTGCGCACGGCGTCGCTCTCACCCTCGAAAACGAAGCCCGCCGCCTCGACCTGCGCCCGCAAGGCCGAACCCTCAATTCGGTGCAGGGTGCCGACCACGCTGATCCCCGCCCCCGCCGCCGCCTGGTGATCCAGGATGACATACAGCCCGCCCGGCTTCAGCGCGCGGAACACGGCCGCGTTCATGGCGGCCACATCGACGCCGAACCGGTCGATGACGAAGTCGTGGTACTCCTGGCCCATCCAGACCACGTCCAGCGGCTCGGGGAAGGACAGGTCCTCCAGGGCGCCCGTCACTCGCGTGACGTTGGGATAGTCGGACGCGAGGGTGTCGCCGAACGCGTTCTCCCGCGCCGCCGTCTGGTTCGGCACGAAGGCGTAGACGCGCCCTTCGGACCCCACGGCCCGCGCGAACAGTCGGGTGAAATAGCCTTCCTCCGGCCGAACATCGGCGATGCGTTCGCCGCCTTCGATGCCGATGAAGGCCAGCATGTCCGCCGGCTTGCGCAGCGGATCACGCGCCACTTCGGCGGCGGGCCGCAGCGGATCGGCGATCGCCTGGGCGTAGTCGGCGACGGCCCCAGCCGACGCGGCAGACTCCGACGGCGACTGGACGGTATCCATCGATCCGCACCCCAGCAGGGCGAAGGCGGAAACGGCGAGCAGCAGCGACTTCGACATGGAGAATCCTCGATCGGCGACCGTTCGAGTCTACGCGCCAGAACTGACGCGGATGCAAGCCGTCAGACCAGCGGCGTCCATTCCTCGTCCGGGGCAAGCGGCGCGAACAGGGCGTCCAGATCGGCGTCCGACACGTCCGCCAGCGTCGAAGGCGACCACTGCGGCGCATTGTCCTTGTCCACGATCACGGCCCGGACTCCTTCCTGGAAGTCGTGGGTGCGGACCACCCGGCCGCCCAGCCGATACTCCATCGCCATGACGTCGGCGAAGTCGGTCATCGCCCGGCCCGCCCGGAGCTGGCGCAGGGTCACCTTAAGCGATTGAGGGGATTTCGTCTTCAGGATGGCCAGCTGAGCCGACGCCCACTCCGACCCGTCCTGCTCCAGGGCTTCGAAGATCGCCTCCACTGTCGGGTGGGCGAACAGCCGGTCGATCGCCTCGCGATACGGTGCCAGCGGCGCCGGGCCGGGATCGTGGGCCAGCCGAAGCGCCGCCTGCCCCGGGTCCTCGCCGTCCAGCAAGGCGTGCTTGAAGTCCGCCAGCGCCTCCGACGCGACGACGAAGTTGTGGATGCCCAAGGCGTAGGTGTCCGCCGCCTTCAGCCGCGCTCCGGTCAGCGCCAGCCAGGTCCCGGTCTCGCCCGGCAACCGGGGCAGGAACCAGCCGCCGCCGACATCGGGGAACAGGCCGATCCCGGTCTCGGGCATCGCATAGGTCGTGCGTTCGGTGGCCACCCGAACCGTCGCCGGCTCCGAGACGCCTACGCCGCCCCCCATAACGATGCCGTCCACGATCGCCACGATGGGCTTGGGATAGACGAACATCAGATGGTTCAGCCGGTACTCGGCATGGAAGAAGGCACGGGCCTCGACGGCGTCGCACGCCCCGCTTTCGGCGATCATGCGGATGTCTCCGCCCGCGCAGAAGCCTCGCTCGCCACTGTGGTCGATCAGGACGGACGTCACACCGGCATCGTCACGCCATTCCATAAGCGCCTGCGTCATCGCCTCGCACATCGCCAGGTTCAGCGCGTGCAGAGCCCGGGGTCGATCCAGTGTGATCCGACCGATTCCGTGGTCGATGCGGGTCTGGACTTCGGGCTGGCTCATCGTCGGCGCATAGCCCGGCGCGCGACCCAAAGAAAAGCCCGACGCGAACGCCGGGCTGAAAAGGTTGGTGATGGTGGGTGTCCTCAAAGGAAGACGCCCTTTGGTCGGTCGATTTGGTTAACGAGGCGTTTCGTCCTGTCGCGCAGGAAGCCACGTCACCTGCCGCGCCCCGCCCGGCGCCGTCCAGATCAGCCGCCAGCCACCGGGCATCGGCGTCAGGCCCTCGGTGCCGATGATGTCGAGTCGCGGCGCGAAGGATCGGTCGTCGACCTGAATGACCTCGGGCAATCCGGCCGGGGCCACGCTCCAGCGGCCGTCCGGGCCGACGGCGATAGGGCGCTGGACCCCGGCGGTCACGGTCACGGTCGTCGAGGCCTCTGCCCGCCCCGACAGGAAGAAGGCCTTGCCGTCGCTGTCGACCGCGTCGAGCTCCGGCCCCGGATCGAAGCGGCGGGTCGGGGCACCAGCGCTGACGAAGGCGATGGGTCCGCCGGCGGTCCCGGAAACCAGCAGACGCCCTGGCGCGGGATAGCGGGCCTGGCCGGAGCGGATTTCGGCGGTGAAGAGCGTATCGTCGGACGGGCGGGGAGTGATCAGTCGGAACCGTCCAGCTTCGTCCGCGGCCGCCGCGAAGTCCTGGCCGCTCGGGGAGACCAGCACGACGCGCCCGGAGGGTGACGCCGTTCCCGTCAGGATGAGAGAGCCGCTCTCCACCGCCGCCGTCTCGATCGTCGGCGGGGTGATCCACGCGGTCTCTGTTCTCGACGATGCGGGGGCCGGCGGTTCGGAGCCGCAGCCGGCGATCCCGAGCGACATCACCGTCGCAAGGGCGATCCATCGCGTCTTCATGTTCACTCTGTCCCCTTCACCCGCCGAGCCCATAGCGTCGCCGGCATCGTCTGTCGCCTTCCACGGTCCGCCGCCGCCTGACGCTTGCGAAGCCTGTCTCAGGGTTCCAACACGCCCTTGCAACATGATCGCTGATCAGTGATCATTGTTCATGTCGGTGCCGACCGTCGTGGTCTTTGAAAACTCGTATTGACAGTTTTTATTTAGGACGCACTATCTTCACGGGGCCATTCAGCCCCCTCGAACTCGGAGATCTCCCCATGCGCTCTCTTCTGTCGATTGCCGTCCTCTGCCTTGCCCTCGCCACTCCGGCGGCGGCTCAGGACCTCGCGGGCACGCACCTTGTTCTCGCCGATGCCGCCACTGCGCCGACGCGTCCCACCATCGTGGACGGCGCCAACTGGCGTTGTGACGGATCGACCTGCACCGCGTCGGGCGGCGCCAATCAACCGGCTGCTCGGGCCTGCCGCCGCGTCGTCGCGCGTTTGGGCGCCGTGACCCAGTTCACCTGGCGCGGAACGGCGCTGACGGCCGAACAACTCGCGGCGTGCAACGCCTAGAACTCTGCCGGGAGGGCGGTCCAGCCGCCCTCCTCAGGCCGCCTCGCCCTTCAGCCGTCGCACGATCCGTTCGCGCCCGATCAAGGGGACCAGCGTCGCCATGTCCGGGCCGCGCTCCTGTCCCGTCAGGATGTGCCGAAGAGGCATGAACAGCGCCTTGCCCTTGGAACCCGTCTTCGCCTTGACCGCCTCGGTCCAGATCGCCCACGACCCAGCCTCGATGGTGTCCGGCAGGACCTCCAGCGCCGCCGCGGCGAAGGCCGGATCCTCGATCAGGGGCTCCACCGGCCCGCGAACCATCCGCGTCAGATCGACGACGTCGCCGAAGCGGGTCAGGTTGCCGCGCAGGGCTTCCCACACCGTCTCGCCGAGATCGCAGTCCAGGGCCGCGAGCCGCGTCTGTGCCTGGGCATAGGGCATGGCGTGCAGGGCCTGGGCGTTCAGCCGGTCCAGGTCCTCGGTGTCATAACGCGCCGGCGAACGCCCCATCTTGTCGAAGCTGAAGCCTCGGCCCAGAACATCCAGGGTCTCGGCGACTTCGAGAGCATCGGACGTGCCGATACGCCCCAGATGGCTCGTGATGGCCAGCGGCTCATAGCCCTGATCCCGCATGTCGGCGACCGACAGCGAGCCCAGCCGCTTGGACAAGGCCGCGCCATCGGACCCAACCAGAAGCGGCATGTGGGCGAAGCGCGGCACCGCGGACCCCATGCCCAAAGCGATCAGGGCTTCGAAGATTTCGATCTGTGTCCCGGTGTTGGTGGTGTGGTCCTCGCCACGGATCACATGGGTGATCGCCATGTCCAGATCATCGACCACGGACGGCAACGTATAGAGATACAGCCCGTCCTCACGGATCAGGACCGGGTCCGACATCGAGGCGGTGTCCACCTCGGCGTGCCCCCGCGACAGGTCCTCCCAGGCCACCCTTCGGCCGTCCAGTTTGAAGCGCCAGTGCGGCTTGCGGCCCTCGGCCTCCAGAGCCGCCTTGTCGGTCTCGGTCAGTTCCAGCGCCGCCCGGTCGTAGATGGGTGGCAGGCCGCGCGACAGCTGGACCTTGCGCCGCCGATCCAGTTCCTCGGCGGTCTCATAGGCCGGATACAACCGCCCCGCCGCCTTCAGCCGCTCGGCCGCTTCGTGGTAGCGGTCAAACCGCTTGGACTGGTTGTACCGCTCGTCCCAGACAAGACCGAGCCAGGTCAGGTCGTCCTCGATGCCCTGCTCGAACTCCGGCGTCGAGCGTGCCAGGTCGGTGTCGTCGATGCGCAGCACGAACTGACCGCCCTGCCCTTTCGCGAACAGCCAGTTCACCAGGGCGGTGCGGACATTGCCGACGTGCAGCTTGCCGGTGGGCGACGGGGCGAAACGGACCTTGACGGACATGGCGGACGGACTTTCGGGGAGGCGAGGCGCGTAGGTCGTCCGCCGCGCCCGCCAAGTCAAGGCGACCGGCCCATCCTCGCCTCGCGCAGATTTCGCTGTCCCGGCAACGATCTTGCGGCATAAGGCGGCCATGACCGCCCTGGCCATTCTGACCGTCGATCTGGACGCGCTTTCGCACAACTTCCATGCGCTGGAAGCCCTGACCCGCGTGCCCGTGCATCCGGTCGTCAAGGCGGACGGCTACGGATTGGGGGCTACGCCGGTCGCGACACGGCTGATGGCCGAAGGGGCGCGAACCTTTTTCGTGGCCCGACTGACGGAGGGTGTGACCCTGCGCGCGGCGCTCGGCCCCGAGCCCACGATCTATGTACTCGACGGCTGCGCAGGCGAGGCAGCCCCCGCGCTGCGGGCGGCGTTCCTGCGTCCCGTGATCAATCACCCGGACCAGCTGACCGCCTGGCTCGGGTCGGGCGGTGGGGCCTGTGGAATGCAGATCGACACCGGAATGAACCGGCTGGGCTTCCGACCGGAGGACGCGCCCGAGCCCTTCGAGGGCCTGGAGTTGGTCATGAGCCATCTGGCCTGCGCCGACGAGCCCGACCAGCCGATGAACAGCCGCCAGCGGAACGCTTTCGCCGACATCTCCGCGCGTTACCCGGCGGTTCTGAAGTCCTTCGCCAACTCCGGCGGCTGTTTTCTGGGCCCGAATTTTGCCTTCGACGCCGTCCGTCCCGGCATCTGCCTCTACGGTGGAGGACCGGAAGGCCGCCCCGACGCCCGGCTGAAGCCCGTCGCGACCTTGACCGCCGAGGTGCTTCAGGTCCGCGACGTCCCTGCCGGCGAAAGCGTCGGCTACTCGCGGGGTTTCGTGGCCGAGACGCCGCGCCGGATCGGGACGTGCGGCGCGGGCTACGCAGACGGCGTGCTGCGGTCCGCCAGCGGCGTGGGTCAGGTCTGGGCCGGGGGTGGCCTGTGCCCGATCCTGGGGCGAGTCTCGATGGACGTGATCGCGGTGGACATCACCGGGGCCGACGTCAGCGTCGGCGACCGGGTCGAGCTGTTCGGGGCCAACCGGCGTCTGGATGAGGCCGCAATAGCCGCCGGCACGATTTCTTACGAACTGCTGACCTCGATCACGTCGCGCGTCGGTCGTCGCTACCTGTGACGCCGAGCCGGGGTTGAAGTCGGCGGGGGCGCGTTCCAAAGTCCGCGCCGCTTCGCTGGAGTCTCGCATGCGTCTTATCGCCCTCGCCGCCCTTCTCGCCGCACTGCCGGCCTCCGCCCTGGCCCAGACGCCGGCGGCCGTCGAGCAGCCGCTGCTGCATGAGGTCGTCGGCCAGGTCTCGCCGGATCGCTTGCTGGCGGACGTCACGGCCCTGGTCGGCTTCGGTACGCGTCACACCATGTCCGAGACCCAGTCGGAAACGCGCGGCATCGGCGCGGCCCGACGCTGGACCGAGCGGGAGTTCCGCCGCATTTCCGGCGAGTGCGGCAACTGCCTAGAGATCGCCCTGCCCGCCGATATGGTGACCGGTCCGCGCATCCCGACGCCGGTCGAGGTCGTCAACGTCGTCGCCATTCAGCGCGGCACCGGCGATCCCAACCGCGTCATCGTTATCTCCGGTCACATCGACAGCCGCGTGTCCGACGTCATGGACTTCACCTCCGACGCCCCCGGCGCCAATGACGATGCCTCGGGCGTCGCCGCCGTTCTGGAAGCCGCCCGGGTGCTGTCCAGGCACCGGTTCGACGCGACCCTGGTCTACGCCGTCCTGTCGGGCGAGGAACAGGGCCTGTTCGGCGGGCGCATCCTGGCCGACTACGCCAAGGCCCAGGGCTGGGTCGTCGAGGCCAATCTGAACAACGACATCGTCGGCAACTCCCAGGGCCAGTCCGGCGTGCGCGACACCACCCGCGTGCGCGTCTTCTCCGAAGGCACCAAGACCGTCGAGACCACCGCCCAGGCCGACCGCCGACGTTACAACGGCGGTGAGGTCGACAGCTCCTCTCGCAACCTGGCCCGCTACCTCGACGGCATCGCCGACCGCTATCTGACCAACTTCGACGTCGACATGATCTATCGCACCGACCGTTTCGGACGCGGGGGCGACCAGGTCGAGATGCTGCGCGCCGGTTTCCCCGCCGTCCGCATTTCCGAAGGGGCCGAGAACTACGACCACCAGCACCAGGACCTGCGGACCGAGAACGGCGTCGTCTATGGCGACACCATCGACGAGATGGACTTCGACTACCTGGGTCAGGTCGCCCGTCTGAACATCGCCACCATGGCCGCCCTGGCCAACGCGCCCATGGTGCCGTCGGGTGTCACGATCGCCGGTGCCGTGCGCCCCGACACGACCCTGACCTGGACCGCCGCGCCGGGGGCCGCCGGCTACCGCGTCTGGTGGCGCTCCACGACCGCGCCGCAATGGACCCACAGCCGCTGGGCCGGTAACGCCACGACCCTGGTCCTCGCCGGCATCCCCATCGACGACTATTTCTTCGGCGTCTCGGCCGTGTCCGAAGACGGCTACGAGAGCCCGGTCGTCTTCCCCGGCCCGGCCGGAGCCTTCGTCTCTGTCGGCGATCCGGCCCCCGCCAACTGAACATGGACGTCGCAGAAGGCCGCGTCCGCGTGGCCGTCCTGATCTCCGGAGCCGGCTCCAACATGGCCGCGTTGATCGATTCCGGCCGGCAACCCGACGCGCCCTATGAGGTCGTGCTCGTCCTTTCCAACGACCCCGAGGCCGGCGGGCTGGCCATCGCCGAGGCCAAGGGTGTCGAGACGGTCGCCGTCGATCACCGCCCCTTCGGCCGGGACCGGGCCGCGCACGAAGCGGCGATCCAGGCGGAGCTGCAGGATGCGCGCGTCGAGGTCGTCGCCCTCGCCGGCTACATGCGCCTGCTGACGCCCTGGCTGGTCGGCCGGTGGACGGGCCGAATGATCAACATCCATCCCAGCCTGCTGCCCAGATATCCCGGCCTGGACACCCACGCCCGCGCCCTCGCCGCCGGAGACGACCGCGCCGGGTGTTCGGTCCACCTGGTCACCGAGGGCGTCGACGAAGGCGCTGTTCTGGCTCAGGCCGAGGTGCCGGTGCTGGCTGCCGACACGCCCCAGACCCTCGCCCAGCGGGTTCTGGTCGCCGAGCACTCTCTGTATCCGTCCGCCCTCGCGGACTTCTGCCGCTCGCGCATTAGAAGTTCGTAATCTAGGCGGTTTGATCGGGACAGACCCCGTTTCGCGGGTCAGTGTGCGGCCGATTTTTCACGGGGTAGCCCATGTCCAGACTTCGCCTTCTCACCTGCGCTGCGGGCGCCGCCCTGCTGCTGGCGCAGCCCGTTCTCGCTCAGACCCAGCCTCTCGCCGTCGAAATCCCGTCCGAGGATCAGGCCGAGATCGGCGTCTTCGGCTTCGATCTGAACGGCATGGACACCACGGTGCGCCCGGGCGCCGACTTCAACCAGTTCGCCAACGGCGGCTGGCTGACCAACACCCCGATACCATCGGACCGCGCCTCGTACGGCCAGTTCCATGTCCTGGCCGACCGGTCCGAGGCCAATCTGCGCGCCATCATCGAGGAAAGCGCCGCCGATCCGTCGCGCAGCCCCGAGGCCGCCCGCATCGGGGCCTTCTTCGCCAGCTTCATGGACGAAGCGGCGGTGAACGCCCTGGGCGCCTCTCCCTTGGAGTCCGACCTCGCGGACGTCCGCGCCGCCGACAGTCATGAGAAGATGGCCGCGCTGATGGGACGCACCCACTACGGCTTCGGGGTCAGCCTGTTCGGGGCCCAGACCTTCGAGGACCTGCGCACGCCCGACCGCATAGCGGCCTATGTGGCCCAGGGCGGCCTCGGGATGCCTGACCGCGACTATTATCTTCAGGACAGCTTCGCCACCCAGAAGGCCGCCTACCGAACCTATATCGAACGGGCCCTGACGCTCGCCGGTTGGGCCGAGCCGGCCGCAGCGGCTGACGCCGTTCTGGCCTTCGAGACGGCGATCGCCGCCGAACACTGGACCCAGGTCCAGAGCCGCCAGCTCGACAAGATCTACAATCCCATGACCGTTGCCGAACTGAGCGCCGCTGCACCCGGCTTTGACTGGGCCGGCTGGGCCGAGACGACGGGTCTGGGAACCGACCGCACCCTGATCGCCGCCACCAACACCGCCTTCCCCGGCATGGCGCGCATCTATGCGGAGACGCCGATCGAGACGCTCCAGGCCTGGCAGGCCTTCCACACCATTCACCAGGCCGCCCCCTATCTGTCCCAGCCCTTCGTCGACGCCCGGTTCGACTTTGTCGGCAAGGCGCTGAGCGGCCAGCAGGAGCAGCGTCCCCGTTGGAAGCGCGGCGTTCAGCTGGTGGACGACTCTCTCGGCGAGGCCCTGGGCCGCGAATATGTCGCCCGGCACTTCCCGGCGGAATCCAAAGCCCAGATGGAAGAGCTGGTCGCCAATCTGCGCGCGGCCATGACGCGCCGGATCGAGGGTCTGGACTGGATGAGCCCGGAGACGAAGCAGCAGGCCCTCTACAAGATGAGCCGCTTCGGCGTGAAGATCGGCTACCCCGAGGAATGGCGGAGCTATGATGGGCTGGAGCTGGTGCCGGGCGACCTGTACGGGAACGTCGAGCGGTCCACGGCCTTCGAGTGGGCCTTCAACCTCGGCAAGCTCGACCGCCCGGTGAACCCGCTGGAATGGGGCATGACGCCTCAGACCGTGAACGCCTACTACAACCCGCCGCGCAACGAGATCGTCTTCCCGGCCGCGATCCTTCAGGCCCCGTTCTTCGACCCGCGGGCGGACCCTGCCATCAACTACGGCGGTATCGGCGCAGTCATCGGCCATGAGATCACCCACGGCTTCGACGACCAGGGCCGCAAGACCGACGGCGACGGCGTCCTGCGCGACTGGTGGACGGCCGAGGATGCCGCGAAGTTCACCGAGCGGGCCGCCGTTCTGGGGGCCCAATATTCGGCGCTCAGCCCGATCGACGGAGCGAACGTCAACGGCGACCTCACCATGGGCGAGAACATCGCCGACCTGGGCGGTCTGCTGCTGGCGCTGGACGCCTACCGCATGTCGCTGAACGGACAGCCGGCCCCGGTGCTGAACGGCTTCACCGGCGACCAGCGGGTCTTCCTCGGCTGGGCCCAGGTGTGGCGCTCGAACGCCCGCGACGAATATCTGCGCCAGCAGGTCACCGTCGACCCCCACGCGCCCGAGCGCTACCGGGCCGGCGTCACGCCGCGCAACATCGACGCCTGGTACGCGGCGTTCGGCGTCCAGCCCGGCGACGAGCAGTATCTGGCCCCGGATACCCGGGCCCGCATCTGGTAGCCGCGTCGCCTGCGAACATGGAAAAGGCCCCGGATCGCTCCGGGGCCTCTTTTCTTGGACGCTAACGCTCGGCTCGCGCAGCCTCGCTGCTTGAGTTCCCGACAAGTCTGGTTGGCTTAGCCGACGATCTGGTCGTCGGTGAAGAACTGGGCGATCTCGATCTGGGCGTTCTCCAGCGAGTCCGAGCCGTGGACCGAGTTCTCGCCGATCGACAGGGCGAACTGTTTGCGGATCGTGCCCTCGGCGGCCTGTTCCGGGTTCGTCGCGCCCATGACTTCGCGGTATTTGGCGACGGCGTTGTCGCCTTCCAGCACCTGCACCACGACCGGCTCGGCGGTCATCTGGCCGACCAGTTCACCGTAGAACGGGCGCTCGGCGTGGACTTCGTAGAATTTCTTGGCCTGGGCCTCGGTCAGCTTGACCCGGCGCTGGGCGACGATGCGCAGGCCCGCGCCCTCGATCACGGCGTTGATCGCGCCGGTCAGGTTACGGCGCGTGGCGTCGGGCTTGAGGATCGAGAAGGTACGTTCGGCCATGGGATGACTTCTTGTTTGGGAGATTGAAGGTCGCGGGCTTATAGCGACGCCCCTCCCCCGCGCCAACCCGCAGTCTGACCCTTCTATGCTCCAGATCACCAACCTGACCTTCAATGCTTGGGGCCGCCAGTTTCTGGACGACGCCTCGGTCAGCCTGCCACCCGGATCCAAGGTCGGTCTGGTGGGCCGCAACGGCATCGGCAAGTCGACCCTGTTCAAGATCATCCTGGGCGAACTCGCCGGCAACGGCGACGAGGTCAGCCTGCCCAAGACCGCCCGCATCGGCTCGGTCGATCAGGAGCATCCGGCGACCCCCGTCAGCGTGCTGGAGACCATCCTGGAGGCGGACACCGAGCGCCACGAACTGCTTGGCCGCCTCGAAACCGCCGAGCCCGAGGAGATGGGCGAGATCTGGGCCCGGCTGATCGAGATCGACGCCGACGGCGCGCCCAGCCGCGCGGCCGAGATTCTGGCCGGTCTCGGATTCAACCACGAGGATCAGCAGCGACCCATGTCGCACTATTCCGGCGGCTGGCGGATGCGCGTCGCTCTGGCGGCCGCCCTGTTCGCCCAGCCCGACATGCTGCTGCTGGACGAACCGACCAACTATCTCGACCTGGAAGGGGCGCTCTGGCTCGAAGCGCGGCTTAAGAAGTACCCGGCGACGGCGCTGATCATCTCCCACGACCGCGAGATGCTGAACGAGGTCTGCACCCACATTCTGCATCTCTCGAACCGCAAGCTGGAGATCTACACCGGCAACTACGACCAGTTCGAGCAGGCCCGCGCCGAAAAGGCTCGGCTGCAGCTGTCGGCCAAAGCCAAGCAGGACGCCGAACGCGCCCACCTTCAGGCCTTTGTGGATCGCTTCAAGGCCAAGGCCTCAAAGGCCGCCCAGGCGCAGAGCCGCATGAAGCGCCTGGCCAAGATGCAGCCCGTTTCGACCACCATAGAGGAACGCGTCGCCCCCTTCACCCTGCCTTCGCCGCCGCGACCGCTGGCCCCACCCCTGATCCGGCTGGAGCGGGCTAACGTCGGCTATGAGACCGGCAAGCCGATCCTGCGAAACCTGAACCTGCGCATGGACCTGGACGACCGCATTGGCCTGCTCGGCGTCAACGGCGCGGGCAAGTCGACCTTCGCCAAGATGATCGCCGGTGCCCTGAACGTCTCCGAGGGAGAGCTTCACCGCGACAAGAAGATGCGCGTGGGCTGGTTCCACCAGCACCAGATCGAGGCCATGGATCCGACCGACACGCCGCTGGAGATCATCCGCCGCGCCATGCCCGAAGCGCCCGAGAGCGCCCGCCGCTCCAAGCTGGCCCAGTTCGGCCTCGGCTACGAAAAGCAGGAGACCAAGGTCGAGGCTCTGTCCGGCGGCGAACGCGCCCGCCTGTTGCTCAACATGGTGGCCATGGACGCGCCCCACGTCCTGATCCTGGACGAACCGACCAACCACCTGGACATCGACAGTCGCCGGGCCCTCCTGGATGCCCTTAACGAGTATTCTGGCGCGGTCATCCTGATCACTCACGACCGCTCGCTGATGGAGCTGGTGGCTGACCGCCTGTGGCTCGCGGCCGATGGCACCGTCCGGCCCTATGAGGGCGACATGGACGACTATGCCCGCTTCGTTCTGGAGCGCGCCAAACAGGCCGCGGTCAAACCGAGCCAGATCAAGGCCGAAGCGCCCCAGGCCGCCCCGACCCACACCGCCGCCAAGGCCGAACGCAAAAAGGGCGGACCCTCACCCTCGACCCTGCGTCATGCCGCCAAGAAGGCCGAGGAGCGCGTCGCCGCTTTGACCGCCGAAATCGCCCGCATCGACGACGACTTGGCCAACGCCGCCGTGTCCAATCCCAAGGCGTTGGAGGGACTGACCCGCGCCCGCGCGAAGTCGCAGTCCGATCTGGACGCCGCCGAAGCCGCCTGGATGCAGGCCGAGGAAGCCCTGGCCGAGGTCGCCTAACCGCGAAGCTCGCGCAGCACGGCGGGGATCAGGTCGGGCAGATCCTCGGCGATCAGGCCCGGTCCGAACCGCTCGCCGGCCGCGCCGTGGATCCAGCAGGCGGCGCAGGCGGCGTCGAAACTGTCCATGTGCTGAGCCATCAAGCCGCCGATCAGACCCGCCAGCACGTCGCCGCTGCCAGCGGTCGCCAGCCAGGGCGATCCGTTGGGATTGCGTCTCACCCGACCGTCCGGCGACGCGATCACAGTCTGGGCCCCCTTCAGCACGACATGAGCGCCAGCGGTCGAGGCCGCCTTCAGGGCCGCCGCTTCCCGGCCCAGCAACAATAGGCCGGGAAACACCCGCTCGAACTCGCCCTCATGGGGTGTCAGCACATCGTCGCGGTCCAGGCTCTCGAACAGATCGACGCCGCGCCCCCTGAAGATCGTCAGGGCGTCGGCATCCACCACCAGGGCGGCACCGGTCCGGGCCAGAGCCGCCAGATTCTGAACGGTCGCATCGTTCAACCCCGCCGCCGGACCAATGACGACGCAGTCCATCGCTTCGGCGATGGCTTCGAGCGCGTCGGGCGATGCGAAACTTTCGACCATCACAGCCTCCAGGGCACCGGCCACGACGGGTGCTGCATCGGGTGGCGACAGCACCTTCACCAGACCCGCGCCGACCCGCAGACCGGCCCGTGCCGCGAGCCGGGCCGCCCCCGTGCTCAACGGACCGCCCGACACCACGCCCAGCCGTCCGCGCGAATGTTTGTGCGTCGCCGCGTCCGGCCAGGGAAAACGCGCGCACCACAGCGACGGGTCGTTCAGTTCGGCCATTCGATCCTCCGTCTCCGGAACGCCTGAAAATGCAGTCCGGCCCTTGCCTTATTGTGCGATGCGGTGTCCCTTTCATTCCCGAGTGTCCAGCCCGCGAACGGTCGGGCCCGCGCCGCCTCGGGATCGCCCATGAAGAAGATCGAAGCCGTCATCAAGCCGTTCAAACTGGACGACGTGAAGGAAGCGCTCCAGGACATCGGCGTCCAGGGCATGACGGTGCTCGAGGCCAAGGGATACGGCCGCCAGAAGGGCCATTCCGAACTCTATCGCGGTGCCGAATACGTCATCGACTTCCTGCCCAAGATCAAGATCGAGGTCGTGGTCGCCGACGACCTGGCCCCCGCCGTGGTCGAGGCCATCCAGACGGCCGCCCGCACCGGCAAGATCGGCGACGGAAAGATCTTCGTCTCCGACATCGCCGACGTCATCCGCATCCGCACCGGCGAAACCGGGGCGCAGGCGGTCTAGTTTAGTTCAGTTCTCAAGCTTCCTCCCCAGAAGAAACGCGAAAAGGATCATCACTCATGAGCGCCAAGAAAATCCTGCAGGAGATCAAGGACAAGGACGTGAAATACGTCGACGTCCGCTTCACCGACACGCGCGGCAAGCTGCAGCACGTCACCTTCGACATCGACCTGGTCGACGAGGAATTCCTCGAAGAGGGCACGATGTTCGACGGCTCCTCGATCGCCGGCTGGAAGGCGATCAACGAGAGCGACATGCTGCTCAAGCCCGACCTGACCACGGCCTACATCGACCCCTTCTACCAGCAGACCACGATGTTCCTGTTCTGCGACGTGATGAACCCGGACACGGGCGAACCCTACAACCGCGACAGCCGCTCG
Organism: Caulobacteraceae bacterium; assembly: GCA_947475735.1. Classification (GTDB taxonomy): domain Bacteria; phylum Pseudomonadota; class Alphaproteobacteria; order Caulobacterales; family Caulobacteraceae; genus Brevundimonas. The sequence goes on from CANJLQ010000013.1 coordinate 15,655, forward strand.
ATGGCCAAGAAGGCCCTGGCCTATGTCCAGTCGTCGGGCGTGGGCGACGCGGTCTATTTCGGGCCGGAAGCCGAGTTCTTCATCTTCGACGACGTGCGCTGGTCGACCCAGCCGCACGACACCGGCTACGCCTATGACTCGACCGAACTGCCGGCCAACACGGGCGCGGAGTACACCGAGGGCAACATGGGCCACCGCCCGGGGCCCAAGGGCGGCTATTTCCCCGTCAATCCGGTCGACTCGGGCCAGGACCTGCGCGGCGAGATGCTGGGCGTCATGCGCGACCTGGGCCTGCAGCCCGAGAAGCACCACCACGAGGTGGCCCCGGCCCAGCACGAGCTCGGCCTGAAGTTCTCTGACCTGCTGACCATGGCCGATCGGCTGCAGCTCTATAAGTACGTCATCCACAATGTGGCGGCGGCCTACGGCAAGACGGCCACCTTCATGGCCAAGCCCATGTACGCCGACAACGGCTCGGGCATGCACGTGCACCAGTCGATCTGGCGCGACGGCAAGCCCCTGTTCGCGGGCGACAAATACGCGGGGCTGTCGGACTACTGTCTGTGGTACATCGGCGGGATCATCAAGCACGCCAAGGCCATCAACGCCTTCGCCAACTCCACCACCAACTCCTACAAGCGTCTGGTCCCGGGCTACGAAGCCCCGGTCAAGCTGGCCTATTCGTCGCGCAACCGCTCGGCCTCGATCCGGATTCCGTGGGTCTCCTCGCCCAAGGCCAAGCGCATCGAAGCCCGATTCCCGGACCCGATGGGCAACCCCTATCTGACGTTCGTGGCCCTGCTGATGGCGGGCCTGGACGGCATCGAGAACCGCATCGATCCGGGTGCTCCGGCAGACAAGAACCTCTACGACCTGCCGCCCGAAGAGCGCGGCTCGATTCCCGAGGTCTGCGGCAGCCTGAAGGAAGCCCTCGAAAGCCTCGACAAGGACCGCGCCTTCCTCAAGAAGGGCGGCGTCATGGATGACGACTTCATCGACAGCTACATCGAGCTGAAGATGGAAGAGGTGATGCGGCTGCAGCTCCACCCGCACCCGGTCGAGTTCGACATGTACTACAGCTGCTGATCCGGCGACGGATCACGAGCGGAGGGCCGGGCGGCGACGCCCGGCCCTTTCCTTTTGGGCAGGGCTCCGGCAGCAAGGTCGGATGGACGCAAACCGTTTCCGATCTCTCGCAGAGGCCGCGCCGCCGGACCTGCGGAACAAGCTGTTGGGCCTGCCCGCAATCGTCGCCGACTGGGTCGCGCCGTACGGGGGCCTCGCCGGCCGCAAGATCATGGATTTCGGCTGCGGGCTGGGCGAGCTCGCGGCGGGCCTGGCCTATGCCGAGCCCACGGCCGTCGTGATCGGCCTTGAGGTGACCGATCAGCCGCAGGGCCTTGGGGATGTCCTGAAGGGCATAGATCTGACGCCACCGCCGAACCTGTCGTTCCGCGAGGTCCCGCTAGGTGAGTCCGGCGCCGAGGATGGGTTCGACCTGATCGTCAGCTGGTCGGTGTTCGAGCATATCCAGAGGAACCAGTTCGACGCGGTGATGGCGCGGCTGATCACTCGCCTGAAGCCCGGCGGCCTCTTGTTCATGCAGGTGTCGCCTCTGTTCTTCAGCCCCGAGGGCTCGCACTTCTGGGCGCTCGGTTACACGGACTGGCAGCACCTGACCCGTGAACTGAGCGAGGTCCGCGAGGACCTCGATGCGTCGTCTCTGAACGATCGGCAGCGCGAGCTGCACTGGAAGCTGTTCCTGCGCCTGAACCGCTTCACGGCGACCGATTTCGAAACGCGGCTGACAGCCTCGGGCTACACCGTCCTGCGTCGCCAGATCGACCGCACTGATCGCGAGCCGCCGCCAGAGCTCCTGACCGCCTACGACCGCGATGCCCTGCTCACTGGACAGATCGTCCTGCTGCTCCGGCGGGACTAGGCTGGCAGGCCCTCGGCCTCATCCTCACGCTTGCGGCGCAGCTCGATCAGGCGGACGCACCAGATCGAGATCTCGTAGAGGATCACCAGGGGGATCGCGAGCATCAGCTGGCTGATCGGATCGGGCGGCGTGACGATGGCCGCCAGCACCACGACCGCGACGATGGCGTAGCGACGGCCCTCGCTCATCAGCTTGGACGAGATCAGGCCCGCCAGCCCCAACAGCGTCATCACGACCGGCAATTGGAAGCACAGGCCAAACGCCAGGATCAGCGCCGTCACCAGGTTCAGATACTCCGACACCTTGGGCAGCAGGGCGACCGCGACCGTCTCGGAACTGATCTGCTGGCTCAGCGAGAACCACATCACGAACGGCAGCATGATGAAATAGACCAGCGCAGCCCCCAGGCAGAACAAAAGCGGCGAGGCGATCAGGAACGGCAGGAAGGCCCCCTTCTCGTTGCGATACAGGCCCGGGGCCACGAACCGCCACAGCTGGAACGCCAGCACCGGAAACGCGAGAAACACCGCACCGAAACCCGCCAGCTTCATCTTGGTGAACAGGATCTCCAGCGGCGCCGTGTAGATCAACTGCGCGGCTTCGGCCGTGGTCGGCGGCAGGGGCGCGAAACCCGCCGTGACCTGGATCAGCAGGATCGGCGATACATTGTGCCCATCGCTTCCGGCATAGAGGGCGCTGGCCGCCGCGAACGGCTTGACCAGGAACACATAGATCGGTCCCGCGAAGAAAAAGCACACGATGAAGGCGACGCCAAACGCCGCCACGCACCAGATCAACCGCCCGCGCAGCTCGATAAGATGATCCATCAGCGGCGCCCGCGACGCCTCGATCTCGGCTTCGTCGCGATCGGTCACGTGTCAGTCTTCGGCTTGCGCGGCTTGCGAGCGACGCTCGGAACCCCGGCAACGGCCACTGGGGCGGCACGCTTTCGCGCCGCTTTCGGCTTGGTCGCGGGAACGACGTCCGCGGCTTTGGCGGCGCGAGGCTTCACGGTCCGCGCCGGCTTGGCCGTCTCAGCCACGGCGGCGTCGGCGACAGGCGCGTCGGACACGGGCAGCGGGGTCATGACCGGTTCGGGAAACTCCGGGCTATCCAGGGCCAGCGGCGGCGCTGACGTCGGGATCGCCGGCTTGTCGAGTTCGGACTTGATGTCCTTGAAGGCGGCGTCGGCCTCGGCCCCCAGCCGCACCATCCCCTGCCCGACCGGGCCCTGGCCTTGACGCAGCGCCTCGACCTCCTTGCGCAGATCGTCGAGTTCGGACTGGCGCGCCATCTCATCGAAGCTGGCCCGGAACTCATTGGCCATGCCGCGCATCTTCGCGACCCACTTGCCGAGCTGCCGCAGCATGCCGGGCAGCCGCTCGGGGCCGACCACGATCAGGGCGACTGCGGCGATCACGAGATATTCGAGGCCCCCGATCCCGGGGCCGAGGCCGCCCATCCGTCAGGCTCTTTCCGCCGATGGCCTAGCGCTTCAGTTCTTCTTTTTCCGCCTCGGTGCGCGGCAGGCTGGACACGCCTTCTGCCGGTCCGGACTTGTCGTCGTCCTTCAGGCCCTCGCGGAAGGCCTTGATGCCCTTGGCGGCGTCGCCCATCAGGCCCGACAGCTTGCCCCGCCCGCCGAACAGCAGCGCCACGACGACGATGACGATGGCCCAGTGCCAGATGCTCATAGCGCCCACGGCGAACTCTCCTCGAACAGGCCGGCTCGGCCCGCGTCAAACATACGGTCCCTATAGTCCACCGGATGGCGACGCGCCAAGGGAATGCGTCAGGAGGGCGCGGTGTTGTCGCGCAGCCAGGCCGCAAGGGCGTCGATATCGATCTCTCCGGCCGCGACGCCAATGATGGTGTTGATTGCATCCACCTTGTCGGCCCTCAACGGCCGATCGTTCAAAGCAAGAAACAGAATCAACGCGGCGTATGCCGACCGCTTGTTGCCATCGACGAACGGGTGGTTGGACGCGATCCCGACGGCATAAGTCGCCGCCAGCACGAGCAGATCGGTCTCCCCCTCGTAAAAGAAGCGATTGACCGGTCTCTGAAGGGCGGACTCCAGAAGCCCCGCATCCCGGATGCCGGCGGGTCCCCCGTGCAAAGCCAGCGAGCGATCATGCAGGCTGACGATCGCCTGTTGCTCGACCCAGACCGGCTCTCGCGTCACTTCGCCAAGGCTCGAAACACGTCCCTGTGCTCGTCCATGAGCTTCTCGCCCAAGGCGATCTGCTGCTGAACCTTGTCGTCATAGGGCGAAACGCGCATCGACCCGTCGGGCGCTCGGGTGAGATACAGCGTTGATCCCTTCTCGACGCCAAGCTCGATCAGCGCCTCTTTTGGTAACACGACGCCGACGGAGTTTCCGACCTGGGTGACTTTCAAGGCGATCATGACTGGCGCTCCTTCGGGCCGGCTATATAACACCCGTTATAACGGAATGCGAGTTCGCTTGACCCACGTCATCATCCACACCGACGGTGCCTGCAAAGGCAATCCCGGCCCTGGCGGCTGGGGCGCGATCCTCCAGGCCGGGGGCAAGACCAAGGAAATGTCGGGCGGCGAGCCCCTGACGACCAACAACCGCATGGAGCTGACCGCCGCCATCATGGCGCTGGAGGCCCTGACCCGCCCCTGCAAGATCGATCTGCACACGGACAGCAAATACGTCATGGACGGCATCACCGGCTGGATCCACGGCTGGAAGGCGCGGGGCTGGAAGACGGCGGACAAGAAGCCGGTCAAGAACGACGACCTGTGGAAGCGGCTCGACGCCGCCCGCGCCCGGCACGAGGTCAAATGGCACTGGGTCAAGGGTCACGCCGGCCACGCGCTGAACGAGCGGGCCGACCAGTTGGCCAACCGTGGCATCGAGGAGATGCGCGCGGCGAAAGCCTAGACGGCGCGGACCTTCAGGTCACCGCCTCGGCTGGCCTCGACGATCACGCTGTCGCCGACCGGCGGGCCTTCGCCATCGATCTCCGCCGCCCATTCGGCGCCCGACACAAAGACCCGTCCGCGTCCGTCGACGAAGGGCGCGACCACCCGGGCGCGCTGCCCGATGAGGCGCGCGTCGCGGTCGTTGATGTCGGGCCGGTCGTCCGGGTTCACCCTCTGGATCAGACGACGCGAGAACAGGGTCGCCACGACCGTCAACGCCGCGAACAGCCCCACTTCGCCCGCAAAGCCGATCTGAAGTCCCAGCGCCGTCAGCACGGCCACCACGCCCGCCGCCACCGCTGGCCACAGCAGCCACTCGGTCGAGGCCGCCGCCTCGACGGCCAGCAGCAGCACGCCGATGGCCAGCCAGATCCAGAAAGGCTGGCTGTTATAGACGTCGATCACCGCATCCATCGCCGTCGTCTCCGGTCAGGCCGTAGGGGGAACGCTGGCGCCCCGCGAGGCGCGCGGGGTCGGCGCAGGCGCGGCCCGGGCGGGTCCCTGCTGCTCGCGAGCCAGGCCGACCAGCTCGCCGATGCCGGCGATGGTGCCGACCAGACCGCTCATCTCGGCCGGCACGATGACGGTCTTGGCCGTCGGATTGCGCGCCAGCGCGGCGAAGGCGTCGACGTAGCGTTGGGCCACGAAGTAGTTGATGGCGTTCACATCGCCGCGCGCGATCGCCTCGGACACCATAGCCGTCGCCTTGGCCTCGGCCTCGGCCTCGCGCTCGCGCGCTTCGGCGTCGCGGAAGGCGGCTTCCTTGCGACCTTCGGCCTGCAGGATGGCGGCCTGCTTGGCTCCTTCGGCGCGGGCGATGGCGGCCTGTTTCTCGCCCTCGGCCTCGGTGATGACGGCGCGGCGCTCGCGCTCGGCCTTCATCTGGCGGGCCATGGCGTTGGTGATGTCGACCGGCGGCGTCAGATCCTTTATCTCGATCCGGTTGACCTTGACCCCCCACGGTTCGGTCGCCGCATCGATCACGGTCAGCAGGCGCGAGTTGATGTTGTCGCGCTGGAAAAGCACCTCGTCCAGATCCATAGACCCGACCACGGTCCGCAGGTTGGTCGAGCACAGCTGAGTGATGGCGTAGGGCAGGTTCTCGACCCGATAGGCGGCGCTGGGCGCGTCCATTACCTGGATGAAGACGATGGCGTCCACCTTCACCATGGCGTTGTCCTTTGTGATGACCTCCTGCTGGGGCACGTCCAGGACCTGCTCCATCATGTTCATCCGCCGCCCGATCCGCTCGACGAACGGCACCAGGATGCTGATCCCGGGCTTCAGGGTCTTGGTGTATTTGCCGAACCGCTCGACCGTCAGTTCGCGGCCCTGGGGCACGATCTTGACCAGGCTGAACAGGAAGACGGCCGCGAAAACGACGAGGGCCAGAACGAAATAGGTCATCGGATACTCCTGCCCCGCAAGGGTAGCCGCAGCCCGCCGGGTTCGCCACAGAAACCGGAGGCCGCTCGATTCGCGAAGGCTTACGGTTCGGACGTGGAGGCGGCGCTGTCGCGCAAAACCAGGGCCGCTTCGATGATCCGCCGGGTCTCGCTCCACCCGACCCGCGTCAGCGCTTCCGCGACCGGAAAAAAGCCCGCCTCGGCCGCGTCGTCTCCCGCCACCGGTTCGCCGCCGAGCCACTCGGCGGCGAAGTCGATCAGCACATAGTGGCGATCCAGGTCCGGAAAGACGCCGTCCACAACGTCGATGAGGCCGATCAGCCGCGCCTCCACCCCAGTCTCCTCGCGCAGTTCGCGTATCGCGGCTGCCCGCACCGCCTCGCCCGGCTCGATTCGCCCGCCCGGCAGGCTCCATTCACCGATCCGCGGCGGGGTGCCGCGCCGGATCAGCAGGACCTCGTCCCCGCGCAGGCAGACGATACCAACGGCAGGCACAGGGGTCATCGGCATCCTTCGGGTTGGACCACCCAACTTGGACCATCCAGTCGGGCGTGGTATCTGGCAGGTCATGACGACCATGAACATCGCTGAGGCCAAGTCCAAGCTCTCCGAACTCGTCGCCCGCGCCGAAGCCGGCGAGGAGGTCGTGATCGCGCGCAACGGTCGGCCTGCGGTTCGCCTCGTGGCGGCACCTTCCGTCGAAGGCTCGCCACGACGCCGCGCCATTGGTCTTTGGGATCATCTCGGCCTTGAGCTGGGCGACGACCTCTTCTTCAAGCGCGATCTGGAGTTGGAAGAGGCGGTCGATGCCACCCGAATCTTTCCGCCTGATGCATGAGACTGCTGCTGGACACACACGCCTTCGCATGGGCGCTCGCGAAATCCTCAAAGCTCTCACCCCGGGTTCTCGATCAGATCACCGACCCGAACAACGACGTGTGGGTCAGCGCAGCGACCATCTACGAGCTGGACTACAAACGTCCGGTCGATGCTGAAATCGCCGTTCTGCCGGCCGATCTGGCGGCCGCAGGTCTTCGGCTCGGCTATCGTTGGCTCGACATAGAACCCGAGCACGCGCGGATCGCCGCGAATCTGGACAGGTCGCATAAGGACCCCTGGGATCGTCTGATCGCCGCCCAGGCGGTGGCCGAAAGCCTCGACCTGGTAACAAAGGATACGGCCATGGCTGGACTGGGCGCGCGGGTGATGTGGTGACTATGCCCCCCTCCGCCATCGCCGATCTGAAAGCCGCGCTCGGCCCTTCCGGCTGGACCGAGGACGCGCAGGAGATCGCGCCCTGGCTGACCGAATGGCGCAACAAGTGGCAGGGCCACACGCCGCTGATGCTGAAACCCGGCTCGACCGCCGAAGTCGCCCGAGCCGTGGAGATTTGCGGCTCCCACGGCGTCGCCATCGTGCCTCAGGGCGGCGACACGGGTTTGGTCGGCGGCCAGATCCCTTATGGCGAGGTGCTGCTATCGACCCGACGCCTGCGGGCGATCCGCGACGTGACCCCGCTGGACGACGCCATGACGGTAGAGGCCGGCGTGACCCTGCTGGAGGCCCAACAGGCGGCGACAGCGGCGGGCCGCTTCTTTCCGCTTAGCCTCGCGGCAGAGGGCACGGCGACCATCGGCGGGGTCATCTCGACGAACGCCGGCGGAACGGCCGTTCTGCGCTACGGCATGATGCGCGACCTGGTCCTGGGCATCGAGGCGGTCATGCCCGACGGCCAGGTCTTCAACGGGCTGAAACGCCTGCGCAAGGACAACACCGGCTATGACCTCAAGCAGCTGCTGATCGGCGCCGAGGGCACCTTGGGCGTCGTCACTGCGGCGACGCTGAAGCTGTTCCCGATCCTGCGCAGCCGGGCGACCGCGGTCGTCGGTCTGGAGACCCCTGGGGCCGCGATCCAGCTCCTCGCCACGGCCAAGGCCGAGACCGGCGGCGGGGTCGAGGCCTTCGAGCTGATGAAGCGCATCGGCGTCGAGTTCGCCCTCCGTCACGTTCCCGGCGTGCGGGAACCTCTGGACAGCATCCAACCCTGGTACGTCCTGATCGAGCTGACGTCCGGCGAACCCGGCGCAGCCGAGGCCGGCATGGAGCGCATTCTGGAGGCGGCCTTCGACCAGGGCCTGATCACCGACGCCGCCATCGCCCAGAACGAGACCCAGACCCGCGACTTCTGGAAGCTGCGCGAGGAACAGTCCGCCGCCCAGAAACCCGAAGGCGGTGGCTGGAAGCACGACGTATCCGTGCCCGTCAGCCAGATCGCCGACTTCCTTGAAGAGGCCACCCAAGCCGTCGAAAGGTTCGAGCCCGGTGCCCGGGTCAGCGCCTTCGGCCACGTCGGCGACGGCAACATGCACTACGACATCCTGTGTCCCCCGGGCGGCGACCTGAAGGCCTTCCTCGGTCGCTGGGAGGCCGGGTCCCAGGTCGTTCACGACATCGTGGCCCGCTACGACGGCTCGATCTCCGCCGAGCATGGCCTAGGCCGCCTCAAAACCGACGAGGCCCGCCGCTACAAGTCTCCGCTGGAGGTCTCGACCATGCAGGCGATCCGGTTGGCCATCGATCCGAAGCGGATCATGAACCCGGCGGTGTTGTTCTGATCGTCGCGCCCCGCTTCAAACCGTCGCCGAACGCGCCTAAACCGCCCGCCTGACGAACGGAGCGCCTTGCCCTTGCTGATCGTGCTGTCCCCGGCCAAGCGGCTGGACTTTTCCGAGCCGCCCGTGGCCGTCGAACCGACGATGCCGCGCCTGACCGAGGACACGGCCAGCCTCGCGCGCACCGCCCGGCGTCAGACCAAGGCGGACCTGCGCCGTCTCATGGGCATCTCGGACGACCTCGCTCGACTGAACCGCGAACGCTTCCAGGCCTTCGATCCCGAATCGCAGGACGGCACGCCCGCCGCCTGCGCCTTCGCCGGCGATGTCTACCAGGGACTGGACGCCCGCTCCCTCGACAGCGACGCCCTAACCTTCGCCCAGGACCGCATCCGCATCCTGTCGGGCCTCTACGGCATTCTGCGCCCGCTCGACCGCATCCAGCCCTATCGGCTGGAGATGGGCACCCGGCTGAAGACTCGTCGAGGCTCCAGCCTCTACGACTTCTGGGGCGACCGGCTGTCGAAGCAGTTGAACGCGGACGCCGAAGGGCACGCCGACCCCACCCTGGTGAACCTCGCCAGCCAGGAGTATTTCGGCGCGGTCGACGCCAAGGCATTGAAGATCCCCGTCGTCACCTGCCACTTCCGCGAGGCGAAGGACGGCGAGAGCCGGATCATTTCCTTCTTCGCCAAGAAGGCGCGCGGGACCATGGCCCGCTTCGCCATCGAGGAGCGCATCGAACGGGTCACCGATCTGAAGGCCTTCGACCGCGACGGCTATCGGCTGGACAAGGCCGCCTCGACTGACCTGGACTGGATATTCATCCGGTCGGGAAATTCCTGAGGTCCAGGCCTCACCCCTGTCGCCTTCGCAGGCGCGAACGGCTAGGGTCTTCCGAACCCTGACCCCGGCGTCGAAAGGCGGCGGCAAGAAACCAGAACGGACGACAGCCTCATGTTCCAGTGGCCCGGAAAGAAGGACGGCGAGCAGACCGAACGTCCCGTCTATCGCAACCCCGACGACCTGCGCGGCCAGGTCGCCGTCATCTCGGGCTCCACCTCCGGCATCGGCCTCGCCCTGGCCCGCGCGGTCGCCTCGCGCGGTGGCGACGTCGTCCTGAACGGCCTGGGCGACCCGTCGGAGATCGAGCGCACCCGGGCGGAGCTGGAAGCCAGCTGCGGCGTCCGCGTCCGTTACCACGCCGCGAATATGCTGAAGGGCGACGAGGTGGCCGACATGGTCGCCTATGCCAAGCACCAGCTGGGTCGGCTGGACATCCTGGTGAACAACGCCGGCGTTCAGCACGTCGAAGCGGTCGAGCGGTTCCCGTCCGAGAAGTGGGAACAGATCATCGCCATCAACCTGTCCTCGACCTTCTACGCCACCCGCGCCGCCATCCCGATCATGAAGGCGCAAGGGAGGGGCCGGATCGTCAACATCGCCTCCGCCCACGGCCTGGTCGCCAGCCCGTTCAAGTCGGCCTACGTCGCCGCCAAGCACGGCGTGATCGGCTTCACCAAGACCGTTGCGCTCGAGGTCGCTCGCGACGGCATCACCTGCAACGCCATCTGCCCCGGCTACGTCGAGACCCCGCTGGTCCAGGCCCAGATCGCCGACCAGGCCAAGGCCCGCGGAATCTCCAAGGAAAAGGTCATCACCGACGTGATCCTGGAAGCCCAGCCGACCAAGCAGTTCGTCACGACCGACCAGCTGGCGGGCATCTTCCTCTACCTCGTGTCGGACCTGGGGGCCTCCGCCAACGGGGCCAGCTTCTCCATCGACGGCGGCTGGACCGCGCAATAGGCACAGCCGGGGGGCATATGGCGAAGGACCAGGACGCGCGGCCCACGCGGCGCCCGATCTGTCTGGCGTTGCAGGGCGGCGGGGCGCACGGCGCGTTTCAGTGGGGTGTCCTGGATCGACTGCTGGAGGCGGACGTTCTCGATATTCGCGCCGTCACCGCCGCCTCGGCCGGAGCGATGAACGCCGCGGCGCTGATCTCGGGCCTCGCCCACGGCGGCGCAGAGGGCGGACGGACGGCGCTGGACAAGCTGTGGCGCGAGACGAACCAGTCCGGCGGCAAGAACGTCTTTGGCGACTCCTCGATCTGGTCCAGCGCGATGTCGCCCAGCTGGCTGACGGATTCGCCCTTCTGGAAGGCGTCGGAGACGTTGGCGATGGCGATGTCGCCCTATGAGTTCAATCCGTTCAACCTGAACCCGCTGAACCGCGTGCTGAAGGCCTCGATCGATTTCGAGGCCGTTCGGGCTTCCGACATCAAGCTGTTCGTGGCCGCCACGGCCGTCCGTCACGCCAAGTCGCGCATCTTCACCTCGGCCGAAATCACCGATCAGGTCCTGCTGGCGTCATCCTGCCTGCCGCATCTGTTCCAGGCCGTGACGATCGAGGGCGAGCCCTACTGGGACGGCGGATACCTCGCCAATCCGCCGTTGTGGCCCCTTTTCTACGAGGACACGCCGGACGACATCCTGCTGATGACCCTGAACCCGTTCGAGCGGCGCGAAGCTCCGCGCGCGGCGGGAGAGATCGTCGATCGCCTGAACGAGGTCGTCTTCAACGCCCCCCTGGCCGCCGAACTCCGCGCCGTCGCCTTCGTGCAGGAGCTGATCCAGGAAGGCCGCCTGATGCCGTCCGCGCGCGACCGCTACCGCAACATCCTGATGCACGCCATCGAGGCCGACGGCTGGCTGGGCGACCTGTCGCTGGGGTCGAAGTTCAACACCGAATGGACCTTCCTGAACGACCTGAAGGCGCGCGGGCGGGCGGCGGCGGACGAGTGGCTGGGGAGTTGCGTCGATAGCGTGGGGCGGACGTCCAGCGTGGATTTGCAGGCGCGGTTTGGGTGATGTGAGCGCGGCAACTCCGCAATCAACTCCTAACCGTTGTTGCGCCGAACCATTTCGGACCAGAACTCGATTTCGCGAACCTTGCTTGGCCAGATCTCCGCGTCCCAACCATTCTCTTCGCGATTGAAATAGTCGCGAAGGTCCGCCCCGTAATGGATGATGTCCGATTGGTAGACCGAGAAGACCGGATTTCCGGCCTCGTTTGGGCTCTCGGGAATGTATCGGTGGCCGAAAATGGGAACCAGCCTGGGTGCCTGATGAATGACGCCTCTCAGGACTTCGGCACGTTCCGCTGGCGCATTAGGTCGATCTCCCCACTCTGACCACCAGAGCCCATTCTGCTCTACGTCGAACAGCAGGCCTTCGAACGGCCAAGCCAACTGGGCACGAACCATCTGCGCGTCGTTCCAGTCGGTGCCGCCGACCGGACGGCGATGCAGCAGCAGTTCGATCAGGTCGGGCGGAAACGACAACTCGAAGCGGGATTGCGCTCGTTCGAGCTCGGCCGCTGAATACCCTGCCGTCCAAGTGAGCGAAGCCATAATCCGAGCCTACCGATCCAGCGACCCTTCACGTTCTCAAGAGCCAGACGCTCTGACTACCCCACAAACCCCGCGGCGCGAAGCAGTCGGTCGTTGATGGCCTCCCCCAGCCCCCTTGTCGGCACCGGCGCGACCGCGATCCCAGCCGGCTCCTCCCGATCCGCCTCGCGGAGCATCCGGAACAGGTTGGCCGCCGCCTCGCGGAGATCGCCGGTCAGGCTGAGGCTCCAGCGGGCCTCGCCGACGCCGGGGCCGAACCCCAGCAAGATTTCGCCCTCCCCCGCTGCCTCAGCGTTCAGTCGCAAGGGCGCGCGGGGGGCGTAGTGGCGGGTCAGGCGGCCGGGGGAGCGGTGGCCCTCGGCGCTCTCGGTCAAGCGGCCGACGACGGCCTCGATCTCGGCCCGCGTGACCGAGCCGGGGCGAAGCAGCGAGACCACGCCCCCCAGCACCGAGACGACGGTGCTCTCCACCCCCACGGCGCATGGTCCCCCGTCCAGCGCAGCGGCGGCGAAGGCACCGGTTTCCTCCATGGCGTCGGCATAGGTCGTCGGGCTAGGCCGGCCCGAGCGGTTGGCCGACGGCGCCACGACCGGCCCGCCGAAGGCCGCCAGCACGGCTAGGGCGCGCGCATGGCCGGGCACGCGCACGGCGACGCTGTCCAGACCGGCGCGGGCGAGGTCCGACACCCCCGCCCGGTGCGGCGCGACGATCGTCAGGGGACCGGGCCAGAAGGCCTCGGCCAGGCGGCGCGCCTGCTCGTCGAAGACAGCGATGCGCTCGGCGGCGACGGCATCCTCCACGTGGGAAATCAGGGGGTTGAAACGGGGTCTGCCCTTGGCTTCGAAGATCTTCGCCACGGCCTGGGCGTTTGCGGCATCGGCGGCGAGGCCATAGACCGTCTCGGTCGGCAGGATCAGCAAATCCCCCGCCCGGAGGGCCTGAACGGCCGCGCTCAGCCCGCCGGACGGGTCGCCAGGACCACGTCCACCCTCACCTGCCGTCCCAACACTGCGTTCCAAGGCCCACGCGTCCCGATGCCGAAGGCCGCCCGATCCAGCGAGAAGCCACCGGTCATCTGCGCCGTCCGCCCGTCGGTGCGCAAGGTCACGGGAAAGGTCACCGGCCGGGTCACGCCCTTCATGGTGATGTCCGCCTGGGCGCTGAACCGCTGTCCGCCCGCCGGCTCCAGCGATCTCAGGCGAAAGGCGATGCGGGGATAGGCGGCGCTGTCGAGGAAGGCCGGGCCCAGCGCCGTCCGCGTCAGGGCGGAATCGTCCATACGGAGCGACGACGCCTCGACCTCGATGCCGACGCGGGCCGTCTCGGGCACCTCCGGATCGAACCGGATGTCTCCGCTCCAGCGCTCGAATCGCCCCACCCGCGCGCCCAGCGCCGAGCCGACCCGCATGGTGATGGTCGATTCATCGCGAATCACCTCCCACGGCCGCACGTCCGCTCGAACGACGCTCGCGATCAGCAGGCCGACACCGAACAACAGGGTGGCGACGGCGCGCATCATCCTAGGGCCGGCGGGGAATGATCGGGATCATCCGGTGCAGGACGTTGTCGCGGTCCACGAAGTGATGCTTCAGCGCGCCGAGCACATGCAGCGCCAAGAGCACATACAGCACTTTCACCCCTGCCTCGTGGGCGTCCATGAACTGTCCCGCCAGCTCCCGGCTCTGCGGCAGGGGCAGCAGGGGCCAGTTGAACAGGCCGAAATAGTTGATGTCGCGCCCGACCGCGCTGGACGCCGCCCAGCCGCCGAGCGGCAGGCCGATCAGCAGCAGATAGAAGCCGATCTGCGTCGCCCGCGCCGCCAGCCTCTGCCAGCCGGGCGTCCCGGGGGGCAGCGGCAGCGCCGGGTTGGCGAACCGCCAGCCGATCCGGGCCAGGGTGACGACCAGGATGGTCAGACCCAGCGCCTTGTGCACGCTGACGAACTCGCGCGAGATCGGTCCCTCCGTCGCCTCATGCGTCGTGATCAGCAGCACCTGGGCCAGCACCGCCAGGGCGATCCCCCAGTGGAACAGCAGCGAAACGGTCGAGTAGCGGTTGCGGGGTTCGGCCATGGTCCACCGGAAAGGTCGTGTGTGCGCGACAGCTTGGCCTAGTCCCGCGCGAAGGCCAAGTCTTGCCTGCCGTGGCGGCATGGCCGCAAAGAGGACGAAACGTTCCGGAGGACCGCCCCCATGACCTATCGCGCGCCCGTTCGCGACCTGGCCTTCTGCCTGACCGCCGTCGCGGGGATCGACGACCTCGCCGCCACCGGCGCCTTTCCGGACTATGACGCCGATGTGCTCAACGCGGTGCTGGAGGCGGCGGGCCAGTTCTCGGAAGGCGTGCTGGCCCCGCTGAACCGTCCGGGCGATCTGGCCGGAGCGAAATACGCCAACGGTGCCGTCACGGCCGCTCCCGGGTTCGCCGACGCCTATCGTCAGTTCGCCGAGGGTGGCTGGACCGGTCTGGCGGCGCCCGCCCACGCCGGGGGACAGGGCCTGCCCAAGGCGCTGGAACTGGCGGCCTATGAGACGGTCCACTCGGCCAACATGGCTTTCGGCCTGTGCCCCATGCTGTCTCTCGCCGCCATCGAGGCGATCGAGGAACATGGCACCCAGCACCAGAAGACCGCCTATCTCCCGCGCATGGTCTCGGGCGAATGGACCGGCGCCATGTGCCTGACCGAGCCCCAGGCCGGCTCGGATCTGGGTGCCCTGACCGCCACGGCGACGCCGAACGGCGACGGCACCTATGCTCTGACGGGTCAGAAGATCTACATCACCTGGGGCGACCACGACGCGACGGACAACATCGTCCACATGGTCCTGGCCCGCCTGCCCGATGCCCCTCCCGGGCCGAAGGGAATCAGCCTGTTCCTGGCCAACAAGCGGATCGTGAAGGACGACGGCTCGCTGGGCGATCGCAACAGCTTCCGACCGGTCGGCATCGAGCACAAGCTGGGCATCCACGCCTCCCCCACCTGCGTGATGCACTACGAGGGCGCCACCGCCGAGCTGGTCGGCCGCCCGCACGAAGGCCTGGCCCACATGTTCACCATGATGAACGCGGCGCGCGTCGGCGTCGGGGTGGAGGGTGTCGGCATCGCCGAGCGCGCCTATCAGCACGCCCTGGCCTATGCGCTCGACCGTCGTCAGGGTCGCTCGGTCTGGACCGGCGAGGCCGGCGCGCCGATCTTTGACCACCCGGACGTGCGCCGGACCCTGTCGGTCATGAAGGCCCGGATCGAGGCCGCCCGCGCCATCTGCCTGTCGACCGGCGTCGCCGCGGACTTGGCCCGCCACGCCGGGACCGAGGAGGCCCGGCGGACGTGGAAGGCGCGAGAGGACCTGCTGACCCCCATCGCCAAGGCCTGGTCAACCGACATGGGCGTGGACGTCGCCTCCCAGGGCGTTCAGATCCACGGCGGCATGGGTTTCGTCGAGGAGACCGGCGCCGCCCAGTTCTATCGCGATGCCCGCATCGCCCCCATCTACGAGGGCACCAACGGCATACAAGCCATGGACCTGGTGGGCCGCAAGCTGTCCCAGGACGGCGGGGCCTCGGCCAAGGCTGTGATCGCCGAGATGAAGGCGACGCTGGCCGAGATGACCGACCTCTACGCCGGCAAGCCTCTCGAACGGTTCGCCGCCGCCATCGAAGCCGTCCAGGACGCCACGCTCTGGCTGCTGGACGCCAAGTCCGACGCCGCGCGGGGTGCCGACGTGCTGGCCGCCGCTGATGCCTATCTGAAGCTCATGGGCGACGTCATCGGCGGCTGGATGCTGGCCAAAGGGGCCTTGGCGGCAAAGGCGCGACTGGCCGCTGGCAACGGTGATCCTGCTTGGCTGGAAGGTAAGATCGCCCTCTACGAAGTCTATGCCGCCAACGTCCTGGGTCACTGCTCCAGCCGCCTCGCCGCCGTCGGCCAGGGCGGCGCGCTGCTGCAGCGGATGACGCGAGAGGCGCTGGGCGCCGCGTGATGCCGAGCTTCGTCCCATGAAGAGCGTGGATAGGGAGCGTTTCACCCCACTCCGTCATCCTCGGACTTGATCCGAGGATCGGGCGTTGTGCGCGCTCGTCCGGCCAGGTGAGGCAGGGTCGCGCGACATGGACCCACCGACGGTGCTGCCAATCCGATCCTCGGATCAAGTCCGAGGATGACGGAGTTGGGTCCAGGGAGCCCAAAACTCAACGGAGCAGGAGTATGCTGCTCCAGGATGATACGACGGCGATCTGCGTCCGATTGTGAAAACTTGCACCCTTTGGACTCGGTGCCTCCCGAGTCCAATCCGGCTCAGTCCAGCAATCCGATCGCCTCCCGAATGAACACCGCGTGGGTGACCACGCCGATGTCCAGCTGATCCTCCCCCACCCGTACTTCCTGGCTCAGCAGGCCGGCGATGAAGGCGTTTTCCGGCTCGGTCGCGCCGGGGCGCTTGCGGGCGCTCGGCGTCCAGAACACCGGGCCGCCGGAGTTGCCGGGGAAGACGGTGAAGTCGAGCAGGAAGGTCGGAAAGGCCGTGACCGGCGAAAGCGGATAGCTGGCGATCCGCCCCACCCTCAGGATTGGAAACCCGGCCCGGTTCGCCGACAGCCCGCGCGGGAAGCCCAGTGACAACAGCTCGTCGCCCGGCCCCACCTGCCAGGCGTCGAAGGCGTTCTCGTCCGCCAGCCAGCCCAGGGGAATGGCGGCACGGGCGAAAGCGTCCGGTGCCGCGACCTCCATCACCGCCACGTCGCGCTCCGGATGGCGGGTCCACAGCGGCTCGCCGGCGTCGTCCCGGATGGTCAGGGGCTGGGGGTCGAACCGCCAGCTTCCGTCGGGCAGGGCCGTGCGCCAGCCGATCCGGGCCTCCGGATCCTCCATCCGCTCCAGCACGTGGGCCGCGGTGACCAGCACGACGCGCGGCGTCCCGTCCGGACGGGGGGCCTGGATCAGAAAGCCGGTCCCGACCGTGCGGGTGTCGGGGCCCGAGGGCTGGTCCAGCTGAACCGTCGCCTCGATCAGCCCGACCGTCAGATCCCAGACGGGCGGCGGGATCTCTGCGGGCGGAACCTGGATCATGGGAAGACTCGGCGATGCGAAGACGGCATTTGACGGCGGCCTATCGGGTCGCACACCTTGGCGATCCAGCCTAGAGGGACACTCCGATGAACCGCCGCCAATTCGTCGCCACGACCGCCGCTTCGGCCCTGGTCGCCGCGTCCTCCCCCGCCCTCGCCCGCCCCGGAGCCCAGATGTCGCCTGTCCCGCCCGTCGCCAAGAAGATCCCGGTCACCATCACCCAGGTCGGCCGGACACGGACCGATGACTATCAGTGGATGAAGGACGACAACTGGCAGGCGGTCCTGCGCGATCCGACCCTGATCAAGGCCGACGTGAAGGAGAATCTGGAGGCCGAGAACGCCTATCGCGAGGCCATGATGGCCTCGACCCTGCCGCTCCAGACCCAGATGTTCGAGGAGATGAAGGGGCGCATCAAGGAGGACGATAGCTCGGTCCCCTCCCCCGACGGTCCCTGGGAATACTTCGTCGAGTACCGCACGGGCGACCAGCATCCCCGCTACATGCGGGTCGAGCGCCAGGGGACCTTCACCGTCGACGGCGAGACCGTGACGAAGAATTTCCTCGTCGCCCCGACACCCCAGCTGCTGCTTGACGCCAACGCCCTGGCCGAGGGCAAGGCCTACTCCGAGGTCGCCGCCACCGAGCACAGCCCCGACCACACCCTGTTCGCCTATGCCGAGGACGCCCAGGGATCGGAGGTCCATCAGATCTACACCCGCGACCTGGCGACGGGCGAGCTGCTGCCCGACCCGATCCAGTCGGCCAATGGCAACTTCACCTTCTCGCCCTGCAGCCGCTGGATCTTCTGGACCAACCGCGACGACAACGGCCGCCCGGACAAGATCTTCCGCCGGCCCTCGCGGGGCGGCGAGACCACCCTGGTCTATCAGGAAGAGGACGAGGGCATGTTCCTCGGCGTCGGCCGTAGCGCCGACGACCGGTTCATCCTGATCAGCATCCAAAACCAGGAGACGGCGGAGGCCCGCTACATCCCCGCCGATGCGCCGACGTCGCAACCCCGCCTGATGGCCGAACGGGTCGTGGGCCAGCTGTACGACGTCGATCACTGGGGCGACCGCTGGGTCATCCGCACCAACGCCGACGACGCCGTCGACTTCAAGATCGTCGAGGCCCCGACGGCCTCGCCCGACCCGGGTGCCTGGATCGATCTGGTCCCGCACCGGCCCGGCCGATTCATCGAGGGCGTCGGCCTGGTCAAGGACTTCATCGCCCGCCAGGAGCGCGCCGACGCCAACACCAAGATCGTCATCCGCGACCGCGCCGGCACCGAGCACGAGATCGCGGTCGACGAGCCCGCCTTCGCCCTGTCGTTGGCCGGGGCGTCGGAGTTCGAGACGACCAAGATGCGTTACGGTTACAACTCGCCGTCCACGCCGACCTCGACCTACGACTACGACCTGGCGACACGCGAGCGGACGCTGAGGAAGGTCCAGGAGATCCCCTCAGGCCACAATGCGGCGGACTATGTGGTCGAGCGGCTGAACGCCCCGGCCGAGGACGGGCAGCTGGTCCCTGTGACCGTCCTGCGCCGCCGATCCACCCCGGTGGACGGGTCCGCGCCGCTGCTTCTGTACGGCTACGGCTCCTACGGCATCCCCATGCCCGCCAGCTTCTCGACGGGTCGTCTGTCGCTGGTCGATCGCGGCTGGATCTACGCCATCGCCCACATCCGGGGCGGTTCCGACAAGGGCTGGGGTTGGTTCCTGGACGGACGCAAGTTCAAGAAGAAGAACACCTTCACCGACTTCACCGCCGCCGCCGATCACCTGATCGCCCGCGACTACACCCGCGCCGGCAACATCGTGGCCCAGGGCGGATCGGCCGGGGGGCTGCTGATGGGGGCCGTGACAAACATGCGCCCCGAGCTGTGGGCCGGGATCATCGGCCAGGTGCCGTTCGTCGATGTCATCAACACCATGTCGGACACCAGCCTGCCGCTGACACCGCCGGAGTGGCCCGAATGGGGCAATCCGCTGGAAGACCCCGAGGCCTACGACTACATGATGAGCTACAGCCCCTACGATCAGGTGGGCCCTAAGGCCTATCCGGCGATCCTCGCGACCGGCGGTCTGTCCGACCCCCGCGTGACCTACTGGGAGCCGCAGAAGTGGGTCGCCAAGCTGCGGCCCGCGACCACCTCGGGCAACCCGGTCCTGCTGAAGATCAACATGGAGGCCGGTCACGGCGGGGCGTCGGGACGGTTCGACTATCTGAAAGAGGTCGCCCACGATTACGCCTTCGCCGTCTGGGCGATCGAGCGGGGGTGGGAGCGGGCGTGATCCGCGAGGCCGTCCAGGACGATATCCCGGCCATCACGGCCCTGTATGGCCGGGAGGTGTTGACCGGCACGGCGACCTTCGAGCTGGAGCCCCCGTCTGCCGCCGAGATGACGGTCCGGTTTCAGGCAGTTCAAGCCAAGGGGTTGCCCTGGCTCGTCGCTGAGGTGGATGGGGCCTTCGCGGGCTATGCCTACGCCTCGCCGTTCAGGCCCCGCCCCGCCTATCGCTACGGCGTCGAAGGCTCGATCTATGTCGAGGACCGGGCACGCGGTCGCGGCGTGGGGCGGGCGCTGCTGACGACGCTGATCGATCGCGTTCGGGGCCTCGGCCTACGCCACCTGATCGGCGCGATCAGCGACAGCGAGACCTGCGAAGCCTCGCTGGCGCTGCATCGCTCGCTCGGGTTCCGGGCGGTCGGCCGCTACGCCCAGGTCGGCTGGAAGTTCGATCGCTGGCTGGACGTCCACCTGATGCAGCTGGACCTCGATCCTGCGGGCATCCCGCCCAGGGGCGCGGGGCTGGATCTCGGCGGCGGCCTGGCCTGAGCCTCAGTGTGGCGCGATGTCGGCCGGCGGCGTCATCAGCCAAGGAGCGAGCCGGAACCGCCGCGGCGCCGTGCCCACGGTCCGGTGCAGGATGAACTGGCGCGCAAACCCGACCACGGCCTGGATCGTCTGGGCGTCGAACGGCTTGCACACGGCACCGAGCGCGCCGGCGAAACCCTCGGGAATCTGCTCGGGGTTGGCGGTCAGGAAGACCACGGCCGTGCCGTGCTCGCTGACCAGCCGTTGCGCGATCTGCGGGCCCGTCAGGCCATCGAGGAGATTGACGTCAACCAGCGCCAGGGACGGCCGTTCACGCTCGGCTATGGCGAACGCGCCTTCCCTGTCCATGGCGCAGCCGACCACGTCGCAGCCCAGATCT
Source organism: Caulobacteraceae bacterium (assembly GCA_947475735.1). GTDB lineage: Bacteria > Pseudomonadota > Alphaproteobacteria > Caulobacterales > Caulobacteraceae > Brevundimonas. The sequence continues at coordinate 36,274 of CANJLQ010000013.1, forward strand.
CCGAGCACGAGCTCCAGCTCCATCGCAAGAATGGCCTGATCCTCGACGATCATGACCCGAAGGTCATAGGCCTCTTCAACCACGCGCGCCCATTCCAACCCTACGGTTAATCTTACTGTGTCGGTTACCGGACACTGCAAACGCGCGCTTGGCGAAAGGGTTCACCCTGGCGTATTGAAAAGTCAGTATTTCAACGCCCGGGGGGCGAATGACCGCCGACGCGGAAATCCGGATCGCCGAGCTCGAGCGGCGGCTGCTGGGGGGCTATCAGCTGCTCCAGGCGCTTGTCGGGATCCGGCTGCGAAGCGTCACCGATCCCGAGAGCCGTCGTCATCTCACCTGGCTGAGCGACGTGGTGGCTGCGATGGGGCTTCTGACCCGGCGCACGGCCGAAGGCGGCCCGGTCGATTTCGCCGCCTATCTGGAGGACGCGGCCGGCTTCTGGCAACGAGCCTGCGAGGGCCGGGCCATCCGGATCGATATCCGCGCGGCGGCCGCCGACCTGCCCGAGAGCCACGCTCTGCCGCTGGCCATCATCCTGCATGAACTGATGTCGAACTGCGTGCGGCATGCCTTTCCGGCGGATCGGCGCGGCTCGGTCGCCATCGCCTATTCGCGGGCGTCCGACGGCGTCAGCCTGGTGGTGCGCGATTCGGGCGTCGGGGCGGCAGACCTGGTCCACGGCGACGGTCTGGCGCTGGTCGAAGGGCTGGTGGCCCATCTGGGCGGCGCGATGGCGATCGAATCCGCACCTGAGAGCGGTGTCGGGGTGCGGGTCAGACTGCCGATCCGTAGCGAACGCCCGCACTGACGAGTGCGCGTCATCGCTGCCAAGGCGGTGAGGGAGCGGCGGTGGCTGGGGAACTAGGACTCGAACCTAGAATGACGGTACCAAAAACCGGAGTGTTACCATTACACCATTCCCCAGCAGGACCGGCGCACCGGGACCCTGAGGCCCCGGGAGGCGGTCAGATACGCCAAGGTCGGAGGCGATGCAACACCCGCCCGGACGACTATTTCAGAGACCTGCCGAACGTCGCTTGCAGCCCCCGGAGCCCCTCGCTATAAGCCGCGTCCTTAAGTCGGAGTGTGGCTCAGTCTGGTAGAGCACTGCGTTCGGGACGCAGGGGTCGGAGGTTCGAATCCTCTCACTCCGACCATTTCTTTCTTGCCGGATCCCGCCGGCGTCCTCAGCCGTTCGGACCGGGCCGGTAGCGGTCCTCGAGCTCTTCCACCCAGGGGCCGTCCCGGTCGTCGTCGACGCGATATAGCGTCAGACCATCGCCCAGAAGCCTGCCTTCGATGAACAGCAGCCTCGCGAGCGGGCGGCTGCCGTTGTCGTACAAGACGATGTCCCCCTGATCCTGGCCGTAGTAGCGGATCGCGTCGAAGCGGCGCGGGCAGTCGGTGCGCTCGACGCCTCTGAGGCCGAAGATCCCGCCCCGATCGCGCAGGGTCAGCACACACTCCGACGCGTCACGGCTGCCGTCGTCCAGCCGCCACTCACCGAAAACCTCCGCCGTCTCCAGGACCGGGTTGGCGCGTCGCTGGAGCGCAATCGATTCGGGTGACCGGCGCGGCGCATTGGCTCCGGCGATCGCCCCGGCGAGCGCGCCGATAGCGGCCTCGCTGTCGAAGTTGGCGGACGAGCTGCGCGACCGCGTCGTCGTCGTGGTGCGGTTGCCCTCGCGTTCGACGGTGGTCGTCGTCGTGGTCGTGCTCGACGACTGGGCGAAGCCGGGACCGGTCACGGCAACGGCTGCGAGCGCCAGAAGTGTGGTGGCGAGCTTGATCATCATGTCCTCCCGAGCGAGACCTTCACGCTAGTTTGGCGGCATCGGGCAATCAACGTTCGGTGGCCACACGGGACAGCCGCGCGCCGACGGCTTCGATCGTTCGGTCTGAAAGCGCCCTGCGTCGCGCCAGCAGGTCGGGCGAACCGGCGTCGTAGTCGGCCATCAGACGACGCACGAAGGAGCCGTCGCGAACCTCGGTCAGGACCGCGTCCATCGCCCCACGCGCGGCGTCGCCTATGACGCGCGGGCCGGTCAGATAGGCCCCGTACTCGGCGGTGTTGGAGATCTTGGCGAAGGCCCCAGCGACGCCGCGTTCGTACATCAGGTCGGTCACCAGCTTGACCTCGTAGAAGCATTCGAACCAGGCGACCTCGGGCGGGTAGCCGGCGTCGACCAGCTTCATGAAGGCCGCGTCGATCAGCTCGGCGACGCCGCCGCACAGGACCACCTGTTCGCCGAATAGGTCGCTCTCGCATTCGGCGGCGAAGGTGGTTTCCAGGATGCCCTTGCGTCCACAGCCCAAGGCCGCCGCATAGGAAAGGCCCAGCGCATGGGCACCGCCCGTCGCGTCCTGGTGCACGCCGAACAGGCAGAAGACCCCCTCCCCCGCCTCGTACAGGTCACGGATGCGCGGACCGATGCCCTTGGGGGAGGCCAGGACAACGTCGAGGTCCGAGCGGGGCGTGACAAGGCCGAACCGGACCGACAGGCCGTGGGCGAAGATCAGGGCTGCGCCCGGCCGGATGTTGGGCTCGATCTCGTCGCGGTACAGGTCGCGGTGAGCCTCGTCGGAGACCATGACGGCGACGACATCGGCCCCAGACGTCGCCTCCCCCGCCGTCTGAACGCTGAAGCCGTCAGTCTCCGCCCTCGCTCGCGTCGTCGAGCCCGCCTTCAGCCCCACGACGATGCCGGCGACGCCGCTGTCACGCAGGTTCAGCGCGTGAGTGCGGCCCTGGCTGCCGTAGCCGATGACGGCGACGCGTTTGCCGCGGATGATCGACAGGTCGCAGTCCTTGTCCTTGAAGACAGGCAGAGGGGGGGACGATAGGGTCTGGCTCATGCCCGGTCTCATAACGCCTTCCACCATCGTCGGCTTCTGAAAAGAGGCGGGCCCGGGCCGCTGGTACAAGAAGGACCCGCAGTTCGACTGGCGGGTGCGCGAGGAGATGCGGGCCGCCCATTTCGCCGCCGCGCGGCGTCAGCTGGACGACTGGATGGGCACGGCCGAGGGGGCCCTGGCCCTGATGATCGTGCTGGATCAGTACCCCCGGAACAGCTTTCGCGGCACGGCGCATCAGTTCGCGACCGACCCTCTGGCCCTGATGTTCGCCCGGGACGCCATCGCGCGCGGCTATCCGGCGGCGTTTGACCCCGATTTGCGCCAGTTCCTGTTCATGCCGCTGATGCACTCGGAGGATCTGGCCGATCAGGACGCGCTGCTGCCGCTGGTCGCCGACATGCCGGAGACGCTGAAGTTCGCCCGCGTCCACCGGGACATCATCGTGCGCTTCGGGCGGTTTCCGCACCGGAACGCGGCCCTGGGGCGGGAGACGACGGCCGAGGAGCAGGCCTTCCTGGATCAGGGCGGGTTCGGGGGTTAAGCTCCGTTGGACTCGCCGGACACCGAGTCCAACGGGTGCAACTCCTGATGCTGAGGGTGAGAAGTCGGGCCTATCGCGCTGAATTTGGACAGACCGCGTCTGGTGTGTAGCCAGATCGGGTGTGCAGTGTTTGGACTCTGGCCTGCGACAATCCACACGAATCGGCCGCCGGACGACGCCAACGCTTGGCGATCCGGTGATTCGCTTTCAACGTGGTCGGATGACCGCCCTGGCCCAACTGGATGACCTGCAAGCTCGCATGGCGGCCGCGCCCGCCGACCATCCCGAGTTCCAGTATCTGAACCTGCTGCGCGACATCCTGGACAACGGAACGCGCCGGGACGACCGGACGGGCACGGGGACGCTGGGCGTCTTCGGCCGACAGATGCGGTTCGACCTGTCGAAGGGCTTTCCACTGCTGACCACCAAGAAGCTGCATCTGCGGTCGATCATCGTCGAGCTGCTGTGGTTCCTGCGGGGCGAGACCAACGTCGCCTGGCTGCGCGAGAACGGCTGCACCATCTGGGACGAATGGGCCGACGAGGCGGGTGAGCTGGGGCCTGTCTATGGCAAGCAGTGGCGGTCGTGGGCGGCGCCCAATGGCCAGTCGATCGACCAGATCGCGCGCCTGATCGAGGGGCTGAAGACCGACCCCAACAGCCGCCGCCATATCGTGTCCGCCTGGAACCCGGCCGACATCGAGGACATGGCCCTGCCGCCCTGTCACTGCCTGTTCCAGTTCTTTGTCGCCGGCGGGAAGCTGAGTTGCCAGCTATATCAGCGCTCGGCCGACGTGTTCCTGGGCGTGCCGTTCAACATCGCGTCCTATGCCCTGCTGACGATGATGGTGGCCAAGGTGACGGGGCATCACCCCGGTGAGTTCGTCCACACCTTCGGCGACGCGCACCTGTATCTGAACCACGTCGAGCAGGCGGAACTGCAACTGGCCCGGCAACCGCTGGCGTTCCCGACGATGACCGTGGCGGATCGGCGGGACGTGTTCGCGTTCGAGGCCGCGGACTTCGTGCTGTCAGACTATCAGGCGCACCCGCACATCAAGGCCCCGGTCGCGATCTAAGCTGCGCGTGGCAGCTTTACGACCCACCAAGTTGGAACTAGAACAAAGCCGCAACCATAGGAGCAAAACATGGCTGGTTCTTCAGGCGCGAAACCGCCCGTTCGGGTCTTCCTTGCTGATTCGGTTTCCACTGCACGTCAGGTCGCTACGTCACCAACTCCCCAAGCTGCGACCACGCCGCTTAAGGTCCAGGGCAGCGTATCGACCACCAGCCAGATCGCTAAACCACCAACAAAATCCGGCGGTTGATTTGGAGCCGCGGGACTACATTGCCCTGGCGTCTACCGGCATCACAACGCTATCCCTGTTAGTCGCCGCGCTAGCCTTTACTCGCACTTCGCTCACGAACGAGTTCAATCTATGCAGGAGCTTGTCGGAAGAGATCGAAACCCGGTGGGCCCTGTTGCACAGTGAGACTGAGCCAGCAGCTTATTACGACAAGCTCGTGGACTTGCTGAATCACTACGAGCGAGCAGCTATGTACATCAACAGCGTAACATTATTTCGCTCGCGCAGTTTCATTGGACTCAAGAAGCAGATGGTCGAGTCTCTCGTTCGCAATTGGAACGAGGAAGCCTTTCAGACATGCTTCGAGACCCGCTGCAGCTCGCAAGATACTTTTACTGAAATCAAAACATTACTTTGCAGAGAAGGTCACGTGAGGGTGCTTGCGTGTATTTAGCCCTGGTCGTCGCGCGGGCCCGCAACGGCGTCATCGGTCGGGATGGCGACCTGCCCTGGCGGCTGCGGAGCGACCTGCAGCGGTTCAAGGCGATCACGCTCGGCAAGCCCTGCATCATGGGGCGGTCGACCTGGGAGAGCTTGCCGCTCAAGCCCCTGCCCGGCCGGCTGAACCTCGTCCTGACGCGGGACCTGTCCTACGAGGAGGCGGGCAAGGCCAATGGGGCAGTCGTGTGCTCCAACCTGGCCGATGCGGTCGACATCGCGCGAGAGACCGCCGAGGACGACGGGGTCGAGGAGATCTGCGTGATCGGCGGAACGGCCCTGTTCGAGGCGACCCTGCCCCGCGCGCGGCGTCTTTACATCACCGAAGTCGAGGCCGAGCCGGAGGGGGACGCCTGGTTTCCGGCCTTCGACGAAAGCCTCTTTGCCGAGACGATGAACGAGCGGCATGATGCGGGCGACAAGGACGACCACGCCTTCACCTTCCGGGTTCTGGACCGCATCTGAGATCAGGAGTCGCCGCCATGCTGACCTCGACCACCAACGACATTTCCGGCCACCGGATCGTGCGCCACATCGGTGTGGTGCGGGGCGTGACCGTGCGGTCGCGGAACCTGGTGTCCGACGCCATCGGCGGGGTGCAGTCGATGCTGGGCGGACGCGTCGGAGCCTATGTGAAGCTGGCCGAAGCCGGGCGCCAGGAAGCGTTCGACCTGCTGATCGAACACGCCCGCGCGGCGGGTGCCAACGCGATCCTGGCCATCCGCTATGAGTCCAACGAGATCATGCCGGGTGTGACCGAGGTTCTGGCCTATGGGACGGCGGTGGTGGTCGAAAAATAGGGATTAGGGATTAGGGATTAGAGCCAAAGGGCCAGAGGCAGAGCGGTTAGGCGCGCACAGACCATGCCTAATCCCTAATCCCTAATCCCTTCGCTTCCGGCATCGCGTCGGTCCCGCAGACCCGGTCCCAGAAGCGGAAGTAGAGGCCGAAGTTCGTCTTCATATGAGTGTGGTGGCGGCTGTGGTGGGTCGCGGTGATCAGCTCTGACCCCACACGGCCGCGCACCCAGCGATCAGGCCACATCTCCCAGCCGCAATGGTTCATGACGGCGGTCGCGGTCATGAAGGCCAGCATCACCGCCAGCATCCAGAGGTTCATCGGGATCACGAAGGCCAGTAGCGGCAGGAGCCACGCCGTCAGCGCCGCCTCGGCCGGGTCGAAGGCGAAGCTGGCGAAGGGGCTGGGGTCGCGGGCGCGGTGATGGGCGGCATGAGCCCAGGGGAAGAACCGGCGATCGTGCAGCAAGCGATGCGTCCAGTAATAGTGGGTGTCCTGGATCACCAGCAGCAGGACGAAGCTGACCGGCAGCCACCACAGCGGATAGGCCGCCGGATCGACGTAGATCATCGTGCCGCCCGCCTTCCAAGCCTCCAGGGCGATGGCGGCCGGCAAGGCATAGATCGGCGTGGACATCAGCGAGAACTTGATCTCGTGCGCGATCAGCTTTCGCGACGGGCGCTCGCGGTTCAGCCGCGTGCCGACGCCCTTGGCCCTGCCCCAGGTCAGCCACCACACCCCGCCCGCGATCAGCAAATAGCGCGCCCCGATAATGAGGGTCAGCCAGACGGTGGTGACGAGGACAGCGGTGACGGTCATGACGCCAGTCTAGACGCGTGTTCGCCCTAGTGCAGCACTGCCATATGGCCGCGCTCGAAGGCGGACAGTTCGTCCTGGCGGCCTTCCTTGACCTTGAGCACCCAGTGAGGGTCGGACAGGAGGGCACGGCCAACGGCGATGAGGTCGAACTCCTCGCGCTCCATGCGCTGGATCAGGCCGTCCAGGGAGGCGGGCCGGGAGCCCGCGCCGCCGAAGGCCGCGATGAACTCGCCGTCAAGGCCGACGGAGCCGACGCTGATGGTGGGCTTGCCGGTAATCTTCTTGGCCCAGCCGGCGAAGTTGAGGTCCGCCCCCTCGAACTCCGGCTCCCAGAAGCGGCGCTGGGAGCAGTGAAAGACATCGACCCCGGCGTCGGACAGGGGCAGCAGCCATTCGGCCATCTCGTCGGGGTTCAGGGCGATCTTGGCGTCGTAATCCTGCTGCTTCCACTGCGACAGGCGGATGATCAGGGGGATGTCGGGACCCAGCCCCTCGCGGACGGCCTTGACCACCTCGACGCCGAAGCGGGCCCGCTCGGCGATCGTCGGCCCGCCCCATCGGTCGCCCCGCGCGTTCAGGCCGGCCCAGTAAAACTGATCGATCAGATAGCCGTGGGCGGAATGGATCTCGGCGGCGTCGAAGCCGAGGTCTCGGGCCGCGCGGGCCGACTTGCCGAAGGCGGCGATGGTGTCGGCGATGTCCTCCTCGGTCATCGGCTCGTATTTCTGCTTGCCCGGCGCGACGAGGCCGGAGGGGCTGTCGACCTGGCCGAGCGGCTGCCACTCCGCCCCCTGCCCGCGCGCCGAGCCAACGTGCCAGATCTGGGGCGCGATCAGGCCGCCGGCGGCGTGGACCTCGTCGACGACGGTTTTCCAGTGCGGCAGGGCCTCGCCGTGGAAGACGGGAACGGCGGCGTCGTTGCGGGCGGCGGGGCGTTCGACGACCGTGCCTTCGGTGATGATCAGTCCGACCTCGCCTTCCGCGCGGCGGCGGTAGTAGGCGGCGACGTCGGAGGTGGGGATGCCACCCGGGCTGAACGACCGGGTCATGGGAGCCATGACGATCCGGTTGGGCAGGGTCAGGCCCTTGATCGTGAAGGGGCGGAACAGGGTCTCGACGCTCATCGATGTCTCTCTCGGCAGTGGCCGGTCAGGGTGACCGCTGGCGTTGCCTTTGAAAACCCTCAGAGACCGAGTTTTTCCGACAGAGCCCTCGCCGTGACGTCGAACCGGGTTGCGATATCGCCTTGAGCCAGCGGCGCGCCGGCGTCAGCCGCCTCGCGCACCGAGCCGTCAAGCGGAAGGTCGCCTAGAAAATCGATCACCAGCCGCGCGGCCTCGTCTTTGGCCCCGCCTCTGCCAAAGATGTCGCCGGTCATGTTCTCGATCAGGCCGAGGGTCGGGACGTTCACACGCTGGAACAGGGTGTGGGCGCGGCGGGCATCGGCGAGGGCCACCTCCTGCGGCGTGGAGACGATCACCACCCCGTCCAAAGGGGTCTTCTGAATCAGGGTGAGTTGCACGTCGCCGGTACCGGGCGGCAGATCGACCACGAGGATGTCGAGGGGCTTTTCGGCCGTGCCCCAGCGGGTCTGGGTCAGCATCTGGGTCAGGGCCTGCGAGGCCATGGGGCCGCGCCAGATCATGGCGTCGTCGGACTTGGTCAGGAGGCCGACGGACATGGCCAGGAGGCCGTGCGCCCGGTGCGGTTCCATCATGCCGTCGCGGTATTCAGGCTGCCCTGATAGCCCGAGCATGGTCGGGATGCTGGGGCCGTGGACGTCGGCGTCAAGAATTCCGGTGACGAGGCCCCGGCGGGCGAAGGCGGCGGACAGGTTGACGGCCACGGTCGACTTTCCGACGCCGCCCTTGCCGCTGGCCACGGCGAGGACGCGGCGAACGTGGGCGGGGCGATCGGTCGGGACGGGCGCGCGAGGACGACCCTGATCGACCGCCTCGCGCGACAGACTGGCCCTGCGGGCGGGCGGCGGGGCCTCGGACGTCAGGATGACGGAGACGCGGCTCATACCGGGCATGGCCGCCAACGCCGCCTCGGCCGCGTCGCGCACCGGGGCGTAACCCGCGGCGCGGTCGGCGGGCACCTCGATGACGAAGCCGGCGCGGTCGGCGGCGACGGTCAGCCCTTTCACCACGCCCGCCTCGACCAGGCCCCGGCCCGTCGCGGGATCGGGGATGGCGTTCAGCACGGCTTCGACGGCGGCGCGGTCGATCACAGGAGGCGGCCTCGGTTGCAGGGCGGGGACGCGCGTTCTATCGGCTGAACCTGCTGCACGCGAGCCCGAGTTGTCCTCCACCCGCTCCCTCACCCTGATCGCAGGCCCGACCGCCTCGGGAAAGTCGCGGCGCGCGCTGGAGATGGCCGATGCGACAGGGGCCGTCATCGTCAACGCCGACAGCCAGCAGCTGTATGCCGACCTGCGCATCCTGACCGCCCGCCCCTCGCGCGACGAGGAAATGCGCGTGCCGCATCACCTGTATGGCGTGGCCGATGCCGCCGAGGCCTGGTCGGTCGGGCGCTGGACGCGGGCGGTCATGCCGCTGCTGGAGAGGTTCCGCGCAGAGGGGCGGCCGGTGCTGATCGTGGGGGGGACGGGCCTGTATTTTTCCGCTCTGACGCGCGGGCTGGCAGACATTCCCGAGGTTCCCGCCGCGGCGCGGGACGAGGCCACGGCCCTGTTCGACACGGAAGGCGAGACCGCCTTTCGCCTGCGTCTGGCGACGTTCGACCCACCGGCCGAGGCGACCATCGAGGCGGGCGACCGCCAGCGGCTGACGCGGGCCTATGCGGTGGCGCGGGCGACGGGGCGGTCGCTGTCGGATTGGAAAGCCTCGACACGCCCGCTGCTGGCCCCCGGCAGCTACGACCGCCTGGTGATCGAGCCGGAACGCGAGGCGCTGTACGCCGCCTGCGACGCGCGGGTGGACTGGATGCTGGCCCACGGGGCGGTGGAGGAGGTGCGAGCCCTGGCCGCGCGCGGGCTGGACTCCGCCTTGCCCGTGATGAAGGCGGTCGGGGTGCGCGAGCTGACGGGCCATCTGGCGGGCGACACGACCCGCGCCGAGGCCACGGCGGCCATGAAAAAGGCGACGCGGAACTATGCCAAGCGACAGCTGACCTGGTTCAGAAACCAGTGCGGGGGCTGGGCGCGGACCCAGCCGACGACCGGTCAGTCCTGAGGGGCCGCGTCTGCACGCGTCACGGCAGGTCGTCGCGGGCCGAGCGCCTGCGCTTGCGCCTCACGGGCCAGCCCATTCTTTCCGAGACCAGAATCCAGACAAGGACGAAAGCCACTGCAGCGCAAAGCGCGACGACCGCACCCAGCATAGCGTCTTCCTCTTTTCGATGAGCAATGCGGGGAGGCACTGCTGGCTGGAGCTTAGCACATCTCGCGCAAGCGCCCCAACCATCAACGTTGCGGAGCGCGCTTACGTCGGTCGCGGAACGCGCAAGGGCGTCATCGCACCATCCAGCTCACCAGCAGCAGAACGAAAAGCCCCGCGCTGACCGCCTGCCAGAAGCGAACCGGCTCGCGCTCCATCAGCGACAGGTCGCGGCGGGGCGGGACGGCGGCGGCGCTGCCGCTTTCGAGGACGTGGATCAGCTCTTCGACATCAGCGAAACGGTCGGCAGGGTCGACGGACAGGGTGCGAAGGATCGCCGCTTCCAGCCAGGCGGGCATGTCGGGGCGGTGAACCGTCGGGCGGGTCGGTCGATCGAAGCGTATCCGGCTGAAGTCTGTCTCCTGGCCGCTGGGGTATTCGGCGGTGAACAGGCGGTACAGGGTGACGCCCAGGGCGTACTGGTCGGTCAGGGCGTCGCCGGAATTGCCGGCGAACATCTCGGGGGCGCGATATCCTGGCGTGCCGGGAGCTTCTGCCTCGGCGAACTCCTCGATCCGGGGAAGGCGGGCGACGCCGAGGTCGATCAACTTCAGACCGCCGTTCGATTCCAGGATCACATTGTCAGGCTTGATGTCGCGATGGACGATCTTCAGCCGGTGCAGGGCAGCGACCGCGCGCGCGAGGCGGATGGACAGGTCGACGCCCTCGGGGATCGGGAACGGGTCCTCGGCGACGCGGGCGTGCAGGGTATGCCCGACGTACAGGGGCTGGGCGATATAGAGGCGGCTCTGACGGCCGGGGTCGAGGCTCAGCGTCTTGCCGACATAGGGACTGTCGATGCGCCGGCCGATGAAGCTCTCGCGCAGGAAGGCTCCGCGCGCGCCGCTCTCGGACAGAAGTTTCGGCTTGGGGAACTTCAGCACCAGCCGTTCGCCGCCCTCGCCGTCGCGCGCCTGGAACACCCGCGTGTACTTGCCGTCAGAGATCAGACGTTCCAGCAGAAACCCATCGATGCGGTCGCCGGCCGTAGGCACCGCCGGAATGGGCAAGCCTGCCGCTTCGGCCCCGATGGCGTCCTGATCGACCGCCCCAATGCGGATGACGTCGATGACGATGGCGGTGGCGTTGTCGCGCGTCTCGGCGAGACCGGCGGCATCGACGATGGCCTGGGCGTCCGCCTCGGGCGACGCGCGCCGAGAAAGCAAGCGCGTCAGTTCCGCCTCCGAGAGGACGCCGTGCGCGCCGTCGGTGGTCAGCAGCAGCCGGTCATAGGGCTTGAGCGCCACCGTGCTGGTGTCCAGGCGCAGATCCGGCTCGATCCCCAGGGCGCGGTACAGGACATGGCTGAGCCCCGGCTGGCTGAGGGTGTGGTCTTCGGTCAGGCGCGTCAGCAGGCCGTCGCGGAAATGCCAGGCGCGGCTATCGCCGACGTGCAGCACCGTCGCCTCGCGCGCCCTCATGACCAGGGCGGTGAAGGTCGTGGCCGCCCCGGCCATGTCCGGATCGGATCGGCCCTTCGCATGGAGCCAGCGATTGTAGCCCGACAGCGCCGCCACGCCGGCGGCCGCCACGCCCTTCAGCGGGTTCTGATCGACATAGGCGTCGATGAAGCTGCGGCCCGCGAGTTCCGACGCCACCCGACCGGCCCTCGATCCACTGACGCCGTCGGCGACCAGGGCGATCATGCCGCGCAGGGCCTGTTCCGAGGGGCTGCCGAGGTGGACGGCACCGAAATCCTGATTGTCTTTCCGCGGCCCGAGCGCCGTGGCGAACCCTGCCGCGATCTCCAGCTTGCCGTCCGCATCCATGACCTGTCTCCCCGCCACGAAAGAGACTTCACTTCGTAACTTGGATGCAAGGGCTTGCCGCCCTATATTGATCCCGCCGGAGCTTGCTCCGGATATGGCGATAAACGCGCTTGTAATAAGCGGACCGGACCCGGGTGCGATTCCCGGCGGCTCCACCATTCCTCCTCCGCGTTATCGGCGGGCGATCATGGGGCCGACTAGCATCGACGGACGTGTAAAGAAGACTGCTTTCGCTCGTCCTGGCCCACCGTATCGGGCCATTTTCTAACTGCGAACGATAACTTCGCTGGAGAAGTCCGTCTCGCCGCGTAATGCGGTTCGTCAGACTTCGAACACTTAAGTCCTAGGGGTTCAGATCCCTGGGCGGGGCCCGGAGGGCGCCTGGCAACAGAAGCCCTCCACTCGCCCTCATCAAGGTGCCCTCCTCGTTCTTGAAAAAGGTGGGCGGGAGCCTGGCAACAGAATCCCGGCACTTTCCCGGCAAGGCCACTTCCGCCGAACGTCCAGCCCGGCTATCTGTCGCCGCGCTAGCGAGAGTACCCATGGCCGACGACGTCCAGCCGATCGACGAGATGCAGTACGAGAAGCTCGCGCAGGACGCCCTGCGCGGTGTGATCCGCGCCGCGCTCGAACGCGCGGCGGGGCCGTCCGGCATCCCCGGCGCCCACCACTTCTACATCACCTTCAAGACCCGGGCCCCCGGCGTGTCGGTGCCGCCCGACGTGGTGGCCAAGTACCCTGACGAGATGACCGTCGTTCTGCAGCACCAGTATTGGGACCTGGCGGTCGAGCACGATCTGTTCTCGGTGATGCTGAAGTTCGGCGGCATGCCCAAGGTGCTGACCGTGCCCTATTCGGCGGTCACGCGCTTCTATGACCCCAGCGTGCAGTTCCTGCTGCAGTTCGAGGCCCCGGAGCCGGTGGCCCAGGCCGTCGCCGAACTGCCCGCGCCCAAGCGCGCCGACCCGCCGCCGTCCGGCGACGACGGACCCAAGGTCGTCTCGCTGGACCAGTTCCGCAAGAAGTAGGGTTCACGTCGCCGGCAGGCGCGCTAACCTCCGGGCATCGGCTCCGGAGACGCCTGTGGTCAGAACCCTCGTCATCGTTCTCGTCTGGCTGACCGCAGGGTCGGCTCAGGCACAGAGCCGCTTCGACGGCTGGGCCTCCGCCATCGTGGCCGCGGACTGGCGGACCAGCGCGGGTGAGCCGATCCAGGCTTTCGACAACGCCCGCCGCGACCTGACCTCGGGCTTCCTGGCGGCCGGGTTTAGCCGCGCGGACATGGTCGATGTGACGCTGAGGCCCGACGTGCAGCCCGTCACGACCGCTCAGGAAGCGATCTATCGCATCGCCGAGGTCACGGCGCGAGCTCCACGCGGCTGCCTGATCTACATCACCTCGCACGGCGTGCCGCAGGAGATCGTCTTCGGACCCGACATCAGGCTGACGCCTCCGACGCTCGCCGGGCTGTTGAGAAATTGGTGCGGAGAGAGACCGACCGTCCTGGTGCTCTCGGCCTGTTTCTCGGGCTCCTTCGTGGATGCGCTGGCGGGGCCGAACCGAATGATCCTGACGGCGGCGCGGCGCGACCGGGCGTCGTTCGGGTGCAGCGAGGATGCGGTCTATCCCTACTTCGACGGCTGCGTGATCGAGCGGTTGCCGACGAGCACGGACTTCATTGCCCTGGGCAATTCGGTGCGGTCGTGCGTCAAAGATCGCGAGGAGGCGGAGGGCCTGACCCCGGCCTCGGAGCCCCAGGTCTTCATCGGAGCCAATATGCAGCTGCTGGCGCCGACGCTGAGGTTCCAGCGGCCATCCTGACACCACGGTGGCAACAGGAGACGCGCAGACAGGCGGAACCACGTTGGAGAGAACAATGCTGACCGGAGGCTGTCACTGCGGGGCGATCCGCTACGAGACCTCGAACGAGGCGATTCACCATGCCCTGTGCCACTGCATCGATTGCCGGAAGGCCGCCGGAGCCCCCGCCGTCGCCTGGGCGCTGGCTCCGGCCGATCAGGTGACGATCACGGGCGATCCCGTCTGGTACGCATCGTCCGAGCATGGGCGGCGCGGCTTCTGCGCCGTCTGCGGCACGGGCCTGTTCTACACCAACGCCGTCATCTTCCCCGACCAGATCGATATCCAGAGCGCGACGCTGGACGATCCCGATGCGATCCCCTTGCAGGGCCAGATCCAGATCGCCGAGCGCATCGGCTGGATGGGGCATCTGGACCGGTTGCCGACCTTCGACCGCTACCCCGCCCCGCCCGAGGCCCCCTGACGCGGGTAGGCGCGGATGGTGATGCGCTCGCGCTCGCCCTCGCGCCGCTCGACCAGCAGGCGCGCCACCTGGGCGTCGTCGTGGAACAGATAACCCTTGATGGCGTCCAGCAGGGCCTTGGCGAGATTGTCGAGGTCCATCCACGGCGGATCGCCGACGTGCTCCATGACGATCTCGACGACGAAGTCGCCGTAGGACGGTCGCGAGCCCCGCCATTCCTTCCGGAAAAACTCGTAGACCAGCGGTTTGTAGTACTTCGCCTGGGTTGTCAGGCCGTCGATCATGACCACGACGGCGTCGCCCTCCTCGCGCGCGCGGACCTTGCCGGAGACGATCCAGTCCGAGTTCACGCGCGTCCGCCTTGTCCGATCATGGCTCCGTGCTACACGCCTCGGCATCCTCCCGCCACGCCTTCGCGAGCCCCGCCCCCATGTCCGAACACCGCACCGAGACCGACACCTTCGGCCCGATCCAGGTCGCCGCCGACCGCTATTGGGGAGCGCAGGCGCAGAGGTCGCTGGGCAACTTCAAGATCGGCTGGGAGAAACAGCCCCTGCCGATCGTGCGGGCGCTGGGCATCGTCAAGCGCGCGGCGGCGGAGACCAACATGGCGCTGGGCCGGCTGGATCCGGCGATCGGCGACGCCATCGTCAGGGCGGCCGACGAGGTCATCGAGGGCAAGCTGAACGACCACTTCCCGCTGGTGGTCTGGCAGACGGGGTCGGGCACCCAGTCCAACATGAACGCCAATGAGGTGATCTCGAACCGCGCCATCGAAATGCTGGGCGGCAAGATGGGCTCCAAGAAGCCGGTCCACCCCAACGATCACGTCAACATGAGCCAGTCGTCAAACGACACCTATCCCACGGCCATGCACGTCGCCTGCGCAGAGGAGGTCGTCCACCGCCTGCTGCCGGCGCTCCAGACGCTGCACAACGCCCTGAACGACAAGGCGCAGGCCTGGAAGGACATCATCAAGATCGGCCGCACCCACACCCAGGACGCCACGCCCCTGACCCTGGGCCAGGAGTTCTCAGGCTATGTCCAACAGGTCGCCAAGGGCATCGAACGCATCGAGAGCACCCTGCCCGACCTGATGCAGCTGGCCCAGGGCGGCACGGCCGTCGGCACCGGGCTGAACGCCCCCATCGGCTTCGCGGAAGGCGTGGCCGACAAGATCGCCCAGATCACCGGTCTGAAGTTCACGACCGCCCCGAACAAGTTCGAGGCCCTGGCCGCCCACGACGCCATGGTCATGAGCCACGGGGCGATCAACACGGTGGCCGCGTCGTTGTTCAAGATCGCCAACGACATCCGCTTCCTCGGCTCCGGCCCGCGCTCGGGCCTCGGCGAACTGGCCCTGCCGGAGAATGAGCCGGGGTCGTCCATCATGCCGGGCAAGGTCAATCCGACCCAGTGCGAGGCCCTGACGCAGGTCTGTGTCCAGGTGTTCGGCAACCATGCGGCGATCACCTTTGCCGGGTCACAGGGGCACTTCGAGCTGAACGTGTTCAACCCGGTGATGGCCTACAACTTCCTGCAGTCGGTGCGTCTGATGGCGGACGCTGCCGTCAGCTTCACCGAGAACTGCGTGGTCGGGATCGAGCCCCGGATCGACAACATCGAACGCGGCCTGAACAACTCCCTGATGCTGGTCACGGCCCTGAACGGCAAGCTGGGCTACGACGCCTGCGCCAAGATCGCCAAGACGGCGCACAAGAACGGCACGACGCTGCGCGAGGAAGCCGTCGGTGGGGGCTATCTGACCGACGCGGAGTTCGACGAGGCCGTGCGACCCGAGAAGATGATCTCGCCGGGATAAGTTTGGGACCCTACGGTTTGTCGCGGATCGTCGCGCCGACGGGGGCCAGCGCCAGCTTGGCGAGCTCGAAATCCTTGATGGCGAAGGGGATGCCGATGATCGTGATGGCCTCGAAAAAGGCGATGATCAGGTGCGCCAGGGCGATGTACCAACCGGCGAAGATGAACCAGATCACGTTCAGCCCGACGCCGAAGCAGCCGATGCCCTGACCGCCCGGTTCGCCGGCCCAGACGACCTCACGCCCGAACGGCCAGAAGGAGTAGCTGGCGATACGCCAGGCGGCGAAGCTCCAGGGCAGGCCGACGATAGTGATGGCCAGGATCGCCCCGCCGAGCAGCCACAACAGGCCGCTGATCCAGCCGCCGAGGATGAACCACAGGATGTTCAGGATCAGTCGGATCATGGGGCAGATTCCTCGTCGGCCGGTCGCCGACCGACCCTAGATAGGCGAAAGGCCCCGCTGATATCAGCGGGGCCAGGGTGAATTCGTCGTAAGGCGCCTGGGAAGCTTAGTGCGGCTTTTCGGTCCAGCGTTCCTTGGCCTCGTCCTTGGTCAAGGTCAGGCGGACCTTGTCGTCATCGACATAATCGACCCAGCTTACGGGGATCATGTGGTGCTTGAAGCCGCCGGCGAGGTCCAGCTTGGCGAGCTCGATCTGGTCGCCCAGCACGTGGTCGACGCGGCCGACGTGGCCACCGTCCGAACCGACGACTTCGAGGTGTTCCTTGATGAGGCTGACGTCTACCATGGGGAGGTCTCCTTGCGGTTGGGGGGACCCTGAAACGCCGGACCGACCCGGCGGTTGCGAGGCGCGATGGGCGAGATCGTCAATCTGAACCGGGCCCGAAAGGCACGCGACAAGGCCGCCGCCAAGGCTGACGCCGCCGTCAATCGCGCTGCCCATGGCCGCACCAAGGGCGAGCGTCAGGCCGCCGAGGCGGAACGTGCCCGGCTGGCGAGATTGCTGGATCAGTCCAAGCGCGAGGACTGACATGGCCGGCGATCCCAAGCCACCGGACCGCACGCGGCACGGCCTGATCGCCCTCATCGCCCTGCGGCAAGCCAAGGCCATCAAGGCGCGAGAGGCGCGAGAGGCGGCGGCACGGTCGGCGGGCGATGCGCCCAAGCCGAAGAAGCGCGGCTGGTTCGGCTAATCCTGTCGCGGCGCGCGGATCAGCAGCACCTGCCCGCCGAGAACCAGCGCCAGGCCCGCGGCGGCGGGCCAGCCAAAGCGGGCACCTTCGAACAGCATCGACACCAGCATGGCGATCGGCGGCGTCAGGGCCGAGATATAGCTGGCCAGGGCATAGCCTCGCGCCCGGGCGACGGCGAAATAGGTCACGAAGGCCACGACCGAACCGAACACAGTGAGATAGATCAGCGAGATCAGGTAGCCAGGGCTGAGATCGATGGTGAAGGTCGCGCCGGTCGCCAATCCGTACAGCGCCAGCATGCCGGTGCCGTAGGCCATGGCCCAGCCGGTCTGGGGCAGGATGGCGGAACCCTCCTGCTGACCGCGCCACGAAAAGTAGTTGCCGACGGCAGAGCCGGCGACCGCAAGGAGGGCCAAACCGATGCCGAGAAGAGCGCGCTGGTCCAGGCCCTCGGCCATCGCCTCGCCGCCCGACAGGACGCCGACACCGACGATCCCCAAGGCCGCGCCGAACCAGGCGGCCCGCGCCGCTTTCTGGCCCACGACGACGCGGAACAGGACGAGGTTCAGGAAGGCCAGGGTTGCGAACACGACCGCCACGATCGCAGAAGTGACGTTCGCCTCCGCAGCATAGGTGAAGGAATAGCTGATCGCGAAGACGAACGCCCCCTGCCCCACGGCGGCCAAGTGTTGGGCCCGGGTCAGACGCAGCGACCGGCCGGTGGCTGCGCAGCCGATCAGCAGGATGATCGCCGCCAGTCCGAACCGCCACGTCAGGGAAGCCGCCGGATCGACCGTGCCGAGCTGCCAGGTGATGGCGTACCAGGTGGTGCCCCAGATCACGGCGCACAGCACCACGCCGGCGACGGCCAGCGCTCCGGCCGAGGGTGTGCGGAACGACGAGAAGGTCAAATCGGCCTCGGTCGGCGGCGGGGACGCCGAGCCGCTTGCGCCCTAAGCCGCGCCGTTGCAACCGCCGAAGCGTGGCAGCGACATCGAGACCACCCGGGTCAGGCGCGGAGCTTCAGGGCCGCCCGGTTCGCCTCCGGCACGGCGGCATAGACCGTGGCCGCCCCGATCCTCAAGCGCGCCCGCGCTCGCTCCAGGGGTTCGGCGAACAGGGCGTCGTAGTCGAGGCCCGGCAGCCAGTGCGCGGCCCGACCGTTGCGCCAGGCCTGCAGCACCGCCCGGCGGGCCGGGATCGAGGGGTTCTCGCGCTGGATCTCGCGCGCCGCGCCCCAGCCGATGAAGCCGAAGCCGAGATTGTGCGTCTGGCCATAGGAGAAGCTGACGACGCAAGCCTCTCCCAGGGCATCGGTGCCGTAGCCCGTCAGCACATGCCAGATGTCATGGACGTCACGCAGGCGCCGCGAGTACCAGACGACGGGATGGGGAGCGTCGATCTCGGGCGCCACCTCTCGCGCCGTTTCGGCCAAGCCGTCGGCGGTAAAGCCTCGGGCCTCGCGAAAAGCACGGTATTCCGCGCCGACGGTGCCGGGTTCGAAGCGCGCCAGCCAGACGGGGTCGTCCAGCTTGTGCGCCAGTTCGTCGCGCAGGAAGGCCTGTCGGCCACCCTCGACCGTCCGGAGCATCCGGTTATAGCCCCTGGCCCCCGAGCCACCGGTCAGGGCCCGCATGATCTCGAACACCTGGGCGGTGTCTTCCTTGTCGCGGATCAGCTTGCGAAAGGCGCGCAGCGCGGTGAGGGGCCGCAGGCGCTGGGGCTGGAGCGCCTGGAAGTCGTCCGGATAGACGGCGGCGGACATCGTCATCGCTTCCCTCGGGCTGCAGAGCCGATAGTCTATCGCAACCCACCGCCCGACCCAAGCGGTCAGACCCGAGATCCCATGCTGAAGAAACGCTCCGTCGTCCTTGCCGGCCACGCCACCTCGGTGGCGCTGGAGCCTGAGTTCTGGGCGGTTCTGGACCGGGTGGCGGCCGAGAAGAACCTGAGCCATGCGGGGCTGCTGGCCTGGGTCGACCAGACGCGCGGCCGCCGCTCTCTAGCCTCGGCTTGTCGTCTGTTGGCGCTGGAACATGCCGCCGCCATGCCGACAGGACCGCGCTTTCATCACTGACGCTGGGACCACGAAAAACGGCCCCGGATCGCTCCGGGGCCGTCGTCGATTGTGGGAGGCGTCGCGCCTATCCTGCGCGGGCCTCCAGACTGGTGATCTGCTCCTTCAGTCGGAGCTTCTTCCGCTTCAACTCCCTGACCTGCATCTCATCCACGGAGGGTCGGCCGAACTCGCGCTGAATGGTCTCATCCAGCTTGCGGTGACGGTTTCCCAGTTCGCGGATACGAGCTTCGATGGTCATGGCTTGCGCCTCCATGTCTAAGGGACGAGGGTAGTGAGCGCCCGGATTGACGACCTGTAGAATCACGTTTCGGTGACGCAACACACCGTTATCCAAACTTGCGGATGCTCCCATCCTCACCGACAGCCTCCCCCCGAAAATGGACCAAGATGTGAACGGAGCCGCACGAACCCCGCCTCGCCTGGTGGTGGGCATTTCAGGGGCGTCGGGCGTGATCTATGGCGCGCGTGTGCTTGACGCGCTGAACGATCTGGGCGTCGAGAGCCATCTGGTCGTCACCCGCGCCGCGCTGCTGACGTTGTCGCAGGAAACTGATCTGTCGCCGGACGATCTGACGTCCAAGGCCACGGTCCTGCACAAGCTGAACGACGTGGGGGCCACGATCGCCTCGGGCTCGTTCCGGACGCTGGGCATGATCGTCGCGCCCTGCTCGGTGCGCACCATGAGCGAGATCGCCACCGGCGTGACCTCCACCCTGCTAACCCGCGCCGCGGACGTGGTGTTGAAGGAGCGTCGGCCGCTGGTTCTGATGGTGCGCGAGACGCCGTTCCACCTCGGCCATCTACGGACCATGACGGCCCTGTCGGAGATGGGCGCGATCATCGCTCCACCCTTGCCAGCGCTGTATGCCCGGCCCGCGTCGATCGCGGAGATGATCGATCAGTCGGTGGGGCGGGCGCTGGATCTGTTCGGACTGGACTGGGGGGCCGTGCGTCGCTGGGACGGGCTGAAGGGTCCGACCTCGGAGGAGGCGTGAGCGCGTTCTGGGACTGGGCGCTGGCCGCCTATCGCGCGCCCGCCGTTTCGGAGGCCTGTCTGGATCTGCAGGACGGCGCGGGCCAGAACGTGCCGCTGTTGCTATGGGCGGCCTGGACGGCTGAGACCGGGCGAACGCTGGACGAGGACACCATCGAGGCGGCCTGCGACGCGGCTCGGGCGTGGGAAGGTGTCGCCGTGCTGCCGCTTCGGAACGTTCGACGCACGCTGAAGAAGCCCATTCCCGACATCGGCGACGCGGGGCGCGAGGCCCTTCGCGAACAGGTCAAGGCGGTGGAACTGGCGGCCGAGCGTTTCCTGATGGCCGATCTGGAAGCCTTGATCGACGCTCCCGGCGGACCGGCGAGACCTGCGATCGACGCCCTGGTCGCGGTGGCGCGGGTGTGGAGCCGGGTGGTGCCGCGCCCGGCGCTGACGGTGCTCGCCGAACGGCTTCCGGCGTGACGCGGCCTCGGCTATAAGCCCGCCTGCTCAGGGTTCCCGATGAACGACGACCAACCCTTTCTGACCGAGGAAGAACTGGCGCTGCACGCCCAGGTCAAGCTGCTGCGGCTGGAGCATGCGGACCTCGACGCCTCGATCGAGGCCCTGTCGCACATGCCGATCCCCGATCAGCTGCTGATCGCCCGGCTGAAGCGAAAGAAGCTGCTGCTGCGCGACGAGATCGTGAAGATCGAGAGCCGGATCCTGCCCGATATCATCGCCTAGAGAGCATCATCGCCTGACGGCCCCCAGGGCCTCTCGCGCGGCCTCGGCCTCGGCGAGCAGGGCCTTGCGCTTCTCGGGCCCGAAATTCTCCAGCGTGCGATAGGGCATGGCGAGGCGAACGTTGTCGCGCAGCCGGTCGCGATTGCGCTCCAGAAAGCCCCAGTACAACCGGTTGAACGGACAGGCCCCCTCGCCTGCCTTGGCCTTGACGTCGTAGCGGCAGGGCCCGCAGTAGTCGCTCATCCGGTCGATGTAGGCCCCCGACGCCGCATAGGGCTTCGACCCTACGATGCCGCCGTCGGCGAAGGTCGCCATGCCCCGGGTATTGGGCATCTCCACCCATTCGTAGGCGTCGGCGTAGACGGTCATGTACCAGTCGTCGAGCGCGTCCGGATGGACGCCCAGCAGCATGGCGAGATTGCCCGTCACCATCAGCCGCTGGATGTGATGCGCATAGGCGTGGTCGCGGGTCGAGGCGACGGCGTCGGCGACGCAGGCCATGTCGGTCTCTCCCGACCAGAAGACCCACGGCAGGGTCCGGTCGGCATCGAGGAAGTTCCGCTCGCGATACTCCGGCACCTTCAGCCAGTAGATGCCGCGCACGAACTCGCGCCAGCCCAGGATCTGGCGGATGAAGCCCTCGACGGCGTTCAAGGGCGCGCGGCCAGCGCGGTACTCGGCCTCGGCCCGGCGGCAGATGTCGAGGGGGTCGAGCAGGCCGAGGTTGAGCGAGGTCGAGATGAGGCCGTGCCACATCCAGGGCTGCCCCTCGGACATGGCGTCCTGCCAGTCGCCGAAGCCGGGCAGGATGTTCGACAGGAAGTCGGAGAGCACCGTCTCGGCGTGCTCGGCCGTGGTGGGCCAGCCGAAGGCGTCCAGAGTGCCAAAATGATCGGGGAACAGGCGGGCGACATCAGCGATGGCATCGGTCGCGACGGCGTCGGGCTTGATACGCAGCCGGGCCGGAGGGCGCAGGCCCTTCGTCAGCTTTTTGCGGTTTTCGGCATCGTAGTTCCACTGCCCACCGACCGGCTGGTCGCCGTCCAGCAGCAGGCCGGTCTCCTTGCGCATCTCGCGGTAAAAGAACTCCATCCGAAGCTGCTTCTTGCCGGATGCCCAGCGACGGAACCGGTCGTGAGAGCAGAAAAAGCGAGCGTCCGGGCGGATTTCGACGGGCACGGAGGCGACGCCGGCGAAGGCCGCCAGGGCCTGGGCCAAGCGCCACTCGCCGCATTCGGTGATTGCCACGGCGGTCAATTGCAGGTCGTCGAGCGCCCGGTGCAGTTCGCCCACGATCGAATGGGCGTTGGCGGGGTCGTCGATGCGGACGTAGCGGACCGTCACGCCCCGGGCTTCCAAGCGTAGGGCGAAGCTGCGCATGGCAGCGAAGATCAGGGCGATCTTCTGCTTGTGATGGCGGACGTAAGTGGCCTCGGCCTGCACCTCGGCCATCAGGACGACGTCGCGCGCTGGGTCGAGATCGGCAAGCGCGGACAGGCTGTCAGACAGCTGGTCACCCAGCACCAGCCTCAGCGTTCCGGTCGTGCTAGGCTGGGGCATGGCATCCTTTCTGATCTCCACCGAAGCGCTGGCGCGCGAGCTGAACGCGCCGAACCTGCGGATCGTCGACGCCAGTTGGCATCTCGACGGCCGCGACGCCCGCGCCGAGTTCGACCAGGCGCGCATCCCCGGCTCGGTCTTCTTCGACCTGGACGCGGTGTCTGACCACACCACGGACCTGCCGCACATGCTGCCCGACGCCGCAGCCTTCGCCGAGGCGGCGGGCGCGCTGGGCATCGCGGCGGACGACCGGATCGTCGTCTATGACACCCAGGGCCTGTTCTCGGCCGCACGGGTCTGGTGGACCTTCCGATTGATGGGGGCCGAAGATGTACGGGTCCTGGACGGCGGCCTGCCAAAGTGGCGCGCCGAGGGCCGGCCACTGGCATCGGGTCCGGCAGAACCCACTAAGCCCTCCACCTTCACGCCCGGACCAAGGCGCGGCACCGTCGCCGACATGCCGTCGGTTCTGGCGGCCCTGACCGGCGACGCCCAGATCCTGGACGCGCGCCCCGCCCCGCGCTTCTCCGGCGCGACCGCCGAGCCGCGGCCCGGCCTGCGCTCCGGCCACATGCCGGGCGCACTGAACGTGCCGTTCAAGTCGGTGCTGGACGCCGATGGCCGCCTGCTGCCCGCCGACACTCTCCGCGATCGCTTCCGCGAGGCCGGCGTGACCTTCGACCAGCCGATCATCACCAGCTGCGGCTCGGGCGTGACGGCGGCCATCGTGACGCTGGCGCTCGCCGAACTGGGTCAAGACAGCGCGCTTTACGACGGTGCCTGGGCCGAATGGGGGAGCCGCGCGGACACCGCCGTCGTCCCCGGCCCCTGATAGATCAGGCGACGGTCGCCACGGTCGGCTGAGGCGCGGCCGGAGGAACCGGCTCGTCCTTCTCCCCACGAGAAACGACGGTAGCCAAAACCAGATCGCCCGTGACGTTGAGCACCGTGCGGCACATGTCGAGGAAGCGATCGACGCCGAGGATCAGGCCGATCCCCTCGGCCGGCACCCCCACCATCACCAGGATCATGGCGATGACCGGCAGCGATCCCGCCGGCACGCCCGCCGTGCCGACGCCTCCGAGAATGCAGACCAGCATGACCACCACCTGCTGGGTGATCGACAGCTCGATCTGAAAGAACTGGGCCAGGAACAGCACGGTGACCCCCTCGAACAGGGCGGTGCCGTTCTGGTTGGCCGTGGCCCCGACGGTCAGCACGAAACGGGAGATCTTCCTCGGCAGCTTCAGCTGTTCCTCCGCCGCCTTCAGCGCGACCGGCAGGGTGGCGTTGGACGAGGCCGTGGTGAAGGCGACCAGCATGGGTCGCTGGACCCCCTTGAAAAACCACAGCGGGCTGCGGCCCGCGCCGATCAGGACGACCAGCGGATAGACCACGAACATGTGGATCGCCATGGCCCCCACGGCCACGCCGACGAAGGCCGCCAGTCGCACCAGAAGGTCCCAGCCGAACAGGGCCGCGAGGTTGAACATCAGGCAGGCGATGGCGATCGGGGCCAGTTTGATGACCATGTTGATCAGCTTCATCGTGACCTCGAGGATGCCCTCGATGGTCCGCTGGAGTTGGTCGGTGTTCGGGCCCTTGGCCATGACCAGGCCGATGCCGAACAGCAGGGCGAAGATCATGATCGGCAGAATCTGGTTGTCGGCCGCCGCGGTGAACACGTTCGACGGGATCAGATCGAGGAAGAACTGGCCGAACTGGACGCTCTCGGGCGCATTCTCGACGATGCCTGCAGCCCCTTCCGCCCCCTCGGCCAGCAGGCGTTGCGCCAGGGCCGGATCGACGCCGTCCCCCGGGCGGAAATAGTTGACCATGCCCAGGCCGATGACCACGGCGATGGCCGAGACGATGACGGTCAGACTCAGGGTTTTGATCCCCGCGCGCCCGAGCGATTTCAGATCGCCCATCTCGGCCACGCCGATGACGAGGGCCGAGAACAGCAGGGGAATCACAAGCATGAACAGCAGACGCAGGAAGATCTGTCCTGCCGGCCCCGTGATGTTCGACGTCAGCCACTGGACCCAGACGGTCTCCGGCCCGACATACTGATTGACGTAGAGGCCGGCCCCCAGGCCGACGACAAAGCCGATCAGCATCAGCCAGTGAAGCGGGATCCCGCCGCGTTTCGTCGTGTCCATTCATCCCCCGAAGGCGCCGCCCGCTGCTCGTGGGTCGGCTCGTCTCGATCTCTAGCGGACCGGTAGGCCATAGATCAGGCCGCCCGGTCGAGCGTTCCATTGTGCATTCAACCCGCGGGCAAGGTCGAGGGGCGATTGCGAACCCAGGTTTCGCTCGAACACCTCGCCATAGTTACCGACGGCGCCGACCGCATCGACGGCCCAGGTGTCAGAAAGGCCCAGACGCTGGCCGAACTGACCCTCGGCCCCCAGCAGACGGCGGACGCGGGGATCGCGGGCCCCTTGTGCCTGTTCATCCACGGTATCCTGCGTCACGCCGTATTCCTCAGCCAGGATCAACGCGTTCAGAGTCCAGCGAACGACCGCCGTCCACTGTTCGTCGCCGCGCCGCGTGACGGGCCCCAGGGGCTCCTTGGAGATGACGTCGGGCAACAGGGCGTGTTGGGCGGGATCGGCCAGCGTCGTGCGTGCGGCGGCCAGCGCCGAGATGTCGGCGGAAAAGGCGTCGCAGTCCTCGCGTCCGTAGGCTTGGCGCGCGGCCTCTTCGGTCGGCAGGACGACGGCGCGGTAGTCGATACCCCGGCTGCGGAAATAGTCCTCGGCGTTCAGGGCGCTGGTCGAGCCGGACTGGACGCAGACCCGCGCGCCGGTTAGCTCGGCCGCGCTCGACAGGTTCAGCGAGCGCCGGACCAGGAAGCCCTGGCCGTCGTAGTAGTTGACGCCGGCGAAGCTCAACTGGCCCCCCGTGTCCCGCTCCATCGTCCAGGAGGTGTTGCGCCACAGGACGTCGATGCGGCCATCGGCCAGGGCCTGGAACCGGTTCTCGGCGGTCAAGGGCACGAACCGCACCGCGTCGCCATCGCCCAGGATCGCCGCCGCCAGGCCTCGGCAGAAGTCGGCGTCGAACCCGCGCCATTCTCCGCGATTGTCGGTGTAGGCGAAGCCGACCAGCCCCTGATGCACGCCGCAGTTCAGGCGTCCGCGCCGCCTGATGGCCTGGAGCGTCGGGCTTTCGACCACCTCGCCCGGGCTCTGGACTGTGGTCGAGGCCGGCACTTCGACGGTGGTCTCGGGCTCCGCGTCTCGCCCGCAGCCGGCCAGAGTCGCGGCGGCCGCCAAGATCGCGGCCCAGCCCAGAACTCGCCTCACGCTTACGCTCATGTCCGTCCCGCGTCACGGTTGAGACGACTCGCGTCGTCCTGTCGCGCCCCGGTCGCTATAGAAGCCTTCAGGCGCCGGATCGCAACCCGTGGAGCACCGAATGGACCCCCTTTCCGACCGCACCCGCCTGATCGCGGCCGCCACCCGGCGGGGCGGGGGACGGCGTGGGGTCAATCCACCGATCGAGCGGGCCTCGACGCTGCTGTCGGACCGGGTCGGCGACATGCGCGACAATTCGCTGGGCCCCGTCTACGGCATCGACGGCACCGCCTCCCAGGGCGCGCTCAAAGCCGCCGTCGCGGATCTGGAAGGCGCGGACCACTGCTGGCTGTCGCCGTCGGGCCTCGCGGCCGTCACCGTGCCGATCCTGGCCCTGACTCGGCCGGGCGACGAGGTGCTGACGACCGACGCCGTGTACGGCCCCGTTCGCCGCTTCCTGACGCGGCATCTGTCGGCCCGAGGCGTGACGACGCGCTTCCATGCCCCCGACGCCACGGCGGAGGCGGTCGCGGCCATGATCGGCGAGCGGACGCGACTGATCCTGATCGAATCGCCCAGCTCCCTGACATTCGAGATGATGGATGTGACGGCTCTCGCGGCGGCCGCCGGCGCGCGCGGCGTTCTCACGGTGATGGACAACACCTGGGCGGCCGGACTGGCGTTCAAGCCCCTGGCGCACGGCGTCGACGTCAGTGCTCAGGCCCTGACCAAATACGCGGGCGGGCACTCCGACCTGCTGCTGGGGTCGATCTGCGCGTCCCATCCGAAGGTCTCGAGGGCCATCGCGGACACGATGGAGGACATCGGACTGTGCGTTTCGCCCGACGACGCCTGGCTGGCGCTGAGGGGGCTGCGGACCCTGCCGCTGCGCTATGCCGAGCAGGCGCGGTCGGGGCTGAAGGTCGCGGAATGGTTGACGGGACGGCCCGAGATCGCCCGCGTGATCCACCCCGCCCTGCCCGGCGATCCGGGCCATCCTCTGTGGTCACGCGACTACACTGGCGCGGCCTCGATCTTCGGCGTCGTGATGCAGGGGGGAAGCGGGGCCGCCGCCGAGGCCTTCCTCGACGCCCTGAGCCTGTTCGGCCTTGGCTATTCGTGGGGCGGGTTCGAGAGCCTGATCACGCACGAGACGCCACAGCTCGCCTATCGGATCGCTAGACCAGAGCTGGAAGGGCCCCTGCTGAGGCTGCACATCGGGCTGGAGGACCCCGGTGAGCTGATCGCCGATCTGGAAGCCGGCCTGGAAGCCTGGAGCGCGGCGCTGGGCTAGCCGCCGATCTCTGGCATCATCCCGGTGACGAAGCCGCGCATGCCGGTCTGGGGCTGCAGCATGCCGCGCAGGAAGTTGACCGTCACCCCGGCGCTGTCCTCGAACACGAAGCGACTCTGGGTGAAGCGGCAGTTGGAAAAGCCCGGCTGCTGCACGCCCTTGAACACCAGTTGGGCGTTCCTGAACTCGCAGTTGATGAAGGTGTTGCCGTCCACCAGCTGACGACCCTCCAGAACCTGATCGCGGATTTCGGGCATGGGCGGTCCTTCGAAACGAGATGGCGCGCCCAGCAGGACTCGAACCTGCAACCGCCCGCTTAGAAGGCGGGTGCTCTATCCAGTTGAGCTATGGGCGCGGACAGGGCGCAGGGGTTAGCCGCAACAGCCTCGCGGCTCAAGCAGCGAGCGCCCGCAGAGCGAGCGGTAGCCGCCTGAAGGCTTGCGGCTCAAGCAGCGAGGCTCCGCGAGCCGAGCGTTAGCCGCCCTTCCCGACTAATGCGTCCAGGGCTGTTTGCGGTTGGTGGCGAAGTTGTCGGCGTAGGCCTTCAAGATCACCGGCGGCTCCTGCGGCTCGTGCAGGCGGAAGGCGATGCCGTGGCGCTCGGCATAGGCGATCGCCTCCTCCTTGGTCTCGAAAGACAGCCGGACCTGGCCGTTCATGTCGGTCGAAGACGTCCAGCCCATCAGGGGGTCGATGGTGCGCGCCGAGGCCGGCTCGAACTCCAGCCGCCAGTCCTTCGTCTTGGCTTTGCCGGACTGCATGGCGGTCTTGGCGGGGCGGTAGATGCGGGCGAGCATGGGCGGTCTCGGTCTCGTCTTGGGTGTGGCGGACTTATAGCCGGTCGGCCCCCGGCGTCGAGTGCCGCGCCGGCTATTGGCGCATCATCTCGCGGGCGGTGATGACCCGCATGATCTCGTTGGTGCCTTCCAGAATGCGGTGAACGCGCAGGTCGCGCACGATCCGCTCCAGCGGATAGTCCTTCAGGTAGCCGTAGCCGCCGTGCAGTTGCAGCGCCTCGTCGGCGATCTGGAAACAGGCGTCGGTGGCCAGCCGCTTGGCCATGGCGCACCATTTGGTCTTCTCCGGATGGCCGGTGTCGATGGCCCAGGCGCCGCGCAGGACCATCAAACGCGCAGCCTCCAGCTGGGTC
Organism: Caulobacteraceae bacterium; assembly: GCA_947475735.1. GTDB lineage: Bacteria > Pseudomonadota > Alphaproteobacteria > Caulobacterales > Caulobacteraceae > Brevundimonas. The sequence goes on from CANJLQ010000013.1 coordinate 64,635, forward strand.
GCCATGTCCGCCAGCTTGAACTGGGTGTTCTGGAACTCGGCCAGAGCCCTGCCGAACTGTTTTCGCGTGGCGACGTAGGCCTGGGCCGTCTCGACCGCCAGCCGCGCCCCGCCCAGCGAACAGGCGGCAATGTTCAGCCGCCCGCCGTCCAGCCCCATCATGGCATAGCGGAAGCCGTCGCCCTCCTGGCCCAGCAGGTTGGCGACCGGGACGCGGCAGTCGTCGAAGCTGACGACTGCGGTCGGCTGGCTGTTCCAGCCCATCTTCTTTTCCTGGGCCCCGAAGCCGAGGCCCGGCGTGTCCTTCTCGATCACGAAAGCGCTGATGCCCTTCGGCCCCGGCTCGCCCGTACGGGCCATGACGACATAGACGTCGGACGTCCCCGCGCCAGAGATGAAGGCCTTGGAGCCGTTCAGCACGAAATGGTCGCCATCGCGCGTCGCGGAGGTCCGCATGGCCGCCGCGTCCGAGCCCGAGCCCGGCTCGGTCAGGCAGTAGCTCGCGATCAGTTCCATGGTGGCAAGGCGCGGGACATAGCGGGCGCGCAGCTCGTCGGAGCCGAAGCGGTCGATCATCCAGGTCGCCATGTTGTGGATCGAGATAAAGGCGGCCGTCGAGACGTCGCCGCGCGACAGTTCCTCGAAGATCACCGCCGCCTCGACCCGGCCCAGGGCCATGCCGCCGTGCTCCTCGCCCGCATAGATGGCGGCGAAACCGGTTTCGGCCGCGCGGCGCATGACGTCGACGGGGAAATGCTTGGTCTCGTCCCACTCGGCCGAATGAGGGGCCAGCTCGGCGTCGGCAAAGGCGCGGGCGGCGTCCTGGATGGCGCGCTGGTCGTCGGTGAGGGCGAAATCCATGGGGTCTCCCGGAGGTTTTGGGCCTTCTATCCGCTTCCCTCGCCGGGGAGAAGAAAGCTAAACCGCCGCATGACCCTGATCGTGCCGCCCGCCCCCTATCCCCTCGCCCGCCCCCGCCGGCTGCGCAGCGCGCCGTGGATTCGGCGGATGGTGGCCGAGACGACGCTGACGCCGTCGGACCTGATCTGGCCGCTGATCGTCCACGACGGCACCGAGGACCGGGTGCCGGTGCCCTCGATGCCCGGCGTCTTCCGCCTCTCGCCCAGGGCGGCGGCCGAGGCGGCGAAGGAGGCGCACGGCCTGGGCATCCCCATGGTCGGGCTGTTCCCCAACGTCGATCCGTCGATCAAGGACACCGTCGCCACGGGCGCGACGGATCCCGACGGCCTGGTGCCCGCCTGCATCCGCGCGATCAAGGATGCCGTTCCCGAAATCGGCGTCATGACCGACGTGGCGCTGGACTGCTACACCGACCACGGCCACGACGGCGTCCTGGAGGACGGCCGCATCGTCAACGATCCGACGCTGGAACGACTGGCGGAGCAGGCCTTCATCCATGCTCACGCCGGAGCCGATGTGGTCGCCCCATCCGACATGATGGACGGTCGGGTCCAGGCGATTCGAGAGGCGCTGGAAGCCAACGGATATCAGGACGTTATGATCCTGTCCTACGCCGCCAAATTCGCCTCGGCCTTCTACGGTCCGTACCGGGATGCTGTGGGGTCGGCGAAACAGCTGAGCGGCGACAAGAAGACCTATCAGATGGATTACGCCAACGCCGACGAGGCATTGCGCGAAGTCGCCATGGACATCGCCGAGGGCGCCGACATGGTCATGGTCAAGCCGGGTATGCCCTATCTCGACATCGTCCGCCGCGTGTCCGAGACCTTCAAAGTGCCGACTTTCGCCTATCAGGTGTCGGGCGAGTACGCGATGATGCGGGCCTCGATCGCCAACGGCTGGCTGGACGAGGAGCGCGCCATCCTCGAGACGCTGCACGGCTTCAAGCGGGCCGGCTGCGCGGGCGTCCTGACCTATTTCGCGCCGCAAGCCGCGCGTCTGCTCGGCGCCTGACGGTGTCCGACGCCGAGCCGCTGGATTTCGACCGGATCGATCCGGTCTACCGCGCCTGGGCGGAGGACTATCTGAGGCAGACCGGGTTCGACCCCGCCGCCTTCCTCGCCGCGCCCCAGCCGGCCGAGGACGAGATGTTCTTCAAGGCCCTGCTGCCGAACTTCGAGGGCGACCGGGGGATCGGGGCGTTCAAGTTCGTCGAGGCCACGATGCGCCACTACGAGGCGCTGAGGCAGATCGCGGACCCGCTGTTCGGCGGTCTCGACAAGGTCTCCAGCGTGCTGGACTTCGCCTCGGGCTACGGCCGCCTCACCCGCGCTCTGCTCCAGCGGCTGCCGGCCGATCGGATCTGGGTGTCGGACATCTATGCCGAGGCGATCGACTGGCAGGTGGCGACGTTCGGGGTCAACGGTTTCGCCTCCGTGCCCGATCCCGCCGCCCTCCACCACGACCGCAAGCACGACATCATCTTCGTCGGCTCCCTGTTCTCGCATCTCCCGGCCGAGCTGTTCCGGGCCTGGCTCACGACCTTGCATGGCATGCTCTCGCCGCGAGGCGTGCTGGCGTTCAGCGTGCACGACGCATCGATCCTGCCCGCCGACCAGACCATGGACGAGACCGGCATCCGGTTCTTCCCCTGGAGCGAAAGCGGCAGTCTGGATCCGGCCATCTACGGCATGACCTATGTCACCGAGGCCTTCGTCGCAGACGCCATCGCGCGGGTTTCACCCGAGACGTCGCCTTGGCGCGTCTTCCACAAAGGGCTGTACGAGAACCAGGCCCTCTATGTCGTCGGAGCCGCCGGCCAGGACCTGTCCCTTCTGACGATGGCCTGCCCCCCGCTGGGCGGCTTCGAACGGGCGACCCTGCTGACGGACGGCTCGGTCGAGTTCTCGGGCTGGGCGATTGAGCGCACGCCCGGCGCGGGCCTGCGCCTCACCGTTCACCTCGACGGGCTTGAGATCAAGACGGCCGAGCCGACCGGCGACCGGCCGGACGTGCAGCCCACCTTTCCCGCCTCCCCGACCCCGCCCTTCGGCTGGCGGTTCCGGGTGTCGCGCGGAGAGGCCGCGGAGGGCGCGACGATTCGTCTGGCGATGGAGAGCACGTCCGGCCTGACGACCTTCGCCTATGCCCGGATGCCCTCGGATCCGGCCCTGACCTATTCGGGCTGGTCGCGACGGGCGCTGCGCCAGGGCTGAGGGTGGTAGGCGGCGACGGGTTCGAACCGCCGACCCTCTCGGTGTAAAGCGGCCCAGATCGCTTTTCAGCCTGTTTCATCACGTTCCAAAATGTCTCTAAGTCACTGAAAACTATCGATACGGCCGCTTCACCTCTTTGCGGGGTTTTGCAGCGAAACGTGCACAAACTGCCCCCCTATTGCCCCCCTTTATGGTAGGCTGGCTTGGTCCGATTTACCAAACAGCCTTCCGATGCCCAGCCTCGTCATCACGACCGATCGTCAGCTCGCAAGTCTCAAGCCGCTCGATAAGCGGTACGAACGTCGTGTCTCTGGCGCGCGCGGTCTGAGCGTGCGGGTCTGGCCGTCGGGTCTAACCCAGTTCGAGGTGCGATACGCTGTCGGCAGCGGGCCTCGGCGGCGCGCGATCCTGGGCGACTATCCCGCAATCTCTCTTGCCGATGCACGAGAAAAGGCGACGGCGCTCAGGCTGGACGTTCTCAAGGGCGTTGATCCCGTGGCGGAGCGCCTCGCCGCAGAGCGTCCCGCACCGCCGCAAGAGACGCTGGACCAGGTGGCGGAGACCTACTGGACGGCAGCCGAACTGGGGCTGCACGGCGGCCGTCGACGACCCAAGCGTCCACGGACGATCGCCAACGAACGACACCTTTGGCAACGCCACATCTCTGCGTCCCTCGGCGCGACGGCACCGCGCGATCTGAAGCGAGCCGAGGTCAAGACGTTCATGCGCTCGCTCGTGACCGAGCGGCGCCTCTCGGCCGCCAGCGCGGCCTCGATCGGCGGGCTCCTTCACAGCGTCATGGCCTACTGTGTTCAGGAGGAACTGGTCGAGGCTAATCCTGTCGTGGGGCTCGCGCGTCCTCTCGCCCTCGTCTCGCGCGACCGGCTGCTGGATGATGCTGGCCTGAAGCTGGTCTGGGACATCGCGCTGGACGGCGCTCAGCCTCGCCCGCCCGGCTATCTCAACATCGGGCTCGCGGCCCGGCCGGAGCCAGTGATGGCGCTCGCCATTCAGCTGCTCATGCTCACCCTCACGCGGCGTAACGAGGTGGCGGGAGCCCGAAAGGCTGAGTTCGACCTGGAGGCTGGCCTCTGGGTCATTCCGGCCGAGCGCGCCAAGGCGAACCACCAGCACGTCGTGCCATTGAGCCCGCAGGCCCTGAACGTGCTCACCGAGGCCTTCGCGCTTGATCCCGCCAGCCCTTTCATCTTCCCCTCCCCGCGCGTCGCCGATCAATGCATTGATGAACAGGCCATCACGCGCACCTTTTCCCGCATTTTCGAGCGCAGGAAGCTGCCGCTGCGGTCCCCTCACGACGTCCGCCGGACCGGGGCGACGACTCTGACGGGGCGTTATGGCGTGACCCGCTTCATCGTGGGCCTCGTTCTTGGCCACACGCCCAAGGACGGCGCGGCGGTCACCGCCGTCTACGACCGCTATACCTATGTCCCGGAAAAGCGGGACGCATTGGTGAAGTGGGCCGGGCATCTCACCGGCGTTCCTGTGGGATTGCCCGCAGCCGGGGCGAACACCACCGCCGCGGCGGCCGACCGCGCCGAGGATCTGGAGACGGCGAAGCGGCGTGCGCTCGACCTGTGCTCCGAGGGTCGAACCCAGCAGGCAGTCATGACGATGTGCATGGCCGCGAGCCGTGTCGGCGCGGTTTCACCGGCGCATATGGACCTCCTCGCGAACATCGGCCTTGAGCTTGCCGGTAAGAACGACTGGTCGGAACTGGAGGCCTGGATCAACGGCTTCAGCCAAGAGCCGGCCGCCACACTTCCCGCCCTGTCGTTGCCGCTGCGATGAACGCGACCGGAGTTCCGCGGCTATAGTCCCGAGCGAACCGCAGGGGCCTGGCGACGGCGGTGGACGGTCGAACCAGGGCCGACGTGACCGCGGGATTGTGCAAGAGACGCTGCCCTGGCGTCCGACAGCCCTTAAACCCCAAAAATCCGCGAAACCTTGTGCTTAAACCCCAAAAATCCGCTATGAGCGCTATTGAAAGATCGCTCATGCCCATAAATCCGCTGGCCAGCCTACCCGAGGTCTTCTTCTCGACAACGACCTTGTCGGATGCAGTGGCGCGCGCGCGGGCCAATGGCACCGTCCGCCAGATCGGGCCCCGGCTCTATACGAAGAACCTGATCGATGCGCCGGAGCAGGTCATTCGCCGCAATCTTTGGCCGGTGGTCGCCGCCTATGCGCCCGAGGCGCTGATCGCCGATCGGACGGCGATTGAGAACGCCCCTGCATCCGATGGTTCCGTCTTCGTGATCTCGGACCGGAAGCGCGCAGTTGAGCTGCCGGGCATCACCATCCGCCCAAGACGCGGGCCGCCCGCACTCGACACCGACCTCCCCTTCATCGGCGGCCTGAGGCTGTCCTCCCAGGCCAGGGCCTTCCTCGACAACATGGCCCCTTCGCGCCGCCGCGGCAGCGAGGTCAGCCGGACCCTCACTCAGTCCGAGCTCGAAACCCGGCTTGACGACCTGGTCCGCCGAAACGGGGCTGAAGCGCTCAACCGTCTGCGCGATGAGGCGCGGCGTCTCGCGCCCGCGCTCGGTCGCGAGACTGAACTTGTCGAGCTCGACCGCTTGATCGGCGCCTTGCTCGGCACCCGCGAAACGCCGCTGGAGACCGATCGGGGGCGGGCTCGGAGCCGAGGGCTACCCTACGATCCTGATCGCATGGCGCTGTTCGAGACCCTCTATGCCGAACTGCGCGCGACGGCGCCGGCGAGCCGCGTTGCGCGCGACCGGAGCCCCGACGGTCGGGCAACCCTGGCCTTTTTCGAGGCCTATTTCTCCAACTTCATCGAGGGCACGGAGTTCGAGGTGGCCGAGGCCGCGGACATCGTCTTCCGCAACAGGATCCCCAATGCCCGACCGGCCGATGCCCATGATGTGCTGGGCACCTGGCGCATCGTCTCCGATCCGCTCGAGATGGGACGCCGACCCCGCACCCCCGCCGAACTCTACGATCTTGTTCGCGGCCGCCATGCCGTCCTGATGGCGGCGCGCCCGGAAAAAGGACCGGGCCGGTTCAAGCAGGAGACCAATCGCGCCGGCCGGACCGTGTTCGTCGCCCCCGACCAGGTGGAGGGCACCCTCGCGGGCGGGTTCGAGCTTTATCGAAGCCTCGACACGCCCCTCGCGCGGGCCGTCTATATGATGTTCCTGATCTCGGAGGTTCACCCGTTCGCAGACGGAAACGGCCGGATCGCCCGCATCATGATGAACGCCGAGCTGGTCGCCGAAGGCGAGGAACGCATCATCATCCCGACGATTTTCCGCAGCAACTATCTGACGTCACTGAAGGCCCTGTCCAATACGGGAAACCCCCGCCCGCTGGTACGCACGCTCGATTTTGCGCAGCGCTGGGTCCTGGCTTTGCCATGGCGAGGCATCGCCGACACCCAGGTCAGCCTGACGCGCGTGAACGCCTTCATGGATCCCGCCGAGGCCGACGATGTCGGCATCCGGCTGCAGATACACGACGGGATCGATTAAGCGCAGCCCACCCATCGGTTTCTGACGTCGGAACGGACCCCCGCTCATCAGAATCCGAAATCGATCTGATCAGCGTTCAATCGCCCGGATCTCCGTCGCGTCCGGGTCGGTTTCTCCATCACCGCTTCCGGCTCGATGAGCAAGTCCGGCTGCACCACAGGCGGCGGTGGAGCCGCCGCCTGTGCGGTCCGGATCGGGGCCCTGCGCGGCATACCGGGCAGGCGCGGTCGCAACGGAGGCTGAAGCGACGCGACATCGCCACGCGCGCCTTTCCAGGCCGTCAACTCGCTTTCCCACCAGGCGACGCGGCCGGGCGACACCACCACCGGCGTGGGAAAGGCTCCGCTCCGCTGCATCCGCCAGGCCGTGGTCCGGCTGATCCCGGCCATATCCTGAACGCGGTCCCAGGGCAGCAGACGGTCCTCGGGTCCGCCGCTTTCGACGGCCGCGCCGTTCAGCCGGAATGGCATGACGCGCTCCTTTCCGGAATCCGCGCGACCGCCCTGATCCCAAGCGGACAGGCCTTCGCCGAAAGCGCCGGACGCGGTGTCAGGATCGAAGGGGCTAGAAGATCAAGCCGCACGCCCTCACGCGCCCGCGTCATGGGGCGCGCCTCTCGTCCACTGGCCGCTCCCATGACGCGCGCCGCAATCCGGAGTCCTGGGCTTCGGCCCAGCCACGCAGCACGCCGCGCGGATAGAGGGGCTTGCCGCGGATATGCCGGCAGGGCGGTCCGTTGCCGACCGACCAGGCCCGCGCCAGGGTGGTCGGCTTCATGCGGATGCCGAACCGCTGGAGGAACTCGGAGGCCTGGTTGCGGGTGAGCAGGTCGTCATCCCGCTCAGCGTCCGCGTCAGCGTCTTTGGGGTCTGCAGTCATCGTGCGCCTCCCGCCCGGCATTCTCGTGAACTGCGCACCCCACGGCCGGCGGTCAGGGCGAGATAGCAGTCCACCACGCTGACGACATACTCCTGGGTCTCGCGAATGTCGGGGATGCGGCCCAGCCGGGCGACCCGGCCGGGGCCCGCGTTGTAGGCGGCCAAGGCCAGGCGAAGATCGCCAAACCGAAGCATCTGCCTTGCCAGATAGTCCGCGCCGCCCGAGAGGTTCTCGACCGGATCGAAGCGGTCGCGCACGCCGAGCTCTGCGGCGGTGCCGGGCATCAGCTGGGCCAGGCCGCAGGCCCCGACCGGCGAACAGGCCTCGTTGCGATAGGCACTTTCATCCGCGACCAGCTCATCGCGGAGGAGAAGATTGCGCCGATCGAGATAGAGGGCGCGGAACTGTTCTCTCGGCAGATGCGCCAGGGCCGTCACCGCATAGGTCCGCAGTGCCTCCCATGACGACAGCACCGGCCGACGGCTGGCGGCGTGCCGCGCCACGCGGATGGCCAGTTGCCGCAGGAACTTGAGCTCCATGATCACGGCCGGCCCCACCCCAGGAACGCGCGCCAGTTCGGGCACGTCCGCCGCCGCGATATCGCCCAGCCCGCCGAACCGGTCGAGCAGGTCCGATGCGAGCGTTCGGACGGGAACAGCGCCGGGCACGCGGTCCAGCAGTAGGCACAGCAGATCGATATCCGCGAGCGAATCCAGACCCAAGAGCGTCGGCTTGCCCTCAGGTCGGCACGTCAGATCGGAGCATGGGTTCGACGAAACGTCGGGGAGCGGTCTCATGGCGGCCTCCGGGCACCCGCTCCCCAGCGGAGCGGCTGCCCCGCCTGCCCTGCCTTTCCGCTCCCTTTGATCCGGACGGGCACCGGCGGTCGGCTATCGCAAGGGTTCACCCCATTCTGTCGCGAGGCACGGGCTGCTCGGTGATCGCCGTCCTTGTCCTTTTCACCGTTTTCGGCCCAACGCCGTTTCCGGCCAAGTATGCGAAGGTCCCCCCGCTGCAGTAAGGCAGAGCGTTCTCCGTCAGGGTCCGCTTGTCTTAGACGCGACAGTCCACGCATGGGTCCAAGCGCCGATGCCCCGATTTCGATCACGGTTCAACCGTTCGAGTTTCATGCACCTGAGATCGGCAGCCTGACCGGCGTAGCCCGACGCCGCTCCGTTAAACTATATCGGCCCAACGCGGCGGAGAGCTGAAGGCCATCCGCCGCGCCGTCAATTGGGAGGCCACGCCGCCGGGGACGCGGGGCGGGGTTGAACGGCGGTTACTGCGGCCGAATGGCCGTCACTTCGCCCGCGCTGCCTGTGACGAGCATATCGAACTCGACCCGATCGCCGACCTTCGCCTGTTCGATCAGGGCGGGAGATGCGGAGAAGCCCATGTTCATCGCGGGCCATCCCAGGCTGGCGATCGGCTCATGCTCGATCGTGATCTTGCCGCCCTCCGCGTCGACGGCCGAAATCACCCCGCGCGCGGTCGCGGCTGTCTCTCCGGCCGCGGAGGCCGACATACCGTCCATCTCGGCCGGCGCGCCCGCGGGCGCGGCGACGGAACTGACCTCACTCGGGGTTTCCGTTTGGGCCTCCGGCTGCTGACTGCAGGCCGCCAGGACGATGACCGCCCCGGCTGACAGGCTCAGGCGCAGCGCCAGCGTGCGCGATGTCGCGAACAGGTTCTTCATGGGGTAGCTCCTTGGGTTGAGGTTTGGGTGGAACGTGATTTCCGGCGTCTCAGGAGGAGATAGCCGGCTGGGATGACAAGCATCGACAGGAGGGGCGCGGTGATCATGCCGCCGATGACCGGGGCGGCGATGCGGGTCATGATCTCCGACCCCGCGCCATGGCCGATCAGGATCGGGAAGAGGCCGCCAAGGATCACGGCCACCGTCATGGCCTTGGGCCGGACCCGCAGAAGAGCGCCCTCGCGAACGGCCTCCTCGACTTGCTCCCGGGCCGGATCAGGCCCTCGATCGCGGAGCGCATGTTTGAGGTAGATCAGCATCACCACGCCGAACTCCGCCGACAGTCCGGCCAGGGCGATGAAGCCCACGCCGGTCGCGACCGACTGGTCGAAGCCCATCAGATAGAGCAGCCAGAACCCGCCGGTGAGGGCGAACGGCAGGGTGCCCATGATGAGCAGGGCTTCGTCGAAGCGACCGAAGGTCAGATAGAGCAGGATGAAGATGATCACGAGCGTGGCCGGAACCACGATCTTGAGTCGCTCGGCCGCCCGTTCGAGATATTCGAACTGGCCCGAATAGGCGATGCTGACGCCCGGCGTGAGCTCCACCTCGCCGGCGACCGCCTGACGCAGATCGGCGACGACGGACGCCAGATCGCGTCCCCGCACATCGACATAGACCCAGGTGGTCAGCCTGCCGTTCTCGGACTTCAGCATCGGAGGGCCGTCGGTGATCTGGAGGTCGACGACCGTGCCCAGGGTGATCTGCTGACCCGACGGCGTCAGGATCGGCAGGGCGCGGAGCTGCTCCAGGCTGTCGCGCAGCTCCCTGGGATAGCGGACGCTGATCGGATAGCGGGCGAGGCCCTCCACCGTCTGACCGATGGTCTCACCGCCGATCGCGCCGGAAACGATCGACTGGACATCGTCGATGTTCAGGCCGTATCGGCCCGCCGCCTGCCGATCGATGTCGATGTCCAGATAGCGCCCGCCGGTCAGGCGTTCTGCCAGGGCGGAGGTCACGCCCGGCACGGTCTTGGCGACCTCGGCTACCTGGGCCGCGATACGGTCCATCGCGCCCAGGTCGGCGCCGGACACCTTGACGCCGACGGGGCTCTTGATCCCTGTCGCCAGCATGTCGATGCGATTGCGGATGGGAGGGACCCAGACGTTGGACAGTCCGGGAACCTGGACCGCGCGGTCGAGCTCTTCGATCAGCTTTTCCGGGGTCATGCCGGGCCGCCACTCATCGCGAGGCTTGAATTGGATGGTGGTCTCGAACATCTCCAGCGGAGCCGGATCCGTGGCGGTCTCTGCCCGGCCCGCCTTGCCGAACACCGTCGCCACTTCGGGCACGGTGCGGATCATTCGGTCCGTCTGCTGCAGCAGTTCCGCCGCCTTGGCCGGGGAGAGGCCCGGCTGGGCTGAAGGCATGTAGAGCAGGTCGCCCTCGTCCATCGCCGGCATGAATTCGCCTCCCAGCTGGCTGAGAGGCCAGGCCGTGGTGGCGAAGACCAGCAGGGCGGCCACGAGCGTTTTCCTTGGGTGACGCAGCACCCAGTCCAGCGGGCCCCGATAGATGTGGGTCAGCCAGCGGTTGATCGGGTTGCTCTGCTCGGCGGGAATGCGTCCCCGGATCAGATAGCCCATCAGAACCGGCACGAGGGTGATCGACAGGATCGCCGCGGCCGCCATGGCATAGCTCTTGGTGAAGGCCAGCGGCGCGAACAACCGACCCTCCTGAGCCTGGAGGCTGAACACCGGAATGAACGACAGGGTGATGATCAGCAGGCTGAGGAACAGGGCGGGTCCGACCTCCACGGCCGCTTCGGTGATGACCTTCCAGCGATCCTCGCCGACGAGCTTGTGGTCCGGGTGGTCGTGTTCCCAACGCTCGATATGCTTGTGCGCGTTCTCGATCATCACCACCGCCGCATCGACCATGGCCCCGATGGCGATGGCGATGCCGCCCAGCGACATGATGTTGGCGTTCACGCCCTGAAGATTCATGATCAGGAAGGCCGCCAGCACGCCCAGCGGCAGGGTCAGGATGGCGACCAGGGCCGACCGCGCGTGCCAGAGGAACAGGCCGCAGACCAGGGCGACGACAATGAACTCCTCGATCAGCTTGCCGCTCAGATTATCGATCGCCCTGTCGATGAGCTGCGACCGATCGTAGGTGGTCACCACTTCGACCCCCGGAGGCAATCCGGCCTTGAGGGTCTCAAGTTTGGCAGCGACGGCCGCGATCGTGGCGCGGGCGTTCGCACCGGATCGCAGGATGACGACGCCACCGGCCACCTCGCCTTCGCCATTCAGCTCCGCGATGCCACGTCGCATCTCCGGGCCGATCTGGATGGTCGCGACGTCGCCGAGGCTGATCGGCACGCCTCCCGTCGCCGTGCGGAGCGGCACGGCCCGGAAGTCGTCGAGCTCCGTCAAATAGCCGTTGGCGCGGACCATGTATTCGGCCTCGGCGAGCTGGAGCACCGAGCCGCCCGTCTCGCCGTTGGCGCGCTGAAGAGCTTCCACCCCCGCCTGATGGGTGACGCCGTAGGACGCGAGCCTGACGGGGTCGAGCACGACCTGGTATTGCCGCACCATGCCGCCGAGGCTGGCGACCTCGGCGACCCCCGGCACGGTCTTCAGCTCATAGCGGAGGAACCAGTCCTGCAGGCTTCGCAGCTGCGCCAGGTCGTTGCGGCGTGTTCGGTCCACCAGGGCGTATTCATAGACCCAACCCACGCCGGTGGCGTCCGGGCCGAGCGCCGGTTGGGCGGTCGCGGGAAGCCGCGCCTGCACCTGACTGAGATATTCGAGGACCCGGGACCGCGCCCAGTAGAGATCCGTTCCATCCTCGAACAGCACATAGACGAAGCTGTCGCCGAAGAAGGAGTAGCCCCGAACCGTTCGCGCGCCCGGCACCGACAGCATGGTCGTCGCCAGAGGATAGGTGACTTGGTTCTCGACGATCTGGGGGGCCTGTCCCGGATAGCTGGTGCGGATGATGACCTGCACGTCAGACAGGTCCGGCAGGGCGTCGACCGGCGTGCTGCGAACCGCAAACAGGCCGGCGGCGAGCAGGGCGAGCGCGGCCATGAGGACGAGGAAGCGCCCCTTGACCGAGGCGCGTATGATCGCGGCGATCATTGCCCGGACCTCCCGCGCGGGGCGGGCGCGACCATGGATGCGCCCGGTGGGGCGGCGGCGGCCGGCCGGCCGGCCGTCGGCGACGCCGGGGCGCGCACGGGCCCGGACGTCTCGCCGATCGGCCGCGCCGTGACGCCTGTCAGGCTGGCTTCGGAATCGATCAGGAACTGCCCCGACGCGACGATCCGTTCGCCTTCCCCGAGACCGGCCAGGATTTCGGTCTGCCCGCCGGCTTCCCGTCCGATGCGGACCTCGGCCGGTCGATAGCGGCCCTCCGGCAGGGCGAGCATGACGATGTCGCGCTCTCCGGTTCGGATCACCGCCTCGGTCGGCACGAGCAGTGCCGACGTCGAACCGCCGCCGAAGGTGATCCGGCCGAACATGCCGGGGCGCAGACGCCCCCCGCGATTGGTCATCTCGATCCGCCCGGTGACCGTGCGACTGTCGCCTACGAGTTCCGGCAACAGCGCGGTCAGCCGACCCGTGAACCGCTCGCCCGGGAACGCGGCCAGGGCCACTCCGACGGACTGCCCGGCCCTCAGCTGGCTCGCCAGCGCCTCGGGGATGGCGGCGTTGACCCAGACGGTGGCCAGGCCGTTGATTTCGGCCAGGGTCATGCCCTGGGTGACACTCATCCCGGCGCGCACGCCCAGCGTCTTGATCACGCCGCCTGTCGGACTGGTGATGGTGATCGTGTTGCGGGGTCGCCCACTGCGTTCGACCGAGGTGATCAGGGTCTCGGACATGCCCAGCAGAATCAATCGTTGCCGTGCTGCCTGGATAAGCGGCGAATTCCCGGTGCGTCGCACGGCCAGATACTCGGTCTGGGCTCCGCCCCACGACGGGATCAGCAGATCGACCAGAGGCGCGCCGGCGACGATCACGTCGCCCGGCGCGCGGTTGTAGACCCGCTGCACGAAGCCGTCCGCGCGCGACTGGACCACGGCGATATCGCGCTCATTGTAGTCGAGGATCGCCGTGGCGCTGAGGTCGCCCTCCAGGTCGCCGCGGCGGGCCGTGGCATACCGGACCCCGAGATTCTGGGTCAGGGCCGGGTCGATCCTAACGCCGGGGGTGGCGCTGTCTCCTCCCTCATCGGCATATCTGGGGATGGTGTCCATGTTCATGGACGACTTCCCTGGCCCCGGGTAGCGTTCGTTGGGGATCATGGGGTCGTACCAATAGAGGATCTCGCGCTCCCCTCCCCCGTCGGTGGTCACGTCGGCGGCACCGTCCATGCGCTGGGCGATGACGAGACCGCCACCAACGCCGGTTCCGACCAGAAACAGGGCGCCCACGGCGATGCCGAGGCGATTGTTGCGAAACGCGCTCATTGGTCGTCGCTCCCATAGGTCAGGGTGATGTTGACCACATGACGCATCACCGCGGCCTCGCGATCCAGGGTGTCGAGCCGGGCATTGGCCACGGCGGTGAAGGCTTCGATCACTTCGGTCAGTCCGACCCGGTCGGCGGCATAGGCGGCCGTCTCCAGATCGGATCGCTGCAGCACATTGGGCAGGACCACGTCGCGCGCGCGGCGCCAGAGGTCGTGATCCCTGGCGTGTTCGGCCAGGTCGGCGCGAAGGCCGGCCTCCAGCGTCCGGGCCGCGTCCTCCCGCTCGAGCCGGACGCGCAGGGCGTCGGCGGCGCGGGCCGCGATCACCGGGGCCTGCCTTTGACCCTGGAACAGGGGCAGGCTCACGCTCGCTCCGATCGACACCAGATCGCCGAACCGCGGATCTCGTCGGCTGTAGCTGGCGTTGAACGACCAGTCGGGACGTCGCCCCGCACGGGCCAGATCGACCTCCGCTTCGGCCCGCCGACCAGCGGCGGCGTAGGCGCGCAACCCCGGCACCCGATCCAGCCCGGCCCGCAATCCCGCAGGGTCCAGCCCCGACGCCGGTGGCGTGCCCTCGACGACGGCTGCGGCGTCGCCGGTCCAACGCGCCAGTTCCGCCCGCGCCGTTTCGGCATCGGCGACCAGCCGAGCCCGTCGATCCTGAAGCGCCGCCCTGAGCTGGACGGGTCCGAGCGCATTGGCCGGTCGATCGACCCCTGACGCCACCCCGGACGGCGCGGCCAGCCACAGGGGCTCCAGAGACGTCAGGACTTCGTCCAGCGCCGCCAACCGACGATCGGCGTAGTACAGATCGATCCAGGCCAGGCCCGTGGCGATGCGGACGTCCCTGAGGACGATGGCATCCTCGGCTCCCGCCTCCCCGATGCGGGCGTCGGCGACGGCCCGTTCGGCCCGGCGCCGCGCCCGACTGGGAAGATCCTGTTCGATGCCGAGCCTGAGGATTGTGAAATCATCCTCGCCGAACTGACCGGCCACCGGACCGGTGACGGGAAACCCGTCGAGCCCGAAGCTCAGGCGGGGGTCCGGCAGTTGACCGGCGGCGACCGCCTCGCTCCGGGCCGCCTCGACCCCAAGCGCCGAGACCTGCAGGGCCGGAGCGTTGAATGTGGCCCGGGCCAGGGCGCCTTCGAAGGTCAGGGGCTCGGCCCGGACCGATCCGGTCCAGACGCCCAGTGTCACGGCGAGCGCCGCGACCGTTCCGATCGTTCTCATCCTTCTGCCCCCTGTCTAGGCGGTGATACGGTGTCGGAGGGGGCTTCGGGTGTCCTCGGAAGACCGCGCACGGTGCGGCCATGATCGCGACACGCCTTGAACGATCCGGCCGTGTGTTCGCGGGGCACACACACGATGCGACGAAACACATCGTGAGGATTGGGGGACGGGGGCGCGACCCGCCTGACGCAATCCGGATCGCTTGAACGGGCAGACGCGGTGCCTGGAAAGGCAAGAAGGGCGAAGGCGAGCGCAGTGGCGCTCACCACCGATTTGACGGGGCTGGACATGGATTTTTCCTGTGAAACATCAGAGCGCCTGCCACGCGCGGCACGACGCTGGGGCTGATCTGCGCAAGTCTGCGCGACACGCCCGCGCCCGGAGGCCAGGCGTGCGTCAGCGCGACCGCTGCGTATCAGGCCCGATGTTTGGGGGGAAAGACCAGCGGCGGGGGCCCGACGCCTTCGCGAAACACGTCAAGGCGCAAATAGACGATCGGATGCCGGAAGACGGCGCACGGAATCGCCGGACGCGAAAGGATCGGAGGCGCCACGGCGGCACAGCCCATCTTGGCGATGCATTCGGGCGTCATGTTTTCGCAAGGGTTACCGGGCCGGTCGGTCTGAACCCTCGCCATCCCGGCCATCTCCGCGCAGTCTTCCATGCCGTCCATCACCCCGGCCGCCTGAAAGACCTGGATGGGAGTGGCATGCGCGGTCGCCTGGCCGATAAAACCGGCCAGGGCGAGCGCGAGCAGAAGTGTGCGGATGGCGGTCCACATGGCGAGAGACCATACGCGCTTTGAATAGGGGCGAGTCAAGATTGACACCTGCGCAGCCGCTTTTCGACGGACGCTGGCCTGGGCGGCCTTGGTCGGATTGTGTAACTTTTCCTCGGGCGCGAGGGTTCAGGCGCAAACGAGCGTATATCCCTAAGATACCTGTCACTTACGGAGTTGTTTGATGCCCAATCGCAAATTCCTTTCTCTGGTCGGCGCGGCCGGAGCCCTGCTGCTGGTCGCGACCCAGGCCGACGCCCACGCGCGTGTCGTCGCCTCCACGCCGGCCGCCAGCGCCACGGTCGCCTCCACGCGCGCGATTACCGTGACCTTCAGTGAACGTGTCGCCCCGGCCTTCTCTGGCCTCGATCTCGTCAGCGCCGCAGGCACCAAAATCCCCGTGACCTCCAGCGTCTCTGACGACGGCAAGACGATCTCGGGCCGCACAGCGCGCGCTCTGTCCGCCGGAACCTATACGGTGAACTGGCGTGCGGCTTCGGCGGATGGTCACCGCATGACCGGAAACTTTGCCTTCACCGTGCGCTAAGACCCGTGCTCGACCTTCTGGTGATCGGTCTGCGCCTCGCGCAGTACGGCGGTGCCGTCATCCTGCTTGGGACGCCGCTTTTCCTGCTCTACGGACTGCGCGGACCTGATGCCGTCGCCCAGAGCTGGGCGAGAGGGCTGCTCATTGGGGCCTGTGCCGTCGTCGCGGTGGCGTCGGCCCTGGCCCTTGTGGCTCAGACCTCCGTCATGGCGGGATCGATCGCGGAAGGTCTCAAGCCGGCTTCTCTGGGCTTCATGATCACCGGCACCAGCCTGGGCCCCGCCTTTCTGTTGAGGGTGGGTCTGGGCCTGACGGCCTTGACCGTCGTGCTTCTGGGTCGACCCTCGCGGTTTCAGTGGGGGCTGCTCGTCCTGGCCGGCCTGTTGGTGAGCGCGAGCTTCGCCTGGACCGGCCATGGCGCGGCAACGGAAGGCGCGGGTCGTTACCCCCACCTGCTGTCCACCATTCTGCACAGTTGGGCGGCGGCCCTGTGGCTCGGCGCGCTGGTGGCGCTGTGGATCATGACCGCAGGGCACCGTCCCGGTGATTTCCGGTCCGATCAAGTCCTGCACCGCGCGCTGCACGGGTTCGCAGGCGTGGGCTCGGCCGCTGTCGCGATCCTGATCCTGAGCGGCCTGGTCAACAGCTGGTTCATGGTCGGGATCGACCGGATCGACGGGCTTGTGACCACGCCTTATGGATGGCTCCTGCTGTTCAAGTTGCTGCTGTTTGGCCTGATGCTGGCTCTGGCGGCCTCGAACCGCTTCCAATTGACCCCTGATCTGCTCGATGCGCTCGACGATCCGGATGATATGCGCCTGGCCATCGGCCGACTGAAGCGCAGCCTCAGGGTCGAAACCTTCGTCGCTCTGGCGTTGCTCGCCGTCGTGGCCGTCATGGGCACGCTCGCTCCCGTGTCGGCGATGGACATGGCGATGTAGTCCTTCCGGGCGAGCGACCCGGTGCGCCTGCGACACGCTGTCTGCTGCCGACGTGATGTGACGCCGCAGCCCTGTCCCCTGCCGGCTCTTCTGCTATTCAGGCGCCGCTCGGCTGAGGCTGTGCACGAGGGAGCGGGCCGGCTGGCGCGTAGTAGAGGTATGGGGGCATGAGGAGAGTTCAGAATGACACGTGATCTGGATGAGTTGCTCGCGCGGCTGGCCGCAACGCCGGTCGACCGGCCACTGGACGCACTGGAGTCGCAGGTGTGGACACGCGTCGACGCCTTGCGCACGGAGAGACTGATGGCGCAGCTACGGGGCGGGGCGGTGGCCGTCGCCCTCGTCGCAGGGCTCACCGCGGGCGGCGTGGGTGCCGTCGCTTCACCCAGGGTTCCGACGGAGATGTCGATCTTCACTGTCGAAGCCGGACTGTCTCCCCTGTTGAGACTGGATGCTGCCTCATGATGAAAGGCTGGCGCACGATCGCGCTAACGGCGGTGCTGGCGGCCATCGCCAGCGCGGCGGGAACCTGGATTGGGGCCAGCTGGGTCCTGGACCGCCGTGAGCCCCCTTCCCTGCACGACATTGTTCACGACGAGCTGGATCTGACCGCGGCGCAACACGCCGAAATCGACGTGATCGAGGCGCGGTTCGCCGCCATCCGCCCTGGGCTTGAGGGCGAGGTCCGTGCCGCCAACCTGGAACTGGCGCAGGCCATCGAGCAGGGCGAGGGCGACGGCCCTCAGGTCCAGGCCGCCGTTGATCATTTCCACGCCGCCATGGGTGCCTTGCAGAAAGAGACCATCGCGCATGTGTTCGAGATGCGATCGGTCCTGACACCGGAGCAGGCCGCCGTTTTCAACGACCGGATCGTCGAAGCCCTTTCGCCGACCGAGTCCTAAGGCTCGGCATGGACACTCTTGGGGACCTGCCGGCTCGCGCCGCCGCCGGGGACCGGGCGGCGTTCAGCGACCTGATGCGGCAGACAAAGTCCGCTCTCTTCCGCTTCATCCGCCGTTATGTGGGCGACGAGCAGGACGCACACGACCTTCTGCAGGAAAGCTATGCCGCGGCCTGGCTGAGCCTGCGGCGCTATGATCCCAGTCGCCCATTCGAAGCCTGGCTGCGGACGATCGCTCTGAACAAATGCCGGGACTGGTCCCGTCGCCGCTTCGTACGCCGGCTCGTTCACGGCGCGACTGACCTTGCCAGCCCGGAGGCCCTCTCGGTACCGGATGGGACCGGGCCTGCCGACGAGCAGATCGAGATGGCCGGCAGGCTGGCCAGGCTGAATGAAGAGATTAATCTGCTGGCACCGCATCTCAAGGCTCCCCTTCTTCTCACGGCGATCGAGGGCCGGAGCCAGTCCGACGCGGCCAAAATCCTCGGAATCTCGGTCAAGGCGGTGGAGACGCGTATCGCTCGGGCTCGCCGCAGATTGTTCGACGCGCTGAAGGAGGCGTGACCTCGCGCTGTCCGCGCCCGACCGCGTTTCAACCCCGCAACCGACGGAGGCGACCGTGGGCTGGAGCTTTGCGAAACCGGATCGCCCGACATGTCGACGAGGGATGTCGGGCCGGAGCGCGTATACCCTTATAGGCACCGGACCCGCTCCCCCTCCCGGTGCGTCTCAGGAGACCGTTATGAACCGTTCGATTATCGCCAGCCTGGCTCTCGTCTCGGCAGTCGCCCTTTCGTCGGCGGCTCAAGCCCAGAGCAATCCGCATGCCGGCATGTCCGCACAAGAGCACGCCGCCATGCCGGCTGCCGCCGCTTCCGGCGTCGTCACCACTCCCGCCGACAATGCGATGCTGAGCGTCGCGCCCAAGACCTTCACCGCCACCTTCCCCCACGCCATGACCCTGAAGGCGCTGAAGCTGACCGGACCGGCGACGGAAACCGTCGATGTCCAGATCGCGGCGGGCACAGCGCCTCAGACGACGATCAGCACGCCCCTGCCCACCCTCGCGCCCGGCAGCTATGCCGCCGCCTGGACCGCGACGGGCTCCGACGGCCATGAGATGAACGGGACCGTTCGCTTCATGGTGCACTGAAGGCCCTGGCCTCCTGATCCCCCTGGGAGGCTTTGACGCCTGACGTGGACGAAGCGCCGTGCGGCGATGCCGCACGGCGCTTTCGATTCAAGCCTTGCGATCCCGGTTAAAACATCAGTGCTTCCCGGCCGGCGAAAAAGGGGCCGCGCGACTGTTTGGATGGAGGAGACAGCGACTGACGGCCGTGACCCGTGTTGGTGATCGATGATTTCCGCCGGGGACTTTTATAGGACCGACAATGCCGGATCCGCGATCTGGCTGAGGACAGCATATTTGTCCCCGCACGACGGGCCATCGGACCGCCGGGTGGTATCGAGGCAGGGTAGCGATTTCCGCCAGGACCCCGCTCGTGGAGCAGTCTATCGGCACACAACCGTCCGATGGGTTCCGAACCGAACGAGAGGGTTTGGGTCGAAGGTGTCGTCTCGGGTCGATCAGCAGAATGCTGGAGACGAACGCCACTTTCACTACACTCCAGTCCGAGGCCAGACTTCCAGACCGACTGGCCCCTCGCGCTCTTCGTTTGGCCGCTTCCGATCATGGTCCGGTGGCGCGCACATTGCGGACCACCGGGACGAAGACTTCGGCCAGGCGTTCCCAGGCGTAACGCTCGCGACCCCAGAGGGCACGAGCTTGAAGGGCCTTGGCGCGACTCTCCTGGAACCGATGCTTCTTTCGGCGGCCTAACCGACCCCTTGGTCGCGTCAACGACTGCGTTGGTAGACGTCGCCAAAGGCCAGTCGTGGCCTCCGACAACGGTGGCCCGCTCATCGATGCGATCGGCGATTCCGATCTCCATGGCGTGTCCAAGGTGAATGACCAGTCTCCCTGTGCGCGGCTATCGATGATCCGACCAACGACAGTCCGCCCGTCTACGCGCGGTCGATTTCTTGGAGTGCCAATCCGTCAAACCTATGATCTGATCGGGCATCGCTATCCCGTCGGCACGACAGCCGCAGCCCTCATCCCCTGCTCAATCAACATTGGAGTGTCACATGTTTCTCGAACTCAAGCGCGTCCCGAGCGCTTGGCAAGCCGGCCTCGCCGGAGCCTGTCTGCTGTCGATGGTGGCGACCAGCGCGTCGGCCCACGACTTCTTCATTCGGCCCTCAGACTTCCTCGCGGCACGCGGCGCGCCGCTCATGGTGGACCTCACCATCGCTGGCCGCTTCCCCGATCTCGAAAACGCCGTGCCACTGGATCGGATCGCCGAACTTCGCGTGGTCGGTGACCAGGGCGCGGTGTTCGAAGCCGTCGGGCCTGGACCGCAGTCCTTGAAATCCCGCTTCCGTGGCGAAGCGCCGGGTCTGGCCATCCTTTCAGCCCGCGCCCTGCCCCGGGAGGTCGAATATCCGGAGGAGCGGATCGAGGGCATCCTGGAAGAGTATCAGGTCAGTCCCGAAGCGGTCAGATCCGTCGAGCAACTGCCACGTCCTCGGACGCTGAAAGTCCTTTCAAGCCGTTTCGCCAAGTCGTTCGTCTGCGTCGAGCGCTGTGAGGGTGGCAGCGATTCCACGCGGCCTGTGGGACACAATCTCGAGTTCGTGGCGGTAGGTGGCTCTGCGGACAAATTCATCCTGCTTTCCCATGGAACACCGCTCGCGGATTACCCGGTCGTCGTCGCGACCGAGGACGGTACCCGCCATCGCGCCAGGACAACGACCACTGGGGGGGTCGAAGTTCCTGCCGGGGCGACGGGTCCGGTGATGCTGTTTGCTGCGGTCATGACGCCACCGATCGATCCGGCTGAACGATTTGTCCTGAACCTGGCGTCCCTGACAATCGCTGCCGACTAGTCCCCAACCGCAGGACGTCCGTCTCGCCAGGGCGGGGTCAATTCAACAAGCCGACGAACCGTTGCGGGCTTCAAGCTGCGGTTAATGAGACCGCCGTGCAAAGTTTTGCACGGCGGTCTGTTCTGTCCGAGGACGCTCCCTACGCGTGGGCGACTGCCGAAATGCCGAGGGCCGTATCGCTGAGCCGATCGCCCGATCAGGTCTCCACATCGCCCCCTCACCGCCAGGTGACTAGCCGGGGGTTCCCGGATTGGACTGGAGCCAGGATTGCAGTTCGCCGATGTCGGCTGTCTGCATCTCGACCGTCTTCTGCGCCATTCGCTCAATCTCGGCGCCCGGGCTCCGCTCGAGCACCACCCGAGCCATATCCAGGGCGCCCTGATGGTGCGCGATCATCTTGCGAGCCCAGGTCTGATCCGTGTTCGCCCCCGTCGCAGCCATCATGGCCTCGTTCATTTTGGCCTCGGCCGACGCGAACGGAGATCCCTGACCGCTCGGAGGAGCCGAGTCGGATGTGGCCCCGGCCTGGGTCTCCAGCCAGCGCCGCAGCTCGGCGATATCCTGGGTCTGCATCTCGATAGTCTTCTGGGCCATACGCCTGATCTCAGAGTCCTGCGTGTCGCGCAGCACGATCTCGGACATATCGAGCGCACCCTGGTGGTGGGGGATCATTTTCCGCGCCCAGGTTTCATCCGCGCTCGCCCCGGTCGCCGCCATCATGGCCTCATGCATCTTCATCTCGGCCGGGGAAAAAGGCGTCCGCGCCATCGGCATGGGCTGCTCTGCCGCCGCCATCGACGCATCGCCTTCGGGCGCAGCCTGCGGCTCAGTGGCCGGAGAGCAGGCCGACAAGACGATGGCCGAACAGCCCACCGCCAGCAGCAAAGTGCGTGTCGCAATCGAGTCTGACATCGGTAGTCTCCGCTTCGTGGGCTCGCCGGCAAATCGCCGGTCGGTCGGACAATGAGTGTGGCCAGCGAGGCTGCGGCGGGCGCGGGCCTCACCGCTCGCCCGACGCGCGCCCACGCGGGACGTCGAAGCCAGCTTAATCCAGACCCGCCGCCACGGTTCCGCCGTGATCAGATTTACCCCAGCGTCGTTCAATTCCGTGAGGGATCGACCACCGAGCTGCGTAATGGCTGCATCACGGTCGCGTCTCATCGCCGCCCTCGTCGGGATCAGGAATGCGAACCAACGGGCCTGTCGGTGTTCTTGCTGCTCAAGGCCAGCGTCGATCACCCAAGAGGTCCATGCGGCGGGCCGAGATCCACCGGCGCTCCTCCGCCTCGATCCGGTGGCGCTTCGGCTCCAACCGGCCTAGTTGTGGTACAGTCCAGATTCTTTAGGGTTAGGCGTGCCAGATCGACTTCGAGACCTTATCGTCCAGTGGCGCGGAGACCCTTCGGCCACCTATCAGACCTGGTTCCTGTGGGATGAGCGGCTCAAGAATTTTCGCTCCATCCGGCGAGGCATCGGTCAGGTTGTCGAAGAGATCGAAGCGGACCGGTTCGGCGTCGCCTACCGCGGCTCATCGCTCGAGACGATCGTTCATTCCGTCGCCGAACAACGCCAGATTTTCAGGGGGGCAGACCATGCCTTTCTGTGGAAGCCCAAGCTCCGCATCCCCGACATCTATGAGAACCCCGTCAACCAGCGTGCCTTCGGCCGCCTGCTGCACCACTGCAGCTGTTGTTCGACGGCAGCCGAGATCTTGTCCGCAATCCGCGCGATCGACCAGCTCAAGATCAAGGGTCTGGGGCCCGCCGTCGCGAATCTGATCTACTTTCTGCATCCGACACATGCCCCTCCGTTCAACACGGCCATCGTCAACGGATACAACGCGATCACCCGATCGAAGGTGAAGCTGGGCAGCTGGGAGCACTATCTGGCGATGCGCGAGGGCATCCTGGCCTTGAACGCGCGCTATCGCGATCTGCTGTCCAACGACCTGGGTGCCCTCGCGGGCTTTCTGTTCGACATCGGGTCCGGACGATACCCCGCGCCACCGCTGGACAGTGAAGCTCTCTCCGACCGTGGCTGGCAGGAACGGCTTGCCGAAGCCCGGGCCGAAGCCGTAAAATTCGAGAGGACAGCGCTGCAGCAGCGCGAAACCGACCGATCCCATACCGAAATCCAGGCCTGGATTCGCGATGTGGGGCGAGCGCTCGGCTATCGCGTATGGATCGCCGCCAATGATCGCGGTCGCTGTTTCGAGGGTGGCCGTCTCGGCGAGGGCTGTCTGAACGATCTCCCGCCTTCCTTGGCGGCAAGCGCGGGTGCGGACTCGTTCCGCCTGATTGATGTGCTGTGGCTCGAGGCCGGCTCGGATCGTGTGGCGGCGGCGTTCGAAGTCGAGCATTCCACGACCATCTATTCCGGGATCGTGCGCATGCTCGACCTCGCCCTGTCCGGTGAACTCCACACGTCCGCGGGTCTGTTTCTCGTCGCACCGGACAGTCGGGAGGGTGACGTCCGCGCCCAGTTGCAGCGACCGGCCTTCAGCCGGATCGCAGACCTCGATGTGCGTTATCTTCCGTATAGTGAACTGGAGAAACACAGGGCGGCCATCGCCCGCTTCGGGACCGATATCCGGGCGCTCGCGGAAATCTCACACCGGCTGATCTGACACCTCCCCCGTCCGGCTGAGAATCCGCGCGGCGCTCGCCAAAGCCTCCGGGCGTCTTGGCGCAGCAGTCGTTCGCGATCCGCTCAGATGCGCCGTCATGACGAATCGCCGGGCCGGGAACGAGGGTCGGATCGCCGCCGCGATCAACGGGTCCTGCGGGTCGCGCGCGCGATCTTCACATCCCGCGAGATCCGTATCCATAGGAGAATGAACCCTGAAACGACGATGCTCAGGGTCAGGGCCGTGGTGATGATGATCAGGGGATGGTTGAAGTCCTCGCCGTCGTTCCAGTCCATGACGTGCAGGCGCCAGAAGAAGTCGAAAATCCGCCACACGCCCGAGCGCCGCGTCACGACTTCGCCGGTGTCCGGCGACAGGTACAGGGACGTTTTCTCCCGGTCCGCGAAATCCACCCGCCACAACGGACCGGTGCGGCCGGTCTCTTCGGGGGCGGTCGTCAGAAGCACAGCCTCCGTGATGTCCGCCTCGCCCCTGTAGGCCCGCCGGGCGAACTCCGACGCCTCGCCGGCGGACATCGGCCCGAACGGCCGACCCGTGGCGGCGGACACGGTGACCGGTTCGCCCGCCGCCGGTATCAAGGTCCAGACCGGGCCGCGGGGTGTGGTGCGCAATTCGGCCCGGACAGGCATCACGCCCGCGCGGCGAGCGATCTCTTCGGGGCCTGGAAGAGCGGCGAGGGCCAGTGGACCGGGCTGAAATTCCACCGCCCGATGTTCGCCGCGCACCGTCTCGATCGGTATGGCCGTCATCACCAGGCCGCCGCCGACCCAGAACAACACCTGGAGCCCCACGACAAGTGCGATCCATTTGTGCAGCTGGGTCGAAAGCTTAAGGACCTTCACGGTCGCGTCTCGTCTAGCCGTGACGCGCGAAGACGCGCGTGCCACCGCCTTTCAGGATCAGCAGGGTCTCATAAGGATCCTTTCGACCGTCGGGCATTTCCATGCCCGGAGATCCCAGCGGCATCGCCGGCACCGCGAGCCCCAAAGCGTCTGGTCGCTCGGCCAGAAGCCTGCGCACATCCTCAGCCGGCACATGACCCTCAAGGACGTATCCGCCGATCAGGGCCGTGTGGCAGGACGCCAAGGCGTCAGGAACGCCCTCAGTGCGGCGGGTCGCGCTGAGGTCGGCAAGTTCCGTGACCCGCGCCTCGAAGCCTGCGGCGCGCATGTGATCCACCCAGGCCGTACAGCACCCGCAGGTCGGGGTCTTGTAGACGGCGAGTTCCGTCGAGGCGCGCGCGACCGGGGCGCAGGCCGCCAGGGCGAGTGCCGCGGTTCCCGCAGCCAAAAATCTACGACGTGAGAAAGAATTCAGCATGGATCCGATGGGGCCTCAGTGAAGGTTGTCGCCGGGACGATCGCGATCGGGGTCAGCCGGCGCGACGCAACGGTCGTGCCGAGGAGTGATAGATGTCGAACCGCCACTCACCGCCGCGCTTGCGAAGCACACTGGTGGCCACGCCGCGCCGTTCGATGGCCTCGCGCGTGCCGTCCTTGAAGGTGATGTGATAGGTGTAGGTCTCGCTGACGAAGGCGGTGTCGCCGTCGATCTCCACCTTCGTTTCATGGTCCCGGAAGTCGAACCCGGCCAGATCCGTGAACTCGGGTCCGAGATGGTGTTCCAGATAATAGGCGAAGGAGCCCTCCACGCCCCCGTTCTCGAAGACGTCGGAGTCGGCCCAGAACAGGGCGGGTGTCTGCGAGACATCCATCCGCTCGATCGCATCCTTGTACGCGCTGACCACGGCCCGGACCTGTGCCTCGTCGCCGGCCTGCGACTCGCCGGCAGCGTGTGTGGACGCCGGGCCGTGAGAATGGGCCGGTGCCTGAACCTGGGCCTGAGCCGAGCTCAGGAGGACGGCGGCGAGCGCCGATCCGGCAAGTGCCGAGCGAAACGACATGGGAATCATTCTCCTGTTCATCGAGGATGTAAAAAAGCCTTCCGCGGCCCCTGGAGGCGGCCAGCGCCGGACGCTGACGCCGTATCAGAACATCAGATGCCTCACGCCGTGGGTCAGCATCCCGCCCAACAGGCCGTTGACAATCACGGCACCTGCGGTGGCCGTCAATAGGCCGATGTAGATCAGCTCGCGCCCACGCCCCGGTCGGCGAACCCAGTGTTCCTTAGCCCACCAGCTCAGCAGGCCCAGGACGGCGATCGAGGTGCCGAGCCAGCGGTGGGAGGCGTGGATGGCATCATCCTTGCCGGGAAGCCCCATGGCGAACCACCCCAGCGCCACCGCGAAGATCGAGGAGATCGCCGCCAGGGCGATGATGACGCGTGTGCCTTGGGTCAGGACGGGCCGGCGGAGCGCCAGCGCCGCGATCTCGAGCAGAGCCGCGACCAGAAACAGCGCGATGGGAAAGTGCACCGCCGCCGGATGCATGGCGCCGAGCCAGCGATACAGTCGCTGGGGCATGGGCCGGGGCCCCTCGCTCGCGGCCATGGCCCCGTGGTCCATATCCTGGCCCATGCCCGGCATGGCCATCATGCCGCCTTCCGGAACGGCTCCCGCCGGCGCAGTGGCGGCAGCGCGGGCAGCCGCCTCCTTTTCGTGGTCCTCGTGGGCGAACGCCGGCCCGGTGAAGGCCAGCGCCAGCACGAGAGCCAGCCCGGACAAAAATCGACGCATCACCATACCGCTCTCCCATCCGGTCTCTTCAGCTAACTACGCAGGGGAGCGGCGATCCCCTCGCCTTCCAGCAGAGCGCGTCATCCAAACGAGGGATCGGCATCTTGGATCGACGAACCCCGAGGCGACCCGGACGATCCGATCGTCAGGCGAGATCGCGCTCACGTGTGGCGCACGGCCCACCTGTGTGTCGAAGCGGGCCTGCGCACCTGGTCGGTTGGCCGATAGAAGGCCTGCCGCGCGGAACCGGATGCTCACTCCCGCTGGCGGGCGTCTGGGCTGACAACCAGCATCGCCCCGAAGGCGAGGCCGGGGCTCGGCTGCTGCTGCGGTGGTCGGGCAAGGTCATCGCACGACGCGAAAACCCGCATCTGGACGAGGGCTGATCGGGGCGACCGCGTAAATCGAGATGAACAGCTGTTCAGCCCCTTCCCAGAGCCGACTCTCCTTGCAGGAGCGTGTCACGTCCGATGTTCGCTTGTCGCCGACGCTGCTGCGGGGCCCGTGGAGCGGCCCGACGATTCCAGACAGGATTGAGCGATCCGCTGCTCCTGTCCCTGGCCGCGACCTTCCTCCTGAGCCTGGTGTTCTGGACGTTCCCCGGGATCGATCTGACGGTGACGGGCCTGTTTTACCGGACCGGAGACGGTTTCGCCCTGTCGCGGGATCCTATGCTGAAGGCACTGCGGGCCAGTTCGATCTGGGTGATGGGGACAATGGTGACCGGTGCCCTGGGTGTGCTGGCGCATCGGGCCGCGACCGGGCGCCTGATCGGGTCGCGTCAGGCGCGACGGGCGGCGTTCCTGATCAGCGGCTTGGCGGTCGGGCCGGGGCTTCTGGTGAACGGCGTGCTCAAGAGCCTGTGGGGACGCCCCCGACCCGTGCATCTGGAGATCTGGGGCGGAAAGGCGGTCCATGTCCCGGTCTGGCGGATGAGCGACCAGTGCACAGGCAACTGCTCCTTCGTCTCGGGCGAGGCGTCGTCGGCAGCCTGGATGGTGGCGGTGGCGGCCTTGTTGCCGCCTTCGGTGCGACGATGGGCGCTCTGGCCGGTCGTCACCTACGCTGTGGCCCTGTCGATGAACCGGCTGGCGTTCGGCGGACATTTTCTGTCGGACATCCTGCTGTCCTGGAGCTTCACCGCGCTGGTGCTGGGACTTTTGTGGCGGTGTCTGCCCGAGGCAACCACGTCGATGAGAGGCCGAGGGGGTCCGGGCCTGAGTCGGCTGGCGCGGCTTGAGCCCCTGGGCTCAGTCGCCCCGATCTCCACCTCTGCATTACGGCTGACGGCGAACGAGGGGGGTCGCGCTTCTCACCCCAAAGACGGCCAGTCCCGAGCGGACCAGGCTCCGCCGCTCGCGGGAGCAATGCCCCCGCCCGGCCGGTCAGGCCGCCAGGGCCTTCGCGCATCACATGCTGCTGAGCCACGCTTGAACGATCTTTGAATGTTGGACGGGTCGCCTGGGCCCAGCACAGAAATTCAAGTCGACGCGGATCCGCTCGTTCCTGGGCAAGCCAGGCCTTTGGATGTTGTCCCCCTAACGTCTCTGGGCCTGTCTTCCCTGACGACCGGAGACCGGGCTGCGTGGTCATGTTCGCAGTCTGCCTTTGCTCGTCCGGGATTGCTCTGGGAGCAAGGGGCACCTCCCGGTCCGGCCCAGCGGGGATCGTCGACGACGCGTGTGCAGCACCCGGGGCGAATTCATGCCTCTGTCGAATCGGTGCCTGAAACGAGGGCTGTCTCGCACGACTGCGTAATCCAATTGAAGGCGTGCCGAGTCGATTCCCATCGCCGACCTTCCTGACAGGAGCTTCTGACGTGAGATATCTGATCCTTGCTGCCGCTGCCGCCATTACCCTGGGGGCCTGCCAACCCGCCGCTGAACCTGAACCGGTCGATGCCCAGGCGGTGCCGGACGACGCCATGACGATGCCGATGACCCCTCCGCCTGCCGACACGCCCGAGCCCGTCGCCGAGCCTCAGGGTGCAGAGCCCGCGGCCGCAGCAGCCCCGAAAGCCTCGACACCCCGACCGGCCCCGGCGGCGCCTGCGCCCACGCCTGCCCCGGCACCCCCGCCCGCCGATCCGATGGCCGATCACGACATGTCCCAGATGGGCGGCATGACCATGCCGCCCAAAGAGTAGGGCACGCAGGCACACTGCATGCTGACACAAGGCCGGTCCAGGCAGCTCTGGACCGGCCTGTACGGCGGTACAGACATGCGCGTCTCTGGGAGCCGGGTTCGGCGGCGGCGCGGATACGCCCCGATTGCGACGATGGCGACTAGTCCTTGACGATGATGTTCGATGTCGGTCGTTTCTCGCGAGAGGATACGCTCGCATGACTTTGGAAGGCGAACCGCGCCTGGGCCTGGACCGACAGATGGACGGACACGGTCGCCAGGGCCTGAACAACCCAATCGGCCTCGCCGCCCGTGGGGGTGATGTCTCCGTCGGGCTCCGGATCGTACCGGATGGTGTAACAGCCCAGAGCCTTCGCCGGGCGAATGTCCCATTCGACACTGTCGCCGACGACACAGACCTCGGCCGCTCCGACGCCCAAAGCGGCGAATACCCGGGTGAAGGCACCAGGTTCGGGTTTGCCTATGCCAGCCTCGCCTTCGATCTGGACATGATGGAACCGCGGGGCCAGACCGAACCGCTCGATCTTGGCACGCTGCAGGAGACGATCGCCGTTGGTCAAAAGCGCCAGCCGATAGCCGGCCTTCTGCAAGTCCGTGAGCAGAGCCAGGGCTCCGGCTTCGAGGTGCATCTGGTCATCGCGCCGCACGCTGAAGGCGTCGGCCAGTCGCTCGGCGACGTCGGGGGCCGGGACACGGACACCGTCTCGCCGCAGGGCTGAGAACGCCGCCGCGGCGATCGTGCGACGGGCCCGCAGCGGGTCGGCACGACCGAGCGCGTGACGGACCGGATCCCCCCAAAAGGCCTGACCCGCATCCGTCAGCGCCCTCGCCACCCTGTCCGGCGCAAGCTCGCCTAATTCGTGGCGGAAGGCCTGGCAGACGTCTCGCCACACCAGATCCGGTCGACGATACGCCGAGATCAGCGTGTCATCGAGATCAAAGACGACCGCTTTGATTCTAGTCTGAACCGCCACACGCCAGTCCCTCACGCCTGTTGCACGCGCTCGGCCGGAGGGATGGTCGGGCAGGACGCGCCACAGTCCGCCCGCCGATTCCCTGTCCCGCGGCCCTGAGGAATGACATGCGTCAACCCAGAGCTTCCGCGGCGGTTATGCCTAGAACCAGGCCCGGATACCCACGACCAGCCGGGTATCCTCCGAACTCCGCCCCTCGGCTTCCAGGAAGTCCGCCGTATTGCCGAAGCTCTTGGTCCACTCGACGCCCACATAGGGTGCGAACTCCTTGCGGATCTCGTAGCGCAGTCGCGCACCCACCTGGAGTGACGACAGGCCCGATCCGACCGACAACTCGGGTATGTCCTCGGCCGAAAGCAACACCTCGGCGCGGGGCTGCAGAATCCATTTCTGCGTGATCCTCTGGTCATACTCCGCCTCGGCCCGAGCCGTCAGCTCGCCCTTCGTGGACAGGAAGGCGGCGGCGTCGACTTCGAACCAATAGGGTGCCAGCCCCTGGATACCGACAACCAGATCGGTCCGGTCGCCTTCGTCGGGGCGATATGTCTGGCGCACGCCGGCCTGAAAATCGAAGAAAGGTCTGATGGCCCGGCTGTAGAGGGCCTGAAGCTCGGCCTCCTCCAGCCCGCCATCGAACTCACCCTCACCTTCCGATTTCCACCAGAAGCGATTGATGTCTCCGCCCGTCCAGCCCTGAACGTCGAAGCCATATGCCTCCTCGCCGTCCGAGAAGCTCGCTTCCAGCTGATCGATGATGACGGAACTGGCCCGTATGGCGCCGTTCTCGACGCGAAGCTGCTCGCGCGACGCCGCCATCTCCGCCGGATCAAACAACCGATCGGCGGCATGAGCCGGCCCGCTCGTCGCGCCGGGCGGCGGGGGTGTTTCGGGAGGACGCCCTGGATTGTTGGCGCTCGTGGGAACGTCCGGCGGCATCGCCATACCCGACATGTCGTGGCCCGGCGGCATCTGCCCCATGGTCGACATGTCGTGACCGGCCGGCATAGCCGGTGCCGCCTGGGCCTGCCCCATGGTCGACATGTCATGGCCGGCATGCGGATCGGTTGGCGTCGGCTGGGTCTGCCCCATCGTCGACATGTCGTGACCGGCCGGCATAGCCGGCGCGGGCTGGGTTTGCCCCATGGTCGACATGTCATGGCCGGCATGCGGATCGGTTTGCGTCGGCTGGGCCTGCCCCATCGTCGACATGTCGTGACCGGCGGGCGTCGCCGGCGTTGGCGCTGGCTGGGTCTGCCGCATGGTCGACATGTCGTGACCGGCCGGCATCGCCGGCGCGGGCTGGGTCTGCCCCATGGTCGACATGTCGTGACCGGCGGCCGTCGCCGGCGCTGGCTGGGTCTGCCCCATGGTCGACATGTCGTGACCGGCATGAGGATCGGGCGACGCCACCCGCTCTGGCACGGCCCCCGTCGGACAGACCGGCGCGCCGGCCGTGCCGACGCGGGCGGCGTCGGCGGTCGGCGCACCCCGGCGCACACACCCCGGCGGGAGGGGCGCGGCCTGGGTGGGCTGAGCCGTGGAGGCATGGCCGGCGTGGGACTGGGCCAGGGCGGGCGTCGCGGACGCCAGCATCAGCGGAACAAGGGCAACAGCGGTCCGGATCACGAAGCGACTCCATCCATGGGGCGCACGGTGACGACGTTGAACATCCCCGCGTGCATGTGCATCAGCATGTGGCAATGGAACGCCCAGTCGCCTGGATTGTCCGCCGTGAGATCGAAGCTCACCTTGGCGCCCGGCAGGACATTGACCGTGTGTTTGAGCGGTTGGTGGCCCGCCGGGCCACCCGTGACGAGCTCGAAGAAGTGGCCGTGCAGATGGATCGGGTGAGCCATCATGCTGTCGTTGACCAGGGTCACTCGCACGCGTTCGTTGAGCTCGAACCGGAACGGCTCGACGCCGTCGCTGAACTTCTTGCCGTCGAAACTCCACATGAACCGTTCCATATTGCCGGTCAGGTGGATCTCCATGTTGCGGGACGGCGGACGCTGATCCTTATTGGGCTGAAGCGACACGAGGTCGGTATAGACAAGAACCCGATGGGGAACGTTCTCCAGGCCCGTCGGGCGCTCTCCCAGGCGATTGGTGGGAGCCATCGCGATAGAGTCCACACCGACGCCAACCTCCATGTCCGGCGGCGCGTTTTCCGGATCGCGCATGTTCATGCCGCTCATGTCCATGCCGGACATCCCCCCGCCCGGCCGCGACCCCTGGGCCATACCCGCCATGCCCGCCATGCCAGACGCCATTCCAGGCATCGTGCTGTGATCCATCCCGGCCATGGGCTGTCCGCCCATCGCGCCG
Organism: Caulobacteraceae bacterium; assembly: GCA_947475735.1. Lineage (GTDB taxonomy): Bacteria > Pseudomonadota > Alphaproteobacteria > Caulobacterales > Caulobacteraceae > Brevundimonas. Next base: position 96,421 of record CANJLQ010000013.1, read on the forward strand.
TGGTTCATGCCGCCCATGGACTGCCCCCCCATGGCGCCGTGATCCATCCCGCCCATGCCCATGTCCTTCATGGTCAGGTTGGGCACCTCGCGTAGAGGCGGCACCTCGGCCGTCATGCCCAGGCGCGGGGCCAGGGTCGCCCGGCCCATGCCGGACCGGTCGATGGCCTCGGACACGATGGTATAGGCCCGGTCCTCGGTCGGCCGGACGATGACGTCATAGGTCTCTGCGACCGAAATCTGGAACTCGTCGGTCTCGACCGGCCGCACGTTCTCGCCGTCGGCATTGACCACGGTCATGGCTAGGCCCGGAATGCGGACATTGAAGATCGACATGGCCGAAGCGTTGATGACGCGCAGACGCACGCGCTCGCCCGGACGGAACAGGCCGGTCCAGTTCTCCTGCGGACCGTGTCCGTTGATCAGATAGGTGTAGGTCGAGCCGTTGACGTCCAGGATATCGCGCGGGTCCATGCGCATCTTACCCCACATGCGCCGTTCCTCGAGGCTCATGCGGTCGTTGCCGTTCAGGAATCCTGCGAGCGTGGTTCTCTGCCGGTTGAAGTAGCCGGGGCTCTGCTTGAGCTTTAGCAGGATGTCGTGGGGATTCATGAAGCTCCAGTCCGACAGGACGAGCACATGCTCCCGGTCATAACCGACCGGATCCGCCCCGGCCGGGTCGATGACGATCGGGCCATAGTGCCCCAGCGCTTCCTGCAAACCGGAATGGCTGTGGTACCAGAAGGTCCCCGACTGAATGATCGGAAACTCATAGACGAAGGTCTCCCGCGGCTTGATCCCCGGAAAGCTGACGCCTGGCACGCCGTCCATCTGGAACGGCAGCAGCAGGCCGTGCCAGTGGATCGAGGTGTCTTCGTCCAGCGTGTTGGTCACGGACAGGCGGGCATTCTGACCCTCCCGAAGCCTGAGCACCGGCGCGGGTAGCACGCCGTTGATGGTCGTGGCGGTCGCGGTCCGTCCATTGACGGTGAAGGGCGAGTGACCGATCGTCAGATCAATGTTCGGTCCGGTCAGGGTCGGCAGATCCGACCTCAGGCCCGGGCTGCCGGTCTGGGCCCATGCTGGCAGCAGGCCCGACAATGCCAGCGCGCCACCACCAGCGGCCGCTCCGCGCAAAAGGGCTCGACGATCGAGCGTCATTCGGTTCTCCTGGTTGTTCGTTGGCGGATCGCCTGCGCGACCCGTCTCTAAGGTTTACGCATCCCCCACCCTGGCCCCTCGTGACAGGGTGCCGCAGTCGGGGTCCGAGCGGGTTCAGGTCTCCGCGCCGCTCATAGCCGCGCGAGAATAGCCTTCATTTGAGCGATCTCTCGTTCCTGAGCGGCCACGATCTCGTCGCACAAGCTGACGATTTCCGGGTCTGAAAGTGACGCTTCGCGGCACATCAGGATCGCACCCGAATGGTGCGGGATCATGGACTTCAGGAACTCCGTGTCGCCCACGGCCGCCTGAGTCCGCATACCATAGAAGCTCAGCGCAAACACCAGCACCGCAGCGCCGCCGATCAGCAGGTTGGTTCGTCTGGACGGGTACATCGAGCGCATGAAGATCAGCATCAGCAGCGCCATAGGCGACACCATCATCAGCGTCATATAGACGTTGTTAAGATTCAGATAGAAATGATCGAGCGTCGCGATCATCGTGTACATCACCAGATACATGATGATGAAGTCCAGCGTCAGTTCGATCGCCAAAGAGCGGTAGCTGCCCTTCATGCCCTTCATGCCCTTCATGCTGTGCATGTCATGCGTGGGTGTCATTTTCCCTCTCCCGTTTTCTGCGGCTTGAGCTCCGACCAATCCGCCCGGTGCGTGTCATGACCCGCTGGAGCGTTCCGTCGTTCGACATAATCCAAGGCTTTCGCCTGCGGTTCCGCCCAATGAAATAAACCCGTTTCCTGCGTGTTCACGCGAGGGACGGACGCCCGGACTGCGTATTAGCTCCGGGACGTCTCCCTTCCCGTCAGTCACGCCCACCGCCTCAGAGTCTGACGGCCCGCAGCCGCAACGCATTGGCGATCACGCTGACCGACGACAGGGCCATCGCCAGCGCCGCCAGGGCCGGCGACAGCAACCAACCGAACACCGGATAGAGCAGTCCGGCCGCGACGGGGATGCCCAGCGCGTTATAGCCGAAGGCGAACACCAGGTTCTGGCGGATGTTGCTCATCACCGCCTTCGACAGGTGACGCGCGCGAACGATCCCCTGCAGATCGCCGCCCAGCAGGGTCACGCCCGCGCTCTCGATCGCCACATCCGAGCCCGCGCCCATGGCCACGCCGACGTCGGCGGCGGCCAGGGCGGGCGCGTCATTGACCCCGTCCCCCGCCATGGCGACGACACGGCCCTCGGCGCGGAGCCGTTCGACCACAGAGGCCTTGTCCTGAGGCAGGACCTCGGCCTGGACCTCGTCGATCCCCAGCCGGCGGGCGACGGCCTCCGCGGTCGTGCGGTTGTCGCCGGTCATCATCACCAGACGCAGGCCTGCGGCCTTCAGCGCCTTGATCGCATCGGCCGTGGTCGCCTTGATGGGATCGGCGATGCCGAGGACCCCTGCGGCCCGGCCGTCCACGGCGGCGAAGATGGCCGTGGCCCCGTCGCCCCTCAGCGCGTCCGCTTCGGCTTCAAGCGCCGAGACATCCACGCCGATTTCGGTGAGGAACCGCGTATTGCCCAGCGCGACCCGCTTGCCATCGACCACGCCCGAGACGCCGCGCCCGACCGGACTGTCGAACTCGGTCGCCTCGGACAAGGTGAGCTTGCGGTCGGTCGCGGCCGAGACGATGGCGTCCGCGAGCGGATGTTCGCTGCCCCGCTCCAGGCTGGCGGCGAGGCGCAGCAGTTCGGCCTCGTCGAAGCCGGACACGGGGCGGATGGCCGTGACCGAGGGTCGCCCTTCCGTCAGAGTGCCGGTCTTGTCCAGCACCAGGGTGTCGACCTTCTCGAACCGTTCCAGCGCCTCGGCATTGCGGATCAAGACGCCGGCCTGGGCGCCCCGGCCGACCCCGACCATGATCGAGATGGGCGTCGCCAAGCCAAGCGCGCAGGGACAGGCGATGATCAACACCGACACCGCCGCGACCAGAGCATAGGACAGGCGTGGCTCGGGGCCCACCAGCCCCCAGACCAGCGCCGCCACCAGGGCGATCACGATCACCGCCGGCACGAACCAGCCCGAGACCGTGTCGGCCAGCCGCTGGATCGGCGCGCGGCTGCGCTGGGCCTGGGCCACCATCTGCACAATCCGGGACAGCAGGGTGTCGGCCCCGACCTTGTCGGCCCGCATGACGAACGAACCGGTCCGGTTCAGCGATCCGCCGACCACGCTTGAGCCCGGCTCCTTGGTCACGGGCATGGATTCGCCGGTCACCATGGATTCATCGATCGACACGCGGCCGTCCAGGATCTCGCCGTCGACCGGCACCTGTTCGCCCGGCCGCACGCGCAGCCGGTCCCCGAGGACGACGAGGTCGAGCGTGACGTCCTCGTCCGTGCCGTCTTCACGCACGCGACGGGCGGTCTTGGGCGTCAGGTCGAGCAGGGCCCGGATGGCTCCGGACGTCTGTTCGCGCGCCCGCAGCTCGAGGATCTGACCCACGAGAACCAGGACGGTGATGACCGCCGCCGCTTCGAAATAGACCGGCGCGCTGCCGTCCGTTCGGCGGATCGCCTCCGGAAACAGACCCGGCGCCAGCACGGCCACCACGCTGTAGAGCCAGGCCGCGCCGACGCCGATGGCGATCAGGGTGAACATGTTGAGCTTGCGAGTCCGCAAGGACGTCCAGCCGCGCTGGAAGAAGGGTGCCCCGGCCCACAGCACCACGGGCGTGGCCAGGGCCAGCTGGATCCAGTTCGATGTCTGGCCGGGGATCCGCATCGCCAGGCCCGTCAGATGCCCCCCCATCTCTAAGGCGAACACCGGCAGGGTCAGAACCAGCCCGACCCAGAAGCGACGGGTAAAATCGATCAGTTCGTGATTGACGGGGGCCTCGGCCGTCACGGTCTCGGGCTCCAGGGCCATGCCGCAGATCGGACAGGACCCCGGCCCCTCCTGGCGCACCTCCGGGTGCATCGGGCAAGTGTAGATGGCGCCGGGGATCACGGGCGCGGGTTCGGGCCTGTCGCCCAGATACTTGTCCGGATCGGCGACGAATTTCGTGCGGCATCCGGCCGAGCAGAAGAAATATTCGGTGTCCTCGTGCATGGCCCTGTGAGCCGTCGCGGCCGGATCGACGGTCATGCCGCAGACCGGATCGCGTGCCTTGCCGTCCGCGTCGTCGTTGGCACCGTGCGCACAGCAGGCGTGTTTGTGAGAGTTTGCGGCAGGGTTGGCGGAAGCTTCGGACATGGCGGCTCCTCCTGAGCGGAATGCCTCTCCCATATACCCATACAGGGTATATTGAAAGATACCTTCGTGGGGTATAACCACTCTGAACCGGAGTTGATCCATGCGAGCCGAAGCCAAACCGAAGATCATCAACCGCCTGAACCGCATCGAAGGTCAGGTGCGCGGCATCGTCCGAATGGTTGAGGATGACCGCTACTGTGTCGATGTCCTGGCCCAGATCCAGGCGGTCCGCGCCGCTCTGGCCCGGGTGGAGAGCGAGGTGCTCAAGGACCATCTCGACCACTGCGTGATGGGCGCCATGACCGGCGACGATCTGGCGGACCGCAAGACCAAGGCTAGCGAGTTGATCGAACTGCTCGGACGCGCCTCGCGCTAGGCTGGTAGCGTTGCAGCGTCAGGCCCGTCGACGAAACGGCTCCACCAGCTGACCGAGGTAGTGTCGCGGGTAATCCGGCTGATCGGACACACCGATCTCTCCCGCGCGAGGCGTCGCGCGTCCGCTGCGGAACGTCCCGAGCCAGTGATCCCAGACGCTGGTGAACAGACCGAAATTAACGTCGCCCTCGGTCTGTGAGGCCAGGTGATGATGGCGGTGAGCGGGCGCTACGGCCCAGACGTAAACCAGCGGTCCGATCCTCATGTCCACGTTCGAGTGCTGCAGGATCAGCTGGATCGCCACCGCGAAGGCCACCAGCCAGGCGACGTCCTGGGGCATGCCCAGCAAAACCAGGGGCGCTGTGCCGGCCGTCAGTTCTATCGCCTGGTGCAGGGGATGTTTCAGCAGGCCGTTAAACCCATACATTCGCTCGACGGAATGATGCACGGCGTGCAGCGGCCACAGGGCGGGAAGGCGGTGACTTGCGTAATGGGCGAGCGTGATGCCGAGGTCAGCCACCAGGATGGCGACGGCGAGCTGTCCCCACAGCGGCCAGTCCGACGGCCAGACGCCGAAGTCCGGAATGAGGCCCGATATCAGCGGCAGAGCCAGAACCGAAACAGCGATCGAGACCTCGTTGACGATCGCATGGGCGACATCCCGTCCCCGGTCTCCGTGCGGGCGATTCCAGACCGGTTCATAGGGGGCCAGTCGCTCTGCCGTGAACGAGACGACGAGCGCCAGACCCAGCAGGAGCCACAGGGCCCAGGGCTGGACGTTCCACTCGGTCAGGCCGACGGCCGCCCAGAGAAACCCGACGAAGAACACGGGCGCATAACCCAGGCGGATGACGAACCGGATCGCGGACATCGGACGCTCCCTTGCAATCCTATCCTGATGCCGTTCGGACGCGGCCTATTGAACGAAACGATTGTCCGGTGTCTGGACGACCTGGGCGGCCTGAAGCGGCGTCACGCCGAACATGCGTTTCATCGTTCTGCTGAGATGGGCCTGGTCCGCGAAGCCGCCCGCCAGCGCCGCCTCGGCCAGTCTCGCGCCGCTCGCCATGGCGCGACCGGATCTCTCCAGTTTCCGCCACAGAAGCCATTGGGACAACGGCGCCGATAACTGAGCCTGCGCAAGGGCGCGGAGCCTGGCCGGAGACAGATTGATCGCGAAGGCCGCTCGGGCAATGGCTCCAGGAGCCGGGTCTCTGGACGCGATCAACAGGGCCCATTCCAGACGCGGATCCAGAGACGCCTTCCTTGCGCCCAGGTCGGCCCTGAGTCTGTCGATGATCTGCTCCGCCGGGACATTGGGAAGGAAACGATCACACACCGAGGCCGGCGCCACGCCGGACTCGGCCGGAGCGATCAGCGCGACCAGTTTCGAGGCCAGCGGCGTGTGCGTCTCGAGATAGATGAAGAAAACCGCGCCTTGATCACACGTCACGCGGTGGCGAACGCGGGGCGCGAGGATGAGCGCCCTGCCCGACATCTCACGACCGTGGTCCAGCACCGCATGGACGCAGCCGGAGCGCGCCACCGCCAACTGAACCGCCACATGGGCATGGCTGTCATGATCCGCGGAAGGCCCCTCATAAGCGGCCCAGCCGTCACCGAACGCGAACTCATGTCTGGAAGACGACGGCGGCATGGGGCGAAACATATCTGCTATGCCGGCATGGAGCCAAGAGCGGTGCGCAACGCGCTTCGAACGCCGAGACGAAGATCGCCGTCCACCTGTCAGCCTCCCGCACCATCGTCGCAGCGACACGGCTCTGGGACAAAAGGCCGTCACGCCCGATGACGGCCACGGTACGCCTCGCTCGGCGCATCGGTCCCACCGATTGGATCGGCAAACCCGGATCATGGCTCTGCGGCGAGGGATAAGCGGCGCTGCTGCGTATACCCATTGGGCAGGGCAGCTTCGGCCGTCCTTTTATTCGGGGCTGCACATGACGTCCATTTCGCCGGTGAGCGAAGGCTATCCCTCCGACCTGCGCGCTCTGACGAGCCTGCGGGCCTTTCTCGCCCTGGGCGTGGTGCTGTTCCACTACCAGCTCCAGTGGGACCCGGCTCTCGGCTTCAGCCCTATCATCGAACGGAGCCGGCTGGCCGTCGATGCGTTCTTCTTCCTGTCGGGGTTCATCCTCGCGCATGTCTATGGGCCGTCCTTCGCGGCCGGCACGTTCAGCTACAGGCGTTTCATCGTCGCGCGCCTCGCGCGCCTCTATCCGCTGCATCTCGCGGTTCTGGGCGGCGCGACGATCATGGTTCTTGGCGCCATGGTCGCCGGGGTGCGTTTCGACTCTGCCACCTATACGCTCGAAGGGTTCTTCAAGACCCTGTTCCTGATCCAGGCCTGGTTTCCAAGCGAGACGGGGTACAATTGGAGCGGCCCGTCCTGGTCCCTGTCGGCGGAGTGGTTCGCCTATCTGCTTTTCCCGGCCTATGCGCTCCTGGCAGTCCGGATGCGGCGACGTCCGTGGCTGCTGCTGGGCCTGGGCATCGTGGCCTATGTTGTCATCGATGGAGCCTATGGAGCGATCTTCGGCAAGGTGCTGCCGCGCGCCGAAGACGACATGGGTATCCTTCGGATCGCTCCAGCCTTCCTGATCGGCACGGCCCTTTACGGCCTCGGTCGCGGCACCCTGTGGCGTCCGGGCGTCGCCATCGCCGCCTGTGTCGTTTCCACCGGCCTGCTGCTGGCGGGCATGCAGCTGTCTCTTGATGACAGGATCATCGTCGCCCTGGCCGCGCCGGTCGTCTTCAGCTGGTCCATGCTGGCCAAGACACAAAGCGAAGGCCTCCTGGCCTCGCCCCCCCTGGTTTTCGCCGGCGAAGTCTCCTTCGCCCTCTATCTGGCGCATATGCCCATTCTGGTCGCCTACAAGGGGCTCGCAGCCGAGATGCGCGGGATAGACAGCGGCTTCGTCATGACACCCTTGGAATTGGCAGGCCTGTTCATTGTCACGGCGGCCGCTTCCGTCGCGCTGCACCTGCTGGTGGAAAAGCCGGGGCGATCATGGATCCGCCAGGCCTTCGAGCGTCGCGTCACGAAGTCTGTCGTGACCGCCGAGTGAACGCCGACGATGCGGAGGGTATTTTCCTTGAATGTCGCGGCGAGCTGACCGACCAGGCCTCTTGTGCCGTGCCCAGGGTCAAGGGGTCGTCCCGTCAGCTCACGTTCAGCCTGCGACTTCGATTGGCCTGCTGACGGCTGGATCTGTTCCATCAAGCTCACCTTGACCGCTGATCGCACCGCCTCATCATCAAATTTGGGCGCTCCACCATAGCCTGAGCAGCGCCGAGATCAGATCGACGGAGATCATATGGACCCTCTGGCCTATCTGGATCGGATCGGCTTCTCTGGAAGGCCCAACGTTGATTTGGAGACATTGCGGAGACTGCACCGCCTTCATCTTCTGACGTTTCCTTACGAGAACATCGATATTCAATTGGTGCGGTTCGTCAGCACGTATCCGGCGGTCGCCTTTCGCAAACTGGTCACGGATCGCCGAGGCGGCTGGTGTTACGAGATGAACGGTCTGTTCGGCGCGATCGTCGCGGCCTTGGGCTTTCAGGTGACCGGGGTACAGGCGACGACCTCTGCGCGCTTGGGGGGCGAACCCCTGCCCCACTTCGCCTTGGTCATCGATCTTGAGCTCCCTTACCTGGTCGACGTCGGCTTCGGTGACGGGCTCCTCGAACCTTTGCCGATCAAGGCGGGCGTCTACCGACAGCGTGACAAGCAATTTGGAATCGAGGCAACCAGGCCGAGCGTCTGGCGCTACAACAATCATCGCCTAAGCAGCGTCAAAAGCTTCGATTTCACGCTTTCGCCTGCCGACCCCGCCCGCCTCGCGACCGACTCGCGACGACTACAGTCGGCACCGGATTCTCCGCATGTGCAAAACCTCGTCTGTCAACGGCACACGCGTTTTGGCGTCACCGTCCTGTTGGGCCGGGTGCTGTCTCGCGCGTGTTCTGAAACGCCGGACGTCAAAACCCTGGAATCCATGGACGAGTTCGTGTGGACGCTCGAGGAAGAGTTCGACCTGACCGTCCCCAAGCCCGCGAAACTCTGGGCCAGTGTCTGTGAACGTCACGCCCTGTTGTTCCCCCGTCCGCGAGTGTTCAGCACCCTGCCCGGTCTTCGTCCCGCAAACAGGTAGGGCGTCGGCGTCGCCTGCCAGCAAGGAAAGAGCACTGCGGCGTGATGAGCCTTCGTTTGCGCCTCTGCTGTTTCAGGTGGCCGAACCACCATTGGTGGTGGCATGGCGACGCCGATCAACGCGTCCACAGCCCCGATGACACGCCTTGCCCGATTCACGGGAGATGGATGACCTGCCGTTCTGGCCGCGCAGCAAGTCTCGCGAAAGGCTCAACTCCGACGACACTTCTGTGTTGCGAGGAGATGACATGACTTCAGCACCGGACGCCGCGCTATGTCGTTCGAACCGCGGGACATATCGCGACATCCGATGCCCTGTCACGGGAGGACGCTCTACCAGCGACGCTCGTGCTGTCGCTCGTGTCGGCGCGCTTCCCGGCGATGCTCGCGATCATGACGGCGGTGCGCTCGTCGATCCTGGCGATAGTGACGCTCGCGATCCTCGGCATAGTAGCCGTTGCCGCTGAAGTACCCATAGCCTTGGCGATAGTCATAATATCGGTTCGGCGAGCCGTAACGATTATCGTAGTACCCGTTTGGCGTGTCATAGCGCCTGTCTCTGTTGTAGTTCGATGGCAGGGCGGCACCGACCAAGGCCCCGACCGCGACGCCCACAGCTACATCCCTCCGATTGTCGTGTCGGTCGCGACCGTAATGGCCGTCCTGCGCGGCGACAGGGGTGGCGGCCAGCACGATCAGCGCCATGCTGCCTGCCGCCAAGGACTTGAGGATCATCATGGTCTGTTCCCTTTGTTGGACGACATCGGCTCAGAGCCGATCGAGCGTCCAAGTTGCGCCTCCCATCCTGAACGCCGCGAAGTCCGACCATTCATCCCGTGTTCATCGGTCGAACGCTGCCCGTCTTTCAAGAGTCTTCAGCGATCAGGGGCGCCTTCGGTGGAAGGCACCCCTGCGGCCGCGCCTCGAATTCCAAGTCGTCTGTGTGGGTTGAGGGGGCAACCCGAGCAAATGCCGTCGTCACCGCCCTACTAGACAGCGGGTGTCTGGGGGATCGCGCCCAGATCGCCCGCACACCCTGTCGGCAGCAATCGGCGGCGTGCTGCGCTGGCTCGCCGCCTGCGGGCATTCTGCTGGGCCAATCCTTCCAATGCCCCGGCGGCTCCCTGCGAGCCAAAAGGGACGAGGCTGCGGTGCAGGCCCTGCGAGACAGCCGAGCCTCGGCCCTCGGTGTTGCCCACGACGCGGGGACGCAATGACGAAGGCCGACGACCTGACCCTGATGCATGCCGGTCGGCGATCCAGGCGAGGACGCACGACCTCCACATCCGTCCGGAGTCGATCGCTGCGGCGCGGCCGCGGGGTCGTTCAACCGGCTCGAAGCGTCCGTGTCGCAGGCCCCACCTCGCGATAATCCCCACACACCAGACGACCAACTAAACCGTTGCAAATGATTTGCATAAACCCTAGAGCTCGACCGCTCTCGATTCAGAATGGTTCTCATGCGCAATCTTCTGCTCCTCTCCACAGTTTCGGCCCTCTGCCTCCCAGCTATGACGAGAGCCCAGGACGTCCGCCCCCCTGCGGTCGCGGCCCCGCAGACCGAAAGTGTGCACCTCGCCGACATCGTCGTGGTGGCACCCGACCGTCTGGCACAGATCGCGGGTGCCGTGACGCTGCTGTCCGCCGCGGACTACCGGCAGTCCCAGCCTTTTGCGCTGGACGACATCCTGCGCCGTGTGCCGGGACTGTATGTCCGGGGGGAAGAAGGCCTCGCGCTGCGGCCAAACGTCGGAATCCGCGGTCTGACGCCCATCCGCTCGACAGAGGTCCTGTTCCTGGAGGACGGCGTGCCGCTGGCCTATGCTCCATACGGCGACAACGCCAGCTACTACCATCCGCCGATCGAGCGTTTCTCGGGCGTCCAGGTGCTGAGGGGATCGGCCCAGATCGCCTTCGGCCCCCATACGGTCGGCGGCGTCATCAACTATACGACGCCGAACCCCAGCGAGGATCTGGAAGGCCGCCTTGTGCTGCGCGGCGGTAATCGGGGCAATCGGGAGGTCACCCTGCAAGCGTCCGACACAGTCGGAGAGACCGGCATCCTGGGGATGTTCACCCGCCGTGAAAGCGAGGGCAATCGCGACAATCAGGACCTGAGTTACGACGATCTGTTCGTGAAGCTGACCCGCCCAATTTCCGCCAGTCAGAACCTGACGCTGAAAGCGAGTTGGCTGCGCGAGGACAGCCAGGTCACCTATTCGGGCCTGACCGAGGCTGAATATGCCGCCGACCCTCGGCAGAACCCCTTCGGCAACGACCGGTTCGAGGCTGAACACATGGCGGCCTCAGCGGTCCACGCCTGGCGTCTGACGGACACGCTGCGGCTGACGACGGCTCTCTATGGAGCGACCTTCCAGCGTGATTGGTGGCGACAGTCGTCCAACTCGGGCCAGCGGCCAAACGACGCCTCCGATCCGGCCTGTGGCGGCATGGCCAATCTGAACACCACCTGCGGCAATGAGGGTCGTTTGCGCGACTACTACAGTTTCGGCATCGACAGCCGACTGGCCTGGGACTGGGCGACCGCCGGCCGTCTGGCGGGGCGGCTGGAAGCGGGCGTGCGCCTGCACCGCGAAAACCAGGAACGACTGCAGTGGAACGGCGACACCCCGACCGCGCGGCGTCCGGGCGTCGGGCGCAACGCCGGGGTCGTCGAGGACAACACCCGGCGCGCCACCGCGATGTCCGGCTTCGTCCAGAACAGCTTCGTCCTCGGCGATCTGACCATCACGCCCGGGCTTCGGCTGGAATCGATCGAGTTCGAGCGCGCCAACAATCTGCCGGGCGGCGGCCGGGGGCAAAGACGGATCGATGTCGCCATCCCGGGCCTGGGATTCGCCTGGTCCCGCGACGACCGGCTGACGGCCTTCGCGGGCGTCCATCGCGGCTTTTCCCCGCCCCGCGCCGAGGACATCATCACCAACACCGGGGGTTCGGTCGAACTGGACGCCGAGCAGAGCACCAACTGGGAAGCTGGCCTGCGCGCCCGGCCCGCGGCCGGCGTGGCCTTGGAGGCCACGGCCTTCCGCATGGATTTCGACAACCAGATCGTGCCCAGTTCGGTCGCCGGCGGGGTCGGCGCGACCCTGACCAGCGCGGGCGAGACCCTGCACCAGGGGCTTGAGTTCGCCGGCCGCTTTTCGTCGGCCGAGGCCTTCGGCAGCGAGCTGGACTGGTATGCCGATGCGACCCTGACCTGGGTGGCGCAGGCCGAGTATGTCGGTCGCCGCTTCTCCAGCCTCTCCGGCTTCGGCGCCGTCAGCGTCACGGGCAATCGCCTGCCCTATGCGCCCGAGTGGTTCGGGCGGGCCGCCTTCGGCGTGAGGGCGCCGAGCGGACTGCAGGCCGAGGTCGAGGTCGTTCAGACGGGCGAGATGTTCGCCGACGACCTGAATACGGTGGCTCCCACGGCCAATGGCCAGCGCGGACTGATACCGGACGCCACGGTCATCAATCTCGCGGGATCCTGGGCCTTGCCGAACACTTCGGTGCGGCTGCTGGCCCGGGTGCGCAATGTGGCGGACCGAACCTATATCATCGACCGCGCCCGCGGCATCCTGCCCAACGAGCCCCGGATCGTGCAGATCGGTGTGGAGTATGCCTTCTGATGGACAATCCCAAAAGCCATGTGCGGGTCTTGGGAGGCCGCGCTTCAAATGTGTGCCCAAGGCGCATGGTCGCCACGCCATCGGCGGATCGTCCGGCCTGCCATCAAGTGTTTATGCCTGTGCGACACTCTGCCTGAGTGGGCGGCGTTCCCAAATCCGTCCCCTTCGTTCCGGACCGCGCGCTCCCGTTGCCTTTCGCGTTCGGCGCGTTACACATTCGCTCCGCTGACACGGCGGCTGCATCCGACTGCGACGCAGTAGTTTCCTAAAGGTGGCGTCGGCATCCAATGCCGTATCGGCCAGTGACGGCTCTACGACGTGCTAATGCTGGTTTACGCCCAGCCAAGACGAGCCGCCTACCCCCTTGCATAGACCTGTCGGTCTGGCCCCAAGATCCCCGCATTGAAACCCGCGTTCGGCGTGGGGCCTCTGCGTGACGGGTCCCCGCACGCTGTCAGGCGGCGGGTGTCGCTCGTGACGACCAGTGGATGTGCTTGATGCGCCAGCCGTCCGGTTCCCGCGCGAGCACCATGGTCTCGACCGTCAGGCGGGCGGTGGCGCTGTTCCCGGCCTGACCGACGGTGCGCCCTTCGCTCATGATCCAGGCCAAATCGCCGGATGTCCGGCCCACGCGCCGCGCCATCGTTGACTCGGAAGCCGCTGCGTAGGCCGCATCGGCTTGCAGATGATGCGAGGCGTATTCGGCGCGCGAGCGCTCGGCCCCCCCTTCCTCGAACACCATCGCGTCCTCGGCCATCAGGGTCAGGGCGGCTTCGGTTTCGCCCGCCTCCAGCGCGGCATGAAAGGCATCGACGACGCTCGCGGCAGCCTGGGCTTCCGACGCCACATCGACCCCTCGATCCGGAGCGGTCTGGCCCACCGCGCCGCCGGGAAACGCCGACAGCAGAAGCATAGCAGAGGCGGCGGCCAGGAAAGGACGGGACATCATTGGGCTCCAGAACAGTTCCCCGCGAGCCTAGTCGCAACCGCCCGACGATGTCAGCCCCCCCACCCGAGCTCCAATCTCCGCCGTGATGTGTCGGGGTCCGGCCTGCTGTTGCGCATCTGGCCCATAGCCGTGCGCCATCCCATTCGGTCAGGCCAAGTGGTGTCGCACAAGCGCTCCATCGGTCCCGCGCCTGATCACTCCAACATCCCGTCGCTGGAGCGAATGATCGGCGAGCCATTTCCGACGCTCGATCGGACACTGACGTCAGACCGGGCGACAGCGTCAGCCCGCAAAGAACTTGGGCAGAGGGCGAGGGGGAAATGAAGGGCGCCGCGTAGATCAAATGGGGGGCCGCATTTCGGCCTTAAATCAAGCGGGGAAACGCCTTGGCCGACGTCACGTTCAAAACCAAACTCGTCACATCGTCAGTTCTCACAAGCTTGGTAGTCGCCGCCGCAACGCTGACCGCATTGCCCGCCGCGGCGCAGGATCAGGCTCCTGCAACATCTCAATCCCCGGAAGCTGAAGCTGAGGTGGAGTCGATCGTCGTTACGGGCTCTCGCATCGCGCGCCAGGACTACAGCGCCAACAGCCCGATCGTCACCGTCACCCAGGAAGACTTCCTCGCGACGGGCTCCGTCAACATCGAAAGCCTGATCAACGACCTGCCGCAGTTCACGGCCCTGGGTAACGCGGCTTCGAACAGCCCGAACCTCGCAGGCCAGGCCAATGTCCAGCTGCGCGGACTGGGTTCCACGCGGACGCTGGTGCTCTTGAACGGTCGTCGGGTCGTACCGTCCAATGCCTCGTCCGTCGTCGACCTGAACCTTTTGCCGACGCCCCTGATATCCAGCATCGAGACGATCACCGGCGGTGCCTCGTCCACCTATGGGTCGGATGCCGTTGGCGGCGTCCTGAACTTTCTGCTCAACCAGAACTTTGAAGGCGTGCAACTGGACCTGCAGTATGGAGCGTCTTCGCGCGGCGACGCCGGCGCGGAGTCGGTCAGTCTCACCGTCGGTGGCGATATCGCCGAAGGACGCGGCAATGCCGTGATCTCGGCGAGCTATTCCAACCGAGACTCGGTCCTCAATGCTGACCGCCCGTTCTCTTTGATCTCGGGTTTCGCGGGCACATCGCCGCTGGGCTCGACGGTGTTCGATGCGAACAATCTCCCGACGGCGGCGGCGGTCATCGCCGCCGTTCCCGGTGCAGCCCGGGGCGACACCTTCGGCTTCAACAACAACGGCACGCTGTTCACCTATCAGGGCGCCCGGGATTACATCAGCCCTGGCGGCGTCGGCTATGAAGGTTTCCGCACGCCGGGTCCGCTGCAGCAGACCGATTTCACCTACAGCACCGGTGACCGCAACTACATGATCATACCGCAGACGCGGTACAATGTTTACGCTGCCGCAGACTATGAGCTCTCACCTGCCGCAGAGCTCTATGCCGACTTCATGTTCTCTCAGTACGAGAGCGGCAATCAGCTCGCGTCGAACCCCGCCACGGGCCCGACCACAGGCTTTCGCATCCCGTCGACGAACCCCTTCATCTCTGCCGAACTGCGCGGTGTGCTGAACTCCAGGCCCAATCCGGCTGGAAACTTCCGCCTCGACAAACGCTTCAACGAGCTGGGGCCACGACGCCAGAACGAGGACTATAGCGTCTATCAGATCACCACGGGGTTGCGCGGTGACGTCACCGGCGTGCGTGACTGGACCTACGACGCCTACATCTCTTACGGCCGCGTGGACAACGGAACCACCTACACCGGATACCTATCAAGGTCGGCACTGCAGCGTCTCTTGGACGCTCCGGACGGTGGCGCGTCGATCTGCTCGGGCGGGTTCAATCCGTTCGGAGAGAATCCGCTGAGCAGTGCCTGCATTGCCTACGTCAGCCGGATCGCCAAGAACACGACGACGAACGATCAGCGCGTTGCGGAGCTCAATCTGCAGGGCGGCGTCCTGACCCTGCCCGCCGGCGAGGTCCGGGCAGCCGTGGGTGCCGCCTATCGGGAGCAGAACTACAATTTCGTGCCCGACAATCTCCTGCTCAGCACATTCACCCTGAACGGCGTCGTCGGGCCCGAATTGGCGGGAAATTCGGGCCAGCCACTCTCGGGGTCCGATCAGGTCGCGGAGCTCTATGGCGAGGTTCTGATACCGCTCCTCAGCGACCTGCCCTTCGTGCGCAGCCTCGAGACCAACCTCGGGTACCGCGCTTCGGAGTACGACACCATTGGGCAGGTGAGTTCCTACAAGGCGGATCTCAGCTGGGAAATGTTCACGGGTCTGCGGTTCCGCGGCGGCATTCAGCGGGCGGTTCGCGCGCCCTCGATCGGCGAGTTGTTCTCAGCGCAGAACCTGAGCTTTCCATCGATCGGCGTGCCGGTGTCCTCCACCGGTGCTCGCCAGTTCTCGGGCGACCCCTGCGATATCCGCGGGGCGTACCGCGCGCCCGGCGCGGCCGACGCCGCCTCCGTGCGGGCGCTGTGCCTAGCGCAGAATGTCCCAAGTCAGGTCATCGACTCCTTCACATTTTCCAACTCGCAGGTCTCAGGCGTCACTGGCGGCAATCCTCTGCTCGAGGAGGAAACCGCCGAGTCCTTCACCGTCGGCGTCACCTGGCAGTCGCAGTTCACAAACCCTTGGCTCAGCCGACTGTCGGCCTCGATCGACTACTACGACATCACGATCGAGCAGGTCGTCGGTACGGTGTCCACGACCGAGCAGTTGCGCCGTTGCTACAATCAGAACGGCACGTCCAATCCGACCTACGACCCGAACAACGTCTTCTGTCAGCTGTTCAGCCGCGACCCTAACTCGGGACAGATCACGAGCACCTTCGAAACCAACGCCAATCTCGGGACGCTGTTGACCCAGGGGATCGATTTCCAGATCGACTGGACTTTGGACCTCGTCGATATCGGCGCGCCGGACTGGGGGGCCGTGGCTCTCAACGTCACGGGTACGAAGCTTGAGGAATGGCAGCGTCAGGACATCCCCGGCGGCCCCTTCACGGATCGCAAAGGCACGGTCTCGAACAGTTTTGGCCTCACGCTGCCTGAATGGAAATTCCTGTCGACCCTCAACTGGATCCAGGATCCCTGGAACGTCGGCCTTCGCTGGCGTCACCAAGGCTCGGTGGAAAATTTCAACAACCGCAGCCAAGCCATTGATGCCGTCAACTACTTCGACCTGAACGCCACCTTCCGAGTCAATGAAGGCGTATCGCTTCGGGCCGGCGTGAACAATCTGACCGACGAGCAGCCGCCGGTCTACTCACCGGCGATCGCCGCCAATACAGACCCGTCGAGTTATGACCTCATCGGTCGACGGTACTACGTCGGCCTGACCGCTCGCTTCTAAGCACGTCCGCAGGGGGGGGCGGGGAATTTAGTTTCGAGCCTCCTGCGGACGTGAAGGCCTAATCAAGAATCCAATCCCGCGCGGCACAAGCCGGCGGAACGCGTGATCAGATAGAGGGATGAAGACCATGAAAAATCGCATAGCGCTGCTGATGGCCGCGGGTGTCGGACTGTTCGCGGGCGCGGCCGCTGCCCACGACTTCTTTCTCATACCGGAGCGTTTCGTCGGGCCGAGCGAACGCCCGCTCATCGTCCATGCGACGTCCTCGTCAGACTTTCCGGCACTCAATGTGGGCTCACCCCGCAGCCGGATCGCTCAGGTGCGGGCCATGGTCGATGGCGAGCCGGCGGCTGTCGAGGTCGAGGCTCAAACGGGGCAGTCCTTGCGTCTGGCTGTCTCCAGTGCCGACAGCGGCATGGCGGTCGTCGCGCTGGAGACGATCTGGGGCGAGTCAAACTGGCGGCCTGATCAGGTCGAGACCTATTTGGACGAGCATCCGTTCAAGGCCGAGGACGTGTCAGCAGTCCACAGTCTTCTGCCGGAGGGCGCCACCCTTCAGATCCGGTCTCGCCGGCTGGCTAAGACGCTCGTCTGTTTCCAGATCTGCTCACCGACCTCGACAACCGCTATAGGGCTTGAGGTTGAGTTGCTCCCTGAGTTCGACGCAGGGCAGACGTCCCCGACCCGGTTTCAGCTCGTCAGGGATGGGCGCCCGCTGGCGGGATACCCCGTCATTGTGCGATTCGGACAGGAGCAACGCCAGGAGCTTCTCACAGATCAGAAGGGCCGGTTGCGCCTGCCCGAGGGAGTGACCGGGCCGGTCATGCTGGTCGCCGCGACCCTGGATCGGCCGGCAGAACCGGGTGGACGCTTCATCACCAACAATGCGTCGCTGACGTTCGATGCTGCAGCGGATGGCGACGTCAGCAGCCGTTGACGCCTCGCGCTGGAAGCTTGAGTGCGGGTTGACGCTGACGATCACGAAAAGCCGTCCGAGACCAGGATTCTGACCCCAAATGCCTGAACGTCTTATAGATGCATCCCTGGGGGGAGATGTTTTCGTCTCCCCCCAGGCGCGTTCGAGAGAGACTGTTCGCCTCCCGTCCCCGTCAAACTCGCGGAAAGGCCGCGAGCCCGCGTTCAGCCATTCCCAGCCGCGATCGTGGCGACTGGGGCGCCTGCGATGAAGGAGGAGGTTGTTCGTTGCGCCCGCGCCCTGTTGGCGCTCGGCCGCGCGGGGGAGGCACTGGCGGTCACGGCGTCTTGCGCAGCTAAACGGGACGCACCCGCGGCTGTGCTCTCAACGCATGCCGCCGCACTCAAGGCTCTGGGCGATCGCGAAAAGGCGTTGCGCTTCTATAAGCGGGCGGCGCTAGCCGCGCCTGACAGCGGGGTCGCGCAGCACAATGTCGCCGCCCTGCTGGGGGACCTGCACAGGTTCAAACAAGCTCGGGAGGTCGCGGAACAAGCCCTGGCGATGGGACTTCGGGCTCCTGAGACCCTTCTGGTGCATGGGCGCGCGCTGCTCGGACTTGGAGCACTGGACGAAGCAGAGATGTCGTTTCGCAAAGCGCTCGAGCGCCGCTTTGATTACCCGGACGCGCATCGCGATCTCGCGCAACTCATCTGAATGCGGACCGCAGACATCGAGTCGGCCAGTGCAGAACTTGATTTGGCCCTTCGTGAGACGCCCGGCTCTGTTCAACTCTATCTCATTAAGGCGAAGCTTTTGGAGGCGGCGGGCGAGGTATCTGCCGCCGCCGCTGTCCTCGATGCCGGCCTGGAAGTTGCTCCGGCCAACGCGGTGCTGCGCGCGGCCGCATCGCACCTCGCGATAACGCTGGACGGCCCGGAGCAAGCGGCGTTTCACGCCGATGCTGCGGCGCGAGTCTCGTCCGATCTGGCGGTTCTGGCCGCTGTCTGCACGGCGCGTCTCAGCTTGGGCAAGACTGCCGAGGCGAGCGAGACAGCGTCCTCAATGCTCACGCGGGCGCCGCATGATCAGATGGCGTGGGCGCTACAGACCACCGCCGGGCGGCTTCTTGAGGATCCCCGGTGGCGTGCGGTTCGGAACTTCGACACCTTAGTGCGGTCCTACCCGATCGAGGTTCCCCCTAGCTGGACGGACCTCACCACTTACCTGGCAGAATTCAAGACGGCCCTGGTCGAACTCCATGGCCCGTTGCGAGCTCACCCGCTCGAACAATCCCTACGGGGTGGCAGTCAGACCACGCAGCATCTTGAGGCGGGTTCGCACGCTGCTGTCCGCGCTTTTTTCGCAGCTGTTGACGCGCCAATCCGACACTACCTAAGCGAACTCAATGACGATCGGGGGCCGCTTCAGGCGCGTAACTCCGGCAGCTACTCTATAGTGGGTTCATGGTCCGTACTTCTGCGCCAAGGCGGCAGCCATGTTGACCATGTGCATCCGGAGGGATGGTATCCTCTGCCTTCTACGTTGATGTGCCATGCTCGGTCGTCGAGCCAAGTCCGGAGGGATGGCTCAGACTTGGCCAGCCGCCATTCCGCACCCGTCCCCAACTTGATGCTGGCCACTACGTCAAGCCGACTCCTGGCACCTTAGTTCTTTTTCCTTCTTGCATGTGGCACGGTACGGTCCCGTTTACCGCGGATGCGACGCGGCTCACCATCGCGTTCGACATCGTTCCAGTCCAACGCTGACACATGATGCGCAACCCCTGGCTGGGCTCTAGCATTGGAGAATATCGCGGGATCCGGCTTCGCGGCTTATGGTAGCCACCGAGCTGCTCCGCCACCAACGCCGCAGCCGCGGACGTGCAGTTCCTTTTCCCGACATCAATGCAAAGAATGTCCTCACGATCTTCCATCTATGGCCAGCATCACCTTCACTACCCGTGTCGGCACGTGGTGATGCCCCTCGGCGTCATCCCGGTCCGCGAGATCGGGCGCGCCCCGGCGATGGGCGCGCCAAGTAACATCCGGACTATCGCTGGATCTCTGATCACAAGGTCGTCAGCCTCCTTCCGTGAGCAAGCAAACACCGCACACACCGAAACGTCTTTCCGGGCGGGTATTAAACTGGCCAAGAGATCGAATAAGGCTGTCCGCGTGAAATCTGGAGGGCTCCTAGCCGTGTCGATCACGGCCGTTATGGCGTGATCGTCTCGGCCGCCGCACGGCAGGCCTGTTCACAGCGGCGACAATGCTCCGCGCAAATCCGGCAATGCTCGTGCATCTCGGCATGCTGTTCGCACTCTGCGGCACAGGCGGCGCAGGCCTCGGCGCACACCTTCAGCATCCATTTGATCACCGACTCGTTCCTGCCGGTCCGGCGCCCCGCGACCGCGGCGGTGGCCGCGCAGACATCCGCGCAGTCCAGATTGAGCCGGATGCACTGGGTGAGGTCGGCGACCATGGCCTCGCCCAGACAGGCATCGGCGCAGATCCGGCAGATGGCCGCACAGGCGTAGGCCTCCTCGATAGCGCGGATGAGCGTGTCGTTGATGTTCCCCTGAACATGGGGGTGGCTGCCGATCATCGAAGCGATGTGCATCGTTCTGTCCTTCCAATATGACGATGCGGGGTGAACCGGTCGCTCTCCGCGAGGTTCCGGGCCATCACCCCCTCGTGTTCATCGCGCCTTCTGATTTCGCGCTTGAACGACTGCCTTCGCCTTGGGGTGGACGCGGGAAGATCGGAGTTCTGTTGGAGACGCGACATCACTCACGGAACGGCCGACCTTGAACACGGACCGCCGAATTCGCCAGCAACGTCCCCCTAAGCGTCACTGTGGCAAGCGAAGGTGACAGGGAGACGTCAAAGGGTCGGCCACGCGCGCGACACCGTGTCGCCTAGCCCGTCCCGAACGTCGTATCCCACTCGATGGGGTCTCTTGAGCCGGTCTCCAACTGTCAGACAGGCCGACCGTTGGTGGTCGTTTTGGGGGCTCCGCAGATTACTCTGGCTTCCACTTCGGTGACCATCGTCACGGTCGCGCTGCCTTACCAGCTGTAGTGGTCAGGGAGATCGCCCCGGCCACGCTGGTAGGCGACCGTCCCGCCGATGACTGTGTAATCGACGCGGATCGTCTCCAGGTCCTCGGGATCAATGCTGCGCGGGTCTTGCGAAAGGACGACGAGACCACCCCGCGTGCCGACGCGGATCAATCCGGCGATGTCTTCCTCGAACTGGAGATAGGCGCTGCCAACCGTCCAGGTCCCGAGCGCCTGCTCGACCGTGAGCCTTTGATCCGGGCCGTAGACCCGGCCATTGCTCCGGGCCCGACGCGTCACCAGGCTTTCGATCCTTTGCATGACGAACGGCGGACTGACCGAATGGTCGGAGTTGCCGCCGACGGGGATACCGAGTTCGAGCGCCGAACGGTTCGGCTCCATGTCGTTCCATCGGTTCTCGCCGAAGTCCTCCATTTTGGCTCCGTGGTTCAGCATGTAGGAGTGGGGGGCCAGGGCGACGCCCGTCCGGACCATCCGCTGAAGGATCGCCGGCGTCGTCACGCTGCCGTGCTCGATCCTGTGCCGCGGGTCCGGCCTGGGATTGGCCGCCTGTGCCGGATCAATGGCGTTCAACGTCATGTCGATCTCGCGGTCGCCGTTGGAATGGACCGCGGCCTGGAGCCCGGCGTCATGGATCCGGCGGATCAGGGCGTTGATGTCGTCCTGGCTGCGCTCAGGGGGAATGCCGAAATAGTCGGGGTCGTGGGCATAGGGCTCATAGAGCCAGGCCGTCCGCCCGGACAGGGAGTTGCCGTGGAACACCTTGACCGTGTTCAGGGTCAGGCCCGGAACCTGCCATTCGGAGCGGGTCCGATTGGCGATCAGCCAGTCGAGGTGGCTGGACGACGCCATGAAGTTGATGCGGACCGGCAGGCCGCCCTGCAGCAGCGTCCTGTAGATGGCCAGCTTGTCCGGCGAGGCGCCCGCATCTCCGATCGCGACGATGCCGTGGGACATGAACATCCGGAATTCATTGCGGAAGGCGTCCAGCGTATCGGCCTCGGTCGGTTGCGGCAGGGCGTCATAGAGGGGCTGGAAGCCTGGCACCGACTCCAGGATGATGCCTGTGGCCCGGCCGGACGCGTCCCGGTCGATCGCGCCGCCCGGCGGATTGGGGGTGTCGTCGGTGATGCCCGCCGCCTGCAGGGCGAGGGTGTTGACGGACCGGCGATGGCCGCTGGAATGGACGAGGATGACGGGATGGTCGGGGGCGATCGCATCCAGTTCCGCCGCCGTGGGGTGGCCGCCGATCAGGTCGTCCTGATAGCGCGATCCGACGATCAGCCGGCCGGGCGGCGTGACGGCGATCTTGCGCCGCAGCTTGTCGAACAGATCCTCGCGCGTGTTGACACCGGCTTCCGGTGTCAGATCCAGCCGACCATAGGGGCCCATTTCATCGAAGGGGGCGCGGGGATGCATATGCACATCGATGAAACCGGGCACGATCGTGCGGCCGCCCGCATCGATCACGCGGGTATCGGGCCCCACGAGCGCGCGGGCGTCCGCCGTGTCGCCGACGTGGGTGATCAGGCCGTCCTCGACGAGGATCGCCGAGGCAGACGGTCGGCCGGGGTCCATCGTCAGCACCACGCCGTTGATCACGGCGAGGTCGGGCTCGGCCGAGGCGACGACGGGGCAGGCGAGAAGGCCGAGGCTTATCCACAGCGCCGCCCCGGACCGCCGCCCGTTGTGGTGCCCGCCACGCAGTTTTGACCCGATGTTGCAACGCATAGCTGTTCCTCGTTTGCTCATGGCCTGTCCTCCAAGGGTCGCTTCCACAGACCGGCCGCTCCTGATCGCGTCCGGTAACCAGTCTGTGTGACACCCGCGCTGGCACCCTGAGCGGCAGGTTGAACACACCAGACCGGGCTAGTTTCAGGACGACGTGTCGGTTCCGGTCCGACCGGTGTGTCCGGGCCCGACACGCTCACCGCTTCAGGGCGAAAAAGAAGACCGAGGCGATCAGCAGTCCGAGACTGGCCACGGCCGCCACATGGCAGGTGATGATGAAGAAGCTCAGCCAGTTCATCTCGGCCACGCCGAAATTGCGCACCAGCAGCAGGGCCACGCTGCCGACATAGCCCGAGGCGTCGGCCAGATAGATGAGGAAGCCCGCCGAATCGGCGAGCCCTCGCCTTTGGCAAGAGGCGTCATGACCGATCTCGAACGCCAGACTGAATCGAAACCTCAAAGCGACCCTTTCGGGGGCAAACTGGTGCTCGTCCTTCTGGACAACAAGCACGGGCCCAGCCTCAAAGGCGGACGAAGCCTCTGGGGCTTGCAAAGAGATCTGACCTATCGGCGAGGGGATCCCCCGGAAACCATCACGGTACGGGCCGGCTTTCCCACCGACCTGGCGTCAATCCCACGGTGGGCCTGGTTCATACTCCCGCCCGATGGGCCGTGGGTGAAGGCCGCGATCGTCCACGACTACCTGTACGCAACATCCGGAACAGGGGTCTGGAAACGCAGGGGCCCGGCGGTGACGCGCGAGCGACCTTATTCGCGCGCTGAAGCTGACGTCATCATGCGCGAGGCGATGGCGGCACGGGGGGTCGGCACCCTTCGGCGCAACATCATCTACCTGGCCGTTCGTTTAGGCGGCGCGGGTGGCTGGGGCCAGGAAGATCAGGTCCGGAGGCGTGGAAGCGCTGATGAAGCCCCTGCCATCAACTGAACTTTGAAGTCCGGCGCTAGCTTCAAACCGACCGCTTTGCGCCAAAAGCAGTCATGCAGACGTTGCCGCAAACGCGACATCCCTTGCGTCGACCGAGATTCCGCTTTTGGGCGCGATGCCTACGGCGCAGTCCGCCCCCTAGCGAGCCCCCACAGCAGCCCGCGTCCTGGTTGCCGCATGGAAAGCACCTAGAGACATGGGCAAACCCATACAGCTTACCAGTACGAGCTCGCGTCAGACCCCTATGATCCAGCCGTCGCTTGACGGGGGACTTTGAAATCCAAGGAGAACGATGCTGTCGCCGGTCGAGAGCGTCACGATCGTGTCGGTGCCGACCTGCGTGATCGCAAAGCCTACACCTGGGTCGATCCTGACCCGGTCGCCTTCCATGGGATTGAAGTCGAGCACGACGTCGCGCGCCGAGCCGCTGAAGACATAGAAGACATCCGCTCCCGCTCCCCCCGAAATCGTATCGTCCCCAGCGTCACCGGAGAGAAAATCGGCACCTGCCCCACCGAACAGCCAGTCGTTGCCCTGGCCGCCGCGAACAATGTCGTCACCGAGATCGCCGAACAGGACATCGTTGCCGCCATTGCCCTGGACGATGTCGTTGCCTTGGCCACCCAGCATGATGTCATCGCCAAGACCGCCGAAGACCAGGTCATTGCCGCCGTTGCCCTGGATCACATCGTCGCCCTGACCGCCCTCGACGGTATCCGCACCAAGATCGCCGAACAGGGTGTCGGCGCCGGCATCCCCGTGAACCAGATCTTCGCCCTGACCGCCTCTGGTGATGTCATCGCCCATCCCTCCGAAGATGGAGTCGTCGCCGGCATTGCCCTGAAGTACGTCGTTCTCGGATCCTCCCTCGAGAACGTCGTTGCCATTGCCGCCGAACAGGGTGTCGGCGCCGGCGTCTCCCCGGAGTGAATCATTGGCTGACCCGCCGGTCACACGGTCGTCGCCGTCGAGCGCGGAGATCGTTTCCCCGGCATCCGACAGGGTCACCACATCGCTTGCGCCGGTAAACTGCGACATCGGCGGGGGCGGCGGTGGGGGCGAAGGCGGGGGCGGCGGTGCGACCGTGCTGATTGCATAGTTGCTCGACACGCTCGTGCCGATCCCGACGTTGCCATACGCGTCCTGGACGCCCGTATTGTTCAAAGTGATGACGTTGGTAGTGTCGCTCACCGATGCCGCTGGCGTCAGTGTCGCCGTCCAGGTGACGCCGCCGTCGGAGGACGACACCGCGCTGAGCGTGCCGTTCTCGATAGTCAGGTCGGCGTTGGTGAAGCCGGTCACGGCCTCCGAGAAGGTGATCGTTACCAGTGAGGTCTCACCGATCGTCAGCGAGGTGTCGGAGACGACCACCGTCGCCGTCGGCCGAAGGGTGTCGATGACATAGTTGTTCGACAGCGTTGTGCCCGCGCCGAAGTTGCCCGCCGCGTCCTGAACCCCTGTGTTGTCGAGGGCAATGAGGTTGGTGGTGTCACTCACCGATGCCGTGGGCGTCAGCGTCGTCGTCCAGGTGACGCCGCCGTCGGCAGACGACAGGGCGCTCACGGTCCCGTTGGCCACGGTCAGGTCGGCGGTGGTGAACCCCGTCACGGCCTCCGAGAAGGTGACGGTCACCAGCGAGGTCTCGCCCACCGACAGGGCGGTGTCGGCGA
>CANJLQ010000014.1 GCA_947475735.1 Caulobacteraceae bacterium
CGGCCACATAGTCGTCGAGGCACTCGGGAAGCAGCGTCTGCTGCCGGCGGTCTGCACCCTGAACGAAGCGGCTCATACCCACCTCCTGAAGACCTCGGGAGAATAAGCTAATTCGCTCGAGCTGGAGGCGTTTTCACACAGCCTCAGTCTAAAGCGACTTTTTGATAAATGCGCTTAGAACGGCCGCTCTTCACCAGCGAACGGCACCTCGTAACGATCGATGTCCCGGCGAATTTCTTCCGAATTGACCGTTCCAACGACGGCATTCGGGGTATGCGGCTCGATATCGCCGCCCCAGACCTGCCGGATCAGTTCGCGGACAAGGTGGGCGACGTTGGAGTCGTTCACCGACGATGGCCGAGCACTGGTCTTCGGCCAAGTACCGGAGTTCCCGCGAAGGATTGCCCCGCTCACCTTCAAGACGTAAGCGACGTCAGACGCTTGTCGGAAGTCCTGACGGAACTCCTTCGGATGGATCGTGTCTTCATCTTCCTCGTAAGTGAACTCGCCGTTGAAGCTGATGTTTAGATGGTCCGCCTCGGATAGCTGATCCACAAACTCGGCCGCGTTCAGCCAGTCGCCGCCCCATTTGACGATCTTGAGCGCGCCGATATCGCCGCCGCATTCCAGAACGATCTCGGCCGTCTTCGCCTGCCGCTCCTCGTCGAGGACATGGTCAGCCAGCAGCGCCGCCTGTTCAGTAGCCCATCGAGCAAGTGTGTCCGCATCAGCCAGCGGCGTGGCAACATCCCGCGAGGCCGTATCGGCCTCGCCGAGCAGGATGCCTTGCACGTTGCGAAGCTGGTTCGCACGAGCAAGTTTCGGCCTCACCGCTGAATAGATCGAGGCCCCGCCGGAAACGGCGGGGCCTTCTCATCAGGGATTCAAGCCGCTCGTCAGAAGAAGCCGAGCTTGTCGGGGCTGTAGCTGACCAGCAGGTTCTTGGTCTGCTGGTAGTGGTCCAGCATCATCCGATGGTTCTCTCGCCCGATGCCGGACTTCTTGTAGCCGCCGAACGCCGCGTGGGCCGGATAGGCGTGGTAACAGTTGGTCCAGACCCGGCCCGCCTGGATGCCGCGACCGGCGCGGTAGGCGGTGTTCATGTCGCGAGACCAGACACCGGCGCCCAGGCCGTACTCGGTGTCGTTGGCGATCTCGATGGCCTCTTCCAGCGTCTTGAAGGTGGTCACCGACAGGACCGGACCGAAAATCTCTTCCTGGAATACCCGCATGTCGTTGGTGCCCTTGAAGATGGTCGGCTTGACGTAATAGCCACCGGCCAGGTCACCGGAGAGTGCGGGCTGATCGCCGCCGGTCAGGACCTCGGCACCCTCGGCACGGCCGATGTCGAGATAGCCGAGGATTTTCTTCAGCTGCACGTCCGACGCCTGGGCGCCGACCATCGTATTGGGATCCAGCGGATCGCCGGCGACGATCGCCTCGACGCGTGCGATCGCCTTCTCCATGAAGGCGTCGTAGATGTCCTCGTGGATCAGGGCCCGGCTCGGGCAGGTGCAGACCTCGCCCTGGTTCAGCGCGAACATGGCGAAGCCTTCCAGCGCTTTGTCGAGGAAGGCGTCGTCGTGATCCATCACGTCCTTGAAGAAGACGTTGGGCGACTTGCCGCCAAGTTCGAGCGTGACCGGGATGATGTTCTGGGTCGCGTACTCCATGATCTTCTGGCCCACGACGGTGGAGCCCGTGAAGGCGATCTTGGCGATGCGCGGGTTTGTGGCCAGGGGTTCGCCGACGGCCTTGCCGGTGCCCGAGACGACGTTGAGGACGCCGGCGGGGATCAGGTCCTGGATCAGTTCGATGACCAGCAGGATCGAGGCGGGCGTCTGTTCGGCGGGCTTGAGGACGACGCAGTTGCCTGCGGCCAGCGCGGGGGCCAGCTTCCAGGCGGCCATCAGGATGGGGAAGTTCCAGGGGATGATCTGGCCCACGACGCCCAGCGGTTCGTGGAAGTGATAGGCGACGGTGTCGTTGTCGAGCTGCGAGATGCCGCCTTCCTGGGCGCGGATGCAGCCGGCGAAATAGCGGAAATGGTCGATGGCCAAGGGGATGTCGGCGGCAAGCGTCTCGCGGACGGGCTTGCCGTTCTCCCAGGTCTCGGCCTCGGCGATGGCCTGCAGGTTTTCTTCCATGCGGTCGGCGATGCGGTTCAGCATGATGGCGCGTTCGGTGACGCTGGTGCGACCCCAGGCGTCCTTCGCCTTGTGGGCGGCGTTGAGGGCCAGTTCGACATCGGCGGCGTCCGACTGGGCGACTTCGCAGAGGACGCGACCGTTGACCGGGGAGGTGTTCTCGAAATAGCGGCCCGCGACGGGCGCGACCCACTCGCCGCCGATGAAGTTCTCGTAGCGGGGCTTGAACTTGGGCGTCACAGCGCGAATGAACTCGGGCTTGGTCATCTCGAATCTCCGTTGTTTCCAGGCGCGCCGGTTGGTGGCGTCGTCGTTGGGACCAGAAAACGCCGAGAGAACCCGCGGGGGAAGACGGGTGCTTGATGGTGCGGCGCACATCTGTCGCAGCTCTGCGACAGAACTCAGCTGTGAGGGTTCAGACGGATCAGCTTGCGGTGGAGGGTGGCGCGGCTGACCCCGAGAGATCGCGCTGCGGCGGAGACATTGCCGCTTGAACGGGCCAGGGCCCGACGTACCACGCCTCTTTCGGCATCAATCAGTTCGGCCTCGGCACCGCTGGGAGCAAGGCCCAGGGCATCTTCAGCCGGAAGCTGACCGGCTATGCGAGCGTCAGTGATTCCAAGGGCCATTCGAGCGGCATGCGTCGCGCCGACGACCAGATCGTGCCGATCGACAGCCAGCAGAGCCGAGGCGCTCCGTTCCGGATCTCCGGCCAGGACAATCCGCGCCCGCGGGAACGCTTGCCGAAAAGCCTGAGCCTCGATCGAGCGGGCCGCTTCAGTCACGGCGGCAGCGATCAGCCCGACGAATCCTTCGGTCAGATCAGCGCGTGCCGTCGACACGTCTAGCGCGCCCGCAAGGCGTCCGAGATGGTCGTGAACCGGCGCGGTGGAGCACGACAGGCGAATATTGCGTGTGTGAAAATGTTGGTCTTTATGGATGGTCAATGGACGATGCTCGGCCAAGCAGGTGCCGATACCATTGGTGCCCTCGACAGCCTCGGACCAGACTGCGCCCTGCCACAGTCCCCAGCGTCGAAAAGTTTCATCGTCAACGTCGGCACTTCGCCGATCGACGGCGACGCCCTGGCCGTTGGTCAACAGGACGCAGCACCCCGCGCCGCCGACAGCCAGATACAGACGGTCAAGCGCGCTCTGTGCTGCACAGGTCAAGGGCTCCATGGCCTGACAAACCTCGCGCATCTCGATGTCCGTCAGTGTCGCGGTACGGCCTTGCTCGGCGGGGTCAAGGCCATGCAGGTCCATGGAGCGGCACCACGAAGCCTGCAGCGCCGAGCGGGCGGCGGCGCCGTCACTGAGCGCGCGCCTGACCCTGTCGGGGTGATCGGCCTCTATACCCTTACCCACACTCTCCACCCATTTCTTGGACATCTAAGTCAACACAGAGCGAGCCTTCGAAGCAGAGTACAAGCGTTTCGAGCGGCTTGAACACACACGTTGGCGACACATCAACGGAGAGGCCCACCAGATCATTGTCCTGGCAGCTTCAAGCCTTCCTGTTCGTCCCGTCTATGACGCATTCGACCTGTTCGCCTTCCAGCCGTTCAGCCGCCCTGCATGATCGCATGCGACTTGAGAGGGATCGAAACATCTGCAAGCAGATCTCGACTGATGCCGATCTGGCTCGCCACCAGCGCCCGACCCTGAACATAATCCCGAACAGCGTTCACGCAGTCCAATGCGATCACCTGACCGTCCCGCAGATAGATGACGCTAAAGCCGCCCTCCGAAGGATGACCACGAACCACGGTCTCATCGTAACCTGAGGCCAATCCCACAGTCTGCAGCTTCAGGTCGTACTGGTTGGACCAGAACCAGGGGACGGCATCATAGGATGCCGTTTCGCCCATCAGCGTCTTGACCACGACGCCCGCCATATCGGCGGCGTTCTGCACCGACTCCAGCCGGATTTCAGCGCCTTGGGCAAATCCGCTCTCATGGAGGGCACAGTCACCGACCGCGAAAATGTCGCTCAGGCTCGTGCGGCACGCGGGGATCAAGACTGATGTCTGTTGAGCGGCTGTGATCCCGCCTCTGACGCTCCAGACTGGCGCGCCGGCTAGCGATCGGCGACGGTGGTAAGCAGCTCGCCGGTTGCCGGGCGTGTAGATAGCTGCGCTTCCCACCCGAATGTCACGAAGTCGTCGCTCGAAGAATGACCGCTCCTGGCGCAGTGCCGTCATTGACGGCTCGCCTCCGGAGTCGCCAGACCGCAGAACGGCTGGCGATCTCTTCCGTCAACCGGAGTGCCGTCGCTGGCGGCTCCGCTGATCGGCCGGACGCTGCGACAGCGAGAGGTTCCGGGCGGTGTCCGCCAACGCCAGATGTGAGAAGGCTTGCGGGAAGTTGCCGAGCTGACGCCGCGCCAACGGGTCGTACTGCTCGGCAAGAAGACCCACGTCGTTGCGTAGATCGAGCAACCGTTCGAAGAGGTCCCGAGCTTCCGCGCGACGGCCCTGCAAGACCAAATTGTCGGCCAGCCAGAAGCTGCAGGCGAGGAACGCGCCCTCGTCTGGCGGCAGGCCGTCATGAGTGTCCGCAGTGTCGTAGCGCAGGACCAGGCCATCGCTGAGCAAACGCTGCTCGACGGCGGCAACCGTACCGCGGACTCGGGGATCCTCCGGAGGCAGGAAGCCCACCAACGGCAGCAACAACAGGCTGGCGTCGAGCCGCTTGGATCCATAGGCTTGGACAAAGCTGTTCAGATCCTGGTCGAAGGCGTTGCGGCAGATATCCTCGCGGAGCTCCCGTCTCAGCCGCCGCCATCGATCTGCCGGCCCGGGGAGGCCGAACGCATCCACGCTGCGCACGGCGCGATCGAACGCGACCCAGGCCATCACCTTGGAATGGGTGAAGTGTTGGCGACCGCCGCGTGTCTCCCAGATTCCCTCGTCGGGCTGGTTCCAGATCGTTTCCAGGTGGTCCAGCAGCACCGTCTGGAGCCCCCAGGCTTCATGGTTGTGGTCCAGATCCGCGCACCGCGCCTGGTAGAAGGCGTCCATCACCTCTCCATAGACATCCAGCTGCAACTGACCGGCCGCCGCATTGCCGATGCGTATGGGACGTGACTGCTCATATCCCGGCAGCCAGTCGAGCTCGAGTTCCGGCAGCCGGCGTTCACCACCAAGGCCATACATGATCTGAGCTTGGGCCGGGCTGCCGGCGATCGCGCGCAACAACCACTCGCGCCACGCACGCGCCTCGTCGAGGTATCCGGCATCCAGCAGGGACAACAGGGCGAAGGTCGCATCCCTCAGCCAGCAGTAGCGATAATCCCAATTCCGTTGACCGCCGATCTTTTCCGGCAGCGACGTCGTGGGCGCCGCGACAATGCCGCCCGTAGGCGCGTAGGTCAGGGCCTTCAGGACGATATGCGATCCCAGGACGGCCGCAGACCACTCGCCCTCGTATTGGCACCGTGACGACCATTGCCGCCAAGCGCGCTCCGTCTCGGCGAGCGCCTGCATCGGTTCGAGAGCGGGCGGCGGATCCAGGTGTGAGGCCCCGTGCGACAGGGTGAAGGCGACGGTCTCGCCCGCGCGGACCGTGAAGTTGCTGACGGTCGCGAGCTCCTCGCCGCTCAGCGGCGCGGCTGTGCGCAGGACGACCATGTCTGGCCCAGCCACCGCGCGCAGCCCCTGACCATCCTCAAGGCGGGTCACCCAGGGGGCGGTGATCCCGTAGTCGAAGCGCATCATCAGCTCAGCGTGCATCGCGACCTGGCCGCGTCGCCCCACCAGGATACGCACCAGATCCGGGCGGCCGCCTTCCAGGGGCATGAAATCGATGAGTGTCACCGCCCCGTCTTGAGTCTCGTACTCGGTTTCCAGGATCAGCGTTCCGTCTCGGTAACGCCGCTGGATACGGGGGCGCGGATCGTCCGGCGCGATCAGCCAATGGCCGTGCTCTGTGTTGCCCAGCAGGGCGGCGAAGAGGGCCCCGGAATCAAACCGCGGCCAGCAGAGCCAATCGATGGATCCGGTTCGGGAGACCAAGGCTGCGGAGTGGCAGTCTCCGATGAGGGCATAGTCCTCGATCCGGGAAGAGGCCCTGCCGATCCGCTCAGACAATGTAGCGGTCCCAGGTTCCGTAGTGCTCGTTGCTCCGCGACCCGCGGGGAAGGCTTAATCCGATCAGCGCCAGGCCTGCCACGACGCTGGCGACGTTCGCCGCAAGCTCGCCGCCATCGAGCACCCAAGGGGCGATCACCAGCCAAGCCCCGAAGCCCGCGTTGAGGAAGCGGAGCGGGCGAGCCACCTCAGCCATGGCGATCACGGCCGTGGTGAGCACCAGGGCGCCGATCAGATGATCGCTGTCGGCCAGCGGCGGAAGCGTTCCAAGGGTGACGCGCGAGAACATAAGCCAGACGCCAATCAACGCGCTGGCGACCAGGGTCCAGGGAAGGTTTACGCCGCGGGCCGCGGACTTCAGCATCGCCGGGAAAGAGCCGCCGAATCCCGAATGCTTGTCGACGCCGCCGCCCGGCAGGGCGTCGCCACGGAAGAAAGCGCGCCAGAACGGCCGACCCCGACGGGTGTTGAGCGCCAGGAACTGTCCCATGGCGATAAGCTCGTCGAGGGCGAACGGGATCATGATCAGCATCGCCAGAGCCGCCGCAAGGCAGATCGTGCAGTAGGTGCCGATCTCGATCGGCTGGATGATGATGAAGTAAATGCTGATCACACCGAGCGGCACGACGACGATGCCGAACAGCAGCACCATCCAGGGCATGGTGCGCCATCGCGCCCGACCGCCCATGACCCCCATCAGGATCTCGGCCATGTAGCTCATGGCGCCGATGCCGCCATCGGCGACAGGCCAGGCCTTGGACACGTCGGATGTGATGATGAACTCCGTTCCGTTGCGCATGGCGTCGCCAGCGAAGACCGGCTCCCAAACCGCGTCGACATGACCAAGCTGATAGGCCGTCAGGATGCGCGCGAGCACGAAACCGAGCGCGCCGAGGACGATGATCGGCATGCGCTGGACATAGGTGGACGGGCAGTAGCTCCAGCCGGGGGGGACGTCGGTCTCGTCCATCATCCCTTCCATGCTCATCCCCGGCATCATGGGCACGAGCAGGGTGAAGGCGATGACCAAGGCGCCGATAAGGGTGTCGTTGGCGTATACTGCGGCGCTAGGCGTCCAGAACACCAGCGGCGCGGCGAGCAGCCAGACGCCCACAAAGGCGTTGACCCACTGGGCCCAACCGTTCCGCGGCGAGAGCGAAAAGGCCGCGAACAGCATGATCAGGACACCGCAGATCACGTCGTTCCAGGCGCCGAGGAGGTTGCGCGCGGCCGGATCCCAGAGGTTTCGATCCTCCGTCACCCGCATTACCGCGGCGGAGAATTCCGTTGCCCCGAAAGTCCCCAGAACGAAGGGCGCCGTGGCCAGCCAAAGGCCCAGGCCCATGGTGAGCCAATGGACCCAGAGCATTTTGAAGTGCATGTCCGTCATGCCGTCCGCGTGCCTGCGCGTCATCGCCTGATGTTCGGACATCGACATGCCGTTCGGCGTCGCAGCCGCCTTCTCGACCTTGTCGCCGGCGATCCGGGCTGCGTTCAGCTTGTTGGCCTTGTACCAGGCGGAGGGGTCGGCCTTGAGGCGTTCCACCATGACCGGCAGCGCCTCGCGCAAACAGTGCTTCGGCTCCCAATCGAGATGCGTCCGCGCCCGTGAAAGGTCGAGTTCGTAGTGGTCGTCCGAGATCTCGACCATCCACGGTTGGATGAAGGTGTCCTCCTCCAGAACCTCGTTCTCGACCCATGCCCCGGCTTTCGCGGCCGCCTTGGGTATCGAACGGGTCTCCCAGATTTCATGGTGGAGGAGACGACCGAGCGCGCGCTGGATCTCGTCATAGCTCATGACATCGGCCTCGCCGAGGAGCAGGGGCAGCTCCGGCGGCAGGACGGCGCGGCGATCGACAAGCCGCAGGATGGCGTCGGTCAGATCGTCGAGGTGAAGGAAGGGCTGGCCGGTCGAAAGGTCCCCCGGGTAGATCTTTCCCGAAAGCCGCTTCTCGTAGATGCGGGCGATCTGTTGGGCGAGAAACGCCGAGTGGCCCCCGTCGTCGTAAACGCCTGCCGGCCTCAGCAACACCGCCGAAATCGCGCCCCGCTGGTCCCTGATCAGCTGTTCGGTGCGGATCTTGGAGTCGCGGTAGGGTAAGGACGGCTCGAATCGCCAGTTTTCGTCGATCGGCCGTCCTGACCTCGTGGGAGCATGGACCAGCATGGTGCTGGCGAAAACGAACTGCTCCACCTGAAAAGACTTGAGCTCCGCCAGCAACCGTTCCGTGCCCTGAACCGTCACCGTCTCGTACTTCTCGTTCGGTTCGCCGGTGAGGTCGAAATAGGCCGCCAGGTGGATCACAGAGGCGATCTTTTCGCCGTATGCCGCACGGACCCGTTGAAACGCCGCGCGGACGCTCGCATCGTCGGTCAGGTCGATGCAGACGCACTCGGCCTGCGCCGGAGGGTGCGGAGTCGCGTCGCGATCGAACCCGATCACGCGATAGCGCTCAGCGAGCCGCTT
The DNA here is from genome assembly GCA_947475735.1 of Caulobacteraceae bacterium. Lineage (GTDB taxonomy): Bacteria > Pseudomonadota > Alphaproteobacteria > Caulobacterales > Caulobacteraceae > Brevundimonas. Next base: position 8,705 of record CANJLQ010000014.1, read on the forward strand.
GACGACCGCGGAGCCGATGAACCCGCTCGATCCCGTGACGATCACGACCTCTGGTTCGTCAACGGCAGGATTCATCTGGACAGCCTCTCCAGCAACTTCACGAAGGGTGGCGCACCACAGGACCAGAACGCCGTTCGCGGTGATGGGATGCCCGCGATTTGCGGCCCTTTGCGTTTTGCCGACTGCGTCCGCATGTCCCCTCATCGTGCAGCTAGTCTCTCGCCTCGCTGCTACAATCAGTCGGATCGGTCCTGGCACGCTGGCGCCGGATCGCACGAGGCCCAAGCCTGGGAAGGGCGTCGCCTGACGATGTTCGATACCGGGTCTGCAACATGTCGCGACCGCCAAGGCTCCCCTTGGGGATCGAATGAAGACTGATGGACGTTTGAGTTCTCAGCCTTTGCTCCTGTTCACCTGAATTGATCGAACGAGACGAGCTTGCCAGCATCCGCCCGCAGTACACTGCAGCCAGGCCGCCCCGTCGTGGTCGTGACGGGTGCTTCCGCCGGCGTCGGACGCGCCACGGCGGTCGCCTTTGCGCTTCGCGGATGGGCCGTCGCGCTGCTGGCCCGAAGTGAGCCCGGGCTTCAGGGTGCGAAACAGGAGGTGGAGACCGCGGGTGGCGAAGCCCTCGTGATTGCCGTCGATGTCGCCGATGCCGCCGCGGTGGCGCGTGCCGCCGATCAGGTCGTCGGGCATTGGGGGCGGATCGACGTCTGGGTGAACAATGCCATGACCACGGTTTTCGGACCGGCCGATCAGATTCCGCCGGAGGAGTTCCTTCGCGTGACACAGGTCACTTACCTCGGCGCGGTCCATGGCTCGCTCGCCGCGCTGAAGCACATGCGTCGCGCCGATCAGGGCGTCATCGTGCAGGTGGGATCGGCCTTGTCCTACCGGGCGATTCCTCTCCAGGCCCCCTACTGCGGCGCCAAGTTCGCCGTGCGGGGCTTTACCGATTCTCTGCGTTGCGAACTTCGACGGCACGGTAGCCGCGTCCGCCTGACCATGGTCCAGCTGCCGGCCGTCAACACCCCGCAGTTCGACTGGTCGCGAACGCACATGCCCCACCGCCACCGGCCGGTCGGTCAGGTCTATCAACCCGAAGGCATCGCGGATCAGATCGTGCGCGCAGCGTCCTCTCCGACACGCGAAGTGTGGCTCGGATGGACCACCATACAGGCGATCCTTGGCGGTATGATCGCTCCGGGTTGGCTCGATCGCTACCTCGCCAGGTCCGCCTACGATCCGCAGATCGCGAAGGACACCAGTCCCACCGGACCTGACATTCTGTTTGGTCCGATACCGGAAGACCGAGGTCCGCGCGGCCGGTTTGGAAGGACCGCCAGATCCCGCGTGACGGGCTTCGATCCTCGGGTTCTGCGCGTAACCTTCGCCGCCGGCTCACTGCTGGCCGCCTTCCTGATGGGGTGGGTGGTGAGCACAGGCATGTAAGACAAGTCGCTCAACAGTCGGGCGGCGACGGGCGGGCATTGTCGTGCCGACGACGCGAAAGCGTTTGGCCAGCCGCTTGATCAGGTGCCGATGGACGCGGTGGATGACCATCCTGGCGGCTCTGGCGGCTCTGGCGGTGGTCGCCATCAGCGCTTGCTGAACAGGTATTTGACCAAGGCGGCTATGGCCAGAACGAGGGCGATGACGACCAGGAGCCCGACCAGCCCCATACCGCCCATCATCCAGCCGCCGCACATCGTGCCGTTCATCATGATTGGTCTCCTCGAAGGTCAGAACGCAAACCTCCGCCATGTTTGCGTTGGATCGCTCTCAGCGACCGGTCCGCTACGCGGCGTTTGGCGCAGCGGACCGGCACGGTTATCACTCGGCGCGGATGGCCGTGATCTCGTTGACGCCGTCGCGGACCGAGACGTCGAACTCGACGCGGTCCCCCGGACTGGCGGCTTCGACGACGGCGGGGGAAGCGGTGAAGCGCATGGTCATCGCCGGCCAGCCGACGCCGGGAATGGGGCCGTGCTCGATGGTTACCGCGCCCGCGGCTGCATCGACCGCGGTGATCGTCCCCGTCCCGGTGCCGGTCCGCGCAGCGGCGTCAGACGTCATCGGCATGGTCGCCATGTCGGCCGCACCCGCCGGTGCGGCTTCGGTCGCGGCCGGCGTCTCTTGCGGTTGACCGCAGGCCGCCAGGCCGACGGTCATGGCGGTCGCCAGGATCATTGCGTATTTCATTGGGAGTCTCCTTGGGTTGAAGGGATAGGACCGCGTCGGCGCCGCCGAAGCAGCAGATAGCCTGCGGGAATAACGAGCATGGACAGCAAAGGCGCCGTCAGCATGCCGCCGATAACCGGCGCGGCGATCCGGGTCATGATTTCCGACCCAGCTCCATGGCCGATCAGGATCGGGAACAGGCCGGCGAGAATGACCGCCACGGTCATGGCCTTGGGCCGGACGCGCAACAGCGCGCCCTCGCGCACCGCCGCCTCGACCGCGGCGGGATCCGGATCGTCCCCCCGGGCCTTCAGCGCCTGCTTTAGATAGATCAACATCACCACGCCGAATTCGGCGGACAGTCCCGCCAGGGCGATGAACCCGACCGAGGTCGCCACCGACTGGTGATAGCCCAGCAGATAGAGCGCCCAGACGCCGCCGGTCAGGGCGAACGGCAGGGTCGCCATGATGAGGGCCGCTTCGTCCAGCCGGCCGAAGGTCAGATAGAGCAGGAGGAAGATGATCGCCAGGGTCGCGGGCACGACGATCTTAAGCCGCTCGGCCGCCCGCTCGAGATATTCGAACTGCCCGGAGTAGGCGATGCTGACGCCGGGCGTCAGCTCCACCTTTTCGGCCACGACCGTTTGCAGGTCCCCGACGACCGAGGCCAGATCGCGGCCGCGCACATCGATATAGACCCAGGTGGACGGCCGGCCGTTCTCCGATTTCAGCATCGGCGGACCGTCCGCGACATTCAGCGCCGCGACCGAGCCCAAGGTGATCTGCTGGCCCGACGGCGTCAGAATCGGCAGGGCGTTAAGCTCCGCCAGGCTGTCCCGGATCTCGCGCGGATAGCGCACGCTGATCGGGTAGCGCGCCACGCCCTCGACGGTCTGGCCGATCGTCTCGCCGCCAAGGGCGCCGGAAACGATGGCCTGGACGTCGGCGATATTGAGGCCGTAGCGCCCGGCCGCCAATCGGTCGATGTCGACGTCGATGTAGCGACCGCCGGTCAGGCGTTCGGCGAAGGCGGAACTGACGCCTGGAACATCACTCGCGACGCCGGCGACGCGCTGGGCGATGCGGTCGATTTCGGCCAGGTCCGCGCCGGAGACCTTGACCCCGATCGGGCTCTTGATGCCGGTCGCCAGCATGTCGATCCGGTTGCGGATCGGCGGCACCCAGACGTTGGTCAGACCAGGAACCTGCACGGCCCGGTCCAGCTCCTCGACCAATCTCTCCGGGGTCATGCCGCGGCGCCACTGGTCCCGCGGCTTGAAGCGGATGGTCGTTTCGAACATCACCAGCGGCGCGGGGTCGGTGGCCGTATTCGCGCGGCCGGCCTTGCCGAACACGCTCTCGACCTCTGGCACCGTCGCGATCATCCGGTCGGTCTGCTGGAGAAGCTCCGACGCCTTGGCCGCCGACAGGCCCGGCAGGGCGGTGGGCATGTACAGCAGATCGCCCTCGTCCATGGACGGCATGAACTCCCCGCCCAGCTGGCTCAAGGGCCAGGCGGCGGTGGCGAAAGCGGCCAGGGCGATCAGCAGCGTTGCCCGCGGACGACGCAACACCCAGTCCAGCGGCCGTCTATAGACATAGACAAGCGCGCGGTTGATCGGATTGCTCTGTTCGGCCGGAATGCGGCCGCGGATGAGAAAGCCCATCAACACCGGGACCAGGGTGACGGAAAGGATAGCCGCCGCTCCCATGGCGTAGCTCTTGGTGAAGGCCAGGGGGGAGAACAGCCGCCCCTCCTGCGCCTGGAGGGTGAACACCGGAACGAATGACAGGGTGATGATCACCAGACTGAGGAACAGCGCCGGCCCGACTTCGACGGCGGCGTCGGTGATCACCCGCCATCGGGTCTGGCCGCTCAGCCGGACGTCCGGGTGATCGTGTTCCCAACGTTCTATGTGCTTGTGGGCGTTCTCGATCATGACCACGGCCGCATCGACCATGGCGCCGATGGCGATGGCGATGCCGCCCAGCGACATGATGTTGGCGTTGATCCCCTGGAAGCGCATGAGGATGAACGCCGCGAGCACGCCGAGCGGCAATGTCAGGATCGCAACCAGCGCCGACCGGGCGTGCCACAGGAACAGCCCGCAAACGATGGCGACGACGAGAAATTCCTCGAGCAGTTTAACGCCGAGATTCTCAACCGCGCGATCGATGAGCTCGGACCGGTCGTAGACCGGAACCACCTCCACCCCCGGCGGCAGGCCCGCTTTCAGCGCATCGAGCCGGTCCCGCACCGCCGCGATGACGGACCGAGCATTGTCGCCGGACCGGAGGATCACCACGCCGCCGACCACCTCGCCCTGGCCGTTCAGCTCGGCGATCCCCCGGCGCATCTCCGGCCCGATCTGGACGGTGGCGACGTCGCCGAGCTGGACCGGCACGCCGCCGGCCGCCGTACGGATCGGGACGGCGCGAAAGTCGTCCAGGCTGGTCAGATAGCCATTGGCCCGGACCATGTATTCCGTTTCCGCCAACTCCAGTACGGAGCCACCAGCCTCCGCGTTGCCCCGTTTGACGGCCTCCACCACCTGCTGGTGGGTCACCCCGAAGGCGGCGAGCTTCGTCGGGTCGAGGACAATCTGATATTGTCGGACCATGCCGCCGATCGTGGCGACCTCGGCCACGCCGGGCACCGTCTGCAGTTCGTAGCGCAGGAACCAGTCCTGCAGACTGCGGAGCTGCGCCAGGTCGTGCCGTCCGGTTCGATCGACCAGGGCGTATTCGTAGATCCAGCCCACGCCGGTCGCGTCGGGCCCCAGCGCCGGCCTCGCCGTCTCCGGCAGCCGGGCCTGCACCTGGCTGAGGTATTCCAGGACGCGCGAGCGGGCCCAGTAGAGGTCGGTTCCCTCGTCGAACAGGACGTACACATAGCTGTCGCCCAGGAACGAATAACCCCTCACCGTGCGGGCGCCCGGCACGGACAGCATGGTCGTCGCCAGGGGGTAGGTGACCTGGTTCTCGACGATCTGAGGCGCCTGGCCCGGATAGGCGGTGCGAATGATGACCTGGACGTCGGACAGGTCCGGCAAGGCGTCGACCGGCGTGCTGCGCACCGCCCAAACCCCTCCCATGAGAAGCGCGAGCGCGGCCAGCAGGACGAAGATCCTGGCCCTGACCGACGCGCGGATGACGGCGGCGATCATCGGGCGGCCCCCTGACGGGTCAGGCTTCGCACCGTCGGCTCGCCACCCGCCATGTCGAAGGTGAAATTCACCCGATCTCCGACGGAGAGGTTCGGATCGACCGTTCCTGAAGTCTGGAAGGTCATAGTCATCGCCGGCCATTGCAATGCCGGCACCGGGCCGTGGGCGAGGGTGATCGTCCCGTTCCCGATCGCCTGAACCCGGCCGTTGGCCTGGTGTACGGCCGCCTCGGGCGCAGCCGGCCGGGAGCCGCCGCGGGCCTGGTCGAGACTGCGCGCTTCGACTCCGGACAGGCTGGCTTCCGAATCGAGCAGGAACTGACCCGACGCGACCACCCGCTCGCCCTCGTTCAGGCCCGCGAGGATTTGCGTCTGGCCGCCGGCTTCCCGGCCGACCCTGACTTCCGCCGGCTGATAACGGCCGCCCGCCAGGGCGAGCATGACGAGGGTCCGTTGACCCGTCCGGATCACCGCCTCGGAGGGAACGAGCAGGGTGGCGTCGGACCCGCCGCCGAAGACGATCTGTCCGTACATGCCGGGCCGCAGCCGTCCCCCGCGATTGGCCATCTCGATCCGGGCCGTCAGGGTGCGGCTGTCTTCCGCCACCGCCGGCAGCAAGGCGATCAGCCGTCCTGTCATCCGTTCCCCGGGAAACGCCGCCAGCGTCACCTCGACGGAACGGCCTATGCGAAGAGAACCGGCCATGGCTTCCGGTATGGCGGCGTTGAGCCATACGGTCGAAAGGCCATTGACCTCGGCCAGGGTCGTCCCGGCCGCCACGCTCATCCCCCTCCGCACGCCCAGGGTCTGGACGGCGCCGCCAATGGGGCTGGACACCGTCACCGTGGTCCGCGGGCGCCCCGTTCGCTCCACGGTGGAGACGAGGCTCTCGGGCATGCCCAGGAGGATCAGGCGTTGGCGCGCCGCAGCGATCAGGGGCGCATCGGCGGTCCGCCGAACGGCGAGATATTCGATCTGGGCTCCGCCCCACTCGGGCACGAGCAGATCCGCCAAGGGCGCGCCGGCCCGGATAACATCGCCGGGCGCACGATCGTACACGCGTTCGACAAAGCCGGAGGCGCGCGCCTGGACGATGGCCACGTCGCGGTCGTTGAATTCGACCACAGCGGTGGCTGCGACCTCGCCCTCCAGCGTCCCTCGCCGGACCGTGGCGAAGCGGGCGCCGAGCGACTGGACGAGGGCGGGGTCGATACGAACGCCCGTTCCCGTTTCGGAAGCTTCGTCGGCGTATCGGGGAACGAGGTCCATGTCCATGAAGGGCGACTTGCCCGGCCGGTCGAACTTTTGGTCCGGCACCATCGGATCGTACCAATAGAGCACCTCGCGCTCGCCAGAGGAGGCTCCAGTCGATTGGGCACCATCCGAGTTCAGGCTTGAGATCCCGAAGCCGATGCCGGCGCCGACGATGACCAAGCCGACCGCAGCCGCGGCCCATCGGAGGTGATTGCGTTCAAGACGGATCATTGGCCGCTCCCGTAGGTCAGGGTGATCTGGACCGCTAGCCGGGCCACTTCGGTCTCCCGATCCAGGGCGTCGAGTCGCGCGTTGGCCAGGGCGGTGAAGGCGTCGAGAATCTCGGCCAGACCAGCGGCGCCGGCGGCGTAGCTGGCGGTCTCCAGGTCGGAGCGCTCGCGCAAATTGGGGAGGACCACCTCGCGAGCCCGAATCCAGCGCGTTCGAGCTGAGGCATACCGCGCCAGATCGGCTTCAAGCTCCGCCGACCAGGCGCGCTCGACAGCCTCCCGCTCGGCGCTCACGCGTCGCGCATCGGCCGACCGGGCCGCGATCTGCGGTTCCTGCCGCGTTCCCTGGAACAGGGGCAGGCGTACGCTGGCCCCGACCGAAACGAGATCGCCGAACATCGGATCGCGGCGAGAATAGCCGACCTCGAACGACCAGTCGGGTCGCCGGCCGGCGCGGGCCAGATCGATGTCGGCCTCGGCGCGACCGGAGGCGGCGCGATACGCCCTTATGGGCGGAAGGTCCGCCAGTCGGATGGTCCGAGCGGCCGGATCGAGATCGATGCTTGGCGGCGCGCCATCCGTCGTCGGCGCCGGGTCACCGGTCCAGCGCGACAGCCGGGCGCGCGCCTCGGCGATGTCGGCGACCAGGCGGTCGCGCCGGTCCTCGATCTCGGCCTTCAACTCCACGGGCCCGAGCGCCTCGGCCGGACGGAGGCGTGACGAGGCCACCGCCCCGGGCGCCGCCTCCCACAGCGGCTCCAGCGAGGCCAGCAGTTCGTCGAGGACGGCCAGCCGGCGCTCCGCGTAACGCAGGTCGATCCAGGCCGTGCCGGCGGCGATGCGCACCTCCCACAGGGTGGTCGCCGCCTGCGCCCGGGCTACATCGACTTCCGCTTGGGCGATATCCTGCTCGGCACGCCGGCGGGCCCGGCTTGGAACATCCTGCTGAAGGCCAACCTGGAACATGGTCATCATGCTCTCGTCGAACCGGCCCGCCGAAGGTCCCGATACCGGAAGGTTGCTGAGGCCGAGACGGAGACGCGGGTCCGGCAGGCGGCCGGCGGCGATCGCCGAGGCTCGGGCGGCGTCCACGCCCAGTTCGCTGGCGCGCAGGGAGGGGGCCTCCGAGGCGGCCCGCGCCAAGGTCTGCTCGAATGTGAGGGGTTCGGCCTGGACGGCGCCCGCGGCCAGCAGGCCGCAGCACCCCAGCGCGGCGCCTCGAAGCCAGGCCGACGCGCTGCGGCGCGCCCGACCGGCGGATGAATTCAACACGGCTAATTGCTCCGGAAACCCTCCCCGCGGCCATCAGGCGCGGGGGTCAGCTGTTCGAATGGGCGCACGGATCCTCAGGGATCGCGTGACAAGCCCGCGAGGACAGTCTCAGGCCCGGAGTTTTGGATGGTCTCGAAGGGGGGAGGGCGACAGTCCGTGGAGACGACTCGTTACCCGAGCGTAGGAGAGGCCTGAACCCGACAGCGGACGCGATACCGTCGAACTCGACGCAAGGACCGGTGACACGGCTGTACATCCCATCTTCGCGATGCAGTCGGGCGTCATGTCCTCGCACGGCATCTGGTCCCGGTCGGATGCGTCGGCTTGATCGATCATCATCTCGGCGCAGTCCGAAGACATCTCCATCGCATCGACGACGACCGGAAGCGGAGTCGCGCGGGCCGTCGTCTGGCCAAGGAAGCCAACGAACGCCAACGCGATAATCGCCGTGCGGATGAGACTCCACATGCGAACATCATCACATGGCCGGCCGAGCGGCGCAACTCGGTACGCTCTACCAAGCACTGGAACCAAAAGCCCAACACCGGAAACGTCCCTATCCTGGCGATCGAGAGATTCTGCTGCGGGCGCGTTCCCGCAGACAGTTTGCGGCGGCAGGGGCGCAATTTCAGAACTGATGCGCGAGGGCGATGGCGACCGACTTCCCCAGGCTCTACCATTCGGAACATCGCCGCGGCTCCGGGATTGAATTCCGATCTCCCAAGGAGCCCCCGATGCAGATCCAACCGATGATCAGCACTCACCCCGACGTGCGCGGCAGCGTCAACGACAGCCTCGTCCGCGCGATCGAGGCGGCCTACGGCTGCGCAGCCGTGTGCCGCATCTGCGCCGACGCTTGCCTGGCCGAAGAGATGGTCAAGGACCTGACCCAGTGCATCCGGCTTGATCTCGACTGCGCCGATGTCTGCCTGGCCACGGCCGGCCTCGCCGCCCGTCGCGCCGGCAGCAACGAAGCTCTGATCAAGCGCATGCTCGAAACCTGCGTTGAGGCCTGCGCAGACTGTGCCGTCGAGTGCGAAAAACACGCCGAGATGCACGAGCATTGCCGCATCTGCGCCGAGGAATGCCGGCGTTGCGAAGACGCTTGCCGCGAAGCGGCGGCGTCGATCACGCCTTCACGACACTGAGGCTGATCACATCATCGGTGCACGCTCGTCCGGTCGACGCTAGGTCGAGCCGAGCTCTTCAATTACCGGGCACCGAACCCGCCCGCCTTCGCTGCAGTCGGCGACGGCCTGCCTCAGCACGGTCCGCAGCCGCTGCAGGTCCGCGATCTTGGCGTCCACGCTGGCGATGTGGTCTTGGGCCATGTCGCGGACCTCGCAGCACGCTTGGACGCCCGGCTCGCTCAGCGCGATCAGCCGGCGAATGGCGTCGATGCCGAAGCCCAGTTCGCGCGATCGGCGGATGAAGCGCAGCCGCTGGGCGTGTTCCGGCGCATAGCTCCTGTGGCCGCCCTCGGTGCGGGCCGGCGCGGGCATCAGTCCGATCCGCTCGTAGTAGCGCACCGTTTCCAGGTTCACCCCGGCGCTGACGGCCAATCGGCCGATGGTCAAACTTCGTGTGGACATGGCTCTTGATCCCGTAGCGGCTACGGGTTGTAGCCTCTAGCAGAAATCGAACGGGAGGCCCCATGGCCAGCGATCACGACCGACCCAGAATTCTCGAGGTCGCCGTCAGCGCCTCGGCGGCCATCGGCGGCGTCGCCTCGGTGTTCGCCTGGGCGGCGTGCTGCGTGTTGCCGCTCGCTCTGTCGGTGGCGGGCGTATCCTTCGCCGGCGCCGCCGTCATCGCGGGCGCGCGAAACTGGCTGACGCTTCTCGCCGCCGTCATCCTGGCCGCCGGCTGGCTGCTGCATTGGCGCCGTCTGCGGATGTGTCGGAAGGATGCGTCCTGCCGTCGCCCTTCGCGGCTCGCCTTCTGGCTGCTGATGATCGCCAGCCTGTTGGTCGGCCTGTCCCTGGTCTGGCAGCCCTATATCGAACCGTGGGCCATGCCCCGACTGGCGGGCATGCGATGACCTCCGCTGTCGTTCTGGAGTCGACGCTGACCTGCCCGCATTGCGGTCATGTGGCGACCGAGACCATGCCCACCGACGCCTGCATCTGGTTTTACGATTGCCTCGGCTGCGGGGTGAAGCTGAAGCCTCAACTCGGCGACTGTTGTGTGTTCTGCTCCTATGCGGACGTGCCGTGCCCGCCGATCCAGGTGGATGGCAAGGGCTGTTGCGGCTAGGCTCCGAGCATCCTGCGTCTTCGGAGATCGCCGTGACCGACCACGCCACGCCCAACCTGCCGTCGCGCGACTTCGAGATCACGTCGCGCTTCTACGCCCAGTTCGGATTCGTGCAGGGGTGGCGCGACGATGGCTGGATGATCCTGAAACGGGGCGGGCTGACGCTCGAGTTCTTCCCGCATCCGGAGGTGGACCCGCTGACCAGCAACTTCAGCTGTTGCCTGCGGCTAGACGACCTGGACGGCTTCTACGCGGCCTGTCAGGCCGCGGGCCTGCCGGAGACCTGCTGGGGTCACCCTCGTTTGCACGCGCCCAAGATCGAAGACTCCGGACTACGCATCGGCGCGCTCATCGACCCCGATGGCACCTTGGTGCGGCTCATCCAGAACTGAGCCTCGCGCCTTGCCCCGATGCACGCGTTGGGCGAGACTCCGCCCATGAAGACTGCAATCGATCATCTGCCGCCGCGCAAGCAGGTGGAACTGCGCCGGGTGGTCGAGGTGATCCGCGAGTCGTTCGCCGAAGCCGTCTCGACCCGCCGGGCCGAGCGGCTGAAGAACGGCAAGATCCTCAAGGTCATCCTCTACGGCTCGTATGCGCGCGGCGACTGGGTCCATGACCCAGTCGGACGCTACTTCTCGGATTTCGATCTGCTGATCGTCGTCGACCATGAAGACCTGACCGACGGCGAGTTCTGGCATGACGCCGAGAACAAGCTGATGCCGGGCGAGACGCTGATCCGCACGCCCGTCAGCTTGATCGTTCACAGCCTGGACGACGTGAACGAGCAACTCGATCGGGGCCGCTATTTCTGGGCCGACATCGTGCGCGAGGGGATCGTCCTCTTCGACACGCGGGGCGCCAAGCTGCGCAAGCCGACGGACCTGAAGGCCCAAGTCGCTCTCGCAGAAGCGGAGGAGTTCTTCGCAGACTGGACGCAGAGCTCGGCCAGTTTTGCTCGTGGCGCGAAATTCTACATGGGCGAGGGCGCTGATCCCAAGCTCGCCGCGTTCAACCTTCATCAGTCGGCTGAACACCTCTACCACTGCGTCCTGCTGGTGGTGACGCTTTACAGCGGTAAGGCCCACAACCTCGCCTTCCTGCGCAAGAAGTGCGAGGCGATCGACGCCCGGCTGGCCGACGCCTGGCCGCGCGAGACCAAGTTCGAGCGCCGCTGCTTTGAGCTGCTGCGTGAAGCCTATGTGAAGGCCCGCTACTCCAAACACTACAAGATCAGCGCGGAGGAACTGGCCTGGCTGACGCAGCGCGTAGAGGTGCTGCGCGCCCTTGCGACTACAGTGTGCGAGGAGCGGCTGGTCCAGTTGCGCGAGGCCGCGCGGGACGATCCTGGATAAGCTGGTGAGGGCGCCAAGGCGCCAGCCGGATGAGGCGCTGACCCTCAGGCGTCAGTGCAGGACTTCGCCGCCAACCGGATCGACCTGACGCAGTTGGCCGGCCGCGTCCTGGACGAAGACCTCGACCCGTTCGCCCTTGTCGATCAGCGTCGTCGCCTTGACGAGCGCGGCCTCGATGGCGTCGACACTGAAGTCGAAATGCCCTGAATTCCGGCCATCGCGTAGAACCCGCCAGTCGCCGTCGCCGCGGATCACCGTGAACTGGATGGTGTCGGACTGCGTCGCCAAGGATCACTCCTTCTGCCCGGGGGAGGCGGACGGTTCGCCACGAACCTACAGGGCTTCCGATGCCAAGTTCAACGGTCCGCGCAGCGGGATCTGGCGGCGTCCGTGTCCCCCCTTGAAGTCGTCGAAAGGGTCTGCGGCAGACGACGCTGGAGCGGTGGGAGCCTGGGCGAACCTCTGGTGGCGGAGTGGCTGCGTAGGCACTGGCGGCATGTTCCCTACGACCGGCGTGACTGGCCCGTCTGGTTCAGGCGGCGGTGACCAGCTGTCTCTCCTGCGACGCGCCATGCCTTGCGCGGCCTCTCAATGGCCTGATCTGACCGAAGCCCGTCCGGCTTCCGCAACCGCTCGCGCGACTTTCTTCCCCGGCCTGCGGCCTTCCTCGCGAGGCAAGAAAGTCGCTCTCCCGGTCCTCCGCTGACGCTGCGGGGCTCCCTGCGCTCGCCTGCGGGCCGCCCGGTCTCCGGTCCGTCGATCGCCATCGAGGCCGCGGCAGGCGTGGCCCGAGATCAGCAAGGAGAGACTTTCATGGCCACCATCGGCACCTTCACCCAGCAAGCGGACGGCAGCTACAGCGGTTCGATCAAGACCCTGACCCTCAACGTCAAGGCGGCTCAACTCCGGGCCAACGAGAAGAGCGACGACAAGGCTCCGGACTTCCGCATCTTCTCCGGCCAGACCGAGTTCGGCGCCGCCTGGAAGAAGACGAGCCAGCAGAACCGCGAGTACCTGTCGGTCAAGCTCGACGATCCCAGCTTCCCGGCACCGATCTATGCCTCGCTGGTCGAAATCGAGGGCGGACACAGCCTGATCTGGTCCCGCTGACCGAGCCGCGGCGGCGCTGAGGCAGCGCCGCCGCCCCTTCTTCAAATCCATTCCCGAGGAGGCCGCCATGCCGCGCCCCAACGACCCCTCACGTCCCGACCTCTACACCCGCATCACCGACCAGATCGTCGCCCAGCTCGAAGCCGGCGTCCGGCCCTGGACCCAGCCCTGGGCCGCTTCCGAAAGCGTCAGCCGGCCCCTCCGGCACGACGGCACGCCCTATCAGGGCATCAACGTCGTCCTGCTGTGGGGCGAGGCCGCAACCCGAGGTTTCCGGTCCTCGACCTGGATGACCTTCCGGCAGGCGCTGGCGTTGGACGCTCATGTCCGCAAGGGCGAAAAGGGCTCCACGGTCGTCTATGCCGACCAACTGGTCCGCACCGACGATGACGACGCCGGTGAGGAGACGGCCCGGCGCATTCCGTTCCTGAAGGCCTACACCGTCTTCAACGTCGAACAGATCGAAGGTCTCCCGGCGTCGTACGGTCCAACGCCCACGCCGGTCCTGAACGTCGGTCAACGCATCGCCGCGGCCGAGGCGTTCTTCGCCGCGACCGGCGCCGAAATCCGCCACGGCGGCGGCTGCGCCTTCTATGCGCCGGGACCCGACTTCGTGCAGATGCCGGTGTTCGAGAGTTTCCGCGATCCGGAAGCCTATTACGCCACGCTCGGGCATGAGCTGACGCACTGGACCCGGCACCCCAGCCGGCTCGACCGCGACTTCGGTCGCCGCCGACACGGAGACGTCGGCTATGCCCGGGAAGAGCTGGTGGCCGAACTCGGCGCCGCCTTCCTCTGCGCCGATCTCGGGCTGGCCCTTGAGCCACGCGAGGATCACGCCGCCTATCTGGCTTCGTGGCTGGAGGTTCTGCGCGACGATAAGCGGTTCATCTTCTCGGCCGCCGCCCAAGCCCAGCGCGCCGTCGCCTGGCTGCAGGCGCTGCAGACCGAATGAGGCTGGCCTCCGGCTTCAGCTTCGGCCAGCCTCCCATCGTGAGGGGCGATGGCCGACAACAAGAATCAGCATTTCGTCCCGAAGGCTCATCTGAAGCCGTTCTCCGTCGATGGCGAAGGCAAGGCCATTCACCTGTTCAACCTCGACGCCGACCGCGCCATCCGGAACGCTGCGGTGAGAAAGCAGTGTTCCCACGACTATCTGTACGGACAGGACAGGCAACTGGAGACAGCCATCCAGACCATCGAGGGCGCCTATGGTTCCGCGATCCAACGCCTGGTCACCCAGGCGGCGGAGCCTACCGGTCTCGATCGGCTCGTGCTTCGTCGGTTCGTTCTTCTCCAGCATCTCCGGACCGAAGCGGCGTCCGTCAGCGCCAGTCAGATCGCGGCCGCGCTGGCGCAGCTGCCGGGCGTCCTGCCTGAAGGGGAGGCGTTCGATCCGAAAGCCGCGATGCTCGAGGCGGTTCAGGCGGCGATGCTGTTCTACGCACGGTCGATGAAAATCGTGGACGACCTGCAGGTGACGCTGGTCCGGAACCGGACCGCGACGCCCTTCGTGACGTCCGACGATCCGGCGGTTCTCACCAATCGGTGGCATCTGCAAAACCCTCGAGCGGAGGGCCTGGCGTTCAGTGTGCGGAGCGGGGGCGCGATCATGCTGTTGCCGCTGTCTCCGGAGCTTCTCGCCGTCTTCCACGACCCGAACGTCTACTGCGTTCCGCATCGGGGAGGCGTGATCCAGTTGAGACGTGACGATGACGTCCGGGCGCTCAACGACCATCAGATCCTGAACTGCGCGGCGAACCTCTATTTCAGGAGGTGGGACGACCGGGAGGCCATTGCGGCGGCAGCGAGGGAGATGGCTCCCCACCGCCGGGACCCGCGACACCGTACGACCTATGCCGTTCGGGACCAGGTCATCGGCGAGCACATCCGGTACGAAGCACGGCCCTTGGCCGACATCCTTCCGCAGGCCGATGGAGATGTGCTTGTGCACACCGAGACCCTTCGGGCGCGGCCCGTCCGCTGGCCCCGGTTTCTGCAGTATCGGCGGGACGGCCGCATGTACTCCAACGGAACGCGGACAGGGTTCGTGCGCGAAGGATGTCTCGCGGCAGGCTTCGTCGAGGGCGCGGGCTACGATCGTGTGAGGACCTGATCCCGCCTGGTTGGGGCGCCCTTCAGGGCGGCGGGCGAGCGGCCGGCTTCGGTCGCCGAGGGGAGGGCGGGCAGCACCGGAAGTCTACGGGACGAGGGGGGTGACGGTCTAGGGCAGGATAGGCTTTGCGCCGGCAATGTCTGACAGACCCGCTCTCCGATGGACCGCATCACCCTCCGCCTCCCGCCCGATCTGACCCGCCGGTTCGACGCCGCCGCTGCGGGTCAAGGCGGTCGCTCGCGGCTGTTGCGGCGGCTCATGGAAGGCGCTGCCCAGGCGCCCCTGCCGGCGCCGGAGGAAGGGCCGCCTGTGGTCAGGTCGGGCAAGCTGACCCTGCGTCTGGGCGAAACCGACCTGCATCTCCTGGAGGTCGAGGCAGCCACGATGGGCCTGTCGCGAACCCAATGGAGCGCGGCGCTCATCCGTCGCCGCCTGCACGATCGGCCGCAGTTCAGCCGGCCCGAAGCTCTGGCCCTGATCGAGGTGCGCCGCGAGCTGAGGCGGATCGGCGTGAACGTCAACCAGATAGCCCGGGCCCTGAACACCGCCGTGATGGACGGCGCGGTGCTGGATCTGGAGCTGGCTCAGCTCGGCGCCTTCCAGGCCGAAATCTCGGTCTGGATCGACGCGCTCGGGGAGGCTTTCGAGGGCAATCTCGCCTACTGGGCCCCGGCCTCGTGACGGACTTTCGGTCATCGTGCGGGTTCGAGGAGGTGCTGCGACCGCCCGTCGATATCCGTCGCGCCCGGATCACGCCCGCGGTGCTGCGGCCGCCTCGCGGGGGCGGTGGCGATCCGTCCGCCCGGTTCGCGCGGGTGGCGCGGCGAGCGCCCGAGGTGATGGTGAAGATCACCGGCCGGACCCGGGATGGCGCTCATCTGAAAGCGCACCTGGACTATATCAGCCGCAACGGCGCCCTGGCGCTGGAAGGTCCCGACGGGGAGCGGCTGGAAGGCCGTGGACAGGTGCGGGATCTGGCACGCGACTGGGCCGAGGAGTTCGCGCTCGAGCCGGGGCGCAGACGGGACGCCTCGATCAGCCTGTCGATCGTGCTGAGCATGCCGGCCGGGACCGACGCCGTCCGCCTGCATGACGCGGCGAGGGCCTTCGCGGCCGGGACGTTCGGCGAACGCTTCCCCTATGTCTTCGCCCTGCATGACGAAGGCCGGCACCCGCATGTCCATCTGACGGTGAGACGGCTCGGGCGGGACGGCGAGCGGCTCAACCCGCGCAAGGCGGACCTGCAGGTTTGGCGGGAAGGGTTCGCGCGCGTTCTTCGCGACCGGGCCATCGAGGCTGAGGCGACGCCGCGGCGGGCGCGGGGCGTGGCCCGCAAGGCCGAGCGCATCCCGGTGCGCAAGATGCGGGAACGGTTCGCGGCGGGGCAGGGGGCCTTGCCCGAGGTGCTCGCCGTCGCCTATCGGGCGGCGCTCACCACGGGCGCGGGCGAAGCGCCGTGGCTGGCGGCGATCCGGACGCGTGAGCTGGCCATCCGGCGCGTCCTGGTGGCCGAGGCCCTGCGGCTGTCGCGATCGGAACGGGCCGGGGATCGCGCCCTTGCCGCTCTGATGGAGCGGTTCGTGCGGGGGCGACCGGCGCCGATGACGCGGGATCAGGCCCTGCGACAGAGGGGCGGGACACAGCGCGACCCGGGCCGGACCCGTGAGCGCTAGTGCTCGCCCTGATCGGCGTCGTCGCCATCCGTTTGGAAGTGTCAGATGTTATCCTGTATTTCTGACACTGAGGTTGTCATGCAAACACTCGCCGATCAGATCATGGAGCGCGCCTCGACGCTGCCGGAAGGCGCGCCGATCGCCGCCAAGTCGCTGCTGCACCTGGGCGCGCGCGCGGCGGTGGACCAGGCCCTGTCGCGGCTGGTTCGCCGGGGCCGACTGATGCGCGCCGGTCGCGGCGTCTATATGCGGCCGCTGGAAAGCCGCTTCGGCTCCCGCATTCCTTCGGTCGAGACCGTTGTGCGGGCCGTGAGCGAGCAACGCGGCGAGGTCGTCGCGTCCAATGGCGCGGCGGCGGCGAACGCCCTGGGTCTGACCAGTCAGGTGCCGATCCGCATGGTCTATCTGACCAATGGGAAAAGCCGCACCTTCAGCGTCGGCAATCAGACGGTGGAGTTCCAGCACGCGCCTGCATGGCAGCTGCTCCTGGCTGATCGTCCGGCCGGCGAGGCGGTTCGCGCCCTGGCCTGGCTCGGGCCGGAGAAGGCGGGACCGGCGCTCGAAATCTTGAAGCGGAAGCTGGGGCCCTCAGCGTTCGGGGACCTCGTGGCCGTCGGGCCCCGTCTGCCGACATGGCTGGCGCGCCTGGTCAGCCAGGCGGCGCATGCCTGACGTGCTTTCCGCGGAATACCGACACGCTCGCCTTTGATTGAGCCGGTCCCCAGGTCTTCTGGGCAGTCTGGCTTGGGCGTTGCCGAATACGGGTTTGCGTATGGCGAAGTCTTATCCGTATTTCTGTATATTCTGTATTTATGCGTGTAAGCGTATATTGACAAATGATGCGGATTTCCGTATGTGGCGGGGAAAGGAGTTTCACATGGAGCCCATCGCCCGCAGTGAAAAACAGCTCGCCGCCGCCATTCGCCGATATCGGAAGTTGGCGGATATGACCCAGGGCGATCTCGCGGCCAAGGCGAGCAAACGCCAGGCGACCATATCCAATCTGGAAAGCGGCTCCGGCACGCTTGAAACCCTCTTCGCCGCTCTTGGTGCGCTCGAGCTGGAAATCGTCGTACGGCGCAGAAGCCGAGGCGGGGCGCCTGATATGGGAGACCTGTTCTGATGGCCCGCAGAGGCGGAAACGCTCCCCTCTCGGTTTATCTCAACGGCAGGCTCGTCGGTCGCCTTCGCCGGGAAACCAGCGGAGCCATCGATTTTCAGTACGACCCCTCATGGCTGGCGTGGGAGCACGCAATCCCCGTGTCGCTTTCGCTGCCCCTCCGCGAGGATCGCCATATCGGGGCCCCGGTCGTCGCTGTTTTCGACAATCTCCTTCCGGACAACGAGACGATCCGCGGTCGGCTCGCCGCGCGCGTCGGCGCCGGCGGGATCGACGCCAACAGCCTTCTGGCCGCCATCGGACGAGACTGCGTGGGCGCCCTGCAGTTCCTTTCCGAAGGCAGCGATCCGCCCAGACCGGGCGAGATCAGGGGGGAACCGGTCAGTGACCGCGCCATCGCGAAAATCCTGGATGACCTGACCGCCAATCCCTTGGGACTTGATGACAGCGAACACTTCCGGATTTCCCTCGCCGGCGTTCAGGACAAGACCGCCTTCCTCCGCCATGACGGCCAGTGGCTGAAGCCGGACGGGACCACCCCGACCACCCACATCTTCAAGCCGCAGATCGGCAAGGCGCCGGGCAGCGCCGTCGATTTTTCCAACAGCGTCGAGAACGAATATCTCTGCCTGACCTTCCTGCGCGCGCTCGGCTTCGACACCGCCAACGTCGAGATCCAGAGCTTCGGTCGCAAGCGGGTTCTCGTGGTCGAGAGATTTGACCGCACCTACGCCCGGGACGGCCGCCTGTTGCGCCGGCCCCAGGAGGATTTCTGCCAGGCGCTCTCCGTGCCTTGGGCGACGAAGTACGAGAATGATGGCGGACCCGGGATCGTCGACTGCCTCGACCTGCTCGGCGCGAGCGACGAGGTCACCCTGGACCGTCTGGCCTTCATGAAGGCGGTCGTCGCCTTCTGGCTGCTCGGCGCGACCGATGGGCACGCCAAGAACTTCAGCGTCTTCCTATACCCGGGCGGCGGTTTCCGCCTCACGCCCCTTTACGACGTCCTGTCGGTGCAACCGGTCGTCGACGCCCGCCAACTCACCCGCAACCGCTATCGTATGGCGATGGCCGTGGGCGATCGCCGTCACTATCGGGTCGAGAGCATCCTGCCCCGCCACTTCTATCAAACCGGCGCCAAGGCGGGCCTGGATGAAGGGACCCTGCGCGGCCTGTTCGCCCAACTCGTCGCAGACGCCCCGGAGGGAATCCGAACGACCCGGGCCGGCCTGCCGCGCTGGTTCCCAAAGGATCTGGCGAACTCGATCTTCGGCGGGTTCAGCAGCCGCCTGCGTCTGCTGGAGGCGGAACTAGGCCGCTTCACGGACGACGGCGGATGACAGGCGCGACCGAATTCGGCCGATGAGGCCTCTCGTTCGGCGCAGTCCTCGCGCGTCGCGGCTGCGGATACACTTCCGCCGACCCGGCCTGGCCGATCTCTGAAGGCGTTCTTCCGGCGGCGGGAGGCTAACGCTGCCGGTCGCGTCCGCGCGCCGGTTCGCGCTCCGTGGGGCGAGACCGGCCCGCGCGCGCCCAGGCGGCCTCGAGCAGGCGGGTCTGGATCGCGGGGTCGGGAACCAGGCGCGCCACGACGATGGCCGCCCGCGCCAGACGCTCGGCGAGCGCGTCGCGGGCCCTGGAGGGTTCGGCGTCTCGCGCGGCGGACGGTCGGTCGAGCCCGGCGGCCTGCCGATCGCGCTCGCGCGGTCGATGGCCCTGCACCTCCATCCCCAGGGTCTGGGCCTGGATCCAGACCTCGCGCCGGAAGGCCGGATCGCCGGACACCCGAACCTGGGTCCAGCCGCGATGACGGGCGATCTTGAGCATGTCGATGACGGCGTCGGGATAGGCCTGGCTGGAGACCAGCGAGCGGCCGCGGTCGCGGAACATCGGCTCGGCCGCGCGATGATCGCGGAAGAAGCGTTCCGGTCGGCCCCGCAGGTCGCGCTCGACGAGATAGCGGTCCAGCACGGCCTCGGGCACGTCGCCCTTGGCGGTGGAGCGGCGCGACCCGGCCGGGCCCGACGCAGGGGCGAGGCGGTTGGAGGGCGGGGCTGCGTCAGGCGTCTTCACGGCTCGCGCTCCAGCACGGCCGTGTCGACAATCCGGTCCAGCCAGGCGCCGACGGCCTCTTCATCCGCCCCGGCCTCGGGCGGCGGCAGGCCTTCGGCGGCGAAGGCGCGGGCGATGACATCAAAATCCATGGGATCCTCCTCCAGAGCGGGGGGCGATGTCGGCGCGGCGACCGGAGGCAGATGGGGCGCGGGTCGCAGCCGGCCCTGGAAGACACGCTCCCGGAAGTAGGCGATCTTCCGGCCCCGGATCGGGGGCAGGCCGGCCTTCAACACGATCAGGGCCGTCTGCGGCAGCTGCATCAACTCCT
The DNA here is from genome assembly GCA_947475735.1 of Caulobacteraceae bacterium. Taxonomy (GTDB): domain Bacteria; phylum Pseudomonadota; class Alphaproteobacteria; order Caulobacterales; family Caulobacteraceae; genus Brevundimonas. The sequence continues at coordinate 28,824 of CANJLQ010000014.1, forward strand.
GGGGCAGCATGAGCATCCGGCGCTGATCGGAGACCGTCGTGCTGCGCCGACCCGGGCTGAGCCCCGTCGGCCGGCTGCGGCTGCGGCCGTCCGCCGTATAGGCGCCGAGCCGATCGCTCAGCTCCTGGGCGATCTTCATCTCCTTGGGCGCAAAAACGATCTCGACCCCGCAGTTGGTCATCACCTCCTCGGCGACGTCCGGGCCGTAGATCGCCCTCAGCTGCGAGGGGCTTTGGAGCACCGTCAGCAGCCGCAGCCCGTAGCCGGCGACCCAGGCGAAGGCATGGGCCAGGACGGGCGCCGGCCCGAGACGGGCGAACTCGTCGAGCACGATCAGGGCGGGTCGGTCGGCGGGGCCGGGCAGGGCGCGGCTGTTCAGATCCACCAACTGCTGGAAGAGCAGGGCGTAGAGGGGCTGGATCCGCAGCATGTTGTCCGGCGTGGCTCCCAGATACAGGGAGAGGCGGCCGCCGCGCAGGTCGCGCAGGTCGAAATCGGACGCGGCGGTGGCGGCGTCGACCCGCGGATTGAGCCACAGTGCCATGCGGGTGGTGATCGACTGCCGCACCGAGGCGAAGGTGTTTTCGCTGGAGCTGGTGAAGTCGGTGAGCGCGGCCACGACCGGTCCGGGCAGGGGGCGACCCTCCTGTTCCCGGGCCGCGAGAATCCGGGGCAGCCGCGTGCGGGCGTCGCCGGCGGTGAGCTGGCGGAAGATCTCGCCGAGGGTGAACGGGCGTTCGGCCGTGGCCGCGACATAGCCGCCGACGCCAATGAATCCCGTCCGCGCCGCCTCGGCCCAGAAGGGGTCGGCCCGGTCGTGGACCGGGAACAACATCACCGCCATGCGCTGCAGTTCGTCCAGCACCGCGATCGGGTCCCCGCGATCGACATGGCCCAGTGGGTTGAAGCGGGCCGTGCGGCCGTCCCGCGCCAGCGGATCGAACAGATGCACCGTCTGGCCGGCCTCGGCGCGATAGCCCGCCGTGGCGAGGAAGTTCTCGCGCTTGATGTCCAGCACGACCACGGAGTCCGGCCAGGCCAGGAGGTTGGGGATGACCACGCCGACGCCCTTGCCGGTGCGGGTGGGGGCGTAGAGCATGACGTGCTCGGAACCGTCGGCGATGAGGAAGCCGCCGTCGGCCCGGCCCAGGACGATGCCGCGATGCGCCCGCAGGCCCGCGCGCCTCTGCTCCGACCCCGAGGCCCAGCGGGCGGCGCCGTGCAGCGGCCGGCGTCGGGCGAGCAGGACGGCCGCGACGAGAACCGCGCCGACCAGGGCCGAAACCGAGGTCCCGACGGTCAGCCAGCGGCGCACCTCGGGGTCATGGCGATAATACCAGAGCCAGCCGGGGACCCGGGCCCAGTCGATGGTGTCGGAGAACTGACCCAGACCGACCAGGGCGATGAGGATGGCGAGGACGGCCAGAAGGCTCGCGGCGGCCAGGCCGCCGAGGGCGACCGCCGCGGCCCTAGCTCCCGGGCTGGCGCTTGCGAACCGGGTCATGCCAGACCTCCGTCACGCGGAAGCGCCCTTCGACCTTCTTCATCTGGATGACGACGTCGACGAGCAGATGCAGCAGGGCGCGGATGTCCTCGCGCGGCAGGTCGCGTCCGCCTTCGGACTCCCGCACCAGCAGGGTGAGTTGCTCGAAGGCCAGGGCGGCGGAATCCGCGTGCACCGTGGTGATCGAGCCCGGGTGGCCCGAGTTGACATTGCGCAGATAGAAGAAGGCCGTGCCGTCGCGGAGCTCCTGCAGCAGGATGCGGTCCGGCCGCATGCGCAGGGCGCTTTCCAGAAGCTGCTTCGGCCCGATCCTGGCCAGCCCCTGTCCGTCCTTGGAATAGACCAGATGGACGACGTTGCGGTGCGGCACCACGAACTCGCGGGTGTCTTCGATGGTCAGCAGGCGCTCATGGTCCGGGATAAGCTCGATCAGCCCCTTGGCCAGGGTCGTCTTGCCCGACCCGGTCGCGCCCGAGATCAGGATGTTGCGCCGGGCGGTGACCGCCAGCGTGAGGAAGGCCGGCCAGTCGCCGGCCTGCCGGAGACGGATCAGTTCGGCGTCGACGAGGTCCGTGGCGTCCGCCTGGGCGTCGGCGACCTCGTCGAACAGGCCGGCCGCCGCGAACTCCTTCAGTCCCAGACGGCGCCGCGACGGCTTTCTCAGGGTCAGGGACAGACCTCCGTCGGCGGCGACCGGCGGCAGCACGATCTGACAGCGAATGTCACCGGGCAGGGTGGTGGAGCAGATGGGCTGTTCGGGACCGACATCCTGACGGGTGTAGGCGGCGGCCGCCACGGCCAGGGTGCGAAGCCAGGCCTCGGTCAGCTCCGGCGCTTCGGTCCAGCGCCACGCTCCGTCCGCCTCCACCCCGACCTCGCCCGGCCGGTTGATGACGACCTCGGTCACGGCCGCCGGCTCCAGGAAGGGCCGCAGCGGCGCGAGGTAGTGATCGAGGACCGAGGTGTCGTCCATCAACGCGGCCGCAGCTGATAGACGCCGGCGAAATCCAGGTCCTGGGCCACGAAGATCGACACCTCGGCGCCCTGGCTTTTGCGCAGCGTCGGCGGGATGTCGACCGAACCCTGCAGGGCGACAGCCGCGGCGTCTGACGGCAGCCGCGCCGTGGCGGCGCCGCCGTCGCCCTGACCGGCGGCGGCATAGACGCCGTCGTCGACGATGGAGAGCAGCAGGGCGCCGCCGAACCTGTCCCAGAACCGGGTGTCGACGACGCCGTCGAACCCCGCGCGTCCGAGCGCGTCGGCGGCCGGAGAGGCGAGGGCGACGGCGACCCCGGTCGGCGTCACCGCCCGTGTCCACAGGACGAACAGCCGGCGCCGGCCCTGCTGCAGGCCGCCGCGATACTCGCCCAGAACCCGGGTGCCGCGCTCCATCAGAACCACGGCCCCATTGTCGGACCAGGCGTCACGCGGCAGGACGCAGGTCACATAGCCGGGCGTGGTGCTGTCCATGGCGGTCTGCAGGATGCAGGGCACGCTGGTCCCCGCGGTGATCAGCAGGTTGCGGTCCGGCAGACGGCCGGCGCGCGTCTGACCGACGGGCGTCACCTGCCGCAACTGGTCGAGCGAGGTCGGGGCGGCCGGCGCGACCGCCGAAGCGTCCGAGGCCGCCGGCGGGGCGGGTTGGCCGCCGCCGCCCGCCCGGCTGTAGGCGAGGACAGGCGCGCGCCGGGCGCTTTCGGCCAGGGCGCGCCGCTGTTCCGCGGCCGAAGGACCGGAAGGCGGCGACGCCGCGTCCTGGGGATTCGCTTCGAGGGGTGGGACCACCTCTCCGTCGGTCAGAATCGGCGCGTTCGGATCGAGGGCGGCGTCGCTCAGCAGCGGAGGCGCCTCGCGGCGCGCGGGTTCGAATGGCGCGGTCTGCCGGGGCGGCTCGTCGCGACGCGCCGGCTCGGCGCCGTCTGCGTCGCCCCGATCCCAGCTGGCGATCAGGAAGACGCCGCATCCGACGGCCAAGGCGGCCAGGCTGATGACCTTGCCCTGGCGTCCGCCCAACCGTCCGGCGATCGGCGAGACCCCGCGATCGTTCGCCGTCGGCGGCGGCGCCGGATCATCGGCGGGCGGGGTTTGATCGGGGAGGTTCATGATGCGCTCCCGACCGGCGCGCGATCGACGGCGGGCGAGGCCGTGCCGGTGCCGAGGCCGAGGCCGCGAGGGTCCCAGGCCTCGTTGAACAGACACAGGACCGAGCGGCCCCGCCTCAGCCGCAACCCCCGGACGACGCCGTGGATCACCACGAATTCGCCGCGCACGTCATAGGGCACGAGACGCTCGGACCCGTCCTCCGCGACCTCGAACAGGGCCGGCAGGGCCTGGACGCCGGGGAAGCGCAGCACGGTGAAGCGGCCGTTGTCGCTGACCTCGCTCGGCTGCAGGGCGGCGTCGCCCTGGGCGGACCAGGCCAGATTGCGGGTCCCCTCGACCACCCCACGCTCCAGCTCCAGTCCGATGAGGCGCTGCTCCACGGCCTCGGCCTGGACGGCCAGCGCCCGGGCCGCCTGGGCCTGTTCGTCGGCCGGGTAGCGGAAGCGGACCTGCCAGGCGACCGCGGTGCGGTCGCTGGCGTCGCGGGCCAGGAGTTCGAAGGCGTAGTGCCGGGTCACGCCGCTGCGCTCGGTGACGACCAGCAGATTGGTCGCCTGATGACGTTCGCGGGGCTTGAGGAAAAGCACCGACCCTTCCGCGGCCACCTCCCAGGCGACGCTGTCTCCGATCGCGGCGTGACGGATGGTCTCCTCGGGCGAGAAGACGATCTGGGTGGCCGTCCGGAACGCCCCGGGGATCCGGTAGACCGCCGCGGGGTCGTAGACGAGTTCGCGGATGCGCGGGTCCTGCGGGGTCTGCGCCGCGGCCGGGAGGGCCAGGGAGAGGCCGGCGGCCAGCGTCAGGAGGCGAGGGGGGCGTTTCATCGGATGACCTCCGGATCGGCGCGGTAGGACGTCACCTGGAAGCCGAGGGGGTTCCTCAGCCGATCCGGTTCGGACATCGGCGCGCGGGTGTAGGTGAAGGCGATGGTGGCGATCCAGTCGCTCTCCACCGTCTGCTGGGCCTGCCGGACCGTGCGATGGAAGCGGACGTTGGCGACGCCGTCGTTGATGAACCCGATGGCGCGGATCGAGATGATGGCCTCGCCGTCTCGGCCGTAGAGGTTCTGCGGACTGTCCGGATTGGAGCCGCGGAACAGATCGGCCCAGCGCCGCTGTTCCGCCGGCGCCGACAGAATGGAGACGAGCCGGAAGGCGTCCTCGGCGGCCGGATCGAGGTAGCCCTCGCGCTGGCGCACGTACTGCGCGAGGAAGTATTTGCTGACCGCCTCGTCGTAGTGGACCGGCCCGTCCTCGGCGGACAGGCCGCGCATCACGTCGACCGCGCCGGTCGTCTGGTCCACCCGGATGACGAACGGTTCGGTGGACTTCAGCGGCGTCAGCATCGCCACGGCGCCGGTCGCGATCACCGCCAGCCCGGTGGCCAGGGCGGCGGCCGACCAGGCGAGGCGGCGTGACCGCAGCGCCGAGGCCAGACGGTCCTGGTCCCAGCGTCTCGCTTCGACGAAGTAGCGCTTCAGGTCAGGTGAGGGGACGCCGCTCATGCGCAGCCTCCCGTCTCGGCGTCGGTGGCCGCTTCGGCCGGCCGTGACGCGGTGTGCGGCGCCAGCACCGACCCGTGGGGATTGGCGGGCCGCCGGGCCGAGCCGTCGCAGGTCGGCAGCGCCGGATCGCCCCGGTGGGCGCAGGCGCCCAGCAGCATCAGGCCGGCGAGCAGGAGGGAGCGATAGGTCATGTCAGACGCCTCTCGGTCGGATGGAGCCGCCGCCCCTCGGCGGCTGGCGGTCGGCTTCTTGGGGGCCCTGGCTGCGGCCCGAGCCGCTCCCGCCCAGGGCCGCGGCGTTGGCGAAATCGGCGAGACCGGCGCTGGCGCCGCCCGCGATGCCGGCGGCGATGGCCGGGGTCTGCAGAAAGAAGATCGCCCCGAGCAGGCACAGGGCGATGAAGATCAGGCCGCCGATCATCGGGTCTGCGCCCTGGATCGCGCCCCACTGGTCGCGCACGAGCGACAGCACGAGCTGGAAAATGACGATGATCAGGGCGAACAGGACAAGGTAGTTCACCGCCTGGCTGAGCCAGCCGAAGAAGAAGCGGCGGGTTGCGTCGAACAGGGCGCAGGCGATGAAGATGGGGCCGAGGGTGACGAGCAGCGCCAGGGCCAGCTTGGCCACCAGCACCACGCCGAAGCCGAGGGCTGCGGCCAGGGCGCCGATGATGAAGACGGCGGCCGACACCACCCAGGGCCCGGGATTGAAGGCCGAGCCGTCGCGCGAGATGTCCTCGCCCAGCCAGGCCGCATAGGCGAAGAATTGGTCGAAGGCCGCCCCGACGCTGGGCGTGTCCGCGCCGCTGACCGCCCGGGTCAGGGCGTTGGGCAGGCCGGTGAACAGGGGCTCGGTGACGAAGGTCGAATAGGCGGCCGTGGTCGCCAGCAGATACAGGAAGGCCAGCTTCAGAGACCGAACCGCGAAATCCATCACCGGCTCGCTGATCGCGCCCCTCAGGATGGCGACGCCGTAGAGCACGACATAGAGAACCAGGGCGATGCGCAACGGCCCCTCGACTTCGGCGATCACCGACGACAGACGGTCGCCGAGGAAGACGTTGAGCCGTTCGTCGATGAAGTCGTAGCTGGGCTCGAAGACGCGAAAGCTCATCGTCGGGCTCCTCAGAAGGCCCGCTCATAGGCGCGCATCCGCGCCTCCCGGCGGGCTTCGGTCAGACCCCGCCGCGCCGCCTCGCAGTCGTCCGTCTCGCGGCCGGCGTCGCAGGCTGCCACGACCGCTTCTGCCGCGTCGGGATCGGCGGCGAAGTCTTCGACGGTGCGCTCGGACGCCCCGCAGCCGACAAGGCCGAGAGCGACGAGAAGCGCGGACCGTTTCACCGGAACGCCCTTTCGTAGACATCCATGCGGGCCGCACGGGCGGCCTCCGCCCGTTCCCGGGCGCGCTGCTCTTCCAGACGCGCCTCGGCCGCCTGGGTCAGGGCGAGGCCCTGAAGCCGGACTTGTTCATTCTGGATCAGCGCCTGTTCGGCCGCGAGGCGAGCTTCGAGGTCCATGACGGCGCGAGCGTTGGGCGCGGTGTCGAGGGCGGAGCGGAGCGTCTCCAGCCCCTGCAGCCGGCGATCCGCCGCGCCGCCCACCGCCTCGCCGATGGCGAGATCACGGGCCGTCCGCGCCCCTGCGCGTTCGAGGCTGTCGCGGTAATAGGCTTCCGCGGAACCCGGATCGCCCGAGGGCGGCGTGTAGAGCCGGGTGTCGCGGCGGATGGCGTCGGCCCGGTCGGCCAGATCGCCGAGCGCGGACAGATCGCCGTCGGCCGCCGCGCGCAGCGCGCGCATGTCCGGCAGCGGATTGCGCACCGTCGGCAGACCGAGCTCGCCGGCCAGGGCGTTGACGCCGGACAGGTCGTTCAGGCTGTCGAAGAGCTGCTGGCCCTGCTCGACCTGCGTCTGCAGCGCTCTCAGCTGCTCAAGGGTGGTGCGGGCCTCCTCGACCATCTGGACCAGGGCCCGGGGATCGTGAACGATCTGCTGCGCCTGGACGGCCGGCGCGCCGGCGAGGACGAGGGCGGCGGCCGCCGCGGCGAATGGAATGCGGATTCTCACAGGAACCTCCTCTGGTCATGGAAAGGATCGCGCCACAGCGCGTAGTCGTCGCCGACCTCGGCCCGGAGCCGGTCGAGCAGGGTGGTGGTTTCGGTGCGGCCGGACAGGACCGCCAAGGCGTCGTCCATGCCGCTCAGGTCCAGTTCTACGACCACGCTGTCGTGGCCCTGCTTGACCAGGAAACGATGCGATTCCGGGGTCAGAACCTCGCGCACCAAGCGGAATTCCTCCTGGGTCAGGCCGAAGCCGTCGATGTAGTCGCGCGCCTGGCCGTGGGCGTTGGGCAGGAAGATCTTGGTCGCGCACTGTTCGAGAATGGCGTGGGCGATGGGGGAGCGCAGGGCGTCGGCCGGCGACTGGGTGCCGAACACCATCAGGGCGTTCTGTTTGCGCCAGGTCTTGAGCCCGTCCCGGGCCAGTTCCGTGAAGGCCGGGTCGCCCAGCACCTTCCAGAACTCGTCGATGTCGAGGACGAGACGGCGGCCGTCGACCCGTTCGGCGATGCGGTGGAACAGATACAACATCGCCGGCGTGCGGACCTCGTCGTAGTCGAGCACCTGGGTGATGTCGAAGCCGGCGAAGCGGGCCTCCAGGCTGAGGGCGTCCTCGTCATTGTCGAGCACCCAGCCGAGAGGACCGCCGCGCTGCCAGCGCTCCAGCCGAGCCCCCACGCCGCCGGCGTCGCCCTGGCCGAGCAGACTGCGCAGGGCGGCGATGGACCGCCGCTCGCGCGGCAGGGCCTCCAGCGCCGCCACGCCCTGGTCGATGGCGCGAGCCTGGGGCACCGTCAGGGTTTCGTCCGGCCGGGCGACGAGGGTCCGCACCAGGCGAACCAGGAAGGCGCGGTTGGCGGGACTGGGGGAGAGCGCCTTGAACGGCGCGAAGCCGGTCGGTTCGCCGTTGCGCAGGGCGAGATAGGTGCCGCCGCAGGCGCGCACGAAGATCTCGGCGCCCCGGTCCTTGTCGATGAACAGCTGCTGGGCGTCGAACCGCTCCAGCTGCGCGAGCATGAAGTTCTGGACCACGGTCTTGCCCGACCCGGACGGTCCGCAAATGAAGGTGTGGCCGAGATCGCCGACATGGAAGTTGAACCAGAAGGGCGAACCGGCCGTGGTGCGCAGCACGGCGACGGCGTCGCCCCAGTGATTGCCGCTCGCCCTGCCCACCGGATGGGCGTGAAAGGGCGCCAGGGCCGCGAAATTCCGCGACGTGATCGCGGCCGGCCGGGTGCGGCGGGCGAAGGCCCCGGGGAACTGGGACCAGAAGGCCGCTTCCAGGCCCAGATCCTCGCGCGCCACGACGAGGCCGGAGTCCGCGAGGATGGCGCGGGCCTTGGACAGGTGGTCGGCCAGCGCGGTCGGGGTGTCGCCGTGGACGAGGATCGAGGCCTGATGCTCACCCATGACGAAGCGGTTGCTGACGAGGTCGTCGAGTGCGTCCGACAGGCCGGTGATCTGCGAGGCCGCGCGGTCCCGCGCCGAGACCATCTGGTTCTGCTTGCGCTCCATCACCGCGCGGGCCGAGGCCTTGGACAGGAAGGCGAAGGACTGGCTGATCACGAAGCCGAAGCGGACGCTCAGCAACTCGTCCCACAGCCCGGGCCGGGTCGTGGCCGGGTATTCCTTGACGGCGAGGACGCCGGCGTAGCGCGCCTCTGCGGCGTCCCGCAGCTCGAGCGTCTCGCGCCCGAAGATGGCGCGGACGGTGTAGACCGCCGAGCCGAGGTGGCCGAACACGATGGGGACCGACGACCGGCGCCCGGTCAGGACCAGCCGCATGACCTCCATCGGCTCGGAGAACCACAGGCCGTCGCGGTCATAGAGGCCGAGCCGGCGCGGCGCGTAGCGTGCGAGATACTGGACCAGATCGCGTCCGGCCTCCTCGATGCGCTGGATATGGGCGAGCTCGACCTCGGCGTCGTTGCGGCGCGCCGCCTTCAGGCGTCTGGCGAGCGCCGCGGCGCGGTCGCCGGCGTCACGACCCGGATGCAGGACGAGGGTGACGAACAGCTCGTTGATCCAGAGCCGCCGTCCCGCGACACGGTCGTCGTAGAGGGCACCGAGCTCCCGGGCGAAGGCGGAGCGGTAGCCGGCGGATCGCTCCAGTTCGACCGGGCGTCGCACCACATGGTGCCAGACCGCCAGACGGTCGTCGGCGAGATTGCGCCAGGCCTGGTTGAGCTTGACGTGCCAGTCGTTGAGGTCCCGGGCGTCGGCGGTCTCGAAGCTGGCGCCGTCGACCTGGAACACCATCATCAGAGCGCCGCTGTCGAGCGCCACCACATGATCGGAGACGTGACGGGCGTAGGGCAGGTGCGGCCGGGCCTCGGCCTCGCGCCGCAGTCGCGCCGGAGGAACGCCGCCCTCAGCCACGGGACAACTCCGCCAGACGATAGCGGCGGACGAGGGGGAGGGGCGTCGCCGAGCTCCCGCCCCAGAGCGCCGCGTTGCGCGACCGGCCCTTGGTGTCGACATAGACGAAGAGCAGCCGGAAGGCGTTGTGGTCGACCCGGCAGATCGCCCGGAACACCAGGTGCAAGGCCGGAGCGACGAGGAGATAGAGCAGGCTGCCGCCGACGAGGAAGACGACGCCCGATACGATGACATTGACGCCCATCGCCTCCATGGGCACGCCGAGGATCATCGCGGGCCGCGTGCAGGCGAGGAACAGCGGATCCTCGGTCAGGCGCTCGTCAGCCATGGGGACCTCCGGCGGGCAGGCGCGACAGGGCCAGGCCGATGGTGAGGCCCGACCCGAGACCGGCGAGGATCTGGGCGAACCGCTTGGGCGAGATCAGCTTCAGGCCGAGCATCAGGCACAGGGCGAGGACGGCCGACGCCGATCCGATCCACAGCCAGGGCGAAGCGGCGGTCATCAGGCGCCGCCCGTGATCAGGTTGACGATCTCGGCCGCGCCGAAGACCACGACGATCCCGAGCACGACGATCGCCGCGCGACGCAGGTCGAACAGGCCGAACATCCACAGGATGCCGACGACCACGACCGCCAGCACGGCCAACAGACGGGCCGTATTGCCGGTGAGCATGTCGACGACGTTCTGCAGCAGGCCTTCGACGTTGGCCGAGGCGAGCGCGGGCTGCGCCGAGAGACAGGTCGCCGCCAGCGCGATGCAGGCCGCAGCGCCGGCGTGACGCCCGAATGGGGTAAGAGTCAGGGCACGAAACATCAGTGGCTCCGGTCGACGGAAGTGGAAAATGCGACCCGCACGGGCCCGCGCGCGAACACGTCCCAGGCCGCAGGCGGGGCGATCGGCGTCGGTGGGTGGGGCAGGCGCGCGTCGGACGGTTCGACGGCGGTCGCCGTGAGCGGCGCGGCCAGGTTCAGGCGCACCGCCGCCTGCTCGACCCTTGCGACGTAACCGTTGCGGAATCCCCGCCGGGCGTCGCCGGTGTTGTAGCGGGACAGGGCGACGCGCAGGGCGGACTGGCGATGCGCCGGCGTCTCGCCGACGGGCGTGTAGCCCGCGCGAAGGACCGTCGCCGCGGCCCGCAGGTTGAGGCAGGGATCGAAGGTGTCTTCGACGGTCAGGCCCAGCCAGGCGAGGTTGTCGCTGTTGATCTGGGCCAGGCCGAGGTCGAGGTTGGCGCCGCGTCCCAGGAGACGGCGGGCCGTCGTCGCGGCCTCCGCCGCGTTGCGCGCGCGAGCGGGGCGGGCGCCGTTGCGATTGACGCCGATCGCCAGCGGGTCGAACCGGCTCTCGACGTGCGCGATCGCCGCAAGGGTCTGGGGCGCCACCGACGGCGCGCAGCTTTGCGAGAGGGCGAGAACGAACGCGAGATCGAGCATGAGGGCCTCCAGGAACCGGGGCCATCCCATCGGATCAGGCCAGCGGCGGCGACCCGCGAGCGCCCCGTGGGAGATCTACGGTAGGAAGCTGCGGGGTTCGTCGGCGCGTCGGGCAGCCGCCGCCAGGCAGGCGACGGCCTGGATGCGCGTCCGCACGCCGAGGACGCTGCAGGCCATCATGAAATGCTCATCGACCGTCCTGGGGGAGAGTCCGAGCCGTTCGCCGATGCCGGATGAGGTCAAGCCCATGGCGGCGAGCTGCAGGCATTGGCGCTGCCGGTCGGTCAGGGCTTCGACCGCCAGGGCGGACGATTCCGCGGGAAGGGGGCTGAGCGCTTTCATGGCCGAATCCAGCCGCGAAATCTCCGCCGCGCGCCAGTCCGGGACCTTCCCACCGTGACTCTACGACCGGGCCCCGGACGCCCGGGACGGTCTCAGCCGCTGTTGTTGGCGCCGCCGTCTTCGCGATCCGGAGCCAGAAGCCGGCTGCGGCGTTGCTCGAGCCAGGCGTCGGCCTCCGCGTCGCGCCGAACGGACTGGTCCACGAGATCCCTGAACATTCTGGTGAAGGTGTTGATGATCGGCCGGGCGTCGAGATCGGCGATCGCATCACCGGCTTCCTCGTCGAATTCCTGAAGCGCCACAGCCAGGATCGTCGCCAGTTTGTTGTCGGCGCACCGCAAGGCGAAGGCGGGGGACCCAAGGGCGAGAGCGGCCAGTATCCCGTGCGGATCGCTGTTCGTCACCTCGGCGAACCGATGAATCCGTTCGATGTTGATTCGCCCCGCGCCCGACTCGAAATGTTCGTAGGACCGGAGCGCCATGTTCATGGCCTGGGCGACGTCGTTCGACCGCATGCGCCGGTGGGCCCGGATCAGGCGCAGGCTTGAGGAGAGCACCGCGTTCGTCGACTGGGTCTGCCGGGCGTCCATGTCTCGGTTTACTCCCTCGCCGCCGGCACCACGCTATTACGAGCCTAGGTTCACCCCTACAGGTTGAAAAATGACTCAGCCATGCGTCAAATGAAAGTTGATAGGGATCAACAGCATAAAAGCTGCGGCTATGACGCAAGTTTCTTGCGGACGACAGTATAGGAGGCGCGGCATGGCACGATCGACCCGAAGCTTGCCGGTGGTCGATCTGCGTCCCGGAATGGCCTGGAGGCGGCCGTGAGGCAGCGCGATCCCTTCGGCACGGCGCTCGCCAGCCTACGCACCGCGCTCGAGGATGGCCTGGCCCCCGGACAGCACCTCTCCGTGGTGGACATCGCCGCCTCGCTCGGCCTGAGCACCAGCCCGGTTCGCGAGGCCCTGTCCCGGCTGTGCGGTGAAGGCCTCGTCGAGGATCGCCGTGGTCTCGGTTATTTCACCCGCGCGGCCCCCCTGGAGGATGTTCTGGGCTTGCTAGACCTTGAGGCCGCCCATGTCCGGCTCGCGGCGCTCTGCGCTCCGGCGGCTCAACCCCGCGACGGCACGGACGCGTCCGTCGAGGCGTGGATCGACGACCTGGTCGGCGCCTGTGACAACCAGCCCCTAGTCGAGAGCCTCGTTCGCGTGCGCCGTCGCCTGGCGCCACTCAGGCACCTGAACGGCCCGACGGAAGCGGCCGCCGGTCCCGAGCCGGCGAGCGACGTCGAAGCCTATTACGCGCGCTGGCGAATCGCCGCGACGGGTCTCGCGTCCCGCCTCCGGCGTATCGATCCAGACCAGTCAAAGTATACGCGGAATATAGTTTGAATCGATTTGCTTTCCGGCGCTGATGGTTCGTCGTCGACGTTTTGTCGACCTTCAAAACAGGAGACGACCATGACCAAGAACATCTCGCGCCTCGTGCGCCTCGGGTCCGCCCGCACCCTGACCCGCGCGGTCTCGCGCGGCGAGTTCGACGAGCTGAATCCGGTGCTGAAGTACACCATTCCGCCCAGCGAATGACCGGACGGGCCGCTCCGGCGGCCCGGACGTCCGGGCCCGGCCTCGCCCCGGACGCCGCAACCAGAGGCCAGTCCTGACAGAGGAGAGGATCCATGAAGATCCAAACCAACACGCGCGTCCTGCGTCTGGGGGCCGCCCGTCGGCTGACCCGGGCGATCCTGATGGGCCCGTTCACCGAACTGAACCCGGCCCGCCACTGGACGATGCCGCCGGAATGACTCCAAGGGGCCGCCCGCTTCGGACGGCCCCGCCCGGCATCCTGCCGGAGGGCGGATCGGCCGCCTTTCGCCGCAAAACGGAGATGACTGATGCCAAAGCCGACGATCCAATCGCTTCTACGCCTCGCCATTGCGCGGCGCTGCATGCGAGGCGGGGGAGGCCGATATCTGGAACCCAATCCGGCCCTCCATTTCGACCAGCCCGCGGGGTGAGGATGACCGACGCGCTTCTCGCCGATGGGGCGTCGGATGCTGACTGCGAGTGGCTCGGGGAGGGGATACACGCGGTCCGGGTCGGCGCCGATCTGGTTCTGCTCGATCTCGTCGGAGACGACTATCTGTGCCTGCCGGAGTGCGGCGATCTCCAGATCGACGGTCGGCGAGTTCGGGGGTCGATGGAAGAGCTTCTTCGCTTGGCCGCCGAGGAACTGCTGCACCCCACGTCGGCGTCGGACGATCGGATTCCGCCGCCGGCCCTGCCGTCTGCCCGCCTTCCGGCTCCGCCGCCGATCCGGCCAACGCTGCGGGACGTGGCCACTTTCGCCGTCATCTGGATCGACGCGGTGCGGCGCCGGCCGACGCTTCTAGAGCTCAGCCGGCGACACGCCCGGCGTCGCGGCCGCCGTTCGGATCCCGAGGCGCTTGCGGCGCGGGTAGAGGTGTTCCGCCAGTTGCTCCCTCTGGCCCCCTGGACCGGCGCCTGTCTTTTCCAAGCAGAGCTGCTGCTGCGCTTCGTCAATGCGGCGGATCTGGACGCGGACTGGGTGTTCGGGGTCCGCACCTTCCCCTTTCTCGCCCATTGCTGGCTGCAGAGTGGCGACCAGTGCGTCAGCGAGGCGCCGGAAACCCTGACCGTCTATCGGCCGATCCTGGTGATCTGAGGTGGCGGCGGACTGCGCAATCATTCTCGTGGGTGACACGCCGGCGGCGCTCGACGCCCTGGTGGCGCCCGTTCGACAGCGCCTGAGCCGGGCCGGCTGGTCGCGCAAATCGCACGACCCCTTCATCCAGGTGTTCGCTCCGACCGGCGGACGGCTGGAGGCCGCGCGGGGGCTGGACGGACACGGCGTGCTGATCGGCGAGGTCTACGACGGCGACGGCCAGCCGTTGTCGCTGCGGGCCCGGGGTGCCCTAGGATGCCGGCGTCTCGATGCGGCGCATGCACGCGCCGTCTGCGCGGACTATTGGGGGCGATACCTGCTGGTCCGGCGGGTTGAAGGCGACGTCGCGGTGCTCCGCGACCCGTCCGGCGCCCTGGACTGTGTCGTCTGGCGCAAGGCCGGCGTGACCCTGATCTCGACGACCGCTGCGGCCGTCATCGACCCTTGGCTGCCCGACGGGATCACGTTGGATTGGGACGCGGTCGCTGCCTTGGTGGACCGCCCCGGCGAGCATCGACATCGGCTGGCCCTGACCGGATTGCAGGCCGTCGCCGGCGGCGAGTTGCGGGTCATCGGGGAGGGCGTCAACCGGGCCCACCAGATATGGCGGCCCGCCGACCTCTATCGAGACCGCGCCTCGCGTCCGCCTCCGGACCTCCGAAGGGCAGTGGAACGGTCGGTAAGGGCGCTGGCGGGCGACAGGCGCTGGATCGCCGAGGTCAGCGGCGGATTGGACTCCGCCATCGTGGCGGGCGTCCTGGCCGCCGATCAGCGCCGGAGCGTCGCCGCCTGGGTCAACCACTACGTCGACCAGCCGGAGGGCGACGAACGGACCTACGCCCGGGCGGTCGCGGGCCGGCACGGCTTCACGCTGACGGAAGTCCGCCGCGACGGCCTCAGGCTCGACGCCGCCCGTCTGGCGGCCTGCGCCGAAACCTTCCGACCGGCCGCCAACGACATCGATCCCGACTACAACGACGACATCGCCGACCGGATCGAGGCGATGGGGGCCTGGGGCTCGCTGACAGGGCAGGGAGGCGACGCCGTCTTCTTTCAGATGCCGAGCCTCCTGATCGCCTTGGATGAGATTTGGGAGCGCCGAGGCCGAGCGCGCGCGGCGATCCTGCATCGGCTCGCGCGATGGCTGCGACGCTCCATGTGGCCCACGGCCCTCGCCCGGGACTGGCGCGACGAAGTCCGCCATCGCGCCGTTTGGGAACATCCCTGGCTGGACGATCTGGCCGGCGTCCCGCCAGCCAAGGCGATCCAGATGTCCGCCTTGGCTTTCTGCCAGACCTTTCAGGGCCCGGCGCTCCGCAGTCGGCTTGGTCCCTGCGTCAATCCGTTGCTGAGCCAGCCAGTGATGGAGGCGGGGCTGGCCATTTCGACGGTCGATCTGACCTGGGGCGGGCGTGACCGGGCTGCAGCGCGCGCCGCCTTCGCGGATGTCCTTCCGCCATCGATCCTGGACCGCCGCTCGAAAGGCGAACTGGGCGCCTACTATGGCGGCGCGGTCGCCGCGCACCTGGCGTTCCTGCGCGACTATCTGCTCGGCGGCGCCTTGGCGGAGGCGGGGTTGATCGATCCTGGCCTGGAGGACCGCCTCACCCGGGACGCGCTGCTGTGGCGCGGCGGGCATTCCCAATTGCTCAGTCTGGCCCTCACGGAGGCGTGGGTGCGTCGCTGGCGGGAACGGCTGGACCGCCGGACCCCATGAGATACCGGTCGAACCAGTCCCGGATCTGGTTGTAGTAGAGCCGAATATTCCCCGGACTCCGGAGGCCGTGTTCCTCGCCGATGAGGAGGGTCAGGGCGACGGGACGGTTCAGACGGTGCAGGGCGCCGTAGAGTTGCTCCGACTGACCGAGCATAAGATCGTACTCGCCCACCACGAGGAGCGTCGGCGCGACGATGCGATCCGCCTGCTCAAACGGGCTGTTGCGGCGATACCGGTCGGGCGCTTGCCAATAGGCGTCCCGCATCTCGGCCTGGCCGGATTCCAGCCAACGCGCACTGGCCGCCGCGGCGAGCGCATGCCCGCCGTCGAGGCGCAGCGTCGATCCTACGTCTCCGATGACGGTCGAGAAATTCATCGGCCCGTTCAAGGCCACCACGGCGTCGAAGCGAGGAGACTGCGCAGCGCTCATCACTGCGGACCAGGCGCCGAAGCTCCAGCCCCACAACCCGATCCGCTCCGCATCGACCAAGCCCTCCGCCGCTGCGGCGTCGACGACCGACAGGATGCGATGGGCGAGGCCGTCCGCCGGTTCCGGGGTGGCCGGAAGATCCGGGACGAGGATGGCGTAGCCGGCCGCCGCCATCAGCTGGGGCGCCATGGAGAGGCTGGTGGACTCCCGCCGCATCCACCACGGCGGAGCGGGGTAGGACTCGCCCTGATAGGGCACCACGATCACGGGCGGTGTCGTTGTCGGGTTCGGCGGCAGATAGAGCCAACCGCCGGGGCCGCCGACGCCGGTGATCCGCCGGGGGGCCGCGACCGAAATCCGGTCGAGTTCGGGATTCAGCCTCCAGACCACCTCTCGGCGATGGCCGCGTTGCAGGCGCAGAGCGTTCGGATCGTCTTCCAAGGCGCCCCGATCGAGGCTGATCCCCCGGCTCCAACTGATCGCGGCTCCGGGCGTCGCCGCGACGCATCGGGAGCCGGCATCGGGGGCGACCCACACCTGGCACAGGCGTCCGTCGGCGCGCGCGACCACGGCGAAGGCGGCTTTCACAGGACCGCTCTGCGCCCGCAATCCGAACGGACCGCGGGGGTTTACAGCCGATGCGGCTGGGCCGAGATCCGCGTGACCGTCGTCGGCGTCGAACCGCACGACGTGACCGCCGCTGTTGAACAGAACCGCAGACCCTCCTTCAACGAGGAGCCGTGCGCCCGGGGACAGGCCTGTCAGCGGCGAGGCGTCGGCGTCGGCGAAGAACCAGCCCTCTTGGGATCCGGACCGGCCCTTGAAGATCGGGGTTCCGCCCAACCAGCCGCCCTCGGCTGTCGCCATGCCCTGGAAGTCGATTGGCGTTGTCGGGCGTGCCCCCGCAGGCGTCACGTCCCGCGTCGCGCCGTCTGGGGCAATGGACATGAGCCGGGCCGGCTCATCGTCGATGGCCGCCACCAGAAGGGCGTCGGAAGCCGGCGACCAGGCCAGAAGGCTTGTTGAGATGTTGCGGGCGTCGGACGGCCGGACGGCGGCGCCGGAGATCAGGTCGACGATCTGCAGCCCCCGGGCGCGACGCACCTCGGTGGCAGTGTCGGCGGCGGGAGGCGGCAGGAGCGCACCATCCAGGAGAAGCGCGGCGTATCGTCCGTCCGGGGAGGTTTCGAGATCGAGGAAGGGGCCGTCGGCGATCGCGGCCGCCTCGCCGGTGACGGCGTCGATCCGCCACAGACGTCGCGGCGACAGGGCCTCCGGCGCGCCATCCTCGCCCACTGAGATCGCGGCTGCGGACCCGGCCGTCGCCGCCGCCCTCAGCGCCAGCAGGCGCGCCTGCTCGGCGCGGGGTCCGGCCAGTCGCGGGGGAAGCGCCCCGTCAGGCATGCCCACGACCACCAAGGCGTCGTCCGTCAGCCACTCCAGGGACCGGCCCCACAGGCCGAGGTCCGGCGCCACCTCGGTCCAGACCACGCGCCCGGTCGCGATCTCGACCAGCCCTAACCGCCATTCGTCGTTCCGGAGCCGAAACACGGCCAGGCGCCGCCCGCTCGGCGAAAAGGCGCCGATAGAATAGCCGGCGTCCTCCTCCATCTCCAGGAGCGGGCGCGGACGGTCGGAGACGTCGAGGTCGATGCGGTAGAGCCGGGCGTACCGGATGGTGCCTTCGGCTTCCAGATCATGACGAGGGAGGTCGCTTCGGGCGCGCCGTTCCTCGAAGACCGCCACCTCCCCGGAGGGGTCGATCGCCACCCGGCCGAAGCTCTTGAGCGCCAGAATGGCCTCCACCGTGAGCGGGTCCGACCGGGCCGACGAGGGGCACGCCGCGGCAAGCAGGCCCGCGAGGGCGATAACGACCATGCGCATGGTCGATCACCAGCGCTTGACGAGCTGAAGCGAGACCTGCCGGCCCAGCACATTGGTGTTGGCGGCGTCGTACCCGATCCCCGCCGGAGCATCGTAGAACGGCGGCTCCTCATTGGTCAGGTTGAGCACATTGAGGGTGAGCGACAGGTTTTCGGCCCATCCGCTCTCGATGTCGTAGCGGACTTGGCCGTCCAGAGTGATCCAGTCGTCGATCCCGCGACCGTTGACCGGGTCCCGTCCTCCGCTGACGTGATTGAGCGCGCCGCCGAACGTCAGCGGGCCGCGAATCCACTGGCCGCTGAAGCGGCCTCGCCAACGTGCCGGGAAGTTCGCTGCGCCCAGCAGGTCCTCGGTGGGGGAGGTGGCGGTGACCGCCCGGTCGTTGGTGAGGAGATGCGTCACGGTCGCATCGAGCGAGATGTCGTCCGACCCCAGGGTGAAGCGATAGCGTGTGGAAAGATCGAGCCCCTCGACCTCGACAGCCGAGGCGTTGACGTACCGGTTGTCGATCACGGCGCCGTAGGCCGTCGCGGGGAAGACGTTCGGATTGTAGTTCCCCGGATGGCTGAGCAGGGACTGGACGTAGGCTAGGTCGTCCGCATTGGAGCCGGGGCTCACATACCGGATGAAGGGCGCTAGGGTCGGGTCGTTCAGGGCGTTGATCAGATTCTCCGCGACGGGGGTCGCGATCCGGTCCTCGAAGGTCGTCCGAAACCAGCCGGCCTCTATCCGCAACCCTTCGGCGGCGGCGGGCGTCCAGACGAAACCCGCCGTCCAGGACTCTGCGGTCTCCGGGATCAGGTCGGGGTTGCCCCCGTACTGGACGATGCTGATCACATTGGCGCCGGCGCGATCGAGAAACACCGGGCCGAGCCGGTAAGCGCTGTTCAACTCCCTCAGCGACGGGGCGCGGAACGAGGTCCCGTAGCTGGCGCGCAGCAGCAGGTCGGGCGTCGGATTATAGAGTACGCCGACCTTGGGATTGCTGGTCTGGCCGATCCCCTCATGGTCCTCGATTCGACCGGCGAGCGACAGCTCCAGCCGTTCGAGGCCGGGCCGGGCGTTGCCGGGGCCCACCAGCGGCGCGCGCAGTTCGACGAAGGCGGCCGAGACGTCACGCTCGAACGCCGTCGGAGCGGCGAGGCGCGGCGCTGCGCCGGAGATGAAATTCTCTCCGGAGGTTTCGAAGCGCTCCTGGCGATAGTCGATACCCACGGCCATGCGCAGGTCGCCGCCCGGAAGGGTAAGGAGGACGCCGTCGGCCTTGAGGTTGAAAGAGCCGACCGTGCTGATGTTCTCGGATCTGAGGTAGCCGGACCCGACGAAGGCCAACAGGGCCGCGCTATGGGCGGCCGGGTCGCCATAAGGGTTGAAATAGCCGTCGACCGCCGGGTTGAAGGCGGTCGACGGATCGTCGGGCGTCGCGCCAAGGGCCTCGTCGAGACGCGTCGTCTGCACCCGGTTCGAGGCCGTGAGGCCGGTGGTCTCGCGGCCGCCGCTCAGATAGGCCGCGAGGTTCCAGCCGGCGAGTTCGCCATCGATCCCAAACGCGCCGCCTATGCTGCGGGAGAAACCTTCGTCACGACCCGGTCCCAAGTCGTTGACGAAGGAATAGGCGATTTCCTGATATGGCTCGCCCGCCACCGGCACGAAGAATGGATTGTCCGGCGTCACGAACAGGATGCCGATGTCGGCCACCGAGTCCTGATTGTAGGTTCGATCGGTGTAGCGAAGGTCGCCGTCCAGCCTGAAGCCGCCCGGAAGGTCCTGTCGGCCCGCGACGAACACACTGTGCCGGCGCTGGTGGGGCAGGCTCCACTGGCCTTCCATCTGGTTGGTCAGATTGATCTCGCCGGGTCGAAAGTCTCCCGGCGCGAGGCCCACCCCGTTCTGATTGCGGGGGATGGCGTAGGTCGGTTCGTAGGATCCGCTGACCGGATCGAACGCCATGAGGTTTCCCGGTGCGGCGTAAAAGAAGCGCCAGTCGGAGCCGCCCAGCGGGCGCAAGTCCGCGTTCGCGGTCGCGCGACGGTCGGCGGCGCGCAACTCGCCCCGGTCATGAAATTCATAAGCTGCGATGAGGCTGCCACTGGACCAGTTGAAGCCGCCGCTGTGGGACAGGAGGGTCTCCTCGGCCCCGCCGTCGCTCGTGCCCCCGACGCGCACCCGGCTCTCGGCGCCGTCAAAGCGGGATTTCAGGATGATGTTGACCACGCCGCCGACCGCGTCCGCGCCGTAGAGGGCCGATGCGCCGTCGAGCAGCACGTCCGCGCGCGCGATTGCGCTGCTGGGAAGATTGGAGATGTCCGAGAAGTCGCCGGCGCTGCCGGTGCCTGCGATCCGCCGGCCGTTGACCAGAACGAGGGTCGCGTCCGCCCCAAGACCCCGCAGGTTAACCCCCGTCGCATAGGCGGAGTTACGGCTCGTGCGGTCGGCCCCCGTGCCGGCCGAGCCCTCATAGGCGGCTCCGGTGAAGTTCTGCGGCAAGGCGGCGAGCGTCTCGGCGACCGTCGCACGACCCTGCCGCGCCACGTCGTCCTGGGTGATCACAGTGACCGGCGACGGGCTCTCCGCTCCGCGTAGATAGGTGCCGGTGACGACGACCTCCTCAAGCTCCGTCGCTTCGGTTTCGAGTTCAGCGCGGGCCGAGGGATCCACGAGCACGAATACAGTTGGACGACTCTGGCGATAGGCCAGACCGGTCCCGCGCAGGAGCTCCGCGAGCGCGGCCTCCGGAGTGTAGTCGCCGGTGAGGGCCCGAGCCTGACGTCCGGCGACGAGGGCGCTGGGATAGAGGATCTGCAGGCCGCTCTGCTGGGCGAAGACCGGCAGGCTCCGCTCAAGCGGTCCAGCGCCGATGCTGAACGCGCGCACGGCGTCGACCGACTGCGCGGCCACCGGCGTCGTGACACCCAGCATGAGCGCGGCGAGCGCGGTTGAAGTGAACCTGTGACCCATGATCTCCCCCGATTTTCTACCCGCAGTTTTGCGGGTCGGGGAGGAGACGTCGGGTCGCGGGCCATCCCCTAAGTCCGGGGTCAGATTATTTTTCAGGCGGGTCCCGTCAGGACGAGATGGCCGTCCGGCGCTCGGGTCGCCTCGAGGGCGTAGAGGTCCCTGAGCGCGGCGACGAAGGCGTCGACGTCGCCTGCGTCAAAGACGCCGCTGACACGGATGGTAGAGATCCGGTCGTCCCGCAGTTCGACCGGTGACGGGCTGTAGCGATTGACCTCCGCGACCGCGACCGCGATCGGGGTGTTCTCGAACGTCAGGCGGCCGGTCGTCCAACTCGTCGCCGCCGGCACGTTCACCGCGACCACGGCGGGGCGTTCGACCGAGGTCGTGACCTGCTGTCCAGGCGCGAGCGTCCATGCCGACCGCGACGACGCCTTCTGGCGGACCGCAACCTGCCCCTCGACCAGAACGATCTGAGCGCCGGCGCCCGCCCGGCGGACGTCGAAGCGGGTGCCGATGGCGGTCACCTCCGTGTCGCCGGCCTTCACCAGGAAGGGGCGGGACGCATCGCCCTGGACCTCGAACATGGCCCGCCCGGAGGTCAGGGTCACAAGTCGTTCGGAACCGCTGAACCGGACCGCGACTTGGGAGTCCGTGTCCAGAATGATGCGTGAGCCGTCTTCGAGCCGGACCGTGCGCTGTTCGCCGATGGCGGTGTCATAGGTGTCCGGTCTTTGCGTGGACCACCACGACCAGCTTCCCACCGCGAGCGCCACAGCGATCGCGCCGGCCGCGCCGAGCGGGATCAAACGGCCCGAAGGGCTTGTCCGCCGCCTGGGTGGAGCCTGGCGGGCCCGGCTCGCCGCGTCTTCGGTAAGCGCGGCCATTCCGGGAGTTGACGCAAGCGTTCCAGCCGCATCCCACATGGCTTCGAGGCGACTGAAGGCGCGGGCGTTCTCAGGATCCCGTCGCCAGTCGCTGAAGTTCTTGATGTCGGCGGTCGTGACCTTGCGCTGGTTCAACCTGCTGAACCATTCCGCCGCTTCCTTGCGCCTGATGTCGGCTTCAGCCTCGATCGTCATCCGTCTTGCCTACAGGTCCAGCCGAGACGCGCAGTACTCGAGCGCCCTGGACATTCGCCATTCCACCGCTTTTACGCTGATCCCGAATGACAGGGCGATCTCCGGATAGGTCATACCGCCAAAGCGGCTCAAGACGAAGACGTCGCGGTAGAGTTGCGGCATGGAGCGGACAACCTGTTCCAGCAGAACCTGATCGAACTGCGGGGCGGCCTCGGCCTCAGCCGGTCTCTGAAACTCCCCATTCCGTCGTCGGCGTCCTTCTTTCCGACTCTCGTCACGGACCAGGTTCAGGGCGATCTTGAGCAGAAAGGCCTTCGGGTGGCGGATGTCGTCAAGCGCATAGGGCGCGGCGCGAATATAGGTCTCCTGGACGACGTCGGCCGCCGCATCGACGCCGACGTGGGCTCGCAAGCGCCGATCCAGCCAGGCGGCATAGCGCCGGTAGAGACGGTTCATCCCGTCCTGCGCCTCCAATCCTAGCTGCTTCGTATCGGTCACCACGGTTCTCCGGCCTCTTGACGAGAGGGTCCGGAACCCAGACGCGTCCGCACGGCCCGGGACAGCGCGCAGGCGCGCGCCGTCAGGCGTTGGAACGGGCATGTGCGCGGATGCGCAAGGCCGTCGATGATCTGATATCGCACAGGGGATTCCAGGCCCCACCAACGCAAGCGTCGGCCGGGCCAGCATGAATCAAACGGAATCCCGGTGCAAGCGGGAGGGGTCGGGCGTTGGAATCCTCTGCGATCGCGAGGCCCGCTGCTTCGGTTCACAGCGGCGCCCCTGTCGCGCGGACAGACCCCGGCTCAAGCTGTGCGCCTATGTCACGGCGCCCGACCGCGGGCAAGCGCGTCAATTCGCCCTATCGGCCTAGCGGCTGCGACCGCAAAAAACTGGCGGGCGCCCCGCAATTCAATGTCGTTGCCCGGCCGATGATTCCCGCTCACCGTGAATCCGGATCAACCGAACGGAGCTGTTCATGGAGCCCAGTCGCCACGCTGACCGCCGCCGGGCAGTGCATCTGAGCGGTCGGGAGGCCGAGTGCCTGCTCTGGGTCAGTCGGGGAAAAAGCTCTTCGGACATCGGGCAAATCGTCGGGCTCTCCCCCCGGACCGTCGATAGCTATCTTGAAAAGGCGTGCGCCAAATTGGGTGTGCGCACCCGCATTGAAGCCGTTGCGGTCGGAGTTCGAGCCGGCATTATTGACCCCGAAGATCCGATCTCGATCGAATGATGCAGTCTGCTGAAGGGGAGGGGGCGGGCCTGGAACTTCTGTACAGAAGCCCGGAGGTTTCAGCCCTGACCGCCGCCGACGCATTGCGTCCCCTGGCTCAAGACCAGCGCCTGTCCGTTCCGGAACCCGCCGTCGGCGATCCTACAACGCTTGGCGCGCGTCGCGCGAGTCAGGCTTGACCGGACCGCTCCGGGGAGGAAAACACCACGATGCCTAAATACGCGCCCCTCGCAGCTTTCCTCCGACGCCAGAAGCGCGCCGAGGTGGATCTGACCTTCCGGGACATCGAACGGATCGTCGGCGGCATCCTGCCGAAGGCCGCTGCCGTGGATGGATGGTGGAGAGCGGATCCGTCCGGGCCGATGATGCCCCAACATACCGCGTTCGCCGACGCCGGCTTCGTCGCCGAGCCCAGGATTCGAGCCGAGACGGTCCGCTTCGTTCGTCGGGAGGGCGGGAGATCGCCGGCCGGCGTTGCGCAGGTTGCCGCGAGGGACGGGGCGCTCTGACCTCTGATCACCTCCGGCGGTTCGCTTGGAGAGGGGGCCGTTTCTCAAGTTATCTGCGGACTTGGCAAGGCCGGAACTCATGCACGAAACGTCAATGGCGCCCGCCAGTGATACCTCGATACGCTGAAGTTAGATGCTTTCACGAAGAGATGTTAGCTTGCGAAGAGAGTCGGGTTTTCCCTGCATCATATCGATTAGCGATATTAGCTGACTGAATAGGTCCAAAAAGATACCGACATCACGCAGATTTTATATTGTCGAAAACCTGTTTTATTTCAACATGCTTAGATTTGTGAGGTCTTCCAGTCGGTCCGATTGTCGGTCTTGCGCAGAAAAGCTAATATGAAACAGTTGGTTATGAATCATCAAGTAATCGAGTGGGAGTGACCGGGACCTTTCGGAGTCTTTCGGGTCGCTTCGACAGCCAAAGAACGGGAGCTGGCATTCGCTTGTTCCTTGTGACGCTTGGCAGCTACTAGTTTGAAGGTGTCAGAAACGGCATAGTGCTTCTGGCAGTGAGGTCGCATGCGAGCACTCGCCGATCAGATCATGGAGCGCACCTCGACGCTGCCGGAAGGCGCGCCGATCGCTCAGGCGGCCTACGGCTGACGTCTTCCTTTAGCTCTCCGCCGAGGACCGGGTCGAGGCGCTGGCGACCGCCGCCGCCCCATCCGGCCGTCCGGCCCACCTGCTGGAGAAGGACGTCTGGGTCGTCTGGGCTCTGCGGGGCTATGGTTCAGGGTGCGGTTGTCGATTCGGCGATCAACGTCTGTGCCTGTTCGATCGCAGCCTGAGTGGTCACCGCGCCGTCTCGGATCTGGTCGGCGAGGTTCATCAGCACCGGCCCGGTGATGGCTCCGGCCTGAGGCTCTTCTTCGAGGCCGATGCCGCCGTGGCGCGTGATGGCCTCGTCCCAGGCCGCTCGCACGGCAGCCCAGTAGTCCGCCGTCTCAGCCCAGTAGGCGTCGCCCGGCGCAGGGTCATAGTCGGTCGAGACGCGATAGGTGTTGACCACGTCCTCGTGCACCACGGTCGTCACGCCCGTGTCGTCGCCCTCGGCCGCCGCCAGCTTCAGATTGTCCTGGATGTGCACCCAGCCGCCCGGCATCAGGGCGTGGCGGTTGACCCCGACATAGCGGTCATAGGGCCGCTCCCGGATCGCGTCGCGGCGCGCCAGGGGACGGGCTGTGTCGTCGCTGGTCCACTGAACCAGGCCGTTGTCGTGGCTCCAGCGCCCCACGCCGCCATAGCGGGGGCTGTCGTCGGTCTGCCAGACCGTCTGGGACCAGGCCCCGGCGCGATCCTCGGCCGAGACCGGGCTCAGCACCCAGCGGTTCGGTCCGGCGTAGGTCAGGACCGTCTCCGGCTCATAGGTCCAGTCCTGGCGCCAATGCTTGACGATGACGGTCTGGCCTTCGTGCGTCATGACCAGGGTGTGCTGGAGAACGATCCGGTCGCCGGTGTCCTCCAGCACCCGCACGTTCTCGAACCCGCCCGAGGTCTTGGGCTCCAGCGGTGAATACCCGGGCAGGAAGGAGACGGTCTCGCGCATGTCGAAGCGGACGCGGTAGTTGCCGACCTGACCCAGGATGGCCTGACGGTCGCGCTCGAAGGCGGCGGCCTCGGCCTGGACCGGGACGGGCTCGGCCACGGCGGCATAGGCGGGCAGGGTGCCGGCGGTCATCAGGACGGCGGCGATCACAAGGGTGCGCATCGGAACCTCATTCATTTGGGTGGGGAAGGGGCGCGTCACAGACGCAGCGAAAGCGACAGGCCGACGTTGCGGCCCGGCTGGGTGTAGGCGTCGACCACCGCCGAGGTGTTGGCCACCCCGCGCACGTCGCTCCACCAGCTGTAGGTCTCGTCGAACAGGTTGAAGACGCCGACGCGGGCGGTGACCTGCTCGGTCACGTTCCAGTATCCGGTCACATCGACCAGCCGGAAGCTGTCGCCGACGTAGCAGCCGTTGTTCGGCACGGCGTTGAAACAGGCCAGCCCATCAGTGTCGCGCGCCTTCTTGGCGTCCGACCAGGTGACGATGACCTCGGCCCCGAACCGCCCCTGCGGATCGTCCCAGCCCAGACCGCCGACCAGCTTGATGGGGTCGATGGAGGGCAGGGCCGTGGTCGCGCCGGCGGTCGTCTGCTCGCCGTCGGCCCAGGCGCCGGACAGGTTCAGCCGCCAGCCGTTGTCCCAGTCGATGCGCGCCCGGCTCTCCAGCCCCTTCACCTCCACGTCGGTGAAGTTGACGAACTGGAACACGGCCGGGTTCTGCGGCGTGAAGGCGCCGGAGACCACCTGCTGGCTGATGAAGTTCTCATAGTCCGACTGGAAGGCGACCAACTGGACGGCCATCGCCCCGCCAGCGAAATCGATATCCCTCAGACGCAGGCCCGCCTCGATGCTGCGGCTCGTCTCGGGCTCCAGGTCCGGGTTGGGGATGGAGACGTAGCCCGACGGCGCGTTGGAGAAGCCGTTGTTCACCTGGCTCGGCGTCGGCGCCTTGAAGCCCTCGGCCCAGTTGGCGAACAGCTGGAAGGTCGGGGTCGCCTGCCAGACCACGCCCAGCTTGGGCGAGATGCGGCTGTCCGACTGGTCCGCGCGCGCGCCGACATACAGCGGATCGGCGTCGGTCGAGAGCTCATAGGCGTCGTAGCGCAGGGCCGGGATGATCTTCAGCCGGTCGTCCAGCAAGGCGATCTCATCCTGCACGAAGACGCCCGCCAGGGTGTAGTCGGTGATCGGGAACGGGCTGGTCGGGAAGGTCTCTCCGAACGGCGGCACCGTGCCGTCGCGCACGCCCTGCTGGCGCGTCTCGGACCAGTCGCCGCCGAAGGTCAGGCGATGCGCGACCCCGACCAGGCTCAGGGTGGTCCGGGCGTCGGCGGCGAGGCCAAAGACCCGGTTGTCGAAGGTGTTGTCGCGCGTGCGGTCCACCGCCGGCGTGCGGTCCTCGAAGGTGAACTGCCGCGTCTCGGCCTCCTGCCAGTAGGCGGCGATCTGGGCGCGCTCCAGGCCGAAGACGTCGGTCCCGCGCCAGTCCAGGCTGACCCGATCGCGCGTCGTCTCATCGTTCGCCGTCAGGTTCAGCACCGTCGCCGTGCGCCCGCTCAGCACATCGGCGAACACCTCGCTGTCATAGTGGTCATACGTCAGCCGCAGCGCATGGCCCGGCGCGACGTCCCAGACGATCTTGCCCAAGACGGCGTTGGACTGGATGTCCTGGGGGTTGGCCGTGGTCCGCAGCGGCCCGACCACGTCGTTGTCGCCTCTCGTTTCCGTCTCCTGGGCGTCCCGGCGGGTGTAGGCCAGCAGACCCGACCACGCCCCGGCCCGGCCGGCGAGCGCCAGGCCCTCGGTCCAGCTCTCGTCGGCGGAGTTGTAAGCCAGGCGGCCCCTTGCACCGAAATCGCGCCCGCCCGGCAGCAGGTCGGCGGGGTCCTTGGTCGTGAAGCTGACCGCGCCCGCCACTCCGTCCGAGCCATAAAGCGCCGAGGCCGGACCACGCAGGATCTCGACCGAGCGCATCAGGTCCAGATCGGAATAGCCGCCGCGGCCCACGCTCTGGGCACCGAAGGTGAAGCCGTCGGGGCTGCGCACGCCGTCCACGACGATCAGAACCCGGTCACCGCCCAGGCCCCGGATGGTGAAGCCCTCAT
Organism: Caulobacteraceae bacterium; assembly: GCA_947475735.1. Lineage (GTDB taxonomy): Bacteria > Pseudomonadota > Alphaproteobacteria > Caulobacterales > Caulobacteraceae > Brevundimonas. Next base: position 56,303 of record CANJLQ010000014.1, read on the forward strand.
TGCCCGCCCGGCCGGTGGTGCCCAAGGCCGCGCCGAAGCGCGCTGGCTGGCTGACGACGCTGACGCCGGGCTCATAACGGACCAGGTCCTTGATGTCGGTGAACAGCAGCCGCTCGATCTGCTCAGCGGTGAACACGGTGACCGTGGCCGGTGCTTCATCCACGCGGGTCTCGCTGCGCGTCGCCACGACCGTGACGGGCGGCAGTTGGGTCGCGTCGCCCGGATCGCCCTCGCCCGGCTCGGCCAGAGTCGGCAGGGCCAGCCCGAGGGCCAGAACGGACGTGGACAAGGCGAGGAGGGGACGCATGACGAGGGCTCCGCTTGAGGACGGCGGACCAATAATGAGAATGCTTCTGCAATTCAATCTCAATTAGCGGGCGAGCTGGTTTTCTCAAGTCGTGTACCGGGAGTCCGATGTCGACCCAGAAGAGACCGGCCCGCGTCAGCTGCACGGCTTGACCGACGCCGAACGGCATCGCCGGGAGCATCGGTGACAGGCAGGCCTGCGGCGAAGAAGTCGCGCACGCGCCATCAGTGTTGCGACTGCTTCGCAAGTTCACTATACCGAAGCTGCATCATCATGGCCGACCTGCGGCCCCAGTCCCGGAACCTTTACCATGTCCCTTCGTAACACCCTGATGCTGGCGGTCGCCGCTGCCCTTGTGCTCGCCGGCTGCGGCCAGTCCCCCGAGACCAAGACCGACGCGGCGGACGCCGGCGTCGTGAACCTCTACACGGCGCGCCACTACGACGCCGATCTCAAGCTCTATGAGCGCTTCACGGAGCTGACGGGCATTCGGGTCAACCGCATCGAGGGCAACGCCGATCAGCTGATCGCCCGCATGCAGGCCGAGGGCGAGGCCAGCCCCGCCGACGTCTTCGTGGTGTCGGACGCGGGGGCGCTGTGGCGGGTCCAGAACGCCGGCCTGTTCCAGCCCATCCAGAGCCAGACCCTGGACGCGGCCATCCCAGCCAACCTGCGCGACCCGGAGGGCCGTTGGTTCGGCTTCACCCGCCGCGCTCGGGTGGTCGCCTACGATCCCGCAAAGGTGCGCCCCGAAGAGGTCGACACCTACGAGGAGATCGCCTCGCCCCGTTTCCGCGGCCGGCTTTGCGTCCGCTCAGCGGACAATCCCTACAACCTGTCGCTGGTCGGGGCCCTGATCGAGGCCTGGGGCCCGGAGAAGGCGGCGGAATGGACGCGCGGCGTCGCCGCCAACCTGGCCCGGCCACCCGAGGGCGGCGACCGCGACCAGATCCGCGCCGTCGGCGCCGGTGTCTGCGAGATCGCGCTGACCAACACATACTACTATGTCCTGCTGGGTCAGGGTGACGACGCTGGCGACCGCGCCCTGGTCGAGCGCATCAAGCTGTCCTTCCCGTCGCTGGACGGGCAGGGAACCCATGTGAACGTCTCGGGCGGCGGCGTCGTCGCGGGCGCGCCGAACCGTGGAAACGCCATCCGCCTGGTCGAATTCCTTGGCTCGGCCGAGGCCCAGACGATGGTCGCCGCCTCGAACGGCGAATACCCCGCCAGCCCCTCGGTCCCGGCCCCGTCGCCGGTCAATGCGATCGCCGACTTCACCGCCCATCCGATGTCCGTGGCCGCCTATGGCCCCCGCACGGCCCAGGCGCTGGAGCTGATGACCGCCGCGGGCTGGCGGTGATCGAGACAGCGGTCCTTCCGGCCCGGCCGGGTCTTCGGCTCCCGTCAACGCTGACCGGGATCGCCTGGGTCGCCATTCTGGTGGTTCTCGCGCCGTTGCTGGGGGTGGCTCTGGCGGCGGCGCGCGGCCCCTGGGCTGGGCTGTCGGCCGAGACGTTCACGGCCTATGCGACCTCCTCGGCCATCCTCGCGGTCGGCGTCGGCGTCCTGGCTTCAGTGCTTGGGCTCGGTTCGGCCTGGCTGGTGGCTCAATACCGGTTCCCGGGGCGGGGGACCTTCAGCTGGTTGCTGATTTTGCCGCTGGCCGCGCCAACCTTCGCCCTGGCCTATGGCTATGCCGATCTCTTGGACGTAGCCGGGCCGATCCGGACCTGGCTGCGTCAGGATTTCGACATCGAGGTGCCGGGCACGGTGCGCAGTCTGCCGGGCGCGGTCCTCATCCTGTCGTTGGCGTTCTATCCCTACGTCTATCTGGCGGTTCGCGACGCCCTGCTGAACCAGTCCAGTTCGGCGCACGAAGCGGCGCGGGCCCTCGGAGCGTCTCCGGCGCGTGTGTTCTGGCGCGTCACCCTGCCTATGGCGCGACCCGCCCTTGCGGCGGGCCTTGCGCTGACCCTGATGGAGACACTGGCCGACTATGGAGCCGTGAGTTTTCTCAGCGTCCAGACCCTGACAACCGGGGTCGTCCGCGTCTGGTCTGTGAACGGTTCGCCCGCCTCGGCGGCGCTCCTCGGCCTGCCGCTGATCGGCACCGCCGCGGCTCTTCTGATCCTCGAACGATGGAGTCGGTCGCATCGGGCCTACGGCGTCCACGCGAGCGGATGGCGCGCCCTTCCCGCTCGGTCGCTGACCGGCTGGCGCGCGATCCTGGCGACCTCGGCGTGCGGCCTCCTGCTCGTCGTCGCCTTCATCCTGCCGCTGGGCTGGCTGGGCTGGAACGGGCTTCAGGCGACGCCCGAGTGGCCGCGTCTGGCGGCGGCGGCCGGACGCGTCGCGGCGCTGGGCGTCGCAGGGGCGCTGGTGGCGACCGCCCTCGCGCTCGCCCTAGCGCTGGCGGGGCGGGGGCGGCCGTTGCTGACCCGTCTCGCCGGCCTCGGCTACGCCACCCCGGGTGCCGTCATGGCGATCGGGCTCCTGGTCCCGGCCGGGTTGTTATGGCGCGCCATGCCCGGCCCGGGCCTCATGTTCGCCAGCGGTCTCATCTTGCTGATCTCTGCCTATGCTTCCCGACTGATGGCGGCCGCGTTGGAGCCGATCGCCTCGGCCCTGACCCGCGCCCGTCCGTCGATGAGCGACGCCGCTCGCGCCTTGGGCCGGACCCCGTTCGGCGCCGCGTGGTCGGTTCAGGTCCCGCTGGCCAGCGGCGGCCTGCTGACGGCGGGGCTGATTGTCTTCATCGACGTGGTCAAGGAGCTGCCCGCGACCCTGATTTTGCGTCCTTTCAACTTCGACACCCTGGCCGTGCTCGCCGACGCCTATGCCCGCGACGAGCGCATCGGCCAGGCTGCCTGGCCCGCCCTGATGATCGTCGCGGTGGCCTTGCCCGCCTGTCTGTGGTTGACCCGCCGCATCTCGGGCGCGCGGCCGGGAGGGAGCTTTGAAGGTGACAACTGATCCCGTTCTGTCCGTCGAAGGCCTGAGCTTTGCCTATGGAGCGCGCGCGATCCTCTCGGACATCGATCTGACCGTCGTCCCGGGCGAACTCGTCGCGATCCTTGGGCCGTCGGGCAGCGGCAAAAGCACCTTGCTGCGCCTGATCGCGGGACTGGAACGCCCCGCCGGCGGCCGCATCACGATCGGCGGGACGATCGTCGCCGATGCCCGCTCCAGCCTGCCGGCCGAGCGTCGAGGTCTTGGGCTGATCTTCCAGGAAGACGCCCTGTTCCCGCACCTCACCATTCTCGACAACGTCGCCTTCGGTCTCCAGCGCCTGGGGCGGTCCGAGCGGCGAGCCCGGGCGCTGGAAACCCTGGATCGCTTCGGCCTCGCCGACCGCGCCGACGACTGGCCCCATCGGCTGTCGGGGGGCGAGCAACAGCGCGTTGCCGTGGCCCGTGCCTTGGCTCCGCGGCCGCCGCTCATCCTGATGGACGAGCCGTTTTCGCGGCTGGATTCTGCGCTACGGCAACATATCCGCGAGGACGTTGTCGCCGTGCTGCGTGACACCGGCGTCGCCGTCGTCGTCGTCACCCACGATGCCGAGGAAGCCATGTCCACCGCCGATCAACTGGTGCTCATGGCCGACGGCCGCGTGCTTCAGACCGGAACGCCAGAGGCCTGCTACCACCGGCCCGTCTCCGTTCAGGCGGGGCGGCTCCTGGGTCCTCTGAACGTTGTCTCCGTCGAGAGCGGACCGGATGGCGTGGTGACGCCCTTTGGTCTGATGGTTGTCGAAGGCGCGTTCGCCGGTTCGGCCGAGATGGTCTTTCGACCCGAGACAGTCGTTCCCTCTGCAGAAGGCATCGAGGCGCGAGTCGTATCCCGCATCTTCGCAGGCCCAGTGACACGATACATCTTGTCGGTCGGCGATCTCCGCCTTGAGACGAAGGGCTTCGGTACCGATCCTGTTCTTGTTGAAGGGCAGGCCGTCCGGGTCACTCTGGCGAGACTGGAGAATCGCGCGACAATTCTCAGCGGGCTCTGATCAATCAAGGAAGCGACTGACGATGCCACAAGATAAGAGCTGGACGCTCGAAGAGGGCGGGCTCTGGGATTGCGTACTCGTCGCCTACTCCAGCAACGAAACGCTCACGAGCGTGTCAGCTGGCGCTGTTTCGCCGCAGATGACGCGGTGCGCGATGCCTCAGCGGGAAAGTCTGTGGCAGCCGAATGGGTCGTGTGTCGCACCACCAAGCGTTTAGACTTCATTAATGACGCCGGCCCGCTCGTAGTGGCCGTAACCGTCATCGGCTCCTTGCGCGGCGAGGCCGCCCGGTGCTGGGTCGTTCCGACCTTTGCTTGTGACTCAGAGCAAAGCTCTGTGGATCTGGACGTGAGAGTGATCGAGAGGGAATGAAGTGATGATCGCCGCGGCGCTCATTTTGAACGTGGTGGTTCTGGTACCGGTCTGTTTCGGGCTTCTGACTTCGGCGGGATGGACGGCACCGGCCTATGGGCCGGCAGCGCCGGCGCGGGGTATCCTGCTGTCGATCTACTTGGCGATCCTGGGCGGTTCAGCGGCCCTGCTGATGGTCGATCGGTCCGAAATGGCGGTCGCCCTGCTGGCGGTGCAGGTCGTCTACAAGGTGACGACGCCCTTCACCGTGGGATCGCTTCGCAATCCGGTCGTGGTCAGCAATCTGCTCATCGCGGCCTTTCACACAGCGGCGATCGGGTCCGTCTGGGCGGTCTGACCCGACAAACGGGGCAGCCTCAGCCCCTCGCCGCCGATTCCAGCGCGGCCATGTCCAGCCGCTTCATCTCCATCATCGCCTCGAACACGCGTGTGCGCACCGCCGCGTCGGGATGGTTCATCAGGGCGATGAAGGGTTTGGGCACCAGCTGCCAGCTCAGGCCATAGCGGTCCTTCAGCCATCCGCACTGCTCGGCCTCAGGTACCGCGGACAAGGCAGCGTAAAGGCGGTCCATCGCGGCCTGGTCCTCGATCTCGATCTGCAGCGAGATCGCCTCGTTGAACTTGAAGAAGGGCCCGCCGTTCAGCGCCGTGAATCGTGTACCGCCCAAGGAGAATTCGACCATCAGCACGGCCCCGGCCTTGCCGGCGGGATAGTCGCCGGGCGCGCGCTGCACCGCGTCAATGCGCGAGTTCGGGATGACCGAAACGTAGAATTCCGCAGCCTCCTCGGCCTGGGTGTCGAACCACAGGCAGGGGGTGATGAGTGAGGTGGTCATGGGGTGCTTCCTCTATGGAACCACTGCCTACTGTATATAACCGAACGGTTAAACGCAACCCTGTCACACTCTTCACCCAGGCGCCCCAATCCCGCCCCAATCCGCTACAAATGTAACGCTACATATGTAGCGGAGAGTGGGATGATCGAGGGGTTACCCAGGCGAGAGCGCGAGGTCTTCGAGGTTCTCTGTGGTCAGGGGGAGGCGACGGCGGCGTCGGTTCGCGCCGCCCTGTCCGATCCGCTCAGCGACTCGGCCGTCCGCACCCTTCTGAGGCGGCTGGACGAGAGGGGGCTGGTGGCCCGTGACAGCGGCCCGGACGGCTTTGTCTACCGGCCCGTGCCGCGCGCCGCGACCGTCGCGGCAGGGGCGCTGCGGCGGATGGTCGATACCTTCTTCGCAGGCTCCGCCGCCGGCGCCGCCACGGCCCTTCTGGGCATGAGCGGACCGTTGAAGCCCGACGAGATCAAGGCCCTCGAAGCCCTTCTCGACGCCGCGAAGGAGGCGGAGCAGTGACCGCCCTTTTGATCGCGCTCCTCGTCAAGTCCGCCCTGATCGCGGGCGCTGGCCTGACGCTTTCGACGCTGGTCGCGCGTCGGGCGCTGGACCGGGCCGACATCCTGCGGGCCACTGTGGTCCTTCTGCTGGTCCTGCCGCTCTTGATGGCCTTCGGGCCGGCCCTTCGCCTCGCGCTGCTGCCGCCGATCGAGATCGCCGCCGCCGCGCAGCTTCCGCTGTGGAGCGGCACGGTCCGGGCGACCGATCAGCTCAGCTTGTCCGGCTCGGTGTTCGCGCCGTCCGTGTCCGAGAGTCTCGCTGTGGCCTGGTCGCTGGGCGCCGTTCTGGTCGCCGGGCGGTTCGCCCTCGGCATCTGGACCCTGATGCGGTGGACCGCCGCCGCGCGTCCGATCGAGGCCGCCGCCTGGACCCAGGCCCTGACCCGTCACGTCCGAAGCGGTCGTCGTCCCATCCTGCGCGCCAGCGACCGCGCGCCGGGTCCGCTCAGCTGGGGTCTTCCACCCGGGGTGGTCCTTCTGGATCAGGCGACCCTGGCCCGGCCCGACACCGCCCCGGCGGTCATGGCACACGAGACGGCCCACCTCAGGCGGCCGGACTGGCTGTTCCTGGTCTTGTCCCGCCTCGCCGTGGCCGTGTTCTGGTTCAACCCGCTCGTCTGGGTCCTGCACCGCGCGCTCATCGACCGGTCCGAGGAGGCCGCTGACGCCGTCGCCCTCGCTCAGGTCGACCGCCAGACCTACGCCCGCGCTCTTGTGGGTCTCGCCGCCCGCGCCTCGACCACCCCGCTCGCCGCCACCGCCATGGCCGCCCCTGGCCCCGCCCTCAAGCAAAGGATCGCCCGCATCATGTCCGACACGCCCACCCGCCGCCGTCCCGCGGTGATCGTCGCCGCCGTCGCCGGCCTCGTCGCCGTCGCCACGCCCATCGCCGCCCTGGAACTGGCCAGCCGCACGCCCCGTCCTTCCTTCGCGGCCCTGGCGCCCATGGCCCCGACCAAGACCCAGATCGCCGACCTGCCCGCGCCTCCCGCCCCGCCCGCGCCTCCGGCCCCTCCGGCTCCGATGATCGGCGAGGCTCCGCCGGCACCGCCTTCACCCCCGGCACCCCCCGTGCCGCCTGCTCCGCCCATCGACGGTCGAGGCACCTACATCTATCGGAGCAGCCAGGGCTGGGACCAGGCTGCGCGCGAAGAGGCCTACCGCGCGCGTCAGGCCGCCCATGAGGCCAGCCAGCAGGCGCGACAGGTCGCCGCCGAAGTCCGCCAGCAGGCCGCACAGGCCCGCGCCGAGGCTCGTCGGCATGCGGATCAGGTCCGTCTCGAAGCGGACCGGGATCGCCGCACGGCTGACGCCGTGCGCGTCTCAGCCGACGCCGCCCGCGTCGCCGGCGAACGCGCCCGCGCTCGCGCACAGGTCGCGGTCCGGGGCGCCGAGCAGGCCGTGCGCCAGGCGCGCGTGAGCATGCGTGAGGGGGCCGAGACCATGCGGCGCGGCGCCGACGAGATGCGTCAGGAAGGCCGCCGCCTCGCCGACCCCGCCTATCGCGCGCGCCAGATCGAGGAGAACCGTGTGCGCGGCCACACCGTCACCGACGCCGAACTGCGCGCTTTGGGACCCCGGCTGATCGCTCAGGCCGCCGACCTCGAGGCCCAGGCCGATCGCCTCGCGGCGCAGGCCTCGGACGCGGGCTGACCCGGCTCAGCGGCCCTCGAGGAGCGCCACTCGCTCCTCGGGGGTCAGCCGCCGCCAGCGGCCTTCGGGCACGCCGTCCAGCCGGATCGGCCCGATCCGCACCCGCATCAGGTCGGTGACCTCAAGGTCCACCCGCTCGCACATCCGCCGGATCTGGCGGTTGCGCCCCTCGGTCAGGACGAAGCGCAGGCGATTCTGCTCCATGCGCGTGACCTTGGCCCGCTTCAGCTGACGCCCATCCAGCATGATGCCGAACCGCAGCGTCGCCAGCTTCTTCTCGGTCACGTCGCCCGCGACCCGGACAACATATTCCTTGTCCAGCGTCGACGCCGGCCCGATCACGGCCTTGGCCACCACGCCGTCTGACGACAGCAGCAGCAGCCCGCGAGAATCCTCGTCCAGCCGGCCGATGGGGGGCAGGGAGGCGTCGGCCGCGGGGACCTCGCCCTCGCCGAGCCGGTTTTCGGCCGTCAGCAGTCGCACGGCGGGGATCTTGCCGGGCTCGGGCTGGCCCGAGACGTAGCCCACCGGCTTGTTCATCACGATGGTGACGCCCTCGGCCAAAGCGGCTTCGGCCCGGTCGGCCAGCGTCAGGGTCTGCCCGGGCTCGAGCTTCCGCCCCGCGTCCGTGACCACCTCGCCGTCGATGGAGACCAGGCCGTCGGCGATCAGGGCATCGGCCTCGCGCCGCGAGCAGACCCCGGTCTGGCCCAGCCATTTGTTGATCCGGACCGGCTCGGGGCCGTCATACAGGCGGGCGAAGGCCAAGGCGGATCAGTCGGCCGGCAGGCTGGCCAGGGCGGCCAGCGCCGTCTCGTCGTCCTGGGCCGCGGTCACGCCAGATACGCCGATCGCGCCGACGATGCGACCCGCGACGACGATCGGGCGGCCGCCGGCGATGGGCAGGGCGTCCCCGTTGCCCAGGCTCACGATCCGGCCGCCCTGGACACGCTCTTCCATGGTCGCCGTCGGCAGACGATAGCGGGCCGCGGTCGTGGCCTTTCTCTGGGCGATCCCGATGGAGCCATACTGGGTGTCGTCCAGCCGGGCGAAAGCCACCAGTTCGCCGGACGGCTCGACAACGGCGACGGCCACGCGCCACCCGTTCGCACGCCCGTGCTCCAGCGCCGCGTCAATCAGAGCCTGGGCCGTCTCCAACGACACAGGTGCGCCGTAGGCCGGGGCAGGCGCGGGCGGTAGGGCTGGCGCGGTCTGCGCCAGGGCAGCCGGCGCCGCCGAGGCGAGAGCAAGAGCAAGGATCAAGGCTTTCATGGTCGATCTCCGGATCAGGTCACGCGGCGGAACAGAAGCATCAGATTGTTGGCCGGCATATCGACCCGCCGGGTCAGATGCAGCCCGTTCGCCCGGGCGCAGGCCACCACCGCGTCCCGGTCGCGCAGGCCCCAAGCCGGATCGCGGCTCTTCAGGCTGTCGTCGAAGGCGGCGTTGGAGGAGGCCAGCGGCACGTCCGCCTCGCGGAAGGGTCCATACAGCGCCAGCAGGCCGCCGGGATCTGGAAGCGTGCGCCCGGCTCCGACCATCAGGCCTTCGGTCGCTGCCCAGGGGCTGATGTGGATCATGTTGATGCAGACGATGGCCTGTACGTCCAGCGGCGGCCAGCCGTCCGGATCAGCGGCGTCCAGCGCCAGCGGCCGGTTCAGGTTCGACAGCGCCGCCTCGGCCGACCATGCGGCGATGCTGGCCCGCGCCTCGGCCGACGGGTCGCTGGGGGTCCAGGTCGTGCGGGGCAGGGCACGGGCGAAGGCGACGGCATGCTCGCCCGAGCCCGAGGCGATCTCGAGCACCCGGCCCGCCGCAGGCAGATGGGCGCGCAGGACGTCGAGTATCGCCTCGGTGTTCCGCGCCACGGCGGGCGAGGCCAAGGCACCGGGCGGGGCACCCGTCTGGATAGGATCGAGGGTCTGCACGGGTCCGGGATACAGCGCCTTCCACCTGTGTGCGACTGGATTCCGCTGTCTCGGTCCGGGGCGATCGCTTCCCTGAGGTCAAATCTTGCGTCGGTTGACGTCGGGGCGGCCGGGGTGTCATTGCGCCTGAAACAGGCCGTGAGGCGCTGTTACAATTCAGGAAGATTGCCACGGCGGGCGTCAGATCGGCCGGGCGGGACGTTCAGGAGCGAGTGCGTGCAATCCAACTCCATCGTACCGGGCCTCAAGCCCGCGCCGACCCGTCACGCCGGGCTGATCGCCTGGGTCGAGCAGATCGCGGCCCTCACCAAACCTGCGCGGGTCCACTGGTGCGATGGCTCAGAAGTCGAGAAGGCCGCCATCGTCGCCGACCTGATCGACAAAGGCACGCTGCGGGCGCTCGACGCCGACAAGCGTCCCGGCAGCTACTACGCCGCCTCCGACCCGAAGGACGTCGCCCGCGTCGAGAGCCGCACCTTCATCTGCTCCGAGGACGAGATCGACGCCGGCCCGACCAACAACTGGGCCGATCCCATCGAGATGCGCGAGCGGCTGGGCGGGCTGTTCGACGGCTGCATGGCGGGCCGGACGATGTATGTCGTGCCCTTCTCCATGGGCCCGATCGGATCGACGATCAGCGCGCTGGGCGTCGAGATCACCGACAGCGGCTACGTCGCCGTCTCCATGGGCATCATGACCCGGATGGGGTCGGCGGCGCTGGAAGCGTTGGGCGATGACGGTGTCTTCGTCCCTTGCGTTCACACCCTGGGCGCGCCCTTGGCCGAGGGGCAGGCCGACGTGGCCTGGCCGTGCAACGAGGAGAAGTGGATCGTCCACTTCCCCGAGACGCGCGAGATCTGGTCCTATGGCTCCGGCTATGGCGGCAACGCCCTGCTGGGTAAGAAATGCTACGCGTTGAGGATCGCCTCGGTCATGGCCCGTGACGAGGGCTGGCTGGCCGAGCATATGCTGATCCTGAAACTCACCAGCCCTCAGGGCCGGGTGAAATACATGGCCGCCGCCTTCCCCTCAGCCTGCGGAAAGACCAACCTGGCCATGCTCCAGCCCAGCCTGCCGGGCTGGAAAGCCGAGACGGTCGGCGACGACATCGCCTGGATGCGCTTCGGCGACGACGGCCGCCTGTACGCCGTGAACCCCGAGGCGGGCTTCTTCGGCGTGGCGCCGGGCACGAGCCGGAACACCAACCAGAACGCGCTGGAGACCCTCAGCCGCAACACCGTCTTCACCAACACCGCCCTGACCGCCGACGGCGACGTCTGGTGGGAGGGTCTGAGCAAGACGCCTCCCGAAGGCCTGACCAACTGGAAGGGTCAGTCGCACGACCCGGCCTCGGGCGAGCCCGCCGCCCACCCGAATGCCCGCTTCGCCGCCCCCGCCGGCCAGTGCCCGACCATCGCGCCGGAGTGGGAAGACCCCAAGGGCGTGCCGATCGACGCCATCCTGTTCGGCGGTCGCCGCGCCTCGGCTGTGCCTCTCGTGACTGAGGCCTTCGACTGGGAACACGGCGTCTTCATGGGCTCGACCGTGGCGTCCGAGGGCACGGCGGCGGCCGAGAACGCCATCGGCGAACTGCGCCGCGATCCCTTCGCCATGCTGCCGTTCTGCGGCTACAACATGGGGGACTATTTCGCCCACTGGCTGGCGCTCGGCGATCAGGCCGATGCCGCCGATCTGCCCCGCATCTTCTTCGTCAACTGGTTCAGGAAGGATGACCAAGGTCGGTTCGTCTGGCCGGGCTTCGGCGAGAACGCGCGGGTTCTGAAGTGGATCGCCGAACGCATCGACGGCGAGGCCGAGGCTCTCGACACCCCCGTCGGTCGCGTCCCGACGCGCGAGGCCCTGGACCTCGACGGCCTCGACCTGACCGCCGCCCAGCTCTCGACCCTGCTCGAGGTAGACGCCGACGTCTGGTCCGAGGAGGCTGCTCTGATCCCCGACTTCTACGCCCAGTTTGGCGACCGTCTGCCCGAGCGCCTGTGGTCCCAGCATGCCGCCCTCACCGGCCGCCTCGCCGCCGTACGCTGCGAACCCACGGTGCTGGCGGCGGAGTAGACGCCTTCCCGGCTTGCAAAGCCCGTCCACCCGGTCGAAGGACCGGCCGTGGCCGAGCTCTCTTGCGATATTGTCATCCTCGGCGCGGGCGTGCTGGGCCTAGCCGTCGCGACGGAGCTTGCTGCGCGCGGCGCCGACGTTCGCGTCATCGACCCGGGCGATCCGAACGCCTCGGCCGTCGCCGCCGGAATGATCGCCCCCGCCTTCGAGAGCCTGCTGGACGGCGCCGATGCCGCCCGCGCCGCTTTGCTGCGTGACGCCGCCGCCCTGTGGCCCGACGTCGCGGCGGCGCGCGGCCTGAGCCTCGACAGCACGCCCGCCCAGTGGCGAGGCCCCGATCGCGAGGGCATCACCGACCGCCTGCGTGCCCTCGGCTTCCGGGCTGACCTGTCCAGCGAAGGCGTCTCCGCGCCCGACGACATCCGCATCGACCCGGCCGAGGCACTGGTTCGTCTCCGCGACCGCCTCGGTGACCGGCCGTCTCCCGCCTCCGCGACCGCCGTCGAACAGGTTGCCGACGGGTGGCTCGTCCACACGACCGCGGGCCGAGCGCGCTGTCGAACATTCGTCCTCGCCACTGGCGCGACCGCGCCGCTGCTGAGCCTTCCCCCGCCCGCCGCCAGCGTAGCCTCAGTCGTGCGCCCCATCGCCGGCCAGATCGGTTTCGTCGCTCGCCCCCTGACCGACCGCGTCCTGCGAGGATCTGACGGCTACGTCGTTCCCGCCGGGCAGGGGACGCTGATCGGCGCGACGATGGTCGAAGGACAGGCACCGGCCGAGGTCGACCCTGCCGCCTCCGCCCGCCTGATCGCGATGGCAGCGACCTTGCTTGGCCACTCCATCGACGCGCCGGTGAACTGGCGCGCCGCCGTCAGGGGCGCGACGCCCGACGGCCTGCCTCTGGCCGGGCCGGCGGGGGAGGGCGTTCACCTTGCCCTCGCCCCCCGCCGCAACGGCTGGCTGATGGCCCCGCTGGTCGCCCGCATGGTCGCCAACGGGATCGAGGGACGGCCGCGCGGAGCCCATGCCGCCGCCCTCGACCCGCTCAGGTTCACTCGTCCGGAAGATTGAACCGCAGGGCGATGGTCACTCGCGCCCCATCGACCGCTTGTCCGTCGACGGTCTGAGGGCTCATCCGGAAGTAGCGGCTCAGCCCTTGGGCCGCCCGACCGAAGCCGTATCCTCCCGGCGTCTCCGACACCACGCCACAAGCCGAGACCGTGCCATTGGCATTAACGGTGCAGCTCAGGCTCGCTGTGCCCTCGACCTCCCGATCGATCGCCCGGTCGGGATAGGCCCTCGCCAGCTGATCGCCGCTGGGCCGACTGATCCACTGGGGCGAGGTGATCACCGACGGCCCGCGCGGGGTCTCACCGACCGGATCGCCCGCCGTGCCGGTCGCGGGATCGGGCAAGACCTCGGTCGTCAGGTTCAGGATCGGGCCTGTGTTTCTGACCGCCGCATCGTTGACCACGGCGGTGATCGTGTCTGTCGACGGGGTCGGTCGCGGCGTGTCGTTCAGGCGCGGATTGGGGGCCGGAGGCGTCACGCTGGGTTCTGGCGGCCGGGGGCGAGGCGTCAGGGTGATCACGTCGAACGTCGGCGCGTCCGGCGTCTCCGCGACCGGAGCCAGCTCGAACCGCTGAGAGTAGAGCGCCGCTCCCAGCCCGACATGAGCCAGGGCCACCACGCCCACCGCGATCCATGTCGCGCGCGACACCGGGCGCTTGCGCTCGCCATAGTCCATGGGGTGGGTCAACCGGGGCCCGCCCGCCGCTAGCATCATCATGGCCGTCACTCCCTCTCTTCAGGCCCTCCCCAGCGCCCTTGACGGGAATGACGCGCTCGCCTCGTGGCGGGATTGCGGCGAACGGTCCAGCCGCCGTTAACGGACATTAACGCTCGCTTAACCACGTTCTCGCAGCCTCTGGCCCATGACGGTCAGGGCGATTCCCGCATCCGGAGGTGTAGAGGCCGCGATCCGTCGCGCGTCCCACTCGACCGGCGTCGATTTCGACTTCTTGATGAAGACCGCTCGCCGCGAGAGCGCCTTCAACCCAAACGCCCGCGCCCCGACATCCTCCGCTTCCGGCCTGTTCCAGTTTATCGACCAGACCTGGCTGGCGACGGTGAAACAGCACGGGGCCAAGCACGGCTATGGCCAGTACGCCGACCTGATCCACCGGGGCACCGACGGCCGCTGGCGGGTCGAGGGCTCGGCGCGAAACGTCGTGCTGGATCTGCGCTTCGATCCCCAGGCCGCGTCGCTCATGGCCGGCGAGCTGACGGCTCAGAACGCCGCCTATCTGCGCGGACGCACGGGTCGCGACCCCGGTGCGGGCGACCTGTATGCCGCCCATTTCCTCGGCCCGGCGGGGGCCGCGCGCATCATGGAGGCCATGGCGACCCGGCCGGGCGCCAGCGCCGTCGCCATGTTCCCCGAAGCCGCCTCGGCGAACCGCTCGATCTTTTACCGCAACGGCCGCCCGGCGACGGTGGCCGAGGTCCATGCCAATCTGCAGAGCACGGCGGGCGGTGCCGCGCCTGTCGTCGAGCCATCCACCACCGCCCCCCTGCTGGACGAGCGGGAGATGGCCATCGCCGCCCGGATGGACCGACTGAAGCAGGATCAGAGCCTGCTGTCCTTGCTGCTCGGCCAGGACGGCGACGGCAAGTCTGGTGGCTTCGGCGGCGCCTTCGGACCCGAGCCAAAATCGTCGTCCGACGGCGCTTGGTAAACCGGGCGTTAAGCCTGACGGCTCACGCTCCGGCCCGACTCAGGAGATGCTCCGTCCCACCATGACCGCTCACCGCGCCCGCCTGACCGAGTTCGACATTCGCCGCCTGATCAAGGCGTCCGACGACGACGACCGGGCCGCCGCCGCGCACAAGCTGTGCCGCAGCATGGACCGCATCGACCTGACCGACGAGGACCGCCAGGCCGCGCACAAGATCATGCGACTGCTCGCTGAGGACGCCGCCGAACTGGTTCGCCGCGCCTTGGCCGTGACGCTGAAGAGCTCCGACCTCCTGCCCCACGACGTGGCGCGGAAACTGGCGATGGACGTCGATTCCATCGCCCTCCCGATCATCGGCTCGTCCCCCGTCTTCGCCGACGAGGACCTGATCGAGATCGTCCGCGCCGGATCCGCCGCGCGTCAGGTCGCCGTCGCGGCCCGCCCCCGCGTCTCCCGCGACGTCGCCGATGTGATCGCGGCCGAGGGCACCGAACCCGCCGTCCGGACCCTGGCGTCGAACGACAACGCCGACATGTCCGAACGCGCGCTTGGCCGGGCCGTCGATCGTTTCGGGTCGTCGCCCGAGGTCGTGGCCGCCCTGGCTTATCGCCAGGTCCTGCCGCTGGACATCACCGAACGCCTGGTCGCCCTGGCGTCCGAGGCTGTGCGCGACCACCTGGTCAGCCGCCACGCCATCGCGCCCGAAACCGCTATCCGCCTGTCGACCTATGCCCGCGAGCGTGCGACCCTCGACCTGATCGACCAGGCCCCTGGCGACGCTGACCTGCCCACCTTCGTCGCCCAGCTGAATGCGCGCAAAGTCCTGACGGCCTCGCTGCTTCTGCGGGCGCTCGCGCGCGGCAAGATGGCGCTGTTCGAGCATGGGGTCGCCGAGCTGTCCTCGACGCCCCACCACCGCGCCTGGCTCATGGTGCACGACGCCGGTCCGCTGGGCTTGCGGGCCATCTATGATCGCGCTGGTCTGCCGCCCCGGCTGTTTCAGGCCTTCCGCGCCGGTGTCGACACCTGGCGTCAGCTGTCGCAGGAAGGGGCCGACACCTCGGGCGAGGCCTTCCGCGAGCGCATGCTGGAACGCTTCCTGACCCAGCGCCCGAACGCCCCGCGCGACGACGTCGCCTATCTGATGGAACGCCTCGACAAGCCGGCCGAGGGGCCGGTCCGCCTCGTGGCGGCAAACGCGGCGTAAGTTTCCTTCTCCCGCAAGGAGAGAAGGAACGCGTCCGACTCCATCACTCCGCCGCGATGGGCTGGGCGTCGTTGGCCGTCTGCTCTTGGGCTTCCCACTCTTCGATCTTGCGCGCCGTGTATTCGGGCGAGCGGGTGAAGCGGGCCAGGGCCCCATAGATCACCGGAACGACGAACAGGGTCAGCAGGGTCGCGAACATGGCTCCGGTGAAAATCACCACGCCGATGGTCTGGCGGCTGCCTGCCCCCGCCCCCTGCCACAGCATCAGGGGCAGGGCCCCGAAGGCCGTGGCGATGGAGGTCATTATGATCGGGCGCAGACGCAGGCTGGAGCTTTCGACGATGGCTTCCTTGATGGAGCGGCCCTGGTCACGCAGCTGGTTGGCGAACTCCACGATCAGGATGCCGTTCTTGGCCGCGACCCCGATCAGGATGATCAGGCCGATCTGGGAATAGATGTTCAGGCTAGACCCCGCCATCAGCAGGCCGAACAGACCGCCGGCCGCGGCGAGCGGCACCGTCAGCATGATAACCGCCGGGGTGATCCAGCTCTCGAACTGCGCCGCCAGCACCAGGAACACGAGCAGCAGCGCCAGACCGAAGGCCGCCAGCACCGCGCCGCCCGCCTCCTGCTGATCGCGCGCCGCGCCGCCATACTGGATGTTGACGATGCCCTGAGGTTGCTGCGCGACCTGCTCCTCCATGAAGGCGACCGCGTCGGCGATGGTGGTGCCGGGATTCAGATCGGCTTGCAGGGTGATGGCCCGCTGGCGATCCAGCCGGCGGCGATCCGGCGTCGCGCCCGTCGTTTCGGTCGAGACGACCGACGACAGCGGCACCAGAGCCCCGCCGCCCGTGCCGACGTACAGAGTGTTCAGATCGGCCAGGGAAGACCGGTCCTCGCGCTCGGTCTGCAGGATGACGTCGTATTCCTGACCACCGCGCAGATAGGTCGTGGCCCGGCGAGAGCCGAACATCGTCTCCAGCGTCCGGCCGATCTCCTGAGAGGAGACCCCCAGAGCCGCGGCCCGTTGAGGATCGACCTCGACCAGCAGACGCGGCGAGTTGGGCTCATAGTTCAGGCGCGGGCGCGAGAAGCCGGGGTTCTCCTGTGACGCCGCCAGGATGGGCTGCAGCCACTGGAATATCTCGTTGTAGTCCGACCCCGTCACGACCAGGTCGATGGAGTTACCGCCACCACCCCCGCCGCCGCGCTGGAAGGCACCGGGCGTCGAGGCATTGACCTGGGCATCGACCTGGCCGCGCAGCTTGCCGTTGATCTCCTGAGAGATTTCGTCGGCCGACCGCGTGCGCTCGGACCAGTCCTTCAGCACCATGACGGCATTGCCGGAGTTGAAGCTGCCGCCGCCGAACCCGGGTGCGGAGACCAAGAAGCTCTCGACCTCGCCTGCCTCGCGGTATTCGGCCAGGATGGGTTCCAGGCCCAGCATGATCTCTCGGGTGTAGTCGAAGCCGGCGCCCTCCGGCCCCTGAACCCGGACGGTGACGCGACCACGGTCCTCGGGCGGCACCAGCTCGCTTGGCAGGTTGAGGAACATCAGCCCCGCCCCGCCGCCGACCAGCAGAACGAGAGCGGACACGCCGATCACGGCGATCCGCCGGCCCACCAGCATATCCAGCGAGTTGGCGTAGGAGTTCTTCAGCTTGTCCATGGCCGAGTCGACGCGACGAGCGACCCAGCCGGAGCCTGAGGCGGGCTTCAGCAGCTTGGACGCCAGCATGGGCGACAGGCTGAGCGCCAGGAAGGCCGAGAAGGCGATCGAGGCCGCGATGGCCGCCGCCAGTTCGACGAACAGCCGGCCGACGTAGCCGGGCAGGAACATCAGCGGCGCGAACACCGACAACAGGACCACCGTCGTGGCGACCACGGCGAAGAACACCTGGCGCGTGCCCCGCTCGGCGGCGACCAGCGGCGGCTCGCCGTGATCCAGACGGCGCTGGATGTTCTCGGTCACCACGATGGCGTCGTCCACCACCAGGCCGATGGCCAGCACCAGGGCCAGCAGCGTCAGCAGGTTCAGCGAAAAGCCCAGCGGGGCCAACACGATGAAGGTGGCCAAGAGGCAGATCGGGGCCACGATCGACGGAATGATCGCCGCGCGCAGGCTGCCCAGGAAGATGAAGTTGACCAGCGCCACCAGCACCATCGAAATGCCGATGGTGATCCAGACTTCCTCGATGGCGTGTTTGGTGAAGACCGAGTTGTCGGATCCGACGACCAGTTCGGTGCCCGGCGGCAGGCTGGACTGGATCTCCTCGGCCAGGGCCGTGACGCCCTTGGAGATTTCCAGATCGTTGGCCTGGGCCTGGCGGGTCACGGCCAGACCGATCTGATCCAGCCCGTTGCCGCGGAACAGGCGACGGGTTTCCTCGGGGGCCTCTTCGACGCGGGCGATGTCGCCCAGGCGAGTGACATAGACAGGACGGCCCTGCAGGGCACCGGATGCGCCCGATCCCGTCGGCTGGGCCCCGGTGGACACGGCGCCCGAGGCCCCGGCCGATGTCTGGGACGCGTTGCCTGTCGCGCTGATCGGCAACTGGGCGAAGTCCTCGGCGCGGGCATAGGTGCGGTCGACGCGGATCGTATAATCCTTGTCCGTCGACTCCAGCGAACCGGCCGGCAGTTCGACGTTCTGGCGAGTCAGGGCGGCTTCGACCTGGGTCACCGTCAGGCCCCGCGCCGCCATGGCGTCGGGGTCCAGCCAGATGCGCATGGCATAGCGCTGCTCGCCGTAGATCTGCACCTGAGCCACGCCGGGCACGGTGGCCAGGCGGTCCAGCAGATAGCGGTCGGCGTAGTCGGTCAGCTCCAGCCGGTCCATCGAGGACGAGCGCAGGAACAGGATCATGATCGGCTGGGAGTCCGAGTCGGCCTTGGCCACCTCGGGCGGATTGGCCTGGTCGGGCAGGGCGCCCTGCACCCGGCTGACCCGGTCGCGCACGTCCGACGCGGCCACGTCGATGTCGCGGTCCAGGGCGAACTCGATGGTGACGTTCGACCGGCCGTCACGGCTGGTCGAGTTGATGCGCTCGATGCCCTGGATGCCGGCGACCTGCTGCTCGATCGGCTCGGTGATCTGGTTCTCGATGACCTCTGCCGAAGCCCCCGGATAGCTGGTCGAGACCGACACGACCGGCGGATCGACGTCCGGAAGTTCTCGCACGGGCAGGAAGAAGAACGAGGCCGCGCCGATGACGCAAAGCACGATGGCCGCGACCGCCGCGAACACCGGCCTCCTGACCGAGACGTCGGAAAGCATCATCGGGCTGATCCCTGGGCTGCAGGTGCGGCCGACCGGGTCGCAGTGCCCCGGCCACCTTCTCCACCGGCGCCCGCGACGCGGATCGGGGCATTCGGCTGGATGCGGTTCAGGCCCGATCCGACTACGCGGTCATTGGCGCTGAGGCCAGAGACGATCTCGACGAAACCGCCCTCGACCGCGCCTGGCTGGACCTCGACCCGCTGGGCCGTCGAGCCGTTCTCGCCGGGGGCGATCCGATAGACGAAGGCCCCTTCGCCTTCATACTGGACCGCGGACTCCGGCACCGCCGGGCTCTGGCGCTGACCCTCCTGGATGCCGACGCGCATCAGCATGCCGGGCCGGATGCGACCGCCGGGATTGGGGAACTCAGCCCGCGCGGTCACGGCGCGGGTCGTTTCATTGATGCGCGTGTCGATAAGGGCGATCCGACCCGCGAAGCTGTCGTCGCCATAGGCGTCGGCGGTGGCGGTGATCGGCAGGCCTTCGCGCAGCACGCTAAGGTAACGCTCCGGCACCGGGAAATCGACGCGGATCACGCTGACGTCGTCCAGGGTCGTGATGACGGCACCGGGGCTGATCAGGGTGCCAGCCGTCACGGTCGAGAGGCCCAGCACGCCTGCGAACGGCGCGCGGATGACGCGGTCGCCCTGGCGCGCCTGGGCGGCGGTCAGGGTGGCGCGGGCGGTTTCGACGGCGGTCAAGGCGTCCTCAACCGAGACACGCGGCGCGACGCCGCGTTCGGCCAGGGTGCTGAACCGTTCGTACTCGCGCTGGGCCTGGGCCAGGTTGGCGCGGGCCTGGATGATAGAGGCTTCTTCTTCGCCCGCCTGAAGGCGAACGAGCGGCGCGCCGGCCCCGACCCTCTGACCGTCCTGGAACAGGACCGCGGTCACCAGCTCCGACGTCGCCGAGGTGATGTTGACCGACCGCCGGCCCCGCGCGACGCCCAGAACGTCGATCTGGTCGCTGAACGGACGCAGAGCCACGACGGCCTCGGACACCGCCTGGCCGCGTCCGCCGCCGGGTCCGCCCGGACCGCCCGGGCCGCCACCGCCCTCATCTTCGGCGAACGCGACGCGCAGCACGGCGGCCACGATCATCAGACCGAGCACGACCGCAGCGGCGACGAGGAAGAAGTGTCGTTTGATCACGCTGGTAATTCTCGAAGTCTGAAGGGCAGTTGGCCATAACGTTTCCGCCGCGTCAGGCAACCTAAACAGTTTGTAACGTTGACCGTTCCCGTTTCCGTCGCGGGTCGATGCAACTTGGCTAGAACCGACGCCACACGGCCAGGATAGGGCCTTCGGCCAGCGGCGTCTCCCGCCCTGCGACGGTTCGCCGCCAGCCCGCCTGCAGGCTCCAGCGACCCAGGTGCCGGACGACCGACGTCTCGGCTGACAGCCATCTTGCCCCATCGTCGTCCGTCACGCCACCAAAGGCCTGGGCCAGCATCATCCAGTCCTCACCGAAATGGGCCCCCAGGGTCAGGTCGGCCCGCACCTCGTCCGGTAGGCCGTCGCGCATCCGCCGCGCCGCCTGAATCTCGACGAACATCCGGTCCGCGCCCCAGCGGCCCGCGACGGCGGCGGGCGCGCCAAAGCCCCGCCCGGCCGAGACCCGCACCTCCCAGTCCTGCTCGCCGACGCCTGGCGCGGCATAGCCAGCGTTGCGACCTTCGCCCGCGACCGCGTAGCCGGCATACAGGCTGACGGCGCCGTGATCGTCCCGCCATGCCTGCCAGGTCACCCCGACCTCGACCGGACCCCGGCCGGAATAGTCGACGAAGGCGTCCTCGCCCGACTGCCAGTCGCCCTTGAGCTGAAGCGTCAGCCGGTCGGTAAGGCCGTATTCGGCGAGCATGCCCGTCGCTAAATCCTCGCGCGGAGCGGGCAGGGGTCGGGCCGTGCCGGTCGAGTCGTAACCGCGGGTCGCCCGCATCGCCTCGGCCTTGGCGATGACCTGACCCTGTCCCTTCTTTTGGGCCCAGGCGCTGGCCTCGGCCGACGAGGCCGCCGCCGCGAGCATCATGCCCGCGATGACGGCCAGACGCATCAGGCGTCGTAGCCCGGCGATTTCCGATCCAGCAGCCTAAGCGCGCCCGGCCAGGCCAGACCGGAGATGAAGCCGATGCCCTTGCCCTGTTCCTTGGTCTCGGCCTGGGCCGCGTCGGGCGCCATCAGAACATGCTCTCGTCCGCCGGACAGGGCCGCCACCTGCTGGGCGCAGGCCCGCTCCAGGAAGAACATCCCGACCCAGGCCGCCGCCGCCGTCTGGCCGACCGCCAGGGTGCCGTGGTTGCGAAGGAGCATCAGTGGCTTGTCGCCCAGGTCCGCGACCAGCCGCTCGCGCTCCTCGTGGTTCAGCGCCAGCCCCTCATAGCCGTGATAGGCGACCTGATGCTGCAGCAGGCAGGCGTTCTGACCGATCGGCAGCAGCCCCTCCTTTTGCGCCGCCACGCCCACGCCCGCCACAGTGTGCAGGTGGATGACGTAATGGGCGTCCTCGCGCGCGGCGTGGATGGCCGAGTGGATGGTGAAGCCGGCCGGATTGATGAAGCTCTGGGTCTCCTGGACGATCTTGCCGTCCAGATCGACCTTCACCAGCGACGAGGCGGTGATCTCCTCGAAGTAGTAGCCGTAGGGGTTGATTAGGAAGTGATGCTCGGGCCCCGGCACGCGGGCCGAGATGTGGGTGAAGATCATGTCATCCCAGCCGTGCAGAGCGACCAGCCGGTACAACGCCGCCAGATCCACCCGCGCCTGCCATTCCTCGGCCGAGACGCGCGATTTCAGCGAGGGGGTCGAGCCGTCGGCCATGGGCGCATCCTGAAAGAGTTTCGCGGGGTCGGCGACCGTCGCGCCAACCTGCGGTGGGGTCAAGAACGCCGTGGGATTCAGGCTTCGTTAACCGAGTTTTCACGACCCAAGGCCAAGCTGGACCGTGTTCAGACCCTCTCCGACCGGAGCCGCCCTGTGACCGCTGTCGTGCAGATGCAGACCTATCGCGCCGAAGAACCCGGCCTGGCGTCGTCCGCCGCGCGCTTGCTGGACCTTGCGCGGTCCAAGTCGACCGAGGATCGCCGGCGTCTCCTGCTCGGGATCACCGCTCTTTGCGACGCGACCCCGCCGGGGGCCGAGGCCTCGCCGTTGCTCGGCGACATCTTCATGATCCTGGCGCGCCAGGCGGAACGGGATATCCGTAAGGCGCTGTCCGAAAGCCTGGCCAAGGCCGAATGGGCCCCGCCCGCCCTGGTCGCCATGCTGGCCCTGGACGAGATCGAGATCGCGCGGCCGGTCATCGCCAACAGTCTGTTGCTGAAGGATCAGGATCTGCTGCGCGTGCTAGTCGAGGCCACGCTCGAACACCAGATCGAAGTCGCCCGGCGACCCCACATCTCCAGCCAGATCGCCGATGCCATCATTGACAAGGGCGACCCCACGACCCTGACGGCCCTGGCCGGCAACCGCACGGCCGAGGTTTCAGAATCCGCGCTGGAGCGGCTGATCGATCACTCTCGCCGCATCGCCGCGCTGCGGGCGCCTCTGACGCGCCACCCTCGGCTCAACGACACTCTGGCGACCCAGCTCTATCAGTATGTCGGCCAGGCCCTGCGAGAGGCCATTGGCGAGCGGTTTCGCGTCGACGAATCCAAACTGGCCTCAGCGATCGACGCGGCGACCCGGCGCGTGGAGCCCCAGAAGGCCGAGCCAAAGGGCATCGAGGAGGCCGCCAGCGTCGTCGAGCGCGACGAGATGGAACGACGTCTGGTTGCCAAGCTGCAGGCGGGAGGCCAGCTCCGCGCCGGTTTCCTGATCCGGGCCGTGCGTGAAAAGCGTCTCAGCCTGTTCGAACACGGCATCGCCGCCCTTTCCGGCTTCACTCTGACCCAGGTTCGCGCGGCGATCCTGCGTCCCGGCTCGGACGCCCTGTTTCTGCTGTGCGCCTCGGTCGGCATCGATCGCGCGGTCTTCCCCGCCATTCTCGACGAGATCCGCCTTTTGTCCGACGGCTGGCCCGGTGACGCCGACACCGGCATGCAGGGCCGCATGTCGTTGCCGCCCTCGGCCGCGGCGCGAGAGTTCCGGGCTCTGATGGGGCATCTGGGGGACTGACGCCTCCCGAACCGACGAGGTCGGCGGGCATCGTTTGACTTCGCCGGCGGGCTCGGGCCACCTCGCCGTCGTGAACCCGCTCCCGCCTTCTCCCCGTATCGCCATCTGCGCCAGCGACCGGCCCGAGGCCGTGGCCGCGCGCGACCGGCTGATCGCCCTCTACGGCTCCGTGCCGGAGGCCGACGCCGAGGTGATCGTTGCCCTGGGCGGCGACGGTTTCATGCTGGAGACCCTGCACGCCAACATGGGCCGACGCACGCCGGTCTACGGGATGAACCGCGGCTCGGTCGGCTTTCTGATGAACGACTATCAGGAGGAGGGCCTGCCCGAACGGGTCGCCGCCGCCGGTCGCGCGGTCATCCATCCGCTGCAGATGGACGCCTGGACAGAGAGCGGCGCGGCCCATTCCGGACTGGCCATCAACGAAGTCTCCCTGCTGCGCCAGACCCGCCAGTCGGCCAAGTTGCGGATCAGCATCGACGGCAAGGTGCGGCTGGAGGAACTCACCTGCGACGGCTGCATGGTGGCGACCCCGGCAGGGTCGACGGCCTACAACCTGTCGGCGCACGGGCCGATCATCCCGCTCGACGCGCGGATGCTGGCCTTGACGCCCATCAGCGCCTTTCGCCCCCGCCGCTGGCGCGGAGCCATGCTGTCCCACCGCGCCAAGGTCGAGTTCGAGGTCCTGGAAGCCGACAAGCGCCCGGTCAGCGCCGTGGCCGACGGTCTTGAGATCCGGCGGGTCGTCCGGGTCGCGGTCAAGGAGCGCCGGGACGTGGCCCTGACGATGCTGTTCGACGCCGGTCGATCGTTCGAAGAGCGCGTCCTGGCCGAGCAGTTCATGGCCTAGCTTGTTGAAGTCACGGCTTCTTAAGGCCCTTCGTGCATCATGAAAGCGAACGTCCAAGGAGCATGCTGTGAGCAACCCGGCTCAAGTCATCCGCCCGCCCAATGTCCTGCGCGCCAAGGTCGGCGGCGGGTTCGGCGGCATCAATGCCGATGCCATCGCCAAGGCCGAGGAGGCCCTGAAGGCGATGTCCGGTCAGTTCGGGCAGTGGCTGCAGGACGAGATCACCAAGCTGGACGCCGCCCAGGCGAAGATCCGGGCCGAGGGCTATACGCCCCAGACCGCCGAGGGGCTCTATTTTCGCGCTCATGACCTGAAGGGCCTGGGCACCACCTATCAGTATCCGCTGGTCACGCGGCTGGCTGGATCGCTGTGCAAGCTGATGGACGATCCGGTCAGGCGCATGGACGCCCCGATGGTTCTCATCGACGCCCATATCGACGCCATCCGCGCCGTCGTTCGCGACCAGATCCAGACCGACGACCACCCCACTGGCCGCGTGCTGTCCGAAACGCTCGAAGCCAAGGTCGCCGCCCACCGCGAAGGCTAGGGGAGACGCCTCCACCGCCGGCTGCTAATCAGGCCGGACGCGGGGAGGAATCGCATGCGCATCGGGCTCTACCCCGGCACCTTCGATCCGGTGACGAACGGCCATATGGACATCATCGGCCGGGCGGTGAAGCTGGTCGATCGGCTGGTCATCGGCGTGGCCCAGAACGACGACAAGGGCCCGCTGTTCACCACGGCGGAGCGCGTCGAGATGGTCCGGGCCGAGGTCGCGGTGCTGGGGGCCGACATCGAGGTCCTGCCGTTCTCGACCCTGCTGATGCATTTCGCCGAGCATCTGAACGCCAATGTCATCGTGCGCGGCCTGCGCGCCGTCGCGGACTTCGAATACGAGTTCCAAATGACGGCGATGAACCAGCGCCTCAATGACGACATCGAGACCGTCTTTCTGATGGCCGACCCGCGCCATCAGGCGATCGCCTCGCGGCTGGTCAAGGAGATCGCCCGCTTGAACGGCTCCATCGACAGTTTCGTCAGCCCCGCCGTCGCCGCCGCCGTGCGCGCCCGCGTCCATTCCTGATATCGGATACCCGCCTTGAAGCCTGTTCTCGTCGCTCTCCTCGCCGCCCTGACCGTCTCGCCCGCGACATCGTTCGCCCAGACAGCGGCCCCTGCCGCCGGCGACTGGCGCACGGTCGCGCCCGAGAACCTGCTGGTCATCGACAGTTCCAAGGGTCGCATCCTGGTCGAACTGGAGCCCCGGGCGGCCCCGCGCCACGCCGAGCGCATCCGCACCCTGGCGGATCAGGGCTTCTACGACGGCCACAAGTTTCACCGCGTCCTGACCGGCTTCATGGCCCAGACGGGCGATCCGCTGGGCACGGGACAGGGTGGGTCCGAGCTGCCGGACCTCGCCGCCGAGTTCACCTTCCGGCGCGGCCGCGACGCCGGCTTCGCGGCCATCGAGGGCGGAATGCCCAATGCGGTGTCCGGCCTGGTGGGCTCGCTCCCGGTCCAGACCCAGCCGGACGCCCAGATGATGGTCACCGCCGATTTCCGCACCGACGCATCGGGCCTGTTCTGCACCGGCGTGCTCGGCATGGCGCGCGCGGGCGACCCGAACAGCGCCAACAGCCAGTTCTTCCTCATGATGGGCGACAACGCGGTGCTTAACGGCAACTACACCGCCTTCGGCCGCATTCTGGAGGGCCTCGAGGTCGTTCGGTCACTCAAGGCCGGACCCGAGGCCGAGGACGGCCGTGTTCTCGACAGCCCCGACACCATGACCCGCGTCCGCACCGCCGCCGCCCTGCCGGAAGCTGAACGCCCCGTGGTCCGCGTGCTGGACGCCCGATCCGCGACCTATCAGGCCCGGATCGCCGAGCTCCGCACCTCGCGCGGCCGGCAGTTCAGCGTCTGCGATGCCCAGCCGGTCGTGGAGGTCACCGGAGCATGAGCCGGATGCGCGTCCTCGCCGCCGCCGCCGCCGCCGTCGCCGCCCTGATCGCCGGGCCGGGCCTGGCTCAGGAGTCAGCGGCCGCGCCCCTGCCTCAGGTCGCCGCCTCCGACTGGCGCACGGTGCCCGCCGACGCTCTTCTGGTCATCGACACCAATCGCGGCCGCATCCTGGTCGAGATGGCTCCCGAAGCCGCGCCCCTGCATGTCGAGCGGATGCGGGTCTTGGCCCGCCGGGCCTTCTTCGACGGCATCGTCTTTCACCGGGTCATCGACTTGTTCATGGCCCAGACCGGCGACCCCCTGGGCAACGGCGAGGGCCAGAGCCCCTATCCCGACCTGGTCGGCGAGTTCACCTTCCGCCGGGGCCCCGCGACGCCCTTCACCCCGGTCGCCGAGCCCGCCGGCTCCATGCTGGGCTTCCTCAACAGCCTGCCGATCCAGACCCAGCCCACCGGCCTGATGCCGACCACCGCCGACGGAAAGGTCCACGGCTGGGGCGTCTACTGCCCTGGCGTCGCCGGCATGGCGCGCGACGAGGCGCCCAACAGCGCCAACAGCCAGTTCTTCCTGATGCGCCAACCCTATCCGGCGCTGGACAAGCGCTACACGGTCTGGGGCCGCGTGGTCTCCGGGCTGGACGTCGTGCGCGCCATCAAGACGGGCGACGCGGCCAACAACGGCATGGTGCCCTCCGACCCCGACATCATGACCCGCGTCCGCGTCGCCACCGACCTGCCCGAGGACGAGCGCCCGGTGGTTCAGGTTCTGGACACGGCCTCCGGGACCTTCCGGACCCTGGCGGACACGGCGCGTTCCGCGCGCGGCGCGGATTTCTCGATCTGCGACATCGACCTGCCGGTTCAGGTTTCGGGACCACCCGCTCCGACCGCCTGAGGCCGCCCACGCCCGCGGCCTCGCCTCCGCCTCGCGGGCGCTTTTGCCGCGCGCATCTGTTCCAGCAGCAGCCCCTCGCGCAGGCCTCGGTCGGCGACCCGCACCCGTTCGCTGGGCCAGGCCCGCTGAACGGCCTCCAGGATCGCGGCCCCGGCCAGCACCAGGTCGGCGCGGTCCGGCCCGATGCAGGCCTCGCTCGATCGCCCCTTGGGCCCGAGCGCCTTCAGCCGCGCCGCCGCGGCCTCGCACTCCGCCCGCGTCATCCACAGCCCATCGACGCGGTCGCGCTGGTACCGTTTCAGGTTCAGATGCACACCCGCCAGTGACGTGATCGCGCCCGAGGTCCCGACCAGATGGCCGCGCCCCTCGGCGAACAGCCGTCGGAACTCCGCGTCCTCGAACCCGCCCGCCGCCAGGGCCGCGCCCATGTCGGCGACCATGGCCTCGAACCACGCATCGCCGGCGCCCTCCGGTTCAGGATGACGTTCCGCCAGGGTGACCACGCCCAGCGGGGCGGACATCCAGCCGATCGTCTTCATCTCGCCGTCCAACCGCCTAAGCCACGACAGTTCGGTCGATCCTCCGCCGACATCGATGACCAGCACAGCCTCCGCCTTGGGGTCGATCAGGTTCAGGCAGCCCTCGACCGAGAGCCGCGCCTCCTCGATCGGGTCGATGATCCGCAGCCGCAGACCGGTGCCCAGCCGCACCCGTTCGATGAACGCGGTCCCATTCTCGGCCTGACGACAGGCTTGGGTCGCGACGGCGCTCAGCCGCGCTGAATCGACCCCGCGTCGCACCACCCGCTCGGCACAAAGGGCCAGCGCTTCATAGGCCCGGTTCATAGCTGTGTCGTCCAGCCGCCCGGTGCGCGACAGGCCCTCGCCCAGCCTGACGATCCGGCTGAAGCTGTCGACCACGCGGAACCCGTCGCGCGTCGGGCGCGCGATCAGCAGGCGGCAGTTATTGGTCCCCAGATCGAGCGCGCCGTAGGCGGGACCGTCGCGCCCTGGCGCGGCTCCGCTTTGGTTGCGCTGACCCCGGGACCGCGCGTCGCGCCTCGCGGGCGCGCCGTCGGGTTCCGGCATGGGCCGAACTTTCGTTTGGGCGCAACCGAGACGGGCGCCCGTCCCCATGACCCTAGACCCGCCCGGCCGCCCCCGCCAAGCCCACCTGTCAGGAAGATGAACGGACCATACGGCCAAGGCTCACAAGCCAGGCCTTATCCACGTCTCATGACCCAGTCCCGCAATGCCAAATTCGCCCTCGGCCAGATCGTTCGTCACCGCAACGCCGAGTTCCACGGCGTCGTCGTCGATGTCGACCTCGCCTACGCCGGCCCCGCCGATGCGCCGGGCCCGGACCGGCGCGACCAGCCTTTCTATCGCGTGCTGGCGATCGGCGTGGACGCGGGGTTCCTGATCTATGCCGCCGAGACCGTTCTGGAACACGATCCCAACGTCTCGCCCCTGTCCGCGTCCGACCACGCCGCCTGGTTCAACGTCGATGCTCTGGGCCGACTGGCCCCTCGAAGCCAGCCCATGCATTGATCCCCGTGGATTGAGCAAGCCGACCGGCGCGCGTAGACAGTCGGCAAGGGAGTTCGCCATGGCCGATTTCGAACACGTCTTCACCGAGCCGCCGGAAGGGGCCGCCGCCGACTGGACCATTTCCCAGAACTGGCGCGCCTATACCGAGGTCGAGCATCGCACCTGGGACACCCTGTACGCCCGCCAGATGGAGATCCTGCCCGGCCGCGCATCGGAGGCTTTCCTGAAAGGGCTCGGCGCGCTGGATCTGAACACCGGCGGCATCCCCGACTTCGCCCTGATGAACCCCAAGCTGAAAGCCCTGACCGGCTGGACCGTGGTTTGCGTGCCCGGACTCGTTCCCGACGAGGTGTTTTTCGACCATCTGGCGAACCGACGCTTCCCGTCGGGCCAGTTCATTCGCAAGCCCGACCAGCTGGACTATCTGCAAGAACCCGACATCTTCCACGATGTGTTCGGTCACGTCCCCATGCTGACCGATCCGACCTTCGCCGACTATATGCAGGCCTACGGCAAGGGCGGGCAGCGGGCGCAGTCGCTGGGCATGCTGAAGAACCTGGCGCGTCTGTACTGGTACACCGTCGAGTTCGGCCTGATG
This sequence comes from Caulobacteraceae bacterium, assembly GCA_947475735.1. Taxonomy (GTDB): domain Bacteria; phylum Pseudomonadota; class Alphaproteobacteria; order Caulobacterales; family Caulobacteraceae; genus Brevundimonas. The sequence continues at coordinate 85,226 of CANJLQ010000014.1, forward strand.
CAGGACCCGGACGGCCTGCGCATCTATGGGGCTGGCATCGTGTCTTCGGCCACCGAGACGGTGTTCGCCGTCGAGGATCCGTCGCCCAACCGCATAGCCTTCGATCTGGAGCGGATCATGCGGACCGACTATCGGATCGACGATTTCCAACAGGTCTATTTTGTCATCCCCTCTATCGAGGCCCTCAACGATGCGACCTATGAGGACTTCGGCCCGATCTACGAACGGCTGAAGGGCAAGTCGACGATCGCGGTCGATGCCATCGAACCCTACGACCGCGTGCTGACGCGCGGCACCCAGTGCTATGCCCAGAAGGGCGGGAGATTCGCGGCATGATGCGTATGACCAGGATCCTCCTTCTCGTTGGCCTGATCGCGGCGACGACCGCCTGCACAGATGCGAAACGGGCCCGGAACGCGGCCACGTTCGGGGACCGGCCGGCGGACATCACCTGTTGGACCTATGGCACCGAGACCTTCTCGGGCCGATCGACGGGCAAGGTTGAATACAACGACGGCGGGCGTATCGCTTTCGTCGATGCCGCCAACGGCCGCTACACGACCATCGATGGCGAATGCCGCGTCGTCTATCGGACCGAAGGCGAACCGGAAGCGGCCCTGCCAGGGGATCCGGATGGCCCGATCCAGCCGCCGCCCGCGGTGCCTGAAGCCTAATCCTCCCGGATGAGGCTCTTTTCCTTGGTATCGCGCATGGTCACATAGGTGATCAGCGAGATGCCAATCATGGCCGTGACGTACCAGAAGTACAGGCTCTCGCGCCCGTCCAACTTGAACCACAGGGCGACGTATTCCGCCGTGCCACCAAACAGGGCATTGGCGATCGCATAGGGCAGGGCGACGCCCAGCGCCCGGATGTGCGCCGGAAACAGCTCAGCCTTCACCACCGCGTTGATGGCGGTGTAGCCGGACACGATCACCAGGGCCGACAGGGCCAGCAGGAAGGCCGTGAAGGGCTGATCGGTCACCGCCAGGCTGGACATGATCGGCACGGTGCAGAAGACGCCCAGGATCCCGAAACAGATCATCACGGGCTTGCGTCCCACGTGGTCCGAAAGGGCCCCCACTGCCGGCTGCATCAGCATGAAGATCAGCAGGGCCGCCGCGCTGATTTCGGTGGCCTGGGCCTTGGTGAAGCCCGAGGTGTTGACCAGGAATTTCTGCAGATAGGTCGTGTAGGTATAGAAGGCCAGCGTGCCCCCGGCGGTCAGGCCGATGACCATCAACGCCTCCTTCGGGTGGCGCAGGATCAGCTCCAGCGCGCTGGACTTAGGGCCCTCGCGCGTCTCGAAGGCGCGGGTTTCGTCCAGGCCCCGCCGCAGCCAGAAGACCACGACGGCCAGACCGGCTCCCACGAAGAAGGGAACGCGCCAGGCCCATGCCAACAGCGCCTCCTCTCCCAGCGTTCGCTGCAGAACGATCAGCAGGGCGAGAGCCAGCAGCTGGCCGGAGATCAGGGTGACGTACTGAAAGCTGGACCAGAAGCCGCGATGCTTGGCCGTCGCCATCTCCGACAGATAGGTGGCGCTGGAGCCGTATTCGCCGCCGACGCTGAGGCCCTGCATCATGCGCGCGAGCAGCAGGAGCGCGGGGGCGGCCACGCCAATCGTCGCGTAGCCCGGGGTTAGGGCGATGATCAGCGACCCGGCGCACATCAGGCTGACCGACAGGGTCAGGCCGGCCTTGCGTCCCCTGCGGTCGGAGTAGACGCCCATGACCCACGCCCCGACCGGGCGCATCAGGAAGCCGACGGCGAAGATGGCGGCGACCGACAGCAGCTGGGCTGTCGACGACCCCTCGGGAAAGAAGACCGGCGCGAAATAGACGGTGAAGGCCGCATAGGCGAACCAGTCGAACCACTCGACCAGATTGCCCGCGGAGCCTCCGACGATGTTCTTCAGGCGGCGGGCGGGGGTCATGGCGACGGCGTCTGTCATGCCCCTTGGCTATCAGGCGATCAGCGACTTGCCCATCCGCGCGACCGCCATCCGGTAGGCCAGGCTCATCGCGCCGAAAGTCCGGGCCAGGCGATCCAGGTCCCGACCGCATAGGCGACGCCGTAGACCAGGACGATCAGCGAGCTCCACAGCACGAAGGGCATCACGCCGCCGGGATTGACGATGAAGGCCGGGATCAGGACGAGGCCCCGCAGGAGATAGATCGCCGAGATCAGCACCAGCGCCGTCCGCATCAGAGGCAGGCGTGGGATCAGGCCCGCGCCCGCGAAGGCATAGGCCGACCAGACCGCCAGGACGCCGGCGATGCCGATGGTGACCACGGTTGGATAGATCGAGCCCCGCTCGGCCATGCGTGCCATGCCTTCGCCGGCTCCGAAGAAGCGGTACCAGGACGGGCCGCCGACGATCACCGCGAGATGCAGCAGGGACGCGAGGGCGCTGAGCACGCCGCCGACGATCAGGAACGGGTTCTGCGGCATCGGCGGCGTCCGGTCAGGTCCGCTGGAAAGGATAGAAGCCTGACCCGAGATTCAGGAGTGCGGTCAAGTCATCCAGTGCCGCCCGGCTCTCGTCGATCATGCCCGGGTCGGCGAGGTCGGCGGGGGTCAGGCGGTCGCGGTAGTGGCGCTCGGCCCAGGCGGACAGGCGGGCGTGGAGGTCGTCCGTCAGGCGCATGGCGGGGTTGGTCGCGGCCAGCTCGGCCTCGGTCAGGACGACGCGCAGGCGCAGGCAGGCGGGGCCGCCGCCGTTCCGCATCGACTGGCGCACGTCGACGTACTCGACCCGGCCGATGGGGCCGTTGGAAGCGACCAGGCTCTGCGCGACAGCGTGGCTGCGCGGGTTGTCTCGTGTCTCGGTCGGGCAGATCAGGGTCAGGCGGTCCTCGCCCGGCAGACTGACCAGCATGGAGTTGAACAGATAGCTGGAGATGGCGTCGGCCAGCGGCAGGTCGGCGGAGGAGACCTCGACGAAGATCGGGTCGAAGCCTTGCGCGGCCTCGCGGATGGCGGCGTGGGTGGCGGCCGTATCCTCGAAGGCGAGGTCATGGTGGAACAGGGTGTCCAGCGCGCCGACGCAGACCACGTCATTGTGGAAGGTGCCGCCGGCGATGGCGGCGCGGGATTGCTGGGCCAGGACCGCGCCCGATGCGCCGTGGCGGCGGGCGACGGCCTCGCTGGCCTGGCGCGTCTGGCGGGCGGGGAAGGGGCCGTCCCAGGCCTCGAAGGCATCGCGGCCCCAGACCAGCAGGTTGACGCCAGGCGCACCATGATCCGCGCATAGCCGGACGTGGTTGGCCGCGCCTTCGTCGGCGAGGTGGGCGACCGGCGACAACGCGTCGTGGACGGCGAAACGACCGGCGTCCGGAAACAGGGCGTCCAGCGACCGCTGCGTCTGGGCGTGCTCCAGGCTGCGGTGCAGGTTGGTGACGAGGTTGGCGGGCGTGAAGTGGACGCGGCCGTCGGCTGAGTCGGCGCTCGGCGTCACGGTCGCGGCGTTGGCAGCCCACATGGGACTGGCCGAGCAGGCGGCGGCGGCGAAGCTGGGGGCGTCCTTCCAGGCGCGCTCCAGCACGGCGGCGTCCGAGCCGGTGAAGCCGAGCGAGCGCAGGAAGGGGATGTTCGGCCGCTCGTGCGGGGGCAGAACGAACTGGGGCAGGCCCAGGTCCGACAGCCGCTTCATCTTGTCGAGCCCCTGAAGCACCGCCGCGCGCGGGTTCGACGCCTCGCCCTTGTTCAGGCTCGAGGCCAGGTTGCCGGGGCTGAGACCGGCGTAGGAATGCGTCGGCCCGATCAGGCCATCGGCGTTGGCTTCCACGGCGGGGGTCATCGCAGCCCCTTCATCTCGCCCTCGATGTTCTTCACCGCTCCCGTCTCGAAGCTTGCGACCGGATAGGCGCAGTAGTCGGCGGCGTAGTAGGCGCTGGGCCGGTGGTTGCCGCTGGCCCCCAGGCCGCCGAAGGGCATGTCACCTGCGGCCCCGGTGGTCGGGCGGTTGAAGTTCACGACGCCCGCCCGGATGCGGCGGATGAAGCGGTCCCAGTTCGCCGGGTCGTCGCTGATCAGACCGGCGCTCAGGCCGTAGCGGGTTGCGTTCGCGGCGGCGATCGCGTCCTCGAAAGACGCGACACGCGTCACCGACAGAAAGGGGGCGAACATCTCCTCATCCGGCACGTCGACGCCGGTCACGTCGAGGATGGCGGGGCGGACGAAGGCTCCGGGCAGGTTGTCGACAGGGCCCGACGCCCGGATCACCTTCGCGCCCAGGCCGATCCGTTGCTGCAGCGCGCCCAGCGCCTGTTCCGCCGCGCGCTTGGAGATCAGCGGCCCGCCATAAGGCTCTGGCGTCGAGTCCCAGGGGGCGAAAATCAACCGATCAACCAGGCTGTTGACGGCCTCGATGATGGCGTCCCCCGCCGCGCCCTCGGGCACGATCAGCCGCCGCGCGCAGCTGCAGCGCTGGCCGGTGGTGACGAAGGCCGATTGCACCACGATCCCCGCGACGGCCTCGGCATCCGCCGCGTCCCACACCACCAGCGGATTGTTGCCGCCCAGCTCCAGCGCCAGGATCACATGCGGATCGTCGGCGAACTTCCGGCGGAAATGTGCGCCCGCAGCGCCCGAGCCGGTGAACATCAGGGCGTCGATCGGTTGATCCAGCAGGGCCGCGCCGACGTCGCGCCCGCCCTGGACCAGGTTGAACACCCCGGTCGGCAGATCGGCCTCTTCCAGGCATTCGGCGATCAGCTGACCCGCGTGCGGCGTCTCTTCCGACGGCTTGAACACGACCGTGTCACCGGCCAGCAGGGCTGGGACGATGTGGCCGTTCGGAAGGTGTCCGGGGAAGTTGAACGGCCCCAACACCGCCGCGACGCCATGCGGCCGGTGACGCAGGGTGGCGTGGCCGAAGGCGGTCTCCGCCGTGCGTTCGCCGGTTCGTTCGTCATAGGCGCGGATGGAGATATCGACCTTGCCGGCCATGGCGCCCAGTTCGGCGGTGGTCTCCCACAGAGCCTTGCCGGTCTCGCGGCTGATGGCTTCGGCGAAGGCGGGGGCGCGGGCCTTGAGCGCGGCCTGATAACGCTTCATCGCTGCGATCCGCTCGTCGCGCGATCGGTCGGCCCAGCCGGGGAAGGCGGCGCGGGCGGCGGCGACGGCCTCAGCCACCTGAGCGGTCGAGGCTTCGTTGCCGCGCCAGACGGGCGCCTCCGTCGCCGGGTCGAAGGAGGCGAAGCCGTCGCCGCGTCCCCCGGTCCATCGACCATTGATGTAGAGATGTCCGTCGGTCATGCCGTCCTCACGTCTTGACCCGCGCGATCTCGCCGTCGCGCAGCCTTAGCGCCGCCGCCGTTTCCGGGGTCAGGCGCACGGTTTCGCCTTCGATCTGGGCCTTGGCCCGAACCGCGCGGAAGGCGGAGACGCTGTCGGTCGAAATCAGGGCGGGCAGTTCGGCGTCCACGTCCTCGGTGACGCGAACGGTCAGCCGCCGCGCGTCGCGGACAGTGCGGATGTTGTCGCGCTGACAGGCCACGGTCGGCCCCGCGTCGAAGATGTCGACCAGGCCGTTGGGGCGAAAGCCCTCGCTCTCCAGCAGGGCCATCGCCGCCACGCCTTGTGGATGGACCTTGCCGATCACGGCGCGCGCGGGCTCGGGCAGCAGGTCGACATAGATCGGGTGGCGCGGGGCCAGATCGAGGATGAACTGCTTGTCCGTCGAGCCGGTCATCATGTCGGCCTGATCGAACTCCATCGGAAAGAACTTGTGCGCGACGTGGTCCCAGAACGGGCAGGCCCCGTCCGGCGTGAAGACGCCGCGCAATTCGGCCAGCACATTGTCCGAGAACAGCTCCGGCTCGGCCCCTATCAGCATGTATCGCGACTGGCTCAGCAGCCGCCCCGCGCCGCCCTTGCGCCGATCCGACTTCAGGAACAGCGACCCCACCTCGGTCCAGCCGGTGCATTCGTTGACCAGCTGCAGCGTCTGGTGATCCAGGCGAATGTCCAGCGAGGGCGACTGCGCCGCCTGATTGACCAGCCGGAACGAGAAGAACGGCCGCTTCAAACCGACCGCCGCCTTGACCGAGGCGATGCCGTCGACGTCGCCGGTGTCGGTCTCCTCCATCATCAGGGTGTACCAGCGCGCCTGGGGTTCCAGTGTGCCGGCGAAGCTGTCGCGGCTTATGTCCAGCCGTTCGACCAGCTGATCCGGGTCCTCGGGCAGGCTGGTGAACCCCGGCCCCGACAGGATGGCCAGCTCCAGCAGATGATCCAGGTCCGATGGACCGGCGGGGCGGATGACAAGCATCAGGGCGTCTCCAGGCGGAGACGTTTCAGCGCGAGCGCGTCGATCTCGCCCGAGGCGATCTTGCACAGCATCAGCAGCGACAGCTGCGCCCGCTCGACGAAACTGTCGGGCCAGGCGAACTCCTGTGGCGAATGGATCAGCCCACCCCGGACCCCCAGCGTGTCGATGTTGGGCAGGCCCGCCGCGTGCAGGTTGTTGCCCTCGCACACACCGCCCGATGGCGACCAGGCGATGGTCTGGCCCAGCAGGGCGCCGGTCTCGCGCACAGCCTCGAACAGGGCCGTCTGGGCGGCGTCCATCGGCTTGGGCGGACGGGTAAAGCCGCCGTGCAGATCAAGCGTCAGCCCCTCGAACGGCGGCGAAACGGCGATCTGGGCGATGGCCGCCGTGATCCAGTCGGCGGCGTCGAGGTCAGGCACCCGCACGTTGAACCGGACCACGGCGTTGTCGGCCACGACGTTCAGCGCCCCGCCGCCGGAAATGCGCGCGACGTTCACGGTCACGCCCTCGCGCTGACCGTTCAGGGCGTGCAGAGACGCAGCGACCAGGGCGGCACCCGCGACGGCGTTGCGCCCTTCGTCGAAGGCGCGGCCGGCATGGGCCGCCTTGCCCGTCACGACCATATGGAAATTGCCGCTGCCCTTGCGCGCCCCCGCCAGCGTCCCGTCGGCCAGCGCCGGCTCGTAGGTCATACCGACGTGGCCGCGCGCGCCGAGCTCGGCCAGCAGGGGCGCGGAGGCCGGCGACCCGATTTCTTCGTCAGGCGACAGCAGAACGCTCCAGCCGACCCGCTCCCGCTCCGGATGGGTCTCGAACGCCTCCAGCGCGCCGAGCATGACCGAGATGCCGCCCTTCATGTCTGCGATGCCGGGACCGTTCAGAGCCCCGTCCGGACGGGGCGTCACGGTCTGAAAAGCGCTGGAGGCCGAATAGACGGTGTCATAGTGGCCGGTCAGAACGACCTGAATCTCGGCCTCGGGCCGGGCTGTGATCCGCAGGGCGTCCGCGCGCGCCTGGGGCACCAGCGTCCCGTCGTCAGCCACGGTGGAGAACGCTTGCGTCGGTATGCGGCGGACCTCGGCCGGCAGGCGGCGGGCCTCGGCCTCGAGCAGCGCCAGCGTGGTTTCAAGGCCCTCGGCGTGATCGCTGCCGGAGTTGACGTTCGCCCAAGCCACCGCGCGATCGACAAGGACCGCGCCCCCCCGCCCGACCAGGTCGAGGGCGGCATGATCCTGATCTAGAATCCGCATCGGCCGCTTCTAGCCCGCGCGGCGACAAAGGTGAACCCCGCGCAAAAACACCGGAGCCACTTGTGTAAGGTGTCCTTGTCATGTAAAGGACCATTGTCATTTCAGGGAGGACACGAATGGCCAGCGTGATCACCGGCATGAACCCGACGGCTCCGATCCGGACCGAAGCCGAGGCCGAAGCAGCCACCAAGGCGAGCGCGATCTCGATCTTCATCGGCGTGATCGCAGCGGGGGTCAGCATCGCCTGGTCGCTGGCCAATCCGGCGGCCATGCAGGATGCGGTCGCCTCGGCCGCCGGTAGCGACGTCAATGCCGAAGCCGCGGCCATGGGGGCCCAGTTCGCGATCTACCTCACCGGCGGCCTCGCCGTGGTTCAGCTGATCTTCGGCATCGTCCAGTGGCGCAACCCCGGCAAGTGGATCGCCATCCTGTTCCTCGTGTTGCTCGCCTACGGGATCCTGTCGACGGCGGCGACGCCTCTGCTGGCGAGCTCCGTTCCCAACATGCCCGTGATCCCGACGTGGCAGATCGCCGTGTCGCTGGTCGTCATGGTGGTGCAGGTCGTCCTGCACGCCGCGGGCCTGCGCGGCATCAACAAACTGGACAAATTCCAGATGGAGTCCGCCCGCTAGTCGGACGCCGCCGCCTGGGCATTGGGTCGCCGGTCCTGGCGGCCCGTGCCGGGCACACGGGACTGTCGCCGCCAGCGGATCGACAGGGTCGCGTCGCCTTCGCCGCCGAACTGGCTTGAGATCGCCAGGTTCCGGCGGACCTGCCACTCGACGTTGACCGCTGCGCCGCCTTCGCCGCCGCCGATGATCTCGAGATAGACGTCGTCGGTGATGTAGCGCCCGCCGGCGACCGTCAGGGCTGAGGCCTCTCCGCCGAACGACAGCCGGTCCAGACCCGCCAGCTCGCGCAGATTGCCGATCACATCGAAGCCGCCGCCGCCGGCCAGCGAGGCCACGCCCGCCGCCAGCTGGGCCGCCTCGAACGGTGACAGCTGCGACGCCGAACGCCCGAACAGGACCTGGGACAGGATCTCGTCCTGGGGCAGGGCGGGGGTCGAGGTCAGCACGATCTCGGGCCGGGCGGCCGTGCCCGTCACGCGGATGGTGGCGGTCAGCGCCGGGTCCTCGCGCACGGCGGTCAGGTTCAGGCGGATCCGCGACGGATCGGTCGAGAGCGAGACCGAGCCCCGGTCGTCCAGGACGAACCGCTTGCCGGCGAAATCATAGTCGCCGCGGACGATATTGGCCGTGCCGGAAAGCTGGGGCTGGCTGACAGTGCCGCCGACGCGGGCGTTGACGTTCAGGAGAACGTTCAGGCCCCGACCGGCCACGATGACCTCCCCACCGCGTGAGCGCAGCCGGATATCGAGGCCGATCTGAGGACCCCGTGACGCCGTGGTGTCCTCGTCCTCGACAGGATCGCCCCCCGGGCGATTGATCTCGACCACGTCCATGCGCACGATGCCGCTGGAGCCGGGCGGATTGGCCTCGATCCGGGCCTCGTCGACGTTGATCTCGCCGGCCAAGGTCACGTTGCCGTCGGCGGCGCGCACGACCGTCAGAGGGCCTGATGCCCGCGCCTCGGCGATGTCGTTGTCGATGATGCGGAACCGGGTCAGGGCCAGTTCGAAACTGGAGCCCGAGCCCTGGCGCAGCCCGATGCGGCCGTCGCCCGCCACCGTGCCGCCGCCGCCGTCCGTCGCGGTGAAGGTCTGGATCAGGGCCGTGGCGTCGTCGAACCTGGCCGCCAGCGTCATGTCGGCCAGCACCAGACCCGAGCCGTTATCACGGAACCGGCCCTCGGCCAGCGCCAGCTGTCCGTTGATCAGAGGGGCCGCCAGGGTTCCGCCCAGGGTGGCGCGGCCGTCGACCTGGCCGGCCAGGGACCGCTCGCCGCCGAAGAAGACGTCCCAGATCGGTTGGATCTGTCCATCGACCTCGACCTCGCCCGACATCGGCCGGGTCCGGGCGACGGCGAGGCGCAGCGGCGCGGCCGAGGCCTCGACCGGCAGGGTCACGTCGGCCGTGGCCATGACAGCATCGGTGCCTGAGGCGTTGGCCTGGATCCGCAGGGTGTTGTTGACGAGCGTCGCGGTGACGGCCCCGTCCACCGACAGGCCACGTGGTGCGTCGGTGCTGCGCAGCTGGGCCAGGCGCACATTGGCCGAGCCGGACAGGTCGTCGCCCGATCCGCGCAATGATATTCGCCCCGTCACCTGTCCGCGCAGGTCCGGCGCGATGGACCCCAGCTCGACACTGGTCAGGTCGGCCTGGATGACGGCGGCGTCGGAATCCTGACGCAGCTCGCCCAGCAGCACCCCGCCGCCGATCGACAGGTCGACCCGGGCGACCCTGCCGTCGCCGGCCAGGGCGATGACCGCTGGATTGCGGGTCGAAAAGGCGACTTCGCGCACCCGGCCGTCGCCGCTCAACGTCAGGCTCTGAGCCTCGCCCTGGCGCGAGTAGACGCCCGACCCGTCGAAGGCGACGGGGTTCGCGCCGCCCACGTCGGCGACCACGGAGAAGGGTAACCGGTCCAGGGTGCCACGCCCGTTCAGCTCCAGCGTCCGCAGCGTCCAGCTCGCGTTGGACAGACGCACGTTGCGGCCCGTCACATCCAGGATGGCGGTCTCGGATTCCGCGCCCTCGGTCAGGCGGATGCGACCGTCGGCGGTGCCGGAAGCCAGGAAGGCGCCGGGACGCGCAGTGAACGTCAGGTCGGCGCTGGAGGGGGTGTTGTTCGCCAGGGCGATCGACCCCTGGGCCGTGACACCGCCTGCGTCCAGATCGACCTGCGACAGCCGGATCCGCTCGCCGCCGAGGAAGAAGGTCCCCGCCGCGCGCGCCGGGCCATAGTTCGAGCCGGCCGTCACGACGACCCGCCCATCGGACGCGTCCGCGCCCCGCCGGAAGCTGAGCGTCAGATCCGCGTCGGTCAGGGTCAGGGGCCCGGCGGCGACCTTGTCAAAGGCGGCCGTCAGGTCGGCGCGCGGCTGGGCCAGGGTGCCGGTCAGGGCCCCGTTGCCGGTCATGGTGCCGTCGATGGCGACAGGGCCGATACCGAACGGTCCGCGCGCGTTCCAGTCCAGCGCCAGCCTCAGGCGGCCTTCGGGTTCGATCAGGCCGCGCGCCGAGGCGGTCCCGGCCGCGCCCGTCAGCAGGGCGCGCTCGACCGCGATCTGGCCGCCGCGCAGGTTGCCCGAAAGCTGCAGCCGAGGAGCCGCGCCCAACAGACGATCCAGCTCGGCCATCCCGCTGGCCAGGCGCGTGCCGCGCCCGTCGAAGGTTACGGTCCAGGGCGCTCCAGACCGGGCCGAGGTCGCGGTCAGAGGCCCGCCGAACGCGCCCCGGGCTCCCGGCCGGAGCCGACCGACATCGGTGATCTCGGCGCGCCCTCGAAAGCCCAGGCCGCCGAGCAGGTTTCGCCCGCCTGACCCGGTTAGCGTCAGGGCCTGGCCGCGGGCATCGATCCGCTCCAGCAGCAGGGCCCCGTCGGCCAGCCGCGCCGCCTCGAACCGGACGCGCGGTGACGCCCCCAGCAAGCCACCGACGATCCCCGCGCTGCGGCCACCCGCCGCCGTCAGGTCGCCGGAGATCGAATAGCGCCCGCCGTCGGCCGCGATGTCCAGCGGGCCCGAAAGGCTGGCGGCCGAGTAGCTGGCGAGGTTGGCCCGCTCCAGCCGCACCGCCCCGTCCAGGGCCCACTGCTCCGCGTCGCCGGTGAAGGTGGCCTCATACCGCGCCGGCCCTCCGGTCTCCGTTCCGACCAGGCGGGTTAAAGAGCCTGTCGACACGGTCAGGTCGATTCCATCCGGCGCGCTGCGATCGTCCAGCCGGACGTTTCCCTGGGCACTGGATTGCAGATTGTCGGTGATCAACCGCCACGCCACGCCGTGGACCCCGTCCTCCTCGCGGTCCGGCACCGACGCGAAGCCAAAGCGGGCGGTCCGTCCGATGCGCTGCACGAACGGCTCCAGCAGGTCTGACCCGCTGAAGTCGAAGTATCCCGAGATGCGGGAGCCCGCCGCGCCATATCGGCCGCGCACCGTCACCGGCGTGAGGTCACCGGTCCGGACCGTGGCGTTGACGATCTCGCCGTTGATCACCGCCGAGGCGAAGAAGGGCTGGTCGGGCGAATAGCCCAGCGAACCCGCCAGCGGCCCGCCCTGGGCCTCGCTGGCGCGCACGATCAGCCGCAGATCCTCCGGCCCGGCCCCCAGCGTCGCCGCGACGCGCAGAAAGTCCCCGGGACGATTGAGGCTGTAGGCCCCGATCCGGGCCGTCTTGTCGCCCCGCCGGGGCACGTTGGCATCGCCCGTCAAACGCCAACGGCCGTATTCCTTGGAGAAGCCCTCCAGCAGTTCCACGTCGGCCCGCAGACTGTCGATGTCGATGTCGAGCGGGAGGGGACGGGGCGGGCGACCGTCGGGCGGCTCGACCTCGGGCCGGCGCAGCAGGCGGACCTGGCCCGCCGTGATCTGGGTGGCGTGGAACCGGCGGCTGACCAGCGGCCAGTAGGACCAGTCCACCCGGACCTGATCGGCCTCCAGCCAGACCCCCTGCGCGTCCGTCACCGTCACGCGGCGGATGGTGAAGTCGTCGAACAGATCGCCGGACAGGCCTTCGACATTGATCCGGCCGTAGCGCCCGATCTTCTGACCGGTCACGAAACTGGTGACCAGCTCACGCCCGGGTCCCGAGACCAAGTACATCCGCCCGCCGACCGCCAGGATCAGGACCAGGGCGATCAGGCCCACGACGGCGGTCCCGCCGAAGAAGGCAAGAGCCTGGAGCCGCGTCCGGCGACGCTTCTCGGCCTTGACCGGCTCGGATGTCTCCTGCTCCTCGGTCAAAACGCCTGACCGATGCTGACGTAGATCTGGAAGTCGGCGTCGCCCTCGCGCTTGTCCAGCGGGAAGGCGATGTCGGCCCGGATCGGGCCGAACGACAGATTGTAGCGCGCCCCGATTCCCACGGCGTATCGCAGATTCGAAAAGTCGGGTGTTTCCGCGAACCCCACGGACCCCGCGTCGACGAAGCCGACGATCCCTATGTTCCGCCCAAGGTCACGCCGGATTTCGGCCGACACCTCGAACAGCGACAGGCCACCGCGCGGGGTGTTGTCGGGCAGGCGGGGGGCCACGCCCTGGTATTCGAAGCCCCGCACCGAGCCCCCGCCACCGGAATAGAACAGCCGGTCGGCCGGGATGGTCAGTTCATCACCGCCCAGGATCGACCCCAGGCGGATCCGTCCCGCCGCGACGGTCTTCGCCCCGGCCTGAAGCGGTCTGTAGGCCGTCAGCTGGGCCTCGGTCCGCAGGAACAAGATGGTGTCCTCGCCCGCCACGGCCGTCGGCTGGACGTTCAGCGACGCGCGCCATCCCGTCGTCGGATTGAGCGGATCGTTCGACTGGTCGAGATAGGCCGATCCCCTGGCGGTCAGCAGGGCCAGATCGCGGCTGATCGACAGGGGAACCTGGGTCAGAGGATCAAACCGGTTCTCGTCATACCGGCCGGCGTCCAGGCCCAGGCCATAGCTGAACCACGACGTCTTGCCGATGCGTTGGCGGATATCGGCGGCCAGCACCCCGGCGGTCCGGCGATAGGCGTCGGTGTCTTCGTTCACCACCGCCGCTGACAGCGCCAGCGTCTGCCCCGGGCGGCGCCAGTGGGGCAGAGACAGGTCCGCGCCGATCCGGCTGTCGATGTCGGCCAGCCTCGCCTGGAACCTGAGCGTGTCAGCGCGGCCGAACCGATTGTACCAGGTCCACAGACCCTCGACGCCCGACCCGTCGGCGGTGGAGAAGGTCGCCCCGGCCTCCAGGATGCGGCGGGGACGATCGGTCAGGGTCACGACCACAGGCCGTGTGCCGGCGGGCGTCGCCTGATCCGCCGCCGTCAGGGCGACGCCGACGCCGTCGTAGACGCCGGTTTCGAGCAGGCGGCGCTCCAGTTCCGCGACCTGTTCGGGGTCATACCGGTCGCCGTCCTGCCACGGAGCGAGCGCGGCCACCCAGGCGGGGTTTGTCGGGCCCGCGGTCTCGACCCGCACCCCGTCGAGCCGGACCAGGGACCCGGAGGCGATCCGGAAGGTCGGAGCGACCGTGAAGGCCGCGTGATCGACCACGACCCGGCGCGGCTGCACGGCGGCGTCGGGATAGCCCTGTCGCGTCAGGCTCGCGATGATCCGGCCCTCAGCGGCGACGACCTCGGCGGTCCGGCCGGGGTCTCCCGGGATCAGGGCCGTCTCTCCCGCGGCGGTCTCGATGACCTCGGGCGTCGGCTCCGGCGTCGACCACACGATGGTCTGCTCCGCCAGGACGAACCGGCGACCCGGGTCGATCGACACGACGGCGATGGGTGTCTCTTCGCCCTCGACGATGTCCTCCAGCACCGGCTGGTAATAGCCCTCTGACCTCAGCAGTGCCTCGGCCGAAGCCAGGGCGGCCCGGGCGCGCCTGCGGGCTTCGAAGCGGTTGGACGATGGTCCGTCGGTCTCGCCGATCGCTCGCTCGATCTGGCTCCGCAGCTCGGCCGGCATATCGCCGCGAATGGACGCTCTCGGGTCGGCCCAGGCGTCGCTCGCGACCGTGCCCGCCGTCGTCACGGCGATGGCGATGGCGACCAGCGGGCGGGAGCGAAAGAACAAGCGTGGGCCTCGGGCACAGCTGACCGTCGGCAGGCGGGCCGACACCGATCCCCCGAGAACAGGCAAAGACGACCGTCGTGAGGCGGCGATCAGTAGAACAGGGTCTCGCTTTCAGGCTGGACCGATTCTGCCGACGAGGGGTTGGCGGGCGGCAGGCTGCCGTCGGTGGGCAAGGGCGGCTGGTCGGTCGGCGCGGTGGTGTCCGCTGCGGGCTGGGCGGCGTCCTCGGCGGCGGACGCGATCGGAACTTCGATCGGCTGCCCCATCTCGGCCTCGCGCGACATCGGTTCCTCGCAGGCGGCCAACGCGAGGGCAAAGGCAGAAGCTGCCAGCGGAATCAGAGACTTCATCGGTGTGATCCTTCCCCCTTTGACCGCGCTGGAACGCGCCGTTCGGTATGCCGTTCCATACCGTGACCCTGACCGGACGTCACGGGGTTTGGGCGGTTTCAACCCTTCCTTCGCACTCTTCGTGCAAGGGTCCCGGCATGGGTGGGGCTATCGACACATCGGCCAACGGCTGGGCCATGATCGCTCAGGTCCGGTTCCGGGAGCTGAAGACCCGGATCGGCATGGCGTGTTTCATCGCGCTCACGGCCTGGTTTCTCACCCGTGGCAACTGGCCGGCGGTCTGGCTCGGCATCGTGCTGGCCAGCCAACTTCTGGACTGGTTGGTGTTTCGCTCGCTTCGTCTCAAGCCCGACCAGGTCCCATCGAGAGCCTACAAGGCGGCCTTGTGCGCGATGGCGGCGCTCAACGTCCTGGTCTATTCGAGTATCGCGGCCTACCTCTGGATGGCTGGCGGCGACGAGGGCCGTGTGTTCGCCATGATCCAGGTGGCCGGCGGATTGCTGCACGTCAGTCTGCACATGCACCATGTCCGGCCGCTGCTTTTCTCGGCCGTGGTCCCTCACAGCCTTTATTTCCTGGGCCTGCCGATCATCGACGCCATCGCCACGCGGCGGCCCGAGGGCGCGCTGATCGCCATCGGCGGCGTGCTCTACATGATGCATCTGGTCGTCGCGGTCCGTCAGAGTTCGTCCACGACCAAGGCCCTGCAGGACGCCAATGACGAGGCCCAGGCCCAGCGTGCCAAGGCCGAGATCGCCAGCGCCGCCAAATCGGACTTCCTGGCGGTCATCAGTCACGAGATTCGCACGCCGATGAACGCCGTGATCTCGGCGGCCAATCTGCTCCGCCGCACCCGTCTGGACCGCGAGCAACGCGAACACGTCTCCATGCTGCTGGACGCGGGCGACGTCCTGGTCGGCCTGCTGAACGACGTGCTGGACCTGTCCAAGATCGAGGCCGGCAAGATGCAGCTGGAGGCGTCCGAGGTCGATCTGCGCGACAAGCTGACCTCGCTCGGCCGACTGTGGCAGCCCAAGGCCGAGGCCAACGGCGTGCGCCTGAATATCGAGGTGGACCCGACCGTCCCCGCCTGCATCCGCACCGACCCGCTGCGGTTCCAGCAGATGCTGTTCAACCTGCTGTCCAATGCGGTCAAGTTCACCGAAGTGGGCACGATCACCGTTTCGGTCGACTGGCACGCGCCGGACGACCGCCTGATCGTCGCGGTCTCGGACACGGGCTGCGGCATCCCGCCCGAGCGCCTGGCCCGCATCTTCGACAGCTTCGAGCAGGCCGACATCGGCACCACGCGCAAGTACGGCGGGACCGGGCTGGGTCTGGCCATCAGCCGCCGGCTGGCCGAGATGATGGGGGGGCGTCTGACGGCGGAAAGCACCGTGGGCGAAGGGTCGGTCTTCACCCTCAGCCTGCCGGTCCAGCCGGTGGTCAAGGCGGTGCCCGCGCCCCGGAACACTTCGATCGACGAGACCAGCCTGCGCGGACGTGTGATCCTGGCGGCGGACGATCACGCCGTGAACCGTCGTATCCTGTCGCTGCTGCTGGAGCCGCACGGCTGCACCCTGGTGCTGGTCGAGAACGGGGCCGAGGCGGTCGAGGCCGCCATGACCCAGGCGTTCGACGCCGTCTTGATGGACATGCAGATGCCGGTCATGGATGGGCTGACGGCGGCGGCGCGTATCCGGGCCGAGGGGCAGAACCGCCGCACTCCGGTGATCGCCCTGACCGCCAATGCCATGGACGTGCACCGGGCGGCGTGGGACGCGCTGGGCGTGCATGCCTTCCTGACCAAGCCGATCGACCCGACGCTGCTGGCCGCCACCCTGGCTGAGGCCTGCGCGGTCGTCGAAGCGAACGTGGCCTCGGCGGCCGTCGCCTAGGCCCACAGCGCCGACGCGGCCTTCAGATCGATCACCGTCGCGGGCGCGGGGTTCCCGACCACGCCGTCGAACCGGGGCGCCGGGGCGGGCTGGACCGGATCACCGCTCAGCGTCTGGCGCGCCAGGTTGTGCGGGTGACCGGCCGCTTCTTCGAAGCTCAGAACCGGCGTGACGCAGGCCTCCGTGCCGCGAAACCGATCCTCCCATTCGCCGCGTGAGCGTTCCGCGAACGCGCGTTCGAATCTCAGGTGCAGGGCCGGCCAGCCGCTGGGCGGGAACTGGGGCGCTTCGACCGGATCGATGCCCAGCCCGGCCAGCAAGGCCGCATAGAAGCGCGGCTCCAGCGCTCCGACCGCGACGAAACCCCCGTCAGCGCAGGCATAGCAGCGATAGAAGGGTGCGCCGCCGTCCAGCAGGTTCGTTCCCCGCTCTGCCGACCACAGGCCGCTGGCTCCGAGCGCATGGAACAGGCTGGACAGGAGCGAGGTCCCATCGGTCATGGCGGCGTCCACGACCCGGCCCAGGCCCGTGCGTCGGGCCTCGATCACGCCCGCCAGGACGCCGGTGACCAGCATCATCGCCCCGCCTCCATAGTCCCCGACCAGGTTCAGCGGCGGGCGCGGCGGGCGGTCGGGCTCGCCCATGGCATGAAGCGCCCCGGTCAGCGCGATGTAGTTGATGTCGTGGCCGACGGTAGAGGCGAGCGGCCCGGTCTGGCCCCAGCCGGTGACCCGGCCGAAAACCAGGCGGGGGTTGCGGGCCTGACAGTCCTCGGGCCCGAGACCCAGCCGCTCCAGCACGCCCGGCCGAAAGCCCTCGATCACCGCATCGGCGCGGGCGACCAGGTCGAGGACCGTGGTCCGGTCCTCGGGCGATTTCAGATCGACCGGAACCGCCGTCCGGCCGCGATGCAGCACCGCTCCGCCGACGTCGCCGAAGGCCGACGCCTGGTCCGCGCGGGTCAGACGCAGCACCTCGGCCCCCAGGTCGGCCAGCATCATGCCGGCCAGGGTCACCGGACCCAGACCGTCGAACTCGACGATGCGCACCCCTGCCAGTGGCTTCATTCGTCCTGCCTTCTTGATCCGCGGGGTTGACCCCGGACCGGTGATGAACCAGAAGGCGCAACCGCGAAACAGCCAGTCCGTTTCCCGGTCGTGGTGCGCGTCCTTAGCTCAGTTGGTTAGAGCATCTGACTTTTAATCAGAGGGTCCTCGGTTCGAGCCCGAGAGGACGTACCACCGGTCCGCGATTCGTGGACATCCGCCCTGGGCGGCCTATGATCCGCGTCATGAACCTTCGTCTTCCCGCTGGGATTTTACTCGGCATCCTGGGTCTGTCGGCCCTGACGGGCGGCTGTTCGGCGGCGCGGCAGATCGGCGGCGGGTTCGGCGAAGCCGCGTCCCAGCCCCTGGTCGATCTGAACGTGCGGCGCGAGCAGATTCCCACCGTCCTGTTGCAGGCCCAGGCCAACCCTTACGATCGGCGAAACCTCAGCCAGTGCGCCCCCATTCGGGCGGAGGTCATCCGGCTCGATGAGGCGCTGGGCCCCGACCGGGACGAGCCGCCGGCGCCCGACAGCCCGACCCTGAACGAACGCGCGCAGGACGCCCTGGCCGAGGCCGCGCTGGACGCGATCCGCGACGCGACCACCGACTTCATCCCCTATCGCAGCTGGGTCCGACAGCTGTCGGGTGCCCAGGCGCGGTCGCGGGCGGTGCAGGACGCGGTCGAGGCCGGCCGGCTGCGTCGGGCCTATCTGAAGGGATTGGGCATGCGGGCCAACTGTCCGCCGCCGGCCTCTCCCGCCTGGTTCCGGCCGACAGGGGCGTCGCGGCGCTAGTTCGACTGGTGCCGGGCGTGGAAGTCACGGCGGAATTGCTCGAACCGACCGGCCCCGATCGCCTCGCGCATCGCCGCCGTCAGGGCCTGGAAGAAGGCGATGTTGTGCCAGCTCAGCAGGGTCTTGCCCAGGATCTCGTCGGCGCGGATCAGGTGGTGCAGATAGGCCTTGGAATGCTGCGATGACGCCGGGCAGGGGATCGTCGGGTCCAGCGGCTCGGCATCCTCGGCGAAGCGCGCGTTCTTCAGGTTGATCGGCCCGTCCCAGGTCCAGGCCTGGCCGTGGCGGCCGGCGCGGGTCGGCAGGACGCAGTCGAACATGTCCACGCCGCGCCAGACGGCCTCGACAAGGTCGATGGGCTTGCCCACGCCCATCAGATAGCGCGGACGGTCGGCGGGCAGCATGTCGGGGGCGTAGTCGAGGACCTCGCACATCGCCTGGTGGCCCTCGCCGACGGCCAGGCCGCCGATGGCATATCCGTCGAAGCCGATCTCGATCAGGCGCTCGGACGACTCGCGGCGCAGGCCCTCGTAGGTCGAGCCCTGCTGGATGCCGAACAGGGCCTGGGTATCGCGCGTGCCGAAAGCGGCCTTGGAGCGGGCACCCCAGCGGGCGGACAGCTCCATCGCGGCGCGCGCGCGAGGCTCCTCCGCGGGCCAGGACACGCATTCGTCCAGCTGCATGACGATGTCGGCGCCGATCCGGTCGGCCTGGATCTCGATCGACCGTTCCGGCGACAGGATGTGTTTGGAGCCGTCGATGTGGCTGGAGAAGGTGACCGCGTCTTCCTTGACCTTGGAGATGCCGGCCAGCGACATGACCTGGAAGCCTCCGCTGTCCGTCAGGATCGGCCTGTCCCAACCCATGAAGCGGTGCAGTCCACCCAGACGCTCCATCCGCTCCGGGCCGGGGCGCAGCATCAGGTGATAGGTGTTGCCCAGCAGGATGTCGGCGCCGGTCGAAGCGACCTGATCGACGGTCATGGCCTTGACCGTCGCGGCCGTCCCCACAGGCATGAAGGCAGGCGTACGGATGTCGCCGCGCGGCGTCCGCAGCACGGCGGAGCGGGCACGGCCGTCTGTGGCGGTGATGTCGAAAGGGAAGGGCATGGGCGGCGGGTTCTAGAGGGTGGCGGGCGGCGAGTCTCCTCCGGAGCCCTGGCCGACCCCTACTTCACCTCGATCAGCTCGACCTTGAACAGCAAGGTGGAGTTGGGCGGCAGTTCGTCGCCGCCGACCCAGCGGTCGCCGTATCCCAGGGTCGCGGGAATTGCGAAATGGAAGGTCTCGCCCTCGCGCATCAGGGCCACGCCCTCGGTCCAGCCGCGAATGACGCGGTTCAGGGGAAACTCGGCCGGCTCGCCCCGGTCGTAGGAGCTGTCGAACTTGCGGCCGTCGATGAAGGTGCCCTCGTAGTGGACACGGACGGTGTCGGTCGCCGTGGGCTGGCGACCCGACGGATTGGCGCGACCCTCGCGCCGGTACTGCAGGCCCGACGCGGTGGTGGTCCAGCCGCGGCGCGCGCCGTTCCATTCAAGGTATGCGGCCTGGCCGGCGACATAGGCTTCGGGGGTGGAGTACTGGGCGGGCGCGACCACGGGAGCAGGCGCGGACGCGCATGCGGTGCCGAGGACGAGCAGGGGGGCGAATAGAGCGAGGGAAAGGGATCGGGTCATGCCGACAGGCTTAGCAGCGCGCCGGCCCCATGCGAAGCGGTCAGGCGGCGCGTCGATGCGAGGACTTGGGAGCGACCTTTTCAGCGCCCGGCTCCAGAGCCAGGGCGGCGTTCATGGCCATGCGCAGGCGTTCCGGCTTGATCGGCTTTTCCACCACGGCGGCCATGCCGATCGACAGATAGTGTTTGGCGTCGTCCGGGTCGGCGTTGGCCGTCAGGGCGACGATGGGGATGGCGCTTTCCGGCCCGGTCAGGGCGCGGATGGCCTGGGTTGCCTGGACGCCGTCCATGCGGGGCATCTTGATGTCCATCAGGATCAGATCGAACGGCCGGGCCTGGACGGCCTCCAGCGCCTCCAGGCCATCCTCGGCGGTCTCGGAGGTGCAGCCGAACATCTCGCACAGGGCCTGGGCCACGACGCGGTTGGTGGCGTTGTCGTCGACGATCAGGACGTGCGGCGTCGCCTGGAGTTCCCAGTCGGGCAGGGACGAGACGTTGGTTGCCGCCTCAGCCGGGGCCATCGACAAGGGCGCGGTCAGGTCGAAGGCGAAGGTCGCCCCGCGGCCCTCGTTGTTTTCGGCCCAGATCCGTCCTTCCAGGCGCTCGATGATCTGGCGACAGATCGACAGCCCCAGCCCGGCCCCGTCGGGCCCCGAGCCGTGGACGAAGGGTTCGAAAATGGCGTCCACGCGATCGGCGTCCACGCCCGGGCCATCGTCGCGCACGCGCGCCTGCAAGTGCACCTTGCCGTTGTCCGACCAGGCCCGCAGGCTGGCCTCGACGACGCCGTTCCGGGCGAACTTCAGCGCATTGCCGATCAGGTTGTTGAACACCTGCTTCAGGCGGACGCCGTCGATCTCGGCGGCCAGTTCGGTGTCGCCTTCATAGCCGACCATCAGCCGGACCTGATCCTGTGATGCGCGCGGCGTCCACAGCTGCTCGATGTCGTCCATCAGCGACCGGAGCGGCGTCGATGCCGGGTTCATCTCCAGCTCGCCGGCCTCGGCCCGCGACAGGTCCAGCGCGTCCTGGAGGATGCGCAGCAGGGTCTCGGAACTGTCGACGATGGTCTGGACGTGGGCGTGGGCGGCGTCGTTCAGCGGCTGGCGGCGCAGCAGTTCGGCGACGGCGAGCACGCCGTTCATGGGCGTGCGCAGTTCGTGGCTCATGATGGCCAGGAACTGGCTCTTGGCACGGGCGGAAGCGAGGGCCTGGGTGCGGCTGTCGGTAAGCTCGCGGGCCTGGTCGGCGAGTTCCTGATTGCGGTTGCGCTGCTCGGCGTTGACGGCCTGGAGCAGGCTGACGGCGGTACCGACGCCGCGATACCGCCCGTCGCGCGTGACGATGAAGCCCCGCATCAGGGTGCCGGGACCGCTCTTGACCAGGATGTCGCAGAAGGCGTCGATGCGGACGCCCGCGTCCACCACGGCGGGCTCGGTGTCCATGATCATGGACACCGGTCGATTGGCATATAGCGCATGGCCGAAGGGACCGGCGATCTTTAGCAGGAAGGCATTGCGTTCGACGAGACCGATCGGACGGCCATCCTCGACGACCGGGATCACCAAAGTATCGGGCTCAGCCTGGAACCGCGCGAAAATCTGGCCGGCGTTCGCCGAGGGGGCGACGGGCTCGGCACGTTCCGTCAGGATCTCGATGGTCGGCATACTGGGCCGAAACTCCCTGCTACTGTAGGACCTTAGACCACGACCGTTTTCAGAAAGGTTAAGTCGGCCCGCAGGGAATCCGAGCCCTTTGCCGCCTGTCACAAAATCCTAGCGAACGAGGTTCAGCCTGGGTCAACGAGGGAGGTCACCAATGATCCGTCTTCTGGCTCGACTGAGCGCGCCGGTGCTGGCCGCAGCCACCCTCGGCATGGCCACAGCGGCGCAGGCCCAGGATCGCCCCACCGTCGTGCTGGTGCACGGGGCCTGGGCCGATGGTTCCTGCTGGAGCGAGGTGATTCCCCATCTGCTGAGCGCCGGTCTGAAGGTCGTCGCGGTCCAGAACCCGCTGTCCAGCCTCGAAGCCGACGCGGCGACCGTCACGCGCGCCATCGAGGACCAGTCCGGTGACGTCGTTCTGGTCGGGCATTCCTACGGCGGGGTGGTGATCTCCGAGGCCGGAAACCATACGAAAGTCCAGTCCCTGGTCTATGTGGCGGCCTTCGCGCCCGGGCCGAACCAGTCGGTGAATACGATCCTGTCGGCCTTTCCTCAGCCTGAGTGGTTCAGCAGCCTGCACGCGGACGCTGGCGGCTGGGTCACCTGGCCGGCCGAGCCGATGGCGCGCTGGTTCTCGGCCGGACTGCCTGCGGAGCAGCAGGCGGTCCTGGCGGCGACCCAGCACCCGACCTTCTTCGGCGTCAATGACAACGCGATCGGGGCCACGGCCGCATGGTCGACCAAGCCCACCCACTATGTGATCGCCGACGGGGACCAGATCATCCCCGCGCCGCTCCAGACCCATTTCGCGACCACGATGAACGCGACGGTGACCCACGCCGACGGGGGTCACCTGATCATGCTGGCCCAGCCCCGGGTCGTGGCGGACGCCATCATCGCAGCGGTCGAGGCAGCGGACTGAGGCCTGTTCAGCCGCCGTTGGCCCGGTGGGCGATGGAGGCGGCGTCGGCCCAGATCTTTCCGCCGACCCACAGGCCGATGGAGGGGGTGACGTCGGTCACCTCCACCTCGGCATACAGGTCCGAGGTGATATAGGGGTCGCCCTTCATCACGCTCCACGCCTCGTCCACGTCGCCGGCGCGGACCAGGAAGTAGGAGCCGCTGAGCGCGGTCTCGCCGGGGCGGCGCATCGGCCCGGCGACGACGTAGCGGCGCCAGTTCGCCTCGACGTGGGCCAGATGACCCTCCAGACGCTCGACCCGGCGGGCCGGGGCGTCGGGTCCGTCCTTGCACACGAACAGGAACAGCGGCGTCTGATCCTTGGGAACATGAGGCGGGCTGTCGTCGGGCTGGGGGGCGATCGGCTCTTGCATCGGTCGGGAATCCATCGGCAAATGGTATAGACTTATACCAACTGATCGGGACGGGCATGCAAGCACAGTCTGGGGCGAAAGCCGGGTACGGCGAGTTCAAGCTGGGCTGGCCCGTGGTGCTGTCGGCCATGCTGGGCATCGGGCTCGGCCTGTCGCCCCTGCCGTTCTACACCATCGGCATCCTGGCGCCCGAGCTGGCCAAGGAGTTCGGCTGGGGCTTCGCCGAGATCCTGGGCGGCCTGCCGATCATGACCTTCGCCGTGCTGATCGCCAGCCCCCTGGTCGGGCTGCTGGCGGACCGGATCGGCGTGCGAACGGTCGCGCTCGTGTCGCTGCTGCTGTTCGGCCTGGCCTTCGCGGGGTTCGCGGCCAACACCGGCGACATCCGCATGTTCTATGCGACCTGGGGGATCATGGCCCTGGTCGGGGCGGGGACCCTGCCGGTGACCTGGACCCGGGCGGTGAACAACCGGTTCGACATCCACAAGGGCCTGGCGCTGGGTCTGTCCCTGGTCGGGACCGGCCTGTTCGGCTTCGCGTGCAAGCCCTACACCGCCTGGCTGGTCGAGGAATTCGGCTGGCGGGTGGCCTATCTGGGCGTCGCCGCCCTGCCGCTCTTGGTCGCCCTGCCGATCGCCTTCATCTTCTTCCACGACGTGGGCGGGCGCACGGTGACGGCGGCCGAGCGGCGCGTGGCGGACGCCGAACGCAAGGCCGTGACGCCTGGCCTCAGCTTTGGGCAGGCGCTGAAAGACTGGCGCTTCTGGGTGCTGGCGGTGGCCTTCGTGCCGATCAGCTTCGCGGTCGGCGGGCCGATCCCGAACATCGAGAACATCCTTCGGTCCAACGGCTTCGAGGCGGGGGACGTGGTCACACTGGCGTCGCTGATCGGCCTGTCCGTGATCGGAGGGCGGTTGTTGGGCGGCTGGCTGATCGACCGCATCTGGGCGCCCGGCGTCGCCTTCGTGCTGTTGAGCGCGCCGGCCGTGGCCTGCTGGCTGCTGGCTCAGGGGACGACCGACCCGGTCATCGCGGGCCTGTCGATCGTGCTGATCGGCTTCGCGGCGGGGGTCGAATACGACCTTATGGCCTTCATGGTGGCGCGCTATTTCGGGCTGAAGAGCTACGGCGGCATCTATGGAGCGCTTTACGGCTTCTTCGCCCTGGGCGCGGGGATCGGGCCGGTGATCTTCGGCCAGTATTTCGACCGGACCGGCAGCTATGAGACCATCCTGCTATATTCGGCCGTGGGGCTGGTGGCGGGGGCGGCGCTGCTCTTGCTGATGGGCAAGTATCGGACCTTCGGCGGCGACAGGACCGAGGCCGTCGCAGCGGCGGAGCGGACGGCGGACCCGGACTTCGCGGCCTGAGCGGCGGTTGGGCCCGAAGCGTGTCATCACAGCGAGCACAGCGAGCACAGCGGGTTCACAGCGGACATGGCGGGACCGAGCGGACGGTCAGATCGCCGACCGCGAAACCGTGAACACGGAAAGAATGCGGCTGCGCCGCGATGATTGATCGACGCCTGGCGTCGATCCTGAAAACGCGAAAGGTGGGCGTCAAAGGCCGATGTGGACCTGGGCGCGGTCCCGCCGTGTCCGCTGTGAACCCACTGTGGTCGCCGTGATGAACCTTACTGGCCCAATCCGTCGCTGGCGTGTGCGTCTGCCCACGCTTCGAAATCGCTCCATCTTCGGTGGGCGAGAAGCAGGCTGACCGCGCGGCCGTGGGTGGCGGCGAGATCGGCGGGTCGGTCGATCCGGTGAGCCGGCTCGCGGCGATGCCAGGGGGCGAACAGCCTCTCCCATGACGCGATGCGGAAGGCGCGGACGAGGTGCGCCCCGTCCCACTCAGGTTCAAGCGAAGGCACAGCATCTGGCAGGCCGAGGACGCGACCGGGATCGGCGGGCCCGCCGGTCAGGGCGCAGGCGAGGACGGCACCGGCGCCGACGCCGGCGACCTCGGCGTCCGACAGGTTCAGCGCATCGAGGGCGGCGCGGACCGAGCCGGGCCAGTCGATGGGGCCGGCCCAGCCCCCGGCGGAAAGGCCGTGGCCGGGCAGGTCCAGCGCGATGACGGGGCGGTCCCGTGGCGCGGTCAGGTCGGCGGCGCAGCCTCCGGCGTCATGAAGCATGACGAGGGGGCGGCCGGGGCCACCCGACAGACGCTGAAAGGCCAGTCGCTCCTCGCCCAGCCAGACGAAGCCCTCCCCGATGCCGTCCAGGGCGATCGTCCCCGGATGGGCGGCCAGATGCTCGGCCGCACCCGCATGAAGCGCCGGTGCGTCGGCGAAGATCGTGCCGCGACCCGCCAGACCCGGGCGGTCCAGATGAGGGGTCAGGATATCCGCGGCGGTGCAGGCGATCAGGGCGGATGCCGGCAGTCGGTCGGCGACGGCCTCGGCGCGGAAGGTGAAGGCGGCGTGGTAGACGGGGCGGTAGGCGTCGCCGGTCGCCAGCAGGTCCATCGCGTTGGCGTGGATGTGCTCAGGGCTGGAGACGGCCATCGCCATCCGCTCGGCCGGGTCGGTGGAATGCCAGGGGAAGAAGACGGTCTGGGCCTCCATCCGCGCCCACAGCCAGGCCATGTGGGAGCCGTCCCAGCGGGGCTCGAACGGCGGGAGGTAGTCGGCGAGGAAGCGGGCGCGCTCGGCCTCGGTCCAGGCGGGCAGGCCGTCGCAGACCAGGGCGGCGGTGCTGTGCGGGAACAGGGTGGCGAAGGTCGCGGCGGTCGCGGCCCCGGTGTGGAAGCCGTACAGGCCGACGCGTGCGAGGCCGAGCGTCTCGGTGAGGCGATGCAGCGCGCGGGCGAAGTCGGCGCTGTCGGGATCGGCGATCGGCAGGGGGGTGGAGGTGCCTGCGCCGGGCGTGTCGGGAGCGAGGGCGGTCAGGCCGCGCGCGGCGATCGCCTGACAGACCGTCTCGACGGCGCGGGAAGACTGGGGCGAGCCGTGGACGACGAAGACCGCCGGGCCGCGACCGTAGCGGCGGATAAGGACGCGGCGGCCGTCGACGACGACGAAGGCGCGCTCTCCGCCTGGCCGGGTCACACCCGGACCAGGGTCTTGCCGACATTCTCGCCGCGCATGAGACGCTCCAGCTGGGCCCCGGCGGAGTCGAGGCCCTGACCGATGTCCTCGGCGATGGTCAGGCGGCCGTTCTTGACCCAGGGCTCGGCCAGCGCGGTCCACTCGGCCCAGCGCGGATAGAAGTCGTAGACGACCAGGCCGAAGACGGCGGCGCGCTTGCCGACCAGGGGGCCGATGGCGGTGACGGCCGGACCGGCATCGGCGTGGTAGTGGTCGGCGAGGCCGCACAGGACGACGCGGCCGTAGAGCTTGAGATTTCGGATGCCGACCGCCAGCTGGCCGGCGCCGACGTTCTCGAAATGGATGGTCGAGCCGGGCGCGACGGCGGTGGCTACCTGCGCCTCCCAGTCCTCAGCGCGGTAGTCGATGCAGGCCTCGAAGCCATAGCGGTCGACGACGAGGGCGCATTTCTCCGGCCCGCCCGCGATGCCGACGGCGCGGCCGCCGAGATTGCGGGCGATCTGGCCCGCGACCCCGCCGACCGTGCCCGCCGCCGCGTTGACGGTCAGAAGGTCACCCGCGCCGGTCTTCGCCAACTGGGTCATGCCGGCCCATGCTGTGAGGCCTGGCATGCCCAGCACGCTGAGATGCAGCGACGGCGCGATTTCGGTCGAGACCTTGCGGGCGGTGTCAGAGCGGACCCAGGCCAGGTCGGTCCAGCCGGCCTCGACCACCACCCGGTCGCCTGGCGCGAAGGCGGGGTCATGGCTGGCTTCGACCTCGGCGACGCAGAAGCCGGGCAGGGGCTCGCCGGGGGCGGGGGCGGGCTCGCCCATGTGACGGCCCCGGATGCGCGCGCCGATGTAGGGGTCGAGCGAAAGGAACAGGGGGCGGACCCTCAGCCAGCCTTCGCCTTCCGGCGGGGTGCGGTCGCGGGTCACGACGGTGAAATCGTCGGCGACGGGGACGGCCTCGACGGGCCGGGTGAGGACGACTTCTCGGGCTCGATCGCTCATGCTTCCACGACCTCGACCAGGGTTCCGTCGGGAGCGCGCAGGGTCCCCGCGCGCTTGCCGCCATAGATGGTGCCGTCGCGGGCGACGGGTGGGGCGATCCAACCCTTCAGCGCGTCGAAGTCGGGGTGGCGGAAGGTGGTGATGGCAATGCCAGGGGGCAGGGCGCCGGGCTCGGTGGGGCGCGGCGTCGTCGCCTCCGGATACTGGTCCAGCTCCAGGAAGCAGTCGCGGCCGTGGACCATGGTGGCCAGGGTGTGTTTGGTGTCGGCGGGCAGGTCGAAGGCCGCGTTGATCATGGTGTAGACGAGATCCATCGAGCGGCCGGCCGACAGCTTCAGCTCCGTCTCGAACCAGTCCAGCGAGGCCTGAAGGTCGGAGCAGGCCAGGACGATGATGAACAGCTTGTCGATCACGCTGTCCGCGCGGGGCAGGTCGTAGGCGGGCAGGTTGTCCCGGATCTGGGTCAGATAGACGATCTCCTGATCCGGCCCCTTCACCTGCATGGGGAAGATGGCGGGCAGGCCGTCCAGTTCCTTCGGCGGGCCGATGATCTGGAAGGGGGACCGCTCCATGCGGGCGTTCACGGCGTGGGTGTCCTGGGTGCAGATCTCGATGGCCGCCCAGCCGTAGGTGCGGAGTGGCCTGTAGTCGGGAGGCGTCGCGCCTTCCACGAAGCGCAGGAAGACGTCCGCGTCGGAGGCCGGGCGGCAGACCACGAACGCACGCCCGGCCGAGGCGGGGCAGCCCCACCCGCCGGCGAGGTCGGAGGGGACGCGGCCGCGCTCCACCACCTCATAGTCCAGCCATTCGACATAGCGGGCCGCGGTCGCCTTCGGGTCGGCGACGGTCAGAGTGGCGGCGCGCAGGAGTTCCATGAGGTCGCGATTCCGGGCTCGGTTCGAAATGGTATAGATTTATATCATTTGAGCGCGCTAGGGTGGGCATAGCAAGGGGGTGCGCGTGGCTGCCTATATGATCGTCCTGGCCGATATCGCGGATCGAGACGCCTTCATCGGCGGCTACGGCAAGGCGGCCGCGGCCCTGATCGAACAGCACGGCGGGCGCTATCTGGTGCGGGCACCGGGCGTCCAGCTGCTAGAGGGCGACTGGGGCGACGGATCGTCCGCCGTCATCTCCGAATGGCCCGACATGACGGCGCTCCGCGCCTTCTGGGACAGCCCCGAATACGCCGAGATCAAAAAGCTGCGCGACGGCATCGCCGATTGCCGCGTCTGGGCCATCGAGGCCCCCAACCGACCCTGAACCTGACTGGAGGAAGACGATGATCCGCACCCTGACCGCCCTGGCCGCGCTCGCCGCCGCCGCCCTGCCGATCTCTGCGAGCGCGCAGAGCATCGACCTGTCGACCCCCGCCGGCGCGATCGCGGCGAACCGCAAGGTCCAGTGCTCGACCGTGGACGGCGAGCCGGTGGTCTATCACTGGTCCGGCCGGGTGTTCGCCCGTTCGCCAGGCGAGCCGGACCGCCATATCTTCAACGTCGAGGGCATGAACGTGCGCCAGTGCGGCACGGTCACCGACCCCGTACGAGGCACCGGCTATCGCCTCGTCTCGCGCGAGCTGATGCTCTACCTCGACCCGCGTACCAACCAGATCCTGCGCAGCTGGACCAACCCCGTGACCGATCAGGTCGTCGAAGTGGTCCATGTCGCCAACGACCCGGTCAACTCGCGCCCGACCTATGAGCGCAACGCGGACGGCTCGCCCTTCACGTTCAGTGGCCGGGTCAATCAGGGCAAGGTGTTCCTGAACTTCGAGGCCCCTTTGTTCTATGTGAACCCTCTGGGCGGCGACTATCAGGAGTATGTCGGCAACCAGTACCACGCGATGGAGATCTTCGACTTCTCCATGCAGGAGGCCGACCTGATCGACGCCTCGCGGCCCCGCGCCGACCCGGCCATCGCCTGGGTGCGGATGTCGCCCTGGCTGCCGTGGATGCGGATGGGCGGGCGGCCCGGCGGCCTGGTGTTCAACGCGGTCGGCCAGACCATGTCGAACGGCATCGACGGCCTGCCGCAGGTCCTGAGGGACGAGATCTCGGCCAACTACCCCGACTATGTCGCCCCGCCGCCCCTGACCGATACGCGGCCCAACGAGACCAGCTGGACCTATTTCAAGAAGATCTTCGACGCCGAGCGAGCGGCGGCGGCGCAGTAGCCGCCGGCATCCGGACAAACGAAAACGCCCGGCCGCGAGGCCGGGCGTTTTTGCGTTGGGGCGAGGAAGGTCGCCTTACTTGATCTTGCCCTCTTAATCGGCTCTTCTCTTTTTCGTGATGCCATCGTTTGCTCCTGATTGATCTCATACGCCTAAATACGACGATCCGCGACAGTCTTTGCTCAAGGTTGATCGGTCGTGTCGATCCTTGTCCGGCGTGCGAGTCCTGATGCGCCGTGCACTCTTCCGCGCTCATCGACGGCGGGGTCTTGACCGACTGAGCGGTCCTGGATCCGTCGCGGCGCATGTCGGCATCGAAGTTGCGGGGCAGCATCACAGGCACTCCGGCGTGGTCCTGGCTCGCGCCGGCCACAGGCAAGATATCGTGCTTCCCGCATTTCTGGTCTGCATCAGTCCTCATCCGCTCGGGGCGGATCTCCATGACGCGATCAGCCGGGTCAGGACCTGGCGGTATCGCGCGCGTTCGGGGTCAGGCGTAGGCGCCCAGCAACTTGATCTCCTTGGCGGTGGCGGCGCCGCGGACGGCGTCATCGACGTCGGGGCGATCGGCGTAACAGGTGCCGTCGCGCCACATGGCGTGCATCACGACGGCGAGCTTTCGGGCCACCGCCACGACCGCCTTCTTGTGGCAGCGTTTGGCGATCTTCTCACCCCAGGTCTTGAGCGCGGTCTTGCCTTTGTAGCGGGTCAGCATGGCGCTGGCGGCCTCGTAGAGCGCGCGCCGGACGTCGGGATCGCCCGCCTTGCTGATGCGGCCCTGGATGTCGATCGAGGTGCCCGACTGCCATCGCTTCGAGGTCAGGCCGAAGTAGGCGCCGACGTCGCGCGACCGTTTGAACCGGGTCGGGTCATCGACGGCGGTAAGGAAGGTCATGGCCGTCACCGGGCCGACGCCGGGGATGGCCATGAAGCGCCGGCACACCTCGTCCTGGGCCACCCAGCGGACGACCAGATCGTGCAGCTTGAGGTATTCCTTCCACAGCGCGGCCCGGGCCGTCAGCATGCAGTCCATCAGCTCGGCGGTCAGGGCGTCGTCGTCGCAGGCGTCGCGCACGGCCCGGTCGAACGCCCCGCGTCCCACCTTGCCGAGCTTGATCCCGAAGCTCTTCAGCGAATGACGGATGCTGTTCTCCAGATCGAGGAATTTGCGCTTCAGGTTGCGGCGCTGGATCAACAGCAACCGCAGCCGGTAGGCCGCGTCGCTCTTCACATAAGCCTGTTTGAACCAGCCGGTCCGCATGATGTGCGCCAGGCCGAGCGCGTCGTTGGCGTCGGTCTTGTTGCGCTGGGCCGACATCGCCGCGCGGACGTTGCGGGTCTCCAGGCACACGGCCGGGATGCCCAGCGCCTTCAGTTCCGGCTGCAGCCAGGGCGACAGGGCCCCAGCCTCGTGCCCGGCGCGTTTGAGGGTTTCGGCGAAGGGGGCCAGCGCCTCGGCGATCGCATAGGGCTCGGTGATCACCGACACCTGCAAGAACACCGCGCCCTGGTCGTCGACGACGCAGATCGCCGTCTCCTCGATCGAAATGTCCAGTCCCGCGAAATGCGCCATCGCCGCCGTCCTCCGTCGTTTCGGCGGCCGGGGATCGGCGCCGGGAGACGCCACGATGCGCCCGATCGGCGACGGTTTGGATGCGCGAGGTTTGCGGACCTTGGTTGCTGTAGAGACCGTGTCATGCCCGATTACACCGGCA
>CANJLQ010000015.1 GCA_947475735.1 Caulobacteraceae bacterium
CCACATCCTGGCCTACAATATGAAGCGGGTGATGGCGGTGCTCGGAACGAAGCCGCTGATGGAGGCGATCAGGGCCTGAGACGATGGCGCTCTGCGCCTCGTCGCCACACCCGCCCCGCCGTAGCTCAGCACGTTTTTACACGGCCTCGGTCGAAAGCAGTCATCTCCGACGCGCCGCAAAGCAGACATTGAAAATGCCCCGCCGAAATCGCGACTGCCCGAGGTACGGCTCGTCCAGAAAGCGGCTCACTTTCCAGCCGCAACAAAAAAGAACATATTGGCAACCGGAACAAAACATGCACATAGTCCGGCTCACAGGGAGCGGGTCACGGTCATCGGGCCGAAGGCGGGCCTCTCCCCCGGACTGACTTGGGAATCATGGCAAGGGAGAGTGGCAAGGTGGCATCGCAGGCAGCATTGAAATTGGTGGGCAAGGACGACGGCGACAAGCAGCGCGCGCTGGAGGCGGCGATCGCCCAGATCGACCGCGCCTTCGGCAAGGGCTCGGTCATGAAGCTGGGCAAGGGTGGGATCGCCGATGTGATTCCCTCGGTGTCCACGGGCTCGCTGGGCCTGGACATGGCGCTGGGCATCGGCGGCCTGCCGCGCGGACGGGTGATCGAGGTGTTCGGGCCTGAATCCTCGGGCAAGACGACCCTGGCGCTCCACACCGTGGCCGAGATCCAGAAATCCGGCGGGACCGCCGCCTTCGTCGACGCCGAACACGCGCTCGACCCCGGCTATGCCCAGAAGCTGGGCGTGAATCTGGACGACCTGCTGGTGTCGCAGCCCGACACGGGCGAGCAGGCGCTCGAGATCGTCGACACCCTGGTGCGTTCCGGCGCCGTGGACATCGTGGTGGTCGATTCCGTCGCCGCCCTGACGCCCCGCGCCGAAATCGAGGGCGAGATGGGCGACAGCCTGCCGGGCCTTCAGGCGCGCCTGATGTCCCAGGCGCTGAGGAAGCTGACCGCCTCGATCAACAAGAGCCAGTGCATCGTGCTCTTCATCAACCAGATCCGTCACAAGATCGGCGTCATGTACGGTTCGCCCGAGACGACCACGGGCGGAAACGCGCTGAAGTTCTACGCCTCGGTGCGCCTGGACATCCGCCGCACCGGCGCGATCAAGGACCGCGACGAGGTCGTCGGCAACACGACCCGGGTCAAGGTCGTCAAGAACAAGGTCGCCCCGCCGTTCCGCGAGGTCATCTTCGACATCATGTACGGCGAGGGCATCTCCAAGCTGGGCGAGATCATCGACCTCGGCGTCAAGGCCGGGATCATCGAGAAGTCGGGCAGCTGGTTCAGCTACGACTCGACCCGCATCGGCCAGGGCCGCGAGAACGTCCGCGCCTTCCTCAAGGCCAATCCCGACATGGCCGACGCCATCGAAAAGGCCGTGCGCGCCTCGACCTCCAAGATCGCCGAGGAACTGCTGGGAACGCCCGAGCCCGACGAAGGCCAGGACCTCGACGGCTAGGACGACACCCATCCTCCCCCGTCGGGGGAGGACTTCAGAGACACTCCGCCCGGCTGGTCCCTGCGACCCGCCGCCGACCCCCGCGGGGATCGGGCCGGACGGAGCCAGGCCGCCCGGCTCGTCCGGGCGGCCTTCTTCTTTTCAGGGGCCGATCTCGTCGTCACCGGCCCGCAACGACCTGGCCGGTGCCGCCGAGCCCCGGCCGACTGGGCCTCAGGCGGGCAGACCCAGCGCCTGAAGAACCGCCGGAGCCTTCTCCTTGAATGGAAAGAAGCCCTTGGTCGCCAGCGGCCACAGCGCCTCGTCCCATTCCCGCCGCACCTGCACCAGGTCGATCCCCTCTGCCACCAGCACCGGCCGCGCCCGCGCCAGCGCCTCCGCCGTCGGGCCGACCGGGGCATAGGGCGTCACGATCGCCCTCACTCCCGCCGCCTGCGCTGCCGCGACCAGCGCCTCCGGCTCCAGCCCCGCCAGACGCCGGACCGGCTGCCGATACCGCGCCTCGGCCCTGCCCGCCGCATCGTCCAGCGCCCCGGCGAGAAAGGCCCGCGCCGCATCGCCCGACGCCTCGGCGCGAAGCCCCGAAGCCAAGGCCACGCCCGCCACCTCCCAAGGCCCGACCACCCTCTCTGGCGACAGGTCCTCCGGCGTGATCAGCAGCAGATGAGGTCCGTCCGGCGTCTGACCCACCGCCGCCGGCAAGGGCCGCGCCGCCGGGATCGGCCCCTCCGACAGCGCCTCGGCGACCGTGGCCAGCCCCTTGGACCTGAACCGACCCTCGGTGAACCGCGCGATGTTCTCCGCCGTCGCCAGATATGTCTTGCCCTGCGTCTGCAGCCCCGCGACCCAGCGCCAGGACAGGGTGTTGGACGCCGGATCCCCGTCCATCAGATGCCGCAGGAAGAAGTCCGCCCCCAGCGCCCAAGGCAGCTTCAGGGTGAAG
Organism: Caulobacteraceae bacterium; assembly: GCA_947475735.1. Taxonomy (GTDB): domain Bacteria; phylum Pseudomonadota; class Alphaproteobacteria; order Caulobacterales; family Caulobacteraceae; genus Brevundimonas. The sequence continues at coordinate 2,426 of CANJLQ010000015.1, forward strand.
ATCCAGATCGAGGCGAACCACATCCGCGCGTGGTTGTGCAACCATCCCGTCTCGACCAGCTCCCGCGCCCAGTCGTCGAACCCTTCGATGCCCGTCCGACCTTCCTCGGCCTCGGCCAGGGCCCGGGTCAGGCCGGAGTTCGCCGCCACCGCCTCGCGCGCCGTGTCCCGCTCCGCCAGCCAGGCCTCCCAGACGCCCGGCCGCATCTCCAGCCAGCCCTTCCAGTAGGTCCGCCACAGCACCTCCTGGATGAACTTGTCGGCTCCGCGCGCGCCGTGCGTCGCGATCGCGGCCCGCACGGCCTCCTCCTCGGTCACCAGCCGGCGCCGGATCCAGGGCGACAGCCCCGACACATGGACATTGCCGTCCGCCCCCAGGTCCGTGTTCCGGTTGGCCGAATAGGCCCGGCCCATCCGCGGCGCGAAGGCCTCCATCCGCACCAGGCCACCGGCCCGCGTTGGCTCACCCGTGATCATTGTCCGGTCGCCTCGCGCCGACGCAGCCAGCCCTGCAGCCCTGGGCGCACCTCCAGGAATGCGACGTACAACCTCTCCAGCAGTCCCAGCAGCCACCGGTTCCGCGCCAGCTCACCGAACGGGGCCAACACCGGGATCGCCCGCCACATCGCCGCGAAGGCCTCGGCCCCCGAGACCATGCGTCCGTCCTCGCGCGCATGAAACCGCGCCAGCAGCTGGATCCGATCGATCGGACAGGTCCCCTCGCCGTTCGCCACATCGACGAAGGCGATGGCCCCGCGCCGGTCCAACCGCCGCATCAGGGCGATCTCGCGCCGGCACAGCGGGCAGTCGCCGTCGAACCATACCGTCACCTGGGCCATGGCCGATCCCTAGTCCGCGACCCCGCGTCGTCCCATGCGTCAGGGTGATGCGCCCGCCGTCAAAAGCCTATATGACGCCCGCTCTCCGAACTTCCCCAGACGCCCCGTCCGCAAAGCTCCGATCCCATGTCCAGCCTGAACGACATCCGCTCCACCTTCCTGAACTTCTTCGAGGCCGACGGTCACCAGAAGATCCACTCCGCGCCCCTGGTGCCGCAGAACGATCCGACGCTGATGTTCGTCAACGCCGGGATGGTGCCGTTCAAGGACTATTTCACCGGCGCGGCCACGCCCCCGACGCCACGCGCCACGACCTCGCAGAAATGCGTCCGCGCGGGCGGCAAGCACAACGACCTGGACAACGTCGGCTACACCGCGCGCCACCTGACCTTCTTCGAGATGCTGGGCAACTTCAGCTTCGGCGACTACTTCAAGGAGCACGCCATCGACCGGGCCTGGACCCTGGTCACGCGCGACTTCGGCCTCGATCCGAAACGCCTGCTGGTCACCGTCTACATCGACGACGACGAAGCCGCCGCCATCTGGAAGAAGGTCACGGGATTCAGCGACGACAAGATCATCCGCATCGCCGGCTCGGACAACTTCTGGGCCATGGGCGACTCAGGCCCCTGTGGTCCCTGCACCGAGATCTTCTGGGACTATGGCGACCATGTCCCCGGCGGCCCTCCCGGCAGCCCGGATGAGGACGGCGACCGCTATGTGGAGATCTGGAACAACGTCTTCATGCAGTTCGAGAAGGAGAACGACGAGATCGTTCGCAACCTTCCCAAGCCCAGCGTCGATACCGGCATGGGGCTGGAGCGGATCGCGAGCGTGCTCCAGGGCAAGAACTCGGTCTTCGACACCGACCTGTTCCAGACCCTGATCGGGGCCTCCGCCGAGGCCACCTCGACCGACCCGCACGGCGACATGGCCCCCAGCCACCGGGTCATCGCCGACCACCTGCGCTCCTCGGCCTTCCTGATCGCCGACGGGGTGACGCCGTCCAACGAGGGCCGGGGCTATGTCCTGCGCCGGATCATGCGCCGCGCCATGCGCCACGCCCACCTCCTGGGCGCCGCCGATCCCCTGATGCACCGGCTGGTGCCGACGCTCGTCGCCGAGATGGGTGCCGCCTATCCGGAGCTGAAGCGCGCCCAGGCCTCGGTCGAAGACACGATGAAGCAGGAGGAGATCCGCTTCCGCACCACCCTGGGTCGCGGCATGGGTCTGCTGGAAGAGGCCACGCGCGATCTGGCGCCCGGCGGGGTCATCCCCGGCCGCACGGCCTTTTCGCTCTATGATACCTACGGCTTCCCGCTCGATCTGACCCAAGACGAGGCGCGCCGTCGCGGCTTCACCGTGGACACCGACGCCTTCGACGCGGCGATGGAAGAGCAGAAGACCCGGGGCAAGGCCAACTGGAAGGGTTCGGGCCAGACCGCCTCGACCGGCGAATGGCTGGCGCTCAAGGACCGTCTGGGGCCGACCGTGTTCGGCGGCTACGACGCCGTGGACGGCTCGGGCGAGGTGCTGGCCATCCTGAAGGACGGCGTGGCCGCCGATACCGTCCAGGCGGGCGAGACCGCCGAGATCCTGTTCGACCAGACCCCCTTCTACGGCGAGGGCGGCGGCCAGGCCGGCGACAAGGGCGAGGTCGAATGGCCGGGCGGCCGCGGCCGCGTGCATGACGTGCAGAAGCCGACCGGCGACCTCTACGCCCACACGATCGAGGTACTGGAGGGCAGCCTGTCGATCGGCGACCGCGCCAGCCTGCACGTCGACGCCGACGCCCGTCTGACGACCCGCGCCAACCACTCCGCTGCCCACCTGGTGCATGCGGCGCTGAAGAACGTCCTGGGCCCCCACGTCGCCCAGAAAGGCCAGCTGGTTGACGCCGAACGAATGCGCTTCGACTTCAGCCACAACGCCCCCGTCACCGAAGACGAACTGGCCCGCATCGAGGCCGAGGTGAACGCTGTCATCCGCCAGAACATCCCGGCGGAGACCAAACTCATGGCCCCGCAGGCGGCCATCGAGGCCGGCGCCGTCGCCCTGTTCGGCGAGAAATACGGCGACGAGGTCCGCGTCCTGACGCTCGGCAAGTCCTTGGTCGACGACAAGGCCTATTCGGTCGAACTGTGCGGCGGCACCCACGTGGCCCGCACCGGCGACATCGCCCTGTTCAAGATCGTGTCGGAGACCGGCATCGCCGCCGGCGTCCGCCGCGTCGAGGCCCTGACCGGCGAGGCCGCGCGCCAGTACCTGGAAGGCCAGGCCGGCATCGCCCGCAAGCTGGCCCAGGGCTTCAAGGTGCAGCCGGCGGATGTGCCTGCGCGCGTCGACGCCCTGTCCACCAACGTCCGCAGCCTGGAAAAACAGGTCGCGGACCTGAAGAAGCAGCTGGCGCTCGGCGGCGGATCGGGTGGTAACGCCGCTCCGGAAGAGGTCAACGGCGTCAAGCTGATCGCCCGCGTCCTGGACGGCGTCGACGGCAAGGGCCTGCGCGGCGTGGCCGAGGATTTCAGGAAACAGGTCGGTTCGGGCGTCGTCGCCCTGATCGGGCTCAGCGACGGCAAGGCCGCCGTCACCGTGGCCGTGACGTCTGACATGACCGGCACGGTCAACGCCGCCAACCTGGCCCGCGCTGCCGTCCTGGCCATGGGCGGGCAGGGCGCCGGCGGCAAGCCGGACTTCGCCCAGGGCGGTGCCCCGGATGGATCGAAGGCCGAGGCGGGTCTGGCAGCGGTGCGGGCGGCGCTGGCGGGATAAGCCGGTTCTTTCTCCCCTTGCGGGTCGACGAAGGATCGCATGCGATCCGAGGAGGGGTGGCAGCCGAAGGCTGACGGATGAGGGGTGACACTCGGTCTTGCAGAGTAGCCAACCGATCCGTCATCCGATGTGCGTCTCCCTACCCCTCATCCGACCCTCCGGGCCACCTTCTCCCGCAAGGGGAGAAGGGACGCGCAGGCATTGACCTGACACCCCCGTTCGGTCCCCATGCGGCCTCGCTTCGGGGACCGTCATGAACCATCTCGCCGCCGTCAGTCTTGCCGCCTTGCTTCTGTCCACGGCGACTGTAACCGCGACCGCCCAATCCGCGACCCAGGCCGCCCAGCCCGCCGTCAACGCCGACCTCGCCACCCTCCTCACCGACTACGAGGCTTTCCTGCGGGCCAACGACCCGATCAGCGCGGGCCAGGAGGGGGACCTCGTCGCCAAGGGCCGATTGCCCGACGTCTCGCGCGCCGGCGAACTGGCCCGGCAGGCACCGCTGGAGGCCTTCCGCGCGCGCGCCACTGCGATCGCGACCGACAGTCTGTCGTCCGAGGACCGGCTGAACCGCGACTTCCTGATCCGCGTCCTTGATCGGTCGATCGAGGCGATCCGCTACGACTCCGACCGCCTGGCCTTCGATTCCGAGGGCGGCCCCGGCCAGACCGCGAACTATCTGGCCTCCACGACCCGCATCACGACGGCAGCGGACGCCGGTGCCTGGCTGATGCGGCTGTCGGCACTCGGCCGGTTCTACGATGACGAGCTGGCCAATGCGCGGCGGGGCGTCCAGACCGGCTTCACCCAGCCGACCTCGGTGGTCGAGAGCTTTTTGGTTTCACTTCGCAATGAAGTTGCTTTCACGCCCGAGACCGACCCTCTCCTCCGACCGTTCGCAAGTCTTCCGGCCTCCATGCTGGTCGAAGACCAAGAAGCCCACCGTGCGGCCGCTCTAGCGATCATTACAGGCGAGATCGTGCCCCGTCGCCGCGCCTGGCTGGCCTTCGTCGAGACCGAATACCTGCCCGCCTCGAGCCCCGAGGTCGGGATCGGCAGCCGCCCCGGCGGGCGCGACTTCTACGCCTTCGAGGCCCGCCGCTATACGACCACCGACCTGACGCCGGACCAGATCCACCAGATCGGCCTGGACGAGGTCGCCCGCATCCGCGCCCGCATGGAGACCGAGATGCGCGCCGCCGGCTGGACCGGCGACTTCGCCGGCTTCCTCGCTCACCTCCGCACCGGGCCGCGCTTCTATGCGACCTCGCGTGAGGACCTGCTGGAGAAGGCGTCCGAGATGTCCAAGCGCGCGGACGGCGGCCTGCCCGCCCTGTTCCGCACCCTGCCGCGCCTGACCTATGACGTCCGCCCGGTGCCGCTGGACATCGAGGCGACCTACACGACGGGGCGGTACAACGGCGGCTCCCTCGCCGACGGCGTGCCGGGCGGCTATATCGTCAACACCGGGCGGCTGGACCAGCGGCCGCTTTATGAACTGCCCGCCCTGACCCTGCACGAGGCCGTGCCCGGCCATCACCTGCAGATCGCCCTGCAACAGGAGGCGGCCGAGGGCCCCTATTTCCGCAGGAACGTCGACGTCACCGCCTTCTCCGAGGGCTGGGGCCTGTACGCGGAGTTCCTGGGCGAGGAGATGGGCTTCTACCGCACGCCCGAGGAACGCTTCGGCCGCCTGTCCTACGAGATGTGGCGCGCCTGCCGTCTGGTCGCCGACACCGGCATGCACTGGATGGGCTGGACGGTGGAAGAGGCTCGGCGCTGCTTCGCCGAAAACTCGGCGCTGGCCCCCCACAACATCGAGACCGAGCTGCAACGCTACATCGGCTGGCCCGGCCAGGCGCTCGCCTACAAGATCGGCGAGATCCGCCTGCGCGCCATCCGCGCCCGGGCCGAACAGGCGCTGGGCGACCGGTTCAACGTGCGTGATTTCCATGACGCCCTCCTGGTCGACGGCCCCCTGCCGCTGGACCTGCTGGACCAGCGCATGGATGCTTGGATCGCGGCTCAATAATCCTCCCCCATTGGGGGAGGGGGACCCCGAAGGGGTGGAGGGGGTCAGCCACGCAGAAGGGCGTGTGCGGTGGGGCCCCCTCCGTCGCTCCGCTACGCTACGCGCCACCTCCCCCGACGGGGGAGGATTTCTCCGGCAACTCCACCCCCGCCAGCTTCCAGCCAAACAGGCCGTAGCGCTTCAGCAGCAGCTTCAGCGGCTCGTCCGGCCGGTCCGGATCGGTCAGCCCCAACACGAAGGTGTTGAGGTCGCGATAGCCGTAGGACTTGCGGATATCGCCGTCATCGCCCCGTGGCTCGGCGGGGGTCGCCGGGTCGGCCGGATCAGGAGCCTCGGCGGTCTCGACCATGGCGGCGATCGCCTGCGGGTTGACCAAGGCGTCGACCGCTCCATCCACCAGCATCGGTCCGAACAGCATGCCCAGACCGCCCAGAACGCTGTCGTCGGCGCGTGGATCCTCGCGCATCTCTGTCATCAGGCGCGCGGTCAACTGCTCCTTCAGGCTCTCGCGAAAGGCGGGGAAGTCGACCAGCCGCTCCAGCGCCGCCTCGTCGCCCGTCTCGGCCGCCCGGACCAGGGCCCGCACGGTCAGGACCGGCATGGCCAGATACGCGGCGGCGACCGCGACGAGCGCGAGCGCCAGCAGTCCCTTGACCCAGCTCTTCATCGCCTCGGTGTCCCCATCGCTAGCTGCAGCTGTTGATCGGCTGTCGCGGTCATCCTCCGGTCCGCTTCTTGGCGATGTTGTCGCGACCCCTCGCCACCGGCGCGCTGAGAAGCGCCTGAGGCGTCGCCCCTTCGGGCAGGCCGATGTGAACCAGTTTCCAGTCGAACGGCCCCTTGCGCTCGAAGGTGAAGATGGTGCGCGATCCGCCCTCGTCGGTGACCGCGAACCGGGCCAGGTTGATCCCCCAATAGGTCGGGCTGGGCCAAGGCGCGGCCTGGGTGTCCTCCGGCATCGTCGCGGTCGAGGCCACGGCGGCGTATCGCCCCTGGCCACGCATCAGACCGTCGATCGCGTCGGGTGTCAGGAAAGCATCAGGGTCCGGCCCGGCGGGCGCAGCGGCGTCCTCGAACTGGCGCCGCACCGCGCCGATCGGGTCTTCCATGAAGGACGGCGCGGGCGTCAGGGCCTCGGCCCGCCCCGACAGCTGCGGCCGCAGCGAGGCGCGCACCGCGTTGAAGTCTATCAACCGCGCCAGGCCCGCGACGTCGTCGGACTGCGCCGCCGAGCGGATGCCGAAAAACGCCACGGCCGGGGCCATGAAGAAGCTGACCACCGCCGCAACAAGGGCAAGCAGCAGCAGATTGCCGATGATCCGTTTCACGCGGTGGTCTCCCCTCCTCCGGTGCGAACCGCATCAATGCACGGTCGGAGGCTGCGCTCAAACGAAACCCCGCCGGAGAAGCTCCGACGGGGCTCGAAAGTTTCGATCGGCGTTCGCTCAGCCCTTCCGTTTGGCTTGATCCGGGCGGAAAACCGCTCGCACTTTTCCTGATCAGGCCAGCTCGGGCAGCGCGGCCTTCAGGTTCTCGGCGACCTTGTCGAGGAAGCCCTCGGTGGTCAGCCAGCCCTGCTGGTCGCCGACCAGAAGCGCCAGATCCTTGGTCATGTGACCGGCCTCGACCGTCTCGACCACCACCCGCTCCAGGGTCGCGGCGAAGGTCGCCAGTTCGGCGTTGTCGTCCAGCTTGGCCCGGTGGGCGAAGCCGCGCGTCCAGGCATAGATCGAGGCGATGGAGTTGGTCGAGGTCGCCTCGCCCTTCTGGTGCTGGCGATAGTGGCGGGTCACCGTGCCGTGGGCGGCCTCGGATTCCAGCACGCGGCCGTCCGGCGTCAGCAGGACCGAGGTCATCAGGCCCAGCGAGCCGAAGCCCTGCGCCACGACGTCGGACTGGACGTCGCCGTCGTAGTTCTTGCACGCCCAGACGAAGCCGCCCGACCATTTGATGGCGGCGGCCACCATGTCGTCGATCAGCCGGTGCTCATAGGTCAGACCGGCGGCCTTGAACTGGGTGGCGTAGTGTTCGTCGAACACGGCCTGGAAGATGTCCTTGAAGCGCCCGTCATAGGCTTTCAGGATCGTGTTCTTGGTCGACAGATAGACCGGATAGCCGCGCTGCAGGCCGAAGGCGAAGCTGGCGTGGGCGAAGTCGGTGATCGAATCGTCCAGGTTATACATGCCCATGGCGACGCCGGCCGAGGGGGCCTTGAACACCTCGTGTTCGATGACCGTGCCGTCCTCGCCGACGAACTTCATTGTCAGGGTGCCGGCTCCCGGCATCAGGAAGTCGGTGGCCTTGTACTGGTCACCGAAGGCGTGGCGGCCGACGACGATCGGCTGGGTCCAGCCGGGCACCAGGCGCGGCACGTTCTTGCAGATGATCGGCTCGCGGAAGACGACGCCGCCCAGGATGTTGCGGATCGTGCCGTTCGGCGACTTCCACATCTTCTTCAGGCCGAACTCGGCCACGCGGGCCTCGTCAGGCGTGATGGTGGCGCACTTCACGCCGACGCCGTGCTTCTGGATCGCCTTGGCTGCGTCGATCGTCACCTGATCGTCGGTGGCGTCGCGGTTCTCCATCGACAGGTCGTAGTAGTCGAGGTCGACGTCCAGGAACGGAAAGACCAGCTTGTCCTTGATCCATTGCCAGATGATGCGGGTCATCTCGTCGCCGTCGATGTCCACGATGGGATTGGCGACCTTGATCTTGGCCATGCGGCACTCGTCCTGTTCAGCGTTTGTCGGGAGGTGGCGGCGGTATAGCGAGCGCGGCGACGAGAGGCAAAGGGTCGCGGGTCGGCCGTTAACCCTGCCCGCAAAAAGCCATCTGCGGCCAAGCTGAACCCTGGCGCTCGCGACGGGTTCATCGCCTCGGAAGGGCAACTGCCCAAGAGACTGAGCCTATGACTGAAGAGACCGAGGCGCTGGTCCGTCGCTGGATCCTGCGCTTCTGCGAGATGCCGGTTCTGATCGATCCGGAACTGATGCGCCGCGTGCTCGCTGATGCCGAGGCGAAACCTCCGGAGACAGGCGGATGACGGACAAGACCTTCAAGGCCCGCGACACGGTCAAATGGGACCACAGCCAGGGCACCACGACCGGCAAGGTGGTCAAGAAGCTGACCAGCCCGACTCAGATCAAGGGTCACAAGGTCGCTGCGTCCAAGGACAATCCGGAGTATCTGGTCGAGAGCGGCAAGACCGGTGCGCGCGCCGCGCACAAGCCGTCGGAGCTGAAGAAGGCGTGACCACCGTCGATGTCCTGGTCGTCGGCGCAGGCCCCGCGGGCCTGACGGCGGCGACCTATCTGACCCGGTTCCACCGCTCGGTGCTCGTCGCCGACGGCGGATCGCCGCGTGCGAGCTGGATCCCGCTCAGCCACAACATGCCGGGCTTTCCCGCCGGGATCACGGGAGACGCCATTCTGAACCGGATGCGCGAGCAGGCGCTGGAATACGGCGCGGTGATCGAGCCCGGCCGGGTCGAGGCCCTGTCCTCGGCCGAGGGGGTTGTGCGGGCGCGCCTCGCCGATCGCGAGGTCCAGGCCCGGGCAGTGCTCCTGGCCACCGGCGTCGTCGACCATCACCCAGACCTGCCCGGCGTCGAACGGGCCGTGGAGCGCGCTCTGGTTCGCATCTGCCCGATCTGCGACGGCTATGAGGCCACCGACAAGACTGTCGCCGTCATCGGTCATTCCGACATGGGCGCGCGCGAGGCGGCCTTCCTGCGCACCTACACCGACCGTCTGACCCTGATCCACGTCGGCCCGCCCGGGGCCCTGACCGAGCGCGCGGCGCTGGCCGAGCTCGGCATCGACGTGGTCGAGACGCCGATCGAGACGGTGCGGATCGAGAACGACCGCGTCACCGCCTTCTGCTGGAATGGCCAGGACCGCGCTTTCGACCTGGTCTACTCCGCGCTCGGCACCTCGCCCAACGCCGAGCTCGCCCGGGCCTTGGGCGCACGCCTGGCCCAGGACGGCCGGCTGGAGGTCGACCTGCACCAGCGGACCAGCGTCCCCGGCCTGTGGGCCGCCGGAGACGTGGTGCGTGGCCTCAACCAGATCGCCGTGGCAACGGCCGAGGCCGCGGTCGCCGCCACCGACATCCACAACGCGCTCCGGCGCGCGGACGGCCTGACGCTCTAGGTCGAAGCCCTAGCTCGCCGGCCCCAGCCACGCGTCGCGGAACGCGGCCTGGGCATCCGTGAGGGTGCCGCCCGCCGTCTCGGCGCGAACCAGTTCGATGGCCGGATCGACCCCGAAGGTCAGGCGCGTGGTCTTGTCCACGCCCCGCTGGCGGTAGGCGATCTCGACCGTATCCCCCGGCTTGCGCGCCGCCACCACGGCGGCCCAGTCGGCGTCGGCGTTCATCTCGACCCCGTCGACCGAGACGATCTCGTCGCCCCGGCTCAGCCCCGCCTCGAACAGGGGAGAGCCCCGCGCCGGCACGTTGGTGACCAGCAGCGCCGTTCCGGTGGCGCGAATGGGCGGACCGCCGATCCAGGCCGCCTCGGGCCGCGCCGGCCGCACCACCAGCCCCGCCTGGGCCAGCAGAGGCCCGAAGTCCGGCAGGGCGCTGGCCTCGATGTGCCGGGCAAAGAAGTCCTCGGCGAAGGCGGCGTCGCCCGTCACTTCGGCCAGGGCTGCGACCAGATCCTCGGGCGCATAGGGCCGCTCCGTCACCCCGTGCACCCGCCACATCCGGCGCATGTAGTCGTCCAGCGTCACCCCCGGAAACCGCTGGCGCAGAGTCAGGTCCAGGGCCAGGGCGATGATCTGGCCATAGGGATAGTAGGAGGTGAAGATCGTCGGATTGGTCGGGTCGATCGCCGTGGCCGCGTCCACGAACGGGGCGCGCAGGCTCATCTCCTGCGGCGAGCCATAGGCCCGGCCCGGATTGTTGACGATGAAGCCCAGCGTACCGCCCAGATCGGCTAGGAAGCCGTCGATCGACTGTTCCCCCGCCCGCCGGATCGTCAGCGGCCCGTAGTAGCTGGTGAACCCTTCGGCGAACCACAGCGACGGCGTCGGATTGGCGTCGGTGAAGTCGAACGGCTCCAGCTCCGCCGGCCGGATCCGCTCCACGTTCCAGGCGTGGATAAACTCGTGGCTCAGGGTGCCCAGCTGGTCGAACTCGGCCTGGGCGAAGGAGCGGGTGTCGGTCAGGATGGTGGAGTTTCGATGCTCCATCCCGTCGCCGCTGACATAGGGCAGGTAGTCGGCGATGAAGGTGTAGGTCCCGAAATCGAAGTCCGGCACGTCGCCGAACACCGCGATCTGCTGATCGACCACCTTGCGCGCGCTGGCGGCGAACCGGTCCAGCTCGGCCTCGGTGCCCGCGTGATGCACGGCCAGACGAATGGTGCGCGGCGTGCCTGCGTCGTCCACCGTCCATTCGCGCACGGCATGGGCGCTGACCTCGGTCGGGCTGTCCATCAGATACTGCAGGTTCGGCGCGGTGAAGACGTAAGGGTCCTCGGTCGGCCGCAGCTGCGTCGCCACCCGCCAGTCCGGGGCCAGTGGCCGGAACCGCACCGTGGCCGGCCGCGCCTCTTGCCCCTCGGCCCACATCAGGGAGGCGGGGATGTTCAGATGGGCGTGGGTGGCGTCGATCTGGGCATAGGTGCCGTCCGCCCGATCACCGAACAGGGTGTAGGTGATGCTGACCGTCCCGTCGTGGCCGGGGATGGTCCAGCCATAGGGATCGGTCCGCTCGATCGTCAGCGCCCGCCCCGCCCCGTCCACCGCCGAGACCGAATAGACGTTCTTGGCGAACTCGTGGATCGCATACCGCCCCGGCGAGGAACGGGACATGCGCACGCGCAGCGGCTCCGTTCCCACCTCCGTCCAGGTCACCGTGATCCGCGCCTCGTGATGCACGGCGTCGGCGAAGCTCAGGTCATACTGGACGGGTGCCTGCGGGGCCGCCGTCTGGGCCTGCGCCAGCCCCGACGACAGCGCCAGCATCGACGCCGCGAGGGCCAGGGCCACCTTCCGAATGAGCGTCACGCGCACGACGCTCACGCCGCCGCCTGCGCAGCGGTCCATTCCGTCATCACCCGCTCCAGCACCGTCAGCGGCACCCCGCCGGTGTTCATGCCCGCGTCGTGGAAGGCCTTGATGTCGAACCGGTCGCCCAGAGCTCGCTGCGCATTGGCCCGCAGCTCGACCCATTTGATGTGGCCGACCTTGTAGGAACAGGCCTGACCCGGCCAGACGCAGTAGCGTTCGATCTCCGTCGTCACCGCGCTTTCGGCGTCGCCCAAGGCATCGACCATGAAGCGGATCGCCTCCTCGCGGCTCCACCGCTTGGCGTGCATGCCGCTGTCGACCACCAGACGCGTGGCCCGGAACATCAGCGACTGCAGATAGCCGATCTGACCCACGGGGTCGTTCTCATAGACCCCCATCTCGTCGGCGAGTTGTTCGGCATACAGAGCCCACCCTTCCGAATAAGCCGAGAAGCCCAGCACCTTCATCAACAGCGGCACGTCCTGCCGCTCCTGGGACAGGGCGATCTGGTGGTGATGGCCCGGGGCCGCCTCGTGATAGGTCAGGGTCGGCAGCTGGAACTTCGGCCACTCCGCCGTGTCGCGCAGGTTGATGTAATAGGCGCCCGGTCGCGACCCATCCAGCGACGGGGCGTTGTAGTAGCCGCCGGGCGCGCCGGCCTCGATCGCCACGGGCACCCGCCGGATCTCGACGCCAGACTGCGGGATCCGCCCGAAATACTGGGGCAGGCGCTGGGCCATTTCGGCCATCTGCGTATTCAGGTCGCGCAGAAGCTGTTCCTTGGCCTCGTCCGTGTTCGGATAGAGATACTGCGGGTCGTCCCCCAGCGCCGCGATGCGCGCCCCCACCGACCCCTGCGTCAGCCCCTGCGCCCGCAGGAGCACGTCCGCGCGCGCCGACAGCTCGGCCAGCTGCTCCAGCCCGATCTCATGGATCTCGTCGCCCGACAGATTGGTCGTGGTGTAGCTCTGGATCCCGAACCGGTAGAAGGCCTCGCCGTCCGGCAGCCGCCACACGCCCGCGTCATGGGTCGCCCCGGCCTGCACCGCCCGCAGCGCCTCGGCCTGACGGCTCAGGGCCGGAAAGACGGCGCTGTTGACGATGGCCTCGGCGCGGCTGCCCCACTCGCCGGCAATCGACTTCTCGGCCGTCCGGCGCGCGACCGACTGGACCAGGGTGGTGGCCGACGCCCCGCCGCCCATCAGGGTGTCCATCTGCGCCAGGGTCTTGGCGATGACGAAGTCGGGCGGCACGGCCCCCGCCTCGAAATCCAGCCGCATCCGCTCGGTCTCCTGATCCAGCGCCGTGGCGAAGGCCGAGACCCGGCTCAGATAGGCCTCGGCGTCCTCGGCGGTGTCGATGGAATGGACGCTGTCCAGGAAGTCCGGGATCTGCTGATAGGTGCCTGTCAGCTGGCTGATCGTATAGGGGGCCGGCCCGAAGCTGTTGCCGCCGTAGGGAAAGGCATAGCCCGAGATCTGGGTGTCGCCGAACGCCTCCAGCGTATCGTACCAGACGGCTTCGTCGGCGTTCAGCCCGGCGCGGTCCACGGCCTTCAATTCGGCGATATAGCCCCGGAAGGTTTCGCGATCCGCCAGAACCTTGGCCTGGGACCGGTCGTCGAGCCGCGCCTTCATCGCCGCGTTCGGCCCCTTGTCGAAGCCCAGCTGCGTCAGGGTCTCGGGCGAGGTCATCAGGGTTTCCTGCACCACCTTGTCCATCACGGCGCGCAGGGCGGCACCGGCCCCCTCGGCGGCTCGAGGCGCGGCCAGGGTCTGGCCGGACGCCATCAGCCCGGCCCCGGCGGCGGCGGTGAACATCAGGCGACGACGATCGATCATGGCGGCTCTCCGAAAACAGGTTGGTCGCATTGGCCACCAAGTCGACAAGACGAGCAAGCGGCTTCTCCCTCCCCTTCATGGGGAGGGACCGCGAGCCGTAGGCGAGCGAGGGTGGGGCCCCGCTGTAAGTTCGCACCACACTTCCCCACCCGGGCTTCGCTACGCTCCGCCGTCCCTCCCCATGAAGGGGAGGGAGAAAAACGCACGCTCGCCAACCGACACGACCGATCCTGACGCAACCCGCCGTTACAGTGCGAACACGCCCGTGGGCTGTCCGCCACCGATCAGGATTTCGCACTATTCAGACGGTTCGCACCATCTTTCCCCTCGCCCGAGCCAGGCCTAAGAGACGGCCCATGAACGCCCACGTCCCCGCCTCGCTCATCCCTCTCACCCAGGACTGGGACACCCTGGATCACGGCAAGTTCGCCGACGAGCCCACGGTCGTGCGCGGCCTGCTCGCCGCCATGCCTCTGGACGCGGCCGCCCGGCCCGCCGTCGTGGCCGAGGCCGTCGCCCTGGTCGAGTACGCCCGCCGCAGCCAGAAGAAGCAGGGCGTGGTCGAGAGCTTCCTGCAGGAGTTCTCACTGGGCACCCGCGAGGGCCTGGCCCTGATGTGTCTCGCCGAGGCCCTGCTGCGGACGCCCGACGAGGAGACCCGCGATCGGCTGATCGCCGAGAAGATCGGCTCGGCCGACTGGGCCAGCCACCTCGGCCAATCCGACAGCCTGTTCGTCAACGCCTCCACCTGGGGCCTGATGCTGACGGGCAAGCTGGTGGACGCCGACGATCAGGCCAAGTCCGACCTGCCCGGCTTCCTCAAGCGCATCGCCGGGCGCCTCGGCGAGCCCGTCATCCGCCAGGCCGTGGCCACGGCGGTCAAGATCATGGGCGAGCAGTTCGTCGTGGGCCGCACCATCGAGGCGGCCCTGAAACGCGCCGACCGCGAGGGCTGGCTCTGCTCCTTCGACATGCTGGGCGAAGGCGCCCGCACCGAGGCCGACGCCGTCCGCTATGAAAAGATCTACGCCGACGCCATCACCGCCGTCGGCAAGACGGCGAAGGGTCAGGGGCCGGAAAGCGGCCACGGCGTCTCGGTCAAGCTGTCGGCCCTGTCGCCCCGCTATGAGGCGACGCAGGAAGCCCGCGTCTGGGCCGAGCTCTATCCCCGCGTCCTGCGGCTGGCGAGGATCGCAGCGGACGCCGACATCAACTTCACCATGGACGCGGAAGAGGCCGACCGCCTCGCCCTGTCGCTCAAGCTGCTGGACCGTCTGGCGCACGAGCCGTCCTTGGGCGACTGGAAGGGCCTCGGTCTCGCCGTCCAAGCCTATCAGAAGCGGGGTCCCGAGGTCATCGCCCGCGTCGCCGAGCTGGCCCGCGCGTCGGGTCGCCGCCTGATGGTCCGCCTGGTCAAGGGCGCCTACTGGGACACCGAGATCAAGCGCGCCCAGGTCTTCGGCCGCACCGACTACCCGGTCTTCACGACCAAGGCGGCGACGGACCTGAACTACCTCGTCTGCGCCCGGGCCATGATCGAGGCCGCCCCGCACCTCTATTCCCAGTTCGCCACCCACAACGCCCATTCGCTCGCCGCCGTCCATCGGATGGCGCGCGACAAGGGGGTGAAGATCGAGTTCCAGCGCCTGCACGGCATGGGCGAGGCCCTCTACGACGCTGCGGCCGAGACGTTCGGCTCCGTGACGGTGCGGGCCTATGCCCCCGTCGGCGGGCACGAGGACCTGCTGCCCTATCTGGTGCGCCGCCTGCTGGAGAACGGGGCCAACTCCTCTTTCGTCCACGCCCTGCTGGACGAGCGGGTGCCGGCGTCCGCCGTCGCCGCCGACCCCATCGCCAGCGTCGAGGCCCATCCCGACCGCCACGCCAAGATCCCCCCGCCCAAGGACATGTACATGGACCGCCAGAACTCGCTCGGCCGCGACTACTCCCAACGCGCCGACCGCGAGCGCCATGCGGCCGCCCTGGCCAAGGTCGACGCTGAGAAGCTGACGTCTGGTCCCCTGATCTTCGGCAAGCTGCTGGCGGGAACGAACGCCCAGCCGGTCACCAACCCGTTCGACACGACCCAGGTGCTGGGCCACGTTTCCGAAGCCACCGAGGCCGATCTGGACGCCGCCGTCGAAGCCGCCGCCCGCGCCCAGGTTGGCTGGGACCGCAAGGGCGGCGCGGGCCGGGCACCGGTCCTGCGCGCCATGGCCGATGCGCTGGAGGCCGACCTGGATCGCCTCGTCGCCCTGCTCAGCCGTGAGGCCGGCAAGACGCTGAACGACGGCGTCGCCGAGGTGCGCGAGGCCGCCGACTTCTGCCGCTATTATGCGGCTCTGGCCGAACGCGACTTCGGCGGACCGCAGACGCTGAAGGGGCCGGTGGGCGAGATCAACCAGCTGGTCCTGCACGGTCGGGGCGTCTTCGCCTGCATCAGCCCCTGGAACTTCCCGCTCGCCATCTTCACCGGCCAGATTGCCGCGGCGCTGGCCGCCGGCAACGCGGTGCTGGCCAAGCCCGCCGAACAGACGCCGCTGATCGCCGCCGAAGCCGTGCGGCTCTACATCAAGGCCGGGCTCGATCCCGACCTGCTGGCGCTCGTTCCCGGTCGCGGCGAGACGGTGGGCGCCAAGCTCGTGTCGCATCCCGGCATCGACGGCGTCGCCTTCACCGGCGGCACGGATACGGCTACGGCCATCAACCGGTCGCTCGCCAATCGCCCCGGCCCGATCATTCCCTTCATCGCCGAGACGGGTGGTCTGAACGGCATGTTCGTCGACACGACGGCGCTGAAGGAACAGGTGATCGACGATGTCATCCTGTCGGCCTTCGGTTCGTCGGGTCAGCGCTGCTCGGCGCTGCGCCTGCTCTACGTCCCGCACGACGCCGCCGACGCCCTGATCGAAGGCCTGAAGGGCGCGCTGGCGGCTCAGGTCGTGGGCGATCCGTCTGATCCCGCCACCGACATCGGCCCCGTCATCGACGCCGACGCCAAGGCGGCTCTGGAGGCCCACCTGAAGCGCCTCCAGGGCGACGCCAAGGTCATCGCCCGCGCCCAGCTTCCCGCCGGATCGGACAAGGGCCACCTCTTCGCCCCCACCATCGCCGAGGTGCCGACCCCGGATTATCTGGAGCGCGAGGTCTTCGGCCCCATCCTCCACGTCTGCCGGTACGAGCCGTCCAGGCTCAAGGAAACGGCGGCGAAACTGGCCGCGCGCGGCTATGGCCTGACGCTGGGCGTCCACTCCCGCATCGAGGCCTTCGCCGAGGAGGTCGCCCGCCTCGTCCCCGCCGGCAACGTCTACATCAACCGCTCGATCATCGGCGCGGTCGTCGGCGTCCAGCCCTTCGGCGGCGAGGGCCTTTCGGGCACCGGCCCCAAGGCGGGCGGTCCCTATAGCCTGATCCGCTATGCGTCGGAAAAGGCCATCTCGAACAACATCTCCGCCCAGGGCGGCGACCCGGCCCTGCTGAACCTTTGACACCGACCCATCACCCACGCCGTCATCCTCGGACTTGATCCGAGGATCGGACACAGGGCGAAGTGGTCCGGCGGCGCGGGGCACGATCGCGGGGCCGTTTCCACTTTCGGAGCCGCTGAAAATCCGATCCTCGGATCAAGTCCGAGGATGACGGAGGGAATGGAGAGACCGCCTCAGGGCCGGATCTGGCCGGTGCCGGTGACGACATATTTGTAGCTGGTCAGCTGCTCGGCCCCGACCGGACCCCGCGCATGCAGCCGGGAGGTGGAGATGCCGATCTCTCCGCCGAAGCCGAACTCGCCCCCGTCGGCGAACTGGGTCGAGGCGTTCCACAGTACGATCGAGGCGTCGACCACGGCCTGGAAGGCGGCGGCGGCATAGGCGTCCTGGGCCACGATCGCCTCGGTGTGGCCCGAGCCATAGCGGTCGATATGGGCCACCGCCGCGTCCAGCCCATCCACCACGGCCACCGAAATGATGGGGGCCAGATACTCCGTCGACCAGTCCGCCTCCTCGGCCACCCCCATGCCGGGGACCAGGGCGCGGGCGGCCGCGTCGCCCCGCAGCTCGCAGCCCGCCGCCCTCAGCGCCTCGGCCACCGGCGGCAGCAGGCGCTCGGCGGCCTCGCGATCGACCAGCAAGGTCTCGGTCGCCCCGCAGACGGACACCCGCCGCATCTTGGCGTTGACGGCCAGATCGACCGCCATGCCGACGTCGGCCGAGGCGTGCAGATAGGTGTGGTTGACCCCCTCCAGGTGCCCCAGCACAGGCACCCGCGCCTCGGCCTGCACCCGTTCCACCAGGCTTCGCCCGCCGCGCGGGATCAGCAGGTCAATGGCGCCGCCCAGCCCCGTCAGCAGGGCCCCGACGGCGGCCCGGTCCGGCGTCTGGACCAGCTGCACCGCCTGGCCCGGCAGGCCCGCCGCCGCCAGCCCCTCGACCACCGCGCCGTGGATGGCGAGCGCGCTGTCGAGACAGTCGGACCCCGACCTGAGGATGGCTGCGTTGCCCGAGCGGATGCACAGGGCCGCCGCGTCGGCTGTCACATTAGGCCGGCTCTCATAGATGATGGCCAGCACCCCCAGGGGCGTGCGCACCCGGCTGAAGGCCAGGCCGTTCGGACGGGTCCAGCTCGCCGTCGCCTGGCCCAGGGGGTCCGGGAAGGCCGCGACCTCGTCCACCGCCCCGGCCATGGCCGCGACCCGGGCCGGCGTCACGGCCAGGCGGTCGATCAGGGCCTCGGTGACCCCCTTGGCCCGGGCGCGGTCCACGTCTACGGCGTTGGCTTCGAGGATCGGCTGGGTGCGGTCGCGCAGCGCCTCGGCCATCGCCGACAGAGCCGCCGACCGGGTCGCGGCCGTCGCCGTGCGCAACGCCTCGGCCCCCCCGCGGGCCCTGCGGCCCATCTCCTGCATCGTCTGTTCAAGCGTCATGGGTTCAGCACCAGGTCGTCGCGGTGAATGGCCACGCCGGGGCCCTTATAGCCGACGATGGCCTCGATCTCACCAGAGTGGCGCCCCCGGATCCGCTCCATCTCCTCGGCGGCATAGGCGGCCAGGCCGACGCCCAGCGCCTGGCCGGCCTCGCCGGTCACCCGCACGCAGTCGCCCCGGTCGAACCGCCCCTCGACGCCCCGGACGCCCGAGGCCAGCAGGCTTCGTCCAGACCCCAGGGCCTCAGCCGCGCCCTTGTCGATGGTCAGGGATCCGGCCGGTTCCAGACTGCCCGCGATCCAGGCCTTGTAGGCCGCCATGGGCGTCGCCGGCGCCGTGATCAGGGTCGCCTTGGCCCCCGCCGACACCGCCGCCAGCGGCCGGTGAACCAGACCGGACACGATCAGGGTCGCGCACCCGGCCGAACGGGCGATCCGGGCCGCCTCCAGCTTGGTCGCCATGCCGCCGGTCCCGACGTCGGCCTCGGCGTTCGCCCCGCCC
This sequence comes from Caulobacteraceae bacterium, assembly GCA_947475735.1. Lineage (GTDB taxonomy): Bacteria > Pseudomonadota > Alphaproteobacteria > Caulobacterales > Caulobacteraceae > Brevundimonas. The sequence continues at coordinate 21,348 of CANJLQ010000015.1, forward strand.
GCCATGGCGAGGATGTCGGGCGTCAGGCTCTCGATCAGGGGCAGGTGGCTGGCGTCCGGGTTGCGGCGGGGATCGTCCGTGTAGAGACCGTCGACGTCGGACAACAGGATCAGCAGCTCCGCCCGCGCCAGCTGGGCCGTGCGCGCCGCCAGCCGGTCGTTGTCGCCATAGCGGATCTCTTCAGTGGCGACGGTGTCGTTCTCGTTGACCACGGGCACCGCGCCGAGGGTCAGCAGGGCCTCGACCGTCGCCCGGGCGTTCAGCCAGCGCCGCCGCCGCTCGGTATCGTCACGGGTCAGCAGGATCTGGGCGGGCGTCATGCCCAGGGGCGACAGGGCCTGATCCCAGGCCTGCATCAACAGGGACTGACCGACGGCGGCGGCGGCCTGTTTCTCGTCCAGCCGGGCGTTCTTCTCCAGCCCCAGACGCCCCCGCCCCAGGGCGATCGCGCCCGACGAGACCACGATCACATGACGCCCACCCGCGCGCAGGCTGGCGATGTCCTCGGCGAGGGACGCCATCCACGACAAGGCCGGGCCCCGGCTGTCGGGCTCGACGACCAAGGACGAGCCGACCTTGACCACCAGGCGACGGGCGGATTTCAGAGCATCGGCGGCGGCGGCAGGCGAGGTCACGCCCGGACTGTGGCGCTTCTCTTGCGGTGCAACAAGAGCGGACGAATCTCCCCGTCCCGCCAAGGCGAGCCCTAAAGCCCGCGGAAGGTGTCGCAGGCCGCCGGGTCGCCGGACTGGTAGCCGCGCTGGAGCCATTCCATGCGCTGGGCCGAGGAGCCGTGGGTGAAGCTTTCGGGGTTCACGCCTCGGCCCGAGTTGCGCTGCAGGGCGTCGTCGCCGATGGCCGAGGCCGTGCGCAGGCCTTCCTCCAGATCGCCCGGCTCCAGCGCCACCTCTCCGCCCGAGACAGCCGCGGCGTTGGCGGCCCAGACCCCGGCGTAGCAGTCGGCCTGGAGCTCCAGCGCCACGGAATAGCGATTGCCCTCGGCCTCGGACGAAGCCCGCTGCTGAGCGGCCCGGACCTGTTCTGAGGCGCCGGTCAGGGTCTGGATGTGATGGCCGACCTCGTGGGCCAGGACATAGGCGCGGGCGAAGTCGGCACCGGAGGCCCCCAGCCGCGTCTCCATCTCCTGCCAGAAGCTGAGGTCCAGATAGACCTGGCGATCGGCCGGGCAATAGAAGGGCCCGAACGCCGCCTGGCCATAGCCGCAGCCGGTGTTGGTGCCTTGTTCGTACAGCACGATGTTGGCCGGCGGCTGATAGCCGTCCAGCTTCTGGGCCCAGACGTCGTTGATGTTGCGACCCACCACGTCGACGAACAGGCCGGCCTGATCCTCGGGCGTGCCCTCGCGGCCCTCCTGAGCAGCACCACCGGCGGCCCCGAACTGGCTGGCGACCTGGGTCGTCGTGGATGGATCGATGCCGAAGACGAAATAGCCGATGAGCGCCAACACCGCGACGCCGATGCCGCCGCCGGCCACCGCTCCGCCTCCCATGCCGCGCCGGTCCTCGACCCCGCCGCCCCTGCGTCCACCCTGCCAGCGCATGCCGATCTCCCCTGCCCTCTGATCCCAAGCTATGCCGGAACGCGGGTGGGGGGAAAGGGATGCTTAGCGCGGGCCGCGATCCAGCCAGTTGTCGATCTGGCCCACGCCGTTCGACACCGCCTCGCGCCGCTGGGTCGCGCCGGCGACCGAGGGCGTGCCTGAGGTCTGCGGCAGCGGCTGGACATAGGGGATATAGGGTTCGGGCTGGCGGGCGGCCTCGACTTCCAGCCGCGTCAGGCGGCTGTTGAGCGCCTGCTGGCGGGCGAAGGCGGCCTGTTCGGCGGAACGCAGGCGCTGCTGCTCGATGCGGTATCGCTGTAGCTCACCCTGCGACACGCCCGGGCCCATCCAGGTCTGGGCGGTGGCCGGACTGGTGGTGGCGAGGAGGATCAGGATGAAAGCGGCGCTCATGGGAAGAACATGGCCCCGGCATCGCTCCGGGCCAAGCGTCGCCGGTCTCACGCCTGCGCGAGCCCCGGTCATGGCAGGGCCCAGACCGAGGTGCGCTTGATCTCGAAATCCTCCAGTTCGCGCGTGGTCGGCACCCGGTACTCGGCCAGGAAGGTCAGGCCGTCGCGAGGGAAGTAGGTCCGGTGCGGATCGCCGATCAGGACGCGCGTGCCGTTCGCCCGGGCGCGGGCCAACCAGTCGAGAACGCGCCCGGCCATCGGCTGTTCGTAGCAGACGTCGCCGGCGCAGATGACGTCGACCGGGGGCGGCGGGCCGTCCAGCAGGTCGACGTCGGTGAAGGCGATCTCCACCCCGTTCGCTTCGCCGTTCAGGGCCACGGCGGCGGCGCAGAAGGGGTCGATGTCGGCGCAGAGGACGTGGGTCGCGCCGGCCTTCATGGCCGCGATGCCGACGAGGCCCGATCCCGCCGCGAAGTCCAGGACGCGCTTGCCCGCCACCTCGGCCGGATGATCCAGCAGCCAGCGCGCCAGGGCCTGTCCGCCCGCCCAGGCGAAGGCCCAGAAGGGCGGCGGCAGGCCCAGTTCGCCCAGCTCATCCTCCGTCAGCCGCCAGATCGACGTGACCTCGTCGGCCAGCCACAGGGTGATCTCCGGCGCATGGGGCACGGTCTGGGGCCGGGTGTTAGCCCGGATGAAGGCGGTCGGGTCGGGGATGGGCACGGCGGCGGTCTGGCTCCCGAGGTGCCGGAGGTGACAAGTGCACCAATTTTTTTACGGTGCACATCGTGCACATTTGGCCCGTCAAAAGCGGATCAAGAGACGCGCCACGACGAACCCCGACTTTAACCGGTCGATACGTCAGAGTCGGTCGTGGGGCCGATCGGGCCTAGAGCCAGGGCTCCAGCAGGGTCCGCACCTCGACCCTGGCCTTGAGCCGGCTGGCCAGAAGATAGACGCCCCCCAGCTTTCTCTGGACGAACAGGGTGTCGACCGGCGGGACGTGCCAGACACTGCGGTCCTGGGCGAAGACCATGCCCCGGTCGCGCAGCTTCGCCGTCACGGAGGTGTCGCCGAAATCGAACGGCCCCTCCCCCCGGAACGGGGCCAGGGCGAGGTCGAACATGGCCTCCAGCTCGGCGTCGCGGGCCATGGCCCGGTCGTCGAAGAAGCCGATGGCCCGCGCCGCCGCGATCGCCGCCTGTCGGTCGTCGGCCAGAGCCGCCCGCATGAGGGCGCGGTAACCCTGGGCCAGCTCCGGCGGGATAGTCCGCGTCGCGCCGAAGTCCAGCAGCACCAGCCGACCGGCGGCATCGACGCGGTAGTTGGCGAAGTTGGGGTCGGTCTGCATCAGGCCGAACTCGAACAGCTCGCGCAGCAAGAGCCGGATCATCAGGGTCGCCATCCGGTCGCGCTCGGCCTGGGTCGCGGTCGTCATGGCCTCGACGGGTCCGCCCTCGACATAGTCCATGGCCAGGACGTCGGGGCGGGTCAGTTCGGCGCACAGGCCCGGCACGACGTGATCCGGATCGCCCGCCAGCAGCGCGCCGAAGCGCGCCAGATGCTGGGCCTCGCGGGCATAGTCGGCCTCCTCGTGCAGCTGGCGCTTGGCCTCGACCAGCAGGGGAGCGAGGTCGATCTCGCGCGGCAGGATGCCGGAGACGCGCATCAGGGTGGCGACGTTGTCGACGTCGCTGTCGATGCTGCGCCGGACGCCAGGGTACTGGACCTTGATCGCCAGGTCGCGGCCCTCTCGGGTCAGGGCGCGGTGGACCTGACCGATCGAGGCGGCCGCCACGGGGTCCATGTCGAACCGTTCGAACCGGTCGGGCCAGTCGCGGCCCCAGCGGCGGTTCAGCGCCGCCGTCAGCTGAACCGGCGGCATGGGCCGAGCGTCGGACCTCAGCCGCGCCAGGATGTCCGACAGCTCGGGCGGCAGCAGTTCGCCCGCGTCCATCGACATCAGCTGGCCGACCTTCATCGCCGCGCCGCGCAACTGGGCCAGCTGCTCGGTGACGCGGATGGCGTTGGCCGGCGTCAGCAGCAGATCGCTGACGCTGGGCCGGCCGCCCCGTGCCATCTGCGTCGCGCCCTCGACCAGGACGTTGCCCGCGATGCCGGTCGCCATGCCGCCGAACCGCGCCAGCCGCGACAGGCGCCCGGTCGGAACGGACAGGCCGGGAGAGGTCGGGGTTCGCATACCTCAGACGTGGGCCCTGAGGCCCGTCGGCGGAATGCGACATGGCGTAGCCGCGACAACAGAGGCGCGCGGATCTGGCGAGGCCGGTCAGGCGCTCCGGGACGCCGCCCGCCTCAGCACCTCGATATAGCCGTTCGCCACCTCCATCCGCTGTCCCGGCTCAGTGGCGCGGATGGCCCGATGCAGCCGGGGCAGGTTCCAGCACGGCACGTGCATGAACAGGTGGTGCTCGGCGTGGAAGTTGACCCAGTAGGGGGCGATGAAGGCCCGCTCCCACCCCGACGCCCGGGTGGTGCGGGCCGCACGAAAGGCGTCGTCGGCCGAGCCCTCGACACAGGCGTGTTCGGCGATGTTCCGCAGCCGCGTGACCAGCGGGAACCAGGTCGCCATGGGCAGGAACCAGAGCGCGAAGAAGGCCCACCACACGCCGAGCAGACTCAACATCGCCAGCAGACCCGCGTTGAAGATCAGAAATGCCGCGACCGACCGGCCGGTGACGACGGCGTCGTAGTCGTGAGCCTCATCGCCCCGGCCGGAGCGACCGCGCAGGGCGGCGAGCGGCAGCAGGACCCGCTGCTTGAAGAAGGTCTGACCGGTCAGGTCGCGGAACATCTTGCGCCGCAGTGACGCCCGGCTGACCGGAAACGGGGCCGACAGCATCACGTCCGGGTCTTCCGGCTGCTGGGCGAAGCGGTGGTGGGCGAGGTGGTAGGGGCGATAGGCGTCGAGCGAGGCCCCGACCGGCACGGCGCACAGCCAGTGGCCCAGAAAGCCGTTGAGCCTCAGATTTCGCGACAGGCCGCCGTGCGCGGCCTCATGCATCAGGATGGCGAGGCCCAGCTGGCGCGTGCCGATCACCATGACGCAGACCGGGATCAGGATCGGCTGCCAGACGCCGGCCGCGATCGCGAGCGCGATGACGCCCCAGCAGTGGACGACCAGCAGCGGCCCCTTCCACGCCGGGCGCGACTGGAACGGCGTCCAGGCTTCGGCAGTGAAGATGTCGGACGGCGAAATGCGGGGCGCGGAGGGCATGCACGGGAGGATAGCCCCGCCCCGCATCGAAATCGACCGGTACCGGATTGTCAGGTTGACATTACATGAGGCGAATGTCAGGTAGGCATGACTTACACGGAGCCTGCCCCATGTCCAGCGTCGCCTCCATCGATGGCGCGAACCGTCGCTACATCGTGCGCACCATGGCGTTCATGAGCGGCTATGTCGCGATCAATGTGGCCGCCGTCTTCGGGGCCTTCGACCCGATCATCGGCACCCCCGCCGGAATGGTTCTGGGCCTCGCGGTCGCCGCCCCGATCGCGGGCCAGATCTGGGCGACGCTGGCCCTGATGTCCGAGGCCGACGAGTTCGTGCGCACCCTCACGGCCAAGCGTTTCATCGTCGCGGCCGGCCTCGCCTTCGCCCTGTTCTCGGGCTGGGGCTTCATGGAAAGCTATGGCGACGCGCCCCATGCGCCCGGCTGGATGGTCTATGCCCTGTTCTGGGGCCTGTACGGCCTCGTCAGTCCCTTCATCCGGACCAGCCGATGAAGAACAGGATGCGTGAGTTGCGCGCCGAAAGGGGCTGGACGCAGGAGGACCTGGGCCGCGCCATCGGCGTCTCGCGCCAGGCCGTCAACGCCCTGGAGACCGAGAAGCACGACCCGTCCCTGGACCTCGCCTACCGGCTGTCGACCGTTTTCGACCTGCCGGTCGAGCAGATCTTCACCAACCCCCACGCCTGACAGTTTGTCAGGATAACCTGACCCTAACTCCGGAGCTGATGATGTCGAACCCCGCCCCCAGAGGGCGCGCGATCCTGTGCGCCCTGATGCTGTCCACCGCCGTCATGGCGACCGCTCTGTCGGGCGCCGCAGCGACCCCGGAACCGGCCGTCCAGACCCGCGCGGCCTTCGCCTCCGACCGGCTGTCTGTCGAGGTCGTCGGCTCCGGCCCCGACATCATCCTGATTCCCGGCCTGGCCTCGTCGCGCGAGGTCTGGCGACCGCTGGCGAACCGGCTGTCGGCGACGCACCGGGTGCATCTGGTCCAGCTGGCGGGCTTCGCGGGAGAGCCCTGGGTCCACGGCGACGGCCCCTTCGTTCAGCCCGAGGTGGAGGAGCTGGCCCGCTACACCGCCGAGGCCGGGCTGGAGCGGCCTGCGATCATCGGCCATTCGATGGGCGGGCTGTCGGGCCTGCTGCTGGCCCAGCAGCGGCCGGAGCGGGTCGGGCGGCTGATGATCGTCGATGCCCTGCCCTTCTATTCCGCCCTGTTCGGCCCGACCGTGACCGTCGAGACCGCGCGACCCGTCGCGGCCCAGATGGCCGCCGCCATGATTGCGGCCGACGCGGCGACCTACCGGACCCAGCAGACTCAGGCGGCGCAGGGTCTGGCCCGCGATCCGGCGATCCGGGAGGCTATGGTGGCCTGGTCGCTGGCCAGCGACCGCCGGGCCGTGGCCGCGGCCTTCTCCGACGTGGTGACGACCGACGCGCGGCCCGGTCTGGCGGCCATGACCACGCCGGTCACGGCGCTGTACGCCACCGACGCCGACGGCGGCCCACCCCCGGCCTTGGCGCAGGCGCTGTGGACGCAAGAGTACGCCACCCTGCCCCGCGTGCGGCTGGTCCGCATCGACGGCGCGCGCCACTTCATCATGGCCGACCAGCCCGCGCTTTTCGACGCGGCGGTGGACGAGTTTCTGAGGTGAGGCGGACGCGGAAACCCATCAGCGTTGACGCCTGAATTTGTCATCCCGGCCGAAGCGGAGCGAAGAGCCGGGACGCTGGACGGCACCGACGGTCGCTGCCGGAAATCGCGCCAGCGATTGTCCGGGAGACACCTGGACCGCGCTCAGCTTTCTCCCGGATATCCGTTTCGCGTCTTCCGGGAGGTCTATGCAAAGACACCGTCGTCCCGGCTCTCCGCTCCGCTTCGGCCGGGATGACAAGCCACGATGTCGACAATGTCCCGTCCCTCCCCATGAAGGGGAGGGAGAGAGCGCGTCAGACCTTCAACGTCCCGCCGAACTCGCCCGCATAGGCCGGGGCGACGAGGGCGCGGAACGCCGAAAAGGGCACGCTGACTTCGTAGGACCCGTCCGAATAGGGCCCCACGACATAGGGGCCGACCAGGAAGGTCAGGCCGCCGGCCTTGCCCGGCTCGGTGCCGGTCGCGAGGACGAAGGGCGTTTCGGCCGCGCGGGGGCATTTCCAGTCGCCGGAGCCGGTCAGGCTGACGGTCTGAGCCGCCGGGTCGCGGCGGCGCTTTTCGGCATTAATGGCGGCGCACAGGGCCTGGTCCAGGGCCGTCATGTCGGCCGGCTTGGTGAACAGATCGGCGGCGGAGATCTCGCGCTTCAGGGCCTTGTCCCACAGCACGGCGCTGAACACAGCATTGGGGTGAGCGCCGCCGGTGAACTCCGACGCCGTCCGCATCAGGCTGAACAGCTTGGCCGTCTCGGCGCCGGGGGTGATCTCGATGGTCTTGTCGTAGGGGGGCAGGCCCTCATCGCCGCCGGCCTCGGTGCGGTCCGCCTGGGCTCCCTCGGCGAAGGCGCGCAGGTCGCGGACGCTGGCGGCGTACAGGCGGGCGTGCAGATCCGGCTGGCTGCGAAGGGCGACCGGCAGGGTCAGGCGGACTTCGGCGTAGGGGGACTTGGACTCGAACGCCATCGGCGCGGCGGCCTCGGCCGGGGTCACCACGGCGGTCGCGCCGGGGGCGGGCGCGGCCGGGGCGGCCGGTTCGGCGCGGTCGCGGTTGCAGGCGGACAGGGCCGTCAGGGTTAGCAGGGAGAAGGCGATCAGGGGGCGGCGCACGATCATGGTCGAAAGTCTCCGGTCAGGCCCCGAGAGTTAGCGCACCCAGGGCGATGGCCGCCAGCAGGATCAGTCCGGCGTCCCGGTTCGACTTGAACAGCCGCAGGGCCAAGGCCCCGTCGTCGGGCCGCAGCCGCCAGACCTGCCAGGCCAGGTGCAGGGCGTAGGCGCCGAGGCCGAGGAAGAAAAGCGGCCACAGCCCCGCCGCCACGCCCGCGAGCCCGGCGCACAGAACCGCGCCGACGTAGAAGACGCCGACGCCCGCCCGGACGCCCGAGCCGAGCCGGCGCGCCGTGGACTTCACGCCGACCATGGCGTCGTCCTCAATGTCCTGCAGGGCGTAGATGGTGTCGTAGCCGAGGGTCCAGAACACGCCGCCGACCCAGAGCAGCACGGCGACCACGGTCACCTCGTCCGTCACCGCCCCATAACCCATCAGCGCGCCCCAGTTGAAGGTGATGCCCAACCACGCCTGCGGCCACCAGGTGATCCGCTTCATGAAGGGGTAGGCGGCGACCAGGGCGAGCGAGCCGAAGCCCAGCAGGATGGCGGTTCCGCCGAGCGTCAACAGGATCAGGAAGGCGACGAGGCTGCATCCGATCACGAAGGCCCAGGCCTGTTTGACGCTGATCACGCCGGACGCCACCGGCCGCGCGGCGGTGCGGGCCACCTGCCGGTCGATGTCGCGATCGACGATGTCGTTGAAGGCGCAGCCCGCCGCGCGCATCAGGCAGGCCCCGATGAAGAATCCCAGGAACAGCCAGGCGTCGTAGAGATCGGGCGTCTTGCGGTTCTGGGCCAGGGCCAGGGCGATCCCCTGCCAGCCGGGCAGCAGCAGCAGCCAGATCCCCACGGGCCGGTCGAAGCGCCCGAGCTTCAGCCACGGCTTCAGCGCCTCGGGGGCGCGCAGGTCGACCCAGTTACGGCCGGCATCAGGAAGCGGGGCTGACATGACGGAGGGATAGCACCGCCACCCCTCGCCCCACCACCACCGTCATCCTCGGACTTGATCCGAGGATCGGAGGCTCAGCGGCTCCGTGCGCGGGCGTGAGGCGAGATCGCGCGAGGCGGCCAGCATGCCCGGCGCGGACCGTCCGGCCCTCGGATCAAGTCCGAGGGTGACGGCGTGGGCGGTCGCTAGAGTTCCAGCCGGTTCTGGGAGTCGAACAGCAGGTACAGGCAGATGGCCAGAAGCCCGATGTCCTTGGCCAGGAACTGCCCGGTGCCGCCCAGGGCGGGGAAGGCATAGCCGTCCGCCACGATGCCCGGCGCGGTGAAGAAGAAGCTGAGCGTCACCAGGAAGGTGGCGACGCCCATCAGGGCCCCGACCAGGCCGGCGAACGGGAACCGGCCGCCCAGGGCGATCAGCAGGCCGGCGGTGATCTCCAGCACGCCGATGACGATCGAGGCTCCCTGGACCCCGATCAGCGGATACATCCAGCCGAACAGCCAGTAGGTCTCGGCGATGCCCTTCACCCCTTCGGCCTCGTAGGGCAGGAACTTCATATAGCCGAACCACAGGAGGATCAGCACGATGCCGCCCCGCAGGAAGGCGCGGGCGTCGAGGCGAGTGGCGGGCGGCACGGGATCGGTGGCGAAGGTCATGGTAGGCGCTCGGCGTTGGGGTTTCCCCCAGTTCGCTTGAGGTCGCCCCGAGGTTACGGCCGCGCTTCAGCCGCGCCGGACCAGCACCACGCCGCCAATCACCAGGGCGACGCCCGCCAGCCGCGTCAGGCTGATCGGGGCACGCGGCACGCCGAGCGCGCCGAAATGATCCAGCACCAGGCTGATCAGCAGCTGGCCCGCGACCATCAGGGTGATGGTCGTCGCCACGCCCAGTCTCGGCACCGCCCAGGCCGCCGCCACGACGAAGACCGCGCCGTACAGTCCACCGATCCAGGCATAGGGCGGCAACCCCTTGACTGCGACCATGTCGGGACGGGCGTGGAGCACCGCCGCCAGGATCCCCAACGCCGCCGTGCCCACGGCGAACGACACGAAGGCCGCATTGACCGGCCCCGAGACGGCGGCGGCGAGTTTCGCGTTCGTCGGGGCCTGAAGCGCGGTCGCCCCTCCGGCCAGGACGACGGCGAACATGGCGATCCAGGGTCCGAGATTCATGGCGCTGTCTCTACCAGAGCGGATCGACGGGCGCGCCACCGAAGATTTCACCCAAACGCGCGCGGGTGGAGCGGTGGGCGTCGGCGGGCAGGGCATGGGGGTCGAACCAGCCGATCTCGGCGATCTCGCCCCGGTGGGTCAGCTCGCCGACCTCGAAGGCGTCGAAGCGGTAGACCAGCACATGGTCGCCGCGAAAGAACCGCTCGTTGGAGTGGACCGACAGCAGGCGGCCGGGCGCGGTGGCCTTCAACCCCGTCTCCTCGAACAGTTCGCGCGCCGCCGCGTCGCCGATGGCCTCGCCGCGATCCACCCCGCCGCCGGGCAACCACCAACCCTCGAGGTAGGTGTGCCGAACCAGCATGACGCGCCCCTCGGCGTCCACCGCCACGGACCGCACCCCCAGCGTCATGCCCCGGGTGGCGCGAGAGAAGGCGAAGAACAGGGGGCGGGTGAAGGGCTCGATTCGGACGCGCCAGGTCATTCGTTGCCCTGCCGCTTTTTGATCTGCCAGCGCACCCAAAGCACGACCGGTACTGTCAAAACCAGGAAGGTGATGACGGCTGCACCTGCGCTTTGGGTGAAGCGCCACGAAATGAAGCCGCACCAAAGGAACCAGACCGGCCAGACAAGCCAAGGCGTGATCTTCGGATTCATGCCGCCATCCCGACGGATCGGTGGCTGGCTGAAACACTCAAGCATCTTTGCAGATTTCTGTGCCGCACCAGCATGACGCGGCCCTCGCCGTCCACCGCCACGGACCGCACACCCAGCGTCATGCCCCGGGTGGCGCGCGACACGGCAAAGAACAACGGCCGGGTGAAGGGCTCGATTCGGACGCGCCAGGTCATGGACGCACGCTGCCACACCCCACCCGGCCGGGCGAGAGCGGCGTCAGAGGCGGACGACCTCGCCGTCTTCCTTGGTGAAGCTGTCGGGCCGGACGTCCAGTACCTCGAACACCCGCTCCGACGGCCGGGCGAGCAGGACGCCCAGAGGCGTCTCGACGATGGGACGGTTCACCAGGATCGGGTGGGCGACCATGGCCGCGATCAGGGCCTCGTCCGAGACCTCGTCCGCGAGCAGGCCCAGCTCCACCGCCGGGGTTCCCTTGTCGCGCAGGACGGCGCGCGGCCCCTGCCCCATCCGCGCCAGAAGGTCGCGCAGGCGGGTCTCGGTCCAGCCGGTCTTCAGATACTCGACCACCGTCGGATCCCGCCCCGTCTGCCGGATGGCGGCCAGAACGTTGCGGGAGGTGCCGCAGGCGGGGTTGTGGAAGACGGTGACGGGGAAGTCGCTCATGGATCGTCCGGGGCCGGTGCACGCTTGATGCGGAGGTCCGGTCATTCTATGCCGTCCCGCGAACAGGAGCACCCCATGCTGGCCCTCGGCATCATCATCGGTTTCGTCGTCGTTCTCGCTGCCATCAACGCGATCGAGTTCGGCCGGGTTGACTGACACCCCTCGCGGCGCGGCGCTCGTCACGGGCGGATCGCGCCGGATCGGACGCGCCATCGTCCTGGCCCTGGCCGGACGCGGCCATGACGTGGCCATCCACCATCGATCGTCCCCCGAGGACGCCGAGGCCGTCGCCGCCGAGGTGCGCGCGCTCGGCCGCCGCGCCGCCGTCGTGTCGGCCGACCTGACCGACGAGGCGCAGGTCCGGACGCTGGTTCCGGCCGCGACCGAGGCGCTCGGCCCCCTCTCCGTACTGATCAACAACGCCTCGGTGTTCGAGGACGACCGCGTCGGCGCGCTGGGCCGCGACAGCTGGGACCGGCACATCGAGACCAACCTGCGTGCGCCCCTGGTGCTGATGGAGGCCTTCGCCGCCCAGGCACCCGAGGGCTCGGCCGTGGTCAATCTGCTGGACCAGCGGGTCCTGAAGCCCGACCCCCGCTTCGTCTCCTATGCGCTGTCGAGGAACGGCCTGTGGTGGGCGACGCGGACGATGGCCCAGGCCTTGACCCCCCGTATCCGGGTCAATGGCGTAGGGCCGGGCCCGACGCTGAAGTCCATCCACCAGACCGATGCCGAATTCGCCGCCGAGGCCGCCGCCGTGCCGCTGGGCCACGGAGCCGCGCCCGAGGACATCGCCGCCGCGGTCCTGTATCTGATTGACGCCCGGTCGGTGACCGGACAGATGATCGCCGTCGATGGCGGTCAGCATCTGGCGTGGCAGACGCCCGACATCGCCTCGGAGTCCTGAGCCCAGTGTCCTTTCCTGCCGCCGTCCCCGCGCCCACGCCTCTCGCCCGCCGCGAGGGCCTGCGGGTCTTCGTGCGCGGCTTGCGTGTCGAGGCCGGCATCGGCGTCTATGACCACGAGCACGGCCGGCTGCAGACCCTCATCATCGACGTGACCCTGGATCTGGGCCCGGCGGAAGTGCACGGCCTGGCCGATACCATCAACTACGAGACCGTGGCGACGGCCTGCCAGCGGATCGTCGCGGAGGGGCATGTCGGTCTGGTGGAGACCTTCGCCGAACGGCTGGCGCTCGATTGCCTGCTGGACCCGCGGGTGCTGGGCGTCACCGTGCGAATCGAGAAGCCAGGTGCGCTGGAGGCCGCGACGGCGGCGGGGTGTGAGCTGACCTATCGGCGCTGACCGATACCGCAGCCGGTGAGGGTGGAGGTTCATCACAGCGGGCACAGCGAAGGCACAAAGGACACGGCGGGACCGAGCCCGCGCTGCCGTCGCCAACCTGCCCCGGAAATCGAGTTGAAGGATCGGCGGCGAAGCCGCCCAGCTTTCACCCTGCCGCCGTCAAGAAGCGAACGGTACCTCGGTGCCACTCGGTCTCGCCGTGCCTCTGTGCCTTCGCTGTGCTCGCCGTGATGAACCCCTTTTCGCCGGCCCACGGAGCGAGAAGTGCTAGCTCTTCTTGGGCGGCCAGGGGATGAAGGCGCTGGTGCGGCGGATGTAGTCCTCATAGCCGGGGCGCGAGGAGCGGATGACCTTTTCCGTCATGCCGATGCCGGACCACTTCGTCAGGGTGAAGGTCAGGAAGATCGGGCCCACGATCGAGACGATCCCGACCCAACCCGTCTCGGCCGCGATCAGCCACAGCCCCCACCAGACGCAGGCGTCGCCGAAATAGTTGGGGTGGCGGGTATAGCGCCACAGACCCCGATCCATGACCTGACCCTTGTTGGCGGGGTCCTTCTTGAAGGCCGCCAGCTGGCTGTCGCCGATGCTCTCGAAGGCGATGCCGATCACGACGATCACGGCGCCCGTCCAGCCGATCCAGCCGATGGGCGGGGCGTAGGCGACCTGGCCCAGCTGGGCCGGCAGGCTGTTCAGCCAGGCCAGGACGCCTTGCGGCAGGAAGACGAACAGGAAGGCGGTCTTGCGGAAACTCCAGCCCTTCTTCGCCTGATCGTCGAGGATGGCGGTGTAGCGCCGGTCGGCGCCGTGTTCCTTCCAGCGCTTGAGCAGATGCCAACCGAGACGGATCGCCCAGATGGCGACCAGCCACAGGATCAACCCCTTGCGCACCGGATCGCCGTCGGTCCGGGGAAAGGTGATCAGCGCCAGGAACAGCATCCCCAGCGGCCAGACGCCGTCGATGAAACTGACGTCGCCCCAGCGCACGGCGAGGCGGCACAGCAGGGTCATCCCCACGCTGATGATGAGCAGGTTGAGGCCGAGGAGAGTGGCGAGTTCGATCAGCGTCATGCGTCAGGGACGTCCGTCGGGCCGGGGCGGATGCAGGGGCTCAATCCACACACAGCGTCGGCTGGGCCCGGCCGTTCTCGATCGGCGTGTTGCAGCCGAAGGGCAAGTCGTTGGGCGCGCACACACCGGTGACACTGCCTTCGTGAGGCCCCGGCTCCTTGGCGCGGCAGTCGCCCAGGCAGTCGTCGCCGTCGCGGCAGACCTTGCCGGCGTCCGAGAAGGGCACGACGCAGCGTTCGGTCTGCAGCCGCCCGACCCGCATCAGGTCGCCACCGCGCGCGGCGCAGGCCTGGGCCGCCGTCTGGGTCGGGGCCGTGGCGTCGGGGGCCGTCATCGGCGAACAGGCTGAGGCGAACAGGGCGAGGGCGGCGATCAGCAGGCGCATGGTCTATCCTTCGAGCGAGACGTCGCCCTTGGCGAAGCCGGTCCAGACGTCGTCATAGTCCAGCTGCATCGTCGGGCTGGATTGCGCCCATTCAGTGGTGCGGATCGGCCAGCGCGTCTCGAACATGAACGCCAGGGTGTCGGTCAGCTTGTGCGGCTTCAGCTCGGCCGCCACCGCCTTGTCATAGGACGCCTGATCCGGGCCGTGGCCGCTCATGCAGTTGTGCAGCGACGCGCCGCCGGGGGCGAAGCCGCCCTCCTTGGCGTCATAGGCGCCGGTCACCAGCCCCATGAACTCGCTCATGACGTTGCGGTGGAACCACGGCGGGCGGAAGGTGTCCTCGGCGACCATCCAGCGCGGCGGGAAGATGACGAAGTCGACGTTGGCCGTGCCCGGCGTGTCCGATGGGCTGGTCAGGACGGTGAAGATCGACGGGTCCGGATGGTCGAAGCTGACCGTGCCGATCGTGTTGAACCGGGCCGTGTCATAGCGACAGGGCGCGTTGTTGCCGTGCCAGGCGACCACATCCAGCGGGCTGTGGTCAAAGGTCGTGACCCACAGCCGGCCTGCGAACTTCTGCACGCACTCGGTCGGACGATCGACGTCCTCGAAGGCCGCGACCGGCGTCTCGAAATCGCGGGGATTGGCCAGGCCGTTGGAGCCGATGGGGCCCAGGTCCGGCAGGCGGAAGGGCGCGCCGTAGTTCTCGCAGACATAGCCGCGGATCGGACCGTCGCACTCGACCCGGAACCGCACGCCGCGCGGGATGACGACGATGTGGCCGGCCGAGGCCTCGATCCGTCCGAACTCGGTCACGAACAGCTGGCGGCCGTGCTGGGGCACGATCAGCAGCTCGCCGTCGGCGCAGTAGAAGACGCGGTCGGTCATCGACCGGTTGGCGGCATACAGGTGGATGCCCGCGCCGCCCTGGGTCTCCGGATCGCCGTTCCCGCCATAGGTGACGAGGCCCTCGACCCAGTCCGTGGGCTGATCCGGTAGGGGCAGGGGGTCCCAGCGCATGCGGTTGGGGCTGGGCGGGGCGTCGGTGAAGGGGCCGGATCGGACGCGACCCTGGTCGAACGGCGTGTAGGCGGGATGCTGGGCCGAGGGGCGCAGGCGATAGAGCCAGCTGCGCCGGTTCTCGCTTCTCGGCGCGGTGAAGGCCGTGCCCGACAGCTGTTCCGCATACAGCCCCATCGGCGTCTTCTGCGGCGAGTTGCGGCCGACCGGCAGAGCGCCGGCCACGGCCTCGGTCGCGAAGTGGTTGCCGAAGCCTGTCTGATACTGTGCGCTGTCTTGCGTCATGCGTCGTCTCCCGTGGCGGGCGGTTTAGCGGGGCGAGGCGGCCCCGTCACCACCGCAGCGACAACCCGGCACGCACGACGCGCGGCGGGGCATAGCCCTCGACCCCGTCGCCGGTCTCCGACACCTCGACCTCGGCGTCGAACAGATTGTCGGCGGCGACGAAGGCGATGAGGCCGTCCCTCACCGTCCACTCCGCCCGGGCGTCCAGGGCCAGGGCCTCGTCCAGCACGCGGCTGTTGAGATCGTCCTCGAACCGGTCGCCTTCGTAGCGGGCGCGGCCGATCAGGGTCAGGCGGTCGGCGGCCTGCCAGACCACCCCGGCCGAGGCGCTGATCTCCGGGGCCTGGGCGGGGCGCAGGCCGGTCAGCTGGGCTGCGGCCGTGCCACCGCCCACTTCGGCCTCGGTGACCGACACGGCGGCGTCCAGAGACAGGCGGTCGTCGATGCGGTGTTCGAGAGAGGCCTCGATGCCGATCGCCTCGATAACGCCCGCGTTCTGGCGCTGGCGCAGGGCCCCGCCCGCCGGGACGAAGCCGGCGCGGGGGAAGGTGCCTGGACCCGCGCCGATGGTGACGTTGACGATGGCCTCGTCGATCCGGTTCCAGAAGACCGTCGCCTGGGCCTCGGTCGCGCCGTTCGACCAAGCCAGACCGGTCTCGATCCCCTTCAGCCGCTCAGGCTCCAGGGCGGCATTGGCCTCGGTCAGGTCGTTGCCGACGCGGAAGGGGCGGTGCAGCTCGTTCAGGGTCGCCGGCCGGAATCCGGAATAGGCCGCCGCGCGCCCGGACCAGCCGCCGCCCAGCTCTCGCCGCGCCGCCAGCCGGGCCGACACGACCTCGCCCGAGCGGTCGGGATCGGTCTCGTTCAGGGTGGACAGGCCGGTCGCCAGATCGCGCTCGATCCGCCGCCCCGCCGTGTTCTCCCAGCCGTCCACCCGCAAACCGCCCGCGACCAGCCACGGCCCGGCGGTCCACGACGCCTCGCCATAGGCCCCAAGCACGGAGGTCTCGCCGCCCGCCACCCGGTCGCGGGTGAAGGCGCCGGCCATGTAGCGGAACAGCTCGCGCGTCTCGCCCTCGGCATGGCGGGCGTCGGCCCCGACCTCCCACTCCAGCCGTCCGGACCCGAGGGGGACGGCGGCGCGGCGCAGGGCCAGGTTCCAGCCCCAGCCCTCAGCGGGGGTGGCGAACTGGTCGTTGGCGGGGGTGGTCGATCCCCGCCCGGCCGCCACGGCGACGGAGGTGTTGGCGAAATCGCTGGTCCGCCGCCAGACCTGGGCGCGCCATCCCAGCCGGTCTTCGGCCGGGGATCGCGAGAGGGTGGCCGAATAGCTTTCGCCCGTCGCCGACGACCGTGCGCCGACCAGACCCGAACCGCGATCCTCCTCATAGGCCGAGGCGCGCAGGGACAGGACGACGTCGCCGCCAAGCGCCGCGTCCGCCCGGATCGACCCCGCCAGCGTGGCCAGGTCCAGCGGCGTGTCGGCCGCGCTGGCGGCAGGACCGCGCACAGGCACATAGCCGTCGCTGAGCTCGCGCTGGAGCGCGCCGGTCAGGCTGAACCGACCCGCCGACAGGGTGGTCGCCGCGCCGAGACGCTGGCCGCCCAGCTCGCCGGCGGACAGCTCGAGCGCGCCGCCCGCTCCGTCGCGTTCGCGCAACGAGATCACGCCGGTCAGAGCCCCCGCGCCGTAGGGCCCCGCGCCCGCGCCCCGGATGATGTCGAGCCCCGAAAGGCTCTCGGTCGGGACCTGGCTCCAGATCACCCAGCCGCCGAAGGGATCGTTCAACGGCACGCCGTCCAGGGTGACCAGCGTCCGCCCCGCGCCCGACGGCGCGATGGACCGCAGCGAAATCCCCTGCGTCGTCGGATTGGCCCCCAGGCTGGAGGTGCGGCGAAACAGGCTGACGGCGGGCACCGACCGCAGCGCCTCGTCCAGCCGCGTCTCGCGCGACAACCGCTCCTCGCCGATACGGATGACGCTGAACGCGGCCTCGCTGGCGGCGGGCGGCAGACGGGCGGCGGTGACGACGATGTCGGGGAGGTCTGCGGGGGTGTCCTGAACAATCACGGCGTCGTCACCCCAAACTCGTCATCCTCGGACTTGATCCGAGGATCGGATAGCCCGCAGCGACGACGTTGAACTCCGTCGCGGCCCTATCGATGCGTCGTCCGACTGACAACGCGGCGGAAAGTCCGATCCTCGGATCAAGTCCGAGGATGACGGAGACGTTCGACCAGCTCCGCCGCGAACTGCGACAGGGTGTCGTCCCTCGCGCCCATGACGATCACCCGGTCGCCGGGCCGGGCGATCTCGATGATCCGGTCGCCACAGGCCGCGCGGTCGCCCAGGGCCTCGGCGATGCGACCCTCCGCGCGAATGCCCGCCGCGATGTCCTCTGATCCCACGCTGCGATCGGTGGTGCCTCCGTAGTAAACGGGCTCGGGCATCAGAAGGACGTCGTCGGGCTTCATCAGGCCGACAAAGGTCTCGATGAACTCGGACCTCATCAGCTTCAGCGGGCCGAAGCCGTGGGGCTGGAACAGGATCAGCAGCCGGCCGTCGAAGGCGTGCAGCGTCTTCAGCGTGGCCGAGATCTTGTCCGGGTTGTGGGCGAAATCGTCGATCACGGTGATGCCGTTCGCCGTGCCGACGACCTCCATCCGCCGCCGGATGCCGGCGAAAGTCTCCAGCGCGGCCACCGCTTCGGCCATCGGCACGCCCAGCGCCCGCACGGCCCCCAGCGCCGCCAAGGCATTGGCGACATTGTGCGCGCCGGGCAGGTTCAGGGTCACCGCGAGGCTGTCGCCGGTCGCGCGGTCGGTCAGGGCGAAGGTCATGCCGGCGGGGAGCGGCGACAGATCATGGGCCGACAGGTCGGCGTCGGCATTCCCCAGGGCGAACGTCACGACCGCCTCACCGCGACCGTCCGCAACCATCGACTGGGCCAGCGCCGCTGTCTCCAGGTTGTCGAGGTTCAGCACCGCCGTCCGCGCCCGGCCGGTGAAGCCGCCGAACAGGTCGCGCAGCTCCTCCATCGACTTGTGGTCCAGCGAGATGTTGGACACCACCGCGACCGTCGGATCGTAGCGGGCGATGGAGCCGTCCGACTCGTCCACCTCGGCCAGGAACAGCTCGGGGCCGCCGATCAAGGCGCTGGCGAAGGGGTGGTCGGCGTCGGCGAAATTCTTCATCACCGCCCCGTTCATGACGGTCGGGGCGCGGCCCGCCTGATGCAGGATCCAGGCGATCATGCCGGTGATGGTCGACTTGCCGCTGGTCCCCGCCACGCCGATGGAGGTTGGGGCGGTATTGAAGATCTGGCTCAGCAGCTCGGGCCTCGTCACGATGGGGGCGCCCACCCGCCGCGCCGCGCCGATGTCGGGCACGGTGTCCTCGACCGCGCCGGTGGCGACGACGGTGTGATCCGACCGCACGCCCGATCCGTCCTGCGGATGCAGGGCGACGCCGTGCGCCCTCAGCCAGTCGAACTTCTCCGGCGTCCGGCCCTGATCCAGCGACCGGTCCGAGCCCTCGACCGAGCTCCCTTGCGCCTGGACGATCATCGCCAGCGGCAGCATGCCGGACCCACCGATGCCGCAGAAAAAATAGGAGACGTTCTGATCCATGGTGCCTTAGAACAGAGGTTCGGTGCCGCGCGCCACTGTCTTTCGCCGACCTTCAGCACGGAGCCCAGGGTGGCGCTGGAAACCGACCCCGACAAGGCGAGCAACGCCTTCAAGATTGGCGCCGTCTGCGTCAGCTCCCGCTTCGACCGCAGCCGGGCCGAGGCCGTGCAAGGCTGGATGACCGAGCATTACTCCGATGGATCGGTCTCGGTCGTCTTCCACCCGAACAGCTTCTTGAAATCGGGCCATTTTGCCGGTGACGATCAGGCGCGGGCCGATGCCTTCGTCGAGTTCGCCAACGATCCGCGCATCCATGCCGTTTGGTTCGCGCGGGGCGGGTATGGCTCGTGTCGGGTGGCCGAGGCGATCATTCCCCGGCTGAACCCCGTCGCGCGGCAAAAGCGCTACCTTGGCTATTCCGACGCCGGCAGTCTGATGGCCGCGATGTACAAGGCGGGTTTCATGAACATCGCCCACGGGCCGATGGCCTCGGACGCGGTCCGAAGCGACGCCACGGCCGAACGCGCTCTGGCGTGGCTGACGCGAGGCGACACAGCCTTGCTGGAGCCGTCGCTGGCGACCGATCCCCGCCCCGCCGTGGCCTTCAACCTGACGGTGCTGGACCAACTGCTCGGCACGCCGCTGGAGCCGGACCTGACCGGTCATGTCCTGATGCTGGAAGACGTGTCGGAAGCCGCCTATCGCATCGACCGGATGATGTTCCACCTCACCAGCCAGCCTTCGATTCGCCGGGTGGCGGGCATCCGGGCGGGTCGCTTCACCGACGTCACGGTCAACGAACCCGACTTCGGCCTGACACCGGAACAGATCGTCCAGCACTGGTGCGAACGGTCGGGCATCCCCTACCTCGGACCCGCCGACATCGCCCACGACCGCAACAACAAGGTCGTGCCGTTCGGGCCACGATAGACTCCCTTCTCCCCTTGCGGGAGAAGGTGGCCGCGAAGCGGACGGATGAGGGGTGAAACTCGGTTTGACGAGTGAGGGCCCGACCGGTCAGCGGATGCGCATCTCCGTACCCCTCATCCGGCCCTCCGGGCCACCTTCTCCCGCAAGGGGAGAAGGAAACCGGTGCTCCGCCGCCACGCTCTTAACCCTATCGCTCCCGCGTCCGGCGAAGGCTCTCGACAGAGAACAGCGGTCTGGCTCACATGCCCGGCGATGGGGCGCAACGGTTCGCAAACCCTGCCGGCATGGACACGGGCGGCCATGGTCGGCGTGCTGGGTGGAACCGTTCTCGCGTTTGCGACGACCGCGTCGGGGGGCGCGGTCGAGGCGGCACAGAGCCGCCGCCTCATCACTTCCGACGGGGCCCGTCTTCATTACCTGGAGGCGGGCCCTTCGGAGGCTCCGACGATTCTGTTCGTGCCCGGATGGACGATGCCGGGCTGGATCTTCGAGCGGCAGATCGCCGCCCTGTCCGACCGTTTTCACGTCCTGGCGCTGGATCCGCGCGGCCAGGGCGACAGTGAGGTCACCCGCTTCGGCTATACCCATGAACGGCGCGGTCGCGACATCGGCGAACTGATCAACCAGGCTGCGACGGGCCCGGTGGTTCTGGTCGGGTGGTCGCTGGGCGTGCTGGACAGCCTGGCCTATGTCGCCCAAGCGGGAGACGACCGGATCGCGGGTCTGGTTCTGATCGACAACTCCATCGGCGAGGAGCCCGCGCCGCGCCCCGTCGCCGGCCCCGTCTGGACCGCCGAGCCGCCGGTCCTGACGGCGCAGGACCGCCGCGCCCGCCGCGCCGCCTTCGTCACGGGAATGTTCGCCCATGATCCGGGCGCGGAGTGGCGCGAGCGCCTGACCGATCAGGCCCTGCGCATGCCGCCCGAGGACGAGCGTCGCCTGCTGGCCTATGACGCGCCGAGGGAGTTCTGGCGCGCGGCGGTGCATTCCACCCCGAAGCCCGTTCTCTACGTCGTCCGACCGCGCTGGCGCGAACAGGGCGAACACCTGATCGCCACCCATCCCGACGCCGAGATGGTGGTATTCCAGGACGCAGGTCACGCCCTGTTCGTCGACGAGGCGGACCGGTTCAACGCCCTGCTGATCGACGTCATGGACCGCCGCGTCGCCACCCGGAGCGCGCTCCAGTGACCGCCGCCGCAGACAAGACGCGCGCCGCCCTGATCCCCCTGTTCCTGATCGCCATGGGGGTGGTCGGGATCGAGAACGCCCTGACCCGCTACTTCGCCGTGGCGAAATGGTCCGAGTACGGATACTGGATCATCTCCATCGTCATGGCGGGGTTCGCGCTGAGCGGCGTGGTGGTGGCCCTGTTCCGCGACGCGGTCGCCCGCCACGGCGTGATCCTCCGGACCATCCTGCCCGCCGCGATGGTGATCGCGGCCGCGCTCGGCTACCAGGTGGTGACGGCCAATCCGTTCAATCCGCTGCAGCTTCAGAACCCGACGACCTGGCCGGACCAGGTCAAGAACATTGGCCTGTACTATGCCGCTCTGCTGCCCTTCTTCTTCCTGGCCGGGCTCTACATCAGCCTGATCTTCGTCTTGAACCATCGCGAGATCGGGCGGGTCTATGGCTACGACCTGATCGGCGCAGGCCTCGGGGCGGCGCTGGCGCTGGGGCTGATGTTCGTGGTCCATCCCTTCCTGCTGGCCCCGGTGCTGCTGGTGCCGCTGGCGCTGTCGACCCTGTTTCAGCCGGGGCGGCTGAACTGGCTGGGGGCCGGGCTGGCGGGGGCCGCCCTGGTGGCGGGCGAGGCCATCCTGTTCTTCGGCGCACCGCCTGCCTTTTCCGAGTTCAAGGCCATCTACGCGCCCCTGAACACCCCGGGCGCGGCCGTGGTCGCCGAGGTCCGCCAGCCGCGCGGTCACTATCTGCTGCTGGAGAACTTCACCGAGCGGGTGGACGCCGACGTGTCCAACAACGCCGGCCTGATGGGCATCTCCGGGCCACCCTCGACCTATGGCCTGTACCGCGACGGCAACCGCATCGCCGCCCTACCCAAGGCCGGACCACTGGACGCCGCCTATGCGCCGAGCGCCCTGTCCGCCGCCCCCTATGCCCTGCGCCCCGGGGCCGAGGTCCTGCTAATCGGCCTGTCCGGCGGCTATCGCGTGGCCGACGCCCTCACGCTCGGCGCGTCCCGCATCGACGGGGTGGAGGGCGAGCCCGTGCTGCGCGCGGCCCTGACCGAGGGCCTCGGTCCTTCGCCCGCGCTCGCGCCCGACCCGCGCGTCACCCTGCTGCACGGCGGCCCCATCGCCGCCGCCTGGCGCGCGGGGCCGCAGAGCTATGACCTCATCGACCTGTCGGCCGATTTCGTCGACGCGGCCCCCGCCAACGTCACCGGCGTCACGGCCGAGGCCATGCACGCCTATCTGGCCGCGCTGAAGCCCTGGGGCATGGTGTCGGTCTCGGTCTCGATCCGCGACTTTCCCGTATATACGCTGCGGGTGCTGGCCACGGCGCGCCAGGCCCTGACCGGCATGGGAGTCAGCGATCCGTCCGTCCACGTCATGGTCTATCGCTCGGCCTGGAACGCCCGGATCCTGATCAGCCCGACGCCCTGGTCGTCGACCGATGTCGCGGCGCTGAAGGCGTGGGCGGCCGAGCGGTCGTTCGACGTGTCCTGGCATCCCGGCTTCGACGCCACGACCGCCCGCGCCGGCCTGTTCAACGACCTGCCCGGCGTGTCCTTCACCACGGGCCAGATGACCTCCACCGGCCCCGACGACGCCATCGCCAACGAGGTCGCGGCGGTGCTGGCCGGACGCCCGTCGCCCTCGTCCGAGGCGTTTCACATCCGGCCCGCGACCCTGGACCGTCCGGCCTTCTATTCGTCCCTGCGGCTTGAGGACCTGCCCACCCTGATCCGCCGTCTGGAGGTTCTGCCCCAGGCCGAGATCGGGGCCCTGGTGAACATCGCCGTCCTCGGCCAGGCCATCGTCATCGCCCTGCTGGTTCTGGCCGCGCCACTGTTGTTCCGTCGGCGGACCAGCGGGGCCAAGGACAAGGCCCGCGCCTGGCCCGCCCTGTATTTCCCGGCGCTCGGCCTCGGCTTCCTGCTGATCGAGATCTGGCTGATCGACAAGGCGGCCTTCTGGCTTAACGACTACTCCTCGGCCTTCGCCCTGGTGCTGACGTCCATGCTGATCTTCTCGGGCCTGGGCAGCATGATCGCCGGTCGGTGCGCGGCCATGCCCAAGGTCGCCTCGATCATCGGCCTGATTGTCGTCCTGACCTGGATCGGGGTCATGTGGGTCGGGGCCGAGGACCTGATGATGCGGACCCTGGATCAGCCTTGGGCCATCAAGGGCGCGATGGTCGTGCTCGCCGCCGCGCCGGTGTCGCTGGCGTTGGGCCTGCCCTTCCCGCTCGGTTTGATCCAGGTCGGCGACGGCCGCGCCCTGCCCTGGGCCTGGGGTCTGAACGGGGCCTTCTCGGTCGTGGCCACGCCGCTGGCCAATCTCATGAGCCGTGACATCGGCTTCTCCTCCCTGCTGGTCGCCGGGGCGGGGCTCTACGTCCTGGCCTTCCTCGTTCTGCCCGTCGCCGTTCCGCGTCCGCGCGCGGCCCCCCTGTTCGAACCGGCCACGCCCGCCGACCCGTTCGCGGACCTGCCCGAGCCCGCGCCCGCGTCTCTCGATCCCTTCCCGGCCCAGACCCAATCGGGTTTGGCCGGCCAAGCCCAGACGAGCCCCGCATGACCCTCGCCAGACGATCCTTCCTGACCACCGCCGGCGCCGCCGCGCTGGGGGGCCTCGCCGCCTGCGACGACCAGACGATGAAGGCCGTCCAGGCCCGAGTGAACCCGACCCAGGCCACCGGCGCTGCGGGCGCGGCGACCGCCGCCCCGACCGCGAATGCCGCCGCCGAGGCCGGCGCGGCCTCCGCCGTTTCACAGACCGTCCGCATGCCGACGGAGCCCTGGACCTATGCCCGCTTCGACGCCGCCATGCAGGCGTCCGAACGCCCCCATGCCCTGACCCAGGCCCAGTTCGACCAGATCCAGGCCCGGAAGCCCGAGGCCATCCAGCGCATCCGGACCTATCTCGACGGCCGCTTCGGGGCACACGACCCCAACGTGGTCCGCGCCTTCGAGAGCGTGCCCCGCGACTTCTATCACTACGCCTATGCCAGTCAGGCCTCGACCGCCTATCAGGCCTATGAGGCCGACCCCAAGCCCTGGGCCATCGGCCATGGCTCGGTCCTGTCCGACTATCTGGGCCAGGCCTATATGACCCAGCTGGCGGCCCCCAAGCCGACCGATGTGACGCTGGAGATCGGCACCGGCTCGGGGTTCCAGTCGTCGCTGCTCAGCCGCATCGTGCGCGACAGCTATACGATCGAGATCATCCAGCCGATCGGCCAGGCGGTGGGCAAGATCTTCGACCCGCTGGGCTATGACAACGTCCACTCGCGCGTCGGCGACGGCTATTTTGGCTGGCCCGAGGTGACCGAGGGTTTCGACACCATCATGCTGACCTGCGTGGCCCAGTACGCCCCGCCCGAGCTGTTCCGGCAGCTGAAGCCCGGCGGCAAGCTGATCATCCCCATCGGCCAGCCCTTCCGCCGGGGCCAGGTGCTGTATGTCTACACCAAGGACGCGGACGGGCGGGTGCGGTCACGCAGGGACGTCGGCGTCTTCTTCATCCCGATGACGGGAGCCATGCAGACCCAGGCGCGCCCGGCCTGACGTCAGTTCGGAACGTCGAAGGCCAGCAGCAGTGTCTTCTGAAGCGGATTGGCGTTGTCGTCGCTGAGCAGATACAGCCGCGTTCCGGCTGAGGTCGCCACCGCCGCGATCCCTTCGAAATTGTCCACCGAGGCCGGTGGCCGCAGCTGGATGAGGGGCTCGGACAGGACGCCCTCGGCCGACAGTCGGCGCACCTGCATCCTCAGGGTCAAGGGCGGACGGTACAGCCGCTCGACCACGAACCAGCCGTCTCCCGCCGGGTCACGGTCGGCCCCGGTGAAGCTGTAGCCCTCGGACGGCATCAGCCGGGCCCCGCCGAACGGAGCGCAGGCCTCGGCGCACAGCCAGGCCCCCCCGCCCTCGGCCAGCACCAGCCAGCCGTCCGGCCCGGCCGCCGACAACCCCTCGAAGCCGCCGTTCGACGGCAGGTCGACTTCTGGAAACGCGACCGGGACGGGCGGCCCGTCGGCATCGGGGCCATAGGACCAGATGCGGTGATCCCGCTCGAAGCTGATCAGCACGCGGCCATCGGGCAGAATCGCCAGCCCCTCGGCGTCGGCGTCGCCCCGCGCCGGGTGCACCGCGCCGTCCGGGCCACCGAGCGGCCGGATCACGCCGTCGCGCGCCGAGACCAGCCGCCCTGCCCGGTCCAGGCCGAGCGTGAACCGGACCAGATGGCCGAAGTCCGACACGACCCAGGCGCGATCGCCCTCGACCTTGAGGTCCGACAGGCCGTGCAGGTCGGCCCCGCGCAGCGTCAGGCCGCCGGCATAGCGAACGCCCGGCGCCAGGTCGGCTCCGCCAAGGCCCAGCGGCGTCCGGTTCGCCTCCAGCCGGATCACGCGATCGGGGCCGACCGGCATGGGCATGGTGGTCGCCACAGCGGCACATGCGGCGGCCCCCAGCAGGGCGGCGACGCCCAGCGCGCGCAGGGCGGTCCGCATCACGCCGCGCGCTTGAGGCCGCGCCGGCCGCGCTGAGGCTGCTTCGGCGCCGCTTCGAACAGTTCGGCCAGCTTCTCGATCATGACGCCCGCCAGCTGTTCCACATCGACGATGGTCACGGCGCGGCGATACCAGCGGGTCACGTCGTGGCCGATGCCGATGGCGATCAGTTCGACCGGGCTCTGGGTCTCGATCCGTTCGATCACCTGACGCAGGTGCTTGTCCAGATAGAGCGCCGCATTGGCCGACTGGGTCGAGTCGTCGACCGGCGAGCCGTCGGAGATGACCATCAGGATCTGGCGTGCCTCCGGCCGGGCCAGCAGCCGGTCGTGCGCCCAGGTCAGGGCCTCGCCGTCGATGTTTTCCTTCAGCAGGCCCTCGCGCATCATCAGGCCGAGGTTCTTCTTGGCCCGTCGCCAGGGCGCGTCCGCGGCCTTGTAGATGATGTGGCGCAGGTCGTTCAGGCGGCCGGGCATGGCGGGCTTGCCAGCCGTGATCCAGGCCTCGCGGCTCTGGCCACCCTTCCAGGCGCGGGTGGTGAAGCCCAGGATCTCGACCTTGACCCCGCACCGCTCCAGCGTCCGCGCCAGGATGTCGGCGCACACCGCCGCCACCATGATCGGCCGCCCCCGCATCGAGCCGGAGTTGTCCAGCAACAGGGTCACGACCGTGTCCCGGAACGGGCTCTCGCTCTCGGCCTTGAAGCTCAGCGGGCTGGTCGGATCGGTGATGATCCGGGTCAGGCGGGCGGTGTCCAGCACGCCCTCTTCGAGATCGAACGCCCAGCTGCGGTTCTGCTGGGCCATCAGGCGGCGCTGCAGCTTGTTGGCCAGGCGCGCGACGACGGACGACAGGATGGCCAGCTGCTGGTCCAGCAGGGACCTCAGCCGGTCCAGCTCCATCGGATCGCACAGGTCGGCGGCGTCGATGACCTCGTCGTAGGCCGTCGTGAACACGCGGTAGGCGTCGATGGCCCGGCCGTCGTCGGCATTGTCCTGGCGGTTGGGCAGGGCGCCCTCGGCCACGTCGGGGCCGTCATCGGCGGCATCGCCGTCGCGCTCGGCGGGCTGGCCGTCGGAACGGGCCTCGCGGTCCTGTTCGGAGGTCTCCTCCTCGGAGCGGCCGTCCATCGACTGGCCGCCTTCGCCGCCGCCGTCGTCCTGCTCCTCCTCCTCGTCCTCGGAAGGTTCGGGAGACTGGGGTTCGGGTTCGTCCTCGCCGGCGTCGTCGGAGGCCTCGTCGCCGCGCCCGTCGCCGGGATCGAGATCCAGCGCGCGAAGCACATCTTTCAGCGCCGAACCGAACGCCGCCTGATCGCCCGCCTTTTCCGCCAGG
This sequence comes from Caulobacteraceae bacterium, assembly GCA_947475735.1. Lineage (GTDB taxonomy): Bacteria > Pseudomonadota > Alphaproteobacteria > Caulobacterales > Caulobacteraceae > Brevundimonas. The sequence goes on from CANJLQ010000015.1 coordinate 48,414, forward strand.
GCGTCTAGCTCGGCCCCCGCCTTGCCTTCCAGCCCGTCGCGCACGAGGTCCAGCATGGCCCCTGCGCCGTCGGGACTGCGCCGCCCCGTGACCCGCTCGCGCAGCAAGAGGGCCACCGCCTCGGCCACCGGCACCCGGTCGGCGTCGACGATGCGCAGCGCCCCGGATTTCTCCAACCGGGTCAGAAGAGCGGCGTCCATATTGGCCCGCACGCCGGCCAGGGAGGTCGAACCGTAGGCCTCGACCCGCGCCTGTTCGACCGCCTCGAACACCTCGGCGGCGCGGCTGTCGCTGGGGCGCAGGCGAGCGTGGACGCTCTCGTCATGGTTGGCCAGCCGCAGGGCCAGACGGTCGGCCTGGCCCCTCAGGGTCGCGCTCTCGCCGGCCGAGGCCACGCGCGGCGGATGGGGCAGGGTCAGGACGCCGTTCGACAGGCGCGGTCCGTCCGAGCCGAACACCACCTCCAGCTCCGACTGCTCGGCCAGGGCGCGGGCGGCATGGGCCAGTGCGCGCTTGAAGACGTCCTGGGGGCTGTCGGCGGGAGGCATGGCGAACCCCTAATCCGTCCGGCGGCGCGGGGCCAGAGCGGGGAACGTGGCGAATGGGCGCTTCACCGTGTTCCTTCATCGCGTGTCAGTAAAGCTGGCGCACGCTCGTGCGTCACTCTCGGAGTTGCGTCATGAGGGAACTGCCTGTTCGCCTGCCGCCGAGCCTGGCGGCCAAGCCGCGACGGAAGGTGCTGCGCGAGGCCTTCTATTTCTCAGCGTCGTTCGCGGCGACGTTTTTCGCCTCGGTGCTCATGATGGAGCATATGGCGGCAGTCCTTTCCTGAGGCGTCACGTCCAGGCGTCGTGCAGCGCCAGCACCGCCTCGAACACCCGGTCCACCGTCAAGGCCTCGATCGGGGCGAACTCACCCCGCACCGGATTGGACGCCGCGATCGCCGTGCGCGGCCCACGCGGACCATAGAGCCACCACTCCGTCGGGCCGAACAGGCCCAGCGTCGGTTTCCCCAGCGCCGCCGCCACATGCATGAGGCCGGAATCGTTGCCGACGAACAGCGTCGCCCGATCGATCGCAGCGGCCGAGGCCAGGATGTCGCCCTTGCCCACGAAATCGATGGCGCGATCGCCCGCTACCGCCAGGGCCGGGGCCGCGGGCGGATGGTCGCCGGGGCCGCCGACGGGCATGAAGCGCCAGCCGGCGAAGCGCGGCTCGCCCATCAGCCGCTCCACCAGTTCGCCCCATCGGTCGGCCGGCCAGCTCTTGCCCGGCTGATGCGCGATAGGGGCCAGCGCCAGGATCGGCCCGGGACCGGCCCCGCCCGCCAGCTGGGGGTCGATGACGGCGGCGGCCTCGGCGTGGGCCCGATCGTCGAGGAAGATTTCCGGTTCCAGCGGCGTTGTGGCCCCCATCATCGCCGTGACCATCTCGACCTTGGGCAGGCCGGTTTCCCATTTGCGGGAGTAGACGATGCGCCGTTCGGTTCGCACCAGCCACGCGAGCGCCGAGCCCCGGATGTCGACGACCAGGTCCCAGGGCGTCCCGGCGACCTGCGTCCACAGATCCAGCCAGTGTCCGGCGGCCCTCTTCTTGTCCAGCACGATCACCCGCTCGACCCCCGGCACCGAGCGGAAGAAGGGGGCGGGCGGCCGACCGCAGGCGACGGTGATCTCGGCCCCGGGGACCTGACGCGCGATCTCGCGCAGGACGCCCGAGGAGATGACGCAGTCGCCGATGCGGTTGGAGGTGACGAACAGGACCTTGGAGCTCATGCCGCGCTCATAGCGGCTCCCTGTCCTTTCGTCATTCCGGGTCTGTGGCGCTTGCGCGCCTCCGCCCGGAATGAGGAAAATGGGGTATGACCGAACTCGACTTGCTGACCCGCCCCGACGGCGAGACCCTGGCCTTCAAGCGCGTGGAGGGGGCCGGCCCGACAGTCGTCTGGATCGGCGGCTTCCGATCGGACATGGAGGGCACCAAGGCGCTGGCGCTTGACGCCGCCGCCCGCGAACGGGGCTGGTCCTACATCCGTTACGACCACTTCGCACACGGACGATCCTCTGGCGACTGGCGCCAAGCCACCATCGGACGCTGGCGCGAGGACGCGATCGCCCTGATCGACTGCCTGGAGGGCCCGGTCATTCAGGTGGGATCGTCTATGGGCGGGTGGGTCGCCCTGTTGGCGGCGCTGGCGCGGGCGGAGCGGATGGCGGGCCTCGTTCTGGTCAACCCGGCACAGGACTTCACCGAGCGGCTGATGTGGCCGTCACTGGCCGATCACGTGCGTCAGGCCATCCTGCGCGACGGCGAGGCGACCATCGTCGAGGAGGGATTGGGCGAATACATCCTGACACGGACGATGTTCGAGGAAGCGAGGAACTGGCTCCTGCTGGACGGGCCGATCCCGATCCCCGCCCCGGTCCATGTGCTTCAGGGGCGGGCCGACGAGACGGTGCCGTGGTCGCATGCCGTGTCGCTGGCCGAGCGGCTCACGGGCGGCGACGTGCGGCTGGATCTGATCGAGGGTGGCGACCATCGCCTGTCGACGCCGCGCGACCTGGAGCGGCTGGTCGAGGCGGTGGAGGCGATGCGCTCGCTTGACTAGCGAGCGACACCGCCGCGAGCGATAGCCGAAAGACGAGGCTCTAGGAACGCGTCGCGGCCGGGGCCGGGCGCAGGCCGGGGGCCGAGGCCTGCATCACGACCGGGCGGCGCTGGCCGCCGGCGGCAATGATGCGATCGATCCGGGCCTTTTCGGCGCGGAAGCCGGCGAGGTCGGCTCCGGTCAGTTCGGTGCCGGTGTCGACGCGGATGCTGGTCGGGTTGATCCGCTGGCCGTTGCGCCAGATCTCGTAGTGCAGGTGCGGGCCGGTCGAGGCACCGGTCGAGCCGACATAGGCGACGACCTGGCCCTGGCTCACACGTTGGCCGGCGCGGATGCCCGAGCCATAGCGCGACAGGTGGCCGTAGCCGCTTTCAAGGCCGTTGGCGTGGCGGATGCGCAGCCAGTTGCCATAGCCGCCCCAGCGGCGGGCCTCGATCACCACGCCGTCGGCCGGCGAGACGATCGGCGTGCCCGTTCCGGCGGCGAAGTCGATGCCCTGGTGCATGCGACGGTAGCCCGAGATCGGGTGGGTCCGCACGCCGAACGACGACGAGACGCGGAAGCCCCTGACCAGCGGGGTGCGCATCATCGACGAGCGCATGTTCTTGCCGCTTGCGTCGAAATACTGCGGCTCGCGCGCGCCGGCCGGCTGATAGCGATAGAAGGCCGCACCCTTCAGCTCGGCGTACATCAGGTCGCCGGTGTCCACCGTGCGGCCGTTCTCGGTCACCGAGCGGTCGAACACCAGGGTGAACTCGTCAGACGCGCGGATGTCGCGGTCCAGGTCGAACTTGTGAGCGAAGATCTGGGTCGCGCGGCGACGGATGGCGGCGTCCGCGCCCATGCGCTGGGCCGTGGCGGACAGCGAACCGCGCACTTCCGAGGTCAGGACGACGGTTTCTTCGGTGACGCGTTCTTCCAGAGCCCGAAGGCGCAGGGCCCCGTCGAAGCTGCGCGACACGGTCAGCTGGCTGGCCGGGCCGGTGCGCATGGTCAGGCCGATCAGGCGGGCGTCGCCCCGGCCGGCGCGAGGACGGGCGATGGCGGTTTCGAACCGCAGGCCGGCCTGCATCTGGGACACATCATAGGCGTTGGACAGGGTGGCGGCGACGGCGGAGGCCTCCGCGGCACCGACACCGGTGCGCTGGACGGCTTCTTCGAACGTCTCGCCGCGGCGAATCTGGACGGGGATGGCTTCGGGGGCGGTCAGGCCGGCGGGAGCGCCGGCGGTGGCGAAGGCCTGGGCTTCGAGATTTGCGATCTGGACCGCTGTCAGTTCCGGAACCGGCTCGGCCTGAGCGGGTTGATAGACCCGGCCGGCGAGCGTGGCCACGGTCAGGGCAGCGGCGGCGGTCAGAAGATGCGGTGCAAAACGCATCGGCTGACGGCGCGGATCGAACTGAGCCATCGGTCCCCGGCAAACGACGACGCCCAGCGGCGCCCACTCTCACAAAGCAAGGATCGCGCCCAAGTCCCCCCGGTCGCGAGGCGAGCCGTATAACCCGCCGACGCCAGCATGGGAAGTAGGATCGTTACAAATGATTAACCGCCTGATGGCCTGACGGTAGAGACGATACGATTTGGGTATTCCGACGGTGTTCGCGACAGTCTATCGCCAAGCTATGGGCGCTTTTGCTGTCATCGATGAATCGCGTCTGGCCGCGTCCCGCGCGCCGTTCATTCAAAGTGACCTCCATGCCACTCGTTGTGGCGGATGCGACACGGCTGTTTCGAGGCGTTACATCTCGGCATTGCTGACACCGGACGATGTGCCGCAGCGGGACAGGGGCGGCCGATGACGGACGGCGAAAGCCCGAACACGGCCGGAGCCCGCCTTCGAGCGGGACGAAACAGACTCGGACAGGGCCTGATCCTGCTGGCCCTGATCCTCGTCGCCGTCCTGGCCGTCACCTGGCTGAACCGCCGGGCGGCGGCGCGCGAGGTGCTGGTCGGCTGGCTGGATCGGCGCGGCATTGAGGCCGAAGTCGAGGTCCAGCGGCTGGAGATGGACGGCTTCGTCGGCAGCGTGGTGATCGGCGATCCCGCCAACCCCGACGTCACCATCCAGCGCGTCGAGGTGGACTATGGCCTGACCCTGCCGTGGTCGCCGGGCGGCATGGGGGTGACGCCGACGCGCATCCGGCTGGTGCGCCCCGTCATGCGGGCCAGCTGGCGCGACGGGCGGCTGTCGTTCGGCTCGCTGGATCCGCTGATCGAGGACTTCACCGGCCGTCCGCCGCGCCCCGACAGCCGGGGGCCGGTCGTGGTGGTCGAGACCGGACGGCTGAGGCTGGACACCGAATACGGCCCCGTGTCGTTGCTGGCCGACGCGCGGGTGGACGACGGCAAGCTGATGCGGCTGTCGGCGCGCATGCCCGAGGCCTCGCTGCGCAGCGGCGATGTCGAGGCGGGCCGACTGGGCGGAACCCTGGAGGTGACGACCACCGGCGACCGTGTGGCGACCCGGCTGTCGCTGGCGGCGGAGCGGTTCAGCCTGCCGGGCGCGCAGGGCCGGGCGGTGCGGCTGACCGCGACCGGGGACCTGCCCTATCCGGACATGAAGGCACGGCGCGGCGACGGGCGTGCGGTGCTCGACATCCGACTGACCAGCGATCGCCTGGCGCTGGGCGAGGCCGTGGCCCAGGCCGCGACCCTGACCGTGGCCGCGGATGGCCAGGCGACCGGCTGGATCGAAACCCTGGGCTTCGACGGCGAGGCGACGGCGCGGCTGGTCGCGGGGCAGCTGACGGCACCCGGTCTGTCGGCGCGCGGGGCCGACCTTTCGGCCACCGGAGCGCGAGCCTCGCTCAGACGCCGCGGGGCCCGGACGGACTGGAGCCTGGCAGGCCCGGGCCGGATCGCGACCGCCTCCGGCCAGGCGGGGGATCTGGCTCTGGTCGGGCTGAGCGCCACCTCCAGCGGACTGACGCTGAGCGGCACGGACGGGGTGATCCGCGCCCGGGGACCGATCGCAGCGACGCTGAGGACTGCAACCCTGGACGACCTGCGGATTGGCGGCATGTCCAGCCGGTTGGCGCTGGACTATGCCTCCGACCGGGAGACGGCGATGACTCTCACCGGATCGGTGGCGGCGGGCAGCGGAGCCTGGCCGCTGTTCGGAGCGGTCGCCGCCGACGACGTGCCGGAACTGGCCGAGCTGAAGCGGGCGCTGGGCGATTTCTCCTTGTCGGTGCCCGATCTGCAGCTGACGTCCGGCGCGGCCGAGACCGCCGTCACCCTGGCCCAGCCCGCCCGCATAACCCCCGCCAATGGCGGCGTCCTGACCGTGTCGCCGGTCGCGCGGCCGCTGTTCTCGGCCCGACCGGGAGAGCGCGGCGGCGGAGCCCTGGCCCTGAGCGCAACCCGGGGGCGCGGCCTGCCCGAGGCTCGCTTCGCCGTGCCGGACTGGCGGCTGACCGCCGGAGGCTTCGAGGCGCGACTGGACGGAACCGCATCGCTCGACTTCGGCCCCGCGCGCGCCCTGACGGTCGGGACGGTCGGACGCCTGGCCAGCGAGCGCGGGCGGGTGACCTATGCGGCCGACCGGTGCCTGTCGATCGCGGCCGAGCGACTGGGTTTGGACGAGAACGACGTCGTCGACCTGTCGGGCCGGCTGTGTCCGACCGGAGGCCCCCTGCTGGTGGCCCAGGCCGGGCGCTGGCGGATGGCGGGGACGATGCAGGGCGTCGCCGCCCAGGCGCCGTTCCTTGCCCTGGCCTTTACCGGCGCGCAGGGCACGGTCGTGGCGACCGGTTCCGCGTCCGGTCTGGGCCTCGACGCCCGCGTGACGACGGCGACGGTCGACGACACCACCCGGCCGTTGCGTTTCAACACCCTGATCGCCTCGGGCCAGGCACATCTGGCCGACGAGCAATGGTCGGGCACTTTCGACCTCGCCCGCTCGGGCAATACGCTGGGCCGGCTGACCCTGGCGCACGACGGGCTGAGCGGCCGGGGCGGCGTCGCCATCGACGCGCCCTCGCTCGTCTTCGCCGAGGGCGGGCTGCAGCCCGCGGACCTGAGCCCTCTCGCCGCCGATTTCGTCCAGTCCCCGGCCAGCGGCTCGGCGACGTTTGCCGGGCGGCTCGACTGGAGCCCGGACCTGCCCGAGGGCGGCGAAAGCTCCGGGCGACTGGTCATCCCCGGTCTGGACTTTGTCAGCCCCGCCGGACCGGTGAAGGGCCTGTCGGGCACGATCGACTTCACCCGGCTGGCTCCCCTGACCACAGCTCCGAACCAGTCGCTGCGCGTCGCGACCCTGGAGTCCATCGCGCCCCTGACCGACCTCGACCTCAGCTTCCAGCTGGACGAGGCCGCCATCACGGTCGAGGGCGGAGCGATCGAGGCGGCGGGCGGCACCATTCGGGTCGAGCCGTTCAGCGTGCCCCTTGACCGCCGGCCCTTCTCCGGCGTCATCGTGCTGGACCGGGTGCAGCTGGGCGACCTGATCGCGGGCTCCGGGTTCGGCGACAAGGTCAGCCTGGATGCGGTCGTGTCCGGTCGCCTGCCCTTCACCTCCGACCCGGACACGGGCGTGCGGGTCACCGGCGGGACCCTGTTCGCGGCCCAGCCCGGGCGTCTGTCGATCGCGCGCGAGGCCCTGACGGGTCTGGAGGCCGGGGGCGGCGGGGCGGTGCCGCCCGGCACGGTCGAGGATCTGGCCTATCAGGCGATGGAGAACCTGGCCTTCGACGTCCTGACCGCCGAGGTGAACAGCCTGGATGAGGGCCGGGTCGGCGTCCTGTTCCACATCGTCGGCCGGCACGATCCGCCCGAGCTTCAGGAGTTGCGGCTGACCCTGGCCGAACTGATCAGCCGCGAGTTCCTGAACCGTCCCCTGCCCCTGCCGTCCAACACCGGCATCGACCTGACGCTGGACACGACCCTGAACCTGAACCAGCTGATCTCCGACCTGCTGGAGGTCAATCGGGCCCGGGCGGGCAACGGCGGCCCACCTTGACCGTTCAGCGGCCATTCACGCGACAGGGCGCATCCGACGTGTCAGTGAAAGCGTTCCCGATCCGGAGACCCCGCCGATGACACCGCCAAAGCGCCTGATCCGCACCACCCTGCTCGCCGTCGGCGCGGCGACCCTGCTGGCCGGCTGCACGCCGACGATCCGCCTTCAGGTCGACCCGATCCAGATCTATGCCAAGCTGGACGCTGACGTCCGCGTCCGGCTGGATCAGGAACTGCGCGACCTGCTGGCCGAAAACCCGAACCTGTTCTGATGCCCCTCTCTGTTTCCAAGGAAGCGAGCCGTCCCATGACCTTCAACAAGCTCTTCGTCGTCGGCGCCGCCGTGATGGCGCTGGGCATCGCCGCCGGAGCCGCCTTCGGTCAGACCTCCGAGCAGAAGGCGCTGATCGACGCGGCCAAGGCCCAGGGCGTCGTCGGCGAACAGGCCGACGGCTACCTCGGCATCCGCACGCCGCCCGCGCCCGCCCCTTTGGCCGCCGCCGTGTCCGACACCAACGACGCCCGGCGCCAGGCCTATGGCGAGCGCGCCCGCGCCGCCGGCACCTCGACCGAGGTCGCCGCAGCCCGGATGTTCGAGTTGCAGCTGCTGTCCCGCATCCCGTCGGGCCAGTGGTATCGCAACGCCGCCGGCCAGTGGGTCCAGCGCTAGACCACGCCGCTAACGGGGACGCCGTGTCGCGGGCGTCTCGGCCCGGGCTGTGCTAAGGGCCCAATCATGTCCCACGGTGTTCCCAAAGGTGTGCTCGGTCACGTCGTGACCACCCTGATCGCGCTGGGCGTCTCGGCCCTGGCGACCGGGGCGCTGGGGTGGTTCTGGATGGCCATCGGCGGCGGCCCCATGCCGATCCACGGCTGGATCGCGATGGGACTGGGTGTGCTGGGCACCGTCGGCCTGACCTGGCTCTTGATGTCCTTGGCGTTCAAGTCCCACCACGAAGGCTGGGACGATCAGGTCAACAATAGCCTGGACCCCGGCCGCGACAGCGCGCGCGAGGATTAGGCGGCGGCGCGAAGCCCGAGGGCGGCCGGCAGCAGCAGGCCCTCCGACAGGTGTCGCACCACGGGGACGGCCACGGCATCCCCCATCAGCTTCAGCGCCGCCGTTTCGGATTTTGGGAGGCGATAGGTGTCGGGCAAACCCATCAGCCGCGCGGCCTCTCGTGCCGTCAGACGGCGGGCGCGAACACGACCGTCGTCGCAGACGATCACATACTGACGCGACGACCCGCCCGCGGGGGTGCGCAAACATCCCGCCATGCCGTCCAGCCTCAGTTCCAGCCGCTGAACCTTTCGACCCTCCTCCAGGCGGACCCGACGGTAGGCGGCGGCCACGCGCCGTTCTCCGGACGCCCGCGCGGCCTCCAGCCGAGCCCGGTGCAAGGGCGCGGTCAGGCTCAGAAGCGCCTCGGTCGCCGTCTCGCTGAACCAGGCGAGGCCGCCGTCCGGGTCGAGCAGGTCGGCCAGGCTCGCGTTGCGGCGCGGCGGCTCCGGCAGGCTCCACCAGGCCCAGGCCGACCGCGCCCGGTCGGACAGCCGGTCGATGGCGGCGACGACCCGGCGCGAATGGAACGGGGCCGCCGGCCCGGCCGCTTCGGGGCCCTCGACCCCGCGCATCGCCACGATGAACAGGCGGGGCCGCGACTGGGGCAGCCAAAGGGCGGCGTCCATCTCGAGCGCCCCGACCCGGTAGTCCGCATCGACCAAAGCCTCGCAGACCGCTGTGAAGTCCCGGCCGCCTCCGGAGGTCAGCAGGCCGACGACGTTCTCGATTACGATGAGGGCGGGCGCTCGCCCCTCCGCGTCCAACCCCTGCATCAGCCGCCAGAATCCCCAGAAGGCCCCGGACCGCTGTCCGTCCAGCCCCGCTCGTGCCCCGGCCAGGCTGACGTCCTGACAGGGCGAAGAGGCCCAGGCGAGCGCGGGCCGTCCCGGGATGTCGCCGGGCGACAGGTCCCAGACGTCGCCCATGCGCAGCTCGCCCGCATGGTTGTCTCGCCACGCGGCCGCCTTCATCGGATCCAGATCGTTGGCGAAGGTTGTGTGAAAGCCGCTCAGGCCCAGTCCCGCCAGCCCTCCGCCGGCGAAGAACTCCAGGGCCTCGAGGGCCGGCTGAGGGCGAATCGCCATGGCCTCAGTTTAGGCGCCGAAGGCTCTTGCTGCGAGCGGACTTGACCGCCGAATGACGCGGGGCTTCTGTCCTGCGACATCCGTCATCGGAGAGCGCCCATGTTTCGTCTGATTTCCACCGCCCTGCCCGTGGTCCTCCTCGCTCTCGCCGCCTGCTCGGAGCCGACGTCCGACGTCGCCGCCCCCGAGCCCGCCCCCGCGCCGACCACCCTGGGCGGCGTCGATCTGGGCCAGCCGCTGCGCGCCCTGGGCACCGAGCCGTTCTGGAGCGTGGAGATCACGCCTGACGCCCTGGCCTATTCCGCCGTCGACTCCGCCGGCCTGCGCGCCGACAACCCCGGCCCGACGATCCAGGGCACCACGGCGGTCTATGCGGCGGCCGGCGAGGACGGCACGGCCCTGGTCGTCACCCTGATCGCCACGGAATGTTCGGACGGCATGAGCGACCGGACCTATCCCCTGACGGCGCGCGTCGAGGTCGGGCCTCAGACGCTGAACGGATGCGCGGCCTCCGTCGTGTTCCTGAACAGCGAGCCCCGCCCCTAGGGCTCAGCCGCCGCCTAGTAGCGGACCGACGCCCGGCACGCTGCGGACGGCGTCTCCCAGCAGATCCCGCCCGGTGGCGTCGCGGACCCTGTCGCGCGCGGCGGGCAACAGGCGTTTCATCTCGGCCTTGCCGATCCCGTGGGGCTCCAGCGCCTCGAGCAGGCCCATCGCCTCGGCCACCGCCTTGCCCGAAAGACCGCCAGCGCCGGCGATCAGCCCGCCGAACAGGCCGCGTCTGGGGCGGGCCGCCGCCTCTGATCGGGCCGCTGCCTCGGCCCCCGCAACAGCGTCGTAGAGGGCGACCAAGGTCTCGCGCCCCGCATGGCGGTCCAGCAGGCCCAGCGCGGCGGTGAGGGCGGCGCGCGCCGATTCGCGGTCCAGGCCGGCGTCGTCGGCGGCCGCGTCGGACAGAGCCGCAAAGGTCAGTCGGGTTTCGGTCTGGTCGGTCATCTGGCCGGCTTAACGCTTTTCGTACGGTCACGGGTGCAGACTTTGATCCATGACACAGGTGGAAACGCCCCAGGACCTGCGCGCTCTGACGGCGCTGCGCTTCTTCGCCGCCGCCTGGGTGGCGGTCTATGCCTTCTGGCCGAACCTGGACATCGGGCCGACGCCGAACCTGGTGGCCAAGGGCTATCTGGGGGTCGAGCTGTTCTTCGTCCTGTCCGGCTTCATCCTCAGCCATGTCTATCTGAAGGCGTTCGGCGAGGGCGGCTTTCGCTACGGCGGCTTTCTTTGGGCGCGGATCGCGCGGGTCTATCCGTTGCACCTGTCGACCCTGATCGGGGTCGGTGTGCTTGGACTGGGCGCGCTCGCGGCGGGCATGGCCATCGACGGAAACGTGCTCAGCTGGGCCTCCCTGCCCGCCCATCTGACGATGCTGCACGCCTGGGGCTTCGCGCCCGAAGCGGGCTGGAACCACTCGTCCTGGTCGATCTCGGCGGAGTGGTTCGCCTATCTGACCTTTCCCGCCTTCGCCTTCGTGGCCTGGCGCCTGAGGGACCGCCCGTGGGGCGCCGTGGCCGGCGTCGTCGCCCTCGGCGGCCTTCTGTACGCGGGCTTCCAGGCGCTGGCTGGCTTCTCCCTGACCGAGGCGACCTTCCATTGGGGAGCGCTGCGCATCGTGCCCTGCTTCGCCTACGGCTGCGCCCTGTATCTGGTGCACCGCCGAGGCGGCCTGCGTCGCCCCGGAGCGGTCGCCATCGCCTCCGTCGCAGGAATGGCGCTGGCGGCTTCGCTGGGCGCGCCGGACGGGGTGGTGGTGCTGTTCGCGGGCGGACTGATCCTGGGGCTCGGCGGACTTTCGAACGCCTCCGCCGGCTGGCTGGCGTCACGGCCGGCGGTCTATCTGGGAGAGATCAGCTACGCGATCTACATGGTGCTGGTGCCCTGGCAGCTGCTGGCCGTGAACCTGGCCGCCCGCGTCACCGGGGCGGAGGACAAGCGTCTTCAACTGTTCGTGTGGCTGGCAGTGGTTCTGGCCCTGCCGGTGGTGGCGGCGATCGCCTATCACCTGGTCGAACACCCCGCCCGGCGGGCCCTCAGAGGCCTCGCCGACCGGCGCTCGGCAAGGGCGGAACAGCGGCGTCAGGCCGCGCAACTCGCCTGAAAAGGGTGCTTCAACCCGTCGAAACTATCGTCTAGGGATAGGTCGGGTGTAACAGTCGGAAACAATCCAGCATGACGAAACGGCTCACCGCCGCTGTGGTTGCAGCGACCCTTGGCTTTTTCGCCCTGTCCCCGGCACCGGTCCGCGCGGACGACCCCTACTGGCAGTGCGTGACCTTCGCGCGCATGTTTTCCGGCATCAACATCTTCGGCGATGCCTGGACCTGGTGGAACCAGGCCGTGGACCGCTTCCGCACCGGCCGCGCGCCCGAGACCGGATCGGTCCTGGTGTTCCAGCCCGAGGGCCGCATGTCGCGCGGCCACGTCGCCGTCGTCTCCGACATCCTGACCGACCGCGTGATCCGCGTCACCCATGCCAACTGGGGCGGCAGCCGCGGCAAGGTCGAGGAGAACGTCACCGTGGTCGACGTCTCGGGCCAGAACGACTGGAGCCAGGTCAAGGTCTGGTACAATCCGATCAATGACCTGGGCACTACCGTCTATCCGACCTACGGCTTCATCTACAACTCGGCCCGCGAGGGGCTGGCGGCCGGTCGTCAGATGGCGCAGAGCGCAGGCTCGGCCGCCGGTCAGCCCTGATCCGACCGCACCGACCGTGATCGGATGATCCGCCTCTATCGCTCGGGCTGCGCCGCCTGCGAGGGCGCGGAAATCGACGTCGAGGGCTGGATTCTGCCGCCCGATACCCTCTGGGTCGACCTGATCGAGCCGACCCGCGAGGAAGACCTGGCCATCGAGAAGGCCCTCGGCCTGTCCATCCCGACCCGCGAGGAGATGAGCGAGCTGGAGGCGTCCAGCCGCCTGTACCGCGAAGGCGGCGCCACCTACGTCACCGCCGACATCCTCCACAACAGCGAGATGGAGCTGCCGACCGTCGATCCGGTGACCTTCATCCTGACGCCGGGGCCTCTGGTCACCATCCGCTATTTCGACCCGCGCCCCTTCACCATGTTCACCGACAAGCTGGAGCGTGAGCCGTCACTGTGTGAATCCGGCGCGGACATGTTCCTGAACCTGATGGAGGCCATCATCGACCGGGCCTCCGACGTGCTGTCCAGGATCGGCCACAAGGTCGAGGCCGTCGCCAATCACGTCTTCGCGGCCGACAAGCCGATCGGCTTTCAGCATCTGATCACCAAGCTGGGTCAGGCCCAGATCGCCAACAGCCGCATCGAGCAGAGCCTGTCGGGCCTGGCCCGCGTGTTCGCCTTCGTGGCCCTGGACGAACGGCTGGAGATGGAGGGTGAAAAGCGCGAGCATCTGAAGTCGCTGGGCCGAGACGCCTCCAGCCTGCTGGCTCACAATCAGGCCGTGGCGGCGGGGATCAATTTCCAGCTGTCGGCGACGCTGGGCCTGATCAATATCGAGCAGTCGTCGATCTTCAAGGTGTTTTCGCTGTTCACCGTCGCCCTGATGCCGCCCACCTTGATCGGAGCCATCTACGGCATGAATTTCGATCACATGCCCGAGCTGGCCTGGAACCTGGGCTATCCCCTGGCCCTGGCGCTGATGGTGCTGTCGTCAGCCATTCCCTTGCTGTGGTTCAAGCGCAAGGGGTGGTTCTGAAGCAGAGGTCTTGGGTCTTAGGGCTTAGATCATCCTGACCAAGCCCTAAGGCCTGCTCACCAAGACCTACTCCGGCTTGATCGACAGCTGGAATGCCACCAGCCCTTCGGTGACGTCGCGGTCGAAGCCTTCGCCGCCGCGCAGCCCCTCGGCCTCCAGTTCGCGATAGACCAGGCCGAACGAGCCCTGAACGTGGCCCCGACGCATGGCCACGCCGATGGAGGCATCGCCCAGAAACGACCCGGAATCGCGGCTGACGCCGGAGCGGGCATAGTCGCCGTCCCGGTTGCGCGCGAAATTATAGCCGACGGCCGTGCCGGACCCAGCCGCGTACACATACCAGCGCGCGCGCTCGCCGAAGGCTTCGCTGCCTTCCGGCACCATGCCGTCGACGTCCTGTCCGATGGTCAGGGTGGCCCCGGCCTGGGCCCGGCTACCCCGGTCGCCGACGCCGACGCCCGCGTGCGGCGTCAGGGTGACCTCCAGTCCGGAGGCGGTGTAGCCCCTGGCCACCGGCCAGCCGCGCGTATAGCTCAGGTCATAGCCGTCCGCGTCGAACGCGGCCTGGTCCAGTGGCGTCACGGGCAGGGGCGAGCCGTCCGCGCGGCGCAGTTCGCCCGTCTGACGCAGACGCAGGCGGTCGGTGAACCCCTCGCCTTCGCGCCACACATCATGGGTTGTGGTGGCCGCCAGCGGGCTGGCGGCGGCGATCGGCGTATAGTCTGTGGCGAACTCCAGCGCCGGGCCGAACTCGCGACCCGCCGCGACGTTGAAACTGGCCTGCCGGTTCAGCTGGGCCGTGATGGTCGAGGCCGTGCGCTGCTCGCCGTCGGACCAGTTCTGGTTGACAGTCGTCTGCGCGGTCGCAGGGGCCGCAAAGGCCACCAGCGCAACGACGCCGAACACACATCCTCCCAGACGGATCAACGGTCCCCTCACAGTCCGCTATCAAGTGTTAACCTGCACCAACTTCAGCGCCGCTCCAACCACGTTTTCGCGACACAATGCTGACAGCATCTCCGAACGCGAGCCCTGTCCACAGAGTTCCCCCGAAAGGAGACGGCGCCTCCGGTGGTCAATCGCCGATCGTATTCAGGTCCCGTCCCTTGGTTTCCGGCATGAAAAGCAGCGTCACGACGACGGCGATGGCGGTGAAGACCACGGCGTACCACAGGCCGAAATAGATGTTCCCCGACGCCGCCACGAGGGCGAAGCTGGTCGCTGGCAGCAATCCGCCGACCCAGCCGGTCCCGACGTTGTAGGGCAGGCTCATGGCCGTATAGCGCACCCGGGTCGGGAACAGCTCGACCAGGGCCGCCGCCTGGGGTCCATACAGCGCCGTGGCCGCCACGATGAAGATCATCAGGATGGCGAAGACCATCGGCAGGTCGACCCGCGCGGGGTCCGCCCGGTCCGGATAGCCCGCCGTCGTCAGCGCCGCCTTGATCCGTCCTTCGACCTCGGCCTTCACCGCCGCCCGCTCGGCCGGACCCAGGGCCTCGCCCTCGATCGACGCGACCTCGACCTCCCCGACCCGGACCCGGGCCAGGCTGCCCGCCGGCGCGGCGATGTTGTCATAGGATACGCCGGCGTTCGACAGCACGGTCTTGGCCAGGTCGCAGGAGCTGGCGAAGGCCGCCTTGCCGACCGGGTCGAACTGCAGGGCGCAGGTGGCCGGGTCGGCGATCACCGTCACGGGCGAGCTGGCCTGGGCCTCCGCCAGGGCGGGATTGGCCGCCCGGGTCAGGGCCTGGAAGCCGGGGAAGAAGGCGATCAACGCCAGGATCATGCCAAACAGCATCACCGGCTTTCGACCCACCTTGTCCGACAGCCAGCCGAAGAAGACATAGAGGAAGGCCGACACGACCGTCAGCGCCAGCATGATCAGGTCGACCGTGGCCACCTCGACCTTCAGGATCCGCTCCATGAAGAAGCGGGAATAGAAATAGCCGCAGTACCAGACCGCGCCCTGGGCGATCATGGTGCCGAACAGGGCCAGCAGGACGAACTTCAGGTTCTTCCATTCCAGGAAGGACTCGCGGAACGGCGCCCGGCGTGCGCCGCCCTCGGCCTCCATGCGACGGAACGCCGGGCTCTCGTTCAGCTTCAGCCGTATCCACAGGGAGATGATCAGCAGGAACAGCGACAGCAGGAAGGGGATGCGCCAGCCCCAGTCGTTGAACGCCTCGACCCCCACGATCATCCGCGTGGTCAGGATGACGGTGAGCGCCCCGATCAGTCCCAGCGCCGCCGTGGTCTGGATCCAGCCCGTCAGATAGCCCCGCCGGGGCGCCGGCGAATGCTCGGCGACGTAGATCACCGCACCGCCGTACTCTCCACCCAGGGCGAAACCCTGAAGGATACGCAGGACGATCAGCAGGATCGGCGCGGCGATGCCGATGGCGTCGTAGTTGGGCAGGAACCCGATGCCGACCGTCGCCGCGCCCATCAGGGTGATGGTCACCAGGAAGGTCTTCTTGCGGCCGGTCCGGTCGCCGAACCAGCCGAACACCAGGGCCCCCAGGGGCCGCACCACGAAACCGACGCCGAACGTCAGCAGCGCCAGGATGTAGGACGCCGCCTCGCCCACGTCGGCGTAGAAATTCTGCGCGATGACCGCCGTCAGCGAGCCGAAGATGAAGAAGTCGTACCACTCGAACGCCGTGCCGGCCGCTGACGCGCCGACGACGGTCCTCAGGCCCGGCTCGCCCTTTTCGCGTGATGCGGATGGATCGGCGTGATCGGTCATCGAAGTCTCCCCCGCGCCGTCTGGCGGACGCATTGCCCTGAACCTAGCGGGGCCGCGGGAAGCCGGACAAGAGAAAACCCCGCCGGCCGGGCCGACGGGGTTCTTCAGAACGACCTTGCGGGTCGGTTAGTTCTTCGCGTCGTTCGCGGCTTCGGTCACGGCCGAACCGACCGCCTGGGTGTCACGGCCGGCGCCGGCGACGGTGTTGCAGGCGGCGGTGGTCAGGGCGGCGGCCGCGGCGAACAGAACAAAAATCTTGCGCATGGGAAACTCCTGTAAACTGAGACGGTCGGGGGCCCCGCCGGTACGGACGATCAACGCGACCCGCGCGACAGGGTTCCCGGCCGCACGACGGCGTCCACGGGCTCCAGGTCCCGATCGTCGGTAGGTCGGCCGACCTCTGGCGTGGCGAAGGTCATGCGGGCGATGGTGCCCCGCGGTCGGGCGGGGACGATCTCGACTTCGCCCCGCAGCTGCTTGGCGAAAGCGCCCATCAACGTCCGTCCCACCCCGCCCTGGATCAGCTGATCCCTTGGACCTGGCCCGTCGTCCTCGACCTCCAGGACGCTGGTCTCGCCCTGCACCCGGAACCGCACCGACAGGGCCCCGCCTCGCCCGGCGAAGGCGTGCTTCTGCGCATTGGTCACCGCCTCGACCAGCCAGAGGGCCAAGGGGGCCAGCTTGTCGGGATCGACGGTCAGACTGTCGGCGTCGATGACGCTGGTGACCACCGGCCCGCGGCCGCTGTCGCTGGCGACCAGCTGCCCGACCAGTTCGGTCAGAAAGTCCCGCGCATCCGCGTGGCGAATGTCGTCGCTCTGGTAGAGGGTGCGATAGATCAGGGCCAGGGCGGAGATCCGCTGACGCGTGTCGCCCAGGGCGGCCTTCGCCGTCTCGTCCTTCAGCGCCCTCTGCTGCATCGACAGCAACGAGGAAATGATCTGCAGGTTGTTCTTCACCCGGTGGTGGATCTCCCTCAGCAGGGCATCCTTCTCGGACAGGCTCTCGGTCAGCGAACGGTCGCGTGTGGCGATGGCCTCGGCCAGTTCGTCCAGGGTCGCGGCCAGCCGCCGGACCTCGGACGGGGCATGGGTGGCCTGGACGG
This sequence comes from Caulobacteraceae bacterium, assembly GCA_947475735.1. GTDB lineage: Bacteria > Pseudomonadota > Alphaproteobacteria > Caulobacterales > Caulobacteraceae > Brevundimonas. The sequence continues at coordinate 65,724 of CANJLQ010000015.1, forward strand.
GGCGTACCGAGTAACGGCCCCGGGCATACAGGGCCGCGATCCGCTCCAGATAGTCCAGCCACCGCACCACGATTCGTTCGGTGACCCACATGACGGTGGCGAAGGCCACGATCCAGGCCACGATCGGCGCGAGGAAGACGCCGATGGGATCGAGGTCCGCCATAGACAGCACGGTCGGCAGCACCAGGATCGGCAGAAGGGCGACGGCTAGGGCCACGCCCAGGCGAAAGCGAATGCCCTGGAACCGCGCCAGCCCGCGCGATCGCGCCGCCGGCCCGGAGGGGCCTCGCCGTCGTTTCGGGCCGTGGTCCTGGGGCGCCGGGGCCACCGCCTCAGCTCTGACGGGCCGCGCTCAGGCGATCCGCATCCGCCAGGATCGAGCGCATGGCGTCGCCGGCCGCCCGCCCGTCCCGGCCGTATCCACCGCGCTCCAGGATGGCGTGCAGCGCCTTGCGGGCCCGGCTGACCCGGCTCTTCACCGTGCCCACGGCGCACTGGCAGATCTCGGCGGCCTCCTCATAGGCGAAGCCTCCGGCCCCGACCAGGATCAGCGCCTCGCGCTGCTCTTCGGGCAGGGTGTTCAGGGCCTGGCGCAGTTCGTCCAGGGCGACGGGGGCCTCGGGATCATCGACGGCGACCAGGGTCCGCTCGGCGGCCTCCTGATCCAGCTGCGACTGACGCCACGACCGGCGCTTCTCCGAATAGAACTGGTTTCTCAGGATCATGAAGGTCCAGGCCTTCATATTCGTGCCCATCTGATAGCTGGCGCGGGCGTCCCACGCCTTCATCATGGCGTCCTGGGCCAGATCGTCCGCCGCCGTCGCGTCGCCGGTCAGCGTGCGGGCGAAGGCGCGCAGATGGGGGATCAGCTGCACGAGCTCGCGCTTGAACCCCTCGTCATCGGCCGACGCCGGCTTTGGCGCCCCGCGCCCGGCGGCGACGCTCACGACTTGTCTCCACCGGCCCCGCGCTGATCGGCGCGCCGCAGGATATCGAGAAATTCGTCGGGGACCGGTTCGTTGACGACCTCGTCGAACAGGTGGCGCAGCTTCACGCCGATCGCCTGCTGGCGCAGGCGCGCTTCTTCCAGACCGGGGTCGCTCGGAGGGGCCGCGGCCTTGCGCCGGGGGTCGGGGGTGTCGATCATGGGTATGGAAGCCGCCAGGTCGTTGATCTCATTCGCGCGCAGTCCCAGGCCGGGCTGACCCCCGCGCTCTGACCTTGCGCACCGGGAAACGCGACCCTGTCCCGGCGGTTCCGGCAAACCGCAGATTTATTGTCAAGCTGGCCGCGACACCGGGAACCGTGGCCGTGATGATACGTTGGCTACGGACTGGTCGCCCCGAAAGGGTGGCTGAATGCCTTTGTCGGGGATCCTTGGAATGAGCCTTCTGGCTAGACTTGCGCCGCACCTGCCCTACGTCCGCCGTTACGCGCGGGCGCTCACCGGAGATCAGGCGACCGGAGACAACTACGTCCGTGTCGCGCTCGAAGCCCTCGCTGCCGGCGAGCGGCAACTGTCTCCCGATATGACGCCGCGCGTTGCGCTGTACCACGTCTTCCACGCCATCTGGTCCTCGACCGGTGCCCAGCTGGAGGACTCCAGCGGCCTGGAGACCAGCGACGCCGCCAGCCGGCTGATGCGCATCGCCCCGCGCTCGCGCCAAGCCTTCCTGCTGACGGCGCTGGAGGGCTTCACCCCGTCCGAAGCGGCCCAGATCCTGTCCTCCGATGCCCATTCCGTCGAGCGGCTGATTGCCGAGGCCCAAGCCGAGATCGACGCCGAACTGGCCACCGACGTCCTGATCATCGAGGACGAGGCGATCATCTCTGCGGACATCGAGAGCCTGGTCATCGAACTGGGTCACCGCGTCACCGCCACGGCCACCACCCACGACGAGGCGGTCGACGCCGTCGCCCGCCATCGTCCCGGCCTGGTTCTGGCCGACATCCAGCTGGCCGACGGCTCTTCCGGCATCGATGCGGTCAAGGACATCCTCAAGCGCTTCGACGTGCCGGTGATCTTCATCACCGCCTTCCCCGAGCGCCTCCTGACCGGCGAGCGGCCCGAACCGACCTTCCTGATCACCAAGCCCTTCCAGCCGGAAACGGTGAAGGCGGCGATCAGCCAGGCCCTGTTCTTCCATCCGACGCGCCAGAAGGAAGCCGCCTGACCCCAGGCGCGCCGCACTGGACAAGGCAAAGGCCCCGCCGGTTCGCCGGCGGGGCCTTTTTCGTGTGTCGAGCCGATCAGTTGGTCGAAGGCGCGGCCTGAACCGTCGGGGCGTTGACGTTCGGGGCCTCGCCGGTCGGCGGCGCGGTCGGCTCGCCCGTGGCGGTCGTGGGCGCGTCGGCTGCCGGCACGCCGCTGTCCTGGAAGGCGGCCGCGTCCACCGCCTGCTTGCCGCTCTCGGCGTTCGTCGCCGAAAAACCCGGGCTGAAGATCAGATACAGAATGACGAAGCCGACGACCGTCAGGGCGATGCCGACGCCCATCACAAGGGTGATCCGACGCCCACCCCGCCCCTGCTTGACGAACTGCTCCTCGACGGGTCGGCCTTCGTGCACGGCGTCGGCGGCGCGACTGTGGGGATCGTCGTGGGTCATGAGAGCTCCGGGCTTGGCCTTGTGGATCGCAGAAACGCCTCGCCGAGCGTCACCGTTCCCTGTCCCGGCTCCATGAAAAAAATCTGCTCGACCCACGGAACGCCGCGCAGCCTGCGCCGTTGTCAGATTGCGAGGGCGGCGACGCCCCCCCGACTGGACTGGCGCAAGCCGATCCTGCCGCCCTCGCGCCTCATTCTCGATGATGCCATCTCAGGGCGGTCCGAAAGGGCCGCCCTCTTTCTTTGCCGCGTTCCGACAGCGAAAGGGCCGCCCGATCGCTCGGGCGGCCCTTCATGCGGTCGGTGTCGATCGACGATCAGGCGAGCGCGGCGCGCACCTTGTCGGCGATGGCCTTGAAGCCGGTCGCGTCGGCGGCGATGGCGGCCATCACCTTGCGGTCCAGCTCGATGCCAGCCTTGGACAGGCCGTGGATGAACTGCGAGTAGGTGAAGCCTTCCTCACGGGCGGCGGCGTTGATGCGCTGGATCCACAGGGCGCGGAAGTTGCGCTTCTTGGTGCGGCGGTCGCGATAGGCGTATTGCCCGGCGCGATCGACGGCGGCCTTGGCCGTGCGGATGGTGTTCTTGCGGCGGCCGGCGAAGCCCTTGGCCTGCTCCAGAACCTTCTTGTGCCGGGCGTGCGAAACGACGCCCCTCTTCACGCGTGCCATGTTGTTTTTCCTTCGGAAGGGTCCCTACCGTTCGCCGCGCGGCGGCTCACTGCTTGAGGGACTCCTGATTTCAAATTCGATGCGATTGCGGTGAGAAGTCTCGGGTCTGAGGTGCCGCGCCGATCAGGCGTACGGCATGTAGGACTTGATCTTCTTGGCGTCGGCGTCGGCCATGACCGAGGTGCCGCGGTTCTGGCGGATGTATTTGGAGTTATGGCTGATCAAGCGGTGACGCTTGCCCGCAACCCCGGCCTTCACCTTGCCGGTCGCAGTGAATTTGAAGCGCTTCTTGGCGCCCGACTTCGTCTTCAGTTTCGGCATTTTGACTCTCTCTTGAAGGGCGGTTGCCCGTTCGAACCATGAAGGTCCATTCGTACCGCCCAGGCATGCCTGTTCGCCCGGCGGTCCGTACGCGAAGGCGCGGCTTCTAAGCGAAGCGGGCGCCGAAGGCAAGCTTACTCCGCCGCGACGGTCACCGAAGCGACGCGCGTCGAGGCGCGCCCCGCGTTGATGGCCATGATCGCCGCCGGCACCATCAGCGCCGCCCCCACCGCCAGCGGCCAGTCGTGCCCCAGGCCGGAGAACATCGCGCCGGCCACCACCGGCCCGAAGATGCGGCCCGAAGAACTCGCCGCCATGTTCAGCCCCAGCATCGCGCCCTGGCGATCCGGAGGGCTGGCCCGGGAGATCATCGCCGAGATATTGGGCATGGTCATCGCCATCCCGAAGCCGCCGATGATCATGGCGACGGTCACGAACCAGGCCCCGGGGGAGAACATCTGCCCCAGCAGTCCGACCCCGAAGATCAGGCAGCCTCCGGCCAGGACGCGGCTCTCGCCGAAGCGCCGCGCCAGCCGCCCCGTCACGGCCGTCTGGCAAAGCACCGAGACGATCCCGACCGCCATGAAGGCGAAGGCCACCTCGCGCGCGCCCCAGCCATAGCGCGCCCCGGTCCACAGGCCGAAGGTCGATTCCATGCCCGAGAACCCGGCCATGTAGAGCAATGTCACCAGGATCACCCGCGAGATCACCGGATTGGCGGCCGCATCCCGAACTCCGCCGAGGAAGGGGGTGCGCGCCGGCGGGGTCGCCGACCGCACCAGACTCTCCTTCAGAAAGAAGACCACGCCCAGCGCCGCGATCACCGCCAGGCCGCACGCCGCGAAGATCGGCAACTGATACCCCAGCCGCCCCATGTCCTCCTGAACCAGGATGCCCGACAGCCCCGGCCCGGCGATGAAGCCCGCCCCGAAGGCCGCGCCGATCAGCCCCATCCGACCCGCCCGCTTTTCCGGCGGGGTGACGTCGGCGACATAGCCCTGGACCGTCGAGACATTGCCGGCGCCCAGGCCGGTGAACAGCCGGACCGCGATGGCCAGCCAGATGTTCGGCACGAAGGCCAGCATCAGATAACCCACCGCATTGGCCGCCACGGTGATCAGCAGCACCGGCTTTCGCCCGATGCGGTCCGACAACCGGCCCCAGAACGGCTCGGCGAAGAACTGGCCCACCGAATAGGCCGAGAACATCAGCGCCACCTGCCACGCCTCGGCGTTCAGGCTGTCCCCGAAGAAGGGTAGCAGCGGCACCACCAGGCCGAACCCGACCAGATTGATGAAGACGATCGCGAACAGCACCGCCAGGGCGCGCCGGTCACCGGGATCGGCGACAGGAGGGATGATCGGAGTCTCAGCCATGACCGGCTTCTAGAGGATCGATCGCGGCCTGAATATCACCCTCGCGGCCGCACCGTGTGGCCCCTCGATCCGGTAGGCACCGAGCGGGTCCGTCGTTGTCGCCACGTCAGTTCGCCGGATTATGGGTCTGGAGAAAGGCCACCGTCGAGGCCAGCATCCTCTGCCGCGTCTCGGCCCGCGACAGCCAGTGGTCCTCGCCGTCCAGCTCGACCACTTCGTGCGGCTTGCCCGCCCGGCGCAGGGCCGCCGCCATCGCCGTGGACTGGCTGTAGGGCACCACGGTGTCGTCACGGCCGTGGATCAGCAGAATCGGCGCGTCCGCCCGATCGGCCAGTCGCGCCGGTGACCGCTCGTCCAGCGACCGATCTGCGACCCCGTCCGCGCCCATGAACCGATTCCAGTAGCGGTTGGTGGCGTTGTTCGTTCGCCCCATGCGCTCGGCGGTCCAGCGCAGCATCGCCCGCAGGTCGGACACCCCGGCCACCGAAACCGCGCATCGGTACACGCCAGGGTCCATCGTCGCCCCGGCCAGGGCGGCGTAACCGCCGTAGCTGGCTCCCACGATACAGACCCGCGCGGGATCGACGATCCCCTCGGCGGCCAGCCAGCGAACGCCGTCGGACAGGTCGGACTGCATCTTGCGCCCCCACTCGCCATAGCCCGCTTCCAGATGCGCCAGCCCGAGGCCGGACGATCCCCGGAAGTTGGGTTGCAGAACCGCATAGCCGCGCGACGCCAGGGCCTGGGCCCACCAGTCGAACTGCTTTTCGTCGCGCGCCGCCGGTCCGCCGTGGGGCAGGACCACCAGCGGCAGACCCCGGGGCTCGGCGACACCCGGCGGCAGCGTCAGATAGCCCGGGATCCGCATTCCGTCCGCCGCCGAATAGGCGACCTCGCGGACTTCCCCGACCTGTTCGGGGCCGAGATCGGGGTACTGTTCGCCCAGCACGTCGGCCCGGCCGGCATCCAGATCGACGAAATGATAGGCCCCCGCGTCCGTGCCGCCCCAGCTGAAGACCATGGCCTTGCGCAGGTCGTGGCTCCAGGAGATCAGCCGCGGATCGCGCCCTTCGAACGCCCGCTCGATGGATCGCCAGGTCCGGGCGGCGCCGGGATCGCTGAACTCATAGCGCCAGCCCTCCGCCTCGCGATAGGCGGCCCCGATCAACCGACCGGTCTGGGGATGATAGATCAGGCTGTTGGGTTCGCCCTCGAACGGCAGGGGCTGCCAGGTGCCGTCCTGGCCCAGCAGGCGCCAGCTCTCCGGCGCGCCCTCCTCGGGCCGGGCGAGGACCGCGACCGTGTCGCCCTCGGGCCCCTCGCCCCCCATCGCGGGCGGGTCCACAAGCGCGTTCGTCGACCAGACCGTGCGCCACGCGCCCGCGCCCTGCTCGACCTGGAACTGCCACAGGCCGTCGGCCTGACGATAGTTGGCCCGGGCCAGACGCCGGCCGTCCGGGGTCACCACATAGTCGCTGGTGTTGGGATGATTTCGTTCCAGGACCCGCGCGCGCATCGTTGTCGGGTCGAGGGCGTAGAGAGCCACCTGATAGGTGTCGTCGTTGCGGGCCTCGAAGACGATCTGCGGCTTGCCGTCGATCTCGGCGATCTGGAGCGAAAGCATGTCGCGAAAGACATCGGAAAGGTTGTCGAAGACCGAGCGCACCCGGTCGCCCGCCAGGTCCAGAACCTCGCCCTGCGTCACCTCGGCCTCGAGGCCGCCGGGATACTCCAGGGTGGCGGAGGTCAGGATCAGAAGATGGTCCGACCCGACCCAGGCCAGGTCCCGGACCTTGACCTCTCCGACCCGCGCGCCACCCAGAAGCTCGCCCCCCGGCAGGCCGTTGACCAGGATGACGCGACCCTCGCCCTGGGTCAGGACGTGGGCCACGCGGTCCCCGGACGCGGACAGCACGCTCAGCTCATAGGCCGGCAGCCGGCCGTAGACCTCAAGGGGAGGCGGTGTCGGTGCCTGGGCGCGAGCGGTGAGGGCCGAGACCATCACGAACAGACAGGCCAGGGCGAGGCGACGCATACGAACTCTCCGACGACGGCGTGCGCCGGAGGCTACATCACGGCTCGGTCGGGTGTCAGGCCGGGGGACGGATCCCGCGCGGATTCGCGCGGGCGTTGCAGGCGCGCCACGGCGGCAGCGCCTGCGAGCCTTCCTACTTGGGCGCCAGGATCATGATCATCTGGCGGCCCTCCATGCGGGGGGAGTATTCCACCTTGGCGATCTCGTCGAAATCGGCCTGGACCTTGTTCAGCAGCTTCATGCCCAGTTCGGGGTGGGCCATCTCGCGGCCGCGGAAGCGCAGCGTCACCTTGACCTTGTCGCCCTCGTCGAAGAAGCGGTGCATGGCCTTGGCCTTCACCTCATAGTCGTGGACGTCGATGTTGGGGCGCAGCTTGATTTCCTTGAGCTCGACGACCTTCTGGCGCTTGCGCGCCTCGGCCTTCTTCTTCTGCTCCTGGAAGCGGAACTTGCCGTAGTCGAGGATCTTGGCCACCGGCGGCTCGGACGTCGACACGATCTGAACCAGGTCCAGCCCCGCCTCCTCGGCGGCCTCCAGAGCGGCGGAGGTCGGCATCACACCCTGCTTTTCCCCGTGCTGATCGATCAGCAGGACGCGGGGGGCGCGGATGTCTTGGTTCATGGGCGGCCCGTCTTTGGTGGGCGGCTGGTTCATCGGACGGCGAATGGGCGTCGGTTCCTTCTGGTTTCACGGTTTCCAACGGTTAGCGCGCGGCGAGCGGCCGCGTTCCCCGTGGGTTCCCCTATATGACCGCGAAACGCCCGCGCTTCAAGGCAAAGCCGGTGCCGCCCGCGCGAACACCGTGTCGATGACGCGTCGATAGGCCCCGGTCAGGGCCTCGATCTCGGCCACCGGCACGCGCTCGTCGATCTGGTGCATGGTCTGGCCGACGAGGCCCAACTCCAGCACCGGGCACAGGGCGCGGATGAAGCGGGCATCCGATGTGCCGCCGGTCGTGGACGCCTCGGGCCGCACGCCAAGCTCGGCCTCCACCGCATCCTGCACGGCCCCGGTGAACCAGCCCTCGGGCGTCAGGAAGGCCTCGCCCGAGCACATATGATCGAGCGTGATCTGCAACCCCGTCTCGGCCTGCACGGCCCCCGCCTCGCGGTTCAGCCAGTCGATCAGGCCGTCGCCGGTCTGGGCCGGATTGAAGCGGATGTTCAGCCGCGCTTTCGCCTCGGCCGGGATGACGTTCGTCGCCGGATTGCCGACGTCGACCGTGGTCAGCTCCAGGTTCGACGGTTGAAAGGCCTCGTAACCCTGATCCAGAACATGGGCATCCAGCCGCGCCAGCAGCCGGACCAGCACCGGCACCGGGTTCGCTGCCCGGTCGGGATAGGCGACGTGGCCCTGCTTGCCATGCACCGTGATCCAGCTGTTCAGCGACCCGCGCCGCCCGATCTTGATGGTGTCGCCCAGCCTCTGCAGCGAGGACGGCTCGCCCACCACGCAGGCGTCGATGACCTCGCCCTCGGCCGCCAGGGCCTCGACCACCCGCTTGGTACCGTGAAGCGCAGGCCCCTCCTCGTCGCCAGTGATCAGAAAGGACAGCGAGCCGGCGGGCGGCCCCGCGGCCAGCACCCGCGACACGGCGGCGACCCAGGCGGCGATCCCGCCCTTCATGTCGACCGCGCCCCGCCCGAACAGCAGCCCGTCCTTCACCTCCGCCTCGAACGGCCCCGACGACCAGGCCGCGCCGTCGCCCGTCGGCACCACATCGGTGTGCCCCGCGAAACAGAGGTTGGGCGAGGCCGTCCCCAGCCGGGCATAGAGGTTCTCGATCCGCGCATGGACCCCCTCGCCGCCCGGTCCCTCGAAGGCCATGCGGCGACAGGTGAAGCCGAGCCCGGTCAGCACCCGCTCCAGCATATCCATCGCGCCTTCGTCCGCAGGCGTCACGGACGGCCGGCGAATGAGGTCCTGGGTCAGACGGACAGGATCGATCACAGGAGTTGATGCGCCGCTCATGCGGTCATGCTTTAGGGGGACTTCGCAGCCGCGAGAAGACCATGCCCCGGATCGACATCGACGCAGCCCCAGAGCGGAACGGGACGGCTTACCCGCCACCCTTCGACGCCCCGTGCCGGGACCGCCGGCGCAGGCGGCTGGGCAATGCCGCGGGCCTGACCCAGTTCGGCGTGAACCGGCTGGTGCTCGAACCCGGCGTCTGGTCGTCCCAGCGGCACTGGCACTCAGCCGAGGACGAGTTCGTCTGGGTGGTGTCGGGCGAGGTCGTGCTGATCGAAAACGACGGGGAAACCGTGCTGAGGGCCGGCGATTGCGCCGGCTTTCCCAAGGGCGTCGCCAACGGCCATCACATCGTCAATCGCTCTCAGGAGCCCGCCGTCCTTCTGGAAGTCGGAGGCCGCGCCCCCGACCAAGACGCCGTCGACTATCCCGACATCGACCTGATGATCGCCGGCGACGGCGACACGGCCTATCGCCACAAGGACGGCACGCCGTATGACACCAGTTCCGGCCGGGTGACGTGACGGACTCTCCCGAGACGCCCGAGCCGATCACCAAGCCCAACGCCGAGGCCGCGCTCGCCGCCCACGGGACCAACCCCTGGGCCATCCGCGACTTCCGCCTGATCTGGCTGGGGCGGCTGTCGGCCGTTCTGGCGATCCAGATCCAGTCCTCGGCCCTGCTGTGGCAGGTCTATGAGATCGCGCGCCGCGACCACCCGATCGAACAGGCCAGTCTCTATCTGGGCCTCGTCGGTCTGGCCCAATTCATCCCGCTTCTGGCCCTCACCCTGCCGGCCGGAGAGATGGCGGATCGGAGGAATCGCCGCACCACCGTCATGCTGGCCATCGTCGCGGAGGGGACGTGCGCCCTGGCCTATCTGGCCATGGCGATCCACGGCAATCCGCCCCTGTGGGGCCTGCTCAGTGTCGCCGTCGCCTTCGGGGCCTCGCGCGCCTTTCTCGCTCCGGCCAGTCAGGCCTTCCTGCCCATGGTGGTCGGCCGCGCCGCCCTGCCCCGCGCCATCGCCGCCCAGTCGATCGCCTTCCAGACCGGGGCCATCGCCGGGCCGGCGCTGGGCGGCGTCATCGTCGGGATCGCGACGCCCCTGGCCTATGGCGTGTCGCTGGTCCTGTTCGCCGTCGGCTTCCTGTCCTTCCTGCTGATGCGCACCAGCGGCCAGCCCCAGCGCGTCGAGGGCGGTCCCGGCCGCTGGCAGTCGGTCAAGGAAGGCCTCGCCTACGTCTGGAACACCAAGATCGTCCTGGGCGCGATCTCGCTGGATCTGATCGTGGTGCTGTTCGCGGGCGTGGCCCTGCTGACCCCCATCTTCGCCCGCGACATTCTCCAGGTCGGGCCCGAGGGGTTCGGCCTGCTGCGCGCCGCCTTCGGCCTCGGAGCCTTCTCCACGGCCCTGTGGCTGGCCCGCTATCCGATCCCCGGCAAGGGGGGCGTCTGGATGTTCGCCTCGGTCGCCGTGTTCGGCCTGGCCACCCTGACGTTCGGCCTCAGCAAGGTCGTCTGGCTCTCGGCGGCGGCCCTGTTCATCGGCGGGGCGGCCGACATGATCAGCGTCAACATCCGCCAGACCCTGATCCAGCTCTCCACCCCCGACCACATGCGCGGCCGGGTCAGCTCGGTGTCGATGCTGTTCATCGGCGCGTCGAACGAACTGGGCGAAGCCTATTCCGGCGTCATGGTCCGCTTCCTCGGCCCGATCGGCGCAGCGGTGTTCGGCGGCATCGGGGCGCTGGGGGCGACGGGCGTTTGGGCCAAGCTGTTCCCCGACCTCAGGAAGGCGGATCGGCTGGTCTAGTGTCGGAGCGCGAGAGCCGTATCGGCCGAGCTCACGTTCTTCGTTCTTCCCCGGCCGCGTAGGCAGGCATGTGGGCCAGCGCCCCCTCGAAGGCCTCACGAATCTCGGACTGACTGAAGCCGTTGTCCCAGAGTTCGGTCATCAAACTGGACATCGCCGATGGCAGCAGCGGGAAATCAGGCCACGGATTGCTCTCGTGAAGAGCGGTCAGCGCCTTCCCGAACTCCCAGACAACCGTGCCTGACTTGATCTGCCAGAGGTCGTTCTCATTCAGGTCATCACCCGAGCTCATCTGACTTCCCCTACCCCCACGCCCGGAAATGCTTCGACAGCTTCAGCCCCTGGCGCTGGTAGTGGCTCCCGCCCTCGCCATACAGCCGCGTCGGCCGTTCCGTCAGCGGCTCATAGACCAGCCGCGCCACGATCTGCCCGTGCTCCAGCAGGAACGGCGTGTCGTGCGTCCGCACCTCCAGCACCCCCTTCGATCCCGCCCCATGCGCCTCGTCGGTGCCGAAGCCGGGGTCGAAGAAGCCGGCGTAGTGGACGCGGAACTCGCCCACGCTGGGGTCGATCGGCGTCATCTCGGCGGCCTGCATGACCGGGATCTCGACCGCCTCGTTCGACGCCAGGATGTAGAACTCACCCGGGTCCAGCAGCAGCTCGCCCCGGCGCAGCGTCAGCGGCTCCCAGAAGTCCTTGGGGTCATGGCCGTCGATCCGGTCCAGATCGACCACCCCCGCGTGCCGCCGACCCCGGAACCCCACGATCTCCCCGCCCTGCAGATCGACGCCGACCGAGCGGGTCTCCAGCTTCGGCGGCTCGCCGGCCTTGAGCCTCAGCTGGTTCAGCCGTGTGCCCGGCCGCACCAGGATCGAGAACGTCTGCGGCGCGATCTCCAGATACAGCGGCCCCTCATAGCCCGCCTCCACATCGTCGAACGACCCGCCCCGGTCGGTCAGCAGCCGCACGAAGACGTCCACCCGGCCGGTCGAGCTCTTCGGATTGGCCCGCGCGATCAGGCCGGGCGGCAGGCTCAGCCGCTCCTGCAGTTCGGCGATGTAGACGCAGCCCTTCTCCAGCACGACGCCCTTCGACAGATCGATGGGGTGCATCTCGACATCGGCGATCCGTTCCGAGACCAGCCGCCGTCCCGGCAGGAACGACGCCCGCACCCGCCAGGCACGATCGGACAGGCGCAGGTCCAGCGACGCCGGCTGCACCTGATCGGCGTCGAACGGCGTGGCCGACGTGATCGCCCCCGTCGCGATCAGGGCCTCGATGGACTGACAGGGCAGGATGCCGGGCACGGAAGATTCGAAGGTCATGCCAAACGCCATACACGGCGTTCCCGGCCCGCGCGACCACGCTTGAAACGGCCGCGGTCGCGGGCGACGATAGGCCCATGCACGACAGCCATCCCTATGAAGCCGAAACCGAAGGCGTCGTCGTCCGCGTCCGCCCCGCCTATCTGGCCGGCCAGTCCGATCCCGACGAGGGCAGATGGGTCTGGGCCTATCAGATCGAGATCGAGAACCGGGGCGACACCGCCGTCCAGCTGATGGCCCGCCGCTGGATCATCACCGACGCCACCGGCCATGTGGAGACGGTGCGCGGCCCGGGCGTCGTCGGCGAACAGCCGATGATCGCGCCCGGCGACAGCTATTCCTACGCCTCGGGCTGCCCCCTGCCGACGCCGTCGGGCACGATGGAGGGGGCCTATACGATGACGGACGAGCTGGGCCGCTCGTTCGAGGCGACCATCCCGGCCTTCAGCCTGGACGTGCCGGGCGGACGGGTTCTGAACTGATCCAGCACCACACGCACCGTCATCCTCGGACTTGATCCGAGGATCGGGTTTTCAGCGGCGCAGACGACGAACCGCAGCAGGGTGTCAAATCAACGATCGGAATGGGCTCGACGTCCGATCTTCGGATCAAGTCCGAGGATGACGACAGTGTGCGCTCAAGCAGCGAGCGACCGCGTCGCGAGCGATAGCGCCTCCAGCATTCGGGGTCGGGGGCTGCGTCAACCCGGATAACCGCAGCCCCGCCCCGGTGTCTCGTCCGGCGAACCGGACGAGGCGGATGCGGCCCCTTAGGGGGCGTTCGTGACGTCGTGACGACGTTTTGCTTTCGTCATTCCGGGCGGAGCGCAGCGGAGACCCGGAATGGGGCGGCGCGCGAGAGCGCGAACCTGTCACACATGGCGCTCGTCGACGCATTTCGCCTGCGCTTCGCTCCGGCACCGCCTCGTTCCGGGTCTCCGAGGCAAGGCCTCTTCGCCCGGAATGACGACAAGTCAGATATACCGCCGCAGCGACCGCGCCAGCTCGTCCTTGCCGTTGCGCTTCAGGGCCGGCTGGAAGGCGACGCGGGCGTGCTCGACGCAATAGACGCCCTCCGAGGCGCGGCGGCCGCAGAAGCTGAACTCCGGCGACGACGGGTCCCCGATCGGCCATTTGCACATGTGGGCGCCGAGCGTCATCACCGTCGCCGTGCCCGGCAGTTCCTGAACGGCCGGCAGGCTGGGCGTCGGAGCGGCGGGCCGCGCCGGGACGGCCTCCAGCCGGTTGCCCTCGATCCGGCGCGGGGCCGACGGCTGGGCCGGCGGGGTGGTGCGCACCCGGGCGGGGCGGAAGGTCGTGGCGGCGCGGGCCGGCTGCGACGGGGTAGCCCGGCCCGACAGGCCCAGGCGATGCACCTTGCCGATGACGGCGTTGCGGGTGACGCCGCCGCCCAGCTGCTTGGCGATCTGCGACGCCGACTGCCCTTCCAGCCACAGCTTCTTCAGCGCGCCGACGCGATCTTCGGTCCAGCCTGCGGTCATGCCACCCTCCGGGTACGGTTTGATTCAATATGTGGCGCCTGGAGCCTCCTCCCGGCCCCCTGACCCACAACTAATCGTAAACGACCCGTTAACGGACGCAAGATGTGCGAATCACTCCGTCCACAGGAACCACATCTTGAATCGGCGTTCGGCGAGGCTGCGGTCGCGGGACTTGCGCCCATTTGTGACGTGGCGCGGGCCTAGTCTCCCCCAGGGCATCGCCGCCGTGGGACAGGAGCGCAGATTGGAGAAAGTGGAGTCTGTTTTCGCGAGTCCAGACGATAACTCGGAAAATCAATGACTTGGTATTGGAGTCCATTGGAGCTTTTTCACCGCCCTTGCCTTGGCGGGTCGCACCCAGCATCTGAGCGTTCATGACGAACCTCGCCTCGACCCGGCCCTCGGGCCTGCCCACCCCGCGCCACTACGCCGGGATCAACTGGATCGGGGTGCGGACCCTGTATCTTCGCGAGGTCCGCCGCTTCTGGAAGGTGGGGGCCCAGACGGTCGCCGCGCCGGTGGTGACGACGCTGCTCTATATGTTGGTGTTCGTCGTCGCGCTCCAGGGCACCCGCCCCCCGCTGCACGGCACGCCGTTTGCGGAGTTCGTGGCACCCGGCCTGATCATGATGGCGATGCTGAACAACGCCTTCGCCAATGCCTCCTCCAGCCTGATCCAGGCCAAGATCATGGGCACCTCGACCGACTTCCTGACCCCACCGCTTTCACCGCTGGAACTGACCATCGGCTTCTCGCTGGGGGCCGCCACGCGCGGCTTGGCGGTCGGGCTGGTCACCGCCGTCTGCGTCCTGCCATTCGCCAAGCTCGGTGTCGCCAACTTCGCCGCCATCGTCTGGTTCGGCGCGGCCGCCTGCCTGTTCATGGGCATGACGGGTGTGATGGCGGGCCTGTGGTCCGAGAAGTTCGACCACCTGTCGGCGGTCCAGAACTTCGTGGTCATGCCCATGACCTTCCTGTCGGGCACCTTCTATCTGGTCGAGAACCTGCCCGAGCCCTTCGCCACCATCAGCCACTGGAACCCGTTCTTCTATCTGATCGACGGCTTCCGCTACGGCTTCATCGGCCAGGCCGAGGGCAATCTGATGGTGGGCGGGGTCATGAGCCTGGTCCTGACGCTCGTCATGGCCGTGGCCTGCTGGCTGGTGTTCCGCTCGGGCTGGCGGCTGAAGAGCTAGGGATTAGGGATTAGGGATTAGGGATTAGAGGGTTGAACTGACACCGTGCCCTTCGTTGGCCCGGCCTCGGCAATCGATCGACCTCCAATCCCTAATCCCTAATCCCTGGCTGCGCTCCCGCCGTGTGTTGACTCCCCCTCCCCCCCATCCGACAACGACAGCCTCTGAAAACCCCGTCGCACCCGCGTCGGGGCTTCGTTCTTTCTGGGAGATACGTCCGTGTCCGGTCACTTGATGGGTGTCTACAATCGCGCGCCGCTGGAAGTGGATCGCGGGCGAGGCGCGCGCCTTTGGGCCAAGGACGGGACCGAATATCTGGACTGCGTCCAGGGCATCTCGACCAACGGCCTGGGCCACGCCCACCCCGTGCTGGTCGAGGCCGTCAAGGCCCAGGCCGAGCAGATCTGGCATGTCTCCAACATCTTCAAGATCCCGGGCCAGGAAGAACTGGCCGACCGCCTGACCGAGACCAGCTTCGCCGACGTGGTCTTCTTCACCAACTCTGGCACCGAGGCTGTGGAGTGCGCGCTGAAGACCGCGCGCAAGTATCACGCCGCCAACGGCCAGCCGGACCGCATCGACATCTACGGCTTCGACGGGGCCTTCCACGGCCGGACCTACGGCGCGATCAACGCGGCGGCCAATCCCAACTACACCGAGGGCTTCGGGCCCAAGATGCAGGGCTTCCACCAGCTCAAGTGGGGCGACCACGAGGCCCTGAAGGAAGCGATCGCCAAGCCGGAGACCGCCGCCATCATCGTCGAGCCGGTCCAGGGCGAGGGCGGCTGCCGTGCCATGCCGGACGTCTGCCTGCGCGGCCTGCGCGAGCTGTGCGACCTGCACGGCGTCCTGATCATCTTCGACGAGGTCCAGTGCGGCATGGGCCGCTCGGGCAAGCTGTGGGCACACGAATGGGCCGGCATCGCGCCCGACATCATGGCCATCGCCAAGGCGCTCGGCGGCGGCTTTCCCATCGGCGCCTGCCTGGCGACCACGGAAGCCGCCAAGGGCATGACGGTCGGGGCACACGGCTCGACCTTCGGCGGCAACCCGCTGGCGATGGCGGTGGGTCTCGCGGCCTTCAACACCATCAACACGCCCGAGGTGCTGGGCAATGTCGCCGAGATCTCCGGCTATCTCAAGCAGCAGCTGCATGGCCTGAAGGAACGCTTCCCCGACATCATCGAGGACGTGCGCGGCAAGGGCCTGCTGATCGGGCTGAAGCTGGTGCCGAACAATCGCGAGTTCATGGCGATGGCCCGCGACGGTCAGCACCTGCTGATCGCAGGCGGCGGCGACAACTGTGTCCGCCTGTTGCCGCCCCTGAACCTGACGCTCGACGAGGCCCGCGAGGCCGTCGAAAAACTTGAGCGCACCTGCGAGGCGGCGCGGGGCAAGCTGGCGGCTTAGGTGGGGGAGTAGGGTTCATCACGAAGAGCACGAAGGATGCACGAAGGGCACGAAGGCCTCGCGGCGGTCTCCGGAGATCTGAACCGGATCGGCAAGGCCGCGATGGACGCAGCCTTCACCGTTCATAGCGCGCTCGGTCCCGGGCTGCTCGAGTCTGTTTACGAAACCTGCCTTTTCGAGGAGATGCGTGCGGCGGGTCTGGCGGTCGAACGTCAGGTGGCGATCCCTGTCCGCTATCGCGAGGCACGCCTCGATGTCGGCTTCCGGCTGGACCTGCTCGTCGAACGTTCGGTGATCTTCGAGATCAAGGCGATCGACGCCTTGGCGTCGATCCATACGGCCCAGGTTCTGACTTACCTGAAGTTTTCAAACCTGAGGCTTGGTTACCTCGTGAACTTCAATGTCAGCCGATTGAAGGATGGCCTGCGGCGCATCGTCTTGTGACTGGATTTCGGATCTACACTCCGACCCTTCGTGTCCTTCGTGAACCCTTTGTGCTCTTTGTGATGAACCCCTTCGCCCGCGACCCCACAATGAATCCATGACCCGCCACTTCCTCGACATCCACCGGCTGGAGGCCTCCGACCTCCGCGCCATCCTCGACGACGCCCACGCCCGCAAGGCCGCCCGCAAGGGCTGGCCCCAGGGCCGGCCCGACGCCGACGCCCCCGCCAGGGATCGCGTCCTGGCGATGATCTTCGAGAAGAACTCGACCCGCACCCGCTTCAGCTTCGACGCCGCCATCCGCCAGCTGGGCGGGGCCTCGATCATCGCCAACGCCGGCGACATGCAGCTGGGGCGCGGCGAACCCATCGAGGACACCGCGCGCGTCCTGTCGCGCATGGTCGACGCGGTCATGATCCGCGCCAACAACCACGAGGACGTCGAACGCTTCGCCCGCGTCTCGACCGTGCCGGTCATCAACGGCCTGACCGACCGCTCCCACCCCTGCCAAATCCTGGCCGATCTTCAGACCATCGAGGAGCATCGCGGTCCGGTCGCGGGCAAGACCATCGCCTGGGTGGGCGACGGCAACAACGTCTGCCACAGCTTCATGCACGCGGCGCCCAAGTTCGACTTCCACCTGACCGTCGCCTGCCCGGCCGAGTATCACCCCAACCTGCACGATCTCGCCAAAGGCGGCGTCCACGTCACCCTGACCAGCGACCCGAAGGACGCGGTGCGCGGCGCCGACGTCGTCGTCACCGACACCTGGGTCTCGATGGGTGACAGCGACTACGAGGACCGCCTGGCCGCCTTCGACAGCTACACCGTCGACGACGCCCTGATGGACCTCGCCGATCCGGACGCCGTCTTCCTGCACTGCCTGCCCGCCCACCGGGGCGAGGAGGTCACCGACGCCGTCATCGATGGGCCTCGCTCCCTGGTGTGGGACGAGGCCGAGAACCGCATCCATGCGCAGAAGGCGGTTCTCGCCTGGTGTCTGGCGGGCTGACCTAAAGGTCGGTCGGCGGCGCGGTTGGCGCGGGCGGAAGATCCGAGCGGCGCTCGTCGCGGCGCAGTTTGGCCTGAAGCCAGCCGCCGAGCGCGCCGTTGCGCCCGGCCGTGACGATCAGATAGCCGAGAACCAGTCCGACGAGGACGCCCAGCACCCCGTCGAGCAGGATCGCCAGGACCACGGCGGATCCGATCACAATGCCCCAGTCCAGCAGGCCGAAGGACCGCAGCTGCGCCTTGATCGCCTCCATCCCGATCAGCTCAGGTTGACGTCGGCGACGCCGCCGGCGTCCGGCAGGGTCTTGGTCAGATTGGCCTTGGTGATCTCGAAGGCGAACTTGACCAGACCACCGCTGACCCACACCCGGCCGTCATCGGCGTCGAAACGCAGGATCGTCAGATGGCGGTCCTCTTTCCCATCCGGGTACCAGGCGGCGAGCACAGGGTTCCAGTAGCGATCGACGATCTCGCGGTCCTGTCCGTGCACCGACAGTTCACCGTGGATGCAGGCCCAGACGCTCTGGTCCTTGGAGCCATAGTGGAACATGGCGCTCTGGCCGCCGCCGATGCCCGCGTCCTTCGCCAGGTCGGTGTCGTCGCGGGTGAAGAACCAGATCGTGCCGCTCTCCTCCTCGCGGAAGGCGGTCATCGGCTGGGCGTGATAGCCGGGCTGGTCGAGGCCCAGCATGCCGGTGTTGGATTTCTCCAGCGCCTTCCAGAATTCTTTCTCAGCTTCGGCGGCGGTCAGGGTGTGGTCGGCCATGGGGAGGGCTCCTGCGTGAGGGTCAGCGGGGATAACCGCCGAGACGCCCCGCCGTTCCGTCCTCGCGACCTTGCGTCAGGCCGCTCCCCCTCAAGTCCGGGGCGCGACACCCAGCAGCGCGCCGAGATGGATCAGCAGCAGGAACACCAACGCCCCCGCCAGCAGCATGATGAACCGCCACGGCACCAGGCGCGGCTTCAGGAAATCGCTGGGCTGCGCCCCGCGCCAGCCGGCGAAGCCCCCGACGATCAGGCTGGCGGCCAGCAACGAGAGCGTCAGGGTCATCGACATGGGCGCGATGTGGCCGCGGGCCTCGCAGCGCGCAAGGCCGACCCTTTCCGACAGGTTAATCTTCACCCCTCGTTAACCACGAACAGGCCATGCAGGGCGGGTGTGAGGCGCTGTCCACAGGAAGTTGGGCAGCCGTCTAGATGTTGGGGTTAACGCGCCGTTTACACCCCGGATATGGGCGACTAGCGTTCCTCATATGGGTCGGGAGCCGAATCAGTGAGCGCAGCCGCCGCAGCGCCTTGGAGCGTCAAGGGCATCGACCCGAAGGCGCGTGAGGTCGCCAAGGATCTGGCGCGCCGGTCCGGCATGACGCTGGGCGAATGGCTCAACACCATGATCATGGAGGACGGCGACGAGGACGACGGCGTCCAGCCGCTGCCGCGCCGCCCCCATGCCTCGGAATCGATCGAACGCCGCGGCCGGTCGCGTCGCCTCGACGACGCCTATGCGATGGAGGAGCGGGCCTATCGCCCCTCGTCGTCCGACGACACCCTGCAGCGTGTGGCCGCCTCGGTTGACGCCATCGCCGCCCGGCTGGAGGCCGCCGAGCGCCGCTCCACCATCGCCATCCAGGGGGTCGACCAGGCGGTGTCCGGCCTCGTCCGTCGGCTGGAGGCCCAGGACCAGCAGGCCGGCGTCCACGCCCGCCGCATCGACGACATCTCCGACGAGCTGAAGGAGGGCCACCGCCGCCTGCGCGCCTTCGAGCGCGAGGTCGGGCCCAAGTCCGCCGAGACCTTGTCCAAGGTCGAGCAGGCGCTGGGCACCCTGGCGGGCCGCCTCTACGACATGGAGGAGCGCCAGCGGACAGGCTTCGCCGAGACGCGCCAGAAGCTGGAAGGCTTCGAAAAGACCGACACCGCCGTCGCCGCCCTGACCAGCCGTCTCTACGACATCGAGGAACGCCAGCGCGCCGGGGCCCAGACGCTCGCCGCGCGCATCGAGGCGGTCGAAAAAGTCGCCGGATCCGGCGCCGGCACCGAACTGCTGGCGCAGGTCGGCCAACGCCTGGACGCCGCCCAGGGTCAGACGACCGAGGCGCTCAAGAGCCTGGAACGCGCCTTCGCCGGTCTGGACCAGCGCCTGCGCGCGACCGAAAGCCGCGTGGAGCCCGAGGGCCTGCGCGAGGCCGCCCGCTTCGAAAAGCTGGCCGAGACCCTGTCGCGCCAGGTCGAGACCAACCGCTCCGAGATGATGCGCCGGCTGGAAACCGCCGAGAGCGAAGGCCGCATGAGCCGCATCGAGGCGGCGGTTCAGTCGCTGGGCGAACAGGCCCGCGCCGCCGAGCAGCGCTCGGCCCAGGGCATCGACGCCATGGGCCGCGAGGTCCTGCGCATCGCCCAGAACCTGGACGGCCGGGTCGACCGCATCGAGACCGCCGGGGGAGCCCGTCTCGACAAGTTCGAGGCCGCCCTCACCAAGACCGTGTCCGACAAGATCGAACACGACATGGGCCGCTATGGCCAGGCGATCGAGCACCGTCTGACCCGCGCCGAGGACCAGAACGCGATCGCCCTGGAAAAGCTGGGCACCGAGATCACCCGCATCTCGGACCGTCTGGCCGACCGCATCGCCCAGTCGGAGCGCAAATCCGCCCAGGCCCTGGAGGACATCGGCCGCCGTCTGGGCGAGAGCTCGGACCGGATCGAGCAACGCTACGATCGCGCCTCCGGCGAGTTGGCCGAACGGATGCGGCTGTCCGAGGAACGCACCGCCGCCCTGCTGGCCGAGGCGCGCGAGACCCTGGATCAGCGCCTGGCCCAGCCGGCCGCCCCCTTGCCCGAGCCGGTCGCCGCGCCGCGCGCGACGGACTTCGCCCAGCCCGACTGGCGCGCCGCCGCCTTCCCGGCCGAGCCCGAGTTCGCGGCGGGAGACACGCCGACGGACGGCTGGTCCATCGATCCCCTTTCGGCCGATCTGGAGCCCTTCCCGGCCGCGCCGGAAGATCCGACCGAGCCGCCGTCCGACAGTTTCGACGCCCTGCCCCGCCGCATCGAGCCGGCCGCGGAGCCCACGCCGTTCGGCGCGGCCGCCGGCGGGTTCGGCAGCTTCGGCGGCGCCGACGTCTCCGACGCCCTGGAGGCGATCGCCGAGGTCGAACCCGCGCCAGCGACCTATGCCGCCATGGCCGCGACGCCGGACCGTGTGATCGAGACCGAGGCCTTCGACGCGGACGGTGACGACTATGCCGGCGAGAGCGACTTCGTCGATCCGCGTCGGATGCGCGCCTCCATGAGCGCCGGGGCCGCCGCCGGTCGCGCGGCCTCGACCCGCGACGCCATCCAGGCCGCCCGCGCCGCCATGAACGAACCCCAGGCGGCGGCCCCGTCCGCCCCCCGCGTGTCCTTTGGCCTGGGCCTCAAGAAGGGCGGCAAGTCCAAGCTGCAGGAGCGGCTGGACAAGCAGGCCCAGCGCGACGGCACGGTCAAGAAGACCTTCATCGCCTCGATCACCGGCATGGCCGTGGTCGGGGGTCTGTATGCCACTGGCCGCCTGACCGGCTACGACGTCGCCGATCTGGGTCAGGTGCTCAGCGGGGCCACGGCCAACCAGGCCGGCTCCGGGCCCCTGGCCGCACTGGCCATCCTGCCCGCCGGCGACGCGCCGATCGATGCGGCCCCGGCCGACCTGACCGAGGCCCAGACCCTCTATGCCCAGGCCATCGAGCAGCTGGATCGCGACGATCCCGCCGGGATCGAGACCCTGACCCGCGCCGCCAATCTGGGCGAGCCCCAGGCCCAGCTGAAACTGGCGGGTCTGTACCAGACCGGCGAGGCCGGCCTGGATGTCGACGAGGCCGAGAGCCGCCTGTGGGCGCGCCGCGCGGCCGAGGGCGGCGATGCCCGGGGCCAGCACGCCTATGGCATGTATCTGTTCGACGGCGTGGGCGGCGAACGCGACCGCGCCGAAGCCCTCAACTGGCTGAAGCAGGCGGCCGATCAGGGCCTGGTGGACAGCCAGTACAATGTGGCCCGCATCTATGAGAACGGCGACGAGGGCATCGCGCCCGATCCGACCCAGGCCTACCGCTGGTATCTGATCGCGGCCCGCGCCGGCGATCCCCAGGCCCAGTCCGCGGTCGACCGCCTCAGCCCCACCATTCCCGCGGCGGCCCGCCAGACGGCGCGCGCCCAGGCCGAGGCCTTCGCCCTGGAACCGCTCGCCTAGTGCTTGATCGGGGTGGCCCCTCGCCGCCCTGGTCGCTAGACCCTGATCGACTGAGGAGAAATCGCTGCGCGATTTCGCTGATGTCGTGAATCAGGGTCAAGCTGGGGTTCTGGGGTCTGATCCGACCGGAAAACCGCTAACACTTTTCCGGATCAGACCCTAAGACACCCGCGCTCGCCTTCCGGCGTCTAGCGTACTTGTATCCAGCCGAAGGCCCGCCCCTTTGGAGATCTATCTGCCGATCGCCGAGGTTTCGGTGAACTGGCCGCTCCTGATCCTGTTGGGGGCGGTGGTCGGCTTCGTCTCGGGCCTGTTCGGCATCGGCGGCGGCTTCCTGATGGCCCCGGTGCTGATCTTTCTCGGCATCCCCCCGACCGTGGCGGTGGCCAGCCAGGCCAGCCACGTCGTCGCCTCTTCCACCTCCGGCGTCATCCGCTATGCGGGCCAGGGCGCCGTCGACTTCCGCATGGGGGCCATCATGGCCGCGGGCGGCGCGATCGGGGCCATCGGCGGAGTCGAGCTGTTCCGCTACCTGCGCCTGCTGGGTCAGGCGGACCTTGTGGTGTCGGTGTCCTACCTGGTCTTCCTCGGCGCCATCGGCCTGCTGATGCTGTACGAGAGCCTGACCCAGATCCTTCGCCGCGTCCGGGGCGAAGTCGCCCCGCACAAGGAACGCCGTCGCCCCCTGTGGCTCTATGGCCTGCCGTGGAAGGTGCGGTTCCCCAAGTCCGGCCTCTACATCTCCGCCATCCCGCCGCTGGGGCTGGGCATCTCCGCCGGCATCCTGTCGGCCATCATGGGGGTGGGCGGCGGCTTCATCCTGGTGCCGGCCATGCTCTATGCCCTTCGCATGAGGGCCGGCGTGGTGGTCGGCACCAGCCTGTTCCAGATCATCATCACCACCGCCATCACCACCGTGCTCCAGGCCGGTCGCAACCAGACCGTGGACATCGTGCTGTCCACCCTTCTGCTGCTCGGCGGCGTGGTCGGCGCCCAGATGGGGGCGCGCTTCGCCAGCCGGTTCAAGGCCGATGTCCTGCGGGCGGCGCTCGGGCTGATCGTGCTGCTGGTCGGCATCCAGATGGGGCTGGAGCTGTTCGTGCGGCCCTCCGACATCTTCCTGATCGCGCCGGGGATCGCGGACGGATGATCCAGGCCCCGCCCCCACCACCCCCCGCCGTCGAGGCGCCGGCCCCGGAACGCTCCGTCGGCACGGTCGGAGACCTGCGGGTCGCCGCCGCTCTGACCAATGCGCAGGTCGAGGTCGACTCCAGTTTCCGGGGGGCCTCGATCGTTCTGTACGGCGCGGTCTTCAATCCGACCGATGACCCGACCGACGTCGTCGTCGTCGTGCGCGGCCCCGACGAGCCCGTTCGCCTGGTCAAGAAGACCCGCAACCTGGGCGTCTGGCTGAACAGCCGCCCGGTCCTGTTCGAGGGCGCACCCGGCTTCTACATGACCGCCTCGACCCGGCCGCTCACGGACATCGCCGGGTTCGGCCAGCTGCGTCGCCTCGGCGTCGGAGTCGATCATCTGCGCATCGACGCCCCGGAGGAGACCCGCACCGTCACCCGCTATGGCGTGCGCGACGTGGTCATCAGCCGCCTTGGCGAGGACTATCTCGACTGGCGTCGCGCCGTGATCCGGCTGAGGGAGGCGGCGCAGCTCTACGACACCGACTCCGAAGGCGTGACCTTCGTCGACCGCGGCCTGTTCCGCGCCGAGGTCGAGCTGCCGGCCACCGCGCCGACCGGCGAGTACCACGCCGAGGTCTGGCTGTTCCGCGACGGCCAACCGGCGGGCGTGTCGAACCTGACCCTGACCGTCGCCAAGGTCGGCTTCGAGCGCGACGTCTATGAGTTCGCCCACCGCCGGCCCTGGACTTACGGCGTCCTGTGCGTCCTGCTGGCGGCGGGCATCGGCTATCTGGCCAGCCGCGTCCTGGGGAGACGATGATGGATCGCGCGAAGACGACCGCCTGGGGCCTGGCGCTGGCCGGACTGATCCCCTTCGTCGGTTGCGCGGCGATGGTCGCGGTTGGCGGCTCGACCGCGAACGCCTGGCTGAGCGCCCTCATCGCCTATGGCGCGGTCATCCTGTCCTTCCTCGGCGGCACGCGCTGGGGAGCGACCCTGGCGTCCGGCGCGCCCGATCCAAAGACCCTGATCCTCAGCAACCTGCCCGCCCTCGTCGCCTGGGCGGCGTTGCTGCCGCTCGGCCTGCCCGAACCCGTCCGGCTGACCCTCCTGGCGATGGGCTTGAGCCTCATGTGGCTGTGGGACCGTCGCCGCCCGCCCGCCTGGTATCCCGCGCTCCGCACGACCGCCACGGTCGGGGCCGTCCTTTCACTAATCCTCGCGGTCGTCGTCGGCTAAACGAGGCTGCCCCACGCCAGGGCATGCACCCGGTCCCGCCCCAGCGCCCCCAGCATCGGCGGCGTCTCGAACAGCCCCGTGATCGCCGGATCCAGCACATTCAGCCCCCCGGTGAAGGCCCCGAACGCGGGCAGGATCAGCCGACGCCCGTCCGTCACGAAACACGCCCTCCGCACCATCCGCGCATGGGCCATCACGCGCGCGCAGGGATGCAGATGCCCCGCCACCTCGCCCGGCCTCGGCATCGCCTCCGGCTCGTGCGTCAGGAACAGCGCCCCCAGCGCCATGTCCCCGACCACCCGCCCCGGAAGGCGCGACACTGCATCGGCGTCGGCGACCGTCAGCGCCTCGCGGTCGTGATTGCCCTCCAGCCAGACCCAGTCCCGCCCCTCGGCCAGCCGGTCCAGCCGCGCCCGGTCGTCGCCCGCCATCCGCCCGATCGAACGGCTGTCGTGAAAGCTGTCTCCCAGCAGCACGACGCGCTCCGGCTTCAGCTCGGCGATCTCCGTCTCCAGCCGATCCAGCGTCGCCCGGCTGTCATAGGGCGGCAGCATCTGGCCCCGCGCCGCATAGGCCGAGCCCTTCTCCAGATGCAGATCGCCCGCCACCAGCGTCCCATGCGCTGGCAGCCACAACGCCCCGGAGCACCGCAACACGGACAGCTCGCCCATCACCCGCACCGACAGCGAGCCGCACGGCCGCCGCGCCGGGGTCAGGGTTTCCCGCAAGGCCGCGTTCACGCCGCACCCATCAGTTCGGGCGGGGCGTCTTCCATCACCTCGTCGATCAGCTCCTGCGCCGAGGCCTCCAGGATCATGTCCGCCGCGTCGCCGCCCACCCGCTCGCGGCCGATCATGACCAGCACGGGCACGCTGAACGGAGAGGCCCGCTCCAGCGGCGCATGGCGGATATGGCCCGCGATCCGCGTCAGCAGCTGACCCAGACGCGCCACGTCCAGCAGGCCGGACGCGGCGTCGGCCCGGGCGGTTCTCAGCAGCAGATGGTCGGGCTGGTGGCGGCGGAGCACGTCGTAGATCAGGTCGGTGGAAAAGGTCACCTGGCGGCCCGTCTTCTCGGCCCCCGGCTGTCGCCGCTCGATCAAGCCGGAAACGAGGGCGCAATTGCGGAAGGTGCGCTTCATCATAAACGACTCCTCCAGCCACGCCTCCAGATCGTCGGCCAGCATGTCGGGCTGGAACAGGGCGTCCCAGTCCAGGTGATCCATCGGCCGGATCGCCCAGATGGCCAGGGAATAGTCCGTCACCACGAACCCCAGCGGTCCGACGCCCAGCCGATCCAGCCGCCGCGTCAGCAGCATGCACAGGGTCGAATGGGCGATCCGGCCCTCGAACGGATAGGCGATGAGGAAGTGGCGGCTGCCCCTCGGAAAGGTCTCGATCAGCAGGCTGTCGGCGTCCGGGATCAGGCTGCGCTGGTCCTGCAGCTCCAGCCACTCCTGCACGTCGGGCGGCAGGACACGCCAGTGGTCCCGGTCCTGGATCATGGCCCGCACCCGAACCGCCAGCGACGTCCCCAGCGGAAACTGCGCCCCGCCCCACGACGGGATCTTGGGGTCCTTGCCGGTGGCGTGAGTCACCAGGGCGTCCATGCCGACGATGCCCTGGAACGCCCAGACCTGGCCGGCGAAGATGAAGGTGTCGCCGGGGCTCAGCTGTTCAAAATACCACTCCTCGGCCTCGCCGACCTTGCGGCCGCCGATCAGCTGTCTGGACGCCCCGCCCCGCCGCGACGCCACCTTCACGTTCAGCGTCCCGGCCGCCACGATGGCCCCGACGTTCATGCGGTGACGCTGGGCGATCATGGCGTTGCGGACCGTCCACTTGCCGTCTGCGTTGCGGACAATGCGGGCGAAGCGATCGTAGGTGCGCAGGGCGTAGCCGCCGGTGGCGACGAAATCGACCACCTCCTCGAACGCCTCATACGTCAGGGCGCGATATGGGGCGCAGCCGGTGATCTCCCCATACAGATCCTCCATGTCGAACGGCTCGGAACAGGCCACGCCCATGACGTGCTGGGCCAGGGTGT
Source organism: Caulobacteraceae bacterium (assembly GCA_947475735.1). Classification (GTDB taxonomy): domain Bacteria; phylum Pseudomonadota; class Alphaproteobacteria; order Caulobacterales; family Caulobacteraceae; genus Brevundimonas. The sequence goes on from CANJLQ010000015.1 coordinate 92,054, forward strand.
CCAGGGTTCCGGTGTGGCGCGGCTCCCAGTCGAAGGCGTTGTCGGCGACGGCCTCCTTCGCCGCCTGGCATTCCAGAAGTTCGAAGCGGCTGGCCGGCACCATCAAGGCGCGGCTGGGTTCGTCCAGCCGGTGGTTGGCACGGCCGATGCGCTGGACGAGGCGCGAGGAGCCCTTCGGCGCCGCCATCTGGATGACCAGATCGACATCGCCCCAGTCGATGCCGAGGTCCAGCGTCGAGGTGCAGACCACGGCCCGCAGATCGCCCCGCGCCATGGCCGCCTCGACCTTGCGCCGTTGCTCCGCCGCCAGCGAGCCGTGATGCAGGCCGATCGGCAGGTTCTCGTCGTTGATGGCCCACAGCTGCTGGAACACGAACTCGGACTGCCAACGGGTATTGACGAAGATGAGGGCGAGGTTCGCCCGCTGAATGGCGGCATAGACCTCGGGGATGGCGTGCTGGCCGGTGTGGCCGGCCCAGGGGACGCGGCCTTCGGATACGAGCACATCGATGACCGGCGCCGCGCCGGGATCGCCGCGGACGATGACAATCTCCGCCCCTTGGGCGGAGACAGGCGACGCAGTCGCCAGAGGCGGGCCCGTTCGACCGGACTCGTTCTCGTCTGCGCCGGACCACATCGGCGAAGACTCGCCCGCCTCTGCGCGCTCGCGCGCGCTGTCTCCGCCCAGGGGGCGGAGATTAGGTACTAACCACTCCGCGATCAGCTTCGGGTCATCGATCGTCGCCGACAGCGCCACCCGCCTCAGCCCCGGGGAAAAGCTCTGCAGCCGCCCAAGCGCCAGGTTCAGCAGATCCCCCCGCTTCCCCGACCAGATGGCGTGCACCTCGTCCAGCACGATGCATTTCAGGTCCGCGAAATAGGCCCGAGCCCCGCCCCAGGCGCAGAACAGGGCCAACTGCTCGGGCGTGGTCAGCAGGATGTCGGGCGGATTGTCCCTCTGCCTCTGCTTCTTGGATTGTTTGGTGTCGCCGGTGCGGCTCTCGACGTGGATGTTCAGACCGATCTCGCGGATCGGCGTCATCAGGTTGCGTTCCACATCCGTCGTCAGCGCCTTCAGCGGTGAGACATACAGGGTGTGAATCCCGCTGCCGGGCCCGAACTCCGGCCGGGGACCGCGCTCCGCCAGATCGATCAGGCTGGGCAGGAACCCCGCCAGCGTCTTGCCGCCCCCCGTCGGCGCGACCAGCAGAGCGTGCGAGCCGCCTTGCGCCGCCGCGATCATCTCCAGCTGGTGCCGACGAGGGGCCCAGCCTCGCGAGGCGAACCAGTCGGCGAACAGAGGCGGCAGACTGGCGGCGGGAGGCGTCACCCTCGCGATATAGCATGTTCCCGTTCCGTTTCACCCCGTCAGACGCTATCTGTCGGAGGTGTCCGACGAATCCGTCATCGCCCCCGGCCGCCTGACCGGCACCGAGCCCTGGCTGGCCCTGCCCGCCGCCCTCGCCGTCCCGCCCGGCGCGGGCGCGATCTGCGACGACGAGGGCGCGCGAAAGATCGGGCGCGGCGCGGCCGAAGGGATCTTCACCGGCGGCCCGGTGCTGGTGGCCCACGCCAGCCTCACGGCGCGCAGGCTCGGCCTGTCACCGCCGCCCCGCTCCCCCGATCTGCTGGATGTGCTGGAACTGTGGGCCTTCGTCCGCCCCGCCACCTTCTGCGCCCCATCCCCCAGCGGTCTGGCCCTGGCCCTCGGCATGGCCGAACCCAAGGGGGCGGAGGCCCAGGCGGCGGCCCTGCGCGACGCCGCCGCCGCCCTGCTGAAGGAACTCGCCGACCCCACCTATCCGCGCCGCGAAGACGCCTTCACCCTCGCTGAAACTTTGGGCCGCGCCGGATGGGCCTGGGCGTGGCGCGTGTCCGGTGCCCTGCGAAGCCAGCCGATCCGCGAACGCCAGCATCGCGGCTCCGGCCTCGACGCCTGGTCGCGCCTGCCGGAGTGGGAGGATGAGGCCCCGCGCGGCGAAGCGGGCTCGGCCCCGGTCGATTCCGAATCCGCCCGCATCCGACTGGCCAAACTGCTTCAAGCATCGGGCCTCGACGAGACCCGCCCGACCCAGTCCGACTACGCCGCCGAGGCCGCCTTCGCCTTCTCGCCCCGCAACGAGGAGGGCCGCCCCCGCATGCTGCTGGCCGAGGCCGGAACCGGCACCGGCAAGACGCTGGGCTACCTCGCCCCCGCCTCGCTCTGGGCCGAGCGCAACCAGGGCGCGGCCTGGGTCTCGACCTACACCCGCGCGCTGCAACGCCAGATCGACCGCGAAAGCGCCGCCCTGTGGCCCGACCCGGTCGAACGTCGGAAGAAGACCGTCGTCCGAAAGGGCCGTGAGAACTACCTCTGCCTGCTCAATCTTCAGGACATGGTCCAGGCAGCCCAGCTGGGCAACGGCGACCTGATCGGCCTGGCGCTGACCAGCCGCTGGGCGCTTCACACCCGCGACGGCGACATGACCGGCGGCGACTTTCCCGGGTGGCTGCCCGGCCTGTTCGCGGTGGGGCCGAGCGCGCAGGCCAGCGCGGGCAATCTGGTCGACCGGCGCGGCGAATGCGTCCACGCCGCCTGCTCCCACTACCGGACCTGTTTCGTCGAAAAGACCATCCGCGCCAGCCGCCGCGCCGATCTGGTCGTGGCCAACCACGCGCTCGTCATGACCCAGGCCGCCTTCGACGGCGCCCGCACCGCGCGCGGCCTGAAACAGGACAATGAGACCGCCGCCCTGAAGCGCATCGTCTTCGACGAGGGCCACCACCTTTTCGACGCGGCCGACAGCGCCTTTTCCGCCTGCCTGTCCGGCCAGGAGGCGGCGGAGCTGCGCCGCTGGATCCGGGGGCCGGAGGGGCGGGGCCGTCGCGGGCGCGGTTTGGAACAGCGGCTCGGCGACCTCTGCGCCGACAACGAGGCGGCGGCGAAGGCCCTGCAGGACGCGATCCGCGCCGCCGCCGCCCTGCCCGGCGAAGGCATCTCAGGCCGCATCGCGCCGCCCAGCGGAGAGGTGAACCCCGTCGGCCCGATCGAGCAGTTCCTGATGGCCGCTCTGGAACAGATCCGCGCCCGCACCTCCGAGGCGGCCTCGTCCGCGTCGTCGGAGTTCGGCACCGAATGCGCCGTCCGTCCGGCGACCGAGCCCCTGCTGGAGACCGCGCGCGGGGCCGCCCAGGCCATCGCGGCGGTGGAGGCCCCCCTGCTGGCCCTCGCCCGCCACCTGGAGGACATCCTAGACGACGAGGCTTCCGAACTCGACGGCTCGGCCCGCGCCCGCATAGAGGGGGCCCTGCGCGGCCTCGACCGCCGCGCCCGCATGACCCTGCCCGGCTGGCGTTCCATGCTGGCGGCGCTCCAGGACGGCGGCGACGAACCGGACCCCGATTTCGTCGACTGGCTGTCGGTCGAGACCGCCTTCGGCCGCATCCACGACGTGGCGCTCCGCCGTCACTGGATCGATCCGACCGTGCCGCTGGAGGCCGCCGTCATCCTGCCCGCGCATGGTGTGCTGGTGACCAGCGCCACCCTGTCGGACCCCATCGCCGAGGCCTCGGGCGGCGACCTGTTCGGCATGGCCCGGATGCGCACCGGCGCCGCCCGCCTGATCGAGCCGGCCCGCACGCTGAAGGTCGAGAGCCCCTTCGACTATGCCTCGAACAGCCGCGTCATCGTCGTCAACGACGTGGCCAAGGACGACCCGCGCCAGACGGCGGCGGCCATGCGCGAGCTCTTCCTGGCCGCCGGCGGCGGGGGCCTGGGTCTGTTCACCGCCATCCGCCGGCTGAAAGCCGTCTACGAACGCCTCGGCCCCGATCTGGCCAAGGCCCAGATCCCCCTCTACGCCCAGCACGTCGATCCGCTGGAGGTCGGCACCCTGGTCGACATCTTCCGGGCCGAACAGGACAGTTGCCTGCTCGGCACCGACGCGGTGCGCGACGGCGTCGACGTGCCCGGCCGGTCGCTCCGCCTCCTAGCCTTCGACCGGGTGCCGTGGCCCCGCCCCGACCTGCTGCACAAGGCGCGACGCGAGAAGTTCGGGGCGAAAGGCTATGACGACGCCCTGGCCCGCGCCCGCATCGCCCAGGCCTTCGGTCGCCTGATCCGCCGCGCAGACGACCGAGGCGTCTTCGTCATGCTGGACGCCGCCACCCCCACCCGCCTGTTCGCCGCCCTGCCCCCCGGCACCGAGGTCCAGCGCATGGGGCTGGTGGAGGCGGTAGAGGTGACGCGGGGGTTCCTGGGCTAGATTTCCCGCAAACCAGAGCGTTAACGAACCCCTTTACCCCCCCCGGATCGTCTATCCTCGGCAAAACCAGTTCCCTACCCCTAGCGGACGTCTGGAGTATCCGCGGTCGAACGGTATGCAGAGGCAGCGCCCCGCCTTAAATCTCCCGCCGCCGTGCCCATATGGAAGGGCATGACCGCCCTCTCCATCCTCGACCTCGCCCCGGTGCCGGAAGGCTCCGACGTGTCCCGTTCCCTCGCCAACACCCTCGACCTGGCCCGCCATGCCGAGCGGCTGGGGTATCGGCGGTACTGGCTGGCGGAGCATCACAATATGGCGGGCATCGCCTCGGCGGCGACGTCGGTGGTGATCGGGGCGGTGGCGGCGGCGACGAAGACGATCCGGGTCGGGGCCGGCGGGATCATGCTGCCCAACCATGCGCCGCTGGTGATCGCCGAGCAGTTCGGGACGCTGGCGGCGCTCTATCCTGGGCGGATCGACCTGGGGCTGGGCCGTGCGCCAGGCTCGGACATGGCCACCGCGCGGGCGCTGAGGCGCGATCGGGCCGGCGACGCCGACAGCTTTCCCCAGGACGTGGTCGAACTGATGCACTGGTTCGAGCCGGCGACGGAGGATCAGCGGCTGCGCGCCAACCCCGGCGAGGGCCAGGACGTGCCGATCTGGATCCTGGGGTCGTCGACCTATGGCGCGCAGCTGGCGGCGCATCTGGGCCTGCCCTATGCCTTCGCCAGCCATTTCGCGCCGGGCGACATGATGTCGGCGATCCGTATCTATCGCGAGACCTTCCGGCCCTCGGCGCGGCTGGCTCGGCCCCACGTCATGCTGGGCTTCAACGTCTTCGCCGCCGAGACGGACGAAGCGGCGCGGCTGTTGTTCACCAGTGTCCAGCAGGCCTTCGTCAATCTGAGGACCGGGCGGCCCGGCAAGCTGCCCCCGCCGCAGGAGGGCTATGCCGAGCGGCTGGACCCGGCCGCGCGGGCGATGATCGATCAGGCCCTGTCGTGCTCGGCGGTGGGCGGGCCCGCGACGGTGCGCGATCAGATGCGGGCCTTCGTCGAGCGGACCGGGGCCGACGAGCTGATGATCACCAGCCAGATCTGGGACCATGCCGCGCGGGTGCGGTCGCTGGAAATCCTGATGGACGCCACCGCCGACGTGGCCGCCGCCGCCTGATCAGCGCCGTGGGCCGGGGATGGTGCGAATCGACGCGATCAGCCGGTCGCCGAGCAGGACATGAGCAGCCACCGCGCTGGCGTGCTGGGCCATCAGGGCTTCAGCCTCGCGCCGAGCGTCCTCGTCCGTGGTCGCCATCAGCGGCTCCATGTGCGGCGTGGTGAGGATCTCGCTCTCGATGAAACAGAAATAGGTCAGCATGCGAAGCCCCCGAACGAAGCCGGAACATAGCGCGCCGGTGACCCTTTGCGTGCCCGCTGCCCGACATTGCGGGAGCCCTGCGACACTTCAAGCGTTGCCGCCGCATGACCCCGCCCGAGAACCACTTCATCGACACCCTGGAAGGCGAAGAGGCGCGGCTGATGCGAGGGCTGGTGCGTCGGGTCACGGTGGCCGTGGACCAGATCGTGGTGGATCAGGGCGCGCCGGTGCGAGAGGTCTATTTTCCGATCGATGCCCAGTTCGCCAACCTCGTCCGCTATCCGGACGGCAGCGCGATCGAGACGGCGGTGATCGGCAACGAGGGGCTGACGGGTTTGGCCCCCTTCATGGGCGACCGGCCGTGCGCGTGGGAGATCGTTTGCCGCGCCGGGGGCGAGGCCTACGTCGCCAGCGCGGCGGCGCTGAGGGCGCTGGCCGCCGATCGGCCCAGGCTGATGGTCCGGCTGCTGTCCCTGACCGACCTGTATCAGTCCCAGGCGGCGATCGCGGCGGCCTGCAACTCCCTGCATTCCGCGCCGGAACGGATCGCCCGATGGATCCTGACGGCGAGCGATCTGTCGCCGAACGAGCACCTGTTTTTCCGTCAGGAGGAGCTGGCGCGGCTGATCGGGGCGCGACGCTCCACCGTCAGCGAGGCGGCGTCGCAGCTGAAGCGGCGCAAGGTCATCACCTACGGCCGGGGCGTGATTCGCATCACCGATCGGGAAGGTCTCGAGGCCGCCGCCTGCGCCTGCTACGCCATGCTCAAGCCCCGGCTGAGCGCCGTTCACGGGCTGGAGATGGCCGGCAATGTCGGCTCTCAGACATAGGAACGATCGGGGACGGGTCGCTTTTTCAGGGGGCGCGCTGGGCGCAGCACCCAAGGAGATCCATCATGGCCGACAAGACCCTCGACACCCTGTTTCACGACACGCTCAAGGACATCTATTACGCCGAGCGGAAGATCCTGAAGTCCCTGCCGAAGATGCAGCGGGCGGCGCAGTCGCCTGAGCTGAAAGCGGCCTTCGAAAAGCACATCGGCCAGACCGAAGGCCAGATCGAGCGGCTGCAGCAGGTGTTCGACATCATCGGCAAGCCGGCCCGTGGCAAGACCTGTGACGCCATCGAAGGCATCCTGGCCGAGGGCGACGAGATCGCCGAGGAGTACAAGGGCACGGCGGCGCTGGACGCCGGTCTGCTGGCGGCGGCCCAGGCCGTGGAGCACTATGAAATCACGCGCTACGGCACGCTGAAGCGCTGGGCCCTGGTGCTCGGCATGAAGGACGCCGCCAAGCTGCTGGACGAGACGTTGCAGGAGGAGTCGCAGACCGACACCGACCTGACCGCCATCGCCGATGCCGCCATCAACGCCGAGGCGATGCAGGCCGCGGCCTGACCTGACCGACGACGGCCGGCGTCGCAGCGGACGCCGGCCGTCGGACGATCTCCTGAGCCACCGGCCAAAGCCCGTCAAAGCCGCGTTGCCTTAGGCGTCGCGATTTGTCATTGGGCGGGCGGCGCGGGCGCTGGACGGGCGTGGACCCGGGCCGGCGATGCCTCGCGACATGTTTTGGCTCACCCAGGATCGTCGCTGATGCGTATCGCTGTCTTCCTCGGATCGCGGCTCGGCGCGGGACCTCAGTATCAGGCGGCGGCGCATGCCTGGGGCCGGGCGATGGCGGATCGGGGTATCGGCCTGGTCTACGGCGGAGCCTCGATCGGCCTGATGAGCGCGGTGGCGGACGGGGTCCTGGCCGGCGGGGGCGAGGTGATCGGCGTCATGCCGCGCGCCCTTTCGGACCGCGAGGGACTGCGCACGGACCTGACGACCATGCACGTCGTCGACACCATGCATCAGCGAAAGGCGCTGATGGCCGACCTGTCCGACGCCTTCGTCGGACTGCCGGGCGGACTGGGCACCCTGGAGGAGCTGTTCGAAATCTGGACCTGGGCCCAGTTGGGCTATCATGCCAAGCCGCTGGGGCTGCTGAACATCTCCGGCTTCTTCGATCCGCTGATGGGCTTCGTGGATCACGCCGTCGATCAGGATTTCATCAAGCCCGCCGATCGCGATCTGGTGCGCGTCGACGACGACCCACAGCGCCTGCTGACCTGGATCGTCTCGGAGGCGTCCAAGCCCGACGGCAAGGCCGACGACCTCAGCAGGACCTGAGGCGGTTCAGAGCGGACGCCGGCCGTCGATGTTGCCGGGAGGAGAATAGCGGCAGGCCAGGATCGACTGGTCGCCCCGCGTCTCGATCGCGCAGCCGACGTGGGTGGTGCCGCGCCAGATGATCTGGGTGTAGTGGCCAACCGCGGTCCAGTCGCCCGTGCGGCTGACATCCGGAAAGATCCCGGGCCGATAATCGGCGCGTTCATCGATCCAGTCCTCGACCATCTCCTCGGGCGTCCAGGTGCGACCGCCCCAGCCGGTCCAAAGGTTCTCGCCATGACCGTGCGGGCGCGGGTCGTGGGCGAAGCGGTCGGTGGCGATCAGCTCGCGAGCCCAGCCGCGCGCCTCGATTTCCAGGTCCGCGCTCCAAGCCAGCGGCGGCGCGCCAACTCGGCGACGCTCATCGTTGTGGGCCGCCAGCAGCCGCGCCTCGACGGTGTCCGAGGGCCGGGCGTCGCGCGGCGGAGCGATGGGGACAGCGTCCCGAGGAGCCGGCGACGGCGGTTCGATCCAGCGTGGACCGCCGGGATCGGCGGGGGCAGGCGCGGAGACGGACGCAGGAGCGGGGACGTGGGCAGGGGCGGGCAGGAGGGCGCAAGCCGAGGTCAGAGAGACGGCGACGAGGGCTGAAGCGAGGCGTATCATGGGCTCCTCAATAGCCGACGAGCGCGGCCGTTCCGAGGCGGCGTAACTCTTATCTTGACGTTGACGTAAACGTCGGCTTTAGAGCCCTTGCCTGATCCGTCCTCATTGGAGACGCACCAAATGACCGAAGCCTATATCTATGATGCGGTTCGAACCCCGCGCGGCAAGGGCAAGAAGGACGGCTCGCTGCACGAAATCACCGCCCTGTCGCTGGCGAGCCAGGTGCTGGAAAGCCTGCGCGACCGGAACGGGCTGGATACCTCGAAGGTCGACGACGTCATCCTGGGCTGCGTCTCGCCGGTGGGCGAGCAGGGCGCTGACATCGCCCGCACCGCCGTGCTGAACGCCGGCTGGTCGCAGAGCGTCGCCGGCGTCCAGATCAATCGCTTCTGCGCCTCGGGCCTGGAAGCCGTGAACATGGCGGCGGCCAAGGTGAAGGCCGGCGAGGCCGATTTCGCGGTCGGCGGCGGCGTGGAGGCCATGAGCCGCGTGCCGATGGGCAGTGACGGCGGGGCCTGGCCGGTCGATCCGTCGAGCGCCTTTTCGACCTATTTCGTGCCCCAGGGCGTCTCGGCCGACATGATCGCCTCCAAGTGGGGCTTCAGCCGCGACGACGTCGACGCCTATTCGGTCGAGAGCCACAAGCGTTCAGCCAAGAGCTGGGCCGAGGGCCGGTTCAACAAGTCGGTCGTGCCGGTCAAGGATCAGCTGGGCCTGACCATCCTGGACCGCGACGAGACCATTCGTCCGAACACGGACATGCAGACGCTGGGCGCGCTCAACCCCTCTTTCGCCATGATGGGTGAAATGGCCTTCGACAGCGTGATCAACCAGCGCTACCCCGAGGTCGAGCGCGTCAATCACGTCCACACCCCGGGCAACAGCTCGGGCATCGTCGACGGATCGGCGGGCGTGCTGATCGGTTCGCTGGAGGCCGGCAAGGCGGCGGGACTGAAGCCGCGTGCGCGGATCGTCGGCGCCGCTTCCATCGGCTCGGAGCCGTCCATCATGCTGACGGGTCCGGAGTTCGTGGCCAACAAGCTGCTGGCCAAGCTGGGCATGAGCGCGACCGACATCGACCTGTATGAGCTGAACGAGGCCTTCGCCGCCGTCGTCCTGCGCTTCATGCAGGCGCTGGATATCGATCACGACAAGATCAACGTCTGCGGCGGCGCCATCGCCATGGGTCACCCGCTCGGGGCCACCGGCGCCATGATCACCGGCACCGTGCTGGACGAGCTGGAGCGGTCGGGCAAGTCGACCGCCCTGATCACCCTGTGCATCGGCGGCGGCATGGGCACCGCCACGGTGATCGAGCGGGTCTAATCGATTCGAGCGCGAGAGCGCTCAGGAAGGGGTTCATCACGGCGAGCACGGCGATTTCACAGCGATCACAGCGATGCCGCTTTCGCTGTGCCCGCCGTGCCCTCGCTGTGTTCGCTGTGATGAACCAGCATCGGTCGGCCCACACGCCGACGTTTCAGAATGAAGGGCCTGCGGCCAATGGAAAACTTCAAGATCGACGTCGACGCCGACGGCATCGCCCTGGTCACCTTCGACGTGCCGGGCCGGTCGATGAACACCCTGACCGGATCGGTCATGGCCGAGATCCCGCAGGTGGTCGAGCGCATCAAGACCGACGACGCCATCAAGGGCGCGGTCCTGACCTCCGGCAAGACCTCCGGTTTCTGCGCCGGGGCGGACCTGGGCGACATGGCGGCCGGCATGCTGACGGGCGGCTCCCTGCAGGACGCCTATGACGCCGGGTGGAAGCTGAACGGGGCGCTGCGGGCGCTCGAAACCTGCGGCAAGCCGGTGGCGGCGGCGATCAACGGCCTGGCGCTCGGCGGCGGTCTGGAACTGACGCTGGCCTGCCACTACCGCGTGGTCGGCGACAGCCCGAAGATCCAGCTGGGCCTGCCGGAGATCAAGGTCGGCCTGTTTCCCGGCGGCGGCGGCACCCAGCGCCTGACGCGCCTGGTGGGTGTGCAGGCCGCCATGATGGCCATGAGCGAGGGCAAGTCCTTCCGTCCGAACGACGCCAAGGGCGCGGGCATCGTCCACGAGGTCGTGCCCGCCGGGACCGAGGTCGAGGCCGCCAAGGCCTGGATCAAGGGTGGCGGCAAGGCGGCCCAGCCGTGGGACGACAAGAGCTTCAAACTGCCCGGCGGCGGCCCCTATCACCCGGCCGGCATCCAGAACTTCCTGGTCGGCAACGCCATGCTGAGGAAGCAATCCTACGGCAACTATCCGGCTGTCGTGAACCTGATGAAGGCGGTCTATGAGGGCGTCCAGGTGCCGATGGACGCGGCGCTGCGCATCGAGACCCGCTATTTCATCAAGACCCTGATGACGCCGCAGGCGCAAGGGATGATCCGGTCGCTGTTCCTGTCCAAGCAGGAGCTGGACAAGGGCGCGGTGCGTCCGGCTGGCGAGCCCCAGTCTGACCCGAAGAAGGTCACTGTTCTGGGCGCCGGCATGATGGGCGCGGGCATCGCCTATGTGAACGCGCTCGCGGGCATCCAGACCATCCTGATCGACCGCGATCAGGAGGCCGCCGACAAGGGCAAGGCCCACGTCGAGGACCTGCTGAAGAAGCGGCTGTCGCGCGGCCAGCTGACCCAGGACAAGTACGACTCCCTGCTGGCCATGGTCGTGCCGACCACGGACTATGACCATATCAAGGGCTCGGACCTGGTCATCGAGGCGGTGTTCGAGAACCGCGAGATCAAGGCCGACGTGACCAAGCGCGCCGAGGCCCAACTGACGCCCGGCGCCGTGTTCGGATCGAACACCTCCACCCTGCCGATCACCGGCCTGGCCGAAGCCTCGGTACGGCCCGAGGACTTCATCGGCATCCACTTCTTCTCGCCCGTCGACAAGATGATGCTGGTCGAGATCATCATGGGGGCCAAGACCGGCCAGGCGGCGCTCGCCAAGGCGCTCGACTACGTCATGAAGATCAAGAAGACCCCGATCGTCGTCCAGGACGGCCGCGGCTTCTACACCTCGCGCTGCTTCGGCACCTATGTGGCCGAGGGCCTGGCCATGCTGGAAGAGGGTTATGCCCCGGCGATGATCGACAACATCGGGCGCATGACCGGCATGCCGCGCGGCCCGCTGGAGATGCACGACGACGTGGCGCTGGACCTGTCGGTCAAGATCGCCAAACAGACCGCCGAGGACCTGGGCGACGCCTATGTGCCCCTGCCCGGCTGGAAGATCGTCAAGACCATGGTCGAAGACCTGGGCCGCTATGGCCGCAAGAACGGCAAGGGCTTCTACGACTACGATCAGAAGCCGAAAAAGCTGTGGTCCGGCCTGTCCGAACTCGCCCCGGTGACCATCAACGACTCGACCCCCGAACTGGTCGAGGACCAGAAGCGTCGCCTGATCTTCCGTCAGGCCGTCGAGGTCGCGCGCTGCTGGGAAGAAGGCGTGATCGACGATCCGCGCGAGGCCGACGTCGGCGCCATCCTGGCCTGGGGCTTCGCGCCCTGGACCGGTGGCCCGATCACCTACATCGACCAGATGGGCGCCAAGGCCTTCGTCGAACAGGCCGACGCCTATGCCGCCAAGTACGGCGAGCGGTTCAGCCCGCCCCAGCTGCTGCGCGACATGGCCGCGAAGGGCGAGACCTTCTACGGCCGGTTCACGGGTCAGAAGGCGGCGGCCTGACTTGCCTTCCCTCTCCCGGTGGGAGAGGGCTTGAGGCTCGGAGAGCGCAGCGATCCGTGAAGCCGAAAGGGTGAGGGCCGGGCGGTGCGAGAGAGGCGAGGTCGAACCCTCACCCTTTCGCGCGAACCGATCGCCTGACGGCTCTCGGGCGCTCAAGCCCTCTCCCAACGGGAGAGGGTAAGGAGGGGCCATGAAGACCAACACCATCCAGACCGACGGCCTGACGCAGCAGGTCCTCGAAGCCGGCGACGGCCCGCTCGTTCTCCTCGTCCACGGCTTTCCCGAACTTGGCATCAGCTGGAGGGCCCAGGTGCGGGCGCTCTCCGCAGCCGGTTATCGCGCCGTCGCGCCGGACATGCGCGGCTATGGTGGGACCGACAAGCCGGAGCGCACCGAGGAGCACACCATCCTGCATCTGGTCGGCGACATGGTCGATCTGGTCCGGGCCCTGGGGCATCAGACCTGCGTCGTCGTCGGCCACGACTGGGGCGCGCCGGTCGCCTGGCACTGCGCCCTGCTGCGGCCGGACGTGTTCACGGCGGTCGCGGGACTGTCCGTGCCGTTCCAACCGCGCCGCGCCGCCGGCCCGCCGACCCCGGCGATGGCCGCGATCTCGAAGCGGCTGGGCCGGGGCGAGCTCTACATGAACCAGTTCCAGGCGCCGGACGCGCATCTGATCTTCCACGGCGACGTGGCGACGGCGCTCCGCAAGGGCTTCTACTCCTATGACGGAGCGACGCCCGATGGCCGCCAGTCGACCGGCTTCATCGCGCCGGGCCACGACTTCCTGTCGGAGGTGCCCGACGACGCCACCCTGCCGCCGTGGATGAGCGAGGATCACTTCGCCGAGTATGTCGCCGCCTTCACGGCGTCGGGCTTCAAGGGGCCGATCGACTGGTACCGGTGCCTGGACCTGAACTGGTCGCTGACGGCGTTTCTGCAGGGCAGGAAGATCACCCAGCCGTCGCTGTTCATGGTCGGCGAACGCGACCCGGTGCGCCACTACGCCGGTCAGCATGAGGCGGGGTTGAAGGACTGGCTGACCGATCTGCGGAGCCAGACGGTGCTGCCCGGCGCCGGCCACTGGTTGCAGCAGGAGCGGCCGGATGAGGTCAACGCGGCGCTGATCGCCTTCCTGCGGTCGCTGTGAGCTCCCACCCCCAAACATACGACGTCGTCATCGTCGGCGCAGGGGCGGCGGGGATGATGTGCGCCATCGAGGCCGGACGGCGCGGACGGCGCGTGCTGGTCGTCGATCACGCCCGCGCGCCGGGCGAAAAGATCCGCATCTCGGGCGGCGGGCGCTGCAACTTCACCAACCTGGACGCCGGCCGAACCGACCGGTTCCTGGGGGCCAATCCCCGGTTCGCCTCGTCCGCGCTGGGCCGCTACACGCCTGCCGACTTCATCGCCCGGGTCGATAAGGCCGGCATCGCCTGGCACGAGAAGACGCTGGGTCAGCTGTTCTGCGACGACAGCGCCAAGCAGATCGTCCGTATGCTGACCGAGGGGATGCGGGAGGCCGGCGTGGAGCTACGGCTCGGCACCTCGGTCGAAGCCTTCGACCGATCCGGCGACGGGTTCACCCTGACCCTGTCCGACGGCGCGGAGGTCTCCTGCGCCTCGCTGGTGGTCGCCTCGGGCGGCAAGTCGATCCCCAAGATGGGCGCGACGGGCTGGGGCTATGACGTCGCGCGCCGGTTCGGCCTGACCCTGACCGAGACGCGACCCGCGCTGGTGCCCCTGACGTTCGAGGCTGGGCTGCTGGAGCAGACCACGCCACTGGCGGGGGTGGCGGTGGACGCCGTCGTCATGGCGGGCAAGACGAAGTTCGAGGAAGCGATCCTGTTCACCCATCGTGGCCTGTCCGGCCCCGCGATCCTGCAGATCAGCAGCTACTGGCGCGAGGGCGAGGCGATCACCTTGGCCATGGCGCCAGGCGTGCCGGTGCTGGAGCGGCTGAAGGCGAGGAAGGCCGAGAACGGCGGCAAACAGGCGGTTCACACCGCCCTGTCAGAGATCGTGCCCCGTCGTCTGGCCGAGACCCTGACCGCCCGTGAAGGGGCCAACGGCAAGCTGGCCGAGGTCGGCGACAAGGTGCTGGCCCGGTTGGAGACTGCGGTCAACGCCTGGACCGTCAAGCCGGTGGGCTCCGAGGGCTATCGCACCGCCGAGGTGACGCTCGGCGGCGTTTCGACCGACGCGCTGGACCAGAAGACCATGGAGGCCAAGTCCGTGCCCGGCCTGTTCTTCATCGGCGAGGTCGTCGACATCACCGGCTGGCTAGGGGGGTATAACTTTCAGTGGGCCTGGAGCTCGGGCTGGGCGGCCGGGCAGGTCTGCTAGTGCGCCTCCGGGCCCCGCGCGGCCGGGTCCAGGTACTCGTTCTCCCGGTGCCCATCGGACGCCAGCACGAACCGGCGGTCGCAGTAGCCGCACTCAACGAAGTCCGCAGCCCCCATGTCCAGATAGACCAGCGGGTGGCCCAGCACACCGCCGCCGTCGCAGGCCACGCGCTTGGTGGCGACGACGATCTCCTCGGGCGGAGGAACGAGGGCTTCGGGGTGGCGCGGCGGCATAGATCGGTCCGTGGTCTTGGCGCGAGAGGCGGCGGCGCATAACTAGACCCCACGGCGCGCCGCCGGAAGCCCCCGATCCCTCTGAAAGCCCGCATGACCGAGACCGAAGCCCTGCCCGTCAACGCCATCGAGGTGCGCGGGCTGGAGAAGACCTATGCCGGCTCCAAGAAGGCCCCGCCCAAGACGGCGCTGAGGGGCGTGGATCTGGTCATTCCGCGCGGCTCCATGTTCGGCCTCTTGGGCCCCAACGGCGCGGGCAAGTCGACGCTGATCAACATCCTGGCCGGGGTGGTCAACAAGACCGGCGGGACCGCCGCCATCTGGGGCCGAGACATCGACGAGCGGCCCCGCGATGCCCGGGCGGCGCTGGGCGTCGTGCCGCAGGAGATCGTGGCCGACGTCTTCTTCACGCCGAGGGAGGCGCTGGAGGTGCAGGCGGGATTCTATGGCGTGCCGGCGAACGAGCGGCGATCCGACGAACTGCTGGCGGCGCTGGGTCTGTCGGACAAGGCCCACGCCTATGTCCGGGCCCTGTCGGGCGGCATGAAGCGGCGGCTGATGGTCGCCAAGGCCCTGGTGCACAATCCGCCCATCCTGATCCTGGACGAGCCGACCGCAGGCGTGGACGTCGAGCTGCGTCGCCAGCTGTGGGAGTATGTCCGCCGCATCAACGCCGAGGGCGTGACGATCCTGCTGACCACCCATTATCTGGAGGAGGCGCAGGAGCTGTGTGACACGATCGCCATCATGAACCGGGGCGAGGTCGTGGCCTGCGAGCCGACGCCGCAACTGCTGCGCCGGCTAGATACGCGCAACGTCGTGGTGACGCCGGAGGGCGACCTGCCGGCCCCACCGGTGCTCGCCGGGTTCGAGGTGGCGGCGCGGCCGAACGGAGCCTTCGCCGTGACCTATCGCAAGGGGCAGTCGTCAGTGGAGCAGGTGCTGACCGCCGTGCGCGCGGCGGGCGTGACCATCGCCGACATCACCACCGAGGATCCGGACCTGGAGGACGTCTTCCTGGCCCTGACGTATGGCGACGCCAACGCGGTCAGCCCGACGCGCGATTAAGTCCTCCCCCGTAGGGGGCGGGGGACCGCGAAGCGGTGGAGGGGGCCAGCCGCGCACACCGGGGTCTGAACCACGCCCCCTCCGTCTCCTCCGCTTCGCTTCGGATCCACCTCCCCCAACGGGGGAGGATTGGGTAACCTAGGCCCATGTGGAGACGCATCGCCCTGTATGGAGCCCTGCTGGCCGTCGGCGCGGCGGCGTTGCAGTGGCTGGACTATCAGCGGCTGGCACGGGACTGGGCACAGGAGATCTATGTCGGCCTGATCGCCGTCGGGTTTCTGGCGCTGGGCCTCTACCTCGGGCGGTCGCTGTTCACGCGCGAGGCCCGGCCGTTCGACGGCAACCCGCAGGCCCAGGCGGCCCTGGGCATCAGCGCGCGCGAGCTGAGCGTGCTGCAGGTTCTGTCGGAAGGCGGATCGAACAAGGAGATCGCGCGCCGCCTCGGCATTTCGCCCGAGACGGTCAAGACGCATCTGGCGCGGCTGTACGAGCGGCTGGGAGCCCGGCGACGCACCGAGGCGGTGACGCGGGCGAGAGAGCTGGGACTGCTGCCCTGACCGGGGGATCCGGCCCCAATCCCCCGTTCGGGTGATTGCCCGCCCGGCCGGCGGCTGCCCAGATACCGGCGAAACGGAGGGACCACCCATGCGCAAGATCATTCTGACCCACGGCCTGATCGCTGGCCTCATCGTCGGCGTGCCGATGCTGATCGCAAGCGTCGGATTCGACGATTATCCGCCGGTCGCTGTGTCCGTGGCGATCGGCTACGCGACGATGCTTGTCGCCCTGTCGACCGTCTTCCTCGGCATCAAGCGTCACAGAGACACGGCGGGCGGCGGGGTCATCACGTTCTGGCCCGCTCTTGGCATGGGGCTCGCCATCAGCGCGATCGCAGGGGTCATCTATGTGGCGGCCTGGGAACTGACGCAGGCCCTCTCAGGCTATCCGTTCGTGGCCGACTACACCCGGATTCTGGTCGCGGAGAAGCAGGCGGCGGGAGCCAGCGCGGCCGAGATCGCCACCCTGCGGGCGCAGATGCAGGCGTACGCCGTCCAATACGCTGATCCGCTCTACCGGCTGCCGGTGACTTTCATCGAGATCTTTCCGGTCGGGGTTCTGGTGTCGGTGATCTCGGCGGCCCTGCTGAGGAATCCGCGCTTCCTGCCCGCGCGTCGCTAGACGATCATCACCGTGCCGAGCAGCAGCTTGGCGGCCCCGCGCTGGCCCAGGATGATGTTGACCGCCGACTGCAGCTGGGCGGCCAGGCGGTCGACGTTGGGCACGCCGCCCGGCAGCAGGGTCTCGGCCTCGCGCTGGACCAGGATAGCGAAGACGGCGCGCATCCGGGGCTGAGATTGCTGGGCGCGCAGGTGCAGGGCTGGATCGGCGACATCGACGCCGGTCTCGACCGTCATCACGCCGCGACGGCCGCCCGAGCGGATCGTGGTGGCCGTGATGGTGGGATAGCGCAGGAAGCCGCCCGTCGAGGTGGTCGAACCGCCCCCTCCTCCGCCACCGGCGAGGGCGGGCGTGGCGGCGGCTAGCACCAGAGGGGCGGCGAGAAGGGCGCGACGATCCATGGCCTTCGCTATGCCACGGCCGCGCTTAAGGTCGGGTTACGCCGCCCGCGCTTCGGTGCCCAATGACATCGGCCGCAGGTCCAGCAGGGCGAACAGGGCCGCGTCGGCGTCCTCGCCCGGGTTGGACGTGGTCAGCAGACGCCCGCCCACGAAGATGGAGTTCGCGCCTGCCAGGAAGCACAACGCCTGCAGCTCGTCGCTCATGCCCTCGCGCCCGGCCGAGAGCCGCACCATGGCCTTGGGGCAGACCAGCCGGGCGACGGCGACGGTACGGACGAACTCGATCGGGTCGATCTCCCCTTCGCGCTTGACGCGGTCGCCCAGCGGCGTGCCGGACACAGGCACCAGGGCGTTGACCGGCAGGCTGTCGGGATGTTCGGGCAGGGTGGCCAGCGCATGCAGAAGCCCCGCGCGATCGCGGCGGCTCTCGCCCATGCCGACGATCCCGCCGCAGCAGGTCTTCATGCCGGCCGACCGGACATGCTCCAGCGTGTCCAGCCGGTCCTGATAGGTCCGGGTCGTGACGACGTCGGCGTAGTAGTCCGGCCCGGTGTCGAGGTTGTGGTTGTAGTAGTCCAGCCCGGCGTCCTTCAGCTGACGCGCCTGATCCGCCGTCAGCATGCCCAGCGTCGCGCAGGTCTCCAGCCCCAGGGCCTTCACACCGGCGATCATGGTGGCCAGTTTGGGCGTGTCCCGGTCCTTGAGCTCCCTCCAGGCCGCGCCCATGCAGAAGCGCGACGCCCCGCCCGCCTTGGCCGCCATGGCCTCGGCGATGACCGAGGTCGCGTCCATCAGCTTCTCGGCCTTCAGGCCGGTGTCGAAGGCTGCGGACTGGGAGCAGTAGCCGCAGTTCTCGGCGCAGCCTCCGGTCTTGATCGACAGCAGCTGGGAGGTCTGGACCTCGGACGGGTCGAACCAGCGCCGGTGCACGGTCGCCGCCTGGAACACCAGGTCCATGAAGGGCCTTGCGAACAGGGCCTCGACTTCGGTGAGGGTCCAGTCGTGGCGGGGGAGGTGAAGGGGGTGATTGGTGGTTGGTGACTGGTGGTTGAGGAGAGGTGGGGACATCAGCTGTCTTTGCGTCTTTTCAGCGAGGCGGCGAGGGATACGAGTATCCGGCTGATCCGGTCAGCAGGGGTCAGCACGGTTTCGGTCTGGGTGGTGTCGAGGTAGCCCAATCTGGAGGCGATCAGAAGCTGTGTTTCGGCTTCCGCCAGCGATCCGCGCGCCATTCCGATGAACTGAAGGAACTCGCCCGTGCCTCTGCGGGCGGCACCCTCCGCGATGTTGGAAGCAACAGAGACCGCTGCCCGTCGCACTTGGCTGGTCAATCCAAATCGCTCGTCGGATGGCCAAGTCGATGTGGCACGATAGATCGTCTCCACCTAGTCCACCGAGAGCTTCCAAACATCGAGGTCGCGATATCCGAACACGCCCTCCGCCATCCCCGCGACCTCCCAATCACCAATCACCAGCCACCCTACTCCTCGTGCTTGTAGACCCTGCCGTCGCGCATCACGAAGTCGACATCCGTCAGCACGGTCACGTCCGACAGGGGATCGCCGTCGACCGCGATCAGGTCTGCGCGGCGGCCGGGCTCCAGCGTGCCCACCTCTTCGGCGAGACCCAGCAGATCTGCGGCGTTGACGGTGGCGGCCTGGATCGCGCCCATGGGCGTCATGCCGTGCTGGACCATCAGTTCGAACTCGTCGGCGTTGCGGCCATGCAGAGACACGCCAGCATCGGTGCCGAAGGCGATGGGCACACCCGCGGGCACGGCGCGCTCCAGCGACTGGCCGGTGATCTCGATGCGCCAAAGGATCTTGGGCAGGACCTCGGCCGAATAGGCGTTCGGATCCGCCGCCAGACGCGCGCGATAGCCGTTCACCGTCGACAGGGTCGGCACATAATAGGCCCCTGAACGGCGGAACAGAGCGATCGTCTCATCGTCGAAAATGGTGCCGTGCTCGATCGAGTCCGCGCCGAGCCGCAGCGCCAGGGCGATGCCGTCCGCCCCGTGCGCGTGGACCGCGACCTTCTTGCCGTACAGGTGGGCGGTCTCGATCAGGGCGCGGGCCTCGTCCTCGAACATCTGGGCGCCCAGGCCCGCGCCGATGCGGCTGTTCACCCCGCCGGTCGTGGCGATCTTGATGACGTCGGCGCCCCGGCTGATCTGGAGCCGCACCGCCTCGCGGCACGAGCCGACGTCGTCGCAGACGTTGGCGTGGTCGGTGTGTTCGCGCAGTTCGTCGTTCAGACCGTTCCTGCCGTCCATATGGCCCGAGGTCGTGGAGATGCTGACGCCGGCGTCGATGATGCGCGGTCCGGCGATGGCGTGGCGGCCGGTGGCGTCGCGCAGGGCCAGGGTCACCCCGGCGTCGTCGCCCAGGTTCCGCACCGTGGTGAAGCCGGCCATCAGAGTGGCCCGCGCATTCTCCGCCGCGCGATAGGCGGTGGTCGGCACGCTTTCGGTGAACTGGGCGATCAGGCCCGCCTGCCCCGCCTGGCTGGTGCCCAGGTGAACATGGCTGTCGATCAGGCCGGGCAGGACGAAGCGATCGGACAGATCGACGACCTCGGCGCCCGGAAAGGCCTCGGCCCCGACCAGCCCGTCGCGCACCTCGACCACACGGCCGTCGCGGATGACCACCGTGGACGGACCGCGCGGTGCCTGGCCTGGGCGATCCAGCAGGCGTCCGGCCTGAACCAGGGTGATCGACCCGGCGGGCGGCGCGGCATCCTGGGCAGCGGCGGCCCCCGCGAGCAGCAGGCTTAGCGCGGCGGCAGCGATGATCGGCTTCATGAGGTCCCTCCCGTTTGCGGCCAAGTTAGGCACGGCTGATGACGTGACCCCCTGAAACTCCTCCAGGAATAGCTAGAGTCCGCCCCCTGAAAGGACGGACAGAATGAAGCGATCACGGTTCACGGAAGAGCAGATCATCGGGATCCTGCGTGAGCAGGAGGCGGGCGTCGCGACGGCGGAGGTCTGCCGGCGTCACGGGGTCAGCTCGGCGACCTTCTACAAGTGGAAGGCCAAGTTCGGCGGCATGGACGTGTCGGAGGCTCGGCGTCTGAAGGCGCTGGAGGACGAGAACACCAAGCTGAAGCGGATGCTGGCGGACGCGATGCTGGACAACGTCGCGCTGAAGGATCTGCTGGGAAAAAAGTGGTGACGCCCGCTGCGCATCGAGAGGCGGCGGCGCACCTGCAGTCGGTCTACGAGATGAGCGAGCGGCGGGCGTGTCGGGTGCTGGGCACCGATCGGGCGAGCGTTCGCTATCGGGCCACAAGGCCGGATGACGGCGTCCTGCGGGATCGGTTGAAGGCGTTGGCCCAGGAGCGCCGGAGGTTCGGCTATCGACGTCTACACGTGATGCTTCGGCGCGAGGGGCATGCGGTCAACAAGAAGCGGGTCCAGCGGATCTATCGGGAGGAAAGGCTGACGGTGCGCAGGCGCGGCGGTCGAAAGCGGGCCATGGGCACGCGACGTCCGCTGGAGATCCCTCTGGTCGCCAATCAGCGCTGGTCGCTGGACTTCGTGTCCGACCAGCTCACCGACGGCCGGCGCTTCCGCATCCTGACCGTGATCGACAACTGCACCCGCGAGTGCCTGGGGCTGGTGGCCGATACCTCGCTGTCGGGCGCACGGGTCGCGCGCGAGCTGGACGTCATCATCCAGCAGCGCGGGCGTCCGGAGACCATCGTCAGCGACAACGGTACGGAGCTGACCTCGAACGCCATCCTGTCCTGGGCAGATGATGCGGCGGTAGGCTGGCACTACATCGCGCCGGGCAAGCCTCAGCAGAACGGCTTCAACGAAAGCTTCAACGGCCGCCTGCGCGACGAGCTGTTGAACGAGACGCTGTTCCGGTCCCTCCCGCATGCCCGGCTCGTGCTGGACGCCTGGCGGCGCGACTACAATGAAACCCGGCCGCACTCGAAGCTGGGATGGCTGACGCCCGAGGCCTACGCAAAGGCGCTCACCGGACACATCGGCCGGCCTGCTGCGCGGGTTGATGGCTGCGCAGACCGGCCTCTTGCCACCCCAGCCAATCACGGCTCAGATCAACCAAGGACTCTCGTTATGGCTGGATGAGAAACGGGGGTCACGTCA
>CANJLQ010000016.1 GCA_947475735.1 Caulobacteraceae bacterium
AGACCTCCGCCGTCGCGACGCCCGCCTCCTGCTCACGCAGGATCCCGATGATCTGCTCTTCCGTGAACCGTGATCGCTTCATTCTGTCCGTCCTTTCAGGGGGCGGACTCTAGCTATTCCTGGAGGAGTTTCAGGGGGTCACGTCAGGGCTTTCGTTGAGACGACCTTCGGCGGCCCGTCAGCATTGACGGACCCCAATGACTCCGTGGATCAAGGTGTCGAGCTCCTGCAGTACACGGGCAGCATTGACAGCTCTGTTTGCGGACTGCCGGATCTGTGGCGGAATAGGCCGGGCTGCACGGTTAGCTTTGTAGCTGACACCGGAGGTCCTCCCGCCTCAGTCACACTGTCGCCATCCGGCGAAGTCGCCGCAGTAAGCGTGAGGTTTGCGCCGGGGTCCACTGCGCGCGGGGTCGCGGTGGAGACGACGCGCGAGCCTTTGTCGGGCGCTCATTTTTTCCTCGCCGAAACCTTCTGCAGACCCGACGCGAGCCTCATCGCCCGTTGCTCAATTTCCTCGAGTCGTCCTGTAGCGATCCGGCTGGTATTCGATGGATCCGCCGTCGTTGAGCACATAGCTTTCGAACGAGTTGAGCCATGAAAGAACAAACACGTCGCGGTGTTCTGTTTGCGGGCGGGTTGCTCGTAACCCTGGTGGGTTTACGGTCCGAGGCGTTCGGCCAAGCGGCGACCCGCGGCCCCGCCGAGATTGCACAACGGCTGGCGCAATTGCGAGACGATCTGGCGAGCGCCGACCCGAACCTGCGCCTCGCCGCGCTTGAAGTGGCCCTAGTGAGGGGATCGGCGTCAGAGCAAATCCTGGCCATGGAGTTCGCACTCCGGGGCCGTGACGCCACAATGCGCGACTTGGCATTGCGATTTGGACTGAGCCGAGTTCGAAGCCTCAACATCCTAGCGACCCACAACGACCGTGCCCTGCTAACGACCCTCACCAGAGATCGCTTCTACGAGGACTGGGGCGGCTCGCTGCCGATCCAGATTTCCAGCTTCGACCTACAAACAGGCCTATTCCAAGCGATTGGGCAGCATGGCGGTCGCAGAGGTGCGCCAGTTCCCGGTGTTGGCCAAGTTCTTGGCAGCACCGTCATGGTTGAGGCCAACTTCGGCTTCAACTCCAGCGGCGACACGCAAGCCAACATCAATCTTGGGCTGACACCGACTGGCTATTTGGCGGGCACCGCCCGTCTTTCTGGGTTCCTCGCCGGCGGCCCCATTCGTGTTGCGGCCCCATTCACAGTCCTTCCACCTACTTCCGGCTCCTGAGAGGCATTTTCGCCGTCCGCGTCGATAAGGACCGAGCCAGATGGCACCCTTGGCGGCTCTATCGGACCTGATAAGGGATTGTGCTTGATCGCCGTAGATCAGATGCGCACGCCCGTGCTCGTCGAATCGCCGGTGCCGCTTCCGCGTCGACATCGTTTCAATCCGGAGCGCAATCGATTAACTGCTGAGTTGAAGAGAGAGGGGCATCGACGACATCGAGCGACAACTTCGCATCTGTTGGTCCAGTTTGACGTGAAGACCCTTTAGGCTTCGGGCAAGGGCGGCTTATTGGCGATCGGGGTCCCCGGACTGAAGCGGCTCTCAGAGCCTTTGCGGCGAGCAAGGAAATTCCCCTCCCGTCGCCCCATGTCTGGCGGGACGCGCTCCATCTAGTCCAGGCACGAGATGCGCTGAATATTGTTCTCACCGCTGGGTTTCAGGGGTCTTAAGGCTCACGAACTCCCCGAAATCGATAGTCTCAAGATCCGGACTGATGTGCAGCAACCGGACCGGCTAAACGGCCGCGCAGAGCCAAGTTCGTGTATTCACCGGCCCTCTTCTGCGGAACGCCACCGCCCGCTCGTTGCCTACCGGAACTAGGCGACCGTTTCGGTCGACTGCTGGTCGGTCCCTCAACGGACTGGTCCGAAGGCGTGACGGGACCGCTTTTCGACCTCGCCGGTCGGACAACTTCAACTCGGTTACCCGCCGTCAGCAACACTTAGCCGTATTAATTGTTGTCCTCCCTGGCTAGGCTTTCCCGAGGACTGCGGGGGCAGAATGA
This sequence comes from Caulobacteraceae bacterium, assembly GCA_947475735.1. Lineage (GTDB taxonomy): Bacteria > Pseudomonadota > Alphaproteobacteria > Caulobacterales > Caulobacteraceae > Brevundimonas. Next base: position 2,069 of record CANJLQ010000016.1, read on the forward strand.
CGACTCTCCTCAACAAGACGCGAGAGTTGGCGATCGCGATCCTGATCGGTCTGATTGGCCTTCTGATCATGTCGCTGATCAAAGGATACACGTTCCTGGGTGACCAAGAATTGGCACTTCAGGATCGCACATATGTCGCGCAGGCGAACACCCGTGCCTCCCGCAACGCGCCCCCTTTCCTTCTCCTCAACCTAAGCCAGAAGGCTCAGTATCAGCTGGGATATCCGCCGGTGACGCCGCGCGGCCTGCTGTCCAGGCTGTTGACGCTCGCCGCCCAGGGGCAACCAGCAACCATCGTGGTCGATATCGATCTCGGTTGGTCGGGCGATGCTCAGGGCGAGGCTGAACTGCTCTCAGCACTCGCCAGCATAGCTGCGCGGAACCAACCGGCGGTTCTCCTGGTCCGCGCTCCCTTCAGCCGAACCGATGGGCCCCCCTTGGACCAGTCCCCGGCGGTAGAGCCGGACGTCATGTCCTCAACACCGTATGATGAGTTGGTTGATCGAGCCACGAACCTGCTCTGGGTGTCAGCCCTGGCACCTATCGATGGTGACGGCCTCACGCGCCGCTATCGCATCGCACCGCGGGTCTGCCGCGCTGGAGAAAGTCTGACACTGCCTAGCGTTCAGCTTGCTACCTGCGCCGCATTGTCGGGTCCTGACCGGCTAGCAGAACTTGACAGTGAAGTGGGGCCCGGTCCCCCCTGCTGGCCGGACGGCCTGCCGTCACCCCCTCCAGTCGCTTCCAGCTTTCAATGCGCCGGCCGGGAATGGCCGCTCGGGCCTCGGCGCACGGAGGCGGACATCGCCTACCGGATGTCCTGGGTGCTGCCCCGGGGGGAAGCCCGGCCCCAACAGCAAGTCACGGACACCGGCATCCAAGTCGAGGAGCTGGAGATCGTGGATGCCCTCGATCTACTTGAGCATGTCGAAACGGCCGACCCAGCGGCGTTGTTTGCTGGTCGAGTCGTGATCATCGGATCGTCCGCGGGTTTCACCGGCGATCAACACCGTACGGCGCTGGGTTCGATGCCAGGGATGATGGTTATCGCGAACGCGATTCGATCGGGCATTGATGAAGGCCCGTATGTCCGGTCAAACGTTTGGCTCAACATCCTCGCGACGCTCGCGATAAGCACAGTGACCTACGTGAGTTGGGCCGGCTTACAGGCGGTGCAGGGCGCGCGTCTGCTTATCGTTAGGGTGGCGGCGGCACCCGCTCTAAACCTCTTTTGGATATTCTTGTTCACGACGGTGCTCCCGACCAGCCACGTGCTTGAGTTCCTGTTTCCACAGTTCGCTGTGACCTTGTACCTTACGGTACTGGAGGCGAGGTCTGAAGTCCGATCTCGTGTCCCGCGAAACCCCATTGCGACGAGCAGCTAGGAGAGCAGCGGTGAAACACCTTGGTGGATGCATCCTGACAGTTCTGCTTTCGGTCCTCCTGAGCAGCAGCTCGGCGCTTTCACAGGGCGCGGTGCGGGCGGGGAGGATTGCGGAGTTCGATGGCCGATCGAACGAATACGTCGTCCGGCGTGAGGACCGTGAGGTGCCTGTCACCTACAACATGGCATTGGTCTCGGGGGACCAGGTCGTCGTCCGCGTTCCAAATCGCTGGATGCGGATTTCCTATGTCGATGGCAGCGGAGACACCGTAACCGTGACAAACTCGCCGTTCGTGATCGACCGGCAATTGCAGGTCGCTGATCGTCAATCCAACTTCGTTCGTGATCTCTGGCAAAGGGTGACGAGGGACCGAGACGACGGCCTTGCCACCCATGTGGTCCGGGATCTCAATACGCTGTCCCTCGACACGCCGGGCTTGGCCGACGGCTCGGCGACAATCGCGGCAGGAGATCGTCATTTCATGCTCGGATGGACTGGAGGCCCGGGGCCCTATCGGGTCGTCGTGCGCAATGCCGTCGGGGAGGTCTTCATTGAAGAGGGCCAGATCCCCACCCGCCAACTCATCGTCAGTTCACGGCTCATCCGCTTCGCGCCGGGACTTTACACAGTCGAGGTCTCGACAGCGACGCAGCAGGTTCGTGGCGGCTTCGAGGCGGTGGCATCTGGAGCGCTCCCGATAGAACCTCTTGCGACGGATGTCGAAGGGGCGGTCGAGGCAGCGGAGAGGCTAGCCGTACAAGCGGATCGAGCGCACCTGTATGAAGCCTACCTGCAGCTCTATTCAGGTCTGCGCGCAGACTATGGACCGGCACGCGCCTTGGGCGACTATCTTGTGGGTGGAGCGCCGAACTGACGGACTGTGGTCAGCGCGCCGTTTCGCCGACAAGTACGAACGGTGCCCAAGCGAAGGGATGTGCATATTCGGGATTGGATGCATCATCGAGTATCGCGAGCGAAGCTTGACGAAGCGCCTCGGCTTTGGTGTCTGCCGTGGCACCGGATAGTCGAGATAGCATGTCGGGAACCAGGATGGCGGCAACGTCGTCCCTGACGCGCCAGTGCGAGACAAGTAGGGAACGAGCCCCGGCACTGAAGAAACCGCGGACCAGTCCCGAGAGGCCCTGCGCGCCGGCCGCGCTTGGCGAGGCAGTGTTGCAGGCTGACAGGATGACCCAGTCCGCGTTCAAGGTAAGGCTTGCCGCTTCGGCAGCGGTGAGCAGACCATCGTCAAGGGCCGGATCGGCGTGCGGCGCCGGCGCAGCGAGTGCCAGCGCCGGCTGGGCGAGGCCAAGGTCCCCGGCCACGAGGCCATGGCTCGCGAAGAGCAAGACCTGAGCGCGTTCGAGCGCGCCACTTGATTGTAAGCTCCGGAGCCTTGTCTCGGATGCCCGATCCCAGGAATGGATACTGGTCAGGGGCGCGCCAAGCCCTCTCCGCACCGCCTCCGCCTCGACGGCGGTACCTTGGAGCCTCCCAAGCGTGCGCAAAGCACTCGCGAGAGGCTGATCGCCGCGATAGTAGCTTCGAAGGGCGCGAGGTCGCCCTCGCTCAGTAGGCGAGGTGCCGGCAAGCGCAGGAACAGAATAGCCATAGCTCGCTCCCGCGAAATCAGGGTCGGCGAAAGCAACGAGGCGATCCTGAGTGCTCGCCAGGACCTCGCGGTTGGGCAGGATCTGCCGCAGCGTACGCAGATTGGCGACGGCTGGAAGGATCGTGATCGTCTTCTCGCGCAGCAGCCACCGGGTCCCGCGCAGCGCAGAGGGGTCGTTGTCGGACGTTGCTCCGCCCAATGGCTGTTCGGTCACCAATAGTCCCGGCGGCAGACTGACGAGCGCGCCGGAAGGCACGATCAACCAATTCGGCTTTGTCGCGAGCAGGTCCCTGATGTTCGGATCACCGAACAGTCCTAGATAGAGTTCATGGGCAGCCTGGCGGTCGAATGGCAGGCCGGCCTGGGTGCGAGGCGTGCCATACGCCCCGGGGTCGATTTGGGCGCGCAGCCCGTTCACTCGCTGAGCGATCTGCGCCCCGGTGAAGCTGGTCCGGGCCCATTCGAAACCGTCCTTCGTGACGGCGAAGACCACCCCGGGATCGTCGTCCTCGGGGATCATGAAGACGACCAGAGCCTCGTTTTCGTTCAAAAGCCGTCTGTTCGGACCCTGCCGAGACTGGAGAGCGCTTAGTTCAATCGCCTCTGGCTGCTGAAGGCGCCAGTAAATCGGATTGCTCAGTCTGATTTCGTTCCGGTGTCGGAGCATGTCCGAATACGCTGCCTCGATCCGTGCGATCAGCTCCGGCCTGCGCGAGACACCGGCGGGATCGGCGAAACTCGCGGCGAACAAGGCGCGGTGATGCCGATACTGATGTTCGGCGACGTGGTAAGACTGGACCGTTGGGCCGACCCCTCTTGCCACAGCCTCAATCCGGGCACCGTAGCGCGCAAGTGAGTAGCCGGACTCGAACAGCTCGGCGTATTGTACCTTGCTGAAAGCCTCAGCCCTGAGATCTGTCGGCTTGTCGCCCCCCCGACCACCGCCGGCGACCGACCAGTCACGGAGGGCCTGCACACTTTCCCGCATGCATTGCGTCACCGCGCGCTGGTCGGCGAGGCTAACACGCGCCATCTCCCGCTCGAACTGGCACCCCGCGCGAAGCAGACTGACTGCATCCGCAGGCTGACCCTGCCGTCGTTTGAAGCTTCCGTATGCGACCTCAGCCTCGCCTGAATACCAACTCCCTGCTGAACTGGCGGCGCGTGTCAGTGACACCGCCTCTTCGAGCGCGGCGTCTGCCCCTCGCACATCTCCAAGCGCGTCGCGCACGCGACCGAGCGCGATCGCGACCTGGGGGAAGACCTGGGGCGGTGTATTGGGCCGATCGCGCGAGATGCGCGTAGCACGCAACAAGCTCTCCTGGGCGTCCGCGTACCTGCCTTGCGCGAACAGATTCGCGCCGACGCCCTCCAGGGACAGAGCGGCGAGGGCAGATGATCGGCCTTCGAGCTGCTCCCGAATCGCGAGCGATTGGTCGAAAAACGGCTGGGCCTCATCGAACCGCCCCTGCGCCGCGACGAGCTTGCCAAGCCGGAACGCAGTGTTGGCCGCGCTGAGGCTGCCTGGGTTGACGCGCGTATCGATAGTCAACGCACCCCGGAACATCGTCTCGGCCTGCACCGGCTGGTCGTTCCTTTCGGCCAATATGGCGAGAAAGGACAGGCTTTGCGCTGTCTCGGCGCTCACGGCCCCATAGTGCCGTTCGTTGATCACCAATGCGCGGTGCCCCAGTTCCTCTGCGCCGTCGAACCATTCCGCGCCCCACAGATAGTATGCGAAGACGGCGTAACGCCCTGCGGTCTCGGGATGCAGGGGGCCCCAACTCATCTCGTAGATTCGAATGATTTGCTGGAGTAGTTCCCTTGCCCGAGTCGGATTCGCGACGTGGATTTCCATAGCTTCGCTCAGCAGCTGGCTTGCACGTTCCCCCTCGGCCGTCGTGGGCGTGTGGAACTGCGCAGGTTGCTCTCGCTCCTGTTGGGAAGCCTTTACCGGACCAGAGGATCCCGGCAGCACCCAGAGAAGGAGGGCCGAGATCATGACCGCGATGCGCGCGCTAACCGGTTTTGCCGTGATGATGGTCGAGGCCCCCAAGGTGCAATACTCCCGACTCGGCTTAGACAAACGTCGTTATCAATGCTTGCCTGATCCGGCCCGGATCGGCCAGATGCGGTTCGCCCCTAACTCGATAAATGACCGCTGAAACGGAGGAATGCACGTGCCGATCCTCAGTCTGGTGTACGCGCTACTATGGCTTCCGATTTCCCCGGCTCAAGTTAACACAGCCGACGACTCGGCCTGCGTTGATGCGAACGGTCAGGCCCAAATTGATGCCTGCAACCGCGTGATCCGGTCTGCAAGGTGGCGCGGGAGTGACCTGGCCTGGGCCTATGGCAATCGTGGTGGGGCTTACCTCGGACTGGAGAGGCACGACGAGGCGATTGCCGACTTCGATAGATCGCTCGAACTGAATGAAAGTCCCAACGTCCTCGACAATCGTGGCCTGGCACATATCCGCAAGGCTGAGTACCGCGATGCGATCCGGGACTTCAACCGATCCCTCCAAATCCGGCCGCGAGGCGCTTTCGCTCTCCATCGTCGCGGGATGGCCTATGGACTTCTCGAGGAATACGAGCGGGCAATGACGGACTTGAATGCAGCCTTGCGAATTGACGATCGCGATTCCGAGCTGTGGAACAATCGAGGGTTCGTGCTTCTTCGTCTGCGTCGCTACGAAGAGGCGATCCAGGATTTCAGTCAGGCCATTCAGCTCGCTCCACGCGAGCCCCTCGCCTATGCCAATCGCGGAGAGGCTAAGCTCCAACTCGGCGACATTGCAGGCGCGGACGCCGACTACGCCCGACACCAGCAGCTTGTCGACAGCCAACGCTAAGCTCGGCAAGCAACCGAGGTACAAGAGCGACCGATCCCTCACTCGCAAACCGCATCAGTTGTCGAACACCGCAGGTGCATCGGTCGCTTTCAGGGATCTGGTCAAGATTCTGAAAGTTCTCCAGCGTGGCCAACGCGGAAGCCAATCAAGCGCGCCGTAGATCGTTCGGCCCGTTTCGCCTCCGTCCGAGCCTCCCGGTGTTTTGAGTATTGCTTGGCGTGTTCGAATTCGGCACGCCGCGACTGTTGAAAGATCCCTGGACCCGCGGTGCTCAGCTTCCACGCGTTCATCATGTGCCCAGTTTTTCCCGATGGCGGAAGATCAGGCCAAGGAGATTTGGCTGCGGACCGAGAACCGTCGGCGCGTCCTGCCAATAGCGGGCTTGCCGAACCGCCACTACGAGGCAGAGCCGGACATCAGTGATGCGCCCAAGGGGGGGGGAATGGGGTGATTTTGGTATTCCGCACTCAGCCGCTGGACGACGCGTGAGGGTGATTATGCTGAGCTTATTTACAGCGGAGAATTTGCGCCGCTGCTGATTGGCCAGGCTGGGATGAAGCACATAGGCCCACGGTAGCTGAAAGTCTGGAGTGGGCGGCAATGCTGCAGGGCACGCTGTGGAACCCCGCTGACATCCTCACCGCAATTCAGGACCGCCGATCCAAGGTCGATGGCGATTTTGCTCACCTTGCCCGATTAGCTGGTCTTGGGGGCTAAAGGACAAAGGTTCGAGCCCGATGCTCAGGAGTAAAATGGGTGCGGTCAGTAGCCGGCGGTCGCCTGTAGCGGGCGATTTCTGTTTTGCGGCGCGCGGCTAAGTCATTGATCTCATTAGGAGCGGCGTCTGGTCGTTTTGCTCGTATCCTCCTGGAAGATATAAGCAAGCGCTAGCTTCCCAAGCTTTTCGTGCGGGTTCGATTCCCGCCGCCCGCTCCAGATTTCAGGTTTGGCGACGATCGTCGGGCACGGCTAGATTCCGGCCGCCGCCTCGGGATCGGTCGTCGCGTCCCGGCCCTCGACGATGCGGGCGGCCGCCATGTCGGCCGTCACATTGCCGACCGTGCGGAAGATGTCGGGCACGACCTCAACCGCCAGCAGCAGGGGCAGGACCTCCAGAGGAACGCCCATGGCGATGCAGATCGGGGCGATGGAGGCGAAGAAGCTGACCTGGCCCGGCAGGCCGACGGTACCCACGCTGATGGCCAGGGCGGCCAGGCCTCCGGCGAGCATGGACGCCATGGTGATCTCGGTCCCCGTCAACCGGGCGACATAGATCACGACCGCCAGATTGGCGACCGTGGAGGTGATGCGAAACACCGCCACCGCCAGCGGCAGGACCAGACCCGCCGTCGCGGTGGAGACGCCCAGATGGCTGACCGACCGCTCGACCATGACCGGCAGACAGGCCAGCGAGGACTGGGTCGAAAAAGCCACGACCTGGGCCGGGGCGGCCCCACGGGCGAAGCGGCCCAGCCCGATCCGCCCCCACACGATCGCCATGACATAGGTCAGGAGGATCAGACCGATGAGCGCCAGGCATACCAGGGCGATGTAGTGGCCCAGCACCCCGGCCGCGCCGATGCCAGCCCTGAGGCCCACGCCGAACGCCAAGGCGAAGACGCCCACCGGCGCGACCGACAGCACCCACTGGACGATGACGATCATGGTCTGGGCCACGCCCTCGAAGAAGACGGCGACAGGCTGGCGCAAGCGGACCTCCAGGCGCGTGGTGGCGAAGCCGAAGGCGATGGCGAAGACCACGATGGCCAGGATGGCGTCATCGGCCGCTGCGCGGATCGGGTTGGCGGGGGCCAGGCTGGTCAGGAAGGCCCCGAGGCCGCCCCCGCCCACGCTTTGGGTCACTTCGGCGGCGGCCCCCGCGGGTGTTCCGGCGATCAGGGCGCGGGCGGCGCCGTCGGCGATGGGCCAGATCTCGTGCAGGCCGATTGAGGCGGCGAAGGCGTAGATCGTGGCCCCGACGAGCAGGACCGCGAACACCCCTACGGCCTTCAGCGCCAGCCGGCCGGTTGCGGCCGCATCGGCGATGGAGGCGATGCCGGTGACCAGCAGGCTGAACACCAGGGGGATGATCGTCATCCGCAGCGCATTGAGCCATAGCTGGCCGAGTGCATCGATCAGGGCGACCGCCCCTGTGCCGCCCGGAATGCCATAGGCCTGGGCCGCCGCGCCCGCGGCCAGCCCTGCGGCGAGGGCGAGCAGCACCCAGAGGCTGAGCGAGGAAAAGAAGGAGGCCGTGCGGCGCGATCGGGTCATGCGGCCGACGCTAGCCTTGCCACCCGCCAGAGAACAGCGCGATTGTCCACGCCATGACGCCCCGCGTGATCCTCTGCACCGCTGGCTCGTTGGGCGACCTGCACCCCTTCCTCGCGCTGGGCCTGGCGCTCAAGGCACGGGGCGTGACCGCCGAGATCGCCACCTCGATCGACTATGGAGCCAAGGTCGAGGCCGAGGGGCTGGTGTTTCATCCGGTTGGGCCGGGGATGGAGCGGCTGAGCGCCGATCTGGGCATGGACCTGGCCCAGATGACGCAAGCCGTCGCCAGATCCGACCGCTTCCTGTTCGAAAGGATCATGCTGCCCTACCTCGAGACCTGGACCCGGGAGGTCGAAGTCGTGGCCCGGGGCTCCGCCGCCGTCGTCGGTGCCACCTTCGCGGCGGGGGCGGCCATGGCGGCCGAACTGGCCGGGGTGCCCTACGTTTCGGCCGCCTTGCAGCCGACGGTCGTCTTCTCAGCCTATGACCCGCCCTATCTGCCGCGCGCGCCCTGGCTTGCCCCGGCGTCGGCGGGGCCGAGGCTGTGGCTGAACCGGGCGACGATCACCCTGGCCCGGACAAGCACGGCCCATTGGTCCCGGCCCGTCAACGGCGTGCGCGCTTCGCTAGGATTGCCGCCCAGCAAGGCCAATCTGCTGTTCGACGGGGCCGCGCGAGCCGACCTGGCGCTGGGTCTGTATTCCCCCTTGCTTAGCCCGGCCCAGCCCGACGCCTCGCCCGGCTTCACCGTGACCGGCTATGCCCCCTATGACAGCGAAGCGGGCGGCGACAGCGTGATGCCGCGCGAACTGGAGGCGTTCCTGGCGGCGGGCGACGCGCCAATCGTCTTCACTCTGGGCAGCGCGGCGGTGCATATTCCCGGCGAATTCTACCGCGAAAGCCTGAAGGCGGCGCGCGCGCTCGGTCGTCGCGCCGTCCTGCTGGTCGGACCGGATGGCGATCGGTCGCTGGCCGACGGACCCGACGCGATCGCGGTCGGCTATGCCCCGTTCTCCTTGCTGTTCGCGCGCGCGGCCTTGATCGTGCATCAGGGTGGCGTCGGCACGACCCAGCAGGCCCTGCGCTCGGGCCGGCCGCAGCTCGTGGTGCCGCACCTGGGCGACCAGTTCGACAATGGGGCCCGGGTCGCGCGTCTGGGCTGTGGGCGGACGCTGGGTCGGGGGTCCTACAGGGCGGACTGGGTCGCGCGCCAGTTAGCGGCGATGCTGAACGACGCCGCCCTGAACACTAGCCGCCGGCTCGGAGCCGTGGCGCGGCAGGAGGATGGAGCGGCGGTCGCCGCCGACCGGATCATACGGCTGATCGACTGAGGATGGCAGCGACGGCGTCCGCCGCCTGGTCGAGATCGGCGTCCGACACGCCCGACATCTCGATCCGCCCCAGCATGGGGCGGTCGCGACGCGTGGACTGGCGGCGATAGGCCGGGTCGTAGTGGTCCGTGATCAAGGCGGCGGCGAGCGCTTCGGTCGCTCCGGAGCGCGCGAGGGTCTTCCAGGCGGCGATGGTCTCCCTCGAATGATGGGGCGGCAGGCGGGACAGGGCCCGCTCCAGCGCATCGGCGTCCGAGGCGATGTCGGCATAGACCCGGGCCGAAAAAGTCGCCCGGCCGGAGACAGGGGCGGACAGCTCGATCACGCCGGCGCGGCCCATGGCGTCCCACAGGGCAGGCGGAACGGTGCGGGCCCCGATGCGACTGGACTCGGCCTCGACGACGACGGGGCGGTCTGGGTCGAGCGTCTCGAGCGCGGCGAAGAGCCGGCTTTCGAACAGCTTTTGAGACGGCTGGGGCCGGTCCCTGATCGCGCCGAACAGGGAGCCGCGATGAGCCGCCAGCCCCTCCAGATCGATCGTCTGGACACCCCGGCCCGTCAGCCGGCCCAGAAGCTCGGTCTTGCCCGTGCCGGTGCCGCCATCCAGCAGGACGACCGGCCGGATCGCGTGTCCGTAGAGGGCCGCCTGGACCTTGCGCCGCCAGGTCATGTAGCCGCCGTCCAGAACCGTCACAGGCCAGCCGATCTGGTCCATCACCGCCGCCATCGCCCCGGATCGTTGCCCGCCGCGCCAGCAGTGGACGAGGGGCCGAAAGCTGCCGTCGCGATCGGCCAGGGCTCCGTCCAGATGGGCGGCGATGTTGCGGGCGACCTTGGCAGCACCCAGCCGACGGGCGAGGAACTTGGATTGCTGGACGTAGATGGTGCCGATCTCGGCCCGCTCGGCGTCGTCCAGCACCGGCAGGTTGATGGTGCCGGGGATGTGGTCCTGGGCGAACTCGGAGGGGCTGCGGACATCGATGATCGTGTCGAAGCGGGCGCGGGCGGCGGCGGACAGGTCGGTCGTGCGCTGGATCAAACGACCCGCACCCCGGCGCCCTCGACGACGCGACCGACGATCGCGGCCTGGTCGAAACCGGCCGCCCGGATGATCGACAGTGTATCGGCGGCGGCCTCGGCCGCGACGCTGACCAGAAGGCCGCCGGAGGTCTGGGGGTCGGTGAGGAGGTCGCGCGGCCCCTCCGGCAGGCCGGCGGGCAGGGTCACGGCCTCGCCATAGCTGGTCCAGTTGCGGCCCGATGCCCCGGTGCGCACGCCGTCCCGGATCAGCGCCTCGACCCCGGTCAGCATCGGCACGGAGGCCCCTTCGATATGAATGGCCAGACCTGATCCACGCGCCATCTCCAGCGCGTGACCCAAGAGGCCGAAGCCCGTGACGTCGGTCAGGGCATGGACGGCGGGCATCTCGGAGAGATCGGCCCCGATGCGGTTCAGCCGGGTCGTGGAGGCGATCAGGGCGGCATAGCCCTCGTCACTCAGTCGGTCCTGCTTGTAGGCCGCGCTGAGGATGCCAACGCCCAGCGCCTTGGTCAGGATCAGGACGTCGCCGACCCGCGCGCCCCGGTTGGTCCGCACCCGATCGGGATGCACCAGCCCCAGCGCCACCAGCCCATAGATCGGCTCGACGCTGTCGATCGAGTGGCCGCCGGCGACGGGGATGCCGGCGTCGGCGCAGACGCTGGCCCCGCCCGCCAGGATACGCCCGATCGTCTCGACCGACAGGACGCCCACCGGCATGCCGACCAGCGCCAGAGCCAGGATCGGCCGACCGCCCATGGCATAGACGTCGGACAGGGCATTGGTCGCCGCGATCCGGCCGAAGTCGAAGGGGTCGTCGACCACCGGCATGAAAAAGTCGGTCGTGGCCACCAGGGCCTGGTGGTCGTTCAGGCGCCAGACGGCCGCGTCGTCGCTGGTCTCGGTCCCCACCATGAGGTTCGCGAAGGCGGCCGCCTGGGGCATGCCGGCCAGGATGTTGCGCAGCACCCCCGGCGACAGTTTGCAGCCGCAGCCGCCCCCGTGGGCGAGCGAGGTCAGGCGGGGTTCGATCATCTCGCGGGTTTGGGCGAAAGTGGCCGCTGGATCAACGACCCAGTGAACCTGAGCCGTTTCCGGTCGTTGTGCCCCCGCATTCATCTCGGAGCGACACTTATGGCCCTGTCCCGCATCGCTACCGCCATCGGCGGACTTCTTCTTTCCCGTGGCGGACGCCGGTTCGCCGGACGTCACGCCGGCAAGCTGGCGCTGGCGACCCTCGCTTTCGAGCTGTGGCAGAACCGGCGGACCGGCGTGACGCCGACCGCCAGGCCGGGACAGGCCCAAACTCAGACGCATCCTCGCCGTCGCTGGAGCGGTCGGACCGGTTGAGGGCTTGCCCGCCCCGGCGTCAACTCGGCTAGGGTGAGCCTCCGTCGTCGGAGGCCGCCCCATGATCGTCGTGCATCACCTGAACAACTCCCGCTCGCAGCGCGTGCTCTGGCTGCTTGAGGAGATGGGCGTGGCCTATGAGGTCAAACGCTATGAGCGGGATGCCGCGACCATGCTGGCCCCGCACGAGTTGAGGGCCATCCACCCGCTGGGCAAGTCGCCGGTGATCCAGGACGGCGACATTCTGGTCGCGGAGACCGGGGCGATCGTGGAGTATCTGCTGGACAGCCACGCTGGGCACGGGCTGAAACCTCAGCCGGGCACGGCGGATGGGCGGCGCTTCACCTACTGGCTGCACTATGCGGAAGGGTCGGCCATGACGCCGCTGCTGCTGAAGCTGATCTTTGGAGCCCTCCCGGCGCGGTCGCCGGGGCTGGTCCGGCCGATCGTCAAGGCCATCTCGAACAAGGCCCAGAGCGGCTTCATCGACCCCCAGATCGCGGCCCACACAGCCTATTGGGAGGCGGAACTGGGCAAGTCGGGCTGGTTCGCAGGCGACCGGTTCAGCGCCGCCGACATCATGATGAGCTTTCCGCTGGAAGCCGGCGCGAGCCGCGCGCCCTACGGCGCGGACAAGCCCCGGCTGAAGGCCTTTCTGGAGGCCATCCATGCCCGGCCGGCCTATCAGCGCGCGCTGGAGCGGGGCGGGCCCTATGCCTATGCGTGATCGGCCGTGAAACCGCCGGCGCACCGGCGCGTTGGACGTCCATGCGCCTTCGAATGATCCATATCGCCTCCGGGCTCGCCGCCGCCGTCCTGCTGGTCATCGTCTTCATGGCCGCCGGCATCATGGTGGTGTCGGCCCTGGCCGCCGCGATCGCCGCCGGGCTGATCGCCTGGATCGCCTATCGCGTGGCCCGCAACGCCCTGTCGCGATCGGCCCAGGAACGCCGGGTGCCGCACGAAAGACAGTCGGCGGTGCCGCCACCGGCGGCCTGACATCGGGCCCGGGGTTGAGTTTCAGACCAGTTCGCCCTAGCTTCTTCGGCCAGTCGCGCGCGCCCGGCGACACAGTGCTCCCGTAAATCGCCTTTCCCAGTTCCTTCTCCAGATGCCCGGTTCGTCCGGATATTCGGGCGGCAACCCAAGAAAAACCACGACCACATGGAAAAAGTGCCCATGACGTCCGAGGGCTATCGCACCCTCGACGCCCAGCTTAAGCAATTGAAGTCCGTGGAGCGGCCCAGCGTCATCGCCGCCATCTCCGAAGCGCGCGAGCACGGCGACCTCTCCGAGAACGCCGAGTACCATGCCGCCAAGGAGCGTCAGGGCTGGATCGAGGGCCAGATCGCCGACATCGAGGACAAGATCAGCCGCGCCCAGGTCATCGATGTCTCCAAGCTGAACGGCGACCAGGTCAAGTTCGGCGCGACCGTCACCGTGGTCGACGAGGACACCGAGGAAGAGGGCCGCTACCAGATCGTCGGCGAGCACGAAGCCGACGTGAAGCAGGGCAAGATCTCGATCGCGTCGCCGATCGCGCGGGCCATGATCTCCAAAGAGGTCGGCGACGTGGTGGAGGTGAACACCCCCGGCGGCGTCAAGGCCTACGAAATCCTCAAGGTCGAGTGGAAGTAGGGGCCAGACCCCTCTCCATCCGCGTCGTCACCGACGGCCGGGCGGGCATCGAGAATCAGGCCTTGGGTCTGGCCGAGGCTGTCGCCCAGCTGACGCCCGCTGTGATCGTCATTCGTCGCATACGTTGGCGGCGAACCTTCGACTGGTTGCCGAGCGGTTTGAAGTCCCTAGCCATGCTGGATCCGGCATTCGATCCTCCATTCCCCACCAGCGGTGAGCGCTGGCCCGACCTGTGGATCGCCGCCGGCCGCGCCAGCCTGCCCCTGTCACTGGCGGCGAGACGCAAAAGCGGGGGCCAGACCTTCGTCGTCCAGGTGCAGGACCCGCGGCTGGATCCAGCCCGCTTCGATCTGGTGATCGCGCCCGCCCATGACGGCCTGGCCGGGCACAATGTCGTCTCCATCACGGGGTCGCCGCACCGGATCACGCCGGAAGGCCTGGGTGCTGCGGCGTCGGATTTCGCGCCGGTACTGGCGGCCTTGCCTCGCCCGCGTGTGGCCGTGTTGATCGGTGGGCGCTCAAAGGCCTTCGATCTGACGCCGGATCATGCGGCGGTGTTGGCGAACCGTATCGCGGCGGCGGTCCAGACCTCCGGCGGATCGGTGATGCTGACCTACTCGCGTCGCACGCCCGGCGCGGCGAAAACGGCGATGACGGAGCGGCTTTCGGGTCTGCCCGGCCTGATCTGGAACGGGGAAGGCCCCAATCCCTTGTTCGCCATGCTGCATTTCGCCGACCACATCCTGGTCACAGAGGACAGCGCCAACATGGCCGCCGAGGCTGCCTCGACCGGCAGGCCGGTGCATACCCTGCCGATGGTCGCGCTGAAGCCACCGGGTAAGTTCGCAGATCTGCATGCCGACCTGCGCAACACGGGCGCGGCCCGGCCGTTCGACGGACGCCTGGAGACTTGGGACTACACACCGCTGGCGGAAACCGAGCGCGCCGCCCGCGCGGTGCTCGAGGCGATGAGACGGGCCTAGTCGCCCCCGCCGCCCCCACCGCCGTCTCCGCCGCCGCCGTCGGAGCCGCCGTCGCTGTCCCCATGCGTCTCCTTGCCGCCGCTGCGCCCGCCGCCGTCCGCGACGAAGGGGACAGTCGAGCCGTCTCCGCCGTCACGACCTTCGCGCTTCTTCTTCTGGCCCGCATCCAGCGAAAGACCGATGGCGACGCCCAGCGCCAGACCAACGGCGATCCCGATGGGCAGATTTCCCATCGCGACGCCCAGCCCTGCGCCGATAGCGACCCCCAGGGCGATCCCTACTCCGACATAACTGCGTCCCGACATGACCTGTATCTCCCGATGCCCGAGCGGCGAACCTATCATCGCATCCTCGGGAATCAGCGCCTAAATAGACCCCATGAGCACCCCCAGAACCACACGCGTCGCCATCATCGGGTCCGGACCGGCCGGCTGGACCGCCGCCATCTACGCCGCGCGCGCCAGCCTGAACCCGATCGTCATCGCCGGCATCCAGCCCGGCGGCCAGCTGACCATCACCACGGACGTCGAGAACTATCCGGGCTTCGCCGAAACCATCCAGGGTCCGTGGCTGATGGAGCAGATGAAGGCCCAGGCCCTGCACGTCGGCACCGAGATCATCGAGGACATCGTGACGGCCTGCGACCTGTCGCAGCGCCCTTTCCGCCTGACGCTGGATTCCGGCACCGAGATCCTGGCCGAAACGGTGATCATCTCGACCGGCGCCCAGGCCAAGTGGCTGGGGCTGGAGTCGGAGGCCAGGTATCAGGGCTTCGGCGTTTCGGCCTGCGCGACCTGCGACGGCTTCTTCTATCGCGGCAAGGAGGTCGTGGTGGTGGGCGGCGGCAATACGGCGGTCGAGGAGGCACTGTTCCTGACCAACTTCGCCGCCAAGGTCACCGTGGTGCATAGGAAAGACGAGTTTCGGGCCGAGAAAATCCTGCAGGACCGGCTGTTCGCCAATCCCAAGATCGAAGTGGTCTGGAACCATCAGGTCGACGAGATCCTCGGCCAGTCCGACGGCGTCGCCTCGAACGTCACCGGTGTGCGGCTGAGGCACGCCCGGACAGGCGAGACCCACGAACGCGCGTGCGACGGCGTGTTCATCGCCATTGGCCACGCGCCGTCGTCGGAGCTGTTCCAGGGACAGCTGGAGACCAAGGCCGGCGGCTATCTGGTGGTGAAAGCCGGCACGACGCAGACCAATGTCGAGGGCGTGTATGCCGCCGGCGACGTGACCGACGATGTCTACCGCCAGGCGGTCACGGCGGCGGGAATGGGTTGTATGGCAGCGCTGGAGGTGTCGCGTCTGCTGGCGGAGGAGGACCACGCCAAGGCCCATCACCCGATCAGCCACCGCGAGGCGGAGAAGATCGGAGCCTGGTGACCGTGCGACGTCGTTAACCCCGATCGAGGTCAGTCCGTCCCTTTTGGCGATCGGCTGGACTGGTGCCTGATGTCGGGGGTGATCGTCGTGGACCCGTGTCGCGGCCGACGTCCCTCCAGCACCGCCTCCTGATGTCGAACCGCCGAGATCAGAACCGCCGCATAGTCGTCGAGACTCGCGCGATCGTCGTCGAGCAACAGGGTCATCAGGGCCAGTTCAGTCGGCGCGAGGCGGGGGCTTACCATGTCCCACTCGCCGAACTGGCGAGACTCCCGCGTCCTGCGCTCCAGAACCGTCAGCCCACGGTGTCGGTCGTCCCGCACCAGCCGTGCCAGAAGGTTTTCGATCGCCTCGGCCGGGCCTTCAACGATCTGCACGAAACGCCCGCCCACACCGGTCAGGACGCCGGTGATGTCGTGGCGAGCATTGTTCGGCCGGGCCTCGACAAGGATGTCGGACATCTGCAGGGCGCTGTCCGCACCGATCAGGCTTTCGCTCCGATACAGGAGTTGAGTGATGGACGACTCACTCACGCGAACAGCTGCAGCTCCGGCGGGGCATATTCGACGGGCTGGCCCTGGCGTCGCCGCAGAGCATAATCGACAGCCGTCTGAACCGCCCGCTCGTCGGTCGGCTTGGTCAGGACCCCGATGGTTCCTGCTACACCGTCGCGCACCATGCCAGGGTTCGCCGTCATGAACAGAACGGTCACGCCCTTTTCCTGGCCCAGCGCGCGACCCAGTTCGATGCCGGTCGGCCCATCCTGGAGGTGGATGTCGACCAGAGCCAGATCGATATCAGTCTCGGCCGCCATAGCGCGCGCCGACTTGGCGTCGGCCACGGTCGCGATCACCTCATGACCCAGGTCCTCCAGCACGAAGCGGAGTTCCATGGCCACAAGGGCCTCGTCCTCGATGATCAGGATACGCGCAGTCATGGCCTTCTTCAGTTCTGAATCGGTTCTCGTGTACGGTATCGAACGTAACAGGATCGGTTTCGTTTCAAGCGATCTTCAAAGCCGCCCTGCGACGGGACAGCGCAGTCTCGGGCAGGTCGGCTTCCACAACCAAACCCGTCGGAAGCCAACGTCGTTCCAGGCGACCGCCCAATCGACCCTCGACGGAGAGGGAGGCCAGGGAAGAGCCAAAGCCCGATCGTGTAGGCGGGCCGGTGATTTCAGGGCCGCCGACTTCGGTCCAGGTCAAAAGGAAGCGATTGTCGACGTGGCGGGTGTGCAACATCACGCGCCCCTTCGACGTCGATAGAGCGCCGTATTTGGCGGCATTGGTGGCCAGTTCGTGGAACAGCAGCGCGACCGAGGTGGCGGCCTGATCATCGAATGTGGCGTCTTCCCCATCCAGGAAGACACGGGGTGAGCCAGCGTCATCGATATAGGGACTGAACAGCGCCGTCAGGAAGGTGTGCAGAGTCGTGTCCCCGACGGTGGGTCGCGACACCTCGGAATGAGGCCGCACAAACTCGTGGGCGCGCGCCAGGGCGTTGATCCGGTCCCTCACCGCCGCGGCGAAGGTTTTGGCCTCGGGGTGCTCGCGGGCCGACAAGGCGATAAGCGCTGACACCACCGCAAAGATGTTCTTGATCCGGTGGCTCAGCTCCTGGCTCAAAAGGTCCTTCCCCTGCTCCATACGCTTCAGGTCGTCGATGTCGGTGCAGGTGCCGAACCATCGAGTGATCTGTCCGTTTGCCTCACGGATGGGCGTGGCCCGGCCCAGCGTCCAGCGGTAGACGCCGTCATTGCGGCGCA
The DNA here is from genome assembly GCA_947475735.1 of Caulobacteraceae bacterium. GTDB lineage: Bacteria > Pseudomonadota > Alphaproteobacteria > Caulobacterales > Caulobacteraceae > Brevundimonas. The sequence goes on from CANJLQ010000016.1 coordinate 19,686, forward strand.
GCCGGTACTCGATCTCGTACAGCTCGCCGGTTTCCAGCGAGTGCTGCCAGCGCGCCCAGGCCCGCTCCTGATCGTCGGGGTGGAACATGCCGTTCCAGCCCTCGCCATCGGTCGAGCCGGCGGGGACCCCGGTGAACTCGTACCAGCGCGCGTTGTAATAATCGTGGAAACCGTCGGGCTGCGTCGACCACACCATCTGCGGCATGGAATCGGCGATGGCACGGAACCTGGCCTCGCTCTCGGCCAGGGCCTGAGCGGCGGACTCGCGCTCTCGAACGGCGCGGCGCAGCTCGAACTGGGCCATGACCTGTCGTGACAGGACTTCCAGAACCCGGCTTTGCAGATCGGTGATGCCTTCGGGACGCGGCTTGACGTCGTGGACGCATAAGGCCCCAAGCGCGAGACCATCCGGGCTCCGCAGGACGCGCCCGGCATAGAACCGCAAGCCAGGCTCATCGGTCACCAGAGGGTTGTCGGCGAAGCGGGGATCGGCCAGCGCGTCGGTCACGATAAGCTGGTCGTCGCCACTCCCGATCGCATGGGCGCAGAACGACACTTCGCGCGGACTGCCGGTCATGCCCGAAGTGCCCAAGGCGGCCTTGAACCAGGCCCGGTCGGCGTCCACCAGATTGACCAGGGCGATCGGCGCCTGGAACGCTTCGGCCAGCAGCAGGACGATGTCGTCGAACGCGTGATCCGGGCTGGTGTCCAGAATGCCGTAGGCATGGAGCGCCTTCAGGCGCTCGGCTTCTTCATCAGGCAGTTCGGGTGCAGGCACGAAGGGCTCCAAGCGGGGCCATAAGGCCGACCGGGGTTAAATGCTCGAGCTTGAAACCCGTTGCATGTCGACGAGGGGCCGATGTTCAGGAGGCGGGGCGACCGACTTCCTCGACGTCCAGGGTCACCACGCCTGGAGGCGGCGGCACCGGTGTGGCTGGAGCCGCCGCCGGGGCCACGAAAGCCTCCAGGCGGGCGTTGATGGCCGCGATCTCCTCGGGGGTGGCGGGACGGCGACCGCCCAGGCTCGCGACCCCGACGACGCGGCTGCGCCCGTCGATCTCGACCGTTCTCAGGTTCATCCCGCCGTCGGCCAGGATCTGGGCATCGGCGGCGTCCAGTTCGGCGATCTGGGTGTCCGGGGCGCGGAACCGGGGACGCGAGAAGCGCGCCTCGTCGATCACCGGCTCGCGGCCTGCATAGGTGCGCTTGAACGCTTCGGTTTCGCCCGCCAGTCCCTTCCAGCGATAGAAGATATGGGCTCCGATCTGGGTGATCTTGGCCAGGGTCGGCGACCACCAGGGGTGGACGTAATCGGCATGGTAATGGGTCGCGGTGCCGACATCGGCGGCGACATAGCCAGACAGAGCGCGCTCGGCGACGACCGCCGCCCGGTTCCAGGCCCAGGCGACCGGCTGCTGCGACAGGGAGCCATCGCAGGTGAAGCTGAACTGGCACCCCGTGACCCGCTCGGCGCCCTCGAACACGACGCCGCAGACGGAGTTGGCGTAGTTGGGATCGCGCACGCGGTTCAGAATGACCTGGGCCACGGCCTCCTGGCCCTTGGTGCTTTCCAGCGCCGCCTCATAGTAGATGCCCTGGGTCAGGCACCGCAGGGCACGCGCGCGGTCCGCCGCCGTGGCTGGCGTGAAGACGAACGGCCGCGCCGGACGAAGGGCTCCCATTTCCACGGGCATGGCGGCGTTCAGTCGTTGCGCGCTGCGACCATTGACCCCCAGCTCGTAGCCCGGCTTGCCGGCCAGGATCAGACTTTCCCAACCCGGCGTGAGGCCCAGGGGAGCGGCCTGAGGATCGTTCGGGTCGAAGCGGATCGCGAGCGCGAGCTGCGCGGGGTCCAGTCGGCCCGACAGGATCGCCAACCCCCGTGCCGACAGGTCGCCGCCGGTCAGGCGGGCGATCGCCTGAGCGGTGCGATCGTAGTCTGGTCGCACGGTCGAACTCGCCGCCATCGCCACGCCGAGCGCCGCCAAGGCCGCCGGGGCGGCGGCCAGCAGCCGTCGCCCCGGCACCTTGGTGCCGATCCAGTCCAGAGCCTTGGCGGGGTCGAAGGTCATGCACGCTCGATCACGACGGCGATGAACGCCTGAAAACCCACCTCTAGCCGCCGTTCGCGGCAGTTTTCAGACCGATGATCCGCGAAGGTCCGATTTAGCGGCCACCGAGGGTCGATCGCAGCATCCAGGCGAACTTTTCATGGGCCGCCAGACGCTGAGTCAACAGGTCGACAGAGACGTCGTCGCCGTCGTCATCCGCCGACGTCAGGGCCGAGCGGCAGGTGGCGATGAGGGTCTCGTGGTCCTGCATCAACTCCTTGAGCATGTCCGTCGCGTCCTTGCTGGGATCGCCGTCCTTGATGGAGGTGAGGTTGGCGAAGGTCGAATAGCCCTGGGGCGCGAACTCGCCCAGCGCCCGGATCCGCTCGGCGATGTCGTCCAGCGCCTCCCAGATGTCGCGGTACTGCTGCTCCAGCAGGGTGTGCAGGGTGAAGAACTCGGGCCCCCGGACGTTCCAGTGATAGCCGTGGGTCTTCATATAGACCGCGAAGCTGTCGGCCAGCACCTTGGTCAGCTCGCGGGCCACGTCCACGCGTTCGGCCTTGGTCAGCCCAGTATCGATCGTCGCGGTCATGGTCGTCTCCTTGAGTGTGACGCGTTCCGGCGTCAGTTAGGCGCTGATCGGCCTCGCGCCAACCCTACGGTGGAGGTCGCGTGGTCGAGGGAACGCGTTGCGGGCGAAAGCGTTGCGGTTTCGCGCGCGCGCGAAGTTTCAGGGGATGGGGTTGGGTGTCAGCGACGGTCGGAGCGGGGGTTTGACGCCCGACGCCATCCTTGCGCGGCTGGCCCGGACACGGCCCGAAGCGTGGTGGGCGAATGTTCTGATCGGTCTGGGCTTCGCCGCCGCCGCGCTGTTTGTGCGGTGGGCCGCACAGGCCTTTTACGGCCCGGTCACGGGCTTCATCATCCTGCTGCCGGCGGTCATCCTGGCGGCGCTGACGGGTGGCCGGATCGCGGGCGTCGTGGCGACGATCGCGTGCCTGCTGGGCGGCTGGGTCGTGGCCGGGCCGGGTGCCGTCGGAGCGGGCATCGCCAATACGATGGGGCGGGTCGCGACGGTCAACTTCATCATCGTCGGCCTGTTCTGCACGCTCGTCGCGGCGTCCCTCCGAAAGACGGTCAGGCGGCTCGACCAGACCATCGCCGCCCTCGGAGGCGCCGACGAGGCGCTGCTGAGAAGCGAAAGCCGGTTCCGGACGGCCGTGGACGCGGTCCAGGGCATTGTCTGGACCAACACTTTCGAAGGGCGAATGGAAGGTGATCAGCCCGGCTGGGCGGCGCTGACGGGGCAGACGCGTGAGCAGTACCAGGGGTACGGCTGGTCCTCCGCCGTGCATCCGGACGACGCCGAAGCAACCGTCAAAGCCTGGGAGGCCGCGGTCGCGGAGCGGCGCTCCTTCGACTTCCAGCACCGGGTCCAAACCGCCGACGGGTCCTACCGGACCTTCGTGATCCGGGCTGTCCCGACCCTGGGGCCTGGCGGCAAGATCCTGGAGTGGGTCGGGGTCCACACCGACGTGACCGAAGCCAAGGCGGCCGAGACCGCACTGCGTGAAAGCGAGGAACGCTTTCGGCTGATGGCCGATACCGCGCCGTCGCCCGTCTGGCTGACCGACGCGTCGGGCAATGTCCAGTTCGTCAACAAAGCGCTGGAAGTCTTCTACGGCAAGCCGGGCGACACCTTCCTGGGTCAGGTCTGGAAGGCCTCGGTCCATCCCGACGACATCGACGCCGTCAACGCCGTCCAGTCCGAAGCGCGACAGACCCATTCGCCCTACAGCTTTGAGTGCCGGTTTCAGCGGCACGACGGGATCTGGCGCTGGATGCGGGTTTCGGTGAACCCCCGTTTCGACGGCGACGGCGTGTTCCAGGGCTATGTCGGACTGTCGTTCGACGTAACTGAGACCCGGGTCGCGCTGGAGGCCCTGGCCGCGCAGGAACGGCGCCAGAGGTTCCTGCTGGAGCTCAGCGACGGCGCCCGTGAAATCGGGGATCCGCAAGCGATCATGGACCATGTCCAGAGCGTGCTGGGGCGGCTGCTCGGGGTGTCACGGGTCGGCTATGGCGAGTTTTCGTCCGACCGGACGACGATCGAACTCACTCCCGATTGGACCGAGGGCGTGCCGAGCTTGTCGGGTCAGATGCAGGCGGCCGACCTGGGTGGGCTCGTCGCCTCCGAACTGTTCCTGGGGCTGACGGTCGCTGTCGAGAACGTGGTCGGCGATCCACGAACCGCAGGCGCCCAGGACAGCCTGGCGAGGGCAGGAGTGGCGGCGTTCATCGCGGTCCCGTTGTTCCGTGGCGGGGAGATGCGCGCCTTCCTCCACGTCCACGCCGCCACGCCGCGGGTCTGGAACGCCGAGGACATCGCCCTGATCGAGGACGCCGCCGACCGGACCTGGTCGGAGGTCGAGCGGGCTCGGGCCGAGGCCGAACTGCGCGAGAGCGAGGCCCGATTCCGCGACATCGCCGACACCGCGCCCGTGCTGATCTGGGTCACCGCCCAGGACCGGACGCGGGCTTTCGTCAACCAGACCTACGTCGACTACACCGGCGGCACCTACGAGGAGGCGCGGCTGGCCGACTGGCGCGCTGTCATCCACCCCGACGACCACGCGCGGATCATCGCGGACTCCGTCGCCGGAGAGGCGACCGGCAAGCCCTTTTCGCTTGAGGCCCGATTCCTGCGCCACGACGGCGAATACCGCTGGCTGAAGTCCTTCTCGCGGCCCCGGTTGGGGGCAGGCGGTCATGTGCTCGGGTTCGTCGGCGTCGCGTTCGACGTCACTGACATCCGCGAAAGCAATCTGCGGTTGGCCACCGCCATGACCGAGCGCGACGCGATCTTGAGCCAGCTGGCGGAAGGCGTCATCGTCACCGATCCAGAGGGCGCCATCGTCTTCGTCAACGAGGCGGCGCGCCGACACCACGGCATGGCGCGGCTGGACGTGACGCCGGACGACTATGCCGAGGCCTATCAGCTGTTCACCGAGGACGGCCTGCCCTACCCGTCCGATCAGCTGCCACTGGCCCGTGCGGTTCGGACCGGCGAGACCATCACCGATGCGCGCTGGCGCATCCGCCGGCCGGACGGCACCGAGGTCATCGCCGTCGGCAACGCCCGCCCCGTGGTGACGGAGACCGGCGCCTCCATCGGGGCGGTGCTGACGCTTCGCGACGACACCGCCCGGGTCCAGGCCGAGCAGCGGCTGGCCGAGTCCGAGGCTCGCTTCCGGACCGTGGCCGACAGTGCGCCCGTGCCGATCTGGATGGGCGACACCTCCGGCGACGTCATCTTCGCCAACCTGGCCTACCGCCGCTTCTTCCAGGTCATGGACAAGCCCCTGGCCGGCGGCTGGACCGGGATGATGTCCCCGGCCGACTTCGCGTCGTTCGAAGCCGACTATCGCAAGGCGTTCGGCCGGCGCGAGCCCTATGACGGCCAGGTGCGGGTGATCCATCCGGAGCTGGGGCCGCGCTGGCTGCGCTGCCAGGGCGTGCCTCGGTTCGACGCCTCGGGCGCGTTCCAGGGCTATGTCGGCGTCAATCTGGATATCACCGAGGCCAAACAGGCCGAGCATGACCTGAAGCGGATCAACGAACTGCTGGAGGAACGCGTCGGCGACGCCCTGGCAGAAAAGGCCAAGGCCGAGGCCGACCTGATGCATGCCCAGCGGATGGAGGCGGTCGGACGCCTGACGGGCGGGGTGGCCCACGATTTCAACAACCTGCTGACGGTCGTCATCGGGGCGCTGGACATGATCCTGCGCTCGCCCGACGACGCGGCGCGGCGTCAGAAGATGGGCGAGGCGGCCCTGGCGGCGGCCCGGCGAGGCGAGCGGCTGACGCACCAGCTGCTGGCCTTCTCGCGCCGTCAGACCCTGCGGCCCGAGCCGGTCGACCTGAACGCCCTGATCCGCCAGAGCGACCCCCTGCTGCGTCGCGCCGTCGGCGAGGCGATCGACTACCGGCTGAAGCTGAAGCGCGGCGGGGCGCGTGTGATCGTCGATCCGGCGCAGTTCGAAGCCGCGCTGTTGAACCTGATCGTCAACGCCCGCGACGCCGTGGCGGAGGCGGGTGCCAACGAAGGCGGAACCATCACCGTCCAGACGCGGACCTGCCGCATCGAGGCAGGCGAGGTCACAGACGTCCAGCCCGGCGACTATGTCTGCGTCAGCGTGTCCGACACGGGACCGGGCATGGACGCGGAAACCATGCGGCGGGTGTTCGAGCCCTTCTTCACCACCAAGGCGGTGGGCAAGGGCACCGGGCTTGGCCTCAGCCAGGTCTATGGCTTCGCGCGCCAGAGCGGCGGCGGGGTCCGCCTGGACTCCAAACCCGGAGAGGGAGCGACGGTCGATATCTACCTGCCCCCCGCTGGGCGAGAGTCTGAGGACCGGGTCCCGTCGGCAGCGACGGCGACCGCCCCGGCCACGACCGCCGGACGCCTGCTGCTGGTCGAGGATGATCCGGGCGTCGCGGCGATCGCCCTCGATCTGCTGTCCGCCCACGGCCTGGATGTGGCGACGGCGGAGAATGGGCCAGAGGCGCTGACGCAGTTGGAGAACGGCCGGTTCGACATCATGCTGACCGATGTGGTCATGCCCGGCGGCATGTCCGGGATCGACCTGGCGCGCCGGGCTGCCGCCCTCTATCCGACGCTGCGCATCCTGCTCGCGTCCGGATATGCCGGGGACGACGTGGACGCCGACCTGTCCGGGGCCGCCTGGCCCTTGCTGAGGAAACCCTACTCCGGCGACGAACTGTTCGAGGCGTTGACCCGGGCGGTGGCCGCCCAGCCCACCGACTAGAGGGGCGCGATCGCTCGAACCTCGGGCCAGCGGGCCATCACGCTGGCGATCGCGCGATCCCAGCCCTTGGCCAGCGGCCGGTCGGGGTTGGGGCGGATCACACGGTCGAAGACGTCCTGGAGGCCGAAGGGCGCGGCGACCGAGATCGTGTCGTCAGGCTCCAGGCGGACCCCGACGGCGAAGGCCGGGGCGACGAACCGGCCGAGCGCCTCGTCGGTGCCCGACAAGGGCGCATAGTCCTCGCCGAAGCGGTCCTTGAACCAGAGGTGGACCCTGGCCTGATTGCGAACCTCGACCTGGCTCCGGAAGGGTTCATCGAAGGCTTCGGCGACGCGCCGGATGATGACGTCCTCGGCGTCCCAGGATGTGTCCGGATCGAAATAGCCGAGGTCGTAGTCCTTTCGGCCGTACCCCACCGGGCGGGCCCCCAGCGCGTTCCAGACGGTCTGATAGACGGCCCCGGAGAAGATCCGCCAGTCGGGCAGGGCCAGGGACCGCGCCGTGGACAGAACATGCATGAGGTCGGGATCGGCTCGGACGATCTCCACCAGACGGGATTGCAGGTCCGCGCTCATCGCCGGTCCCGCAACGGCCAGCCGTGGTCCAACGGCCCGTGACCCCCGCCCAGCCCCGGCGCGCGTCGGATGGCTTCAGCGACATAGGCCCAAGCCTGCGCCACCGCCGTCTCCATCGGCTGGCCCCGGGCCAGACCGGCCGCGATGGCGCTGGCCAGGGTGCAGCCCGTGCCGTGGGTCGAGGTCGTCTCGATGCGCGGCCCCTCCATCATCGTCTCGCCCGAAGCGGTCATCAGCAGGTCGACGACGGTGGGGCCGGCGACGTGACCGCCCTTCATCAGGACCGCGCGAGCGCCCATGGCGAGCAGCGCCTCCCCCGCTCGGCGCTGGCCGTCCAGATCTGCGACGGAAACCCCCGTCAGGGCCTCGGCCTCGGGCGCATTGGGCGTCAGCAGGGCGGCGCGGGGCACCATCAGCCGCCGCACGGCCTCGACGGCGTCCTCGTCCAGCAAGACTGCTCCGCCCTTGGCCACCATGACCGGATCGACGACAGCGGGAGCCGACGTCGTGTCGAGAATGGCCGCGACCCGCTCGACCACCGCGACCGAGCCCAGCATCCCGGTCTTGATCGCATCGGTGCCGATGTCGTCCAGAACCGCCCGGGCCTGGGCCTCGATCAGGTCCAACGGCAGGGGGTGGACGCCGTGAACCCCCAGGGTGTTCTGAACGGTGATCGCGGTGATCGCGGTCGCGGCATGGCCCCCCATGGTGGTCACGGCCTTGATGTCCGCCTGCACGCCCGCTCCCCCGCCGCTGTCCGATCCCGCGATGATCAGGACGCGGCCGAGCCGGAGGGGGAGATCGTCGAGCATGCCGTCCCTTGCGACACCGCGCGGCGACGGGCAAGCCCCGGTATCCTTTCCTGTTCCTTGGTCGAAAACGTCTGTTCGGGGAGAGTCCTGCCGCCATGATCCTGAGTATCGGCCTCGCCGGACTGGCCGCCGTCTGCGCCTTCGTGATGGGCTATGCCCTCAACCAGGGCACGACCTGCGCCGTCACCGCCGCCCGTCAGGTGATCGACGAGCGGCGGCCGACGATGCTGCTGGGGTTCGGGGTGGCGGCGGCGACTGCGGGGCTGGTCTGGTTCCCGCTGGCCTGGTTCACGAACGGCGTCGTGACCCTGCCACCGGACCATGTGGTCAGCGGGAGCCTGATCCTCGGCGGCACTCTGCTCGGTGTCGGCGCGGTCATGAATCGGGCCTGCCTCCTCGGCAGCATCTCGCGCATCGGCGATGGCCGGTTGAGCTACCTGGGGCTTCCGATCGGTCTGGCGGCGGGTTTCGTCCTCGGCGACCGCCTTGGCCTGTCCGCGCCGGACGCGCAGGCGAACATGCTGGGCCACCCCTCCGAGGTCGCCCTTCTGGTCCTCGTCATCTTCGGAGTCCTTCTCTGGATCGGTTGGTGGGCCATGCGGATGCTCGGCGACAAGGGCGGGGACGGCCGTTGGACCTGGAGGACCGCCATGGTGGTTCTGGGCGTCTCGGGCGCCGTGCTGTTCGCGGTCGCTCCGGGATGGACGCTCGCCGACGCCATCCGGCTGGCCCTGCCGGGGGGTGTCATGTCGATCATGGCCGCCGGGGCGCTCGGCCTTGTCATGTTCGCCATTCTGTCGGGCGGAGCGATCGTGTCGGGCCTGCGCCGCCGATCGTTCATCCTGCGCCCGCCCCGCCTGGTGCCGTTCGGGCGGTCGGTCCTGGGGGGCGCGGTGATGGCCCTGGGGGCCAGTCTGGTGCCGGGCGGAAACGACACCCTGCTGCTGGCGGCCCTGCCTGGGGCGACGACGGCGGGGCTGGTCGCCTATGGGGTCATGTCCGCGACCGTGTTCGCCCTCCTGCTCGCCCGACGCGGGATCGACCGCGCATGGGACCGAGCCGTCGTCAGCTCGCGGCCTGAATCGCCGCCTGGGTCTTGAGCGCCTGAACGGTCTCGCGGACGTCATGAACCCGCACGATGACGGCCCCCCGCCGGGCCCCCTCCAGCGCCAGGGCGATCGAGCCGCCCAGCCGGTCGGTCGCCTCGGCGGCGGACGGGTCGATGTTGCGGATCATCCGCTTGCGGCTGGCCCCCAGCAGCACGGGAAAGCCCCGCGCCGCCAACCGGTCGAGGTGGGCGATCAGGGCCAGGTTGTGCTCCACCGTCTTGCCGAAGCCGATGCCGGGATCCAGCGTGATCCGCTCGCGCGCCACCCCGGCCGCCACGGCCGCCTCGGCGCGGGCGACCAGAAAGTCGGCCACCTCGGCCACGACGTCGTCATACAGCGGCTCGACCTGCATGGTGCGCGGCTCGCCCAGCATGTGCATCAGCACCACCTCGCACCCCAGGTCGGCGGCGACCGCCGCACTGTCGGGCGAGAAGGTCAGGGCGGTGACGTCGTTCCAGATCGTGGCCCCCGCCGCCAGGGCGGCGCGCGCGACCTCGGGCTTCATGGTGTCGATGCTGATGGGTCCATGCCAGCGCGCGTGAACGGCGGCGATGACCGGCACGACCCGGGCGATCTCGATGTCGGCCGAAACCGGGTCTGCCCCCGGGCGGGTGCTCTCGCCGCCGATGTCGAGGATATCGGCCCCGTCGCCGATCAATCGCATCGCCTGTGCCAGGCCGCCTTCCGCCGTCGCATGCAGGCCGCCGTCCGAAAAGCTGTCGGGCGTCACGTTGACGATGCCCATGACGCGCGGACGGACGCTCATGCCTTGCCCCCGATCAACCGCCCCAAGGCTTCCAGGTAGGCGGCGAAGGCGGACCGGCCGGCGGCGGTGAGGGTCACGCGGGTCAGGGGCTTGTTGTCCTTGAAGCTTTTGTCGATGGCGACATAGCCCGCCTCTTCGAGCTTCTTGAGGTGGACCGACAGATTTCCCTGGGTCGCCTCAAGCACGGTCTTCAGCTCGGTGAAGTCGGCGGCCTCGACGTCAGCCAGATAGACCATGATCCCCAGCCGCAGGCGGCCGTGGATGACGTCGTCGATCCTGCCGAGATCGGCCAGCCCCATCGACGCTCAGGTCCCCGCCCGGGCGTCGCGGAACATCACCCAGCCCGGCAGGGCGAACAGGGCGAACAGGGCGACGGTACAGACGCCGAGGTACCACAGGGGATCTCGCACCAGCAGGCCCAGCGCCACCGCCGTAACCCACCCGCCCAGCGCCGTCGCCAGCATCCAGCCCTGCCGTTTCAGGGTCCAGGCCATGTACCAGGCGGCCGCCTGCAGCGCGAAGACGATGGCGGCGTAATAGAGCCAGATCGCGAAATCCTGATCCCGCGCCGCCCCCACCGCGAAGATGATGATCACGGCGGTATTGGCCATGCCCGTCGCGCTGAAGGCGGCGCTGAGGGTGCGCGTCGCCAGGGGACCGCGATTGGCCGGTCCGGCCTTGCGGTCCCTCAGGATCGCCCAGGTCAGGACGGCCAGGAAGGCGACGCTGATCCCGACGACGAAGGCCAGGTTGGCGATATCGGGCCAGTCGATCAGGCCCGCCGCTTGGCCGACGTGGAACAGGCATTGAAGCCCGTACAGCAGTCCGCCGGCGAGGTAGCAGATCGCTAGGGTCATCGGCGGTCGGCCGCCGCCCTCGACGATCGCGCGCATGAAGGCGAGGTCGTCCTCGGGCGAATGCAGACGGGGTTTGGCAGGCATGGGTCTCTCCGGGAGCCGGCTCGCCCCTCGGGTGGACGAGCCGGTCGGTCTTGGCAAGCTACTCAGCGGCGATGGGCGCGGTCGAGGGGCGGGCCTTTCGCCACGGGACGCGCCGTCCGTTCAGCCAGGAGCCGATGTAGGTATGGCGGACCAGCAGTTCGTAGCTCAGCAGGCTGACCGCCATCACGCCGACCAGCACCGCCGCCAGCTTGGCGAACCACGGCCAGGGCTGGGCCAGCAGCAGGACCTGCGCCGCCATCACCAGCGGCAGATGGACGATATAGACCCAGTAGGAGGCGTCGGCGAGATAGCGCCGCACAGCGCTGTGGCCCGAGGCGAAGCGCAGAGCCAGGCCGATCACGGCGAAGGTGGCGGACCACATGGCGATCGCATAGGTCCAGGCTGAGGTCAGCTTCATCTCCGGGTCGCTGACGGCCGTCAGGCGCGGGCCCGGACCCCCGGCGAGGTAAAGGGCCGCGGCACCGGTCGCCAGGGCCACGACGGCGAACACCGGCCACGCGCTGACGATGCGGCTCAGAAGGTCTCGGCGGCGGTTCAGCAGGGCCCCGGTCGCGAACGCCAAACCGAAGGCGGTCACGGCCACGGCGTTGGGGACCAGGCCGGTGTCCGGCGTCGGCACGCCGAAGAAGACGATCCAGTCAGGCCGCGCCCAGAAGGCGAGCGCGACGGGCGCGGCCAGCACGGCCGGGCTCCACGGGCCGATCAGGAGGCCGGCGATCCGATCGGCGAAGCGGCCGAGGTGGCCGCTCGGGTCAGCCGCCGTCAGGGCGTGCAGCGCCAACCGGACGACATAGAAGATCAGCAGCACCCACAGGAACCAGAGGTGGGTCAGGGGAAAGGTTTCGAGCGTCAGAGGCGGTGGCGGCGGTCCATCCGTCGGCAGGGTGCCGCCGTTATCGATGGCCACCTTCCACAGCAGGACCGCAATGATCGCCGGAAACACCAGCCACCACAGGCCGAACAAGCCCCCGCCGATGCGGTTGAGCCGGTCCTTGGCGAACCGCAACCAGCCCATGCGGCCCAGCATCATCTCTCCGAAGAGCCCCGCGATCAGGAAGAAGGTCGTCATCCGGAACAGATGGATGGCGAAGAAGATCAGGCTGGCCCCCTGGGACGTCTGCGCGTCGGTGGCGATCCAGATCGGCGCGGGGATGTAGGCCATCGAGGCGTGCAGGACGACGCCCAGCAAAAGCGCGCCGCCCCTCAGGGCGTCGAGGCCATGCAGCCGGTCCGTCGGCCCATTCGTTACACTTGTCATCACGCCCTCCATTCGATGGATGACGAGCTATCATAGACATGTTTGGTATGCAAACAGGTCTGATAGTGAAATGCCCGCCCGGCGAACCGGGCGGGCATTTCTGGGTCTGACTAGTGGGCGGTCGGGTGGCTTTCCGAAGCCACCACCGTGACGCCTTCCGACACCGGCGTGACCGGCACCGACACCGAAGGGCCGGCGTTGGGGAAGTTGTTCTCGTCCCGGTTCGGGGCTGCGCCCTTCTCCAGCAGGTCCTTGATCTCCTCGCCCGACAAGGTCTCGTACTCGAGCAGGGCCTGAGCCAGCTTTTCGAGGTCGTCGGCCTTGCGGGTCAGGATCTCGCGGGCCTCATCCCATCCGGACGTGACCAGCTTCTTGACCTCCGAATCGATGATCCGCGCGGTCTCTTCCGAGATGTTTTGGCTGCGCGCGACCGAGTGTCCGAGGAAGACCTCCTGCTCGTTCTCGCCATAGGCCACCGTGCCCAGCACGTCGGAGAAGCCCCACTGGGTCACCATGCGCTTGGCCAGCTTGGTCGCCTGCTGGATGTCGGACGAGGCACCCGAGGTGATGTTCTCCTTGCCGAAGATCAACTCCTCGGCCACGCGGCCGCCGGCCATGATGGCGATGCGATCGATCATCTGCTGGTACTTCATGGAGTAGCGGTCGCCTTCCGGCAGCTGCATCACCATGCCCAGCGCCTGTCCGCGCGGAACGATGGTCGCCTTGTGCACCGGGTCGGCCATCTTGACGTTCATGGCGACGATGGCGTGGCCACCCTCGTGATAGGCGGTCAGGCGACGCTCTTCCTCGTTCATGGCCATCGACTTGCGCTCCGCGCCCATCATGACCTTGTCCTTGGCGTCCTCGAAGTCGCGATGGGTGACCATGCGACGGTCCTTGCGGGCCGCCATCAGCGCCGCCTCATTGACCAGGTTGGCCAGATCGGCGCCCGAGAAGCCCGGCGTGCCGCGCGCGATGGTCTTGACGTTCACATCGGCGGCCAGGGGCACGTCCTTCATGTGGACGCGCAGGATGCGCTCGCGGCCGGACACGTCGGGGTTGGGCACCACCACCTGGCGGTCGAAGCGACCGGGACGCAGCAGGGCCGGGTCCAGGACGTCCGGACGGTTGGTCGCGGCGATCAGGATGATGCCCTCATTGGCCTCGAACCCGTCCATCTCGACCAGCAGCTGGTTCAGCGTCTGCTCGCGCTCGTCATTGCCGCCGCCGAGGCCCGCGCCCCGGTGACGACCGACGGCGTCGATCTCGTCGATGAAGATGATGCACGGAGCATTCTTCTTGGCCTGCTCGAACATGTCGCGCACGCGGCTGGCGCCGACGCCGACGAACATCTCGACGAAGTCCGAGCCCGAGATCGAGAAGAAGGGCACGCCGGCCTCACCGGCGACCGCGCGGGCCAGCAGCGTCTTGCCGGTGCCCGGAGGTCCGACCAGCAGAGCGCCCTTGGGAATCTTGCCGCCCAGACGCTGGAACTTGCCGGGGTCCTTGAGGAAGTCGACGACCTCCTGAAGCTCTTCCTTGGCTTCGTCGACGCCGGCGACGTCCTCGAACGTCTTGCGCCCCTTGTGCTCGGTCAGCAGCTTGGCCTTGGACTTGCCGAAGCCCATGGCCCCGCGCGCCCCGCCCTGCATCTGGCGCATGAAGAAGATCCAGACGCCGACCAGCAGCAGGATGGGCAGCAGGCCCACCAGCAACCCCTGCCACCAGGCCTGGCGCGTCGTCTTGACGTCGACCTGGGCGCCCGAGGCGCGGATGGTCTCGATCAGACCCTCGTTCGGATAGGGGGTGGTGGAGGTGAAGCGGGTGTCGTTCTGATAGACGCCCGTGATCTGGTCGCCGCGCACGGACACGGACTTGATCTGACGGGCCTCGGTCGCCGTGACCAGCTGCGAATAGGTGATCGGCTGGGGCCGAGCCTGCGACGCGGCGCCGGCCGGCTGACCCGGCAGGGTCCCACCGTTCTGGCTGACGGCGGCATAGACCGCCAGAAGGCCCAGGATGATCACGCCCCAGATGGCCAGATTGCGAAGGTTCATCGGTTAGAAGTCCTCGTCGCCGGCCACCGTGCCGGCATGGGTTTCACTCAGTCGGAGTCAAAATAGGTCAGACGGCGGCGTTTCGCCATGCACGGTTCGCGTCAGGTCCGTTTCCTGCGTCGTTTCGCCCAGAGCCAGCGACAGGCGACGCGGCGCGAGGTTCAGGACCCTGGCCGCCCGCCATGCAAGAACCGGGCTGGTCCCACCGTCCCGGATCAGGACCGGCAGGGCTCCACGCGCCGCCGGGGCCGAATGGGCGACAACCGCGCGATCGGCGACCGACAGCTGAGCCAGACGGCCGAGAGCCGGAACGACGCTCCAACCGTCGTCACCGGAGGTGATCTCATAGCGGCCGTCCCAGACGGCGGGGCAATCCGGGGTGAGCGTCAGCCGCCGCTGCGAAACGCGACGCAGCTCGCCGGCCTCTCGGGTGACCCGCACGCGCTGAGGCGTTGCCTCGATACGAGCACCGGCGAGATTGGCCGTGAAGGGTTCGCCTTTGGCCAGCCGCGCCTCGAGCGCCTCGAGCCGTTCCGCGCGCGGCAGGCGATCGTGCCCGGCGGCGCAAAGGAGTGTTGGGGCCAGGCGGATCACTCCCTCGAATCCCTCGCCGAGAGCGAGCGGACGGGCAGTCCCGAGCGCGGGGCGCTCGATGGCCCCACGCGGAGAGGACCCCGCGTTCGATGCGCCCACTCGGTGTCCTTCCGTCATTTCGCGCAAGCTAGTGCGCGCTCGCCCTCGCCCGTATGCCGCATTCCCCGGGTCTTCGATCCATTCCCTGCCCCGCGCCCGCAGCAGCTGGCGCAAAGCCTCACGACGCTCTTCCAGCATGGGACGCAGCAGCATTAGCCCGCGCCCCTCGGGCCAGGCCGGGCTGGGCGACCATTCGCGAAGACCGCCCAGTGTCGATCCGCGCGCTCGCATCCAGTCGCCCTCGGCGACGTCGTCGGCGGTGTGGCCAAACAGCACGACGCGGGCCCCCGCCTCGCGGGCGGCCTCGGCGATCAGGGCATGGCGGGCGCGGCGGGCGGCGGCGGGCAGGCCTGTGGTCGGCTTTGGTCCCTCCCAGCGGCGAGACGCCCAGTCGGCGCCGACAGCCCGCGCCGCCGCCTCGCAGAGCCGCGACCAGTCGGCGGCATCGGGGTTCAGTCCGTGGTCGACCGTGACAGCGAGCAGTGGGCGGCTCGCGCGACGCGCCCAGATCGCTGCGATCTCCAGCAGGGCCAGCGAGTCCCCGCCTCCGGACAATGCCAGGGCGATCGGGTGAGCCGCCTGTCGATCCAGCCGCACGTCCAGCCGCGCGAGAACCCGGCGTTCAAGATCGGCGACCGGGTCGCCCGGGCTCAGCGGCAGGCCGCCCGGGTTCGAGTGTCGACCGCGATCTGGCGCAGGGCAGGCGTGGAGCTGGCGGCATAGCGTCTATCGTATTCACCCAGCGCCGCGCAGGCTTGGGCATCACGGTTGGTCGCCTCCAGGCCGCGCGCCAGCTTGAGCGTGACCTCGCCGGCCCAGGGCGCAGTCGGCCAGCCCTGGAGCGCGGTGGCGTACTGTTGCACAGCTCCGGCCTGGTCGCCGCCGGCGCGGATGACGTCGCCGATGCGCCAGACCGCCTCGCGGCCGGACGGCGTGTCGGCCCAGGTCGAGGCGACGAGTTCCAGGGCCGCCCGGCCCCGTGCCGGGTCTGTCGCCAGCAGCGCTCGCGCAGCGGCGAGATCGGCGACGGCGTCCCCCGTCGGAGACCGCGTTGCGGCCTCCTCGGCCTCCCGGGCGGCGGCTTCCTCGGCCTCGCGCGTCTGCTCGATGGTTCGCAGTCGGCCCTCGGCGTCGGCGAGACGGGCGCGCAGGGCGGCGTTGTCGCTGTCGCTCTCGTCCAGCTGGAAGGTCAGGCGTTCCAAGTCGCCGTTCACCCGCTGGACCGTCTGCTCCATGTCCTGCAGACGGCGATCCATCTGCGAGACCCGCCCCTGGAGGGCGACGAGCTCCGGGTCGGACTCCACCAGGACCGGCTCACCCTGGGCGTTTCGCTGGGTGATCGCGCGCTCCAGACGGCGGACATTGCGGTCCAGGTTGTCCAGGCGACGCACGTCCCACTGAATGGCGGGCAGGGGCTGGGTCTGGGCGACCACAGCGCCGCCGATCACGCCTGTGGCGACGGCGGCGAGCGCGAGGGTCCGAAAGGTCAGGCGTCTTTTCATGCCGCCACAGGTTCCACCGATTTGGGGCCGCCGCAAGGCGTCAGGAGCCGAGACCCAGGAAGATGATCCCGACGAGGAACAAGGTGATGGTGAAGGTGCAGAACAGCATCAGGAAGAAGGTCCGCCAAAGGGCCGAGAACCAGCCCAGCCCATAGGTCCCCTTCAGCTGGGCGAACATGTGGACCGGCACGGTCAGGGATAGGATCGATCCCACCGTTCCGCCGAAGGCCCCGAGCCGCCCCAGCCCCGCGACCGCCATGGTCAGGATGGCCATGAAGGTCAGGGAGTACAGCACGAACACCCCATGGTCGTACCAGGTGAAGCCCCGCTTCCAGACGAACAGCAGCCACACGAACGGGATCGACAGCGGCACCAGCAGGAAGGCGAACTTATAGAGCGTCTGCTGGACCTTGTAGAAGGCGAACTCCGGGTTCGCGAGCTTGTGCAGGATCTTCTCCTGGAACTTCTTGTCGCCTACCCCGATGGTGACGTTTCCGTCCTCGACGGCGTCGGCCATGCTCGCCTGCCAACTGCCTGGCGCGAAACCGTCGGCGCGTGGACCGGCGGTCTTGGCCTCCTGCAGGGATGCCAACTGGCCCTCGACACCAGCGAGGGCGGCCTCCATGCCGGCGACGACGCCGGCGGCCCCCGGCTCGCCGGCCGCGGCCTTGATCCGCGCTTCGGCCAGTTCGGCGCGCGCGTCCACGACATCCTGCTGGGCATCGGCGATCCGCTCGTCCAGGGTCGCGACCTGAATGGGCCCCTCCCCGCTACCGCCGAAGCTCAGCAGGAAGAACATCAGGAACACGGTGAACAGGAACAGCGCCAACGGCGAG
Source organism: Caulobacteraceae bacterium (assembly GCA_947475735.1). Classification (GTDB taxonomy): domain Bacteria; phylum Pseudomonadota; class Alphaproteobacteria; order Caulobacterales; family Caulobacteraceae; genus Brevundimonas. The sequence continues at coordinate 37,139 of CANJLQ010000016.1, forward strand.
ACATAGCGGGTCCGCTTGCCTGCGATCCATTCACGGGTCAGCCGGCCGGGGTTGAGCAGCAGCAGCGGCAGGGTGCGCCAGATGCGGGCGTCGAAATGCATGACGCCGTGCAGCAACTCTTCGCCCAGATGCAGCAGGCTGCGATGCACATGGGTCGGCTGGCCGCAGTTCGAGCAGAACTTGCCCGAAACGGACTCGCCGCAGTCCGAACAGACATCGTGATGATCGCCGGCGCGGCCGGTCGGCTTCTCGATCGCCGCACCGATCAGCCCGCCGGTCGCCGCACCGCCCGCTGCGTCGATATCCACCATGGTCGCCCCCAGGCCAACTCAGCCGTCAGTGTGACGCGCTGCACAACAGGCGGCAAGATGGGGCGTCGAGGTGGGACCTAGTTCGCGCCCGACGCGATCGCCGTGTGGCCGTTGCGATTGCGAGCCCAGGCTTCCTCGCTGGAGCCCTGGGCGATCGGGCGTTCCTTGCCGAAGCTGATGGTGTCGATCCGGCCGGCCGAGACGCCGCGCTCGATCAGATAGTTGCGGATCGATTCCGCCCGGCGAGCTCCCAGCGCCAGGTTGTACTCGCGCGTGCCGCGCTCATCGGCATTGCCCTCGATCCGCACCGTGACCTGGGGGTAGCGCTGCAGCCATTGAGCCTGGGCGTCCAGGCGCGGATAGGCCTCGGGGCTGACCTGATAGCTGTCGAGGTCGAAATAGATGCGGTCGCCGACGTTGACGACGAAGTCCTGGGCCGAGCCCGGCGCGCCGGCGCCCACGCCCGAGCCCTCGATCCCGCCGGTGCCCGGTCCGGGATAGGCTGGAACGTTCGTCCCTGTCCCCGTGTCCCCGGTCGCGCCGGTGACAGGGCGGCGCGGGGCGCAGGCGGCCATGGCCACGACGGCGAGCCCGATCAGGGCGACCTTGGCGGTGCGGGATGCGGTCATCATCGGATCATCTCCTGTGTGCGTCGGGCGAGGCCGTCACGGATCAGCATAGCGTGTCGGCTCAAGGGGTGTTCGTCAAAGAATGATCAGGTATCGCAGGCGTCGGGACCGCCGGTGCCGAGGTTGGCGGAGGTCTCGTCCAGCAGGGGCGACCAGGCTGGGTCCGAGCCCCGGCCCTGATATCCGGACTGGGCGATGACTCGGCCCGACAGGTCGACCATCCACAGATTGGTGTTTCCGCCCCGCGTCTGGCGCGAGAACATCAGATAGCGACCGTTGGGCGCCCAGGACGGGCCTTCCTCGAAGTAGCTGCGGCTCAGCATCCGCTCGCCCGACCCGTCGGGGGCCATGACGCCGATGCCGAACTGGCCGCCGCCCGACTTGGTGAAGGCGATCAGGTCGCCGCGCGGGCTCCAGGCCGGGGCGGTATAGCTGCCGCCGCCGCGCGAGATGGGCCGCTGGCCCGAGCCGTCGGCGTTCATCACATACAGGCGCGGCGTGCCCGACCGGTCGGAGTTGAACACCAGCCGCGTGCCGTCCGGGTTGAACGACGGCGAGGTGTCGATGCCCGGGTCGCTGGTCAGGCGCGACAGCCGCCGCGTCTGCAGATCCATGACATAGACGTCGGTGTTGCCGCCCCGGATGATCGAGAAGGCGACCTTGGACCCGTCGGGCGAATAGCGGGGGGCCAGGGGCTGACCGTCGAACTCGCCCAGGTTCTCGCGGCGACCCGTGGTCAGGTTGTAGAGGTAGATGCGGCTGTAGTCCTCGCCCAAGGCCATATAGACGATCTCGTCCGGGTTGGACGAGAAGCGCGGCGTCAGGATGATCTCCGAGCCGTCGGTCAGGAAGACGGGGTTGTATCCGTCCTGATCCACGATCGCGAGGCGCGACAGGCGGTTCAGCTCGGTCCCGCTCTCGGCGACATAGACGATGCGAGTGTCGAACACCCCGCCCTCGCCGGTCATCCGCTGATAGACGACGTCGGCGATCTTGTGAGCGATGCGGCGCCACTGTTCGGGCGTGGCGGTGAAGTTGTAGCTGACCAGCTGGCACTGGCGGTACGGGTCGTACAGCCGGAAGCCCACGTCGTTGCGCCCGTCCGGACGCGGCGTGACGGAGCCGTACAGCACCGCCTGGGCTCCGATCTGGGTCCACTGCGGAAAGTTCGGCGCATTGGCCAGGGTCAGGCCCGTCTCGATGAAGCTGGCCGGATTGATCGGCTCGAAGAAGCCCGAGCGGCGCAGGTCGCCCGACAGGACCTCGGCGATCGAGGCCCCGTTCTGGCCGCTGAAAGGGGCGACGGCGATCTGGAAGGGACGCAGCACGCCCTGGTCGATCTCGACCTCGATCGGGCCGCCGTCCTGCGCCGGCTGCTGGCGCGCCTGCTGCTGCGACGGGCCGCCGTTCAGGCTCTGCGTCGCGCTCTGGGCCTGCACCAGGGAGGTCGCGGCGAGACCGAGCACGCACACCGTGGTGAGAAGCAGATTCAGACGCATCGAGGGCTCCGGGTCGTCGAAGGCGAGAGGTCCCGGCCCTTATCCATGGGCCGTGTGACAAACGCCAGCTTGGCGCGGATTGGGGCGAGATTTGGGACGGCAAGGTTTGCCGGGGGCACCGTCAGGCATCGGTCAGGGCTGATCAACGATTGCGACACGCCCGCTCGGTGTTGAACGTCGGACGGAACGGACCGCCGGGGAAGCCTTGCGGAACGTCGAACGGGGCGGTCTGGCGGAGCGCTCTCAATGCCCCGTCCGCAGCCGCGCGGTAGACCGCATCGGAGCGCGCGTTCCTGAGTGTCGGCCCCGCTGTGATGCGACCGTCGGCCGACAGGGTGACGTCCATCTCGATCCTGAGCTGATCCGCGCCGGGGATGTCGCAGGGCAGGGTCCAGTTCGGATAGACCTGGTTGAAGATGGCGGTGATCTGCGGCCCCGTCGCTTGCGCAGCCTGGCCTTGCCCCTGCTGGCCCGTCGGCGCGCGAGGGCCTGGGGTGGGCGCGGGACGGCGCGGACCGGCCAGAGCATCGAGGTCCAAAGGCGCGGTCGGTTGCGTCGGGGTGGAACGAGGCGGCGTGGGGCGCGGAGGCGTCGGACGCGGCGGCGTCGGTCGAGGCGGCGTCGGGACCGGGGGGGACGGCCGGGGCGGCGTCGGACGCGGTGGCGTGGGCCGTGGGGTCGGTGCCGGACGCGGGGCGGGAGGGGTCGGTGCAGGGGGCGTCGGCTCAGGCGGGGCCGGCTCGGGTTCGACCGTCTCCGGCGGCGCGGTCGCGGCGTCCTCCGTCACCAACTCCTCGGACGGATTGTCGGCGGCGGCGGCCTCGACCACCTGCGACGAGACGATCGACACGGGCACCGAGGTCATGATCGGCGTGATCTGCTCGCGCTCGGCCCGGGGCGCGATCAGGAACAGCGCGGCGACGCCCGCGTGCAGCAGGACGGCACCGAGGATCGCCGGGGAAGGAGCCCGCGCCGCCATGCCTCAGCCTTCCGCCTCCGGGGCGGTATCGGTGATCAGGTTCAGCTTGGTGAAGCCGGCCGCGGACAGCCGGGCCATGACCCGTGCCACGGCCTGATACGGGGCTCGCCCATCGGCACGGACGAAGACCGAAAGCTCTTCCCGATCCGTGTCTCCCGCCGCATCGGCGACCCTTTCGGTCAGGGCGTCATAGGCCGTCTCGTCCCTCTGGACGAAGATGGCACCCTCGGCGTCGATCGAGACGGTGACCGGCGGCTGGTCCGTCTCGACCGCGCTGGCCTCGGTCTTGGGCAGTTCCACCGGCACGCCCACGGTCAGCAGCGGCGCCGAGATCATGAAGATGATCAGCAGCACCAGCATCACATCCACCAGGGGCGTGACGTTGATCTCGGACAGAGGGCGTTTCCTGGGACGTCGCCGTCCCCGGACATGTCCACCGCCAGCGCCGCCCATCGCCATGGCTCAGACGCTCCGCCGGAAGCCGAGGTCCGCCGAGGGCGGGGGCGGGGGCGGGGGCGGCGCGACGGGCGTGCCCCCGCCGCCCAGCCGGCGCGCGACGGCTGCCTGCAGGTCATCGGCGAAGCTCTCCAGCCGGCCCGTGAACTTGCCCGCGTCGATGGAGAATTTGTTGTAGGCGATATAGGCCGGGATGGCCGCCGCCAGACCCACGGCCGTGGCGAACAGGGCCTCGGCGATGGCGGGGGCCACGGTCGTCAGATTGGTGTTGCCCGCCGCCGCGATGGCGCCGAAGGCGTTCATGATGCCCCAGACCGTGCCGAACAGGCCGATGAAGGGCGAGGCGGTGGCGACCACCGAGAGAACGCCCAGCCCCTCCTCGATCCGCTGGCCCTCGCGGGCGATCAGCGAATCCAGCGCCCGGTCGATGCGGGTGATCAGCAGATTACCCTGGGTGTCCGTCAGCGGTCCCTTGGACCGGGTTTCGCGCCAGTCCGACAGGGCGATCACCAGCATGCGCGGCAGAGCGTGTGTCGGCTCCGGCCCGGCCTGGGCGGCGACATCCTCTAGCGACCGACCCGAGGATATTTCGCGTTCGAACGCGTCGGCCTGACGGTTCAGGGCGGTGAAGCGGAACGCCTTGTCGATGATCACGGTCCACGACCAGACGGATGCGACGGCCAGGCCGATCATCACCGACTTGACCACCCAATCGGCGGCCATGAACAGGTGGACCGGGTTCAACAGGTTGGCGTCGGCGACTTCGGCGGTCATCCAGGGGTCCTCTTTCGCGCAGCACGGTCTATCGAACGACCGCCCGTGGCCCTTCTAAGGCAGGTTCCGGCTGGGAGTCGTTAGCAGCGCGCGTCGGAACCTGACGACCGGAGCTCTGTGGCGGGAATGACTCACCCCTGGTTGGATGCGTTCGACGCCAGCCACGGCGTCACGGCCTCCACCAGGGCCCGGGTCGGACGTCTGGGCCGGCCGTCCAGATGGATGCAGACGGCGGTGACGTCGGCGCGACAGAGCGCCTCTCCGTCCCGCTCGATGACCTGCGAGATCATCAGGCGGGGACCCTTCACGGCGTCATAGCGGGTCCGCACGATTAGGGCGTCGTCGATTCGGGCGGGCCGGACGAAGGCGAGCTTCATCTCCGCGATCACGAAGGCCATCGGCGCCTCGCCCTCCAGCAGCTGGGCATGGCCGATGCCGATGGCGCGCAGGAAGTCGGATCGCCCCCGCTCGAAATAGCGAACGTAGTTGGCGTGATAGACGACGCCGGTGAAGTCGGTGTCCTCATAATAGACGCGCACGGGCAGCAGGTGATCGCGCCCGTCGAACCGGCCGGAGGTCGGCGTGTCGCTCATCTTTACCCTCCGAACAGGTCGGGCGCTCCCGCCGGCTTGGGAGGCTCCGCCAGACCCAGATGGGCATAGGCCTTGGCACACGCCATGCGACCGCGCGGCGTGCGCTGGATGAAGCCCTGCTGCAGCAGATAGGGCTCGATCACATCCTCGACGGCGTCCCGGGCCTCGGCGATGGCGGCCGCCAGGGTGTCCATGCCGACCGGCCCGCCGCCGTAGTTCTCGATCAGGGCCTTGAGGAAGCGGCGGTCGTTGGCGTCCAGACCCGCCTCGTCGATCTCCAGTCGGCTGAGCGCGCGGGCGGCGACGATGCGGTCGATGACGGGCGCGCCCTCGGCCCCGGCGAAGTCGCGGACGCGGCGGAGCAGCCGCCCCGCCACGCGCGGGGTGCCCCGTGACCGGCTGGCGATCTCGCGCGCGCCCTCGTCATCGATCGGCGCGCCCATCTTGCGGGCGGCCCCGGTGATGACGCGAACCAGTTCCTCGGGCGTATAGAACTCCAGCCGAAGGGGAATGCCGAACCGGTCCCTCAATGGGGTCGCCAGCAGTCCCGCCCGCGTCGTCGCCCCGACCAGGGTGAAGGGCGCCAGATCGATCCGCACCGAGCGCGCCGAGGGGCCCTCGCCGATGATCAGGTCCAGGACGTGGTCCTCCATCGCCGGATAGAGGATCTCCTCCACCGTCGGGGCCAGGCGGTGGATTTCGTCGATGAACAGGACGTCGCGCGGCTCGAGGTTGGTCAGAATGGCCGCCAGGTCGCCCGCCTTGGCCAGGATCGGTCCGCTGGTGGCCCGAAAACCCACGCCCAGTTCGCGCGCCACGATCTGGGCAAGCGTTGTCTTGCCCAGCCCCGGCGGGCCGAACAGCAGGACGTGGTCCATCGCCTCGCCGCGCCCGCGCGCCGCCTCGATGAAAACCTTCAGATTGCCCTTGGCCTGCTCCTGACCGACGAAGTCCGACAGGCTCTGTGGCCGCAGGGCGCGGTCATAGGTCTCACCGGGTGCAGGCTCGGGCGAGATAATGCGTTCGTCGCTCACCGGCCAAGCTCCTGCAGCGCGGCGCGGATCACCGCCGACAGCTCGGCCGCGTCACCCAGTCGGATCAGGGCCTGGTCGACTGCACGGCGGGCATTCATCTCCGCGACGCCCAGCCCCAGCAAAGCCGACACAGCCTCGCCCGTGACGCTCGGCGTCGGCGCGATCGCCTCGACGTGAACCCCCGGCGCGGACGGCGTGAACGACACATCCCCCAGCGGCTTGCCCTTCAGTTCGGTGACGATCCGCAGCGCCAGCTTGGGCCCGACACCGTTCGCCCGCCCGACCGCCGCCTTGTCGTCCCGCGCCACCGCCGAGGCCAGCTCGCCAGGTGGCAGCACGTCCAGCACCGACAGCGCCGCCTTGGGCCCCACGCCCTGAATGCCCAGCAGCGTCGTGAACGCCCGTCGCTCGTCGCGCGTCAGAAAGCCGTACAGTCTCGGCCCGTTCTCTGCCGACCAGCTCTGTTCGACATGCAGGGTGGCCTCGTCGCCCGGAGCCGGCAGGCGTTGCAGCGTTCGCGACCCGCACGCCACCACATAGCCGACCCCGGCGCAGTCGATCAGGCAGTGCCCCTCCTCGACCTCGGCGAGAAGTCCGCGCAGCCGGCCGATCACGACGCCACCGCCAGCAGCGCCCGCTTCCTCAGCTGCGCATGGGTGATGGCCACGGCCAGGGCGTCGGCGGCATCGGCCTTGACCTCGCCGCAGGTGGGCAGGAGGCGTTTCACCATGAAGGCGATCTGGGTCTTGTCGGCATGGCCGGCGCCCACGACCGCCTTCTTGATCAGATTGGGCGAATATTCCGCGACGGACAGCCCCGCCCGCGCCGGGGCCAGCATGACCGCCGCCCGCGCCTGTCCCAGTTTCAGCGTCGAGGCCGGATTGACGTTGACGAACACCTCCTCGATCGCCGCCTCGTCACAGGCGTGGGCGACGCAGACCTCGCCCACCTGATCCAGCAGCCACAGCAGACGTTCAGACAACGGCAGGGTGTCGGGCGGGCTCACCACCCCATGCGCGACCCAGCTCAGCCGCGAGCCCTCGCTGATCACCACGCCCCAACCGGTGCGGCGAAGGCCCGGGTCGAGGCCCAGGATGCGGATACGCCCGCCATGAATCACCGTGTTCGCCATCCGTTCCAGTCATGCCGCAAAGAGGGTTAGCGGACAATGACCAGGCGGGAGCCCCTAACCCAGCTTCGCCAGGTCCTCGTCCGAGATCTCCTCGTTGGAATAGACCATGGACACATCGTCCTCGGCGTCCAGCGCGTCGAGCAGCTTCATCAGGGTGCCGACATGTTCGCCGGTGAGGGGGACCGTGGTCTGGGGCTTCCAGACGATGGCGGTGGACTTGGGGTCGCCCAGGACTTTGGACATGGCCTCGGCCACTTCGTTGAGGTCCTCGAACGCCGTCCAGATCGTGTGACCCGGCGCGTCCTCGTAGATGTCCGGCTTGACCAGGTCCGACTCGACGTCCTGGGCCCCCGCCTCGATGGCGGCCTCCATGACGGCATCTTCTGTGCCCGCCTCGGCCGCGTAGACGATCTTGCCGACCTTGTCCCACATGAAGGCGACCGAGTTCATCTCGCCCAGAGCGCCGCCGTTCTTCTTGAACGCTGTGCCGATGTTGGAGTTGGCGCGGTTGCGATTGTCCGTCAGCGCCTCGACGATGATGCCGACCCCACCGGGACCCCGCCCCTCGTAGCGGACCTCTTCCATCGTATCGACGTCGCCGCCCGCCGCCTTGTTGATGGCGCGCTGGATCACGTCCTTGGGCAGGCTCTCGGCCTTGGCGTTGTTGACCGCAAGGCGCAGGCGCGGGTTCAGGGCCACATCGGGCATGCCCGACTTGGCCGCCACGGTGATGTCGCGGGACAGTTTGGAGAACAGTTTGGAGCGCTGCGCGTCGGCCCGCCCCTTGCGGTGCATGATGTTCTTGAATTTGGAATGGCCGGCCATGGTTGTCTCTTCAAGAGCGCGAGCGCTCGCGACACGGTCGCCGCGACGAGGCGCGGCGGCGTCTGGATGGGTCGCGCATCTAGCGGATGGGCGCGCGCCTGTCACGGGGCCGACACCGGAACCGTCGCGCTCGCACGGGGTTCAAGCGACGACCCGCAAGGAGCTGCACCATGACCGCCGACGAGTATTATGAAGACGCCACCGACGACACCGAAACCGATATCGTCGAATGGTACGCCGCCCGTCCCGTCACGGTATCGACCGCCGTGGCGACGGGCTCGATCGTCGCGGCCTTCGCTCTGGGGGTGCTGACCGCCGTCGGAGCCCTGGCCTTGATGGGCTACATGGACGACTAGGTCGCCCGACCCGACAAACCTACTGGGGAACGATCGGGGTAGAGGCCTGCGCGGGCGGGGTCGTCGAGGACTGCGCAGGGGCCTGGGAAGCCGTCGTCTGCGAACCCTGGGTCGCCCGGGCCTCGTCAGCCGCGAGCCGCGCGGCTTCCTCGTCCTGACGCGCCCACTCGGCTTCTTCGCGCGCCTGCTCGATCTGACGCAGACGGCGAGCCCGCTCGGCGGACCGTTCGCGGGCACGCTCCGAGATCGATTGAGGCATTTCAACCGCGCTGGCGGCCGGGGCGGCGACAGCATTCCCGACAGAGACGGCCGGGATGGCGAGGATGGCGCACAGCGCCAGACGGGTCATCGATGCAATCATGGGGAGGGCCTCGAAGGGTTACGGCTTCGTAACAATCCCCGACAGATGAAGTTTTGGCAATCTTTCTGTCAAGAACCTGTTGTGTCGCAGATCACCTTCAGGTCGTCAGTGAGTTCAGAAAGCCTCGCATCCCCTCGCTGAGCGGCACCGGCCGGTTCGTTTCGCGATCGACGTAGACGTGGACGAAGAAGCCGACGGCCGCCGCCTCGTCTTCGTTCTTTTTGAACAGCCCGATCTCGTAGCGGACGGACGAGGTGCCGACGTGCGCGACCCGGACGCCCGCCTCGATCTCGTCCGGGAAGGCCGTCGGCGAGAAGTATCGGCACCCGGTTTCGGCGACCAGGCCGATGACCTTGCCGTGATGAATGTCCAGCTGGCCCGAAACGACCAGCAGCCGGTTCACCGCCGTGTCGAAGAAGGAGTAGTAGACCACGTTGTTCACGTGGCCATAGACATCGTTGTCCATCCAGCGGGTCGAGATCGCCTGAAAGCGGCGATAGTCGTTGCGGTGGGTGCGTTCGATCGTTCCGGCCATGTCCGTCCTGTTCGTTGCGCCGGCGCTCGGCGCTGGGCGCCTCGCGGCTTGAGCGCGATGTCCTCCAGCGCCTCTGGGGACGCTTCGGACCAACGCTCGGGCTTGGCCTCCGTCGCGTCAAGCGCCTATCCAGTGTCTGTCGAACAACGAGGCCGCCATGTCGCCGATCACCACGCGCGCCGCCGTCCTGCGAGCCTCCGGCGTGGCCCGGCCCTATGCCGACAGCCGCCCCCTGTCGATCGAGACGGTGACGATCGACCCGCCCGGGCCGGGAGAGGTCTTGGTCGCGGTCAAGGCCGCGGGCCTGTGCCATTCGGACCTCAGCGTCATCAACGGCGACCGGCCGAGGCCTCTGCCCATGGCCCTGGGCCACGAGGCGGCCGGCGTGATCGAGGCGCTGGGCGACGGGATCGATGACCTAGCGATCGGCGATCACGTCGCCATGGTCTTCATGCCGTCCTGTGGCCACTGCAATCCGTGCGCGGAAGGTCGCCCCGCCCTGTGCGAGCCGGGCGCCGCCGCAAACGGCCGTGGCGAGCTTTTGGCCGGAGGACGGCGGATCCGGGCGGGAGGCGAGGCGCTGAACCATCACCTCGGCTGCTCGGCCTTCGCGGAGAGGGCCGTGGTCTCTCGCCGGTCGCTGGTGAAGATCGACCCTGCCCTGTCGTTCGAGGAGGCCGCATTGTTCGGCTGCGCCGTCCTGACGGGCGTCGGGGCGGTGGTGAACACGGCGGGCGTGCGCGCCGGGCAAAGCGTGGTCGTGGTCGGGTTGGGCGGCGTCGGCCTTGCGAGCGTGCTGGGTGCGCTGGCGTGCGGGGCCTCGCCGGTCGTCGCGGTCGATCTGTCCGAAGACAAGCTGGCGCTGGCCCGAACTCTGGGGCCGGTATCGACCGTCAATGCGACCGATCCGGACGCCATAGATCAGGTCCGCGCCTTGACCGGTGGCGGTGCCGACGTCGCCGTCGAGATGGCCGGTTCGGTTAGGGCGCTGGAGGCGGCGTGGAGGATGACGCGGCGCGGCGGCATGACCGTGACGGCGGGTCTGCCACCCCCCGACGCCGCCCTGCCGGTGAACGTCGTCTCGCTGGTCGGCGAGGAGCGAACGCTGAAGGGGTCCTACATCGGCACCTGCGTGCCCAGCCGCGACATCCCCCGCTACGTCGCCCTGTATCGTCAAGGTCGCCTGCCCGTCGACCGGCTGATGAGCGGCACCATCCCGCTGGACGACATCAACGTCGGCTTCGACCGGCTGCACGCCGGCGACGTGGTGCGGCTGGTGGTCACCTTTTGAACGGCGCACGCCCGCTCGGCCCTTGGATGACAACCCCGCCGTCCATGGCTAAGTCACAACTCGGTTCACAAAGGAAACGCACGATGGCGACCGCGCTCTACGATCTGACGATCCCACCCTTCACCCGGGGTCTGCGGGCCCTCTCCGGCCTGCTGGACAAGGCTGTCGCCCATGCCGAGGCGCAGGGTGTCGATCCCGAGACCTATCTGGCGCTGCGCGTGATCGACGACATGAACCCGCTGATCAAACAGGTGCAGACCGCGTGCGACAGCCCCAAGCTGTGCATCGCCCGACTGTCGGACGTCGCCGCCCCGATCCACGATGATTCCGAAACGACGATCGCCGAGCTTCAGGTCCGCATCGCCGACACGCTGGCGTATCTGGCGTCCGTGCCGCGCGAGGCCATCGACGGTCAGGAAGCCAAGCCGGTGACCCTGACGTTTCCGGGTGGCGAGATGAAGTTCCTGGGCCAGCCCTATGTCACGGGGTTCGCCATCCCGAACTTCTACTTCCACCTGACCACCGCCTACCTGCTGCTGCGCGGGGCCGGCGTTCCGATCGGCAAGCGCGACTACATGGGCGCGCCGACCTAGGACGAGGACAGCGCCTCGATCGCTGCACGGCGGGGCAGCGACGGCTGGGCTCCGGCCCGGGTCGCGGCCAGCGCTCCGGCGGAACAGGCGAAGGCCAGGGCGGCGGCCGGCGACGGATCGTCCAGCAGGGCTGTCACGATCGCGCCGACGAAGGCGTCTCCCGCGCCGGTTGCATCGACGACCCGGACCGGCGGCGGGGCGGCGCGGGCCACCTCCCGGCCCTGCTCGAACATCACCGCCCCCTTTGCGCCCAGGGTAACGACCACCCGCCCGCCTCCGGCATGCAGTCGGTCGCCGTAGAAGGCCGCCTCGCCCTCGTTGACGATCAGCAGATCGGCCCGGCGGATCAAGGCGTCCGAGACCGGCGCGGCCGGGGCCAGATTGATGGCGACGAACCCCTCGACCCGGGCGACCGCCGCCTCGACGACCTCGACGGGCAGTTCCAGCTGCAGAACCAGCGGGCCGGCGATCCGGTCGGGCAGATGCTCGACCCCCACCCCGTGGTTGGCCCCGGCCGCGACGACGATCTGGTTTTCGCCCGACGGGTCGACGGCGATCAGGGCGACGCCGGTCGACCGTTCCGCATCGACCAGGATACCGCTCAGATCGACGCCCTCCGCGCGGAGGAGCGCCAACGCCTCGTCGGCCATGCCGTCGGCCCCGACCCGACCGATCAGGGAGACTTCGACCCCCAGCCGCGCCGCCGCCAAGGCCTGGTTGGCCCCCTTGCCGCCAGGATGGCGGGCCAGGGTCGCGCCCGTGACCGTCTCTCCGGCCACCGGCAGTCGGGGCGCGGAGGCGACGAGGTCCAGATTGATGGAGCCGATGACGGTCACGCGGTGCGTCATGGAGCCCTCCCCAGCCGCTCTGCGATCAGGTCGAACACCCCCTGGGCATCGGCCTCGACCACCCAGTGATGCCTGGCGGTCGTGGCGTCCACGCGGAACTCCACCGCCGTGTGGCCCCGGGTCAGGTCGCTTTCGGTTTCCACGGCGATCTCGCAGGGCACGGTCCGGAATAGCCCGGGCTTCAGCAGCCAGGCGACGGTGCAGGGATCGTGCAGCGGTGCCCACTCCCAGCCGACGATCCGGCGCTCGACGTCCTGGGAGAACCGCAGCAGCGCAGCCGCCGTGCGGGCGGATCGACCGGGCAGCGCCTCGATCGCCGCGATGCGGGTCTGCGTCGCCCGGACCTGATGGGTGGCGTCGAGGCCCAGCACCGTGACCCGGCAAGGGCTCGCGAACACCTCGGCGGCCGCATCGGGATCGGCCCAGATGTTGAACTCGGCCGAGGCCGTGATGTTGCCCCCCTCGGACCGCGCGCCGCCCATGACGACGACGGGACCCAGCCGCTCGGCCAGCGAGGGCTCGGCCCGCATCGCACGGGCCAGATTGGTCATCGGACCCATGACGGCGATCGCGACAGCCCCGGCGGGACGCGTCATGACCCGCTCGATCATCGCCTCTATGGCGGACCCCGTGGCTGCCGGCGCATCCGGCGCAAAGACCTCCAGCCCACCCAGTCCCTCGGCGCCGTGGAACTCTGCCGCCTCGGCGGGTGGACGGCGCAGCGGACGCTCGGCCCCGGCGCAGACGGGCACGTCCTGGCGCTCCGCGATCTGGCGGAGAATGCGGGCGTTGCGCGTCGTCCGCTCCAGCGAGACGTTCCCCGCCACGGTCGTCACGGCCAGGATCTCCAGCTCCGGCGAGGCGAAGGCCAGCAGCAGCCCAACGGCGTCATCGACCCCGGGGTCGCAGTCGATGATCAGGCTCTGGCGCGTCACGCCCGGCAGGCCGCGACGCAGGCGGCGGCCAGCACCTCGGCGGAGTCGACCAGGGGCACCGCCAGGTCGGCGGCGGCGAGCAGCAGGGGCACTTCGGTGCAGCCCGCGATCACCGCCTCGGCTCCGGTGGCGATCAGTTCCTCGCCCAGGGCCCGCATCGCGGCGCGCTGATCGGGGCCGGTGTCGCCGCGCTTGACGGCATAGACGCAGGCCATGAACCCGCCGCGCGCCCCGCCGCGCAGGATGACCGGCTCCAGTCCCGCAGCCTCGAGCGCCCGGCGGTACAGGGCCTCTCCGCCCGGCGTGGCCAAGACGCCGATCCGGCCCGCGCCCGTCCCCGACGCGGCCTTCACGGTCGCAGCGATCATGTCGATGAAGGGCAGGCCGGCCACCTCGATCCCCGCCTTCTGGGCATGAGCGGTGTTGCACGGCATGGCCAGCACCTCGGCTCCGGCCGCCTTGAGCCGCAACGCCATGGCCGCCAGTTCCGCCTCCGCCTCGCCCGGTCGGGTGTTCCGGTCCGGCACCTGGGGGTTCATGTCCATCACGACCCGGATGTGGTCGGCGTCGCCTTCGGCCGGGGTCAGGGCCTGGACCCGCGCCAGGAAGGCGACGGTCGCCGCCGGACCCATGCCGCCGAGAACGCCCAGAACCTTGTGGGACGGCGCAATACTCATCCGAACATCGGCTCCAGCTCGCCCTGATAGCCGAAGATCCCCTGGGCCCCGCCGGTGTGGAGGAAGACCACACGCTCGCCCTCGAACCGGCCCGCCTTCGCCAGCGCGATCAACCCCTTCATCGCCTTGGCGGAATAGACGGGGTCCAGCACGATGCCGTCCGTCCGCGCCGCCAGCATCAGGGCGTCGGCCACGCCCTGGTCGATCAGCCCATAGCCCGCGCCGACATAGTCGCAGTTGGCGACGACCATGGCAGGCGTGACGCAGCCGGGCCGACCCAGCAGGGCCGCCGTCTCCTCGGCCAGCTTCAGCACATTGGCTTCCTGCTTCTCCTTCGGCGCACGAACGCCGATGCCCAGCACCGGAATGTCGGCCCCCATGACCGCCAGACCGGCGACCAGACCCGCATGGGTGCCGGCGCTGCCGGTCGCGGTCACGATCCGGTCGACGGCCAGATCCAGCTCGTCGGCCTGAACGACGATCTCTCGCGCGCAGTCGACATAGCCCAGGGCCCCGACCGGGTTGGAGCCGCCGCCCGGGATGACATAGGGCCGTCCGCCCCGCGCCCGGACCTCGGCCGCCGTCGTCTCCAGTTCGGCGGGCATGTCCGATCCTCCGGGCACGGAACGGACGCCGGCGCCGAACAACAGGTCCAGCAGGACGTTGCCGTTGCGGGTGTAGTCGACGGCCCGCGACCCGGTCCGCTCCTCGAGGATGACCTCGCACTTCAGCCCGTGGGCGGCGGCGGCGGCGGCCGTCTGGCGGACGTGGTTCGACTGTACCGCGCCCTGGGTGACCAGGGTGTCGGCGTTCTGCTCGAACGCCTCGCCCAGCAGGAACTCCAGCTTGCGGGTCTTGTTGCCGCCGCCCGCCAGGCCGGTGCAGTCGTCACGCTTGATCCAGAGATCGATCCCCAGCGTCTCTGAAAGGCGCGGCAAGGGTTCCAGCGGCGTCGGAAGGTGGGCGAGGCGGAGACGGGGGAAGCGGGCGAGATGCATGGACAGGCTCCTGTGAGCCCATCCCTAACGCGGCGCGCGAAAGGCTGAAAGCTCGGGCTCGGTGTCGCGCGACAACGAAAAACCGGCCGGGGTCGCCCCCGGCCGGTCCAGTGGTTCAGCCTGGCGGCTGGATCAGTATTTGACGCGCAAGGTTACGCCGTAAGTGCGCGGGGCACCCAGGAAGGCGTCGATCGTCTGGCTGTCGGTGGCCGGGGTGTAGAACGTTCCGTCCGGCTGCTGGGTCGAGGCGAAGCCGCCGCCCTGCAGGAAGCCGTTGTAGGCGACCTGGGTGTACTCTTCGTCGGTCAGGTTCTGGGCCCAGGCTTCCAGCGTCCAGCGCTCGTCTTCGGAGCCGATCGAAATCCGGCCGTTCAGGGTGCCGAAGCCTTCCTGCAGCTTGAAGGGCAGCAGGTCGGAGCCGGTGTTGTAGTCGGTCATATACTTGCCCGACAGCGAGAAGCCGAACTCAAGGCCGTTGCCGATCGACCGGTTGAAGTTGATCGACCCGACATAGGACCACTCCGGCGCGAACGACGGCGTCGCTCCCGGGAGCAGCGAGATGCCGGGGAAGTTGCCCGGAATGGCCAGATCGGCGGCGGTGAAGCGGCCGTACTGCGCGTCGGTGTAGGTGATGCCGCCGCCCAGGGTCAGACCCTCGATCGGGGTGAACCACAGGAAGTCGGCGTCCACGCCGCGCGAGGTCAGCTCAGGGATCGATTCCACCACGAAGGCGGTGCCGAGGAAGGTGTTGAGCTGGAAGTTGTCGAAGGTCTGGTCGAAGTAGGTCGCGTTCAGCAGCATCGAGCGGTTGAACAGCGTGGTCTTGATGCCGAGCTCGTAGCTGTCGACCTCTTCCGACGGGAAGAACAGCGAGGCGACCGGGGTGATGCCGTTCTGCACGCGGTCCTGGTTGTAGCCGAAGCTCTTGTAGCCACGAGCGTAGGAACCGTAGACCAGAACGGAGTCGTTGAAGCGGTAGGCCGCCTTGACGGTACCCGACAGGTTGCTGTCGTTGACGCTCTCGTTGATGCCGCGGTTGGCATAGAACGGATTGGTCCAGGGCAGGCAGTGACGGGCCAGGATCGCCGGGGCGTTCGCGGTACCAAGGACTCCCGTGATGACGGCGGCGTTGCCGAGCGCGGCGGCGCAGGTCAGCTGATTCGCCCCGATATTGGTCTGGGTCCCGATCAGCCGCTTTTCATCGTAGGTGTAGCGCAGGCCGAGGGTGATCTCGAACTGCTCGGTCAGGCTCCAGGTGTTGTTCGTGAACAACGCGATCGAGTCGGACCGTTGCGAGTAGCGATCCTCAAACGTCTGGCCCGCGGTGAACGTCGGGCCGCCTCCGGATACGGCACCGCCGGTGCCCAGGCACTGCTGCAGACCCAGAGCCGTCTGGCCGGGGCGCGTGAAGCAGGGGATGATGCCGGGGCTGACCGGGAAGGCCGGAACGGCGGCATTCAGGGCCGCCGACAGCTGGAAGGACAGGACCGGAGCATAGTCGGCACCGAGGAAGAAGGTGTCGCCACGGTTGACGTTCTCACGCGTGGCGAACACGCCGACCAACCAGTCCCAGGTGTCCGTCGCGCCGGCCAGGCGGAGTTCCTGGGTGACGTTGCGGACGCGGGCGTAGAAGTCGTCGTTGGGCAGGCGATAGGCGATGTCGGCACCGGTGAAGTCGGCGTCCTGGCCGTTCACGGTCTCCCAGCTGCGCCAAGAGGAGATCGAGGTCAGGGTCGCGTTCCAGGCGTCGATGTCGATGTTGGCCTCGGCCGACAGGCCCATGTCCTCGATTTCCTGGTCGGTCTCACGGTTGGCGAAGGCGCCGCGCGAGAAGGGCAGGAAGCCGAAACCCGCAGCCGGCGGACGCTGGCCGGTGCCGACGGACGAGGCGTCGATGAAGGGATAGGTCGGGCCGGTGCGGACCTGGACGCCGGTGCAGCAGTATTCCGAACGGTTCGAATAGTCCGCGATCAGGCGGATCGAGGCGCTGTCGCTGGGCAGGACCAACAGCTGGCCACGCAGGGTGTAGAAGTCCTGATTGGCGTCGTCGGTGCGGGTACGCGGGCCGTCGCCGGTGTTGACGTCATAGAAGCCGTCGCGCTGACGCGTCGCCGCGTACAGGCGATAGGCGACCGTGTCGTTGATCGGGCCGGTGACCGAGCCCGAGACGCCGTAGTGGCCATAGTTGCCTGCGGTCAGCTCGGCGTTGAAGCCCGGCGTGAACGACGGGGCCTCGGTGATGATGTTGATGACGCCGGCCGAGGTGTTCTTGCCGAACAGCGTGCCCTGCGGTCCCTTCAGGACCTCGATCCGCTCCAGTTCGCCCAGGTCGCCGAAGCCGACGCCGTTGCGCGAGCGGTAGACGCCGTCGATGACGATGCCGACCGAGCTCTCCAGGCCGGGGTTGTCACCGACCGTGCCGACGCCGCGGATACGGGCGGTCGTCGATGCCTCGGTGGTCGTCGAGGTGACGGTCAGGCCGGGCGTCAGGATCTGCAGGTCCTTGATGTCCCGGACGCCGGCGTCCTGCAGCACTTCAGCCGACAGGCTGGTGACCACGATCGGCACGTCCTGCAGGCTCTGCTCGCGCTTCTGGGCGGTGACGATGATGTCGTCGACGCTGGACGCTTGACCGTCCTGATCCTGGGCCTGGACGGCCCCGGCGAAACCGAAGGCGACGGCGGCCACGGCACTCGCGGACGCGGTGCTGCGGAGAAGTTTGACAAGACGCATGGACGGCTCCCGGCTCATGGCCGGACACGCCCTTCCGGGGCGGGTCGCGGCGTTTCCTGATTCCCAGACCCGCGCCCTTCTTGCGGAGCGGCGGATTCTCGAAGGTTTTGCCTAGTCCAAGCCGGGCACAGCGACAAGCAGTCGCGTCCGTTCACGCCATGTTTCAACCCCGCCCCCGCCCGTTGTGTGACGCAAAAGCGACAGACGACGGTGCCCTAGGGTCAATATTCGCCGGCTAGACGTTAGTAATCGGTCGCCAATGCCTTGGCCTCACGGCGTTTGCTGGATGCGATCGCCAGGATGACCGCGCCCAGGACGCCCGACAGGACCGAGCCCAGGATGACACCCAGCTTGACCTGGACCTGGGCCGGCGAGTCGATGGCCCCGGGGAAGGCGAGCGCCCCGATGAACAGGCTCATCGTGAAGCCGACACCGCACAACAGGCTGACCCCGTAGATCTGAAGCCAAGTCGCCTGGCTGGGGCGCGCGCCGAGCCTCAGTGCGGAACTCAGCCAGGCCGCGCCGAAGACCCCGATCTGCTTGCCGAAGAACAGGCCCGCCGCGATGCTGAGAACCAGGGGGGCCAGAAGCTGGTCCATCGACAGTCCGGCGAAGGACACCCCGGCCTTGGCGAAGGCGAACAGCGGCAGGATCAGGTAGGCGACGTACGGATGCAGGTCGTGCATGGCCTCTTTCAGCGGGCTTTGGGAATCCTGTGCGCGTGGCGACACCGGCACGATGGCTGCGAAGGCGACGGCGGCGAGCGAGGTCGAAAGCCCGGCCTGGACGCTCAGCCACCATACGACCGCGAAGGCCATGACCCAGAGCGGCGCGGCGATCCGGCGGCGCGACGCGACGGCGAGAACCGCCAGTAGCCCTGCGGCCCAGGCCAGTGGAACCCAGTCGACCCCGGCGCTGAACAGCACCGCGATGAGGGCGATGGCCCCCAGGTCGTCCACGATCGCCAGGGTCAGCAGAAAGACCCTGAGCGAGGACGGCAGGCCCCGCCCGACCAGGGCGAAGACGGCCAGGGCGAAGGCGATATCCGTCGCCAACGGGATGGGCCATCCGCCGGACGGCCCGCCCAGGGGGCCGCTGACGGCAAGAAACACCGCAGCCGGGGCCACCATGCCGCCCAGGGCGGCGATCACCGGCGTCGCCAGTTTCTTCGGATCGCTGAGTTCGCCCTGGCGGATCTCGTACTTGATCTCCAGCCCGACGACGAGGAAGAAGATGGCCATCAGGCCTTCCTTGATCCACTCCGAGACCGCGAGTTCGAGCCTCAGTGGACCGGCCTGGAACAGATGCTCGCTCTTCAGCCAGTAGAAATACGCCTCAGACAGCGGCGAGTTGGCCACGATCAGGGCCGCGATCGCGGCGAGTCCCAGAAAGGCTCCCGAAGCGGCTTCGGTCTTGAGAAAATCGAGCGTCAGTTTCTTCGCCACGGCGGGCCTCCGGATCGTTGGGGGTCTACGTCGTGGCGTCCGGTTATCGACGGACGCCGGACCGGGTTCGCCGCGATGGCTCGCGGCGCCGGCCTGGCCGAGGCTTTCGCCCCGCCTGATCTCTGAGCGTCACAATACCCGGCGGGGCCGGAGGTTCAACCGTTTGTCGCTATGCCGGTTGCTTATCCGGCGGGCAGACCGCATCTGCCGACCATGCCCATCAGCGCCGACTATCGTCCCGAGCCCGCCTTCTTCGACCTGGGACCCGAATTCGGCGACGCCGTGCGCCCGGCGGCGTTTCCCGAGACCCGGCTGCGTTTTCGCGATGATCGGGCGGCGGCATCGGTGGGGCTGCAGGGACTGTCCGATGCCGAATGGATCGCCCACTTCGGCCGGTTCGACCCCCTGCCCGGCCAGCCCGGCCCGATCGCCATGCGCTATCACGGCCACCAGTTCCGCACCTACAATCCAGACCTGGGCGACGGCCGCGGCTTCCTGGCGGCGCAGATGCGAGAAATCCCCGGCGCTCAAGCAGCGAGTTTCGCCGCACGCGGCGGAAGCGTCGCGAGCGGTAGCGCCCAACAAGGCGCTCGCCTTCTCGACCTGGGCACCAAGGGCTCGGGCACCACGCCCTGGTCGCGCGCCGGCGACGGCCGCCTGACACTGAAGGGCAGCGTGCGAGAGGTGCTGGCCGCCGCCTTGCTGGAGGCGCGCGGCGTGCCGACCAGCCGCGCCTTCTCCCTGATCGAGACCGGAGAGGCGCTGGAACGCGGCGACGAGCCTTCGCCAACGCGGTCGGCGGTGCTGGTCCGCCTCCAGCACAGCCATGTCCGCTTCGGCACGTTTCAGCGGACCGCCTTCTTCGGTCGCACCGACCAGATCGAGACCCTGATCGAGCACGTCCGGTCGCTTTATCACCCGCAGGTCGCGTCCGGCGACGCGCCGGGTCTTTTGGTCGCCATCGTTCAGGCATCCGCCCGGCTCACCGCGCGGTGGATCGCGGCGGGCTTCGTCCACGGTGTGCTGAACACTGACAATCTGAACGTCACGGGCGAGGGCTTCGACTACGGCCCGTGGCGGTTCCTGCCATTTTACGACCCGGGCTTCACCGCCGCCTATTTCGATCACTCCGGCCTCTACGCCTTCGCGCGCCAGCCCGAGGCGGTGTTCTGGAACCTGACCCAGCTGGCGGGCTGCCTGAAGCTGGTTGCCGAGGCCGAACCCCTGACCGAGGCCCTGAACGGCTTTGGGCCGGCCTACATTCGCGAACTGCGCGCCGCCTTCCTGGAACGGCTGGGCGTGCTCAGCCTCGGCGAGGCGGCGGACCAGCGTCTGCTGGACGCCACCCTCGCCTTGCTGCGCGAGGGCGGCGAGGCGCTAGGCTGGGAACCTGTGTTCCACGACTGGTTCGCCGGTTTCTCCTCCTCCGCCCGCGCCCTGTCCGGTCCACGCCGCAAGCTCTATCAGGGCGAAACCTTCGACGCCTTCCGCTTCGCCCTGTTCGAACACGAGCCCGATCGGCCCGAGCGGCTGGAGCATGCGGTTTTCGCGAAACCGCCTGAGGACCTGCTGATCGACGAGGTCGAGGCGATCTGGGCGGCAATCGATAAAGCGGATGACTGGTCGGTCTTCGAGACGAAACTGGCCCGGATCGAGGCGGTCCGGGCGGCTCACGCTGCCTGAGACAGCCGCAGGGCCAGGGTTCGCCGCGCGGCGTCCGGGGCCGCGGTGTCGCCCATGAGCCAGTGCTGGACGTGCTGCTCCAGATAGAGCGCGAAGATCAGCCGGGTGATGTCCTCCGGGTCGGCGACCCCGGCACGCTCCGCCGCCCGCCGCACCGTCAACCGCCAGCGGCCCCAGCCCTCGGCCAGCCGGTCGCGGACCGGGCCGAGGTCGGCGTCGGCATCCATCACGGCCGCAAGCATGGGACATCCGCCGGGATGGCCGTCGGCGCACGACCATGCCACCCAGCCGTCCAGCAACGCCTTCAGCTGTTCCGGACCGTCCGGCACCGCCAGCGCCGGCGCCGCGACGTCGCGCGCGAAGTCCGAGAACACCCGGTCGATCAGCGCCAGCTGCAGCGCCTCCTTGGATCCGAAATGCACATAGAGGCCGCTCTTGGACATGCCGAGGGCAGCCGCCAGATCGCCGATGGTGATCCCGTTCAACCCCTTGAGACTGGCCATCGGGATGGCCCCGTCCAGGATCGCCCGCCGCGTCGTTTCGCCTTTCGCCATGCCGCAGTTTGACATCGTCTCCTCTCGTGGTCAAAAAAGCACGACCGTTCGTTTTATGGAGAAGCGCGATGGCGCTGGGTGACTGGGACTGGGTCGAGGCAGGATCGGGCAAGCTGGCCCGGGCCGAGGAGATGATGCTCAAGGCGCAGGCGGTCCAGGCGATCGCCATGGCCAGGCTGAAGCCCAAGCGGGCCGAGGCCGTGGCCCGCATCGATCTCGAGACGATCCTGCCGCCCGACGGCGCCGTCGCCCGGGCGGCCGAGACTTTGGCGGCCGAGGTCAGCGCGCCCTGGCTCTTCAATCACTCGGCGCGCGCCTATCTGTGGGCGCGCCTGCTGAACCCCGATCTGAAGTTCGACGATGAAGCGACCTATGTCGCCGTCATGCTGCACGATCTCGGTCTCACGCCGGCCTTCGCCGACCGCTCGGGCGAGGAGGTCTGCTTCACCCGCCCGGCGGCGCGCGAGGCCCATCGCCTGACCCGCTCCATGGGCTGGGAAGAAAAACGGGCGAAGCTCGTGGCCGACGCCATCGCCCTGCATCTCAACGTCGTCGTCGGACCGGAGCGCGGCCCGGAGGCGATAATGGTCCGAATGGGATCGGGCGCTGACGTCGCCGGGCTGGGACTTGGGAAGATCGCGGCGCCGGTTCGCGACGCCGTCGTGCATCGTCACCCGCGACTGGATCTGAAGGCCTGCATGACCGAGACCCTGGATGTGGAGACGGCACGCACACCGTGCTGCCGGATCGGCTTCATGTACCGCGCCCTGGGCTTTCGAGACCGGATTCTCGGGGCCCCCTTCGCCGAATAAACGGCCTGTCGAAATCGCACCGGCCCGCGCGTCTGTTCTGTGTCCCCGACGATCGGAGATCACTGGATGACCGAACCGTATGCATACCGCCAAGCTTTTGCCCCGTAGCTGTCGCAGGAGGGACGGACGCCGTTGCGACCCTTGTTCGGTGGCCCCTTCCCGCTCGCTCGAAACAATAAGTCATCAGCTGATGTCTTCAGCTGATGACACGCCTGATTATCTCTGCCATACCCCTTGAACGGGCAGTCCCTCGATCTGATCTAGTGGCTGTTACAAAAACAAACGCCCCCTCCCCGGGGCACACTCAAGATCGTTCGATGTCCATCACCCTGACGCCCGCGGGTCGCCCCGCCCTGACCCCTGCCCAGCTGCGGCTGCGCGCCAACTATCGCAACCTCGCCCTGTGGACGCTGCAGGGATGGGTGGCGATGTTCTTCCTCGCCGCCGGCTACGCCAAGCTGAGCGAGCCGATGGACAATCTGGTCGCCCTGATGACCTGGCCCGCCTATGCGAGCGAGAGCCTGGTGCGGGGCCTCGGCCTGGTCGAGGTGGTGATGGCGCTGGGTCTGCTGGCACCCTTGGCGTCGTGGAAGCGGGGTCGCTGGCCGCTGCTGATCTCGGCGGCGGGCTTGATCGCGCTGCAGACGGTCATGCTGACGATCCACGCGGCCGGCTTGGATATCGGTCTGGCGCTGACGAACATGGTCCTGTTGGCCATGACGATCCCCGTCCTGCTGGGACGCCGCACGGCCCCCTGACATCCGGCCGGAACGGCCACGCTAGCGCCTCAATGTTGGACAAGTCTCCTTTACACCGCCAAGCGGCGCTTCGGAGACCTGGAATGCGGCTCGCCCTTCTGATCGGCCTCGCAGGCCTTTCGTTGCTCTCTGCACCACAGGCTCGCGCGCAGGAGCCCGATGCCGATCGTGTCGAGGACATCATCATCATCGCCAGACAGGCCCAGGTCCCGATCTGGGAGGTCAGCCGGGGCGACCGGTCGCTGATCCTGGTCGGCAACATCCGGGGCCTGCCACGCGACTTCGAATGGAGCCCGGCGGGGCTGGAAGCCGCCACGGAACGGGCCGACCGGATCCTGTATCCTCCCGAAGGTCGGGTGTCGCCGGCGGACATCATCCGGCTGGTCTGGAGAGGGCGCAGCATCGGCACCCTGCCCGAGGGCACGACCAGCGCCGACTATCTGGAGCCCGCCGTGCAGGCGCGGCTTGAGGCCGTGATGGCCGACGAGCGGAGCGACCGGTGGCGGACCCGGGGGCTCTTCCTGCTCGGCTTCGATCTGATGAACGACAAGGCGGGCTTTCGTCGAGGCGGGCGCGATGCCGAGGATGCCGTGCGATCGGCTGCCCGACGGGCCCGCGTGCCCGGCGAGGCGGTCGGCTTCGTGCGAGGCGACGAGATCGTCGACAATCTTCTGACCCAGCCGCCGGCCACCTATGTCCCCTGTGTCGCGGCGGGCGTCGGTGCAGCGGAAGCCGGGCCAGAGGGCTTCGTCTTCCGCGCCGAGGACTGGCGGGCCCGACGGGTGCCGGCGGTGATCGAGAACCCCCTGGACGTCGCGCTGGGCCAGTGCTGGCCGTGGGGCGATCCGGAAATCGGGCCACAGTTGCGCGGCCAGTGGCTGACGGCGCTGTCGGCCGCGATCGATCAGCCCGGCGTCACCCTCGCCGTCGCGCCGCTGAGGCTGCTGGCCGAGCCCGGTGGAGTGCTGGACGGCCTCGAGTCCGACGGATTCGAGATCGTCGGACCCGAGTGGCGCACGGACTGATCCGCTAGACCGCCGTTCCACCGACCGTGAGCCCGCCCATCTTCAGGCTCGGCTGGCCGATGCCAACCGGCACCCCCTGCCCCGCCTTGCCGCAGACGCCGACACCGGGGTCGAACTCGAAGTCGTTTCCGACCATTTCGATCTTGGTCAACGCCGTCGCGCCGTCGCCGATCAGGGTCGCGCCGCGCACCGGGGCGGTGATCTTGCCGTCCTCGATCAGATAGGCCTCGGTGCACTGGAAGACGAACTTGCCGTTGGCGATATCGACCTGGCCGCCACCGAAGTTGGCCGCATAGAGTCCTCGCTTGGTAGAGGCGATCATGTCGGCGCGAGAGGCGTCGCCGTTCTCCATGAAGGTGTTGGTCATGCGCGGCATGGGCATATGGGCGAAGGATTGACGCCTCCCGTTGCCGGTCGCGGCGACGCCCATCTGACGCGCGCTCAGCCGGTCGTGCATCAGCCCGACCATGATGCCGTCCTCGATCAGCACGGTGCGGCTGGTCGGCGTGCCCTCGTCGTCCACCGTCAGGGAGCCGCGCCGCCCGGCGATGGAGCCGTCGTCGACCACGGTCACGCCCGGCGCCGCCACCCGCTTGCCCATCATGCCGGTGAAGACCGACGATCCCTTCCTGTGGAAATCGCCCTCGAACCCGTGGCCGATGGCCTCGTGCAGCAGGACGCCGGGCCAGCCGGCGGCCAGCACCACGTCCATCTCTCCGGCCGGGCAGTCGACGGCGTCCAGATTGACCACGGCCTGACGGATGGCCTCGTCCACCTGGGCCTGCCAGCGAGCGGGCTGGATCCAGGTCTCGAAGCCGGCCCGGCCACCGGCGCCCGTCGAGGCGCTTTCGCGACGGCCGTCCTTTTCGACGGTGACGGAGATGTTCAGGCGAACCAGCGGTCGCACGTCGTCGACGCTGAGCGCATCGGCCCGCAGGATCTGGATGGCGCGTCGCTCTCCGACCAGGGTCGCGGAAACCTGGACGACGCGCGGATCGCGGGCGCGGGCGAAGGCGTCGATCTCCTGCAGCAGGGCGATCTTGTCTGAGAAGGCGGGCGACGCGAGGGGATCGACGGGTTCGTACAGGCGCTGGTTCGTCGCGCGCGGGGCTTCGGCCGTCACACCCGCATGGCCGGACTTGGCCAAGGCCGAGGCGTCGGCGGCGCGGCGGAGGGCGGCGGCGCTGATCTCGTTGGCGTGGGCGTAGCCGGCGGTTTCTCCGGCCACGACGCGCAGGCCGAAGCCCTCGTTGGCGTCATAGGCCGCGGACTTCAGACGCCCGTCGTCGAAGACCAGGGACTCCAGCTCGGAGCGTTCCAGGAACAGCTCCCCATCGTCGGCGCCGTGGAGCGCGGTCTGCAGGATCGACAGGGCTTCTTCGGGCTCGACGCCGGAGGTTTCGAGCAGGGGCGGCGGAGGAACGTGGACGGTCATCCCGGCAAGATAGGGAGGGGAAGCCGCGCCGTCACCTGCGTCCGTTTCTTCTCCCGCAAGGGGAGAAGGAAAGCCGGCGTCGCTCCTATCGCCCTGTCACTTCCACTGACCGGGTTGTGGAGACGGTGACCGGAGGCGTGTCGGACACACGCCGCTCCGACCGGAAGCTGACCACATCGATGTCGCCCGAACCCGAGACCGACTGGTTCAGCGTCGCGGGCCGTTCTGTCAGCTCGACGTCACCCGAGCCCGAGATCGAGATGTCGGCCTGGCCAGTCGGGCCCAGACGCGCCTCGCCGGATCCGGCGATGGCGACGTTGGCGTCGGTCAGGGTCAGACGGGAAAGGTCGGCCTCGCCGGAGCCGGAGATGTCGAGCTCCAGCGTCGTGGCGCGGCCGTCGACCTCGATCTCGCCCGAGCCGGACAGGTCGATGGCCAGGGCCGTCTGGTCGTAGTCGCGGATCTTCACGTCCGAGGACCCTTCGACGTCGAAGGCGGTGACCGACGGCGCGGTCACGACGATGCTGATCCGCTCGGAATCCGACCAGCCGTTCAGCGAGCCGTTTTCCCAGCGCAGGGTGACGCGCTCGGGCCCGTCCTCCATCCAGATGCGCGAGCCCTGGACGCGGACGCGGTCGATGACGGCCTGGGGTCCGGTGATGACGACGGTGTTGGCTTCGCCCTGGACGTAGGTGACCTCGGCGCCGAGATCGAGCTCCAGGCTCTCGCCGCCCTCGAAGGCGACGGACCGGGTGACGTCGGGACCCAGATCCTGGGCGCGGCTGCCGCGGCGGATGCCGTCCTCGCCGTCGACGAAGGTCCAGGACCAGCCGTTGCCGGCCAGATCGCGGCTGCCCAGGGCCGCGGCCCCGCCGAGGGTGGCCAGCGACAGGACGAACGCCGCGCCGGCGATGATGAAGAGGGTGCGGATCATGCCGAAGCTCCCGAGGTCGAGGGGGTGGAGGGGTCGAGCGCCGGCTTCAGCAGCCGGTAGTGCAGGCGGGCGAACCAGACGAGGCCGTTGACCAGCCAGATGCTGACGATGGCCAGAAGCGCGCCGATCGTGGTCGCCGCCGCCATCAGGCCGAGACCGAACAGGATGGCCGCGAGGGGTCCCCCCGGAGGCACCGCGAACGGTCCGGCCACCATCACCGCGCCGCCCGAGAAGAACAGGGCGATGGCGGCGATGAAGAAGCCGAAGATCGTGCCGATCACGCCCATCAGGATGGGCAGCAGGATCAGGATGTCGATCGCCCCCAGTCCCAGCACCGCGAAGACGGCGGCGGCGGCGGCGGACGGGTTCTTTTCTTGATGCCAGCGCTGGGCCCCGGCCTCGGCGCGCAGTTCGCGTGCCAGTCGGTCGGGATCACCCAGAGCCGCGGCGACCTCGGCCTCGGTGCGGCCGGCGGCGAGGCCGTCGTCGAAATGGGTCTCGTAGTCTGCGGAGATCTCGGCGGCGGTCGCGCTGGGCAGGCCGACCAGCCCGGCCCGGAGGCGACGAAGGAATTCCTGACGGGTCATGCGGGCTCCCCCTGAGCCGGTTGTGTGGATTGAGCGGGCACCGGCGTGACGATGGCGTCGACGGCGCGGGCGAAATGGGTCCATTCGGCGGACTGGGCGGCCAAGGCGTCGCGCCCGGCCGGGCTGAGCCGATAGTATTTGCGCGAGGGGCCCGACGAGGACTCGACCAGATAGGTCTCGACCAGGCCATCGGTCTGCATCCGCCGCATCAGCGGGTAGATGGTGCCCTCGCCCATATCGATGGCGTCCGACAGCCGGCTGGCGATCTCGTAGGCGTAGCTGTCGCCCCGGGCGAGAAGGGCGAGGACGCACAGCGACAGCACCCCCTTCTTCAGCTGGATCTCTATGGTTTCGGGCATGCCGATCACCTCCTTTGACGACAAAATACCTATCGCAAGGTATCTGGCGTCACAAGGTAGCTGGCGAAACATGACAGAGATTTAAGGCAGACGTGGCCGGCGAACTGAAAGACGGCTCTGCTCCGCCGGGCGGGGAAAGGGCTCTAAACCCGCTCCAGCCGCGCCGCGAAGAAGCCGTCGAGACTCCCGCGGTCGGCCCACATCGACGGCAGGATGCGAAGCCAGCCTTCGGGGGTCACAGCCTCGGGCGGGGCGCCGACCGTGGCGGGGTCGGCGGGCGCGGTACGAAAGGCGGGGTTGCGACGCAGGAAGGCGATGACCTGGGTCTCGCCCTCCTCCCGCTCCAGCGAGCAGACGCAGTACACGAGCCGTCCACCCAGGGCGACGCGGAGGGCGGCGGCGTCGAGCAGCCGGTGCTGGACGTCGGCCAGTTTGGCGACCTCGGCGGGCTTGGTGGCGCGCAGGACCTCGGGGTTGCGCCGCAGCGTGCCGGTGGCGGTGCAGGGCGCGTCCAGCAGGACGGCATCGAAGGTCCGGGGATCGTCCCACTCTTCGCCATTGGCCACGACGACCTCGGCGGCCAGACCGGTGCGCTCGAGGTTCTGCTTGAGGCGACGCAGCCGGGGTTCGGAGCGATCGACCGCTGTGACGGCCGCGCCCGAGGCCGCGATCTGGAGCGTCTTGCCGCCCGGCGCGGCGCAGAGGTCCAGCGCGGTCTCGCCGACCCCGGGAGCCAGCAGGCGAACGGGCACGGCCGCCGCCGCGTCCTGGACCCACCAGTCACCGGCGTCATAACCGGGCCAGGCCGTCAGGTCGCCGCGCGATCCGGCGCGGACAGTTCCGCCGGGCAGGACGGTGCCGTCCAGCGCCTCGGCCAGGGCGGCGGCATCCACGCCGGGCTTGAGGCTGAGGTCGGTCGGCGGCTCCTCGCGGGCGGCGAGGGCGATGGCTTCCAGCGTCGCCTCGCCATAGGCCTGGGCCCAGCGGGCCGCGATCCAGTCGGGCAGGTTGGAGCGGGCGGTCGTCAGGCCCGGCCCCTCGCGCTCGATCCCGCGCAGGACGGCGTTGACCAGGGCCTTATAGGGCCGCGTCTTGACCCCACGCTCGGCCAGCTTGACCGCCGTGGAGACGGCCGCGAAGGCGGGCGTCCCAAGCACCAGGGTCTGGGCGAGGGAGACCCGCATCAGGGTCCGGACGGCCTCGGGCGGCGACTTCTTCAGCCGCTGGTTCAGTATGTGATCGATCTCGCCCAGCCGACGCAGCGCCGCCATGGCCACGGCGCGGGCGAAGGCGCGGTCCGGGCCCGGAAGGGCCGCGAGTTCGGGCTGGGCCATGGCCTCGTCCAGGCCGTTGCGGCGCTCCAGGGCCGCGTTCAGCAAGAGGCCGGCCCCGACCCGCGCCTCGACGCCGATGTCGGAGGCGCCGTCATCCTCGGACGGCCGGACGACCGGCTCGCGACGCGGCCCGCGTGCCTTGTCGGCCATGCGGCGCCCGCGCGCCGCCGAACTCTGGCCCGAGGGGCCGCGTCCACCGGTCAAACCGAGACCTGCGTGCCGAGCTCGACCACCCGTCCCGGCGGGATGTGGAAGAAGTCGGTGGGGTTGGCGGCGTTCCTCATCAGGAAGATATACAACTTGTCCTGCCACAGGGGCATGCCCTGGCTGGCGGCCGGCACGACCGAACGCCGGCCGAGGAAGAAGCTGGTCGACATGATGTCGAACTTCAGCCCCTGCTTCCTGCACTGGCTCAGCGCGCGGGGCACGACGGGGCTCTCCATGAAGCCGTAGCTGAGCGTGATCTTCTTGAAGTCGTCGTTGATGGCTTCCATCACGAAGCGTTCGGTCTCGGGGACGCGTGGGCGATCCAGCGTCTTGACCGTCAGAATGACGTTCTTCTCATGCAGAACCTTGTTGTGCTTGAGGTTGTGCATCAGGGCGACGGGGGCGACGTCGGGATCCGAGGTCAGGAAGACGGCGGTCCCGGGGGCGCGATGCGGCGGGCGGGCGCGCAGCATCTCGATCAGGTCGACCAGCGGCAGGCTGTCCTTCTTGGCCTTGGCCGTCAGAATCTGCGAGCCCCGCGTCCAGGTCCACATGATGGTGACCAGGCCCGCGCCCAGCACCAGCGGCATCCAGGCTCCCTGCGGGATCTTCAGCATGTTCGAGGTCATGAAGACAAGGTCGATGGCCACAAGCGGCGAAATGGCCGCGAGGCTGAGCGGCACGGACCACTTCCACAGGTTCCGGACGATGAACCAGGCGAGCAGGCTGTCGACGAACATCGAACCAGTCACGGCGATACCGTAGGCGGCGGCCAGCGCCGAGGAGGTCTGGAAGGTTACGAGCAGGGCGAGCACGCCCACCATCAGCAGGGAGTTGACGGCCGGGACATAGATCTGACCGGCCTGGCTCTCGGACGTGTTCAGGATGGACATGCGGGGGAGCAGGCCAAGCTGTACCGCCTGCTGCGTGACAGAGAAGGCCCCGGTGATGACGGCCTGACTGGCGATGACGGTGGCGACGGTCGCCATGATCAGGACGGGCCAGTAGGCGAACTGCGGCACCATCATCCAGAAGGGGTTCTCGGCCGCGCCGCGATTGGCCAGGACGAAGGCACCCTGACCCAGATAGTTGAGCGTCAGACAGGGCAGGACCACCCACAGCCAACCGGCGCGGATCGGGCTTTTGCCGAAATGGCCCATGTCGGCGTAGAGGGCCTCGGCCCCGGTCACCGCGAGGAAGACGCTGCCCAGGATGACGAAGCCGAGGAAGCCGTTGTCGAGCAGGAAGACCACGCCGTAGTGCGGCGACAGGGCCCGCAGGATCGAGAGGTCATCGAAGATGTGGTACAGACCCAACGCCGCCAGGATCAGGAACCAGATCAGGGTCAGAGGGCCGAAATAGCGGGCCATCGACCCGGTGCCGCGCGACTGGATCATGAACAGGGCGATCAGGATGCCGGCCGCGATCGGCAGGACGTAGGGCGTCAGGGAGGGGCCTATCCCCGGCGCGTCCTTCAGACCCTCGATGGCCGACAGAACCGAAATGGCGGGGGTGATCACGCCGTCGCCGTAGAACAGGGCCGCGCCGCAGACACCGAGGATGAAGATGGCCGCCGATCGTCGCCCGACCGCGTGCTGGGCCAGCGCCATCAGGGCCAGGGTTCCGCCCTCGCCCTTGTTGTCCACACGCATCAGGAAGACGACGTATTTGATCGTCACAACCAGGATCAGGGCCCAGAACACCAGCGACACGACGCCGAGGACCGCGAGCTCGGCCGTGCCGCCGCTGCGGGAATGATGCAGGGCCTCGCGCATCGCGTAGAGTGGACTGGTGCCGATGTCGCCGAACACGACACCGATGGCCCCGATGATCAGGGCCATCTTGCCGGATTTGGGGGCGTGGCCGTGACCGCCGGAGCCCGCGGGGGCGGGTGTTCCGTCGGGGGCCGTCGAAAGCGGGGCGGGGGGAGCGCCGTCGCCGGGGGAGCTGTCCCCTGCCATGAGTATCCTCCGGGCCCCACCATGCGCGGGCCCATCAAAGCCGAGCGCCTTTAGGCTCATTGCGCGGGGCTTTCAATCGCGCCGGACGGGTTTCGCGTCCCGAGCCGGAGGCTCAGTATTTGTGAATCGCGGTCGCGAGCCCTACCTTGGGAACTGGAACCCGAGAAAATGTCAGACAGTCAACGCTTTCCCGTCGCCGCCCACGCCCTGGCCTATCTGGCCCACAAGGGGGCGTACGATGCCCGCCATGCGGCCGCCAGCGCCGTGCTCGCGGCCTCGGTACCGACCAATCCCGTGGTCATCCGCCGCGTCACCGCCCTGCTGGCCAAGGCCGGATTGATCGCGACACGGCCCGGCGCGACCGGCGGCTCATGGCTGCTGCGACGGCCTGAGGATATCCGCCTGGACGAGGTGCTGAAGGCCGTGAACGGCTGCGCCCACCTGGGATCCCCGCCCGCCGGGGCCAAGGGCTGCCCCGTGGGTCAGCACATCCCCCGTCAGGTCGGAAAGGTGCTGACGCTGGCCGACGAGGCCGCGTCACAGGCCCTGTCCAGGATCACAATCGCCGACCTGCTGGCCGAAAACGCACCGGCGCTGGCCGGGGTGACCATCCACGGGTCGTGCAGCGAGGCGATCCGGTCGGCGGAGACCGCGCCGGCGTGAGCCGCCCAACCGCTCAGGGGCGTCGCGTCCTGATCACGGGCGCCTCCGCAGGCATCGGCGCGGCCCTCGCCCGCGTCTATGCCGAGAAGGGCTGGGACCTGATCCTGACCGCACGGCGCGAGGCGGCGCTGGAGGCTCTGGCCTCCGAGATCCGGACGGCGCACGGGGTCGATGTGGCGGTGATCGCCGCGGACCTGTCGGAGTCCGACGCGCCGGAACGGCTGATCGGGGCCGTCGCCGCGCGGGGCCTGACGATCGACGGCCTGATCAACAATGCCGGATTCTCGCGCACCACCGGCTTCCTCCAGACCGAGCCGGAGGCGCATGAGGCGATGATCCGGGTCATGCTGACCACGCCCGTCGCCCTGTCGCGCCTGGTCCTGCCGGGCATGGTCGAGCGGGGCTTTGGCCGGGTGATCAATGTGGCGTCGCTCGCCGGTCAGATGCCCGCGACGGGCGGCGACACCCTGTATGGTCCAATCAAGAGCTTCCTGATCAAGGCGTCCCAGGGACTGTGGCTGGAGACACGGGGGACCGGGGTGCATGTGACGGCGCTTTGCCCCGGCTACACCCTGACCGAGTTCCACGACGTCAACGGGTCGCGCGAGCAGGTGTCGAGCGACTATCCCAGCTGGATGTGGCAGACGGCTGAAGCGGTTGTGACCCGCCCGCTTGAGAAAGCGGGCAAATCAACGGAACACCGGGGCATGGCGGACATCGGCCCCACGTTCGGACTGGTCGGAACGGGCGGTTTCGCGCGCGAAACGATGCCCGTGGCCCGCGCCTTTCTGAGGCACCATCCCGAGCTGAAGATCGAACCCGGCCGTGTCGTCTTCGTCGACCGGGACGGCGGCGCGCCCATCGGCGGCATCCCTGTTCTGTCCCAGGCGGAGTTCACGGCCCTCGATGGCGAGAGGCACTTCACGGTGGCGATCGGCGACGGGTCCGTACGCCAGGCGATCGCCGAGACGTTGGAGGGGGCGGGTTGCCTGCCGCTGTCGATCCGCGCCGACAACGTGCTGTTGCCCGACGATCTGGACTGCGGCCCGGGGGCTCTGTTCGCCCCGTTCAGCATGGTCACGGCCGATGCGGTGATCGGCCGGCATTTCCAGTGCAACCTGTATGCCTATGTCGCCCATGACTGCGTCGCCGGGGATTATGTGACCTTCGCCCCCCGGGTCAGCCTGAACGGCAATGTGGTGGTCGAGGATCATGTCTATGTCGGCACCGGCGCGGTGATCCGGCAGGGGACGGGCGACAGGCCCCTGGTGCTGGGGCGCGGCTGCGTCATCGGCATGGGGGCCGTGGTGACCCGGGACGTGGCTCCGGGCGTCACCGTCGTCGGAAACCCCGCCCGGCCCCTGGAGCGCCCATGACCGACCCGGTCTTCTTCATCGCCGAGGCAGGGGTGAACCACAACGGCGACCTGAACCTGGCGCTGCGCCTCGTCGACGTCGCCCACCGAGCGGGGGCGGACGCAGTCAAGTTCCAGACCTTCCGGACCGAGGCCGTGATCGCCGACGACGCCCCCCTGGCCGAGTACCAGAAGGCCCACGCCGGCGCGCCGTCCGCGATCGAGATGCTCAAGGGGTTCGAACTTCCCAACGCCGATTTCGCGCGCATCGCCGACCATTGCCGCGCGGTCGGGATCGAGTTCATGTCCTCGCCCTTCGACCTTGAGAGCGCCGCCTTCCTGGCCGGCATTGGCATGACCAAGTTCAAGCTGGCCTCAGGCGAAATCACCCACACGGCCTTCGTTCGCGGCGTCGCTCGCCTGGCGGCGGATGCCGGTGGTTCGGTCATCCTGTCGACCGGGATGAGCACCCTGGAGGAGGTCGCCGAGGCGGTGGGCTGGATCTCGGCGGAGGGCGATCCGTCGCTGACGATCCTGCACTGCGTCTCCAACTATCCGGCCCCGGCGGGCGATGCCAACCTGCGGGCCATGGACACCCTGGCCAAGACCTTCGGTCGTCCGGTCGGCTGGTCGGACCACACCCTGGGCGACGCCGTGTCCCTGGCCGCCGTGGCGCGGGGGGCGAGGGTGGTTGAGAAGCACTTCACCTTGGACAACGCCCTGGCCGGACCAGACCACGCCATGTCGATGGACCCTGACGGGCTGGCGCGGCTGATCGCGAGCATCCGGTCGGTCGAGGCCAGCCTGGGGGACGGCGTCAAGCGTCCGGTCGCGGCCGAGCGCGAGATCATGACCGTCGCCCGCCGCAGCCTGTTCGCCGCGCGGGACATCGCGGCGGGAGCGGTGGTGGTCGAAACCGACCTGATCGCCCTGAGGCCCGGAGACGGGGTGTCGCCGTCCCGGCTGGAGGACATCGTGGGACGAACGGCACGGATCGCCATGCCCAGGGGCACGAAGGTCCAGATCGCGGACCTGATCTAGGGTTTGGCCCGCCGGCGGCCGCGAACCGCCTCAGTGGCCCCCGTCAGGATAGGGCGCGGTGACGCCCGAAGCGAACATGCCGGGGATGGCTTCGCCGAGGCCGGCGAGGATGAACTGGATGGCCAGGGCGCACAGGATCAGGCCCAGGACCCGCACGATGATCGCCATGCCCACGTCGCCCAGCACCCGGCTGATCGGGCCGGTGGCGGCGAACGTGATCAGGGTGGCCAGGGACGCCGCGCCGATGGCCAGGACGCCGGCGATCGTGCCCGCATAGCCGATCTCCTGCGCCTCCCCGGCCTGGATGATGATGGTCGAGATGGCGCCCGGGCCGATCAGCAGGGGCATGGCGAAGGGCACGATGAGCCGCTTGAACCGGCGCTGGGCATAGCCGCGCACGTCCTGGGCGTCGGCCAGGGCGTCCTTGTCGGCGAACATCGACAGGAAGTCGCCCCGCGTCATGTCGAGCCCGAGCAGCAGCAACAGGATGCCGCCCGCGATGCGGAAGGCGGCCAGCGAGATGCCGAAGAACTCCAGCAGCCACAGGCCGGTGAAGAAGAAGAAGGCCAGGAAGGCGGCGATGAACAGGCACAGCAGGACCGAGACCGAGAACCGCTGGCGCGCGCTGGCCCCGGCGGTCGCGGCCGCGAAGATCGGGATGTTGCCGATAGGGTCCAGCAGGGCGAACAGGGCCACGAACAGATTGACCCCAAGATCGAGCGCGTTCATGGCCGGTCCCCGAGACCCGATTCCCCAAATGAATCGCCTGACCGTCTAGCCGGTCGGCCGGAGATCGTCGATGACCTCGCCTCTCGCTTCCGATCCGCGCCTGATTGTCGGGCTGGACCTGCCGTCGGTGGACGCGGCCGAAGCCCTGGTCACGCGGCTGGGCGAGAGGGTGGAGGTCTACAAGGTCGGGCTGACCCTGCTGGCCCGGCCCGGCGGCGTCGCCTTCGCCCACCGGCTGCGCGAACGGGGCAAGGCCGTGTTCCAGGACTGGAAGCTGCACGACATCGGCGCCCAGGTCGAAGGAGCGGCGCGGTCGGTGGCCGAGGGCGGCTGCGATCTTATGACCGTCCATGCCGAGCCGCAGGTGATGCGGGCGGCGGTCAAGGGGCGCGGCGACCGGGCGACCAAGGTGCTGGCCGTCACCGTCATGACCAGCCTGTCCGACGAGGACCTGCGCGAGATCGGCTATTCCGCGCGCGCCGCTGATCTGGTGGAGACGCGGGTGCGTCAGGCGCTGGACTGCGGCGTGGACGGGGTGGTTTCCAGCCCGCTGGAGGCGGCGCGGGTGCGCGAGATAGCGACGGAAGCCGGGCGGCCGGACTTCCTGATCGTGACGCCGGGCGTGCGGCCGGCGGGTGGGGACCCGGGCGACCAGCAGCGGGTGACGACGCCGGCCGAGGCGCTGAGGGCCGGGGCGACACATCTGGTCGTCGCGCGGCCTGTGATCGCGGCGGACGACCCCGTGATGGCGGCGGCCCGGATCGTGGGCGAGATGGACGCGGTGCGTTAGTCGGCGGCGGCCGTCGAGGTAGCGCAAAACCCGCGAACCTGGCTCGCCAGATCGAGGTATCCGCCGTCCAAGGCCGCCTTGACGGCACCGTCGCAGTCCTGGGCGGCCAGGCGGGCGGTGACGGTCGTACGGACGGCGAGGAAGGCGTCCTGCTTTTGCTTCAGCGTCCGGGCCGCGCGGCGATCGTCAGGCAGGCACACCGCGTACCAGGGCGCATCGGCGCAACGGGCCACGAGCCGGGCTTCGCGCTCGGTCAGGATGCCGGCGTCCAGGGTGACCGCGCGTCGTTCGACCGGAGGCGGCACAGCGGCGGTCTCCGGCGTCATCGCCCCCTCCCCACTCGCCGAAGCGGCCTCGGGCGAGCCGACGCCCAGGATCGCGGCGGGGGCGTCGGCCACCACGTCATTGCCCGGCAGAGGCACGATCTCGATATCTGGAACCGCATAGCGGCACACCCAGCGGCCGCCTTCCATGGCGCAGGACTGAAGCGTCGCCTGGACGGCCTGCGGAGCGGGCGCGGCGATCATGGCGGCGAAAATCAGGCTGAGCATTGCGACCTCCCACGGTCAGACGCAGGGACAGTTAACGCCTCTGCGCCCCGACGACCTAGCGAATTCTCAGCCCTCGACGACCAGCGTTTCGTCGACCAGCCCGGAATGAACCCGCCTCTGGCGGCGGTCGACCGCATGACTGACCAGCCACAGCGCCATAGCCCAGGCGGCGCCGATGCTCCAGCCGGCGAAGACGTCCGTCGCCCAGTGCGCCGCCAGATAGATGCGCGTCAGGCCCACCAGCACGGCGATCGTGACGCCCACGGCGATCACATAGATTTTCACGTGCCGGCGCGGGAAGGCGCGAGCTAGCATGACCGCCAAGCTGAGATAGAAGACGGTCGACAGCAGGGCATGGCCGGAGGGGAAGCTGGCGTTGATCGTCTCCACCGCCTGAAAGGCCGAGGGCGGCCGCTCGCGCTCGAACACCGCCTTCAGACCCTCGCTCAGCATGACGCCGCCGATCAGTCCGAGCACCAGCATGAAGGCCGACAGCCGCTTTCGCTGGATCAGCAGAAAGGCCACGGCGACCGTGGCGAACAGGGCCAGCACCGAGAGGCCGCCAAGCGCGGTGATGTCGTTGGCCGCGGTCTCCAGCCACCACGGGCCGAGCGCATCCGACGGATTGGCGCTGGGACGCAGCGCCGACAGGATGATCAGATCGAAATTCTGACCATCCGCCTCGGTCATGTCGTCCGCCAGCTCGGCGAAGGCGGCGACGCCGAGGCCGATGATCAGCAGGGCAAGGAGAGCGGCAAATTCGACGCGGGCGAAGCCGACGGCGCGGCGCAGAAAATGAACGGGTTCGGACAATGGCATCGGCCGCTAACGGTCAAGCTGTTGCCCCGTTCCCAATCACAAACGAGTCAGCCATCCACAGGCTCGAAATCATCTGGGCGCCGATGCGCCAGGGCGAATTCACAGGCTGTCTAAGCGACGGCTGAACATGGCTAACTCGAATCACCCAAGAGATCGGGCGTTATCGATTTGTCATCTCAGATTTTCGTCTGCGGAGAAAATTTCAGGGCTTGGCCAGTAACGAATTACGAACCACATTTAGCGTTGTCTGGATGTTGTCACACAATATCTGGCGTGTTCACGAAGTTCTGGGGGCTTAGATGGCTGGCGGCGAAGCATTGAAGACGGTTGAATTCAAAGCGGTTAACGCCGCGCCGACAGCCGAGAAGCCCCATCTGACGGTGGTGCGGTCCCTCGAACTGGAGCGGTCACGCGACGACCTTCTGACCGACTTCGGCAAGAAGACGTTGGAAGATCGCTATCTGCTGGCCGGCGAGAGCTATCAGGACATGTTCGCCCGGGTCTCGACGGCCTACTCCGACGACGCGGATCATGCCCAGCGCGTCTATGACTACATGTCCAAGCTTTGGTTCATGCCCTCGACGCCGGTGCTGTCGAACGGCGGGGCCGACCGCGGCCTGCCGATCTCCTGCTTCCTGAACTCGGTGCAGGACAGCCTGGACGGCATCCAGCGTGTCTGGAACGAGAACGTGTCGCTGGCCTCGAACGGCGGCGGCATCGGCACCTACTGGGGCGGGGTCCGCTCCATCGGCGAGAAGGTCAAGGGCGCGGGCCAGACCAGCGGCATCATCCCCTTCATCCGCGTGATGGATTCGCTGACGCTGGCGATTTCGCAGGGCTCGCTGCGTCGCGGCTCGGCGGCGGTGTACCTCGACGTCCACCACCCTGAAATCGAAGAGTTCCTCGAGATCCGCAAACCCTCGGGCGACTTCAACCGCAAGTCCCTGAACCTGCACCACGGCATCAACATCACCGACGAGTTCATGGAGGCGGTCAAGCAGGGCACGACCTTCGGCCTGCGCTCGCCCAAGAACGACGAGGTGCTGAAGCTCGTCGACGCCCGGTCGCTGTGGCAGAAGATCCTGGAGATTCGGCTGCAGACCGGAGAGCCCTATCTGATCTTCTCCGACACGGTGAACCGGCAGATGCCGCAGCACCAGAAGGACCTGGGACTGAAGGTCAAGCAGTCCAACCTGTGCAGCGAGATCATGCTGCACACCGGCCCGGATCACCTGGGCATCGACCGGACGGCGGTCTGCTGCCTGTCGTCGGTCAACGCCGAGAAATTCCTGGAGTGGCGCGAGGAGCCCCGCTTCATCGAGGACGTGATGCGGTTCCTGGACAATGTGCTGGAGGACTTCATCACCCGCGCCCCGCCGGAAATGGCCGCCGCCGTCTATTCGGCCAAGCGCGAGCGGTCGGTGGGCCTTGGCCTGATGGGCTTCCACTCCTTCCTGCAGTCGCAGGGCGTGGCCTTCGAAAGCGCCATGGCCAAGTCGTGGAACATGCGGCTGTTCAAGCACCTGCGCCGCGAGGCCGACAAGGCCAGCCGCCTGCTGGCCGAGGAGAAGGGCCCGTGCGAGGACGCCGCCGAGCGCGGCGTCATGGAGCGGTTCAGCCACAAGCTGGCCATCGCCCCGACCGCCTCGATCTCGATCATCTGCGGCGGGACCAGCGCCGGCATCGAGCCGATCCCGGCCAACATCTACACCCACAAGACCCTGTCGGGCTCCTTCGCGGTCAAGAACCCTTACCTGGAGCAGCTGCTTGAGGGCTACGGCAAGAACACCGATGCGACGTGGTCCTCGATCCTGGAGCACGAAGGCTCGGTCCAGCATCTGGACTTCCTGACCGACGACGAGAAGAGCGTGTTCAAGACCGCCTTCGAACTGGACCAGCGCTGGGTCATCGAACTGTCGGCGGACCGTTCTGCCGACATCTGCCAGGCCCAGTCGATCAACTTGTTCATCCCCGGCGACGTGAACAAGTGGGACCTGCACATGCTGCACTGGAAGGCGTGGGAGACCGGCGTGAAGTCACTCTACTACCTGCGCTCCAAGTCGGTTCAGCGCGCCGCCTTCGCCGGGGCCGAGGACAAGGCCGAGGCGGCCGAGCCCGATCCGAACCAGCCGGACCTCTTCTCGGCCGCCCGCACCGACTACGACGAGTGCCTGGCCTGCCAATAGGGCATTGAACCGATCGGCTCCCTCGCCTTTATGGAGGGAGCCAATCGGAGACACCCCATGAATACCGCCGCCCGCGACGCCGGCCTGAAGCTTTTGCGTGAGCATGCCCTGATCGCCGGAGAGACCGTCACCGGCGACAAGCATATCGCCGTCGACGACCCCGCGACCGGCGAGATCATCGGCCATGTGCCCGACCTAGGCGTCGCAGAGACCGAGCGCGCGATCCGGGCGGCGCACGACGCTTTTCCCGACTGGTCGCGCTCCGATCCGCACAAGCGGGCGACGTTCCTGCGCGACTGGGCGCGGCTGATAGACGAGAATCTCGACGGCCTCGGCGGCCTGATGGCCTTGGAGAACGGCAAGCCGTTCGAGGAGGCACGCGGCGAGGCGGTCTACGCCAACAGCTTCCTGAAATGGTTCGCCGGCGAGGCCGAGCGCCTGCTGGGCGACACCCAGGACAGCCCGCTGGGCCACGTCATCGTCACCTTCCGCCAGGCCGTGGGCCCCTGCGCCCTGATCACCCCGTGGAACTTCCCCGCCGCCATGTTGACGCGCAAACTGGGGCCCGCCTTCGCGGCGGGCTGCACCGCTGTGGTCAAGCCGGCCAGCCAGACGCCCTTCACCGCCATCGCCCTCGTCGAACTGGCCTACAAGGCGGGCCTGCCGAAGGGGGCCCTCAGTGTCGTCACCGGCGACGCGGCGACCATCGGCGGCGTGCTCACGGCCTCGCCCCTGATCCGCAAGCTCAGCTTCACCGGCTCGACGCCGGTCGGGAAAAAGCTGGCCGAGCAGTGCGCCCCGACGCTGAAGCGCCTGTCGATGGAGCTTGGCGGGGCCGCCCCCCTGATGGTGTTCGAAGACGCCGACCTCGACCTCGCCGTCGCCGAGACGATCAAGGGCAAGTTCCGGAACTCCGGCCAGACCTGCGTTTGCCCCAACCGGGTCTATGTTCAGGCCTCCGTGGCTGAGGCCTATGCGGAAAAGCTGGCGCAAGCTGTCGCCCAGATCCCCGTCGGCCCGGCCTTTGAGGACGGGGTCAAGGTCGGTCCCCTGATCGAGGACAAGGCCATCGACAAGGTCGAGGATCACCTCAAGCGGGTGGTCGCGTCCGGTGCCCGGGTCCTGACCGGCGGTGAGCGCCACACGCTCGGCGGCCGCTTCTTCCAGCCCACGGTGACCCTGGGCGGCGACGACACCCTGTTCCGCCACGAGGAAACCTTCGGCCCCTTGATCCCCGTCTTCCCGTTCGAAACGGAGGAGGACTGCCTGACCAGGGCCAATGACTCGGAGTTCGGTCTGGCCTCCTACGTCTTCACGCGCGACCTGGACCGCGCCATGCGGATCGGGCAGCGGATCGAGGCGGGGATGATCGGGGTCAATACCGCCCTGATGTCGACGGCGGTCGCGCCCTTCGGTGGGGTCAAGCAATCCGGCTACGGCCGAGAAGGCTCGACCCACGGCATCGACGAATACGTCGACATCAAGCAGGTGACCTTGGCGCTGAAGTAGGAATCAGCGCGTCCGGGCCACGCCCTCGCGCCGGTCGTCGGCCCCGCCGTCCCAGGCCCAGCCGTCCGCCCCCTGTCGCCAAAGGCCGCCGTGCAAACCCGAAGTCTCGGACTGGTTCGGAGCCAGCACCACGCCGCCCGCCGCCAGCTGTTCGGCCAGGGTCGGTCCGAACCGCGCCGTGTCCGCCCCGAAGCCCCCGCCCCGCGCCACCAGATTGGGCAGGTCGATCGCCGCCTGCATCGGCAGGCCCCAGACCAGCGCCCCGATCAGAACCTTGGCGTTATAGGCCAGGATCGACGGCCCGCCCGGCGAGCCGACCGCTCCGATCAGCCGACCCTGCCGGTCCAGAATGATCACGGGTGCCATCGACGACCGCGGCCGCTTGCCTGCCGCCACGGCGTTGGCCGCCTCGCCACCGTCGGGCCGGGTGGGGCTGAAGGAAAAATCCGTCAACTGGTTGTTGAGGAAGAAACCGGCCGCCATCCGCCCCGAGCCGAAGATGCTCTCGACCGTGGTCGTCATGGAGACGGCGTTGCCCTCGGCGTCCACCACGACGAAGTGGCTGGTCCCGGCGGGCTCGGTCGTGGCGTCCGGCGCGCGGAAGACGCCACCCGGCGGCGTGCCGGCGGTGGCCGCGCCCGTCAAGCCGGGGGCCAGTGCCGCGCGCGCGGCGACGTAGTCTTCGTCCAGCAGGCCGGCCACGGGTACGCCGACGAAGGCCGGGTCGCCGACGTAGCGGTCGCGGTCGGCGTACATCAGCCGCTGGATCTGGGCGAAGGCGATCCAGGCGTCCGCGCTCGTCTCACCGAGCGCGAGAGCATCGGCCACGCCCGGCGTCTCGGCCATGGCCAGGAGCTGCAACAGAGCCACCCCGCTGGACGGCGGCGGCGGCACGCACACGACGTAGACCCGGAACGGCCGGCACAAGGCATCCCGCTTGATCGGGCGATAGGCTGCGAGATCGGCCTCAGTCAGGGCCCCCGGACGTGCCCCGGCCTGCACGGTCTCGACGATGGCGTCGGCGATCGGGCCCGAGCGGAAGGCCTCGATCCCGTCGCGCGCCAGCACCGCGAGGGTCTCGGCATAGGCCGGATTGCGCAGAGTGTCTCCGGC
The DNA here is from genome assembly GCA_947475735.1 of Caulobacteraceae bacterium. Classification (GTDB taxonomy): domain Bacteria; phylum Pseudomonadota; class Alphaproteobacteria; order Caulobacterales; family Caulobacteraceae; genus Brevundimonas. Next base: position 78,547 of record CANJLQ010000016.1, read on the forward strand.
CGCATAGCGCTGGCCATCCGCCTTTGTGAAATAGGCGTTGGCCCATTCCGTCCGCGCCTGTCCTCGCGTGATGGCGATCATGCCGGCCAGCCGCGGACTGACCACGAACCCGTCACGCGCCAGGCGCTCGGCCTCGCCGAACAGCTCCGACCAGGCCAGTGTTCCGTGCTCGTCCTGCGCCATGGCCAGGGCCGCCACCGCCCCCGGCACCCCGGTCGAGCGGCCGCTCAGCACCGCATCCAGAAACGGCAGTGGCCGTCCGTTCTCGTAGAACAGTTCGGGCGTCGCGGCCGCAGGGGCGGTCTCGCGCCCGTCATAGACCACGGTCTCGCCCGTCCCGGCGTCGAAATGCATCAGGAAGGCCCCGCCGCCCAAGCCTGACGACTGCGGCTCCACCAGTCCCAGCACCGCCTGGATCGCCACGGCGGCGTCCACCGCCGACCCGCCGCGCCGCAGCACCTCCAGTCCCGCCTCGACGGCCAACGGATTGGCCGCCGCGACGAACGGGCCGCGCGCCACCGGCGCGGTCGCCTGCGCCACCGCATCACTGCGGGCGGGGGTGCCGATGCTGCCCAGGGCCGCCGGTCCCGTCGGCGCGCTCGTTTGGCAGGCCGCCGCGGCGAGAGCCAGGAACAACCCCAGGAAACGGGTCTTGAAGCGGGTCAACATGAGGTCGGAGGTCCGGCGTGCGGGGAGACGGTCCTTCGACCTAGGCCGCCCTGCCGCTTGCGCCAAGACCTGCGGGCGAACAGAGGCAGAAATCCGGGTTGCGCGCGTCGGACCGACCCGCTAGATACCCGCCCTCGCCGTCAAGGCCTGTGCGCGCCCGTAGCTCAGCTGGATAGAGCATCAGACTACGAATCTGAGGGTCGGACGTTCGAATCGTTCCGGGCGCGCCATTCTTTCAAACATTTGCTGTCGAAGCTCCATCGATCAGGTGGCTCTGGGACCCACATGGGACCCAGACGAGAGAAATAATAATCTATCACAGGCAATCAGGGCGCACATCTTAGGCTGATTTCGCCTTGGGTTGAGGGGCGTTTCTGCAGCGCGGAATTGGACTGATCGTTTCGCCATCGGATGGCACGACCCGAGTTCTCGTGGGGCGGCTTTGCGCAAGGAGCGGACATAGACATCGGCTCGCTGAGCGGACCTTTGGCTCCATTGCAGGAGGGACCACTCCCGACCTACTGCCGTAGGCTCCAGCGTGGAGATAACCCGCCGGATACTCGCAACTGCGTTGAAAATTGCTCTCAAGCACGCCATGCAGCTGGCAGCGGAAAGGGCGGAGCTGTTTTCGACACCGTGGTGACTTCGGTGCGCAAGCGATGAGTGGGCCCGCGGCCTGCCGGTTCGCCGGTCGGCCATCCATTTTTAAGCGAACGGGACCACGTCCCGATTGCGAGGGACGCCCCATGCCCACTTACAAGCCCGACGACCCCTGCGGCTGCAACAGCGGCCAGCGCTACGGCGATTGCCACGGCCTGATCTTCGGTCCGCCACCGCTGAAAGGCGTGGCGGTCGGCCAGGCCATGTACGCCGAGGACTGGGCGGTGAACGCGGCGCACTACCAGGCGCAAGGCCTCTACAAGACCCTAGCCTCGGAGCTCGCCGCCGCGACTGACGTCCATCGCGTCTTGGACGTCGGTTGTGGGCTGGGTCAGGGGCTCGAGGCCTTGGCGGCCGCCGTTGGCGGACCGAACCGCCTGATCATCGGTGTCGACGAAAACCCCAACTGCCTTACCGCGGCCGCAGAGCGGCTTCAGCTGTCGGCCGCTGCGGTAGCTTCGCCGCGGTTGAAGCTCAAGAGGCTGCTGAAGGATCGGATCGGGTCGACGCCATCATCGACCCCGCTGACCGTCAGCGGCGAGCTCGTCCTAATCCAGTCGGACTTGATGCTACCCGATCTGCCTCTGAAGGCTTGGCTCGACCAGATCGGGCCCCTCGACGCTGTCACCTTGTGGTTCTCCGGCGTTCACAAGGGCCGGGTCCTGACCAAGATAGCCCACGACATCGGCGCTACGAGCGACCTGGATCTCCGCGAGGCCCTTGAGGACCACGTGGTCGAACTGGCCGCCAAGCAGCTGCGGCCGGGCGGCGTCCTTCAGATCGTCCAGCGCGGGGCGGGTGACATGGAGGGGGAGCGGCAGAAGTGGGCCGCGATCGTCGCCGGCATCGCGGCCGATCACGGCTTCGACGTCGTCAGCGTCACCGGTACACCCTACGAGGAAGCCCCCGTTGGCACCGGAATGACTCTCAACGCGAAGCACTTCGACTCCACCGGGTTGCAGCGCTTCGCGCTGTCCACCGTCCTCCGTCGCAAGGCGGTTTCCTGATGGTCAGCGTAATGCAGGCCGACTTCGGCTGGTACCCCGAGCCGCTTGACTTCACCGTGGGCGCGGTTTCGATCTCGACCCTGCCTGACCTCAAGGAGAATACCGGCTGGGTCGGCCAAGACAGCGGGGTGATGGGCGACTGGATCTATGCGCCGATGCGAGAGCAGCACGTCATGGGTCACGCCCTGCGATTCCTGCCATATCCCAGCCGCATCTTCGGTCTGCCTAAGACCCACCGGCTGACGCACGCGGCGGCGGACGGTGAAGAACACCTCGATTTCCTACTCTGGGCTCTCGGCTTCTTCGTGGGGATGCGGCTGACGGCGACCGAGGCCGGCTTCGTCGATGCCACGCCGATCAAGCCGCGCAAGCTGGTCGACTTTCTGATCGTCGGCCCCGAAGTCGCACGCGCGATGAGTCTGGCCGAACGGTTCTGGCAGGACAACAAGGCCGAGCCGTCGCGCGCCAAGCGCTGGGGCGCGGCTGTGCACGCGCTCTTTATCGGCCAAGGTCCCCAGCTACTGCAATACGAGCGGTTCATCTACCTCTACGGCGCGCTCGACGCCTGCTTCGCGCTGGCCTCCGACTTGTTCGGGCCGGTCACTGGTCGGATCACCCACGCCGGCCGCGTCGCATGGCTCTGCCGTCAGTTGAACATGCCGGTCCCGGCTTGGGCGGACGACACGGTCGGTCCGGGCTCGCCATTGGCGAACATCCGCAATCCGATGCTGCACGAGAGCCTGTTCATGGACGCGCCGCTCGTGACGTGACCCCCGTTTCTCATCCAGCCATAACGAGAGTCCTTTGGTGATCTGAACTGGGGTTGGCGGGGTTGGCAAGAGGCCGGTCAGCGCAGCTTCCAACCCGCGCAGCGGACCGGCCGATCTGTCCGCTGAGCGCTTCTGCATAA
>CANJLQ010000017.1 GCA_947475735.1 Caulobacteraceae bacterium
CGAGGCCGTGTAAAAACGTGCTGAGCTACGGCGGGGCGGGTGTGGCGACGAGGCGCAGAGCGCCATCGTCTCAGGCCCTGATCGCCTCCATCAGCGGCTTCGTTCCGAGCACCGCCATCACCCGCTTCATATTGTAGGCCAGGATGTGGAGGCTGATCTCGGTCTTCACGTTGGGCAGGCGCTTCATCAGGAAGTGGGAGTGGCCCATCCAGGCCTTGATGGTGCCGAAGGGGTGTTCGACCAGGCTTCGCCGTTCGCGCATGGCTCTGGGCCTCAGGTCCATTCGGGTTTGAAGGGCATCGATCACCGCCTCATGCTCCCAGCGCGTGACCTTTCGCTCGACCGCAGGCGTGCACTGGGCCTTGATGCTACAGCCTGTGCAACTGGCCCGATCCCAGTATCGATGCAGCGTCATGCCTCTTTCGACGACGGTCATGTGGTACGGAAGCAGGGAGCCGGCCGGGCAACGGTAGACGTCTTGATCTGGCAGATAGACGAAGTCCTGCTTGCCGAAGCGTCCATTCGCCTTTGCGCCTGATGTCAGCGTCTTTGGCACGAAGGGCGTCGCGCCCAGGGCCTCGCAGGCCAGGATTTCCTCGCCGGAGAAGTAGCCCCGGTCCGCCAGCACATCGAGCCTCTCCACGCCCATAGCCTCCTTGGCCTGACCCGCCATGTTCGCCAGCTGTTGCTTGTCCGAGCCGGTCATCACCACCTCATGGGCAACGATCAGGTGATGCTCGCCCTCGACGGCGGACTGGACGTTGTAGCCGACGATGCCGCTCCCCCGGCCTGATGTCGCCATGGCGCGAGCGTCGGGATCGGTCAGGGAGACTTGGCCGTCCGGCGACGCTTCGACCTCGGCCTCCATCGCCCTCAGCATCGCCATCTGGGCGCGGAGCCGATTGATCTTCTCGACCAGCCTCACCGACCGTGCCGCCACGCCATCCCCCTCGTGCCGATCGGCCGTATCGAGGTCCTCGAGGTAGCTGGCGATGTGCTCGGCAACCTGCTCGATCCGCCGCTTCACCTTGTAGGCGGTGAAGTTCTTGTCGCGGGTGTTCACCGCCTTGAACTTGGAGCCGTCGATGGCGACTAAGGCCGCGCCGAACAGGCCAAGCTGGCGGCACAGAACCACGAACTGCGCGCACGCCGCCTGGATCGCAGGGCCATTCTCGCGGCGGAAGTCGGCAATGGTCTTGTGATCCGGCGCCAGCCGCCCCGTCAGCCACATCAGCTCGACGTTGCGCTGAGCCTCGCGCTCCAGACGCCGGCTCGACTGCACCTTGTTCAGGTAGCCGTAGACGTAGAGCTTCAACAGCATTGACGGGTGATAGGCCGGACGGCCCGTCGCCGCCGGCGTCATGCCCTCGAAGCCCAGCCCCTTCAGATCCAGCTCGTCGACGAAGACATCGACCACCCGGACTGGATTATCCTCGGCCACATAGTCGTCGAGGCACTCGGGAAGCAGCGTCTGCTGCCGGCGGTCTGCACCCTGAACGAAGCGGCTCATACCCACCTCCTGAAGACCTCGGGAGAATAAGCTAATTCGCTCGAGCTGGAGGCGTTTTCACACAGCCTCGACCCAAAGCGGACCTTGCCATCAGAGTCTCAGCAAGAGGCGAAACATCTCGGACGTGCCGGCGATTACCCCCCACGCCGCCGACGCTCCCTGAACAACGGCCAACGTCGCCAGGCCGATGATCACAGCCGTTTCGCCGATGGCGCTTGACGAAGCTGAGCTGCCTCGCCGCCTCTTTGATGGCTGCATTTCCCTCCCCCAGACGCGATGGCGAACAGCGATTGACACACATGATTACATACGTAATCCTGGAAGTCTACGTTTGTGAACGGGAGTTGATATGCGCGCGTCTGTCTCTTTTGCGGCCCTGTGCGCCGTCGCAAGTTTTGGCTGTGAAGGCCCGAGCGCTCTGGCTCAGGAGGTCACTCTCGTCAGCGAGACCCCGGCGGTTCAGGCCAATGCTGTGCAACTGGTGATCCGCTCGGACCTGATGGACCGGGACTACCGGATCGAGGTTACGCCGCCGTTCCGGGGGCCGGTGTTCCCCGGCCAGAAAGCGGCCGTCGTCTATGCGCTCGACGGTGGATGGGGCGTGGCCGGACCTGCGGGGTCACTGTTGGGCGGAGGTGGCGCGATGCTGCCGGCCTATATCGTCACGATCGGCTATCCTCAGGGACAGCGAAACAGTCGTGAGCAGGACTTGCTACCCCGTCCGGTCCGTCGACAGGATGGAAGCATGGCGCAAGGGGGCCGCTCCTCCCTGTTCATCCGATTTCTGACCGAAGAGCTGCGCCCCTTCATCGAGGCGCGCTATCCGGTCGATCCTCAGCGCTCGGTGCTGTTCGGCCACTCGCTGGGCGGCGTTTTCACGGCCAACGTCCTGGCGGATCAACCGACCGCCTTCAGCGGCTACCTCATTGCCAGCCCATCGGTATGGGCCGATCCCTCGGTCATCGACCGACTGCGGAACACCGTCGCAGGCCTGGATCGCCGGGTCTTTGTCGCCTACGGCGAACGCGAGGACGACTACATGGTCGAAGGTGGGCGGGTTCTGTCAAATGCCCTTGGAAACCGCGACGGCCAGGTCCAGACTCAAGTCTTTGCCGGCGCATATCATATCACCTACTACCCGGCGGTGATGGGCGAGGCCTTGCCTTTCCTGCTTCCTCGCCAGTCGCCGCTCACCTTCCCGGTCGCCGTGGACCTGTCGGAGACACAGCTTTCGGCCCATTCGGGACGCTTTCTCGTTGGGGGGGTCGTCCCAGTCGATTTTGACGCGCAAGACGGCGGTCTGACCGCGATCGTTCCGGGGGGCGGCCGGCTTCCCCTGAAAGCGAGTTCACCGACGCGCTTCTTCGCGCCGGGGCTTGATGTCCAGGCCGAGTTCGCGAGCGACGGCCAGTCGGTGGCCATGTTCGTCAACGGAGACCGTATCGACGCGACCCGGGCGCGCTGACCTGTTCCGCCGTCGAACGGCTCCTCTACGATCGATCAACCTAGGATCCTTGAACCCATGCCTTTCATCCCCGCACGAGCCGCCGTCCTCGGATTGCTCACGCTCGCTCTGACAGTGCCGACCGCCGCCCTGGCTCAATCTCGCCTGGGCCTCACGACGGTGTTCGGCGAAGCCGCCCCGGCCATGAAGCTCTTGATGCTGATCATGGTTGTCGCGGCCGTCGCGGCGATCGTCGTTACCGTCATGAAGCTGTCCTCCGGGCAACGTCTTTCCGGCGGTTCCAGCTTCGTCTCCGCCTTGCGCCTGGGCGGGCCGCTGCTCGGGTTAGCCGGCGCGATCTTCAACCTGCTGATGATGTTCGTGGGCATCGCCAACGCGGGCGAGCCCGTGCCGTTTGAGGTGCTGGCACCTGGCTTCGCCGAGGCTTCGATGCTCTTTCTGATCGGCCTGTTCGTCGGCGTGGTCGCCGTGACCTGTCACTGGATCATCGAGGCGCGGATCGACCGAACGGTGCTGTCATCCTGAAGCCGGCCGCCATCGCCGTCACGGAGGCCGAGAGCGCCATTCTGGTGGCACTCTGGAAATGCGGCCCTCTGTCCTTCGCTTCTCTGATTGAAGAGGTGAGGAGGGATCACGCCTGGGCGGACGCCACCATCAAGACCCTTCTGCATCGGCTGATGCAGAAGGGGGCGATCAAGTCGGTCAGGGACGATGGACGCCAGCTTTATCATCCGCAGATCGGGCGTGAGGCCTATATCGAAGGCGAGGTCGCCCAGATCGTCCAGCGCCTGTTCGGCGGCGACCCGAGCGCATTGGCGGCGTTTTTGCGAGATCGGCGAGAGTGACCAGCAACGTCCGCTTCTCACCCTTAGCTGACGTTCGGAGTGTCCGCTAACGGCCGAGTGCCCAGAGTGCGGCTCCTCCGACCGTTGGATGTATCCCTCTCGGTGCGGCTGCCCCTAGCGGAAGGCCTCCCGCATCTCCGCGACCAGGGCCGCGATGTTGGGATTTCCGCGACGCGCCGCCTGATAGACCACACTGACGGGGAGGGGCGGAGGTTCCAGCTCGGTCAGAAGCCGGGTCAGCCGGCCGGCGGCGACGGCGTCCTCGACTTGGTAGGACAGGGCGCGGGTGAGGCCGTGGCCGCGTTCGGCCGAGGCTATGGCGGCGTCGGCGCTGTTGACCGACAGGCCCGGTGACACCGTGACGGTCTGGCGACCGTCCGGGCCGAAGCGCCAGTCGTTGGTCGAGCCCACACCCTCGAAGCCGATGATGCGGTGACGCTTCAGGTCCGCAGGGGTGCGGGGCGTCCCGACCTCGTCGAGATAGGCCGGGGCCGCCACGAGGACCCGCCGGACCTTGGTGACGGGCACGGCGATCAGGGCACTGTCGGCGAGCGCGCCGATCCGCACGGCGACGTCGAACCCCTCCTCGACCATGTGGGTGACCCGGTCCAGCAGGGCGAGCCTCACCGACAGGGCCGGATGGGCCGCCATCAGCCGCTCGATCGCGGGCAGGACGTGCAGCCGCCCGAACAGGACGGGCGCGGTGACCGACAGCCGGCCGCGCGGGGTCGCGTCCTCGCCCCGCACGGCGCCGGCGGCGTCCTCGATCTCGGACAGGATGCGGCGGCAGCGATCGGCATAGATCGCGCCCCCTTCCGTCAGGCGCACCGAGCGGGTGGTACGGCTGAACAGGGCCAGGCCGAGCTCGGCCTCCAGACCCGCGACGGCCCGGGTCACCGCCGCCGGAGACAGGCGAAGGGCGCGCGCAGCCTCGGCGAAACCGCTGCGGTCCGCGACGGCGAGGAAGACCCGCATGGCCTGGATCTGATCCATCGGACTGTTCCGTTCTGCGCAACAATGAAGTGCCAAAGTAGCAAATTATCAACGTAACCGCGCAGGTCCATCTTCCCGGTCATCGGCGCCCCCGCCGCAATCGAGAACCCGGAGCCCGCCCATGTCCCGCCTGACCATCCCCGCCCGTGACGCCGTTCCCGCCGCCTCTGCCCCCCTGCTGGACGCCGTCGAGAAATCCCTGGGCGTCGTGCCCAACCTGTTCCGCCTGGTCGGCCAGAGCCCGGCCGCGCTGGAAGGGATGCTGGGCCTGAACGGCGCGCTCGGCCGCACCCTGGACGCCGCCACCCGCGAGCGCATCGCCCTGGCGGTCGCCCAGGTGAACGGCTGCGACTACTGCCTGTCGGCCCACACCTATCTGGGGCTGAACGTCGCGAAGCTGGATGAGGCCGAGATCGCCCGCAACCGCAGCGGCGGCTCCGGCGATCCGCGCGCCAACGCCGCCGTGGCCTTCGCCGCCAAGGTCGCCGCCGAGCGCGGCCGGGTGACCGACGCCGACCTCGCCGCCGTCAAGCTGGCCGGCTTCACCGAGGCCCAGATCGTCGAGATCGTCGGTCTGGTGGCGGTCAACGTCTATACCAACTTCATCAACAACGTGGCCGAGACGGACATCGACTTCCCGGTCGTCCGCGCCGCCGAGGCGGCCTGAGCCCGTCAGGGGCCGCCCCCCGGCCCCAAGGCGGCCCCTCGATCTGCGCGCCGGCGGCCCCCCGACCGCCGGCGCGCCCCTATTTCCGTCCGCGACAGGAGCTCGCCGTGGGCCACCGATTCCTCGAACTGGCCATGACGCCGTCGGTCAAGGCGGCGCAGGCCGAGAACGGCAGCCGCCACGCCTATGCACGGCTGGAGGGCGGCGAGCCCGCCAACCACTGTCTGGACGGGCGCGAGGCCATATTCCTGGCCCAGAGGGACAGCGTCTATATCGCTTCGGTGTCCGAGACCGGCTGGCCCTATGTCCAGCATCGCGGCGGGCCGCCGGGCTTCATCAAGGTGCTGGACGCCCGGACGCTGGGGTTCGCCGACTATCGCGGGAACCACCAGTACATCAGCCTGGGCAACGTCCGCGCCGACGACCGGGTGGCGATCATCGCCATGGACTATCCCAATCGCCGTCGCCTGAAGCTGCTCGGCCGGATGAGCGTGGTCGATCTGGCCGCCGAACCCGACTTCGCCCGCGCGGTCGTCGATCCCGACTACGGCGCAAAGATCGAGCGGGGGTTCCGCATCGCGGTCGAGGCCTTCGACTGGAACTGCCCCCAGCACATCACGCCCCGCTTCACCGAGGCCGAGCTCAGGCCCGCGCTCGCGCCGTTCGAGGCGCGCCTGGCCGAGCTCGAGACCGAGAACGCCGCCCTGCGTGCCCGCCTGGGCACGGCCCCTGAAACGGTGTTCTAGCCCTTGGCCGCGGCCAGGATCGGGCCGCCGTTGGGGGCCTGGACCAGGACGGCAGTGAGCAGGCCGTCGCGGCTGGGGGCGGGAAGGCGGAAGCCCCGGGGCTCGCCGCCCGACCACTGACCCAGCTTGACCAGATCGCGCACCACCGAGGCGTGGGGCAGGGTGACGCCGGCGTTTTCGCCGCGCGCGACGGGAACGGCGATCGGGCGGGGCTCATAACGGACCAGCCAGACGTCGGCGGGGGCCGCGGGGTTCTGGCCGCCGGCGAGGCCCACGCCGCCGGAGCGGAACACCACGGCCGGGCCGGTCGAGGGACGGTGGCGGCCGATCAGGTCCTGGATCTGCGCCATGCGACGGCCGACGGTGTGGCTGCGCCCATCGACGACGATCTGGGGCGTCCAGACGTTGTCGGTGCCCAGGCCGCGCTGATAGTCGCGCTGGCGCCGGGTGTATTCCGGCTTGGCGAAGGTGTCGGGCCAACCCAGGCCATCCCAGTAGGTGACGTTGAAGCTGAGGGTCAGAAGGTCCGGACGCTCCGACAACTGGACCAGGTTGGCGTTGGCCGGAGGGCAGGAGTTGCAGCCCTGGCTCGTGAACAGCTCGACCACCGTCAGGTCGCCGGACGGGGGCGCGGCGGGCACACGGGCCTGTACCGGCTGGGCGGTGCCGTGACCGGCGACGATCGCAGCGGCGACCACACCGACCGATCCCAGAAGGATCAGGCGGCGGCGCAGGTCATGCGACAGGGTGCGGGCGGCGGCGCGGGCGGTGGCTCGGGGCAGGCGGGACATCTGACGTCTCCGATCGGGGCTATGCCGACCGGTTCGCGGCACCCCGCCGGAAAGTTACCGGGTCCGGGTCAATGGGTCGCCCGGTCTCGCACGGCGATCAGCGACTTGGTCAGTCCGGCGACGACCTCGTCGTGATGCACGGCGTCGGGAAACAGGAAGCGGAACTGGGCCTTGTCCAAGAGCCGGGCGTGCTGGACGTCGCGCATGGCCTGACCCATGTCGGGCGCCTTGGGCGAGAAGCCGTGGCCGCGCTTCAGCAGCGACTTCGCCCGGCTCTGTTCGGAACGCCAGTGAAAGAAGGGGGCCGAGAAATGCGGCTCGACCGGAAACCAGAAATAGGGCGTCTGGACATAGTAGCGCGGTGCCAGGCGGCGGCATTCGACGGCGAAGGCCTCCATCCGCGTCCAGTCGCCGACGTGTTCGATGACCGAGTTGGAATGGACCAGGTCGAAGGCGTGATCGCCATACTGCGGCAGGGCGCAGGCGTCGCCATCGATCACCTCGAACAGGTCCGGATCGGCGGGCTCGTCCACGCCGCCGGGATTGACCACGGTGATGCGGACGTTCGAGGCGTCCAGGAAGGCCCGGTCGAACAGGCCCCAGTAGGTCGGCTCGCCGCCCAGGTCGGCGATGCGCACCGCGCCCTTCTCGGCATGGATGCGGGCGATCAGCTCGACCACCCGCCGGGCCCGCGCGCGGCGGAAGCGCGACACCAGCGAGTTCGGGTTGTCGTTGTCCTGGAGCGCGTGGATCAGGTTCATGGCGCGTGGATAGCGGAAGGGGTTTGAGGTCGCGTTAAAGCGGCGCCCGACCCGGTACCGTCATCCTCGGGCTTGACCCGAGGATCGGATCAACCGCGGCGGGCATGGCGAGGAGAGGCACGACCGCCCGCGCGCCGCGTCCGCTTCACTGCGCACCGAACGTCCGATCCTCGGGTCAAGCCCGAGGATGACGGCGGAGGGGAGCGGAGTGTCAGCTCGGCCCGCCTGCGACCGGCGGGGGCATGGGCTCGGCGTAGCGGGCGGTCAGGGACAGGCCACAGGCCAGGATCAGGCAGGCGGCGGCCCCGGCGGCCAGGGTGGCGCGGGCGTGCTCGGGGGCGAGGGGCCGGGCGAAAAGCAGGATGAGCAGCGCCATCAGGCTGAGGACCGCCGGGATGTCCATGCCGACGCCGAGGAACACCGGGTGGGCCAGGGTCACGACCCAGGCGCCGCCCAGCACGGTGACGAGGGCGGCGGGGATCAGGGCGCGCGGATCGTTCAGGCTGGCCCCGATCAGGGCACAGGCCGCCGCCGCGAACGCCGCCAGCAGGCCGGGCCAGACGAAGATCAGGGCGGCCTCGGGCGCGGCGCCCTGGGCGATGCAGCCAAGCAGGAAGATGAGCGCGATCAACCCCAGCCAGCCGCCCCATACCGTGCGCGGGGCGGACGGGCTCCAGACCGACAGGGCGACGGCCACGATGCCCGCGCCCAGTACGATGCGGTCGAACCCGCCCAGGATCGTCACGGCGACAACCGCCACGACGACGACCCCGGAGAGCAGACGGCCCCCCAGCGCGGCGCGTCCCGCCAAGGCCGCCAGCGCCACCGCCGTGACGGCCAGAACCGCCCCGGCCTCCATCCAGGGCAGGCGGCGCAGCAGGGTGTAGTAGACGTCGGCCGACTCGGCCCGGCCCGCCATCGGTCCGGCCAGAACCCGGACCCCCTGCGTCACCACCACCCCCATGGCGACCAGCCACAGGCCCGACAGCATGCCCCGGCCGACGTCGATGGCCTGCAAGCCCGTCCGGTGCCGCGCACCCCAGGCCGCGAACGCCCCGAGCCCCGCCGTGATCGCCAGCAGCCCCCAGCCGGCGCCCGGCGCATGGACGAGCAGGAACCGGCCCAGCACGTCGCCGTAGACGGCGTTCTGCCCCTCGGTCGGCAGGTCAGGCGCCGACAACAGGGCCTCGGTCGCCTCCAGCGCCTGGGAGCCGATATGCTGGAGCGCGCCGCGGTCCAGCATATCGGGCGTCGCTTCGGGCGTGTGATACAGCGCCGGCCGGCCGATGAAGGCGAAGTTCAGCCCGGCGATGCCCCGGTTCTTGGGGATGGTGAAGTCGGTGCCGTTCGGCATGTTCTCATAGACGAAGATCGACAGGGCGTTCGACGTCGCGCCGCCGTCCGCGCGGGTCGCCACGCGGGCGAACAGGTCGATGGTCTCGGCATTGCCCCGGCCCGTCTCGAACATCATGGCCCGCCCGCCGCCGCCGCGCGCCTCCAGGTTCACCACCGCCCCGATGCGGTCGCGTAAGGGGTGTTCGGAAAAGAAGATCCGCGCGCCATCCAGGTTCAGTTCCTCGGCGTCGGTGATCAGGATGACCAGGGTCCGGTCGAATGTGCCGCGCGCTTTCAGCGCCCGGACCGATTCCAGGATGGCGGCGACGCCGGCCGCATCGTCGGCCGCGCCCGGCGAGCCCCAGGCGCTGTCGTAGTGGGCCATCATCAGGACGGCGGCCGCCGTCGGATCGCGCCCGGGCAGGACGCCGACGATGTTGACCGCCTGATTGCCCACCGCCGCCGGATCGCCGCCCCATTCGGTCAGCCGGTTGATCGCCTCCGGCGACATCGCGCCGGCCTGCAGGGCGGGCGACAGGCCCAGCGCGGTCATGCGCTGAACCAGATAGGCCTGGACGCGGGCATGGTCGGCCGATCCGACCGGGTGCGGCCGGGCCCCCATGACGCGCACATCGGCCATGGCGCGCTCGGCCGAAAAGGCGACGGCGGGCGCGGTGGTCGGCCGGGGGGAAGGCACCTGCAGGGCCAGGACGCCGAGGATCAGGGCGAGGAGAAGGGAGCCGAGGAACAACGTCCAGCGCATGATGGGCTCCCCGTGGCAGTGGTCGTGAGGATAGGCGGAGGAGAGCCGGGGTGTCGACGGGTGATCCTCCCCCGTAGGGGGAGGGGGACCGCGAAGCGGTGGAGGGGGGTTGCCTCGCGTGACAGCGTCCGCGGTGAGCCCCCTCCGTCACTCCGCTGCGCTTCGTGCCACCTCCCCCAACGGGGGAGGATCGCCAAACTCAGGCCGCCCGGCTGAGCGCGGAGGGGGCCTTGACGTAGAGGCCCTTCCGGCCGCCGACGGCGCGGAAGGCCATGGTGTCGCCCTCGATGCGCTCCTCGGCGCCCAGGATCAGGACGCCGTCGTCGACGAGGCGCCGTTCCAGGTGATCGACCACCTGGCCGCGCTGGGCGGGTTCCATCTCGGACAGGACGTTGCGGCACACGATGACGTCGAACCGGGTCCCGTCGGTGGGCGCATCCAGCAGGTTGTGGCGGGCGAAGCGGACGGCGTCCTTCAGCCGGGGCCGGGCGACCCAGGCGTCCTCGGCGGGCTCGAACCACTCCAGCATGGTGCGGGCCGACAGGCCGCGCTGGATCTCGAAGGCGCTGAACAGGCCGCTACGGGCCTTGTCGATCGCCCGCTGCGACAGGTCGGTGGCGACGATGTCGGTGGTAATGCCGGCCGAAAGGGCCCCAAGCGCCAGGGAGTAGGGCTCCTGGCCCGTCGAACAGCCGGCCGACCAGACCTGGACCCGGCCGCCGGGTCGAACCCGGCTGATGGCGGGCAGCAACTCCCTGGCGAAGGTGTCGAACACCGGCCGGTCACGGCGGAACCAGGTCTCGGGGTTCAGCATCGACTCGATCACGGCCCAGCCGAGAGAGGCGACCGGCTTGACCCACAGGGCCTGGAGCAGGGCGTCGACGCTGTCGAAGCCCTCGCGGCGCGCGACCGGGGCCAGTCGATGCTCGGCCAGGTGGATGCGGTCGCGACCCAGCCGGAAGCCCGCCCGCGACGCGAGCAGACCCTGCAGGCGATCGAAATCGTCCTGTGTCATGGCTGAGCTACGGGGGTCGGCATGATGTGGCTTCAGACGGCTCCGACTTCGGACAGTTTGGACTGCAGGATCTCGCCGTCGAACGGCTTCATCACATAGTCGTCGGCCCCGGCGCCCAGGGCCTCGGCGATGCGTTCGGGGGCCGTCTCGATGGTGCAGAACAGGACCTTGGGCCGGTCGCCGCCGGGCTGCTGGCGCAACCGTTTCAGGAAGGTCATGCCGTCCATGACCGGCATGTTCCAGTCCAGCAGGACGACGTCGGGCATCAGGCCCGCGCAATAGGACAGAGCCTCCACGCCGTCGGCGGCCTCGTCGACCTCGAAGCCGAGGCCCTCGACGATGCGACGCGCGACCTTCCGGATGATCCGGCTGTCGTCCACGATGAGGCAGGTGCGGACTTCCACGAGCGAGACGTCTCCCAACGGCTGGAATCAACGCGCCGCTTCACCGGCCAATATCGTCGCTAGGCGGTTAACGAGGCGTTGGTATCTCGGGTTAAGACGGCATCGAAGCGGTCAGGACGACGCGTCCTTCCACAGCCTCGACGTGCAGACGGCCCCCGGTCTGGTCGACCGTCAGCCACAGCCAGTAGGGCTGGACCCACTGGCCCGCCAGGCCCTCGGTCAGGCGCTGGCCCGCCAGGCCGGTCGCGGCCTCGGCCTTCAGACGCGCGCGCGCGCCCTCGGCCCGGCCTTCCAGGCTGATCCGACCGGCCTGGTCGGCGCGCGCCGTGACCACGGCCTCACCCCCCATCGGCAGGGCGGCGGCGGTCAGATAGGCCAGATTGACCAGGGCCCGGGCCTGGGGCTTGCCGAAATCGGCGACTTCCAATCGCCAATCCAGGGTGGCGCGTCCGCCGGCGATGACGTTGTCGACCAGACCCTTCAGTTCGTCGGCCGTGAACCGTTCGGCGGTGGTGGCGGCCCCGAAGGCGACGCGGCAGAACTGGACCAAGGCGACCATCTTCTTGGCCGAGTCGGTGATCAGGCCGATGGCGTCGTCGCGCATGTCCTGCGCCGTCGGATCGGCCAGCAGGTCCAGGCCCGAGACGATCGCTCCCGACGGGCTGATGAAGTCGTGGCACAGCTTGGCCGCGATCAGGCTGGCCAGCTCGGGGCCGTCCATCGGAAGGGTGTCGAGCGGGGCGGCGAAGGCGGCGTCTGTCATGCGGATCAGGCTGAGGTGATTTGCCCGTTCGCGAAACCGGCGGGATGGTCTATCCCCGCCGAAATGAAGACCAATCTCGACGCCGACCTGAAGTCCGGCGCCCTCCACGACCATCTCGCCGACATCGCCGAGGACGCCGCGCGCGTGATCCTGCCCTACTGGAAGGTGGGGACCGAGGTGTTCGCCAAGGCCGACGACAGTCCGGTGACCCAGGCCGACCGCGAGGCCGAGGCGCTGATCCTGTCGCGTCTGGCGGCCCTTTATCCGAAGATCCCCGCCGTGGCCGAGGAGCAGTCGGAGGCGAACGGCCGGCCGGACGTCGCCGCCGCCCGCTACTGGCTGATCGACCCGCTGGACGGGACCAAGGGATTCGTGGCGGGCAAGGAGAGCTTCACCGTCAACATCGCCCTGATCGACGCGGGCCGTCCGGTGGCGGGGGTGGTGACCGCCCCCGCGAATGGGGTGACCTGGCGCACCGCGCCGGGCGGCGGGGCCGAGATGCGTCGCTTCGGAGAGCCCTGGCGCGCCATCAAGGTGCGCAACCGCCCTGACGAGGGCATCGCCCTGATGAGCCACAGCGTCACCGACGAGGAGGCCACGCGCCTCGCCGCCCGCCACGGCTGCACCCGGTGGCAGGGCACGGACTCGTCGCTGAAATTCTGCCTGATCGCCGAGGGCCGCTTCGACGCCTATCCGCGCACGGGGCCCACGTCGGAATGGGACACGGCGGCGGGGCAGGCGGTGCTGGAGGCGGCCGGCGGGCGCGTGCTGGCCCCCGACGGGCAGCCGCTAGCCTACGGCAAGCCGGGCTTCCTGAACGGGCCGTTCGTGGCGATGGGCGGGTAGGCCCCACGGACTTGGAAGAAAAAAGGGGCCGCGCCTTTCGGCGCGACCCCCCTGCGTTGGGGTCTCCGTCCGGCTCAGACGAAGTTGGAGAAGTCGAGGGTCGCCAGCGTCGCGCCGGTGACGAAGAAGGCGTTTTCCGCGCCTGCCACGCCCGTGTTGGTGTCGATGAAGACCCACGCTCCGGACCCGTCGCTCAACGCCGCCACATAGACCTGGACCGTCGTACCCGGCGTCGAGAACTGATTGTTCGCCGCCGCCACGGCGCTGGCGAAGTCCGTGGCGGTCGTCTCGGCATAGCTGGTGGCCGTGATCGTCGCGGTGGCCGGGGCCACGTCGAAGATCTCGCCAACGTTGAAATCGAGGTAGCGGTCAGCGGTGGCCTCGGTCACGCCCGTTTCGCTCGCCCCGATCACGAAGACATCGATGCCGGCGCCGCCCGAAATCGTGTCGGCGCCCGCCTGCCCCTGAATCGAGTCGGCCCCGTCGCCGCCGGAGATGTTGTCTTCTCCCGTTCCGCCGAAGATGGTGTCGTTGCCGAGGCCTCCGGAAATGGCGTCGTTTTCTCCCTGACCGAAAATGATGTCGTCCCCATCGCCGCCGGAAATGGAGTCCGCGCCGCTCTGGCCGAAGACGATGTCGTTTCCGGCGCCTGCCGAGATCGCGTCGTCGCCGTCGCCGGCGACCAGCGAGTCCGCGCCGTCGCCGCCGAATATCCGGTCGTCGCCCGCTCCGCCGTCGACCGTGTCGTTGCCGTTGTCTCCGTTGACGGTGTCGGCGCCGTCGCCGGCCGAGATGACGTCGTTGCCTTCGCCGCCCGAGACGACGTCGAGGCCGTCGCCTGTGTTTATCGTGTCGTTGCCGGCGTCACCGAAGACGGTATCGGCATCGATGCCGGTCGTGATCAGGTCGTTGCCCACGCCGCCCAGGACGCGATTGGCACCGTCCCCTGCGTTGATGCTGTCGTTCCCGTCGCCGCCGTCGATGGTGTCGGCACCCGTGCCGGCGAGGATGCTGTCGTTGCCGGCGCCCCCCGCGATGCTGTTGGCGCCGTCCTCGGCGTCGATCGTGTCGTCACCGTCTCCGCCCGAGATCACATCGTCATTGACCTGCGCGACGATGCTGTCGTTGCCGTTTCCGCCCCACACGGTGTTGTTGCCATCGTTGGCGAAGATCGTGTCATTGCCGTCCCCGCCGTCGATGACATCGGCCGACGCATCCCCGAAGATGTTGTCATCGCCCGCACCCCCATTGATGGTGTTCAGGCCCGCGCCGCCAAAGATGGTGTCGTTCCCGGCATCGCCGCCGATCAGATCGTTACCGGACTGACCGGAGATGCTGTCATCCCCGGCTTCACCGTTGATGGTGTCGTTGCCATCGTCGGCAAAGACGGTGTCGTTTCCGTTCCCACCCAGGATCACATCGTTTTCCGTGCCGGCATCCAGGATGTCGTTGCCGTCGCCGCCGTTCAGGGTGTCGTTGCCGATCCCGCCGAACAGCTGATCCGATCCCAGATCACCGAAGATCTGGTCATTGCCGTCCTCACCCGCGACCGTGTCGTTGCCCTGGCCCCCCAGGACGGTGTCGTTGCCCTCGTTGCCGCTGATCAGGTCGTTGCCCAGATTGCCCTGGACGAAGTCGTTGCCCTCGCCTCCGTTCAGGGAGTCGTTGCCCTGGCCACCGAACAGGAAGTCGTCGCCCAGGTCGCCATCCACGCTGTCGTTGCCCTGGCCACCCTGGAGCAGGCCGTCGCTGCCGTTGCCGCCGTTGATGGTGTCGTCGCCGTTGCCGCCGAAGACGGTGTCGGCACCGTTGGAGGCACCGATGTTGTCGTTGCCGTTGCCGCCGTCGATCACATCGTCGCCGTCCTCGGTCGACCCGCCGCCGATGGCCGTGCCGATAGTGTCGTTGCCGTTTCCGCCGTTGATGGTGTCGTTGCCGTTGTTGCCGACAAGAAGGTCGTCGCCGTTGTCGCCGTTGAGGACGTCATTGCCGTTGCCGGCCCCGACCGAGTCGTTGCCGTTGCCGCCGTTGAGGGTGTCGTTGCCGTTCTCGCCGGTGCCGGCGGAGTTGTTGAATGTGTCCTCGCCCTCGCCACCATTCAGCAGGTCGTCGCCGTTAGCGCCAGCCAGGATGTCGTTGCCCAGGTCGCCGAACAGAAGGTCGCTGTCGTTATCGCCCGACAGGTTGTCTGCACCCTGACCGCCGATCAGCGTGTCCGAGCCGTTACCGCCCGCGATGATGTCATCGCCGATATTGCCCTGAATGTAGTCGGCCCCGTTGTTGCCCACGAGGCTGTCCGTGCCCTGACCGCCGAAGATGAAGTCGTTGCCCTCGCCGCCCACCTGGGTGTCATTGCCCAGATTGCCCTGCAGCAGGTCGCCGCCGTCACCGCCGACCAGCGAGTCGGCCCCGTTGCCGCCGAAGACCTGATCGTCGCCGTTGTTGCCGGTGATCGTGTCGTCACCGTCGTTGCCGTAGATCAGGTCGGCGAAGGCGTCGCCGTCGAGGATCTCGCTGCCGGTCGCGCCGTAGACCAGGATGGTTCCGTCGGCGAACTGGAAGCTGTTCACGCCGGTGATGGCCGCACGCGCGAAGTCCAGCGACTGGGTGCCCGAAGCCGAGGCGTTGGCGACGCGGATCACTTCCGGATCGGCGCCCAGCGCCGGGATCACGGTGATGACGGTGCCGGTCGCGGTCCCGTTCGAGAAGAAGATGATATCGGTGCCGGTGGTGTCGCCGGTGTAGGCGGTTGCCTGCGCCTGGGTCGAGGCGCGGAAGTTGAGATTGGCCATTGTCGGAGCTCTGGGGTCCCGCGAACCCCCATGGTCACGGCACATATCCAGGAAGCTTAGCCACGGGTGGCGCGCGCCGTAAAGCCGATCTCATCCAAGGTTTTGTGACGCGCCCGACGGCTGGCGTCCGGCCGCGGTCAGGGGCGTTGCCGGACCGGCGATCCCAGCCCCAGCATCAACCCTTTCGCCCGATCCGCCAGCACGGGCACACCGTGGTCGGTCGCCGCCTCGGCCGCTTCCGACAGGACGAAGGCCGCCTGATCGGGGTTGCCGCCCATCAGCTCGGCGCGCGCGATCATCAGTCGCGCCATGGCGATCTGGTCGACGGCCCAGTCCACCGCGCCGGGCGCGCCGACGCGTTCGGCCAGGCGACGGCGCACGCGGGTCTCGATCCGGGTCAGGGCCATGAGGTCGCCGTTGGCGGCGGCGGTGGCGATCTCGCGCTGGATCAGCAGGTCCAGCGCCAGTCCGCCCAGGACCGTGCCGTGGCCGCCGGTCAGAGCCTCGGCCTGCATCAGGGCTTCGATCGGCGTCTCGGGATCGACGGCGCGGGCGATCTGGACGGCGGCCCAGTCCATCGGGCTGTGCTCGGGGAAGAACTGGTCGGCGGCGGCGTCGAACAGGGCGTGGCCGGTGGCGGCGGCCGCCGCATCGCCCGCCATCGCCGCCAGGGCCGAAAGTCCGGCCCCGCACAGGGCCAGGGCGCGGGCGCGGGTCAGGGGGCGGGTGTCGGGATCGCAGGCGGCGATCAGGGTGGTCAGGTCGCGACCCGCCTGATCCAGCAGCCGGGCATCGCGCTGGATCACGCCGCCTTCCAGCGCCAGGGCCGCGCCGTCCAGACGAAGCTCGTCGGCCTCGGTGGGGTTGTGCTTGATCAGGACGTGAAGCGCGGCGTCCATCAGGGCCGCGGCGTCCAGCCGGTCGGCGGTCTCGCCGGTCAGGCGTGCCTGGCGCGTGCGGATGCGGGCGTGGACGGCGGCGCTGAGCGCCAGGGTCGGCAGTCGCCTGGGCTGGGTCGCGCGGGCCGCCTGGGTCGCCTCGTCCAGGGCGGTCCGGTCGCCGTACAGGTCAAAGGCGGTCAGCCAGGAGAGCGACGCCGCCAGTCCGGCACGGGCCGTATCGTCCGGTTGGCTCGCGGCCTTCAGGGCGTCGGCCGCGGTCGCCAGGGCCTTGTCCAGGCTGGTCCGCTGGCCGGTCCGGCGCGCGTGCTCGCGCCACAGGGCCGAGGCGCGGGTCCAGGTGCGCGACGGCGCCTTGCACGAGACCCGGCCGCCGTCGGTGGTCAGGGCTCGCGCCTCGACCGCCAGCAGGTCGGCGCCCAGCAGCTCCAGCCAGCCCAGGTCGTCGCTGTCGCGGGCATCGCCCAGCAGCTTTCTCAGGTCTTTTCCAAACTCGAACATCGCCACGCCAACGCTCCGCGTCCCGCATCGGGACCGTGTCACTGTCTATGACCCCAGTCTAGCAAGGCCGACGCCGTGGTCGGAGTTCCGTGGGCCGACGCTGTGGACGGCGCGACGTCTAGCGCGTGCCGCCGGCGACCCATTTGACGTCGGCGGCGCCATTGGCGTTGGCGCGGCGGGCGGCGACGAACAGATGGTCCGACAGCCGGTTCAGATAGCGCAGGGCCTCGGGCGTCACCGTGGCGCCGCTTTCGATCAGGCGGATGGTCTGGCGCTCGGCGCGGCGGGCGACCGTGCGGGCCAGATGAAGGTGCGCCGACAGGGGCGAACCGCCGGGCAGGATGAAGCTGTCCAGGGCCTTGAGGCTCTCGTTCATCCAGTCGATCTCGGCTTCCAGCCGCTCGACCTGCGAGGCGACCATGCGCAGGGCCTCCCATGTCGGGGCCGGGTCGTGAGGGGTGGCCAGATCGGCCCCCAGGTCGAACAGCTCGTTCTGGATGCGGGCCAGCATGGCGTCGATGCGGTCGTTCTGGCCCGAGTGCAGCCGGGCCACGCCGATGACGGCGTTCAGTTCGTCGACCGTGCCATAGGCTTCGACGCGCGGATCGCTCTTGGACACCCGCTGGCCGGACGCCAGGCCGGTGTCGCCCGCGTCACCGGTGCGGGTGTAGATCTTGTTCAGAACGACCAAACGCCTATCCCCCGTGCGTGGTCTTCCACCACATTCCGATGACCAGCAGGGCGACCGCCACGGCCTGGAGGCCGACCCGCAGCCGCATCAGCCGGTTGGAGTTCGAGCGCGCATAGTCGCCGCCCCGAAAAAGGGCATAGATGCCGAAGCCCAGGGTGATCGCCACAGCCCCGATGGCGGCCAGGATCAGGATGTCGAACACGGTCATGGCGACTATCTAGGCCGGAGCCCCGGCGGGCGCCAGCGCCGGGCGGCCGGACGGGGTGCGGCGTTCATGCGCGGCTAACCCTGCTCTTCTCCGCGATCTCAACCTTTGCCGTTCAGAGTGAAGGGGTCAGGAGCCCCGATTTGACCGACCGCGCCGTCCGCAACCTCGCCAATCTGAAGAAGTCGGCGTCCACAGCCCGTGTGCTGAACCTGCTGCGCGTCTGGGACGAATACGGCGGGACCGAGGGCTGGAAGGCCTCGCCGATGTTCAAGCATCCCGCGTTGAACCGTGCCCTGATCCTGAAACACCGCCTGCGCCGCGACGAGGTCGACCGGTTCCGCGTGCGCCGGCATGTGGCCACCAAGATCATCCTGCCCATCGACGGCGGCGATCTGCGGATCGGCGGGCGCTACGTCTTCGTCGACCAGATCGGCTACGACCGGACGATGGAGGAGACCTTCGGCATCGGCCCGTCGCATCCGGACCGTCAGGTCCTTGCGCTGATGGACGAGCTGCCGGGGCTGGATCCGTTCCTGCTGCGTGAGCAGTTGCGGCGGAACGGCCTGGCGCCCGACCCCTGCTATTTCAACCTCTCCGAGGCGGACCTGTCGCGCATGACGGACTTCGTGTCCGAGGAGATCCGGCCGCTGGTCGATCTCAGTCTCGGGCCCGACGCGGACCTGGCGGCCGAGAACCCCGTCGCGCGCCTGACGTCCAAGATCATGTCCTTCACGCCGGGCGAGGACATGAGCGCGCTCGGCGCTACGCTCCAGCTCGAGCCGCAGGAGTACGAAGAGGGCGTCTTCTGCTGGAAGGGCTTCCTCTACTACAAATGGTCTCTGCGTTCGGTGATCGGCGACATCGGCGGGGTGCTGGACGGCGTCCGCCGCGCCCGTCCCTACGGGCGGACCGAACCGGACCAGTACATCGCCATCGAACGCGCCCGTGAGGCCGTGGACCGCCGCATCATCCTGACCTGCGAGGCCGCAGCCGACATGCTCAGGATCTATGACGAGGCCTTCGTCTCCATGACGCAGAATGGCGACCCGTCCCAGTTCCGGGAGTTTCTGCGCGATGCGCCGCTCTTGTTCACCCGCTTGGGCGAGCGGCTGGGCGCGGTCCAGCACATCGTCAGCTTCTGGCGCTTCCGCACGGCGGCCGGCAAGCCCCGCCTGACGGCCGACGAGCTGCTGGACCTTCTGGCCGACTTCGAGATCAGCCTGTCAGGCCGCGAGCGCCCGGACGTGGTGGCCCTGGCGGCCTAATTCCAGATTCTCCCCAGTTAAGGGAGGGTGCCCGCAAAGCGGTGGAGGGGGCCAACCGCACATGCGGAGTTCGTAGTGAGCCCCCTCCGTCTGCTTCGCTGCGCTACGCATCCACCTCCCCCAACGGGGGAAGATTTCAGTAGCGGTAGTGGTCCGGCTTGAACGGGCCCTGGGCGGGGACCGAGATGTAGTCCGACTGATCCTTGGACAGGGTCGTCAGCTTGGCGCCCAGCTTGCCGAGGTGGAGCATGGCGACCTTCTCGTCGAGATGCTTGGGCAGGACATAGACCTGGTTCTCGTACTTGGCCTTGTTGGTCCACAGCTCGATCTGGGCCAGCACCTGGTTGGTGAAGGACGCCGACATCACGAACGAGGGGTGGCCCGTGGCGTTGCCCAGGTTCACCAGACGGCCTTCGGACAGCAGGATGATCTTCTTGCCGTCCGGGAACTCGACGTGGTGGACCTGCGGCTTGATCTCGTCCCACTTGAAGTTCTTCAGGCCCGCGACCTGAATCTCGGAATCGAAGTGGCCGATGTTGCAGACGATGGCGTTGTTCTTCATCGCCCGCATGTGATCGACGGTGATGACGTCCTTGTTGCCCGTGGCGGTGACGAAGATGTCGGCCTTGTCCTGGACGTCTTCCAGGGTCTGGACCTCATAACCTTCCATCGCGGCCTGCAGGGCGCAGATCGGGTCGATCTCGGTGACGACCACGCGGGCGCCGCCCTGGCGCAGCGAGGCGGCCGAGCCCTTGCCCACGTCGCCGTAGCCGCAGACCACCGCGACCTTGCCCGACAGCATGACGTCGGTGCCGCGACGGATCGCGTCGACCAGGCTCTCGCGGCAGCCGTACAGGTTGTCGAACTTGGACTTGGTGACGCTGTCGTTGACGTTGATGGCGGGGAAGGGCAGGTCGCCCCGCTCGGCCATCTGGTACAGGCGGTGCACGCCCGTGGTCGTCTCTTCCGACACGCCGCCGATGGCGTCGCGGATGGCCGAATAGAAGCCCGGCTTTTCGGCCAGATAGCGCTTCATGACCTTGTAGAGGGCTTCTTCTTCCTCGTTCTGCGGGTCGTTCAGGACCGAGGGGTCCTTCTCGGCCTTGGGCCCGAGCACGCACAGCAGAGTCGCATCACCGCCGTCGTCCAGGATCAGGTTGGGATAGCCGCCATCCGCCCATTCGAAGATCTTGTGGGCATAATCCCAGTACTCTTCCAGCGTCTCGCCCTTGGTGGCGAACACCGGGGTGCCGGCGGCGGCGATGGCGGCCGCGGCGTGGTCCTGGGTCGAGAAGATGTTGCACGACGCCCAGCGCACGTCGGCCCCCAGAGCTTCCAGCGTCTGGATCAGGACGGCGGTCTGGATCGTCATGTGCAGCGAGCCGGCGATGCGGGCGCCCTTCAGGGGCTTGGCCGTGCCGAACTCGTCGCGTAGCGCCATCAGGCCGGGCATCTCGGTCTCGGCGATGGCGATTTCCTTGTTGCCGAACCCGGCGAGGGAAATGTCGCGGACGATGTAGTCGGTCATGAGGGCGGCTCCTTGAGCGCAGGCGTTCTGAGGTTGCGCGCGCCTATAGCCCGCCCCCGCGAGGAGGGCAAGAAACGCATAAGGATGTCCTTATATGTCGCGGCGTGGTGTCGACGGTCGGACGCCTTGTCATCCCGGCCGAAGCGCAGCGAAGAGCCGGGACCGGCCCACTGCCCTAAACTCGCCGCTCCCGGGCGGCCGCAGGTCGAACCGGGAGAACGGGTCCGCAAGCGCGATGGCTGACATCGGCCCGGCTCGCCGGCCGGGCCCGGGGCGTCAAAGCGACGCTTCGTCCCGGCTCTCCGCTGCGCTTCGGCCGGGATGACAATCGTGCCTCAAGGCCATGCTGACGAGGCCTTCTACGCCCTCGGCGCCGGTTCCTGCATGGAGCGGCTGGCGGGGACGCCGATGCTGGGGGTGCGGGCGGCGCCGGCGGTCTGGCCCGGCTTCATGAACTTGACCAGCACCCGCTGGCCGATCAGCAGGGGGGCGTCGCCGGCGGTCACGACCACCTCGACCACGCGCTCGTCCGATCGCTGCGACGGATCGTCAGAGGCCAGCTTCCGGGCCCCGAACACGGCGGCGCGACGCAGCACCGAGCCGACGTAGACGGTCGAGGGATCGCCCTCGGGCGTGATCTCGACGGCCTGGCCGGTGGTCACATTGGGGATGTCGCTCTCGACGATCTCGGCGCGGGCGATGCGCGGGGCGTCGGGCTCCAGGTCGAACAGATTGGACACGTTCAGGGTCGAGGCCCCGGCACCGGGGTTGGCATAGCGGCGCACGATGCGCCCGTTGGCGGGCGCGCGGATGACGGTCAGTTCGACATTATAGGCGGCCTGGTCGCGGCGGGCGCGGGCGGTCTGGACCGCAGCCTGCTGGGCCCCCAGCCGGGCCTGGGCCGCGGCGATCTGGTCGCGCGCCTGATCCAGCCGCTGGCCGGCGACGAAGTTGGTGGCGACCAGCCGCTCCAGCCGCTCGTACTCGCGCTGGGCGGTGCGGATGTCGACCTGGATCAGGCGCAGCTGCGCCTCGGCGGCGGCCACGTCGGCCACGGCGGTCTGCAGCGCCAGGCGCGGCTCGTCGTCCTCCTGGCGCGCCAGGATCTGGCCGGCGGTGACGATGTCGCCTTCCTGAACCAGGACCTCGCGCACCACGCCGCCGCGCCGGGCGGCGACCTGGATCAGGCCGCCCTCGATGTCGACGCGGCCGTTGGCGATGGCGGCATAGGGGCTTTCGACCCGCTGGGACGCCGCCTCGTCTGCCTCGGCCTTCTTGGCCGCGCCCTGGCCCTGGACCAGGACGAAGCCGACCACGAGCACGAGGATCAGCAGGATGCCGATCCAGAGCCATTTGTTCTTCAGGAAGCCGGGCATGAGCGAGAGGTCCTAGACGGCGGGCTTAATGGTGGGACGCCAGGGTGGCGTTCGGATTGGGCGTGCGGCGTTCATCGGAGATGATGATGCCGTCCTCGATCTTGATGACCCGGTCGGCCCATTCCTCGAGGCGCGGATCGTGGGTCACGCAGATGACGGCGGCACCGTGCTCGGACGCGGCGCGCCGCAGCAGGCGGATGACCACCTGACCGTTCTCGCCGTCGAGGGCCGAGGTCGGTTCGTCGGCGAACAGGATCTGGGGGTCCTTGGCCAGGGCCCGGGCGATGGCGACGCGCTGCTTCTCGCCACCCGACAGGGCCGAGGGCCGCTGATGCAGGCGCTTGCCCAGGCCGACTTCCTCGAGCGCCAGCTTGGCCCGCTCGCGCGCCTTGCCGGGCGTCAGGCCTTGGAACTTCAGGACCGTCTCGACCTGCTGGAGCGCGGTCAGGGCCGGGAACAGGTTGAAGCCCTGAAAGATGAAGCCGCAGTGATCCAGCCGGAACTTGTCGATCTTGCCGCTGGACAGCTTCCACAGGTCGTCGACGTCCAGGGTGTCGACCCGGCCTTCTTCCGGGCGCAGCAGGCCGGACAGGGCGGCGATCAGGGTGGACTTGCCCGAGCCGGACGGCCCCATGACCATGGTCAGGTCGCCGTGGCGGGCATCGAAGTCCACCTTCTTCAGGACCTCGACGAAGGCCTTTCCGGACTTGAAACGCTTGACCAGGCCCTTGGCCTCGATGGCGAAGTCGCCGTGCTTGCCGTGGGCGGTGGTGTGCAGGGTCATCGCAGCAGGTCCGCCGGCTGGCTGTTCTTGAGGACGCCGAGCGACAGCAGGCCCGAGACCATGGCGATCGCGATCAGGCCACCGCCCACGGCGATCAGGGCCTGGGGCTGGAGCGCGATCAGCACCCCTTGGGTGCCCGCGAACAGGGCGACCAACCAGGTCAGGCCGATGGCGGCCGCGACCCCCACGATGCCGACCCAGAAGCTGAGTTCGACCACGATCCGGCGCAGCGAGCCCATGCCGACGCCCAGCGCCCTGAGCGAGGCGAACTCCTTGATGTTGGCCATGATGGCCCCGCGCAGCGTCTGCCAGGTGATGGCGACGCCGATGATGATGCCGACGACCGTGACCCCACCCAGGATGATGATCAGCGGGCCCTGTTCGAACATGGCGCTCTGGTTGGCGTCGGCCAGGTCCTGGCGGGTCCAGGCCTTCCACTGGCCGTTGCCCAGCTGGTTCAGCTGCTCGGCCACGACCTCGGCGCGCGCCGGGTCGCGCAGCTTGACCATCAGCGGGCCGACGCGCGGGCCGGTGTCGGCCTGGCCCACCATGCGCAGGGTATCGCGCGACATGACCACGGTGGACTGCATCATGTTGGGATAGCCGCGCAGCACGGCCGCCACGGTCACGGTCTGGCCGTTGTACAGGGCCTTGTCGCCCAGCTCGACGCCCAGCGCCTTCATCGCCGTCTCGTCGATGGCGACGGTGTAGGGCTGGCGCAGGGCCTCGACCAGTTCGGGGGAGTAGTCGGTCGGGATGGTGACGGCGCCGGGCGTGGTGTCGATGATCGAGGCCTGGACGAAGTTCTGCTTGGGCGCGCCCTCACGGGCCCGGTCGGCGGCGGACTTGGTCGGATCGACGTTGTTCACCGACTGGAAGCTGCCGCCGGCCCCGTCCAGAGGCTGAACCTCGACCACCTCGGGATGGTTGTAGGCCAGGGGAATGAAGCGGCGCGGCACGCCCGACGGGCCGCCGATCAGCGACTTGGCCCCCGGCTGCATGATGATGACGTCGGCGCTGGAGCGCTCGATCGTGGCGGTGAAGCCCTTGCCGATGCCGATGAAGACCCCGGCCATGCCGAGCACCAGCAGGCCGGACAGGGCCAGCGCCATGACGGCCGCCATGTAGCGGCGCCACTCGTACAGCAGCGTGGAGAGAGCGAGCGACATTGTGTGACGGAAGAGTCCCTGACGTGTGGCGTTATCTGACGCGCCCGGCGGTTCCCACCAAGTTAAATCGGGGTAAGGGGGTCCGCCATCGGTATGGCCACGCTTGACCCTCTATGTTTTGGGCCCAGAGATGCCGCCCTTGCTCGCCGGGCCTGCCAGCAGCTAGTTATAATGTAACGCCCAGACCGCGCCTTCCGGAGATCTCCATGACGCTCGCCCGCCTCGGCCTCGCCGCCTCGTTCGCCGTTCTGTCCTTCGCCGCGACCCCGGCCCTGGCCGACGAGGGGATGTGGACGTTCGACAACTTCCCGATCCAGACGGTGAACGACAAATACGGCACCCGGATCGATCAGGCCTGGCTGGACCGGGTGCGGAACGCCGCTGTGCGCATCCAGGGCTGCTCGGCCTCGGTGGTCTCGCCGCAAGGCTTGGTCCTGACCAACCACCACTGCGTGGTCAGCTGCGTCCAGGACCTGTCGGACGCCCAGAACGACTACGTCCAGGCCGGCTTCCGGCCCCAGACCCGGACCGAGGAGCGACAGTGCCCGGGCCAGACGGCCGAGATCCTGACCGACCTCGTCGACGTCACCGACCGCGTCCTGGGGGCCGGCGAAGGCCTGGAAGGCGGGGCCTTCGTCCAGGCCCGAGCCGCCGAACAGCAGGCGATCCAGCGCGAAAACTGCGGCGACGACGTCACCCTGACCTGCCAGGTCATCAGCTTCTACCGGGGCGGTCGCTATGCCCTGTACAAGTTCCGCAAGTACGAGGACGTGCGCCTGGCCTTCGCGCCCGAGTTCCAGGCGGCCTTCTTCGGCGGCGATCCGGACAACTTCAACTTCCCCCGCTATGCGCTCGATTTCGGCTTCCTGCGCCTCTACGAAAACGGCCAGCCGGTCGAGACGCCCAACCACCTGACCTGGTCGACCGAGGTTCCGGCCGAGGGCGAGCCGGTGTTCGTGGCCGGCAATCCGGGTTCGACGTCACGCCTGCTGAGCATGAGCCAGCTGGAACGCGTCCGCGACCAGGTCCAGCCGACCACCCTCCTGCAACTGTCGGAACTGCGCGGGCGTCTGCAGCAGTACGCCTTCACCAGCGAGGAGGCGGCGCGCGTCACCGTCGATCCGCTGTTCGGCGTCGAGAACAGCTACAAGGCCACCTTCGGTCAGCAGCAGGCCCTGGTCGACCCCGAGTTCCTGGGTCGCAAGCGCGAGGAGGAGGCCCAGCTGCGCGCCGCCGTCGCCGCCGACCCGGCCCTGGCCGAGCGCATCGGCGACCCCTGGGGCGAGCTGACGGCGATCGAGGATCGCGCCGCCGATCTGTTCATCCCCTATCGCCAGCTGGAGGCCGCCGCCGGTCAGCGTTCGCTGCTCTACGGCGCGGCCCGCACCATCGTCCGCGCCGCCAAGGAACGCGCCAAGCCGGTCGCCGAACGCCGCGCCGGCTACTCCGACGCCGACATCGCCGCCCTGGGCCGCCGCCTCGCCGCCGTGGTCCCGGTGGAGGCGGACCTGGAGGAGATCTACCTGGCCTTCTGGCTGTCCAAGACCCGCGAATATCTGACCGTCGACAATGCCGACGTTCAGCGCCTGCTGGGCCGCGAGAGCCCCGAGGCCCTGGCGGAGCGCCTCGTTCAGGGCACCGGTCTGGCAGACCCGGCGCGGCGGGCCGAGCTGCTGGCCATGACGCCGGATCAGCTGGCGGCGTCGGGCGATCCGCTGATCGAGTTCGTCATGCGCAACGACGATGCGGCCCAGCTGTTGCGGGCACAGTGGGAATCGACCGTCTCGGGCCCCACCGCCCGCGCCGCCGAGCGCATCGCCCAGGCCCGCTTCGCCGCCTATGGCACCAACCAGTATCCGGACGCGACCTTCAGCCTGCGCCTGTCCTACGGCGCGGTCGAGGGCTGGACCTATCGCGGCCAGGAGGTGGAGCCCTTCACCGACATCGGCGGCCTGTACGAGCGGGCGACCGGATCGCATCCCTTCGTCCTGTCGGAAGCCTTCGCGGCGGCCGAGGACCGGGTGAACAAGGAGGTGGTCTATGACTTCTCCTCGACCAACGACATCATCGGCGGCAACTCGGGCTCGCCCGTGATCAACGCCGAGGGCGAGGTCGTCGGCGCCGCCTTCGACGGCAACATCCACTCGCTGGGCGGTGCCTTCGGCTACGACGCCGCCCTGAACCGCACGGTCAGCGTGTCGACCGCCGCGATCACCGAGGCGCTGCGCTCGGTCTACCAGCAGCCCCGCCTGCTGGAGGAACTGGGGGTCGAGTAGGGCTCGGTCTCAAGAAGGGCCCACCTTGTCATCCCGGCCGAAGCGAAGCGGAGAGCCGGGACGCCGGGCCCTTCGATCTTGAACCTCTCCCGGAAATCGCGCAGCGATTGTCCGGGAGCCGGTCATGCGCGAGCACGAATACTGGGTATACATCCTCGCCGACGCACCGTGCGGCTGGCTCTACGTCGGCATGACCAACGATCTCATCAGGCGTATCGATGAGCATAGGCGTGGCGCGTTCGACGGCTACACGCGCGAACGTGGGATTGACCAGTTGGTCTGGTACGAGCGCCATCAATACGTCGATCAGGCGATCCTTCGCGAGAAGCGGATCAAGCGGTGGCAGCGGCCTTGGAAGTTTGCGCTGGTCGAGAAAGACAATCCGCGGTGGCTCGATCTTTACGGAGAGTTTCTGGCTGGCCGGGCCCCGGATCAGCCCTGACGGTCTGTCCGGGGCTGATGTGTGTTCACGGCTCGGCGTCCCGGCTCTCCGCTTCGCTTCGGCCGGGATGACAATCGTGCCTCGCTTGACCGGCCTTCTTCGATCCTTTCCTGTGCCTCGCCTTACGGAGCCCCCCATGCGTCTTCTCCTTCTCGCCACCTCCGCCCTCGCCCTGTCGGCCACCGCCGCCTCCGCCGACGAGGGGATGTGGACGTTCGACAACTTCCCCGTGGCGCGGGCGAACCAGACGCTGGGGACATCCATCGATCAGGCGTGGCTGGACCGGGTGCGGTTGAACACCGTGCGGTTCGGGGGCTGTTCGGCGGGCGTCGTGTCCGGGGCCGGCTTGGTGCTGACCAACAACCACTGCGTCGCCAGCTGCGTGGCGAACCTGTCGACGCCTCAGGTCAACTATGCCGCGACCGGCTTCACGCCCCGCACCCGCGAAGAGGAGCTGCGCTGTCCCGGCGGCACGGCCGAGATCCTGACCGACATCGCCGATGTAACGGACCGCGTGCGCGCCGCGGGCCAGGGTCTGACCGGTCAGGCCTTCACCCGCGCCCGGGACGCCGAGATCGGCCGCATCGAACAGGAGCTGTGCGCCGGCGATGACGGCACGACGCCCGCCGACCGCCGCTGTCAGGTCGTCAGCCTGTACCGGGGCGGACAGTTCAAACTCTATTCCTACAAGCGTTACACCGACGTGCGGCTGGCCTGGGCACCCGAGGATCGCGCCGCGACCTTCGGCGGCGATCTGGACAACTTCAGCTTCCCGCGCTTCGCCATCGATGCGGCCTTCATCCGCCTGTACGAGAATGGCGCTCCCGTTGCGACGCCGACCCACCTGATCTGGAACGACGACCAGCCGGACGAGGGCACGCCGGTGTTCGTCTCGGGCATTCCCGGATCGACCCAGCGGCTGCTGACCCAGGACCAGCTGGCGACGGTGCGCGACGTGGTCCTGCCGATGGATCAGCTGATCGCGTCGGACCTGCGCGGGCGGCTGGTCCGCTATTCGCAGGAGAGCGAGGAGGCCGCCTTCATCGCCATGGACCCGATCGTCGGGCTGGAGAATACCTACAAGCGCGGCCTGGGCCGGATGCGCGCCCTGACCGACGCCGGCTTCATGGGTCGCCGCGCCGAGGCCGAAGCCGATTTCCGCGCCCGCGTCGCGGCCGATCCGGCCATCGCCGCGGCCGCCGCCGATCCCTGGACGGCCCTGTCGGACGTGCAGCCCGCGGTGCGCGAGCTCTACACCGCCTATGCCCTGCTGGAGGGCGGGACCGGCATCGGCACGACCGGCCCGGCGGGCGGATCGGCCCTGTTCGGCTGGGCCCGGACTCTGGTCCGGGCGGCGCAGGAGCGCGAGAAGCCCTCGGCCGAGCGCCTGCCCGAATACGGCGATGCCCGCCTGTCGGCGGTGCAGACCGCCCTGTTCGCTGCGCGGCCGGTCTATCCGGAGCTGGAGCAGATCCGGATGGAGTGGTGGCTGTCCAAGACGCGCGAGTGGCTGACCGTCGACGATCCGCGCGTGCGGGCGCTGCTGGGCACGGAATCGCCCGAGGCCCTGTCGGCGCGACTGGTCGAGGGCTCGACCCTGGCCGATCCGGCCGTGCGACGGGCGCTGTGGGAGGGCGGCCTCGCGGCCATCGAAGCCTCCGAGGACCCGCTGATCCAGTGGGTTCTGTCGATCCAGGAGCCGACCCGTGCCCTGCGTGCCGACTGGGAAGCCCGCGTCCAGGCCCCGACCGAACAGGCCTCCGAACGGCTCGCGGCCGCGCGTTTCGCCGCCTATGGCGACACCGTCTATCCGGATGCGACGGGCACCCTGCGCCTGACCTATGGGCTGATCGAGGGCTCGGATGTCCCGGGCCAGAGATTCGGGCCCTTCACCACCTTCGGCGGCCTGTGGGACCGGGCGACGGGGGCCGCGCCGTTCGACGTCGCGCCCAAACTGCTGGCCGCGCGCGAGGCGATCGATCCGGACACGGTGCTGAACATGGCCGTGTCGTCCGACACCATCGGCGGCTCGTCCGGCTCTCCGGTCGTCACCGAGGCGGGCGAAATCCTGGGCGCCAACTTCGACTCGACCGTCCTGACCCAGCGGAACGCCTATGGCTACGACCGCGACGTCAACCGCAGCGTGATCGTGACGACGGGCGCGGTGACCTCGGCGCTGCGCGACGTCTACGGCATGCAGCGGCTGGTCGAGGAACTCGGCGCGGACTGAAAAGGTCAGGACCGGCGAGCGGCCTTCGGCAGTTCGTCGGCGGCCGACCTCAGGACATCATTGATCCGCGTTTGCCAGCCCGAGCCCGTCGCCTTGAAAGCGGCAAGAACCTTGGGTTCAATCCGGATCGATACCTGCACCTTGGGCTCGTCGATGCTGGGGCGGCCCCGCCTCGGACGAAACGGGGTAAGCGCTTTGTCAGAGAAGACGGCGCGTGCCGGTCGGGCGCGAGCGAAGTCTTCGGCTGTCAGCGGGGGCACGTCGTCCTCTTGGTCGCTGCTCATGTCCAACTTTCCCGGTAGAGTTTGCGTTCGTGCTTCTCAGCG
Organism: Caulobacteraceae bacterium; assembly: GCA_947475735.1. GTDB lineage: Bacteria > Pseudomonadota > Alphaproteobacteria > Caulobacterales > Caulobacteraceae > Brevundimonas. Next base: position 29,392 of record CANJLQ010000017.1, read on the forward strand.
CGGCGGAGGCTGATCGGACGGATGCGGTCGCAGCGATAAGTATGCGCGAGGACGAACAGGTCGTCTTCGATCGGCCCGATCGAAATCCAACGATCCTCGCTGTACGCGAACCGCCCATCCTCGAATGTGATCATCAAATCCGGGTCCATCTCGAATGCCAGAGTCAAAGACACGCCGTGCTTGGCGATGTTTGCTTCGTCCTTGGCGGGATCGAACTCAGACATGGTTTAATGTATCACATTTAATAACGAGTCAAGGATTCAGCCGCCCCTGATGGTCATCCGCCGCGAAGACCACGTCGCGATCCGGCCGCTTCACCTTCGACCCCGGCCGCTTCAGCTCGGTCAGGATGTGGCGGATGATGTTCAGCCGAGCGGTCTTCTTGTCGTCGGTGGCCACCACGGTCCACGGACCGTGCTTGGTGTGGCAGTCCGACAGCATGCGGTCCCGGGCGGCGGAATAGGCGTCCCACCGCTTTTGCGCCTCGGCGTCCAGGGACGAGACCTTGAACCGCTTCAGCGGATCGTCGACCCGCTCGGCCAGGCGTTTGGCCTGTTCGGCCTTGGAGATGTCCAGCCAGATCTTGATCAGCTGGATGCCCGAACCGCGCAGCATCGTCTCGAAATGCGGCACGTCCTTGAGGAACTGCTCGTGCTGCTGGGGCGTGCAGAAGCCCATGACGGGTTCGACGCCCGCCCGGTTGTACCAGGACCGGTTGAAGATCACCCATTCGCCCGCCGCCGGCAGGTGAGGGACATAGCGCTGAAAGTACCACTGGCTGGTCTCGCGCTCGGTCGGCTTGGGCAGGGCGACGACGCGGGTCTGGCGCGGCGAGGCGTATTCGGTGATGCGCTTGATGGCTCCGTCCTTGCCCGCGCTGTCGCGGCCCTCGAAGACGATCAGCACCTTCTGGCCCTGTTCAATCGACCAGTGCTGGGTCTCGACCAGCTCGATCTGCAGAGCCTCCAGCTCGGCCTCATAGTCGTCCTTCTTGCCCATGATGGCGTCTCCAACCCTTTCCCGTCATCCTCCGACTTGATCGGAGGATCGGATGTTCAATGGCTCGTGCGAAGCCGTTAGCGCACCAGTGGACGCGGGTCCGACCCTCGGATCAAGTCCGAGGGTGACGGAGTGAGGGTTTGGCGATTGTGACCTTCATGCAGGCCGGTCATTGTGCTTCGGCATGAAACGCGACTTCGCCGATTTCTGGAATCTGTTGTGGGAGGCGGCGCTGGGGGTCTGCGCCGCCTTCGCGCTTATGAACGCCTTCGTGCCGGCCCAGGACCTGCCGTGGAAGCCGCTCGATCTAAACCGGCCCATCGGCCAGGCGACGGCGGCCAAGGTGTCGGACTTCTCCGTGCCGTTCTCGGCCCCGCAAGAGGAGGTCGAGGCCGTCACCACCGCCTGTATCCAGACGCTGAGGGACGCCGGCGTGGAGGTCCGCCGCGCCGAGGACATCGACGGCGGCGGCTTCTGCCAGGTCCGCAACGCCGTGGTCCTCACCGGCGGCGCCATCACGCCCCTGAAGCCCGGCGGTCTGACCATGCAGTGCCCGCTGGCGGTGCGCTACGTCATCTGGGACCGGCAGGTGCTCCAGCCCACGGCCCAGTCGATCTACGGCTCGGCGCCGGTGTCGGTGAACAATTTCGGCACCTATTCGTGCCGCCGCATCTACGGCTCGACCGACCAGGCCGATCGTCCCAGCGAGCATGCGCGCGCCAACGCCCTGGACGTCGCCTCGGTCACCCTGGCGGACGGACGCACGGTGTCGGTGGAGGCGGATTGGGGCGCGACGGGGCCGAACGGCAGTGACGGATCGGTCTTTCTGAGGGCGCTCAGGAACGGGGCTTGCCGGGTGTTCTCGACCGTCCTGACGCCCGACTACAACGAGGCGCACCGCGATCACCTTCACCTGGATGGGGCGCCGCGAGGCCTCTGCGCCTGATTTCGCTTAACGATGATCGCCCGAGGGGCGAATCGATTCGGGTTGACCGGGCTTGACGGCTGGGAGACAACATTCGCGCAATCCGGATTTCGCGTGGGGTCCAAACCCGCGTCGCTCCTTCTATGAACGAGCCTGTCCAGATGGATTGTCGGGCCCCTCTGAAAGGGTGCTCGCCTGGAAGAGCGCGTTTATGGAGACGCAACAATGGCGACCGGTACGGTCAAGTGGTTCAACCCCACGAAAGGCTTCGGCTTCATCCAGCCCGAAAGCGGCGGCGCAGATGTGTTCGTTCACATCACCGCCGTGCAGAAGGCTGGCCTGACGGGCCTCGATGAGAACGCCAAGGTGTCCTACGAGCTGGAATCCCAGCGCGGCAAGACCTCGGCGGTCGATCTCAAGCTGCTCTGATCGACCTCGATCGGGGTCGCAGATAGCGATCAGGCGGGCGCGGTTCCTACGGGGGCCGCGCCCGTTTTCGTTCGGGACGACACCTGCGCCAGGACGATGGCGGCCAGCACCAGGGCCCCGCCGAGCGCCTGGACCGGGGCCAGGACCTCGCCGAACACCAGCCAGCCCAGCAGGCCCGCCACGATCGGCTGGATCAGGATGGTCACGGCGGTGATCGAGGCCGGCAGCCGCCCCAGCGCCCAAGCCACGCCCCCCTGACCCGCCACATGCATCACTCCCATGCCGACGCAGGCCGCCCAGCCTGCCGCCGTCGCGGGCACCATGTCCTCGCCCAGCAGCAGGGCCACGCCCCCCATCAGCGGCAGGCCCGCCAGCGTCGCCCAGAAGGTGACCTTCAGCGCGCCTGCCGTGCTCCGCGCGAACTTCACCATCAGGAAATAGCCCGCGTACCAGAAGGATACGAGCAGCGAGAGCAGGTCCCCCAGCGGCGGATTGGTGCCCTGTCCCCCCGCCTTGCCCGCCGCCATCGCCCAGGCCCCGGCCATGGCGAAGCCGAGCGCCAGAAGGAACAGCCGCGCGGGCTTCTCCTTGAAGAACAGCCAGCCGATCAGGGTCACAACCACCGGCGTCAGGTTGCACAGCACCGTGGCGTTGGCGACCGAGGTCATGACGATGCCGTAGTGCCAGAAGGACAGGTCAAGCGCGAAGAACAGCCCCGCCAGCAGCATCCATTTCGAAGGCCGGCCGATGCCCTCGCCGCCGGGCCGGGCGACCAGCAGGAACAGCAGCGGCATGGCGAAGGCGAACCGCCAGAACCCGGCCGCCGCCGGGCCGGTCTCGGTCAGCCGCACGAGGATGGGGGCCAGCCCGAGGATCGACGCAGACGCGAGGACCACCAGCAGGGGGACGAGGCGAGAGGGGGCGGGGGTGGTCATGCGGGGTCGCTTAGACGCTTCCCTCTCCCAGAGGGAGAGGGCTTCGTTCGACCGTCGCTTTAGGGCGCGCTGTTGTCATCCCGGCCGAAGCGCAGCGTAGAGCCGGGACGCACGCTCCATCCTTCCGAACCTCCCGGTCGGACCGAAGGAACGAACCGGGAGCATGCCTCCACGATCACGGACGCCGCCGTTAGCCCGGCTCGCCGGCCGGGCCTTCGCGTTGAAACTGCGGAACGTCCTGGCTCTCCGCTGCGCTTCGGCCGGGATGACAAGGCCCGCTCAGCCTTTCGTCAGAACCCCAGCTCCGCCCTCAGTTCCTGCGCCGTCACCCCCGCCTCCCTCAGCGCCATGATCGTCACCGAGCCGTCACGCTTGGCATAGCGCTTCCCATCCGGCCCCAGCAGCAGCCGGTGATGCCGATAGACCGGCGTGGGCAGGTCCAGCAGGGCCTGCAGCACCCGCTGGATCGACGTCGTCTCGATCAGGTCCTCGCCCCGGATCACATGGGTCACGCCCTGCCAGGCATCATCCACCACAGAGGCGATGACATAGCCCGCGCCGATGTCCTTTCTCCCCACGACCATGTCGCCCAGCGCTTCGGGCCCGGCGGTCCTGATACCCGGATCGGACGTTTCCTCGACCCAGGTCAGGCGGTCGAACCCACCCAGCCGCTCCCGCGCGGCCTTGAGCGACAGCCGCCAGGCGAAGGGCTTGCGGTCGGCCATCAGCGCGGCCTCTTCTTCGGCAGACAGGGGGCCGCCGGTGAAGGCTCCTGCGTCGGCCGGATCATCCGCATGGGGCGCGCCGCCCGCCAGCGCCATCAGCTCCTTCCTCGTGCGAAAGCAGCGGTACAGAACCCCCATCTCCCGCAACCGCTCCAACGCCGCGTCATAGGCGTCGCGCCGCTCCGACTGCCGCACCAACGGCCCGTCCCAGTCCAGACCCAGCCAGGCCAGGTCCTCGATCAGGGCGGTCTCGTATTCGGGGCGGCAGCGGGTGAAGTCGGTGTCCTCGATCCGCAGCAGGAATCGGCCCTCCGCCTCGCGCGCGGCCGTCCACGCGGTCAGGGCCGAGAAGGCATGGCCCCGGTGCAGCAGGCCGGTGGGCGAGGGGGCGAAACGGGTGGTGAAGGTCACAGGCGGGTCCCGATGGCCGGTCGCGGAAATCGGACGTCATCGGTGCCGTGGGCGGGCCAGGGGGTGATCGGGCGCGCGAGTTCGTCCAGACTGGGCATCACCGGACGCTAGCGCCCCGCCCCCGCCGCTCACAAGGACCACGCCCATCACCCCCGCCGACCTCGCCACCGCCCGCCAGGCGCTCGCCGACCGCGATCCGGCCCTGGCCCGCGCCCATGCCCAGACCCCGCCGTTCGCGTGGCGGGTGCGTCAGGCCGGGTTCGTCGGCCTGTTCCGGATGATCGTCGAGCAGCAGGTCTCGGTGGCCTCGGCCGCCTCGGTCTGGGCGCGGCTGGAGGCCGGGCTGGGCGGGATCACGCCGGAGAACCTCCTGGCCCACGACCATGACAGTCTGCGCGGCATGGGCCTGTCGCGGCAGAAGGCGACCTATGGCCAGGGGATGGCGCGGGCGCAGATGGAGGGGACCATCGACCTGGACCATCTGTCGACCCTGGACGACGCCCCGGCGATCGAGGCGCTGGTGTCGCTGAAGGGTGTCGGTCTGTGGACGGCCGAGGCCTATCTGCTGCTGTGCGAGGGGCGCACCGACGTCTTTCCGGGCGGCGACGTCGCCCTGCAGGAAGCGATCAAATGGGCCGACGGGACCGAGACGCGTCCGGACACCAGGGGAGCCTATGAACGGGCGGAAATCTGGCGGCCCTATCGCGGCGTCGCCTGCCACCTGCTGTGGGCCTGGTACACGGGCGTGAAGACGGGCGAGATCGTGCTGCACGACCTGCCTCAAGCAGTCGAGCGCCGCGCGCGAGGCGATAGGCAAGAGAAACGCGCGTGAGCGCCATCGCCGACCCCGCTGTCCTTGCCGCCGAACTGGCGCGGCAGACCGATGTCCTGGGCGCGCTGGACTTCGCGGGCGTGGCGGTGTTCGCCGCCACGGGGGCCCTGGCGGCGGCGCGCGAGAAGCATGACCTGGTCACCTTCGGCTTCTTCGCCGCCGTGACGGGAGTGGGCGGCGGCACACTGCGCGACCTGCTGATCGGGGCACCCGTCTTCTGGGTCGAGGACTGGCGCTACATCGCCGTCTGCCTGGCGGGCGCGATGGCGGTGTGGCTGGTCGGGGCCGGGCCGTGGCGGTTCCGGGCGCTGCTGTGGCTGGATGCGGTGGGCCTGGGCGCCTATGGCGTTCTGGGCGCGGCCAAGGCCGAGGCGTTCGGCGTCGCGCCCCTGATCTGTATCGTCATGGGGGCGTTGACGGCCTGTTTCGGCGGGATCGTGCGCGATCTGCTGGCGGGCCAGCCGTCGATCCTGCTGCGGCGCGAGATCACCGTGTCCGCCGCCCTGCTGGCCGCCACCGTCTATGTCGTCGCCCGTGCCCTGGGGCTGGACCCCTGGCCCGCCGCGATCATCGCCGCGCCCGCCGGCTTCATCCTGCGGGCCGGGGCCCTGGTCTGGGGCTGGAGCCTGCCGGCCTTCCCGGGCGGCATCGTTCGGCGATAGGCGGCTGAAGCCGCTCAGAAGGGGTTCATCACAGCGAGCACGGCGGATCACGGCGGGCACGGCGAGACCGAGCCGCGGTTACAACGTCGACTGTGGCGCAGTAAGCAAGGCGGCTTCGCCGCGTCTTTCTGATCGACGCCTGGCGTCGATCCATACGGTTAGGGCGTGACCGATGGCGGCTTTCGACCAGTCGCTGGGTCCCGCCGTGTCCGCCGTGCTCGCTGTGATGAACCTTTCGCCTCCTCCACCCGAAGCAAGTCTTCACCAAACCGACGCCAAGCCGTCATGGCGGCGGCGGCGAATCGGGGTTAGGGTCAAGCCACCAGAGAAAAGGAGCGACGTCTTCAGTCCGATTTCCTCGATCCCTTCGCGCGCTAGCGGGAGGCCCTGATGCTGGTCTCCCACAAGCCGCCATCCGGTTTTCCGGCCCTGGTGCTCAACGCCGATTTCCGGCCGCTGTCCTACTACCCCTTGTCGCTGTGGCCGTGGGAGGAGGCTGTCAAGGCGGTCTATCAGGACCGCGTGGATGTCGTCTCGACCTATGACCGGGTCGTGCGCAGCCCGTCCATGGAGATGCAGATCCCCAGCGTGATCGCGCTGAAGAGCTACGTCGACCAGAACCGCAGCCCGGCCTTCACCCGTTTCAACGTCTTCCTGCGCGACGGCTTCACCTGCCAGTACTGCGGCGACACCGCCGAACTGACCTTTGACCACGTCATCCCGCGCAGCCGAGGCGGTCGCACGACGTGGGAGAACATCGTCGCCGCCTGCTCGCCCTGCAATCTCAAGAAGGGCGGCCGCACGCCCCAGCAGGCGCACATGCCGATCCGCCGCGCCCCGCATCGGCCCAACGCCTATCAGCTGCAGGACGCGGGCCGGCGCTTTCCGCCGAACTATCTGCACCAGAGCTGGCTGGACTACCTCTACTGGGACATAGAGCTCGAACCTTAGGGTTCTTTTCAGTTGCTCGAAATGGCTCAAACACCCTTGTGGTGGGCAGGTTCAGGGTTCGTTCTTTTACCGCTGATTTCTCGATTATCCTCCGAAATCCTCCCGGCTGGTGACCATGTGGTGACCAAAACCGGGACCAGAAACGGGACCCCTCGCGGGCCCGAGGAGAGATCGAATGGTTCAGAACCCGAGGTCCGGAAAGATCACCAAACGCCTGGTCGACGCCCTGACGCCCGAAGGAGCGCGCTTCACGCTTTGGGACACGCAGCTCAAGGGTTTCGGGGTGCGCGTCGCCGTCAGCGACACCAAAACCTACGTCGTTCGATACAGGACGATCGGCGGCGCTGACCGGCTCCTTCACATCGCTCGCCATGGCGTCGTGACCGCCGAAGAAGCCCGCGAAAGAGCCGCCGCCGTGCTGGCCGAAGTCGCGTCAGGTGGTGACCCTCAGGGGACCAAAGTCGAAAGACGCGAAGAACTGACGATGTCGGAGCTCTGCGACCTCTACATGAAGGAGGGCGTAACGATGAAGAAAGCGACGACCCTTCGGATCGACCGCATCCGCATCGCCCGCCACATCAAGCCCCGGCTGGGAAGGATGAAGGTCACCGATATCGGGCGAGCGGACATCGAGCGGCTGATGGTCGATGTCGGGTCGGGTCGCATTCGCGGAGAGGCGACACCGCACACCCGCGGCGGCATTCATGCGGCCTCTCGCACGGTCGGTCTGCTGGGCGGCATCTTCACGTTCGCCATCGAGCGGGAGTTCGTGAAGACCAACCCCACGCGCGGCGTGAAACGCTACAAGGACAACCGGCGGGATCGCTTCCTCTCGCCAGCCGAACTGGCCCGGCTTGGTGACGTCCTGGCGGAGCTTGAGAAGCACGGGGGCGATCCGCGCCACATCAATATCATCCGCCTTCTGGCGCTGACCGGGGCCCGCAAGAACGAGATCGCCAGGCTCAAGTGGTCGGAGATCGATCGCAACATGGGGATGCTCCGGCTGGAGGATTCCAAGACCGGGGCGAAGGTCATTCGCCTCGGGAGCGCGGCACTGAAGCTGATCGAGGGCCTGCTCGCGAACGGGAGCATCTATGTCTTCCCGGATCGAAGAGATCCTAAACGCCCGATCGCTAATCTTGATTGGGCCTGGGTCGGCATTCGCAAACGGGCCGGGATGGAAGATCTACGTATACATGATCTTCGGCACAGCTTCGCTAGCGCAGGCCTAGCCGGCGGTGAGGGACTTCAGCTCATTGGCAAGCTTCTCGGCCACAGCCACGTCAGCACCACGAGCCGGTACGCCCACCTCGCGGATGACCCGGTACGTGCGGCGGCGGACAGGATCAGCGAGAGCGTCGCCGCCTCTCTCGCGGGCTGGTCGGTTGAGGAAGGACAGACGGCCCATTGAAAGACGGCCGCCCGGTGGATCGCCGGGCGGCCGAAGAGACTGGATGGGATTGGGAGCTAGGCGCTCTCGTGAGCGGCCTCGCCCCAACGTCCGGCTTGGCGAGGCTGGCTCGACGAAGATCGGAGGCCAGAGAGCTGGCTGCGCGCCCACTCATGCAGCAGGCTCTTGGGGTAGTAGGGCGTCCTCCCGAGATGGGTGCAGGGCGGTCCGTCAGACCGGGTGCAGAACACCTTCGCCAGTGTCGATGGCGACCGGCGGATGCCCATGCGCAGAAGCTCGGTGGACGCTTCCTTACGGGTCAGCAGCATTTCCTCAGTTCCGTGAAGATGTAGACCGGCCATGTGGCGCTCCTTTCCGTCTGAACCAGAACTGTGATCAAGCAAGCACTGGCGGGAACGAACTGCAACCAGCGAACATGCGGAGATCACTGAGGAAAATATCGGCACATTGTCCGATCTGTTTCGCTCGGTTTCTATCGGGTCGATCTCTTCTGTTTTCTCACACCCTTGTGATGACACGCACCCAGCGCCACGGCTCCGTCCGCGTCTGCAGGGCCACCCGCAGGTAGTCGCCACGTGCTGCGGTTATCCGGATGCGCTTGCCTGCGCAGTTTCTTAAGAACGGGGCTTTGGAGACTGGGGACGACGGGAATGAAGCTAAAAGACGTGCCGGCGAGCTCGACGGGTGTATCGCAAGCCACACTGACACCAGCCTTGAAGGCGCTGTCGGCGTCCCGATTTCTTGCTGCTCTTCCTCTAGGCGGTCTTTCGCAGGCCGAGGTCGATAAGCTGGTCGGTATCCTCTTGAGGTCGAATGACCTCGTCTCGCAGATGCCTAACCCCTCGCGGCAAACCCGCCGCGACGCCTTCGTCGTGGAAGTCTTGTCCGAGGTTGGGTCCCGGTATGGCGTGGACGTCGCTGCAGCTATCGAGGAGGCATTCGAAGTCCATCGAACGGTCGAAGCGTCCTACCATGCGATTGGGTCGGTGCTGGCTCAGCAACCGCTGCGCAAGCTTGCGCCGCAGGCGGAGCTTGAGGTTCTGCTTGCGAGGCTCGCAGACCGTTCCGAGCAGATGTTCGTGCACGCGCAGCGCGCGATGGAACGCCAAGGCCGACTCAATCTGGGCAACGAAATCCGCAGCGTCGATGACGACGGCGCGGAGTTTTCGATCGACGGCGTGTCGGGCGCCTTCCTTGAGGGGTTCCGCATTCACCTGTCGATGCTTGCTTATGAAGGGTCATGGTTTGCTGCCGACGATGTGATCATCGCCCCTAGCGTCGGTGGCCTCAGCTCGGCTGTGCCGGAGGCTGCGGCCGGCTGCGAGGCGCTGGCCGCGATCTGGCGCCGCTGGGCAAGGTTCGAACGCCGTCGGCGGTTCTGGGGCGGCGAATGGACCCGTCAGCCCGCGCCTGCCGAGTTGGTTGCTGCGCGACCCGTTTCGTCCTCTGACGGACTCGATACGCTTGAGTATATGCCCGGAGAGGCGGAGCTGCTGGACTGGGCGGCATTCGAGCGCAGCAAGGAGGTCGCGATCCAGAGCTTCGCGAAGGCGCTTCTGCTGAAGCAGGGGACGCCGGCAATCACGGACATCTCTGGTGGGCCGGTGGACCTCTTGCCGGCGGCGGCAGTTCGGGACCATGAGCTGAACGGCGCCGGCTACCTCGTCACGGTTCTCGGGCAGGACATCTTCGACGATGACCGTCGCTTCGCTGGCCTACGGTTGGTGGAGTGGCTTCGTGGATACGCGCTGCTAGGCTTGTTGGCTGACCGGGCGTCTGCAGCAGGCGATACGACGCTGAATCGCCATCTCCTGCATTTCGGGAAGGGCGTGCTTGAGGCTCACTTGACGGGCGCGGGGCTCGGGATCGAAGCAGCAGAGGCGTTTATCCGTCATGCAAGCGTCCATCGCCGGAGCGGAGATCTCTTCGACACGCCTCTTCTGCAGCTGCCCGACGGCGAGCTTTTGCTGGTCGGAATGGCGGCCCTGAACGCCGATCCGGGTCAGCTCACGCTTTCGCGCCTCAACAGCCTGGAAGTTGCGCCCAAGGATAAGGGAACGGTGTTCGAACGCGCCGTGATGGACCTCTTTGAGAGCCGAGGTCTGAAGCCGTTCACGATCGACGCAAAGCGCGGGACCGAGAACTACCAACTGGACGTCCTTGTGCCGTGGGGGCGTTATCTCTTCGTCATTGAGTGCAAGAACCGGGGCTTGTCGGACAATCATCCCGAGGCGGGCTTCTACTTCGCCCGGCATATCGACGAGTTCGTCGATCAAACCCAACGCCAGGTCGAGGGGCTGAAAGCTCACCCTGAGCTCGTCGAGCTGGCTGGCGGCATATCGCTCGATGATTACGAGATCGTGCCTTGCATTCTCTTCAGCCAGCCGTTCTCCGAGCCCGACGGCCGGGATGGTGTGCTGATTTCGGACTGGTCCGGCCTGACCCGTTTCTTCGAGGACCGCTACTTCAAGCGTCTCCATCACCATCGGGTTTCCCCGAAACTGGAGGTGGTGCACCGCATCGCGATCTACGATCAGTGGCGCGGCGATACTCCAACGCCTGAGGGCCTGCTGCGCCATCTCCGCACAGCTCCGCAGACAAACCTCATGCTTCATCGCGCGGATGTGCGGCCTGAGCTGTTCCAGGTGACGGGGACATTGGTCGCTTCCACGCTCGAGTACACCAAGGGTGACGAGGACCTTGATGCTCTGGGACCTATCCTCGGCTTCGACCCACAGTCCGTTCGAGACCTTCAGGCAGCGTTCGAAGCGGCGGTGGAAGAGGCGAAGCAAGCCCACAACGCCGCGGCGGACGAAACCGAGACTGGTGAGGTGTAGTGTGCGAAGACGAGCAGAAGCAGGAAAGCCAAGCGCCTCGGCGACGCCGTCTCCATCCCAAGACATCGCGATCCGCGCGGGTATCGTCGCTCAACGCCTGCTCGCCGAGCTTGGCCTGCACTATCTTGATGATCTAGCGCCTGACAGCGCGCGCGAGCTCCTCCGCGCGGCTTGGCGTGAAGCCGCCGGCCAGATGTTTCGGGGACCAGATCTGGATGTCGTTCAGGCGGAGATCGACATCATGATCGACAGCCTAGACATGACGGAGCCGCCACCGCCGATGCGTCGTTCCGAAATGCACTGACGTGATGTGTTGGTTCGAACGGTGGCGGCGGCTATCGGAAGTCCCGCGTCCTCACCCGAATGCCTTCAAGCGACAGGTCAGGGATGTAGATGTCCCGTGCTTTCGGCGTTCGGGCGTCCGGCGCACTACCGCGGTAGACCTCGTCGCCCCGCCCATGCGGCAAGTGGAACTCGCCCCTCCGACCTAGGGACGCCAGGAGGTCCGAGCCGTCGTGCAGCCGCTCGGCGACGATGTGCACCACCTCGCCCTCGCGCTGCACCCTGCCGTCGACCACCAGCAGGCTGGCGCCCAGCACCACCCCCCGCTGCTGCTCGTAGAGGCTTGGCCAGATCACCAGATTGGCCACACCGGTCTCGTCCTCGATCGTGATGAACATCACCCCCTTGGCTGAGCCCGGCTTCTGCCGGACCAGAACGAGGCCGGCGACACGGGTCAGACGGCGGTCGCGCATCGCCGTCCCGTCCACGCAGGTCATCACATGTCGGGCCTGGAGTTCGTCACGCAGAAAGGCCAGCGGGTGGTCCCGCAGCGTCACGCCCACGTGGGTGTAGTCCTCCACCACCTCCTGACCGGCGGGCATGGCCGGCAGGGCCGCGTCCGGCTCGTTCACCTCGGGCACCAACTCTCCCGCCTCCGCCGAGGCCGCCGCGAACAACGGCAGCGGATCGTCGCGCAAAGCCTTGATCGACCACAGGGCGTCGCGGCGCGCCAGGCGCAGCCCGTCCAGAAATGCGTCGGCCTCGGCCAGTCGCGTCAGGGCGCCGACGGGCGTCATCGCCCGTCGCCAGAGATCGTCGATGCTGGCGAAGGGCCGATCCCCGCGGTTCGTCACCAGGCGGGCGGCGTCGCCGTTGGACAGGCCGCGGACCATGCGCAGCCCCAGCCGAACCGCAAACCGGTCTTCCCGATCCGTCGGCTCCAGGGTGCAGTCCCATCGCGAGCTGTTGACGCAGACCGGACGGACCTCGATCCCATGCTCGCGCGCGTCCCGAACGATCTGGGCCGGCGCATAGAAACCCATTGGCTGGGCGTTCAGCAGGGCGGCGCAGAAGACGTCGGGGTGATGGCATTTCAGCCAGGATGAGGCGTAGGCGATCAGGGCGAATGAGGCCGCGTGGCTCTCGGGGAAGCCGTAGGAGCCGAAGCCTTCCAACTGGCTGAAGGTCTTCTCGGCGAACTCGGCCGTATAGCCCCGCTCGACCATCCCTCCGACCAGCTTGTCCTTGAAGTGGCTGACCCCGCCCGTGAACTTGAACGTGGCCATGGCCCGGCGCAGCTGGTCCGCCTCCGACGCCGTGAACCCCGCACACTCGATCGCCACCCGCATCGCCTGCTCCTGGAACAGGGGCACGCCGAGCGTCTTGCCCAGAACCTTCTCCAGTTCCGGCTGGGGGAAGACGACCGGCTCCTTCCCCTCGCGGCGCCGCAGGTAAGGATGGACCATGTCGCCCTGAATGGGCCCCGGTCGAACGATCGCGACCTCGATCACCAGGTCGTAGAAGGTGCGCGGCTTGATGCGAGGCAGCATGGCCATCTGCGCGCGGCTTTCGATCTGGAAGACCCCGAGCGTGTCGGCCTTACGTATCATTGCGTAGGTCTTCGGGTCCTCGGCCGGGATCGAGGCCAGGTCGAGGTTCATGGCCTTGTGCTCGCGCAGCAGGTCGAGCCCGCGCCGCATGCAGCTGAGCATGCCCAGGGCGAGGATATCGACCTTCATGAACTTCAGCGCGTCGATGTCGTCCTTGTCCCATTCGATCACCTGACGGTCCTTCATCGCCGCCGGCTCGATGGGCACGAGATCGTCCAGCCGGTCGTCGGTCAGGACGAACCCGCCCGGATGCTGGCTCAGATGGCGTGGGAACCCGATCAACTGGCGCGACAGGTCCAGTGCCAGCCGCAGCCGTCGGTCCTCCAGATTGAGGTTCAGCTCCTCGACATGCCGGTCCTCCACCCCTTCCGAGGAATAGCTCCAGACCTGTGACGACAGGGTTTTGATCAGGTCTTCGGTCAGTCCCAACGCCTTCCCCACATCGCGCAGGGCGCCGCGCGAGCGGTAGCGGATGACGGTGGCGCACAGGGCGGACCGGTCCCGCCCATAGGTGTCGTAGATCCACTGGATCACCTCCTCGCGCCGCTCGTGTTCAAAATCGACGTCGATGTCGGGCGGCTCCTTGCGCTCCTGACTGACGAAGCGCTCAAACAGGAGGTCGTTGCGACCGGGATCGATGGAGGTGATGCCCAGCACGAAGCAGACCGCCGAGTTTGCGGCCGACCCCCGCCCCTGACAGAGGATGTCCCGGCTGCGGGCGAAGCGGACGATGGAGTGGACGGTCAGGAAGTAGGGCGCATAGCCCAGGGTCTCGATCAGGCCGAGTTCGTGTTCCAGCGACGCCCGCACCTTGTCCGGCAAACCTTCCGGATAGCGCTCGGCCGCTCCAGCCCAGGTCAGCGCCTCCAGCGCCTCCTGCGGCGTCTGTCCCGCCGCCGCCTCGCGCGGATACTGGTAGGCCAGCTCGTCCAGGCTGAAGCGACAGCGGTCGGCGATCTCCACAGTCCGGGCCAAGGCTTCCGGGTAGCGGGCGAACAGCCGGTGCATCTCCTCGACCGGTTTCAGATGCCGGTCCGCCGTGCGGCTCCGGCGAAAGCCCATGTCGTCTATGGTGCAGCCTTCCCGGATGCAGGTGACCACGTCCTGCAGGATGCGCCGATCCGGGTGGTGGAACAGGACGTCGTTGGTCGCCACGGTGGCTACTCCCGCCTCGGCCGCCATCTCCGACAGCTGATGGAGCCGCAACTGGTCACGGGGTCGCCGGAACAGGGTCAGCGCCAGATGGGCCTCCCGACCGAACGTATCGACCATCAGGCCTAGCCACCGCCTCAGAACCGCATCCGCCCGCTCGGGGATCAGCACCGCGACCAGGCCTTCGGCGTGGGCGGCGACGTCGTCCCATCCGAGCCGACAGGCGCCCTTGCCGCCGCGCCGCTTGCCCACGGTCAGGAGCCGGCAGAGGCGAGAGTAGGCCGGCCGATCCCGCGGATAGACCAGCACCTCCGCCCCATCCTCCAGCACCAGGCGGCAGCCGACGATCAGGCGCACGCCCGTGACCTTGGCCGCCACATGGGCCCGCACGATCCCGGCCAAGCTGTTGCGGTCCGTCACCGCCAGGGCTTCCAAGCCGCACAGGGCCGCCTGCGAGAAGAGCTCCTCGCAGGAACTGGCGCCCCTCAGAAACGAGAAGTGGGAGGCGCACTGGAGTTCGACATAGTGGGTGGGCCAAGGCGCATTCATCCGAACAGCCCGTGCATGAACCAGGCATGCGATCCGGTGCGCTGGTCTTCGCCATTACCCGCCCGGAACAGCCAGAACCGTCGGCCCGCCTCATCCTCGACCTGGAAATAGTCCCTGACCGCCCAGACCTCGGCGTCCCGACGCCGCCATTCTCCGAAGATCCGCTCGGGACCGTCCGCCTTCACCACGCGCCTGCGTACGCCCCGCCAGGTGAAGTGGGTTGGCGGATTGTCGGGCAAGAGCGCCATCGTCTCGACGGGCTCGGGCCGCTTCAGCAATCTCGCCGGACGTGGCCATTCCGGCGTCCAGTCCAGCACCGGCGCGACGGACAAAGGCGGAGCCTTGCCGACGGAGCGTTCGGGCACGTCGCTCTCAATCGGGACCAGTCGATAGAGCCGCTGCGCGCCGATGCGGTTGGACAGCACATCGACGAGCTCGGAAAGGTCGGGCGTCTCTGCCTGTCCCAGCGCGCTCTCGCCAGGTTTCCAGTGAAGCGGTTCGGCCTGGACGGCGGACAGGGTCATGCGCTCGATGCCGAACCCGGGATCGATCTTCTCGATCCGGTCGCTCAGCAGGCGCGCCAACCTTAAGGCGTCACGGCTGGGCCGGGCCAGGCCTACCCTCTGCGCCTCGATCCGGTTGTCGACCCGGAAACACAGCCAGTCGAGACGACGGGCGCCGAGCCCCAAGGTCTCCATCGCCGTGCACAGCTCCGAGGTCAGGCTCGTGATGTGGCGGGCCAGGGTTTCTGGCGCGCCGATCGGTTCTCCGAACACTCGCGAGACTGTCGGGACCTCCGGGGCCTCGACCGGGATCAGCGGCTCCTCCAGCCGACCGTAGGCCTGGTCGATGCGGCGTCCGAGCTCATGGCCGAACCGGAGCGCCAGAGGCGCGCGCGGTCGATGCGCCACATCGGCGATGCGGTCGAAGCCCATGCGATTCAGATGGGCGATCAGCTCCGACGGTAGGCGAAGGCCCGCCAGCGGCAGACCGCCGATGGCCGCGTCGATGGCGTCCGGCATGATGATCCGGTGCGTTCGCCGGAAGCGAACCACGGCGTGGGCGGCCCCATAGGTCGGACCGATCGCGGCGTCGGCGGCGACGCCTTCGGCTCCCAGACGCTCGATCATGTCCGCAAGCATGGCCGCCTCTCCCCCCTTCAGGTGAGCGGCGCCGGTGGCGTCTATGGCCAGGCCGTCGGGCGGATCCGGCTGGCAGACGGGCGCGTATCGGCGCATCGCCCAGACGGCGAGACGGCCGAGCGCGGCTTCGTCGCCCTTTGGATCGGCCTCGCGAACGTCAAGGCCTGGGATCAGGGCCTGGGCCTGGGTGGCGGCCATGCCGACGCGTGCGCCCTGGGCCATGGCTACCCGGTTGGCGGCGAGCACGGTCCGTCGCCGTCCGGCCCGGCCTGCCAGGATGAGGGGAAGGTCAGGCGGCGGCGCGGCTTCGCCCAGCCCTCGGAGCAGACGATCGACGGGCCAGTTCGGCAGGTAGAGCGAGACGACCCGTCTCATCACAGGCTTCCAGGGTGAAATCCGCGGCCTCGGCGCCGCGACAGCGAAGGAGTTCGACGAACCAGCGCGCCCGCCCGACGCCGGGGACGGGCAAGGGCGTCGAGGGCGCCGGGCTGATGCGCCAGCGGGTGGCCGAGGCCGTGTGCTGACCGAAGTCGGCGGCGTCGCAGGCGCGTCGCCATCGTCGCACCGCCAGACCAAGGCCGCCCGAGCCCTCGGCGGCCAGTTGCAGCCTGCGGGAGGCGACGAGACTGAGACGGGCGGTCTCGGCCACGACGGCGGCCAGACCCGGATGACGAAGCCCTTCCTCGAAACAGGCAAGGAGCGAGGGTTCGTCTCCGGCTTCGACATAGATCACTCGGTCTGGCCCCAGACCGGCCTGCCGCAGGGCCGGGGCGAACAGGTCGGGTCGGGTCACGCACCAGAGGACCTGACCAGGACGCCGGGCTGCGATCCCGGCCGCGAACAGGGCTGCGGCCGCGCCGTCCACGGCCTCCTCACCTCCGCCGGCGACCTCGTGAAGGGCGCCGAGCGACAGGCCGCCGCCGGGCAGGTGTCGGTCGAGGTCGCGGACCCCGAACGGGAGGACGCCCGTGGCGCTTCGGCTCCCTTGCTCAAGGGCGCGTATTCGATCGCGCAAACTTTCTAACCCGGCAGGCAGGCTGGCGTGCATGAGAAGCCTCCTGTTCCCAAGGCTGATAAATGTTCTTGTAATGTTCTGGTTCTGGATCGCGCGAAGAGTCAACCTTCGCCGATCCCTTATCCCCGTCGCCGGGGGCTCTGTGGACCGCCTCCCGGAACGACTGGAGACGGTCGGCGCTGGCTTTTCTTCCGAAGTCAGCGATCAATGGAAATCGAAGAGAGGCCCGCATGTGCAACGAGTATCAACTCATCCTGCCGTTCGATGAGGTCATCGAGACCTTCAACAAGACCGGCGATCGCCTCGTGTTTCCCGGCGGCATGCCCAACTTCGGGCCAATGGCGTCGATCCGCATCGGCGACCGGGCGCCCATCATCACCCGGGGACCTGACGGCGCCCAACTGATCGTGTCCCCCTGGGCCTGGAAGTCTCCGCAGGGACGGCCGGTCTTCAACTTCCGATCGGACGGGCGATCATTCGACGGGGTGACGCGGTGCCTGATCCCGGCCGACGGCTTTTTCGAGTTCACGGACGCCGAGCCGGGTCAGAAGCGAAAGACCAAGTGGCGCTTCACCATGGCCGACGCACCGATCTTCTGGGTCGCCGGTCTGGTTCGAGACGGCGCCTTCGCCATGCTGACTACGGAGCCGGGACCGGACATCGCGCCCTATCACGATCGCCAGATCGTGCTGCTGAGACCCGACGCGGCCCGCGATTGGTTGGACCTGCGCAAACCCGAGGCCGAGCTGCTTCGCGCTCTGCCGGAAGGCAGCCTGTCGGTCGAGAAGGTCTTCCCGGAAGCGGCATGAGTTCGGCAAATCGTTACCGACCCAGATCCTGCCCAAGCTGCTTGCCGCTGAAGACCTGGGCGAAGCCGCGCGCGTCGAGCGAAAGAGTGACCGCCTTTCCCACGGCCGGCGGGGTCTTGCCGACGCCCAGCCGGCCATAATGTTCTGAGCCGTCTGCGGTGCGCACCACCACATAGGCGGAGCCGCCCAGTTCGTCGTGGAAGCCGGTCTTCACGACCTTCCCGTGGACCGGCGCCTTGCCTAGTTGTTCCGCCGACCGCGCGCCGTCGAGACGCCGTTGGTTGAGGGTGCGAATGACGTCCTTCGACAGCTGCAGCCTCCGAAGTCGGGCTTCCATGTCCGGGGCCAGTTGGAAGCGCCGCCCTGTTCTTGTGGCGAGGCCCAGGGTCTCCAGATGGCGCAGCCGTCCCCGGGTCAGGGCCGTCCAGGCGTCGGTGCCGCCGATCCCATCATCGACACAGCCGTTCGTGTCCGCGGCTGCCAGGAGACGGCGGTCGAAGGCGGTGAACCGGTCGGCCTCGGTCTCACGCCAGACCCGACGTTCGGCGTCCTGACGGCTGAGGTCTCCGAGGCGTTCCTGGGCCACTTCCTGGGCCCGGGCGCGAAAGCCGTAGCCGATATAATCGCGCGGAATCACCAGGTCGCGGCCGTCGCTTCTCCGACCGCGCACGAGCACATGGGCATGGGGTTGGTCGGTGTCGAAATGACAGACGGCGATCCAGTTCAGACCCGGCTCTCCGAGATCGTCGGCGACCCTCGACATCACCTCCCGGGTGTAGCCTTGGAGATCCGAAATCCGATCGCCGTGCTCCGGTGAGATAATGAAGCGGAAATGGTGCCTGTCCTTCGCCCAGCCTTCCGTCGCGCCGGCTGCATCGACCGTCTCGCGGACCGGTCCGAAGAAGGCGGCCTGGTCTCCATCCTCTCCGGCGCCCATGCGCCCTAGGTAGGCGATGTGGGCGCCGAGCGCCGCCCCCCGAGCGAAGCCCTTGCCCATGTGCCGCGACACGAGCGCCTTCACCGTCACGCGCTGCCGGACGTCCAGACGGAAAGGACGACCCGAGCGGTTCTGGGCCGCCCTCAGACATCCTGCCCGGTCGCCGTAAGCGAAGAGACGTGAGGCTGCCAGTCGCTGGAACATCGCGATCCGCACGCTGGTCTTGTCGGATTTGAGCTTGTGGGGGAGGCGCACGCGAAGGCTCGAGACATCGCTCTTCGATGCTTCGGCTAGGCGGACCTCGATGGCGGTTCGGACCTGCATGATCGGTGCTCCGGCCTGTCTCGGGCGCGGAATCAGACGTCAACTCGACGCAAGTCGACGACCGTCTCCGCAGTCGTCGCAAGTGTCTGCCGGGGCTGAAGAAAACAGAAGGCCAAAACCCTCCTTTTATCTTGCCCTCTTAATCGGCTCTTCTCTTTTTCGTGATGCCATCGTTTGCTCCTGATTGATCTCATACGCCTAAATACGACGATCCGCGACAGTCTTTGCTCAAGGTTGATCGGTCGTGTCGATCCTTGTCCGGCGTGCGA
>CANJLQ010000018.1 GCA_947475735.1 Caulobacteraceae bacterium
ACGCCCGCCTCCTGCTCACGCAGGATCCCGATGATCTGCTCTTCCGTGAACCGTGATCGCTTCATTCTGTCCGTCCTTTCAGGGGGCGGACTCTAGCTATTCCTGGAGGAGTTTCAGGGGGTCACGTCACTCTGACTTCCCGAGGCGAGCTCTGCTCGCCTCGAACTGTTTAGAAGTCCATGTCGCCCATGCCGCCCATGCCGCCGCCGCCCATGCCGCCGCCGGCGCCGCCGCCCGAGCTCTTCTTCGGAGCATCGGCCACGGCCGCTTCGGTGGTGATCAGGATGCCGGCGACCGAGGCCGCGTCCTGCAGGGCCGTGCGCACGACCTTGGCGGGGTCGATGACGCCGGCCTGGATCATGTCGACATACTCTTCGGTCTGGGCGTTGAAGCCGTAGGTGGCCGAGGGGTTCTCCAGCACCTTGCCGACCACGATCGAGCCTTCGACGCCGGCGTTCTCGACGATCTGCCGGATCGGGGCCTGGATGGCGCGACGGATGATGGCGATGCCGGCGGTCTGGTCGGCGTTGTCGCCGGTCAGGCCTTCCAGCGCCTTGGTCGCCTTCAGCAGCGCGATGCCGCCGCCGGGGACGATGCCTTCTTCAACGGCCGCGCGGGTGGCGTTCAGGGCGTCGTCGACGCGGTCCTTCTTCTCCTTGACCTCGACTTCGGTCGAGCCGCCGACGCGGATGACCGCGACGCCGCCGGCCAGCTTGGCCAGACGCTCCTGCAGCTTCTCCTTGTCGTAGTCCGAGGTGGTGTCCTCGATCTGCTTCTTGATCTGGGAGATGCGGGCCTCGATCGCGTCCTTCTCACCGACGCCGTCCACGATGGTGGTGTCGTCCTTGGTGATGGTGACCTTCTTGGACTTGCCGAGCATGTCGAGGGTGACATTCTCCAGCTTGATGCCCAGGTCTTCGGAGATGACCTGGCCGCCGGTCAGGACGGCGATGTCCTCCAGCATGGCCTTGCGGCGGTCGCCGAAGCCCGGCGCCTTGACGGCCGCGACGCGCAGGCCGCCCCGCAGCTTGTTGACCACCAAGGTGGCGAGCGCCTCGCCCTCGATGTCCTCGGCGATGATCAAGAGCGGGCGACCCGACTGGACCACGGCTTCCAGGATCGGCAGCATGGCCTGCAGCGACGACAGCTTCTTCTCGAACAGCAGGATGAGAGGCTCTTCGAGCTGAACCTCCATCTTGTCGGCGTTAGTGATGAAGTAGGGCGACAGGTAGCCGCGGTCGAACTGCATGCCTTCGACGACGTCGAGTTCGGTCTCGGCGGTCTTGGCTTCCTCGACGGTGATGACGCCTTCGTTGCCGACCTTGTCCATGGCCTTGGCGATCATCTCGCCGACTTCGGTGTCGCCGTTGGCCGAGATGGTGCCGACCTGGGCGATCTCGGAGTTCGCCGAGACCTTGCGCGAGGAGTCCTTGATGTCGGCGAGGACGGCGGTGACCGCCTTGTCGATGCCGCGCTTCAGATCCATCGGGTTCATGCCGGCGGCCACGGCCTTCAGGCCTTCCTGGACGATGGACTGGGCCAGGACGGTCGCGGTGGTGGTGCCGTCACCCGCCTTGTCGTTCGTCTTGGACGCGACTTCGCGGATCATCTGGGCGCCCATGTTCTCGAAGGCGTCTTCCAGCTCGATTTCCTTGGCCACCGAGACGCCGTCCTTGGTCGAGCGCGGGGCGCCGAAGGACTTCTGGATCACGACGTTGCGGCCCTTGGGGCCCAGGGTCACCTTGACCGCATTGGCCAGGACGTTGACGCCGCGCAGCATCTTCTCGCGGGCGTCGGTAGAGAACTGAACTTGTTTCGCAGCCATGTGAGGCGGCTCCTAATCTGAATGCCGAGGGAAAGAAGGGGTCGAAACGTCGGGTGCTAGAGCACGCCCAGAACGTCGGATTCCTTCATGATGATCAGGTCTTCGCCTTCCAGCTTGACCTCGGTGCCCGACCACTTTCCGAACAGGATGCGGTCGCCGGCCTTGAGCTCCAGGGCGTTGACGATGCCGCGCTCATCGCGGGCACCGGGTCCAACGGCGACGACTTCGCCTTCCTGGGGCTTTTCCTTGGCGGTGTCGGGGATGATGATCCCGCCCTTGGTCTTGGATTCTTCTTCCACGCGCTTGACCAGCACGCGATCGCCGAGAGGACGAAACGCCATCTGTGTGTTCTCCGATGAGCTTTCTGAAACGGTCGTGTCGGCCCTCGGAAGCGAGCTTTGGCAGCCGCGACCCCCGAGTGCTAACGCGCCGCTCAAATAGGGCTGGCCCCTGACAGCGTCAAGGCCACGCCGGCTCGATGAACGGCAGATGAACGGTTTCCTGACCCGGTCGTTCAGCTTCGGCGGCACAGGTTGTTTTCGTCAGTCGCCGTTCGCCATGCGCACCGCAGGGTGACGATCGAGAGTGCCGGAGGGGCCGCCATGAAAATTCAACGTCTGTTCGCCGCCGGGGCCGCCGCTCTGGTCCTGTCGTCCGGCCTGGCCGCGGTCGCCGCCCCGGCCGAGGCCCAGGGCTACTACGACCGCCGTGGCTATGATCGTTATGACCGCCGTGACCGCGATGACGACGACGCGGCAGAGAACGCCATCATCGGGGCCGTGGTCGGCGGGCTGGCGGGCGCCATCATCGGCGAGGGCGACGGCCGGTACGTCGCCGGCGGAGCTCTGGCCGGGGCCGCCCTGGGGGCCGCCGCCTCCGACGACGATCGCCGCCGCTACAACGGCTATGGCTACGGCGGCTCGTCCTACGGCTACAGCTATGGGCCGAGCTACAGCAGCTACGGCGGCTACGGCTACCAGTCGGATTGCGACTATCGCCGCGACGGTCGCTGCTGGCGCAATCGGGGGCATTGGGAGCGCGAGAACGGCATCAACAGCCGCGACGGCTACGACCGCCGCGAACGCTCCATCCTGCGTGACGATCGGCGGGATCGCCGCGACGACCGTCGTGATCGCCGGGATGACCGCCGCGACGACCGGCGCTGGCGCAACTACTGACCGGACCGCGCCTCAGGGCATGAGCCGGGTCAGCAGCGCCGCCGTCGACGGGTCCAGCCCGACCGACGGCGCGCCCACCTGAACGTCGCTGAGGATCGCCTTGGCCAGCACCTTTCCCAGCTCGACCCCCCATTGGTCAAAGCTGTTGATGTCCCAGATCACGCCCTCGACGAAGGTCTTGTGCTCATAGAGGGCCAGCAACGCTCCTAGCGCCTCGGGCGTCAGACGCTCCATAACGACGGTGGTCGAGGGGCGATTGCCGGGAAACGTCTTGTGCGCCGCCAGCCGGCCGGCCTCTGCGGCGTCGATGCCTGACAGTTCGGCCCGCGCGGCCTCGGTGGTCTTGCCCTGCATCAGGGCCTGCGCCTGGGCCAGGGCATTCGCCCAAAGAGGCGATTCCGACGTAGCTTCATGGGTCCGCTTCACCACCACGAACTCGGCGGGAACCACCTCCGGCCCTTGATGGATCTGCTGAAAGAAGGCGTGCTGGCCATTGGTCCCGGGTTCGCCGAACACCACCGGACAGGTCTGGCGTTCGACCGGTCGGCCGTCGCGACGCACTCGTTTGCCGTTCGATTCCATCTCCAGCTGCTGCAGGAAGGCCGCCAAGCGGCGCAGGCCGTGGGCATAGGGCGCGACCGTCCGCGCGTGCCGCCCCAGGCCATCGACGTTCCACACCTGGGCCAGCGCCATCAGCACCGGCGCGTTCTTCTTCAGCGGGGCCGACACGAAATGATCGTCCATGGCCCGCGCCCCGGCCAGCAGGCCGTCGAACGCCTCGGGGCCCAAGGCGATGACGCAGCTCAAGGACACCGCCGACCACAGGGAGTAGCGCCCCCCGACCCAGTCCCGGAAGGCGAAGGTCCGGCCGCATCCGAAGCCTTCCGCCCGCGCCGGAGCCGCCGTCACCCCGATGAAATGTTTCTCGCGCCCTGTCTCGGGCAGGCTCTTGGCCAGCCAGGCCTTGGCGGCCTCGGCGTTGGCCAGGGTTTCCTGGGTCATGAAGGTCTTGGACACAACGATCACCAGGGTCGTCTCGGAATCGAGCCCGGTCAGGGCCTCGGCCATGTCGCGCGGATCGATATTGGCCACGAACCTCAGATCGATGGCAGGATCCAGCGGCCGCAGCGCGTCCCACACCAGCCGGGGCCCCAGGTCCGATCCGCCGATGCCGATATGAACGATGGCGGTGAACGCCTTGCCCGTCGCGCCGGTCTCGCGACCGTCTCGCACGGCGGTCGCATAGGCCGCCATGTCCCGGCGCACGGCGTCGACCTCGGCCGAGACGGGCTCGCCCAGCGCCTTGTAATCCGCGCCTTGGGCCGCTCGCAGCGCCGGATGCAGCACCGCCCGGCCCTCGGTGTCGTTGACTGCCTCGCCGCCGAACAGCCGAGCGCGCGCCGCCTCGACTCCCCGGGTCTTCGCCAGCGCCAGACAGGCCTCGAAGCCCTCCTTCGTCCAGCTCTGCTTGGACAAATCCAGATACAGTCCCGCCGCCTCCACCGTCATGCGCGACAGCCGCTCCGGGTCGGCCGCGAACTGGTCGGCGATACGCGCCTCCCGGTCCCGCGTGGCGGCGGCATCGAAGGCGGTCCAGGCGGCGTCGGTCGCTGTATCGGTCATGGGGCGGTCTCTTCGAGGCGGGGCAAGGTCTCGTTTACGGGTGGGGCGTAGACCGGTTCAATCGCAGATTCGCGAATAGGAGCCCGCCATGTCCTGCGGAATCGCCCTCGCCGCCGCCCTTCTGATGTCCGACCCTTCCGTCGCCCTGGCGGTAGCCCAACCGGTGGCCGTGCCGGGCGCCCCCGTCTCGGTGGCGTCAGAGCCCCTGTTCGCCGACATCGTGGCCCGCGCCTCGGCGCTGAAGGCGCTCGCCTCCGGATTCAGCGCCGAGACCGTCCCCGCCGGCTGGACCGACTTCCGCACCCAGGCCACGGCGCTGGCCGACCTCGACATGCAGGGTCACCTCGTCCTGAAGGAGCGCGGCACTGACGGCGACCTGAAATGCATCCTGCGCGGAATCGCCGAGGACATCCCGCTCAAGCTGGACGCCGTCGAGACGGCTGACAGCCCCGCCGCCCGCGCTACTGCCCTGTCCGAACTGACCTATCTGCTGAACGACAACGTCGAGGTCGTCACCGCCCCGCCCCAGCCCGAGGTCTAGGCCTCTTCCGGATACTTGATCGAGCAGCCATACGGCGTCGCGAACGCCGTGCGCACCGGCCGCCCGGCCTCCAGGTCTTCCAGCGCCGCGCGGACGAAGTTGTTCGCCCCTTCCAGATCCTCGACCTTGTTGGTCGGCCGGTCGTCGATGCCGCCTTCGAAGACGATGCGGCCTTCGGGATCGATCACCCGCATGTCGGGCGTGGTCTTGGCCCCGTACAGCTTGCCCACCTCGCCGGTCGGATCGAGCAGCAGGTGGGTTAAGGCCGCCGAATGGGTGTCGCGATAGGCTAGCGCGGCGTCGCCCTCGATATAGCCCTGCTTGCCCGGCGCCGAGGACACGATGGTCAGCCAGACCACGCCGTCGGCCGTCGCCTCGCGCTGCAACGCCTGCATGGCCCCGGCGGAATAGTGCTTCTGCACATAGGGGCAGCCCTCGTTGGTCCATTCGATCACGACGGTCTTGCCACGAAAGTCGGCCAGGGAACGCTGCGTCCCTGCGGCGTCGACCAGGGTGAAGGCCGGGGCCAGGCCCGTCTGGGCGTTTGCCACTGTCGCAGCGGCGGACGTGGCGACGTTTTCTGCAGCGGGTGCTTCAGTCTGCTGACAGGCAGCCAGGGCCAGGGCGGCGATCGCCGGAGCGAGATTGCGAAGGGTCTTCATGCGTCGTCTCCTCTCAGTCGTCGGGTTCAGGATGGGTCGTTCAGGGCTTCGAGAACAAGGCCCTCGGTCAGAAGCTGCGGCAGGATCCGGGGCTCGGCCTCGCCCGGTCGGTGCACGAGATACAGAGGCACGCCCGACCGGCCGCGTCGCTCCAGCTCGCGCGCGATGGCGTCGTCCCGCCGGGTCCAGTCCCCGATCAGATAGACGGCGTTCGCCTGGGTCAGGGCCTCGGCCACGCGCGGCGAGGACAGGGCTGCCCGCTCGTTGATCTTGCAGGTCACGCACCAGTCGGCGGTGAAGTTGACCAGAACCGTCCGACCTTCGGCGTTGGCCGCCGCCACGGCCTCGGGTGACCAGGGCCGGGCGGCGAGCGCGCTAGTGGTCTCAGCCGTACCGGGCTCGACTCGCGGTGCCCGCACAGCCGCCACAGACAAGCCTGCGACCGCCAGTACAGACAGGACGGCTATCCCGGCCGCGATCCGCCCGCCCGCGACCTGCGTCTGGCCGAACAGCCACGCGGCGAGCGCGAGAGCGAGGGCCGCGCCGAACAGGAGACCCAGGGCGTCCGCGCCGGTCTGATTCAGGAACACCCATCCCAGCCACAGGGCCGCGCCGTACATCGGGAAGGCCAGCACGCCCTTCAGCCGCTCCATCCAGGGCCCGGGCCGGGGCAGGCGCGCGAGCAGGCCCGGCGACAGGCTGACCGCCAGATAGGGCAAGGCCAGGCCCAGCCCCAGCATCAGAAAGACGATCAGGGCCAGGGGCGCGGGCATCAGCAATGCCGCCCCCAGGGCGAAGGCCATGAAGGGCGCGGTACAGGGCGCGGCGACCACCACCGCCAGCACGCCGGTGAAGAAGGCCCCGACCCCGCCGGGCAATCTCGACAGCGGCCCGGATCCGGCGGCGGATTGCAGTCCGGCCCCGACATGGAACACGCCCGACAGGTTCAGCGCGACGGCCAGCATCAGCAGGGCCAGCCCCGCCGTCACGGGGGGTGACTGCAGCTGAAAGCCCCAGCCCACCGCCTCGCCCGCCGCGCGCAGGCCCAGCAAGACGCCCGCCAGCACCAGGAAGGTCACCAGCACCCCGCCTGTGAAGGCGATCCCGTCGCGCCGTGCCTCGCCCGCGTCGTGGGCCGTCCGCGCCAGAGAGGCCGCCTTCATCGCCAGGATCGGAAACACGCACGGCATCAGGTTCAGGATCAAACCGCCGATGAGGGCGAACAGGGCGGCCTGGGCGAACACGCCCCAGTCGATGGCCCCAGGCGTAACAGCCGCGTCGCCCGTGGTCGCCAGGTCCCGGCCTTCGGTCGTACCCGGGAGGGGGGCACCCGGCGTCGCGGTGATCTCCCAGTCGCCCGCGTCGGTGGTCAGGATGCCGCCGACCGGTTCGGTCAGACCGTTGGCGACCAGGCCTCGGGTCGGCGTCAGTCTCAGCGTCAGGCCCTCGGGGCCGGCGACAGCCGCCAGCGGATCGCCGTGCTCCATCACCGCCGGATCGAACGGAAAGAAGCTGGCGCGGCTCAGGTCGGCTCCGGCCAGAGGCCCGCCGCGCGCCGACAGGACGATCACGCCATCGACCAAGGAGGCCGTGGCCTGAATGCCCGCCGGTCTCGGCGCACGCTCCACCACCTCGGCAATCCGTGCGCCAAAAGTGTCTGCGAGGGGCGCGGCGCCCTCACGGACGGGCAGGTCCAGTCGAAGCGTCAGCTCGTCCGGCACGCACATCTCGTCGCTGCACACCAGGAACAGGGCGCGCACCACCAGCGGCAGCGAGGACCCCGGCTTGGCGTCGGCCGGGACCTCGATCGGCACGGGCAGGAAGACCTGACCCTCGTAGCCGAAGTTGACCAGGCCCTGCAGCCTCTGACGCTGCGGCGTCGGCCACAGGATGTCTCCGGCCGTCACGCCCGCCGGCAGGCTCCAGTCCAGGCTGGTCGCGCCGCCGGAATCGCCCGGGTTGCGCCAATAGGTGTGCCAGCCGGGCTCGATCTGCTGGCGCACGGCCACGATCGCCGTCGATCCGGGCGCGGCCCAAGCGTTCATGGGGACCAGTTCGGCCTCGATGCGCGACGTCGACTTCGGTCCCGCCGCCACGGCTCCGGGGGCGGGCGTGACCGCCGGCTGGGCGAGGACTGGGCCCGTTGCCAGGGTTAAAGCGACCAGTATGAGCGTAATCAGGCGCAAAGGGCGAGGTCTCCGGTTCGCGGCCCCGTTCTAGCGGGCCCGGGGCGGGCCCGCCACGGTGTCGCGTCGCCGCGCTTTCGCCGGCGGGAGACCGGACGTTACCGCGGAGCCGCCGTCACCAGGACCTCGGCCCGTCGCCGCAGGGGCTCCTCGACGCCGCCGGCCGTGACGGCTCCGGCATCGCCCGCCGCCCCGACCTCGAAGGCAGGGGCCGGCCATCCGGCCGCCTCCAGGGCCTCGACAACAGCCAGGGCACGCTGCCCCGACAGGGTCAGGTTCGCATCCGCCGCGCCCGTCGCGTCGGCCAGTCCCAAAACCCGAACCGTTCGAATCTCGCACCCCTGCAACTGGGTCGCCGTCAGCCCAATCGCCGTCCGCGCCGCCTCGGTCAGTCCCGCCTGATTTTCGGCGAAATAGACGTCGAACCGCTTGGGCCCGCAGGCGTCGGGCACCGCCACCAGGGCTTCACGCCCGCCTCCCATGGACGAACACCCTGCCAGGGCGAGCGCCGCCAGACCCACCGCCACCATGCTTCTGATCGATGTCATCGTCGTCTCCCGGCCGCGTCAGGGCCTGTCACGAAAAAGGGCGGCGCGCCTTTCGACGCGCCGCCCTGAAAACTTTTCGCGTTCAGCGTCCTAGTAGCGGCGCTGACCGTTTTCCCAATAGCACTCGTCCTGGCGGTTGTCGTAGCAGTAGTAGTAGTTGCCACGGTTGTCCCGGTAGCGCTGCTGATTGTTGCGGTCCTGGTTGGAACCGCGGATCGCACCCGCCGTGCCGCCGACGGCGGCTCCGATGAGCGCGCCGGTCCCGGCGTTGCCCGAGCCGACGTTGTTGCCGATGATGGCGCCGGCCACGGCGCCGATGCCGGCGCCAATGGCACCCTGGCGGACGGTTTGGTTGCTGTTGCCGTACGGGTCACTGGCGCAAGCCGTGGCCATGAGGCCCGCAGCCCCGATCGCGATAATCGCCTTCTTCATGGATCTGATCCTTCATTCCTGATGTTCGCCCCGTGAGCGAGAACGCTGGATTATGGCGCAGGTTCCCCGCCTATGCTCGCTCTTAACGATGACATACACTGAGACGTCGGCCGCGCGAGGGGCGCGGATCGACGAAGCATTAGTTCTCCAGGGGGTTTGGTACCATGCGTTTTCCTGAACCGGTCCGAATGGCCGAAGAGTCCACTAGCCCCGTCTGGGCCCGCTCCAAGCGCCGTGGCGGCGGAGGAGGCGGCTTCGTCGGCCTGCTGGTCACGCTTCTGGCCCTGTTCGGCGTGCTGACGGCGGCCCTCGGCATCAAGGAGCAATCGCTGGCCGAAGGCGGGGCGCTGATGGACGGCTGGATCACCGCCGGCGTCGACGCCGCGCGCGAAGCCGCAGGCCAGGCTCCGGAGGCCGCCGAAGCCGCCGCCGACACGGCGGGCGAGGCCGCTGAAAAGACCGGCGACGCCCTTGAAGCGGGGGCCGCGACCACGGCCGAGACGCTGCAAGCGCAATAGTGACGCTTGGCAGGAACGCCGCTGTCACCGGCGCGTTCGGCGGGGATGACCGACGCCCTGACACCTGAGATCATCGCACCGCCGGATACACCGACTGAGGACGCGTCATTGGAGCCGCGCGCCCTGACGCCGCATATCGCCCTCTCGCGCATCACGGTCCTGGTCAATCCACTGTCCGGGTCGGTCGGCCCCCGGGCCTATGGCGAGGTCCAAGCGATCCTGGTCGACTATCCGTGCGAGGCGGAGATCATCGAGCTGGTCCCCTCGACTCTGGACGAACAGGTCGAAGCCGCCCTGGCCGCCTGTCCCGACGTCTTGTTCGTGTTGGCTGGCGACGGCACCGCCCGCGCCGTCGCCTCTCGGGCCGGACCGGACGGACCGCTCATCGCGCCTCTGCCGGGCGGGACGATGAACATGCTGCCCAAGGCGCTGTACGGCACCACTGACTGGAAGGCCGCGCTTCGCGACGCGCTCGAAAACGGCTCGGCCCAGACGGTGTCCGGCGGCGTGGTCGAGGGCGAGGCCTTCTATTGCGCGGGCATCTTCGGCTCGCCCGCCCTGTGGGCTCCGGCGCGCGAGGCCATGCGCACCGGGAAACTCAGCCTGGCCTACACCTATGCTCGCCGGGCGCTGAAGCGGGCCTTCTCGGGCAAGATCCGGGTCGAGCTGGACGGCGGCAAGCTGCGGCGCAGCGAAGCTCTGGTCCTGATCAGCCCGATGATCTCGCGAGCCCTGGACGAGCCTGTCGGGCTGGAAGCGGCGTCGATGGACCCGAACGATGCCGCCCAGGCGTTCCGCCTCGCCGCCAGCGCCCTGTTCAGCGACTGGCGTCAGGACCCGTCGGTGGTGACCCAGCCCGCGCGCCGCATCCGTATCAGAGCCCGTTCGCGCATCCCCGCCGTCCTGGACGGCGAGCCGACGCTGCTGCCCCACGACACCACGGTGCGGTTCGTGCCCAAGGCCTTCCGGGCGTTCGCCCCGACACCCCCCGCCGCCGAAGACACCGTCTGATGGCCGAGGGTCGGCTGTTCCAGTTCTCGGATGTCCATTTCGGCGTCGAGCACAAACGCGCCTGCGCCGCGGCCCTGGACTACGTCCACGCCCGGCCGTCGGATCTCATCCTGATCACGGGCGACATCACCCAGAAGGGACTGCCCGAGGAGTTTTCAGCCGCCGCCGACTGGATCCGGGCGATGCCGACGCCGCGCTTCGTCATCGTCGGAAATCACGACGTCCCCTATTACAGTCTGCCGGCGCGACTGTTTCATCCCTGGCGGGCCTTCGAGACGGCGACCGGCTATCCCGCCCATGACGGCGAATTCGTCTCCGACACCGTTATGGTGCGCGGAGTCGTGACCGCGCGCGGCTGGCAGGCCCGACCCAACTGGTCCAAGGGCGTCATCGACCTGGATCAGACGCGCCGCGCGGCCGAGGCCCTGCGCCAGGCGCCGGTGGGGGCCTTGCGCGTCCTGGCCTGCCATCACCCTCTGATCGAGATGATCGGTGCGCCCATGACCGGAGAGGCCAAGCGCGGCGACGCGGCCGCTCGCATCTTCGCCGAGGCTGGCGTCGACCTGATCACCACCGGCCACGTCCATGTGCCGTTCGCCTTGCCCATCGATCTGTCGGACCGCTGTTCCTACGCCATCGGCTGCGGGACCCTGTCGCACCGGGAACGAGGCGCGCCGCCCAGTTTCAACCAGATCGAATGGTCGGCGCACGAGATCGTGGTCACCGTCATTGCCTGGGACGGATCGGCCTTCGCGCCCGCTGAAAGCTGGCGCCTGCCGCGTCGCCAGGACACTCGCCACGCCGAAACCGCGCCCGACCCCGGCGTCGCCGGCGCGCGCGAGGCCGCCGCGGTCTGAAATCAAAAACGCCGCGCCCCTTCGCAGAGGCGCGGCGTTCCATTGGGGATCCCCGGATTTCAGCGGCGGTAGCCGCGACCGTGAGACTTCTCGGTGAAGGCCGCCGCGACCATGGTCGCCAGCGCCGGATTCCGCAGGAAGATATAGCCCCCCGCGAGCGCCGCGACCGATCCCAAGATCGGTCGCTGCCGGAACAGGGTAAAAGCGCGTGCGCCTAGACCCTCGGGCTCCTCGTCCTCTTCCTCGTCCAGGGCACCCGCCGCCCCTAGGAAGACCACTGCGACGATCACCGCGACCAAGGCGAACAGTCCGGCGGTGATCGCGGCCGCGCCCAGCGGCGGCAGAACTAGGGCCAAGGCGTAATACACCGTCGCCCCAAGCGCGACGACGGCGACGAAGGCGCAGCCGGCGACTACGAGGGCCGCCGACAGCTTCTTGACGACGCTCTTGCCGATCATCAGCGACGGCGACCGGCCAGCAGGAGGCCGAGCACGACGCCGACGCCGAGCGCGATGGCCGTCGACTGGATCGGACGCTCCTGCACCCGCTCGGTGACGTAGCGTTGAGCTTCGTCGAACCGCTCGGACGCGTCGTCGTAGTATTCGCGGCTGCGCACGCGGGCCTGATCGTAATAGTCCCGGGCCTGCTCGCGCACGACCTCGGCGCGCTCGCGGATGCGGGCGTCGGCCTCTGCGGCCTTGGCGCGCAGGCGGGCCTCGGCCTGGGCGGCCTTGGTCTTCAGCCGTGCGGCTTCCTCGCGCGCTCCGACCTTCAGGTCTTCCTTAAGCGTGTTCAGGTCGTTCTTGATGTCTTCCCGAGCCTTGGTGGTCGCCATGGTGCGCGCTCCGTTGTTGTCAGCTTAGCCGTAAATAGTGGCCTCGTCGGCTGAACGCCACACCCCGACGGATGTTCCGCTGCGATGCGGTGTGACAAGCGGCAGCAGGCATCAGGGAGCAGGCAGCGGACGCCCCATCGGCTCAGTCCATCGATCACGTCGATCTAGCCACCCTTGCTGCCTGCTGCCCGATCCCCGTTCGCCTGGTAAGGTTTCGGCAGGGTCTCCCTAGGTCTCCCTTAAACATTGCGGGTCACGATGCCGGGTGACCTTCGCCGCCGCATCCTCCCCCGTCGCCAAACTCGCGCTCGCCGTCGTGACGGAGCCCAAGCAGGGCCATGCCTTCGGGGGCGGGCCCGTGCCGGCCGGCGCGCGCGAGGACGCCGTGCGCGCCCTGCTCCAGACCGCCGCGGACGCCGGCATCGTCCAGATCGCCACTCGGCCCCAGGGCGATCAGGAGCGTCTGCTGGGTCAGGCCTGGCCCTTCCCATCGCCGTTCTCGGTCAGCGCCCGCGCCGTCGCCCTGTCCGAGGGCCTGGACCGGGTCGAAGCCCGCGCCCGTCGCTCGCTGGAGCGGATGGGCCTGCCGCGCGGCGACGTGCTGCTGGTCTCCGGGGCGGGCGATCTCGCCGGCGCCGAGGGGCGGGCGCTGTGGGACCGGATGCAGGCGCTCAAGGACCGGGGCCTGTTTCGCAGGGTCGGATTCCTCGCGACCCTGGAGGACGGGCCCACCTTGTTGGCACGCCGGTTCCAGCCTGACGTTGTGCAAATCCCCTGCAACATCCTGGATCAGCGCCCGGTGACGGAAGGCGTCCTGTCCGATCTGGCGGCCCTCGGCATCGCCGTCCATGTTTCCTCGGTCTTCGCGCAGGGCCTGCTGTTCGCCAACCGCGAGACCCTGCCCCAGCATCTGGCGGGGCACGGCGTCGCCCTGTCGCGCACCCGCCGTCGTCTGGCGGAGGCCCGCAGCGACCCGATGCAGGCCGCGTTGGCCTTCTGCCTCGGCCTTCCGCCGGTCGCCGCTGTGATCGCCTCCGTCGCCTCGGCGGCCGAGCTTCGCGCGGTCCTCGCCGCCGCCCATGCGCCGCGTCCCGATCTGGACTGGGCCACTCTGGCGCTGGAAGAGCCGGCCGCGCTGACGGCCGGCTCCCGCTACGCGATCAGTAACGCAGCCTGACGCCGAGGTAGGCCGAACGCCCCGGCTCGCCATAGCCCAGCACCTGCTGGTAGCGCTCATCCGCCAGGTTCTCGACCCGCGCCATCAGCGAGACCTGATCGGTCAGGGCCCACGACGCATTCAGATTTGCGGTGACGAAGCCGTCGCGCACCCCGCCCGCGTCGTCCTGATCGCCCTCGGCCCGGATCGTCAGGGCCCCCGACAGTCGCCCTCCGGTCCAGCCCAGGGTGGCCGAGCCGGCGTGTTCCGGCACGCGCAGCAGCCGCGCGTCGGTGGTCTGGTCGCGCGCATGGGTCCAGGCATAGGCCAGGGTCAGGTCGAACCCGGCCCCCAGCGCCGCCCGCCCCTCGAACTCGACCCCATCGGTCCGGGTCTCGGCGACGTTCACATAGACGGCGTCGAAGGTGACGGGATCGAAGACATAGCTGATCTGGTCCTCGACGTTCAGCCGGTAGACCGTGATCCGCCCGTCCAGCCGCCCGTCCGGAGCGGTCCAGCCCAGGGCCACCTCCGCGCTGTCGGCGCTCTCGGGCCTCAAGGCGGGGAAGGGCAGGGCCGAGGAGCAGAAGTCGCAGACCGCTTGGCTGATCGACGGTGTCTTGAAGCCGGTGCCGTAAGCGCCGGACAGGATGAAGCCGCCATCAAGGTCCAGCGCCGCCGACACTCGCCCGGTCGTCTCCGATCCGAAGTCGTCGGTGTCGTCCCAGCGCAGGGCCCCGGTCAGGCTGAGGCGGTCGCCGGCCTGGAGCGACGCCAGGCCGAATACCGAAGTGGTCCCCAGGTCCTCGACCGCGCCCGTGGAGACGCTGCCCTCGGTGTCCTCGCGTTCGGCGCCGAACGCATAGGTCAGCCCCCGTCCCGCCGCCCCGTCGGCCTGCCAGCGCCACACCTGGCGATTGGCCTCGAAGCTGAAGGGGAAGTCCGCGATCGTGTCGCGCACGAGATCCGAGGCCGACAGGCTCAACTGGTGCGACAGGCCCAGAGCCTGAACCGACAGCCGGGCGAACCCGGACCATTGTTCGCCTTCGGTCCGGTCCGGCGTGTCCGCCAGGGCGAAGGCCGGAGCCGGGAAGCCGTCGATGTCGGCCTCATTCCGCGACCATCGCACCGAGCCGTCCACTCGCACGGTCGACGTCAGGGCATACCGGCCCTTCAGCCCGACGGTGGTGTTGTCGAACCCGTCCGCTTCGGTCGCGCCGTCGGCCTCGTCCGCCGCGCTGATGCCATCGGTCGAGAAACGCGAGACCCAGGCGCCGATCGCATAGGTGTCGTTGGCCACCCCCGCCGACAGCCGTCCCCGTAGGGTGTCGAACGACCCGGCCTCGGCCTCGGCGCGGACGCCGTCGACCTCACGCGTGGTGAAGGCGATGACTCCGCCGATGGCGTCCGACCCCCACAGCGACGACTGGGGGCCGCTCAGCACCTCGATCCGCTCGATGTCACCGAGTTCGAACCCGGTGAAGTCATAGGCCCCCGAGATCTCGGCCGCGTCATTGACCGGCACCCCGTCGACCAGGACCAGGGTCTTGCCGGGCGTCGCGCCCCGGATCCGCACCTGGGTCGGCCCGCCGAACGCACCGGACCGCACCACCGACAGGCCGGGCACATCGGCCAGGATATCGGCGGCGAACACCGCGCCCCTCTGTTCGATGGCGCGGGCGTCGATGACGCGCGCCCCGGGCGTGCGCTGGGCGATGGCCGGCAGGCGGGTCGCGGTCACCACCACCTCCGGCAAGGGATCGGCGTTCAGGACCTCGGTGTCCTCGGCCCAGGCGGGCGTGGCGAGCGCGGCCAGCGCGCTCGTGCAGAACAACAGACGTTTCATGGCGTGTTTCACTCCGTCGGCCCGGCTTCGGCGCGCGCCGGGCGTCATGACAGCGACCAATCCGCCCGGACGCGAGGCATCCGGACGGCTCCGAGATCGGGTCGCTTCGACGGAACGTCCTCCCGGCTTTGCGGAAGGGGTTGGTCCCACGCCTCTGTCTGGTCCCGGACAGCGGGCGAGCGACGTCGGCGGCCAGGTCTCCTGGCTTGCGGGTCAACAGCCGCCGCCCTCGCCTTCCCGGACTCGCCGAAGCGGACCCAGTGACGCCGGGGGATGAGCCCCGGATCGGACGACGGCCTCGCCGCCTACAGTTGCGGGCACAGCCGCGGTGTTGGACCGCGTTCCCTTAACCGCCTGGACGGAATGTCGCAGGTGCGAAGGCGCGCGGCAAGCTGGGACTGCGGCCTTGAGCCGACCCCCGCATTCCGTCACCCTGTCGCCGCCCCATGAACGCCCCGCTCCAGCATCCTCCGAAGACGGCTCCGGCCGACGGCGTGACCCCCGTCATGGCCCAGTTCCTGGCGGCCAAGGCGTCCCAGCCGGAGGCCATCCTGTTCTTCCGAATGGGCGACTTCTACGAACTGTTCTTCCAGGACGCCGAAGTGGTCGCCGCCGCCATCGGCCTGACGCTCACCAAACGCGGCAAGCACTTGGGCGAGGACATCCCCATGTGCGGCATGCCGGTCCATGCGGCCGAGGGCTACATCGCCCGGCTGATCCGCCAGGGCTTCAAGGTCGCCATCTGCGAACAGATGGAGGACCCCGCCGAGGCGAAGAAGCGGGGCTCCAAGGCCGTCGTGCGCCGCGACATCGTCCGCGTCGTCACTCCCGGCACCCTGACCGAAGATTCGCTGCTCGACGCGCGCGGGGCCAACCGGCTGGCGGCCGTCGCTATCCGAAGGGGCCGCGCCGCCGTCGCCGTGGTCGAACTGTCGGCCGGAGCGGTGGACTGCGTCGCCTGCGACCTGACCGATCTTGCGTCCACCCTGTCGGCCTTCCGTCCTTCCGAGGTGCTGGTCACCGACAAACTGTTCTCGGACCCCGAGGTCCGCGAGGCGCTGGACGGCTCCGGCGGGGTGGTCCAGGCGCTGGCCTCTGCCGTGGCCGAACCGGCGGCGGCCTCGGCACGGGTCACTCGGCTCTACGGCGTCCAGTCGCTGGACGGCTTCGGGGCCTTCGAGGAGGCGGAGGTCTCCGCACTCGGCCTCATCGCCGCCTATCTGGAGACGACCCAGGCCGGAAAGGTGCCGGCCCTGTCGCCGCCCCGCCGCTCGGGCGAGACAGGCTACCTCGCCATCGACCCGGCCACTCGCCTGAGCCTGGAGATCGACCGCACCCAGCGCGGCGAGCGCGACGGCAGCCTGCTCGCCTGCATCGACCGCACCGTCACCTCGGGCGGTGCCCGCGCGCTGGCCGAACGCATCGCCCGCCCCCTGCGTGACCCCGCCGCCATCAACGCGGGGTTGGACGCCGTCGAATGGCTGCTGGAGCGACGCTCCCTGCGCCGCGACCTGCGCGACGGCCTGCGCGCCTCGGCCGACGTGGCCCGCGCCGTGTCGCGGCTGGCGCTGGGACGCGGCGGCCCCCGAGACCTCGCCGCCATCCGCTCCGGCCTGACCATCTCCGAGGCGCTGGCGGGCCTGTTCACCGTCGCGCCCGATCCCCTGACCGGCCCGCCGGCGCGGATCACGGCGTGCCTGGATCGCCTGACCCTGTCGCCGGACCTGTCGCGGCTGATGCTCGATCTCGCCGAGGGCCTGTCCGCCGAGCCGCCGCACCTCGCGCGCGACGGCGGCTTCGTGAACCCCAGCTTTCGCCCCGAGCTCGACGCCGCCCGCGCGCTGCGCGACGACAGCCGCCGCGTGGTCGCCGACCTCGAGGCTCGCGCCGTGGCCGAGTCGGGCGTCCCTTTTAAGGTCCGGCACAACGCTGTGCTCGGCTATTTCCTCGAGACCACCGCCAAGCACGCCGAGCCCCTGTTCCGCGCCGGTCCCGAAAGCCCCTTCATCCATCGCCAGACGCTGGCGGCCCAAGTCCGCTTCACCACGGTCGAACTGTCCGAGCTGGATGCGAAGATCAGCCAGGCCGGCCACCGCGCGCTTGCCATGGAGACCGAGACCTTCGAGGCCTGGCGCGCCCAGGTCCAGACGCTCGCTCGCCCGCTTCAGGCGCTCGCCGAGGCCATGGCCGAACTGGACGCCACCGCCGCCCTCGCCGAATGGGCGGAGGAGGTCGGCGCGGTCCGCCCCGTCGTCGACGACAGCCGCTGCTTTACCGTCGAGGCCGGTCGCCATCCGGTGGTCGAAGCGGCGGTGAAGAAGTCGGGCGACCCCTTCACGCCCAACGACTGTCGTCTGGACGGCGACGGGGCGGGCTGCGCGCGCCTGTCGATCGTCACCGGCCCGAACATGGCGGGCAAGTCGACCTTCCTGCGCCAGAACGCGCTTCTGGTCGTCCTGGCCCAGGCGGGTGCCTTCGTTCCCGCCCGCTCCATGCGGCTGGGCGTCGTTGATCGTCTGTTCAGCCGCGTCGGTGCCGGCGACGACCTGGCGCGCGGCCGCTCCACCTTCATGATGGAGATGGTCGAGACCGCCGCTATCCTGACCCAGGCCACGGACCGCAGCTTCGTTGTGCTGGACGAGATCGGGCGCGGCACCGCCACCTACGACGGCCTGGCCATCGCCTGGGCCTGCGCCGAGGCGCTGCACGACGTGAACCGCGCCCGCACCCTGTTCGCCACCCACTATCACGAGCTGGCGCGGCTCGAGGAACGGCTCAACCACGTCTGCAACCTGTCGATGAAGGCGCGCGAATGGAACGGCGAGCTGGTCTTCCTGCACGAGGCCGCGCCGGGTGCCGCCGACCGCTCCTATGGCGTGCAGGTGGCCAAACTGGCGGGCGTTCCCCCCGCCGTCGTCGCCCGCGCCCGCGCGGTGCTGGACCGGTTGGAGACCGAAAAGGCGGCGCAAGGGCGGCTGGATGACCTTCCCCTGTTCGCCATCGTGGAGCCACCGCCTGCGCCAATGAAGTCGGCCGTCGACGATGCCCTCGCCGCGCTCGACCCGGACGCGATGTCGCCGCGCGAGGCGCTCGAGGCGCTGTATCGGCTGAAGGGGCTGGTGAAGTGACCGCGCGCAATCCTCCCCCCTTGGGGGAGGGGGACCGCGAAGCGGTGGATGGGGCCAGCCGCGCACGCCGGAGTCCGGGTCGGGCCCCCTCCGTCTCCTCGCTCCGCTCGGATCCACCTCCCCCAAGGGGGGAGGATTTGGCAGCCCGCCTCGACGCCCTCGTCGGCGGACCCGGCGTGCGACAGGCGGTGGCCGGGACCCTGCGCGCCCACCACGATACCGCCCGCGAGAGGATCGCCGCCAAGCTCGCCGCCGGCCTACCCGGGGTCGAGGTCGCCCGCCTCTATGCCGCCGCCGCCGACGACATGCTGACCGCCCTGTGGCGCTTCACGACCGAGACCCTCTATCCCGCGCCCAACCCGACCGAGGCCGAGAAGCTCGCTCTGGTCGCGGTCGGCGGCTATGGCCGCGGCGTCCTCGCGCCCTTTTCCGATCTCGACATCGTCTTCCTGCGCCCCTGGAAGACGACCGCCCGGACCGAGACCGTCGCCGAGTTCATGCTCTACGTGCTGTGGGACCTGGGCCTGAAGGTCGGCTCCTCGGCCCGGTCGGTGGAGGAGGCGCTGAGCCTCGCCCGCTCCGACATGACAATTCGCACGGCGCTTCTGGAGGCCCGGCCCCTGGCGGGCGACCCGGTGCTGGCCGCCGACATTCTGACCCGCTTCCGCGCCCTCGTCACCGGCACCGATCCGCGCGCCTTCATCGCCGCCAAGATGGAGGAGCGCGACACCCGCCATGCCCGCACCGGGGCCGTCCGCTACCGCGTCGAGCCCAACATCAAGGACGGCAAGGGCGGCCTGCGCGATCTGAACGCCCTGTTCTGGATCGCTCGCTCCCTGGCGCCGGACAGCCCGCTCGGGGCCCGCGTGCTGGACGAGCTCCTGACGCCGCGCGAGCGCCGGACCTTCGAGGAGGCCTTCGACTTCCTCTGGCGCGTGCGCTGCCATCTGCACCTCGCCGCCGGACGCGCCGAGGAGAAGCTGACCTTCGACCTTCAGCCCGAGGTCGCCCGTCGCATGGGCTGGCGGGGTCGAGGCGACGAACCGGCGGTGGAGCGGTTCATGCGCCGCTACTTCATCGTTGCCCGCGATGTCGGCGCCCTGACCCGCGCCATGAGCGCCACGCTAGAGGCCCGCCAGCAGAAGAAGACCCTCAGCCTGTCGCGCCTGATCCCCGGCCGCAAACGCAACCTCGGCGTCGAGGGCCTGATCGAGGACGGAGGGCGGCTGTCGGTCACAGGACCCGAGGTCTTTGTCGAAGACCCGGTCAAGCTGCTGACCCTGTTCGTCTGCGCCGACCAGCACGACCTGGACGTCCACCCCCACGCCTTCTCGGCAGTGACCCGGTCCCTGTCGCTGGTGACGCCCCGGCTGCGACGCGACCCGCGCGCGACGGCGGCCCTGTTGCACATCCTGGCCCACGGTCATCGTCCCTATCGGGTCATGACGATCATGAACGAGGCGGGCTTGCTCGGCCGGTTCCTGCCGGAATGGGGCCGGATCGTCGGCCAGACCCAGTTCAACATGTACCACGCCTATACGGTCGACGAGCACACGCTCCAGGCCATCGGCATCATCAACGACATCCAGCGCGGCAAGCTGACCGACGACCACCCGCTGGCGTCGGAGGTCATTCATCTGATCGCCGATCCCGAGGCCCTGATGCTGGCCATGCTGCTGCATGACGTGGGCAAGGGCGGCGACCGGGGTCAGCTGGAGGACGGCGCCATCGCCGCCCGCCGGGCCTGCGAGCGGCTGGGGCTGGAGCCGCGCCGGATCGAGATCGTGGTCTGGCTGGTCCGCCATCATCTGGCCCTGTCGGACTATGCCCAGAAGCGGGACGTGTCCGATCCCGCAACCGTGCGCGCCTTCGCCGAGCTGGTCGGTGATCCCGAACGCCTGCGGATGCTGCTGGTCCTGACCGTCGCCGACATCCGCGCCGTGGGCCCCGGCGTCTGGAACAGCTGGAAGGGCCAGCTGATGCGCAGCCTCTATGGCGCGGTCGAGGCGCTGTTCCGGGGCGAGGATCTCAAGACCGCCGACCCGCTCGCCGACCACGCCGCGCTCGTCGCCCGGGCCCACGCCGAGGGCGCCGCCGCCGAGGCCCGCACCGGGGCCGCCGGCCGGATCGAACAGACCACCGAGATCGCCCTCGCCGCCCGCGACCGCCCCGGCCTGTTCGCCGACCTCGCCGCCGTTCTGGCGGCGGCCGGTGCCGACGTCACCGGGGCTCGTGTCGCAACCGCGCCGGACGGCACGGTGCTGGACGTGTTCCAGGTCCAGGACGGCGCCGACCAGCCCTATGGCCAGGCCGAACCGCGCCGCCTGACCTCCCTGATCCGTGCGCTCGAAGCCGCCGCCAAGGGCGAGACGCCCGTGGCCCCGCCCCCCATGCCCACTCCTTCACCGCGTCGTGCCGTCTTCGACGTCCGCCCGGTTGTCATGATCGACAACGCCGCCTCCGCAGACGCCACGGTGATCGAGGTCTCCGGCGCCGACCGGCCGGGCCTCCTGGCCGAGCTGTCGCGGACCCTGTCCGATCACGATCTGTCGATCCGCTCGGCCCATGTCGCCAGCTTTGGCGAACGGGCGGTCGATAGCTTCTATGTCGCCGATCGAAAGGGTCGAAAGCTGATTTCGGACCGCCTGCTGGACGAGGTGCATCAGGCGCTGGAGGCGGTGCTGGACCGTGCTTCCAAGCCGCCGGAGGGGCGCCGTATCACCCCCGCACGCGCCAGCGCCCGCGACGTCTCCGAGCTCGGCGTCCTGAAACCCGTTCCGTCGGCCCCGGAAGCGCGCTAAGCGCTGCGTTCGCCCCTCGCTCCGTGAGATCGCCTTGAGCCTCGCCCGCAACACGCTTGTTCAGGCGACCCTGACGCTGGGCAGCCGCATCCTGGGCTTCGGCCGCGACCTCGCCCTGTCGGCCCAGTTCGGCCAGGGGCCGATGATGGACGCCTTCACCACGGCGTTGATGCTGCCCAACATGTTCCGCCGCCTGTTCGCCGAGGGTGCCTTCGCCCAGGCCTTCGTGCCGATCTACGGCGGCGTGCGCGCCCGCGATGGCGAAGCCGCGGCGGCCGTGACGGCGTCCGAGGCCCTGTCCTTCATGTTCGCCGTCGTGGCGGGGGTCTGTATCGCGCTGCAGGTCGCCATGCCCTGGATCATGCCGGTC
Organism: Caulobacteraceae bacterium; assembly: GCA_947475735.1. GTDB lineage: Bacteria > Pseudomonadota > Alphaproteobacteria > Caulobacterales > Caulobacteraceae > Brevundimonas. Next base: position 21,518 of record CANJLQ010000018.1, read on the forward strand.
CTGCTGTCGGCCTGGGCGGACGACGCCGGTGTCATGTTCGCGGCCACGACCGCCGCCCAGCTGACCATGCCCTACCTGGCCTGCATGACCATCGCCTCGCTGCTGTCGGGGGTGCTGAACACCGCCGGACGGTTCGCCCTGTCGGCAGGCGTACCGGTCTTCCTGAACCTGTGCACCCTTGTCCCTTTGCTGGCCCCGTTCGTCGTCGAGATGGACCAGACCACCGTTCTTCTGGCGACATCTGCGGCGGTCAGCGTCGCCGGCCTGATCCAGATGGCGCTGCTGTGGTGGGGCGTCCGGCGGCTCGGCGTCACCCTGCGGCTGGGCTTGCCGCGCCTGACGCCCGGCGTGTCGCGCACGCTGAAACTGGCCATCCCCGGCGTTATCGCGGGCGGCGCGCTGCAGCTGAACTCGGTCGTCAGCCAGTTGCTGACCGGCTCCAACGAAGGGGCGCGCTCGGTCCTATACAACGCCGACCGCCTGTACCAACTGCCGCTCGGCCTGGTCGGCGTCGCCATCGGCCTGGCCCTCGTTCCCCGCCTGACCCGGGCCTTCGTCGCCGGCGACCACGAGGGTGGCAGGCGAACCCTGGACGACGGCATCACCCTGTCGATGGCCTTCACCCTGCCGGCGGCCGTGGCCCTGTTCGTCATCCCCTTCTTCATCATCGACGCCACGGTGACGCGCGGTGCTTTCACCAGCCAGGACGCCGCGCGCACCGCCGACGTGCTGCGCCAGTTCGCCTGGGGGGTTCCCGCCTTCGTCCTCGCCAAGGTCCTGACCCCGCCCTTCTTCGCCCGCGAGGACACGCGCCGCCCGATGGTCTTTTCGATCGCGGCGGTGGTGGTGACCGTGGTCCTGGGGGCTGGGCTGTTCTGGTGGCTCGACACCAATGGCATGGACGGTGTCATCGGCCTGGCCATCGCCACCAGCGTCTCGGCCTGGGTCAATGTCGCGCTGCTGGGCGGCACTCTGCTGCGCGAGCGGACCTGGAGCCTGTCGGCCCGGTTCGTCTCCCGCTTGGTCCGCGTGTTGGCCGCCAGCGCCGTGATGGCCGGCGTCCTGCTGGCCGCCGGCATCTTCTACGACGACCTCGCCCGGCTGTTCCTGGCCAAGGAGGTCGCGGTTCTGGCGGTCTGCGGCGTGGGGGCTCTTGTGTATGGCGTCTGCATCGTGCTTTTCCGCGCGGTCAGCCCGGCGGAACTCAAGGCCGTGCTGAGGCGTGAACCCGGGGCTTCCACCCCCTCCGGACTGGACTGATGACCGAAGATACCCTCGCCGCCTCGTTCCCGACTTATGGCGGCCCCCGCCGTATCCTGTCCGGCATCCAGGCGTCCGGGGCGCTCCACCTCGGCAACTACCTCGGCGCGCTGAAGCGGTTCACGGCGCTGCAGGACAGTGGCGCGCCCTGCTTTCTGTTCGTCGCCGACCTGCACGCCATCACCGTCTGGCAGGACCCCGCCGTCCTGACCGCCCAGACGCGAGAGATCGCCGCCGCCTACATCGCCTCCGGCCTCGACCCGGCGAAGTCCACCATCTTCCCGCAATCCGCCGTGCGGGCCCATTCCGAGCTGGCCTGGATCCTGAACTGCGTCGCCCGCCTCGGCTGGCTGGATCGCATGACCCAGTTCAAGGAGAAGTCCGGCAAGCACAAGGAACGCGCCTCGGTCGGCCTCTACACCTACCCCGTGCTCCAGGCCGCCGACATCCTGCTCTACAAGGCGACCGAAGTGCCGGTGGGCGAGGACCAGAAGCAGCATCTGGAACTGACCCGCGACATCGCCGCCAAGTTCAACACCGACTTCGGCGCTCCCGGCTTCTTCCCCCTGCCCGAGCCTCTCATCCAGGGCCCGGCGACGCGGGTCATGAGCCTGCGCGACGGCGGGGCCAAGATGTCCAAGTCCGATCCCTCGGACCAGAGCCGCATCAACCTGACCGACGACGCCGACACCATCGCCGCCAAGGTGCGCAAGGCCAGGACCGACCCCGAGCCCCTGCCCGAAACGCTGGACGGCCTCGCCGATCGCCCGGAAGCGAAGAACCTCGTCGCCATCTACGCGGCCCTGGCCGACATCAGCCGCGAACAGGTCATCGAGCAGTTCGGCGGCCAGGGTTTCGGTGCCTTCAAGCCGGCCCTGGCGGATCTCGCCGTCTCGGCCCTGGCACCGGTCACCGCCGAGATGCGCCGGTTGATGGACGATCCCGCCGAGATCGACCGCGTGCTGAAGGACGGCGCCGAACGCGCCGCCGCCATCGCCGATCCGGTGGTGGACGAGGTCAAACGCATCGTGGGTTTCTGGCGCGGCTGACCGCGCTTTTCGGACGCTGAATGCGACCGAGGCTTCACCATAGCGGCGACGCGGCCTAGGTCTCGCGCATGGCTCACCCCCTCGACCGTCCGCTCTGGAATGCCTTGACCGGCCGCCTTTCAGCCGTGGCGCTCGGCGACGCCTGCGCCGTTCGCATCGACCCTCAGGTCGGCGTCTTCGCCGCCGCCGCCGATGCCTCGCCCGACAGCATCGCCGCCCTGACCGCCCTGTGCAGCGCCCACCCCGGGGCCGGTCTGGTCGAGCGGACCGACGGCCCGATGGAGGACGTCCTCCCGACCGGCATCGCGGTCGTCAGCCGCGCCCCCTGCGTCCAGATGATCTGCGAGGTGCTGACCCCCGCTGCCGCCGATGGGCTGGACGTGGTGCCTCTCGGCCAAGCCGACGCCGAAGAGATGCTGGCCCTCGCCACCCTGACCAAGCCCGGCCCGTTCCGAGCCCGGACCCATGAACTGGGCGGCTTCATCGGCGTGAAGCGCGATGGCCGGCTTGCGGCCATGGCCGGGCGGCGCCTTCGGGTCGCGGGCCACACCGAACTGTCCGGCGTCTGCACCCACCCCGATTTTCGCGGCCACGGCCTGGCCACCGCCCTGTCGCGCCGCGTCGTCGCCGCCGTCCTGGCCGAGGGCGAGACCGCCTTCCTGCACGCCTATGCCGACCACGACGCCACGATCGCCCTGTACGAAAGCCTCGGCTTCCGAACCCGGGCGCGCGTTACCTACACCGTCCTCGCCTGACCGGAGCGCCTGCCATGAGCGACCACACCGCCACTGTCGAATGGGTCCGGGGCGGCCAGCCCTTCTCCGACAACCGCTATTCCCGCGCCCACGACTGGACCTTCGACGGCGGAGCGGTTGTGCGCGGGTCCTCGGCCCCGACCAGCGTGGCCGTGCCGATGTCGGACCCCACCGCCGTCGATCCGGAAGAGGCGCTGGTCGCCGCCGTCAGCAGCTGTCACATGCTGTTCTTCCTCGCCCTGGCGGCGAAGGCCGGCTTCGTCATCGACCGCTACCGCGATGCCGCCTCGGGCACGCTGGCGCGCGACGATCGGGGCCGGATGTCGATGACCGAGATCGTCCTGCGTCCCGCCGTGACCTGGTCGGGCCCGGCCCCCGACGCGGCGAAACTGTCGGACCTGCACGACCAGTCCCATCGCCTCTGCTACATCGCCAACTCGATCCGTGGCGAAGTCCGGGTGGAGCCGGCCTGAACCCTACACTGGCGGCGCGACCGCCGTGTCTTCCAGCAGGGCACCGAACCGCCGGATCGCCTCGTTGCACAGGGCGTCGTCGTAGCGCATCGGCGGGGCCGTCATCGGCTCATCGAAGCTGTGTGTGCCGTCCGCGATCCAGGTCTCGACCTCGGCTCCGCAGTTTCGGATCATGGCGTTGACGCGCTCGGCGTTGCGGACGGTGGTCAGGTGATCCTTGGCCGCCACCACGGCCAGGGTCTTGGGACAATGTCGCCACGGCCGCATCCGGTTCAGCGCCGCGATCCCGACATAGGGATAGGCGAGATAGGTCGCCTTGACCCCCTCCAGCGAAACCCGTTGGGCATCGATCAGACCCAGCGCGCCCGGCCGTTCCCGATCGGCGCTCATCGCCTCCATGATGCCCCAGCCCCCGTGGCTCCAGCCGCCGAGCAGCAGCGTCGAGCCGTCGACGTCCGGCCGCGCCGAGATTCCGTCGATGGACGCCAGGATGTCGCCCGCCCTTTCCCAGCCGCGAAGCAACAGGCCGGTGCAGACCGTCGCCATGGCGAACTGACGGCTCCATCCGCGCGGCGCATAGGAATCCACGATGAACGCCCGCCACCCCCTGGCCTTGGCTGCCTGCGCATAACGCGGCAGATGTCCCCGCAGGCCCCCGCACCCGTGAAATAGCAGGGCCGCCGGGCGCGGACGGGCGTCCTCGGGTCCGACGACCGAGACATGGGGTTCCAGGCGGGTCCAGCGTGCGGCGAGCGTGTTCATAAGACCCACCATAGCGCCAGAACGCGACGCGTGGACGGCGGGCTGGTCAGGAACATATCGACGCGCGGGTCACCGGGGCCGATCGCCCTCATCCCCCCTCCCATTCTCCGTCGTTTCCCGTATGTCCTCATCCATGATTCACGACCCGATCTCCGCCGCCCGGGACATGCTGGAGCGGGTCTGGGGCCATGCCGATTTCCGGGGGCTTCAGGCCTCGGTCGTGGCCGAGGTTCTGGCCGGTCGCGACGTGCTGGCGGTCCTGCCGACCGGCGGCGGCAAGAGCGTCTGCTATCAGATCCCGGCCCTGATCCGCCCGGGCCTGGGCCTCGTAATCTCGCCCCTGATCGCGCTCATGACCGACCAGGTCGAGGCGCTGAAGCAGCAGGGGGTGCGCGCCGCCCGCCTCGACTCCGGCCTGTCGCTGGACGAACGCTCCGGCGTCCTGCGCGCCGCCCGATCCGGCGATCTGGATCTGCTCTATGTCTCGCCCGAAGGTCTGCAGTCCGGCGCACTGCTGGACCGACTGGCCGACTTGCCGCTCGCCCTTATCGCCATCGACGAGGCCCACTGCGTCAGCCAGTGGGGCCACGACTTCCGGCCCGACTATCGGACCCTGGGCCGCTTGGGTCAGCTCTTTCCCGGTGTCCCTCGCATCGCCGTCACCGCGACTGCGGACGCCCGAACCCGCGACGACATCCTCGCCTCGCTCCATCTGGAAGGGGCGGCCGTCTTCGTCGACAGCTTCGCCCGCCCGAACCTTCAGCTCTCGGCTGTGCGCAAGGAAAGCGCGTCCCGTGCCAAGACCGACGCCCACGTCATCGAACTCGTCCGTGCCCGAAAGGGTCAGTCCGGCGTGGTCTATTGCGGCAGCCGCGACGGCTGCGAACGCGTGGCCGATGCGCTGAAATCCGCCGGCACCAACGCCATCGCCTACCACGCCGGCATGGCGGGCCCGGAGCGCGACCGGCGGCTGGAGCGGTTCCTGGCCGAGGACGGGGCGGTGATGGTGGCCACCATCGCCTTCGGTATGGGGGTCGACAAGGCCGACGTCCGTTTCGTCATCCACGCCGATCCGCCGGGCAGTCTGGAGGCTTATTGGCAGGAGATCGGCCGCGCCGGCCGCGACGGCGAACCCGCCGACGGCATCACCCTGTACGGCCCGTCCGATATCGCCTGGACGCTGCGTCGTCTCGAGGGCCGTCCCATGGCCGAGGAGGTCAAGGCGGTCCAGACGCGCAAGGCCCGCCAGCTGTTCGCCATGCTGGACGGCGCCGCCTGCCGGGCCCAGGCCGTGCGCCGCTATTTCGGAGAGACTGACGCCGGCGTCTGCGGCGTCTGCGACATCTGCCAGGACCCGCCCGCCCTCCACGACGCCACCGTCGCCGCCCAGAAGGCGCTCGCGGCCGTCCAGCGGCTGGGCGGCCGGTTCGGACGCGGCCGGATCGTCGATCACCTGCTGGGCAAGACCAAGGACGTGCAGCCCTGGGAGACCGACTTGTCCACCTGGGGCATCGGCAAGGACATCGCCCCAACCGGCTGGCGTGACATCCTGGATCACCTGATGTTCGAGGGCCTGCTGGTCGAGGATCCCAACGACGGCAAGCCCCTGGTCACGCTGGGCGATGCCGAACGCATCCGCGCCGTCTATCGCGGAGAGACGAAGGTCGAGGTCCGCCGCAGCCCTCCGGGCTTCGACGCCGCCACCCGCTCGGGCAATCCCCGGAACCGGACCCGCAATGACAGGAACGCCGCCGTCGAGGCGCTCGACGCCGACGTCCGCGCCCGGTTCGAGGCCCTGCGCGCCTGGCGCCGCGACCGGGCGTCGGAACAGCACGTCCCGCCCTATGTCATCTTCCAGGACAAGACGCTGCTGGAGATCGCTCAGCGAGAGCCGGGGTCGCTGGATGCCCTGGCGGCCATGTCCGGCGTCGGCCAGTCCAAGATCGACCGCTATGGCGCGGGCGTGCTGAAGGTGCTGGCGGAGCTCGCCTGAGCGTCAGGCCGGGACGGTCTCGCGGAAGCTCTGCCGCTGCTCCAACGCGGTCTGAAGCGCCACCAGCCCCGGCCGCCCGTTCTTCCAGTCGTAGTCCGGATGGCGGAAATCCAGCCAGGTCACCGCGCATCCCGCGGTGATGACCCCCATGTCCAGCGGCTCGGCGGCGATGTCAGCGGCCTCCAACGCGTCGAGCGCGCGGCCCATGTTCTCGGTCCAGCGCGTCATCCACGACGGTGACCGCTCGCTCTCGGGCCGACGTGTCTCCAGGAGCAGCTTCACGCCCATCTCCAGCACGGCCGAGGCCAGCCCCTCGATCCGTTTGACCCGCCACCGCTCCCGGCCATCGACGGGCAGAAGAACGGGGTCCGCGCCCTGCCGGTCCAGCCACTCGCAGATCACCGGGCTGTCCAGGATCGCTTCGCCATCGTCGGTGAGCAGGGCCGGCACCTGGGCGATCGGATTGACCGCCAGCAGCGCTTCGGGGCTCTCGTACGGATTGACCAGAACCTCCTCGACGCGATCCGTGAGTCCCTTCTCCCGGACCACGATCCGGCATTTGCGCGCGAACGGCGAAGGCGGGGCGATGTAGAGCTTCATGGGACCGGACTACTCGGCGGCTTCGAGGGCGGCGGTCTGCGCCGCGCGGGCGGCGTCCAGTTCGGCGGCCTTGTTCTCGACCATCGACACGATCGTCTCGACCATCTCGGCATTGGCCAGTTTGTGGGCGATCTTGCCGTTCAGATAGACCATGCCCGACCCCGCGCCGCCGCCGGTGAAGCCGATGTCCGTGTACAGAGCTTCGCCCGGGCCGTTCACGACGCAGCCGATGATCGACAGGCTCATGGGCGTCGAGATGTGGGCCAGTCGTTCTTCCAGCACGCCCACGGTCTCGATGACGTTGAAGCCCTGACGCGCGCAGGATGGGCAGGCGATGATGTTGACGCCCCGGTGGCGCAGACCCAGCGACTTCAGGATGTCGAAGCCGACCTTGATCTCCTCGACCGGATCGGCGGCCAAGCTGACGCGAATGGTGTCGCCGATCCCGGCCCACAGCATGGAGCCCAGGCCGATCGCCGACTTGATCGTGCCCGACCGGAGCGGACCCGCCTCGGTCACGCCCAGATGCAGCGGGCAATCGATGGCCTCGGCCAGTTGCTGATAGGCGGCGACGGTCAGGAAGGGATCGGACGCCTTCACCGAAATCTTGAATTCGTGGAAGTCGTGGTCCTGCAGGATGCGGGCGTGGCTCAGGGCGCTCTCGACCATGGCCTCGGGGCAGGGCTCGCCGTATTTCTCCAGCAACTCCTTTTCCAGGGAGCCGGCGTTGACGCCGATGCGCATGGAGCAGCCGTGGTCCTTGGCGGCCTGGATGACCTCGCGCACCCGGTCGGGGCTGCCGATGTTGCCGGGATTGATCCTCAGACAGGCCGCGCCCGCCTGGGCGGCCTCGATGCCGCGCTTGTAGTGAAAATGGATGTCGGCCACGAGCGGCACCCTGGCCTCGCGCGCGATCGTCTTGAACGCCGCCGTCGACTCCTCGTCGGGACACGAGACGCGGACGATGTCGGCCCCGGCCTCCTCCAGCTGGCGGATCTGGTCGATCGTCGCGGCCGCGTCCGTGGTCGGGGTGTTGGTCATCGACTGGACGCTGATCGGCGCGTCGCCGCCCACGGCGACCGAACCCACCATGATCTGGCGGCTCTTGCGCCGTTCGATATGCCGCCAGGGGCGGATGTGACCGAGTGCGGAGGCGTCGTGGCTCATGGTCCGGCAATATAGGCGAGCGGCGAAGACAAGGCCATGACGCCCGCCTCGCAATCAGCGCTGGGTGACCGCCGGGGTCTGGACGGTCTGTGTCGCTGTCGTCGTCTGGGTCAGGTTTGCCTGAGCGGCCGCGGACGCTCTCGCCGAAGCGGCCTGGGCGGCGACGGCCTCGGCCTCGGCCCGTGCGGCGGTCTGGCGGGCAAGGGCGGCGGCGCGGGTGTTCAGCTGGGCCAGGGGCGTCAGCACCGCCGGCAGGGCCCCGCCGTGCTCGCCGTTAAGATACACGTCGAACGCCGCGGGGTCCGACACGTCGATGGTGGCGGCGACGCCCGGTGGCGCGCGCCAGGCTTCTCCGGCGGCCAGTTGTCGGGCGAACAGCACCCGGCCGTCGGCCATGCGCACCACCAGGGCGGCGGCCTTCCTGGCCTGGAGCACGACCTGCGACGCCGACGCGCTGGCCCCATAGATCGCGCCGCGCGGATTGAAGGCGGCCTGAACCGGCGGGTCGTTGGCGGCGGCGGCCGCGGCCAAAGCCGCCGTGTCGGCCGGATCGATGCCGGTCAGCTGGGCCTCGAGCCCCGGCGTGACGTAGAGGGCCGGCGTGGTCTGGTCGGGCGGGGCGGGCAGGGGAGCTCCGACGCTGACGGGCTGCTGGCCGATCACGTCGCCCAGGCTCCAGCTCTCGGGCACTTCGGCGATATCGGACGGCTGCGGCGCGCGCATCAGGCTGACCCGCTGAAACACGTTCCAGCCGATGATCGAGACGGCGATCAGGACGACGGCCCCCACGATCCGGGGCGAATAGCGACGGACTTCCTCGAAGGCGATGCCGACCGGCGGCTGAAGCGGGACGGCACCGTCCGGCGTCTCGCGCTTGTAGCGTTCCACCGCCAGCTGTTCATCCAGGCCCAGGGCACCGGCATAGGCGCGGACGTAACCGATGGCGAAGACCCGCGACGGCAGGGCGGAGTGGTCGTTCTGTTCGAGCGCGCGCAGATAGCGTTCGTGAACCCGGGTGTCGGCGGCCAGCTCGGCGAGCGACCGCCCCGCGAGTTCTCGCGTCCGCTTCAGCCCATCGCCGAGAGTCGCCGCATCCGTGATTGAAGGCACAGGGTCCTTCCAATCCGGATGAGACCGAAACTCGTCGGGGACATTCCCCGTATCCAGCGCCATGACGCCTTGCCCCACACTCTGCGTGGGGCTGACAGTCCCCATCGCCGATCCCCACACGGACCCGCCTAGCATAGCGCTGTGACGAAACCCGCTCGCCCTCGTGGGGATACCGAACTCGTCTTGTGGATAACTCATTTTGGCCGCTGGTTCAACGTCTTGTTAAGCTTGTTCGCCGTCCCGAAAGGGAACGGTTCACAGACCGACGTTCAGTTTCCGGGCCAGACTCTCGATCTCGTTGCGCACCGAGCCGGCGGACGAGCCCAGCAGCTTGTCCATGCCACGTCGAGCGGCCTGCAGGTCGGTGGTCAGGATCATCCGCTTGACCGGCCCGACCCCCCCGGCCGGGGCCGACAGGCGCGTAAAGCCCAGGCAGATCAGGGCGAAGGCCTCCAGCGGTCGCCCCGCCAGCTCGCCGCAGACCGACACGGGCGTGCCGGTCTCGGTGCAGGCCTTCTGGATCGACTGCAGGGCACGGAGCGCCGGGGGTGACAGGGGGTCATACCGATCCGACACCAGCGGATTGGTCCTGTCCGCCGCGTACATGTACTGAAACAGGTCGTTTGACCCCACCGACACGAAGTCGGTCAGCGGCAGCAGCGCGTCCAGATGCCACAGCAGCGACGGGCATTCGATCATCGCCCCGACCCGCAGCCGCGCCGGCAGAGGACGCCCCCGCCGCCGGGCCCATTCGCACTCGACGTCGACCAGGTCCCGCGCGGCCCGGAACTCGTCGACCGTGGCGATCATGGGGAACATGACGCGCAGCTCCCGTCCCGCGCCCGCCGCCAGCAGCGCCCGCAGCTGGAGCCTCAGCAGGGACGGCCGGTCCAGACCCAGGCGGATGGCGCGTCGGCCCAGGGCCGGATTCTCCTCCCGCTCGGTCGTTTCCATATAGGGCAAGACCTTGTCGCCCCCGATGTCCAGCGTGCGGAAGGTGACGGGGCGGTCGCCGGCCGCGTCCAGCACCAGCTTGTACAGCGCCGTCTGGGTGTTCAGCCGGGGCAGTTCCTCGGACACCATGAACTGGAACTCGGTGCGGAACAGGCCGATGCCCTCCGCGCCCGTGGCGTCCAGGTTCTCCAGATCGACCGCGAGGCCCGCATTGGTCAGCAGGCTGATGCGCGTGCCGTCCAGGGTGACGGCGGGCGTGTCACGCAGCTTGGCGAACTCGGCCTGGCGCTGGTCGCGCAGGGCCATGCGGGTGCGCACCGAGTCCAGCATGTCCGGGCGGGGTCGCAGGTGCGCCTCGCCGGTCTCGCCGTCGACGATGACCAGGTCGCCCTCGCTCAGCCGGTCGCGCACGCCCTGCAGACGGCCGACGCAGGGAATCTGCAGCGCCCGGGCGACGATGGCGGCGTGGCTGGCCGCCGAGCCCTCCTCCATCAGCAGGCCGCGAATGCGGTCGCGCGGATATTCCAGCAGATCGGCCGGACCCAGGTTCCGCGCCACCAGGATGGCGTCGTCGGGCAGTTCGCGCTCGCCCGGGGTTTCCCCGCCCAGGACCCTCAGCAGCCGGTTGGCCAGGTCCTCGAAGTCGTGCAGCCGTTCCTTGATGTAGGGATCACGCGCCTGGGCGAAGCGGGCCCGGTGTTCGTTCCTGACCCGGTCGACCGCCGCCTCGGCCGTCAGGCCGCCCCGCACCGCCTCCTCCAGCGACCGGTTCCAGCCCCGGTCGTCGGCGAACATGCGGTAGGTTTCGAGCACTTCGAACGACTGGCCCGCCAGCTTGCCCTGACCGCCGTCCAGCAGGTCGTCGATGGACTTCTTGAGCGTGTTCAGGCCTTCGCGCAGCCGGATTTCCTCGACCTGCTGGTTCTCGGCCAGCAGGCGTTCGGGCGGCAAGGGCGCCTCGTGCAGGACGACGTGGCCGAACGCTAATCCTTCGGCAAACTTCTGGCCCTTGATCCGTTCGGGCCGGTGCGGCGCGACCTCGACGTCGCGCAGCTCCTCCTGGGCCAGCAGTTCGCCACTGGCCACCGTCTCGGCCAGGACCATGGCGATGGTCTGGATATCCTCGACCTCGTCGGGGTCGTAGCGGCGTTCGGACTTGTTCTGGACCACCAGCACGCCGATCGCCCGCCCGCCGCGCAGCAGGGGCGCGCCCAGGAAGGCGTGATAGGGATCTTCCCCCGTCTCTGGCCGATAGGCGAAGCTGGGATGGCTGGGGGCGTCCGAGAGGCTGATCGGCTGAGCCAGCCGCGCGACCTCGCCCACCAGGCCCTCGCCGGGTTTCAGCCGGGTGTTGTGCACGGCCGCCGGGTTCAGGCCCTGGGTGGCGAACAGCTCCAGCTCGCCTGAGGCGCGGCGCAGATAGATGGAACAGACCTCGGCGACCATCGACTGGGCGATGGTGCGCACGACCATGTCGAGCCGACCCTGCGCCGGGCCGCCGTCGGCCATCGCCTCGCGGATCTGGCGCAGGAGGACCCGCGGCCCCCTCGTCATCGCTCCGCCCGCTACGGCCATCCGGTCTCCCTGCCCACGTCCAAGATAGGGTGGGGTTCGACCAATCCTATACCGCTTCCAGCCCGTATGCCGAATGCAGGGCGCGCACGGCCAGTTCGGCATAGGCGGCGTCGATCAGGACGCTGATCTTGATCTCGGAGGTGGAGATGGCCTGGAACTTGACGCCCTTGTCGGCCAGCGCCCGGAACATGGTCTGGGCGACGCCGGCATGGCTGCGCATGCCCACCCCCACGACCGAGACCTTGGCCACGTCCTCGTCGACGCGGAGTTCCTCGAAGCCGATCTCGGCCTGGGCCGCGCGCATCAGATCGGCGGCGCGCTGAGCATCGCGGCGTCCGGTCGTGAACGTCAGGTTCACCGCGCCCTCGGTGCGGGCCTGGCTCTGCACGATCATGTCGACGTTGACGTTGGCCTCGGCCAGGCGGGTGAAGACGTCGGCCGGGGCGTCGGTGCGATCCGACAATCCCAGCAGGGTGATGCGGGCCTCGTCGCGGCTCATGGTGACACCGGACACGATGCGTTTTTCCACGATTTCCTCCTCGTCGCAGATCAGGGTGCCGGACTTCGGCGGAAGATTTCCGTGCTCGTCGGGCTCGACGAAGCTGGACAGGACACGCACCGGAACCCGCATCCCCATAGCCAGCTCGACCGAGCGGGTCTGCAGCACCTTGGCCCCCAAGGACGCCATCTCCAGCATCTCCTCATAGGAGACCTTCTCCAGCCGCCGCGCCCGGCTCTCGATGCGCGGGTCGGTCGTGTAGACGCCGTCCACGTCGGTGTAGATATCGCAGGCGCAACCCAGCGCCGCCGCCACCGCCACGGCGGACGTATCCGACCCGCCACGGCCCAGAGTGGTGATCCGGCCACCGGGCGTCACGCCCTGGAAGCCCGGCACGACCACGATCTCTCCGCCGTCCACCGCATTGGCCAATGCGTCGCCGGGGATGTCCTCGATGCGGGCGCGGCCGTGGGCGTCGTCGGTGAGGATCGGCACCTGCCAGCCCATCATCGACCGGGCGCGAAACCCCATGTTCCTCAGCGTCAGGGCCAGCAGACCCGCCGTCACCTGCTCGCCCGAGGCGACGACCACGTCGTACTCGTCGTCGGTCAGGGCAATGCCCGCGCCGGGCGGCCCCGCGCCGTCGGTCCAGGCCACCAGCTCGTTGGTCTTGCCCGCCATGGCCGAGACGACCACGGCCACCGCATGGCCGGCCCGCACCTCGGCGGCGACGATGCGGGCGGCGCGACGAATGCGCTCCAGATCGCCCATGGAGGTGCCGCCGAACTTCATGACCAGGCGGGATGTCGTCGGCCGCGTCATCGTGGCGGAAGTCTTCCTGTTGCGCGGGCCAAGGAAAAGGGGTTCACCCTGTCAGCCCATGGCCGCTTCTAACGACCCGTCCGCGATGCGCAAACCCCCGAACGGTCAAGGTTTTGACGAGCGGGCACAAGGCTCGTCGATCGATCCCGCCGACGTCGCCCGCTTCTCGGCCCAGGCGGCGGAGTGGTGGGACGCCAGAGGGCCGTTCGCGCCCCTGCATAAGTTCAACCCGGCCCGCCTGTCTTTCATCCGCGAAACGGTCGCCGCGCGCTGCGGCCGGGACGCCCGCGCCATCCGCCCGTTCGATAGCCTCACCCTGATCGACATCGGCTGCGGCGGGGGGCTGGTGGCCGAGCCGATGCGGCGGATGGGCTTTGACGTCACCGCCATCGACGCCTCGTCCGAGAACATCGGCACCGCCCGCGCCCACGCCGAACAGATGGGCCTGGACATCGCCTATCGCGCGGCCACCGTCGAACAGATCGAGGCCGAGGGCGCGGGCCCATTCGACGTCGTCCTGGTGCTCGAGATCATCGAACACGTCGCCGATCCCGAGAGCTTCATCCGCGCCTGTTCGCGCCTGATTGCCCCAGGCGGCCTGATGATCGTGGCCACCCTGAACCGGACCCTGAAGTCCCTGGCGCTGGGCAAGGTGGCCGCCGAATACATCCTGCGCTGGGTCCCCGCCGGGACCCACGACTGGAACCAGTTCCTCAAGCCTGACGAGATCCGGCGCATGCTGTCCGAGGAGCCCCTGGCCGTCCACGGGCCGTTCGGTCTGGCCTACAATCCACTGACGGATCGGTGGAGCGAGAGCGCCGACGCCGACGTCAACTTCATGATGGTCGCCGAGCGCGCCTAGGCGGCCGGCACCCCCACCACGTCGTCGACCGAGCCGCTGGTGACCGGGTGATAGCCCGGCCGCGCCTCGGCATAGATCCGCGTCGCGATCGGCCGGCCCCAGTCGCCTTCGGCCCACAGGCTGGTGAACAGCGGCAGGACGAACTTACGGCGTCCCTGCGTCGTCAGGAACCGCTCCAGCGTCGGCACCGCCGGCTGATAGCGATGGGCCACGGCGATCTGCAGCCAGGCGAACAGGACCTCGGCGTTGCCTTCGTTGGCCAGGTTCAGCGTGGTCTCCAGATCGGCCAGCTGCGCGGGGGTCAGCCAGTCGCGCGAGGCCGCCGCGCCCGTGGGACGCCAGGCGAGGAAATGCTGACGCTCCTGCGTCGACCAGCGCGACCAGGGAATGGCCGAGGCCGGACCCTTTTCGACGAAGAAGGCCCGGGCGGAAGCGTCCACCGCGGTCAAGGCGGTCGAGACCGGGGCCTGGGCGTTCGATGGCAGGCCCGGCTGGTCGATCCACTGTTCCAGCATCAACTGCTCTTCCAGGGCGGCATCGCCCTGGATCAGATTGGCGCGGATGTCGGCGAGGAAGCCGTCCGTCGTCATCGGCCGGAAGGCGTTTCGTTCGAAATAGCCCTTCAGCCAGGCGTCGAACCGCTCGCGGCCCACGATGCGCTCGATGGTCCTCAGGAAGGCCGCGCCCTTCTCATAGGCGACGTCGGTCAGGCCGTCGTCCGGGTCGCGCCCGGCCAGCTCCAGGCGCAGGCGGGTGTCGGCCGCGGGCAGGTCCGCCAGCGTCGTCTGCAGGTCGTTGAAGCCCAGCACCTGCAGCATCCGGGCGCGTTCGACGCCGTAGACCGCCTCCATGATGCGGTTCTCGAAATAGGTGGTGAAGCCCTCGTTCAGCCAGAAGTCGGCCCAGGTGGCATTGGTCACCAGATTGCCCGACCAGCTGTGCGCCAGCTCGTGGGCGACCAGGCTGACCAGCGACTTGTCGCCCGCCACGATCGTCGGGGTGGCGAAGGTCAGGCGCGGGTTCTCCATCCCGCCGAACGGGAAGGACGGCGGCAGGACCAGCAGGTCGTACCGGCCCCAGCGATAGGGGCCGTAGAGACCCTCGGCCGCATCGACCAGCTGGCGCAGTTCCGAGAACTCGGTGCGAGCCGCTTCCAGGCGCGACGGCTCGGTCCAGACGCCGACGTCCTCGCCGACCTCGGCGAAGGCCAGGTCCCCGACCGCCAGGGCGATCAGATAGGGCGGGACCGGGTTGGTCATGCGGAAGCGATAGCGGCGGGTGCCGTCCGAAGCCTCCTCGCCCTCAGGCGTCAGCATCTCGGCCGACATGACGGCCTTCAGGGCCTCCGGCACCGTGATGGTCGCAGAGTAGGTCTGGCGGATGCCGGGGCTGTCCTGGGTCGGGACCCAGGTGCGGGTCAGGATGGCCTGGCCCTGGCTGAACAGGAAGGGCTGCGCGCCGCCCGCCGTCTGGGCCGGGGTCAGCCACTGCAGGGCGGCGGCATCGGGCCGGGTGGCATAGGTGACGACGATCTTCTGTGTATTCTCGGCCTCGAAGGCCGGCACGGTGATCGTCAGGGGACGACCCAGGATCGGATCGTCTTCCCCCAGCGCGAACGTCAGGGGCCGGCCGTCCGCGTCGGCGACGGAGCGGATGTCCAGATTGCGGGTGTCGAGGATGACCTGGGTCGCGCCGGGCTCGCCCGTCACGTCCAGCGTCGCGGTGCCGGACAGGGTTCGGGCCTCGAAGTCGGCCGTCAGGTCCAGATCAACGTGTTTCACGCGGGCGATCTGGGGCTGGGCGTAGGAGTGGATGTCACGCACGTAGTTCACCGGCGCAGTGGCCGACGCGGGCAGCGGGGGCATGTCGGACGCCTGTCCTCCGAGGCCGTCGCAGGCCGAGAGGGCGGCGGCCAGGGCGAGGGCCGAGGCCATGAGGGTCAGGCGGGCGCGAGACATGGGCGAACTCCGAAAGCGACGCGGCGCACCGAGCCCGGAAAGCGTGGCGGAATCAAGGGCCGGAGCTCGGGCGGACCCGGGCTCGCACGACGGAAAAACACAGTCTGAAACGTCTGAATCGTCTGAACGGTCGCCTGTGCGAAGACGGGACCCGCCGCATCGTTTCTAGCAGCCGCCGGCGTCAGAACTGGACGTGCTCAGGGTGTCGCGGCCATTGGGGCCGCGCTTTTCGCCACGAACAGCCGCCCCCGCTCGGCCAGCAGGACGAAGCCCAGGGCGATCAGGCCGCAGACGGTGATGCCGACGGCCATGGGGGTGACCGTGCCGTCGAACTGCTGGCCGATGAACAGTCCGGCCAGAGACCCGAAGACGGTCGAGATGAAGCCCTGAGCCGAGGAGGCTGTGCCCGCGATATGGCCCATCGGCTCCATCGACATGGCGCCGAAGTTGCCGGCGAGGAAGCCGAAGCAGAACATCGTCAGACCTTGCAGTACGGCGAAGGTCCAGATCGTCTCGTGGCCCGTCAGGGTCACCAGAGCATGGATGGCCGCGAAGCCGATGAAGCCCAACAGGGCGGTGTGCCCGATCATCCGCGAGCCCAGCCGCTCGACCAGGCGCGCGTTGGTGATGGCCGCCAACGCGATGCCCGACGCGATCGCGGCAAAGGTGCCGGCGAACAGCTGGGGGGCCTCGAACACGTCGAAGAAGATCTGCTGCGACGAGTTGATGAAGGCGAACAGGGCCCCGGTGATGGCCGTCATGGCCAGGGTATAGCCGATGGACAGCCGGTTGGTCAGGGCCTCGCCGAACGCGCGCGCGATACGCCCGGCCTGGATCGGCTGGCGATGCTCGGGATGCAGGGTCTCGGGCAGGCGGAGCGCGATCCACAGGATGAGCGCCAACCCTGCGACGCCCAGCAGGCCAAAGATCGCCTCCCACGGTGCGACCGTCAGGATCAGCTGGCCAACCGTCGGCGCGATGATCGGGACGCCGAGGAAGACGAGGAAGCTCAGCGACATCACCCGCGCCATGGTCCGACCCGCGTACCGGTCGCGCACGATGGAGACCGCCAGCACTCGCGTCGCCGCCGTGCCCATGCCCTGGCCGACACGGGCCAGGATCAGCGTCTCGAAGCTGGGGGCCAGCATGGCGATCACGCTGAACACCACAAAGATCCCGATGCCCGCCAGGATCAGCGGCTTTCGGCCATAGCGGTCCGCCAGCGGCCCATAGACGATCTGCAGCGCGCCGAACCCCAGCAGATAGGCGGTGATCACCCATTGCCGACTGTTCTCGTTGGCGACCCCCAGAGCCTCGCCGATCTGGGGTAGGGCAGGCAGCATGATGTCGATCGACAGGGCGTTGATCGCCATCATCGAGGCGATCAGGCACACGAATTCGGGAAAGCCGGGCCCTTTGGCGGCTGGGGAGGCGGCATCGGGGGAGGTCATATGAGCCAGATGCGCGTCGCCGGTTCGCGACGCAACCAGCGGGCCGTCACATATTGCAACTGCGAACGACGCGCGTCAGGGGGTAAACTGGATCGTTCGAGCGAACTGGATCGGCTCGCGAACCGGTTCGACCTCGGCGTCCCGCATCAGGGCGACCGCCGCCTCTCCAAATCCCATGCCGGGGTGGGTCTCGGCCAGAACGAAGCAATCCGCGACCCGGCCGGCCGGTGTGGCCGTGCATTCCAGCGTGACCGCGACGCCCTGAAGCAGCGGCGCGGCCGCTGCGGTCGCGAACGTCGATGTCTTGATCGGCTCCGGCGCGAGCCGGTCCGGAGCCCCGTGCGCGACGGGCGCGGCGGACATCAGCGTAGCGGCGAGGATCAGGGAAATCATGGGACGTGGACCAGGGTTGCCCCTATCCAATGCGTAAGGTCGGGCCACGTTCCGTGCTCGACGAACGCTGGGTGTGGTGCCCCGGGCCGGGGTCGAACCGGCACTCCTCTCGGAACCGGATTTTGAGTCTGACTAGAGTTACCGTAAGTACCTGAAAGGAAAGGTAGTTTTTCCGGCGATCGGATTTGTGTGCTAGGTTCTGTGCTAATCAGCCAAAGAATAGTCGTGGGCCGAAGCCCACGATGTAGCTTAGATGGAGGGTGATTCTTCGACATCGATTAACGCGATGGGCTCTTCGTCGCTTTCAATCTCGTCAAGGATCGATGGGGCGCTAAGCTGCTTGGGCAACTTGCCCGAGGCCTGAAGCGCCGCGATCTTCGCAGCGTTCGGGTCGGGATGCTCGATCATCGCCTCCCCGAAGACGTGATGGCGCAGGCATTGGCCTACGACGAGGTCGAGATCGAGGATCGGGTCTGCGCCGTATGCGTCGTAGTAGCGCGCATATTTCCGAGAGTCGTAGACGTCCGGCGCGCCGCCGTGAATTACAGCCGCACGCAACTCCATGAGCGCGCGCAGGCGCGCGTCCTCCACATGACCGCCAATGGTGGCGCGCACGCCGTCGATAACGGCTTGGGTGGCATGGTTGGCGTCTCCGAAAACGGCATCAAGCGTCATGCACATGATCGGGAACCGTTCCGGCTCCGATAGAGGCCAGGCGCGGTAGTAATACTCAAGCGCGCGCAGCTGCCGTTGGATGACTTTGGTCTCTGACGTGAGCTTTTTGGCGAGGATGGTGAGCCACGGCTGATCGCGCTCGGTCAGCGCGATGTTGTTCATCATCGGCGGCGTGTGCGGATCGCCAAACGACATGGTGATGCCGTCGGTGATGGTCGCCCGCCCGCCGAACATCTTGCGCCCCGAGAAGCTGTATCGAAGGCGCGGCATCGGTGTGAGTGCCAACGCTCCGAGGATCGCCGCCTTCATCTTCTCGGCAGCTTTGTATTCCGGTGATCGGATGCCGAGCCACGAGGTCGGCATTTCGATGCGGCCCTTGAACTCCTTCTCGGGCGGAAACTGATCCGCTGGCACCCATTCTTCGCGGACGCCTGCGGGCAAGCGCGATGCACCAAAACCCGGCCCGGCTGGAACGAAGAAGAAGGGCGCGGAATCGAAAGCAGTCTCGACGGTGATAGGGACCAACGGGAAGAGGGTCAGCTTGTCGCTCGGCACAAACAGTGTCGATGCAGCAAGCGCATCGGCAAAAACCACCTTCGTCGGATCAGAGATAAAGCTCGCGTAGGAACCGCCGAAATGCTTCGCGAAGGACTCCTTCGATAGGATCCAATAGTTCCCCGACACGAAGCTGGTGAGCATGCTCCATATGTCGCTAACTGACAGGAAGCGCAGATAAGGGGCACCGTGCTTTCGGATGTAGAGGATGGCTCTGACGAACTCACGGCGTTCGTAGAAAAGGTCTGTCCCGAGCCCTCCTGCCCACCTGGGCTGACCCGGTCTCTGGATCAGGAACGACGCTCGGTATCCGGTTTCGCTTTCTCGGAACATTGAGGCAAGGACAAGCTCTGCCGCCTCTCGATGAATCGCTGTTGGCATGCGTCATCATACCCTCTGACGCGGTTTGAACCCAAGGGTTGCCCTGCAACCGACTGGCCCAACGGCAATGAGTGAGGAGCATCGAGTCAAGGCCGCCGGAGGTACTTGTCTTGGCCTTGACCCAGTGGGGCGGCAGCTCCTCTTTGCAGGCCATGCACGGCTTGATTGAGCCCTATGTTGGACTCGTGCCTCTACTGCTAAGCTGATCTTGGGAGGCTTCAATGCCCTACAAGAAACTGCCCCTGAAATCGCTGCTTGTTAACAGCGGGAATGATCGTCACGGCGAACTGCAAGATGAGACAACTGCCATCGCGTGGTTGTTCACCCATCACGAGCAGCTCATGCGGAATCTGGCCCGCGACCTCGCAACGACCGGCGAAATTTACGAGGCACCGCTTGTCTGGCCCGAGGGGTCACACTTCATCGTTTTCGACGGCAATCGGCGGGTGACTTGCCTGAAGTTGCTGACCGATCCCAAGCGCGCGCCCAGCGTCGAACTGCAGGAGTACTTCGCCGGGATAAGAAAGCAGTGGAAAGGCACATTCCCCACCGATCTGATGTGCCAGGTCGAAACCGATCGGGACCGCATCGACGACATTCTCTACCGGCGTCAC
Source organism: Caulobacteraceae bacterium (assembly GCA_947475735.1). GTDB lineage: Bacteria > Pseudomonadota > Alphaproteobacteria > Caulobacterales > Caulobacteraceae > Brevundimonas. The sequence goes on from CANJLQ010000018.1 coordinate 41,426, forward strand.
ACGGGGACGCAGGGCGGCGTTGGCCGAATTCCTTGGACCGATCGAATGACGTCCAACTTCGTTGATCGCACCGGCAAAGGCGGGGGCGTCAACGTCGCTGATGAGATCGAGCGCGTGCTCAAAGAGGCAGGCCTGCTGCCGCGAAAGAAAATCCCTTGGTCAACGCTCAACCGCCTGCTGTCCTCCGAAGGACTAAGAAACCGCGTCGGCATAAGCGTCATCAAAGGTAAGTTCAGCCTGACCCATGAGAAGGCGACGCTTCTGCCTGTCTTCCGCCGATTGGCGGACGATCTCGCTCAGCGAAACGTCGTTCTGGGTGACCTTTGGAAGAACGCCGGCAAGCTTGCCTATCTCGACAAGCTCGACGATGAAGGCGTCCTCCCTCCGCCTGCAAAAGCGAGTGACCCGAAGGGCGCCGGTCCAAAAGGGAAAGGCAAATCGCAAAAGCCTCAGCGGGGTCCCAAAGCCAAACCGCAACGCCGTGTCACGCTCATTCCCCAAGTCGAGTTCCCAGTGGTTTGGGAAGCCCATCTTCAGCGCCACCGCGACATCTGGAATGAGCTCCAATTCGATTTGAAGTTGGAAGATCATCCCAACGCCATTTCGGTGTTGTTCCGCGTCCTGCTTGAGCTCTCAATCGACCACTACATCACGCGCACAAAGCTTGCGGGCGTGCAGCCAGGCGACAAGCTCGTGAACAAGGCGCTGAAGGTCGGCGACGACCTCCTCGCTAAGAACAAGATCGACAAGAAGTACGCCGGGGTCATCAAGAAGCTGCCTCAGGCCGACGGCATTTTTTCGATCGACACGCTCAATCGCTATGTCCACTCGCCGGATTTCGCACCGTCACCGAGCCATCTGACGGCACTGTGGGACCAGTCCGCGCCGTTGATCGTCCAGTGCTTGAATGCGTGAAGTGGACTCAACTATCCTACCCAACGCAGGCAATTGAGTTCTCGACGCTGCCGAGGCATGATCTCCGCATGCTCGCACGTTACGACATTCGCCCGGATGAAGAGGGCTGGACCGTCTTTGATGTATGGACTGGTTGCCCTGCCGTAGTCGAAGGGACACGTCAGGAAGGCCTCGAGCTACAGACCGCTGATGCGTTGGCTGACGCCTTGGGTCGCTTGGCCGAGCGTGGCATTCGAGTACCTTAGTATCGCCACGCCACCGCCGGTGCGCCTCTCGATGCGGTCGGAGAGCGGTAGGCATGCAAGCTTTGGGCGAGCAGATTATGAAGAGTGTCGGAGCACTGCCCGAAGGCGCGTTGATCGCTGCCGGGTCGCTCCTGCACTTGGGAGGCCGTGCGGTGGTGCATCGGGCGCTGTCGCGATTGGCGCGTCGCGGCAGTCTGCTACGCGTGGGCCGAGGGCTCTACGTGCGCCCCCTGGAAAGCCGGTTCGGCCCGCGAGCGCCGTCAGTCGAGAAGGTCGCGCGCGCCGTTAGCGAGCAGCGAGGAGAGATCATCGTCACCAGTGGCGCGGAGGCGGCGAACTCCCTAGGCCTGACGACGCAGGTGCCGATCCGCACAATCTATCTGACCGACGGGCCGAGCCGGGAGCTCCGCGTCGGCAATCAGACCGTCGAGTTCAAGCATGCACCCGGATGGCAGCTATTACTCCCCGGCCGTCTGGCCGGCGATGCCGTTCGGGCGCTGGCTTGGCTGGGGCCCGACAAGGCTCAGACAGCTATCGCGACGCTGAAGGGGAAGCTGGTGCCTTCGGCGTTTGGAGAACTGGTTTCGGTCGGGCCACATCTGCCGGACTGGCTCGCCCGTGCCCTCAGTCAGTTCTCTACGCGTGACTGACGCCCTCCTGAAGGTTCCTCAAAGCGGGAGCTTCAAGCGATGAAGGGCGTCCGCGAGCCACGCTAAAACAACGACAACTGTCGGCTCGTTTGCTCGTGGTCGAGCCATTCGCGCGATTGCGCCATGTGATTGAGCCAAGCTTCGACATAGCCAACTGGCCCACCGGCCTGATCAATCTCCTCGGAGTGGAGGAAGTGTGAGCGGTAGCCCGTCTCGGTGACCGGCAGCGGTGCGCGCTTCGGCTGGACGGCGGTGACGGTCAGATGCGACGCCGCCAGATCATGCTCCCGCGCGATGCTGAGCCAGTCGCGCTCAAAGGTGATCTCGATGTCCACGCCCCGCCAATGCAGGGCGTGAACCTCGATGCTGCGCCCGGCGGTCATCCCGCCACCGGACGTTCGGTGATGGCGCGCATTACGATGCGACCCGAAAGCGGCATGGCTTCGCAGTTGATGCTGAAGCCTTGGCCGTCCTTGTTCGGCCAGGCAGCACCGATGGGGGTCCAGATCGAGTTTTCACCGTCGCCGACGACACGGAAGAGGCGGTGGGTCGGCTTGCGGCCGAGAGGAAGAGATTGAGTGGTCATGGCGGTCTCCTTCTGGATGCCGCGGACCATTCCGCGGCTTCATGGGGAGAGGCCGGCGCGGGCCGTGAAGACCGCGATCAAACCCCGCGAAGCGCCCGCCAGGGAACGGAGCTGCACGGAGCCGAAGGCGGAGGAAGCGAGTTGGGTTGAACGCGGGCTGGCCCGTGCCAGACGTTCACTCACCGAAGCCGTGATTGTCTGGCTGTTTATGAAGAGTGCGGTCCGCCCAGACCGGATTGACCGAGAGACCGAGTGCTACCCGTGAGATGCGTTCCTTGACGCCTCCGCTGCGCGTTCTAGCTTCGAACCATGAGCTGGGAACATGACCACTATCCGACCAAATGCCGCGCCTGCGGCCAAGAGGGACAGATCACTGTTTCAAGCGACGACTGGAACCGAGTTCGATCCGACTGGTCGGGCGTCATCAACGCGCGCATCTATCATTTCCAGCCGCACCGTTCGACGGCCGTTTGCGCTGGGTGCGGCGGCACTGAGTTCGACATCGCGAGCCGGTCGAGCACGACCTGATGGACGTTAAAGACCTCGTCCCGCCCGGCGGGACCATGCAACGCATCCATTGCCCGCAGTGCGGACACCATCGCGATCTCCGCTTCGTCGATTTCAAGGAAGACGTTTCCGGTATTCCGATGTGGATTCAGAACATTCCGGTTCTTCGCTGTCCGGCGTGTGGTGACGAGAGCATCGCGGACTTGGCGCGCTTCACCATCAGGGAGACGCACGCGCGCGCGAAGACGGATGGCCTAAGCGAGTACAACGCCGTCCGGCGCAAACGCGAGCTCAACCACTCCTTTACGTCCGTTGAGTTTCTTTATGACGCGGACGACCATTTCTACCTTCCCGGTCTCTTTCGGCCCCACGATGTGGGCTTCCTAACGCCGGTGTTTTTCAACCGGGCGGTTCTGCTCAAGTACGACAACGCGCCCGGTTACCGGGTTCGCTTCGCGTCGACCACCTATGGGACCATTCATACCGAGGACGAGTACATCTCGTTCGGCATCAACCGGCACGGCCGCGTCGTCATGTGGCTGGGCGACATCGGCAAACTGCCGGTGTCCGAGCAACACTATCTGCGCTCGGAAAATGTCCTGTCCGATCACTCCATCGGCAGCGAGTTCTACGACGGACAGATAGATGTGGTGTTCACCCCGCGCTCGAAGGAGGACGAGCTGTTCCGGCAGCGCTCCAACTTCATTGAGGCCTGCCTTCAGCGCTTCGGCGAGAAGCTCGCCCATCTGGACGCGGAGGTGATGGAGCTCGCGCTGAGCTTCAACCCTCCCGTCGTCGATACGCCGAAGGAGCGCCGACACGTCGCCGACACGCTCAACAAAATCTATCTCGAATCCTTGGACAACGGCGCCTTGGCGAAAGCCCTGACCGCGCAGGGCGGAGACCCGAAGAGTCTGGGCAGCCTCAAACGGCTGCAGGGCGTCCTGGAAAAGGCCCTTCCGGGTGAGGACGTCGCGAGAACGCTCAGCCCGCTTTACGTCCTCTACGACCTGCGCGTTGCATATTCCCATTTGCATTCAACCGAGCGCGCTGAGGACACCTTGCAGAAGGTGACGGATCGGCTCGGTCTGGCCCGTGATGTTGGGTTGATGGCCATCTACGCTGCACTGGTTGGCCAACTTACGGAGAGCTTCGCTTCCTTGGCACCTCTGGTCGATCCCGAGGGGATCTACGACCGTTCGCCGCCCATGGAGTAAGGCCGTCAGGCGACTCACTACGCAGCCAGGCAAGGACAGTTCCGAATGGCGGATACTGGATGCGCCTCCGCCTCGCGGCATGCGCCCGGAAGAACCCGAGATACAGGCTGTCAGTTCACCGGCTTCGGTCTCGATCGTAGGGGCGATCTTCATATCGGCCGCCGCGTATCCGTTCCCGTTCTTTCCCGGAATTCTGGTGGTACGTGCTGCGACGATCTTCACCGACCAGACTGCGCCCTTGATCACCAAACGCCCGGTCTTCGCTCGCTCCGTGACGTTCGGCAAAGGCCGTGAGGTAGTCCAGAGCGACGTCCTTCGATCCGTCGCGGCTGAGCGATTCCGCGAGACGAGCCGGGGTGGCGAAGGCGTCGCGGCCGTAGTGTAAGGACACGCTGTCACGGTGCCGTGTCATTGCGACATTGGCTGCTTGGCGGTCCATGTGGGGCGTGGCGAGGACGTGAGCGTGGTCGACAGTCACGCCCTGAGACTTGTGAACGGTCGCCGCGTAGCCGTGATCGATATCGGGATAGAATTTGGGGTCGAATGAGACCCTGTCTCCCCGGTCGAGCCGCACTGTCATGCTCCCAGGTCGGACGGCTTCGACTTCTCCTAGCGAGCCGTTCTTCACTCCGATCGACTTTTCGTTTCGGAGGAACATGATCCTGTCGCCCGAGGCGAACGGTTTCAGTCCCCGCGTGGTTTCGGTCTCTCGATCTGGACCAAGCTCCCCCGCCTCACGAAGCTTGCCTCTCGCCAAAGTGTTCAGTTCGGCGACGTCGCTGCGTTTGTACGCCAGCATGACCTGACTGGCGTCCGGCTCCTTCTCGCGGGCCTTCGACCATCCAGCGACAAGGGCGTTCTGGGCGTCCGCGTGGGTCGCATGGTCTGTGACCATCCCCGCCGCCGCGTAGCGGTCGATCGCCTGGCTCGTGCGGCCGGTCGCCAGCTCGCGTGTCGCCTGACGCTGCCAATCAGTGTGCTGGCGGCGCACCTCCGTAATCTCGGCCGCTCCGTGACGCTCGGCGAGCGCTCGGAAGGCTGATCCGGCCTCGATAGCTTGAAGCTGCTCCGGATCGCCCACCATGACCACCTTCGCGCCGGCGGCTTCGGCGTGTTCGACGACGCGTTGCATCTGTCGTGAGCCGACCAGTCCAGCCTCATCGACCACGAGCACATCGTCGGACGAAAGTCCGTCCCGACCACGAGCCCACGAGTGTTCGAGACTGGCGAGCGTCCGCGACGGAATGCCAGAACCACCTTCAAGGCTTTCCGCAGCAATGCCGGAAAGCGCCCCGCCTTGAACTCTGAACCCGCTGGCTTCCCACGCCTCCCGAGCAGCGCCCAGCATGGCGCTCTTACCGCTCCCCGCGTAGCCCACGACGAGAGCGAGGTCGCCCCCGGCAGTCACATGGTCGAGTGCGTCGCGCTGTTCACCCGAGATGTCCAGGCCGCGCGTCTTTGCTCTTTCGACCGCTCCTTGAACCACGCCTTCTGAAACGTGATGGCGGTCGGTCTCAGACAGTCGTGCCGCTGACCGCTCAAGGCTCTGCTCGATGGCGAGCATCTGGCGGCTGGTGAACCTTTCGCGACCGGCGCCATCTTGGCCCAGCGCGACCAAGTCGCGAGAGCCTTGCATGGCGCTCATTACCCGGTCGAACTGCTCCTTACCGTCGGAATGGCGGTGGGCGAAGCGAGCCATGTCGTGACGGGTGAAGGTCGATTGCTGATGGGTGATTGCATCCAGCGCGACCCTCGGATCCTCCGCGATGATCTCGCCATTCCGCCGAGCGATCTCTCGATGATCCGCCGCCCGTTCTGCCGCATCCCCTCGGTGCTCCCTGCGGGCACCAGCCGGCCCAATCTTGTCCTGAGGCTGAAGCTCGATCCCTTGGTCCTTGAATGATCGGTGATCGATGCGCGCATCGATATCCAGCCTAGCCAAGCGTTCGTTGGCGTGGTCGCTCCAAGCCTCGCGCCAGTGTTTCAGGAGTTCGACTTCATTCCATTCCCGCACCTTGGGGCCGAACCCGTCGGGACCCTGACGTGACCCCCTGAAACTCCTCCAGGAATAGCTAGAGTCCGCCCCCTGAAAGGACGGACAGAATGAAGCGATCACGGTTCACGGAAGAGCAGATCATCGGGATCCTGCGTGAGCAGGAGGCGGGCGTCGCGACGGCGGAGGTCT
>CANJLQ010000019.1 GCA_947475735.1 Caulobacteraceae bacterium
GCAAACCTCCGCCGTCGCCACACCGGTCTCCTGCTCCCGCAGGATCCCAATGATCTGCTCTTCCGTGAACCTTGATCGCTTCATTCTGTCCGTCCTTCGTTAGGGCGGACTCTAGCTATTCCTGGAGGAGTTTCAGGGGGTCACGTCACGTCGTAACGGGCCAGCGCGGCATTTGCTCTCCCGATCAGCGGTAAAAGTTTACGCCAATCGAGGTCCGAAAGCGGCAAAGGGTCGGGCTGGCAGGGCTCCATGGGCATTCCACGGCCCTAACCGACGCGACGCTTTTTTGAAAGCTGGAATCGTGCTTCGCATTTCATAAGCGCCGTAGTGATCGTTCGAAGTTCCACAAATGCTTCTGTGATTCGTGAATTCCAATTTCGGATTTCACAAACGCCGTTGCGAAAATCAGACCGTCCACGAAGGCTCTCATCGGCGCTCGACGTGGGTCCAACTTCAGCGATCTTTTGCTGCCTCTGAACCAGAGCACCATGCGCGCGCTCAGCCCTAGTCGGCGTCGCTCATTCCATCGCTAGCGCGAGTTCAGAATCGAAATCGGAAAAACACGCTGAAAAATCAGGCGTGTTTCATTTAATCGCTAACCCGCTCCCCACGTGAGATCGCCATTAAAAAGCTGACCAGAGTTTCGCGTCGCTCGGTGGTCCAAACCGCTCGCAAACAGCGATCAGACATAAAATCGCTGTGGCTACGTTCTAGAGATAAGGCCCAGGTTTGCCGCCTCAAGCCGCTGCGCTACCCTGCCTTGGCCCGGGTGGCCCCCGCATATGTCCAGGCTTCGGCTAAAAGCGGCGGCGCGTGGCTCAACCATGTTCTCAACGCCCGGCGCGCCCGCGACACCGCGTCCGGATCACACGCAAGCGTCGGGCGAGTGTGTTCGCGCCACACTTGTCAAGGTTGAACACCTGATTCATTGTGGAACTGCGCCGCCCTGCGGCGTCGAGGCGTGAGAACCTCGGTTGAGACCGGACCCTGAACCCTGTGGTTGACGCATGCTGCATGCAATGTCGGCCGCGTGGTCCCCTATGCTGTGCCTCGACCGATCCCGAACCGGCCTTTGCCCGGTCGGCCTCGCAATTGGAGGCAAGGCATTGGCGTCTGGGACCCGACGCATGATCACCCAACCGGCGCTTTCTGCGGGCAGCGATCCCGAGGTGCTGTTTCAAACCCATGGATCGTGGCTGCTGGGGACCTTGAGACGGCGGTTCGGGCCGGAGGTCGCCGAGGACTTGCTCCAAGAGACCTATCTGCGTCTGGTGCGCCAGACCGAGGTGGTCGAGGTCCACAAGCCAAAGGCATTCCTGCTCCGGATTGCCCGGAACCTGTTCCTGTCCGGCTATCGTCGCGACCAGCGGCGCGCCGAAATCGACGGCGTCAGCCTGACAACCCGGGCTCAATCCGAGGCCGCCAGCCAGGTCGAGCTGCTTATCCTAAAGGACATCATCCTACGTATGCCTAGAAAGCTGCGCGACGTGTTCCTGCTCAGTCGCTTTGGTGGCTTATCAAACGAAGCCATCGCCGATCGCCTCGGCATCCGGCCGAAGACGGTCGAGTCACGCATGACCCAGGCCCTTGCCTACTGTGCTGCGCAGCTCGGTCGATGATTTGCCGATAGACTTAGCGGCAAAGAAAGCGCGTCGGCCGACCATTCTCATCTAGGCACCGCCAAAGCGGCTTGGACGCAATCAGGCATCGAAACGAGTGGGTAAAAAAGCTTGGCAGGCCCCTAACCTACGTCCGATTCTGACGCACCACTAGGATAATATTCCTTAACTACAAACCCAGGTTGACAGAGCTCGCCTTTTACGAGAACGTCGGTCTCGGGATTATGGAGGGGATACGATGCGATCAAGACTGCTGCTCGCCGCCTCAACGGCGGCCCTACTCTCCGCATTCGCTGCCACTGCCGCGACTGCAAGCGAAACCATCACCTACACCTATGACGCGCAAGGGCGCGTGGTGAAGGTGGTGCGATCCGGCACCGTCAACAACGGCGAAACCATCGACTACGAACACGACGACGCCGACAACCGAACCCAGAAGCAGACCACCGGCGCATAGCGCCCGAAGCTTCACTCACAGCTTAATCGCGACGCCCATCGCCGCCCTCAAGCGGCGAGGCGATGGCGCGCGCCTGCAATCAGGATCTCTTTATGCGCAAGCTTTCTCACCTCGCTTGGCTGTCGGCCTCCGCTGCGGTCTTGCCGATAATCCTAGCCAATCCCGCTCTGGCTCAACAGCCGCCGGCCCCAGAGCACTACACGCTCGATAACCGGGGCGTGGACCTAGTGCGGGGCACCTTCGTCAACGCGCGCACCGAGGTGGTGGTGGGCCAGCCGGGGGCCGGGGGGATGACCTACGGCCGCATCTATCCTGGGGGCGTCCTAGTCAACTGGCGCGACACCTTGCAGGGCAACATTTACGTCTCGGGCAGCACCTACACGGTGTCGATGGGCGCGGACTCGGAGATCTTCACCCTGTCCGGCTCAACCTTCACGCCTCAGTCGAACAACGGGGCCACCCTCGTCCAGTCGGGAGCAATCTACACCTTCACGACCTCGTCAGGGGCCGTGATCAACTTCACAACAGCCTACAGCGGCTTGACGAACAACATCTCGGGGATCGCGGCGGTCGTCGATCACACCCTGCCGAACGGGGAGAAGCGAACATACAACTACGCGACGGCGACCTACTGCTCGTTGTTCGATATCGAGGGCAACTGCCTGCAGTTCGCCGAGGCCGTGCGGTTGCAATCGGTCACCAATACCTTCGGCAACCAAATCCATTACATCTATGCGGGCGACGACCCCACCGCCGACCTCGGGGCCTGGCAACAGGTCGACACGGTTCGCGGCGTCAGCCTGGCCTCGACCTACTGCGATCCCATCGCGAACACCTGTCCGGGTCTGCCGGAGAGCCCCAGCGTCACCTATGATGCGCCGAGGCCCAATACCGCGACCGATGCGTTGGGCCGTACTACGAGCTTCACCTATGGGTCGGCTGGCATCACCTCGATCACCCTGCCGGGCTCCACATCGCCCGAGGTGCAGGTGAGCTACAGCAGCAACCGGGTCGCCTCGGTCACCGACACGACCGGCACCTGGAACTACACCTACGTCGATGTCGGAACCCAGCGGACCACAACCTCGAGCGGACCGCAAAGTCAGCAGACTGTCGTTGTCTCCGATCAGACCATCGGTCGCGCCACCTCTGTGACGAACGCCCTCAGTCAGACCTGGACCTACGGTTACGACAGCGACCGCCGGCTGGACACGGTCACTCAGCCAGAGGGCGACGCGATCGACTACACCTACGACATGCGGGGCAACGTTACTCAAGCGCGGCGCATCGCCAAGCCGGGATCGGGCCTCGCCGACATCGTCACTTCGGCGATCTACCCCTCTACCTGCTCCAACAGAAAGACCTGCAACCAGCCGACCTCGACCAGCGATGCAAGAGGCTTTACCACGGACTATACCTATGACAGCGGGCACGGCGGTCTCCTGACGGTAACCGCGCCGGCACCGTCGGGCTCAGGTGATCGGCCCCAGGTTCGCTACGGCTATCAGTCGCTCTACGCTTGGTACGACACGGGCTCGGGCATCGCCCAGGCTCCGACGCCGGTCAACCTTCCGACCTCGACGTCGACCTGTCGGTCCGGATCCAGTTGCACCGGCACCGCCCAGGAGACCGTGACCAGCGTCACCTACGGTGGTTCAGGCGTGGCCAATCCGCTCCTGCCGACCTCAGTCTCGGTAGCGGCGGGTGATGGTTCCCTAACCGCCATGACCCAGATGACCCACACGGCCAACGGTCAGGTCAGTACGGTCGATGGACCGTTGTCGGGGAGCGGCGACCTGACCCAGTTTCGCTATGACTCCGCGCTTCAGCTCGTCGGTCAGATCGGCCCCGATCCCGACGGGGGCGGAGTCCTGGCCAACCGGGCCGCGCGGTATACGTACAGCCAACGGGGCCAAGTAATCCTGACGGAGGCGGGCACCACGCCCGGATACTCCGACGCCAACTGGGCGGCGTTCCAAACGTTGCAGCAGGAGGCCTCCGCCTATGACGCCTACGGGCGGGTGACGCATGTGCGCGCTCAGACGTCTGCAGGGACGACTGAAGCCCTCATCCAGATGTCCTATGACGCCTCCGGACGGCTAGACTGCGCGGTCACCCGCATGAACCCGACGACCTTCGCCAGTCCGCCAACCTCCGCCTGCACAGCGGCGACGCTCGGCAGCTTTGGTCCCGACCGGATCGCACAGTACGGCTATGACGTGCTAAACCGCCAGACCTCGGTGACGACGGCTCCGGGCCTCGCCGAGGCGATCACCGAGTCTCTGACCTTCACCAGCAACGGCCAGACCCAGGCGCTGACGGACGGCAACGGCAACGTCTCAACGCTGGAATATGACGGCTTCGACCGCATGACGGCGTTGGTTTATCCCACAGTGCTCGTCAACGGAGTACCGACGACTTACCGCCAGCAATGGACTTATGACGCGGCTAGCAACGTCTCCAGTTACATCACCCGCAACAGCCAGACTTTCGCCTACACCTACGATCGGCTCGGCAGGCTCACGCTGGCCGACAATCCGGCGAACGTCGGTGACGTCACATACACTTACGACCTAGTCGGCAATCCGCTGACGGCCGCGCAGCCCGGCGTCCGCACTGTCACCATGACCTGGGATGCCCTGGGTCGCCTGCTGACAGAGACGACGCCGCTCGGACAGATGGCGATGCAGTACGACATCGCCAGCCGGCGGACGCGCACGACCTGGCCAGACGGCTACCTCGTCGACTACACGTATGACCTGACGGACGCGATGACGTCTCTGACCTCGACGAGTTCCGCGGTTCAAGCAGCCTATGGCTATGACAACCTCGGCCGCCGGACCGCCGTCACGCGTGGGAGCGGGCCCAGTACGTCCTACGGCTACGACGGCGTCTCTCGCATGACGTCTCTGGCGCACGACCTCGCCGGCACAGGCGACGACGTGGCCTGGAGCTATACCTACAATCCTGCTGGCCAAATCGTCAGCCAGAGCAGAGACAATGATCTCTACGCCTGGACGGGCGGCACCAACGGCACGAACACTTATCAACCTGACGAGCTGAATCAGATCGACCTTAATAATGTCAATCTACCCTACGATGCCAAGGGCAATCTCCAGGGCGACTTAACGCGGACATATCTCTACGACCAGGCCAACCGGCTCACGTCGGGCGGGGTCTCGGGCGGGGCGGTCAATACGCTTGCTTACGACCCGCTCAGTCGGCTGTATTCGATCACAGGAACCCAAGCTGGCTCATATCTCTATGACGGAGTGGAGATCGCCGGCGTTGTGCAGAACGGAACCACTACGGTGGTTAATCGGGTTGTGCGCGGGCCGTGGGCTGACGAAACAGTGGCTACTCATCCAGTCGCGTCGGTCCCGACTTATATACTCCAGGACCATCAGAGCTCGACTGTCGCCCTCGCCGGGCCGACCGGCTCCATTCTCGGTCGGCTTGCTTACGATGAGTACGGCGTGCCGCAGGCGGGCAACTCGGGGCGATTCCAGTATACCGGACAGCTATGGCTGCCCGACGCCCAAGTCTATCATTACAAGGCGAGGGCCTATCATCCTGTGCTCGGCCGGTTTCTGCAGACGGACCCGATTGGCTATCAAGCGGGAATGAACCTGTATGCCTACGTGGGGAACGACCCGCTGAACTGGACGGATTCACTAGGCTTGCAGGAAACCTGTATCGAGCGTGATTATGCCGATTATGGAAACGGACCTGAGGCAATATCCGGCGGTGGTTGTTCAGACGCGAGGCTAATGCCGAACGGCGGCGGCGGCGGCCTCATCGGCCTGATCAATGGCGGTGGAGCTAGATTTGGCTTTGGTCTTTCCGGCTGGTTTGGCGGCGGATTCGGCGGCCGAGGGGGATCTCGAGTACCCGATCGGACGTCGCCAAATTGCACTTTGCCAGCGCCCGAAAGTGCGTCATTTGGGCTCGACGACGGCGCAGAAGCGCTTGGCGCTGGTACTGCAGTAGCGGCAACAATGCGAGGATCTGCAACGTTAGCGCTGGGTGCCTCCAACCTAGCCCCAGTCCTAGCAGCAGGATACGTTCTTGGGAGTGAAGCATTGCGAGGTGCACGGGAGTTGGACCAAGGCGTAGATTACAGCGTGGTTGCCGCCGGGATTGCTGGGCGACTGACTGCGACGACGGTCGTTTCTGGATCGTTTGGGGCGGCGTTTGGGACTGCAGGGGCGAGCGCGGGCGGCGCTGTCTTTGGTGCTCGAGGTCGCGCGGCAGGCGGGGCCGCTGGTGCACTTTACGGAGCAGTGACTGGTGCGGTGGTCGCAGATCTAACGAATCTGAACGAGAACGCCGGGGCCGGAGCTCAGGCGGCAGCCCTCGCAGCGCTAGGTTGCCAATGAGAGGCCAATATCAGTCAATATCTGGCTACGATCTCAGACAAGTGCGCTCCCTTCTTGTTCGCTTGATACCCCTCGCTATCATGTGCGCGGCGAGCGCCACAGCAATCATTTTCCTTACCTGGGGAAGATTAGAGCAATCTGAATACCATCTCGTTCCATGGGTATTGATTATTATACTAGGAGCTATTGCACGGAAATGGCTGGTTGGATTTTTTACGCTTTGTTTATCCCTAGTTCGGACTAACGAATCTGCGATATATTTCGATGATCAATATTTAATTTGCATCTCTCCTCACTTTCTGAAGTTCAAATTATCTGACATAGCCCAAGTATCTATCAATGAAGAGTGCACACATTTGTCATTTCTCATGCATGACGGATCGAATAAACGGATATTTACCGCACTTTTTAAAGAAACGATCGAAACTGTACTTAACAGGGTGCGAGCTCTAGTTTAGTTCTTTAGCGGCTGCTGTCGGAGCCAAGTCAGCCTCAGCTGATCGCCGCGCAGGGAACCAGCATCAGCTGTGGCAAGATGGTTCGCTCCGCTGATCCGTCCGGCCACTTCGACAGCTCCATAGCAAGCTCTGCCAGCCCACGTTGATGATACCCTTAAGTCCGCTGTCCACCCGTTTCAGGCACCGGAACGTCCCCTTTCGGGCGCTGCGAAGCCCGCTTAGGCCGAGGGATGAGATACTCTTCGATCGCGGGGAGGTTCTCGACGGAGGTGATCTGCAGAAAGCGCTGCCCGACCAGCTCCGACACCGCCCTCACCGGATCATCGGTGAGATGGGCATAGCGCTCCGTCGTGCTCGCCTGCCGATGCCCTAACGCCTTGCCGATTAGATAAAGACTCGCTCCGTCAGCGGCGGCGAAACTGGCAAACGAGTGGCGCAGGTCGTGAAGCCGCACCCCCTCAAGCTTGGCCACCTCCCTCACCCGGTCCCAGGTCTTGTAAAGACCGACTGTCGGCCCTTCCCCACGCGCCGCCGGGAACACATAGGGTCCTTCGCGCGACCGATGCATGATCTCAGCCAGAGCGGCGGAGTTCAGCGGGATCACCTTCTCGCCAGTCTTGGACCGATGCCAGGGCAGTATGATTCGGCCCCGCTCCAGATCAACCTCGCCCCAGGTCAGGTTCAGGATCTCGGACTTCCTCGCGCCGGTGAACAGCAGGAGTCGAATGATCGCACCGTGGCTTTCCGGGATCTCCCCGGCCTCGACGAGTTCACGAAGGGTGGCGATCATGTGGGTGGCTTCTGAGGTCGTCAGAAACCGCTCACGCCGGCGCGGTCGTACCTTCTGGACGCCGATCGCGGGGTTGTGCGGGATGATCTCCTGCATGACCGCCCAAGAGAGCATGGCGGCCGTCGAGCGGATCGTGTGTCCAGCGGCACCGGGACCACCCCGAATGATCGCGCGGCCCCGCGCCTTGGTCCGGACGTCCTTGGCCGTCTTGCCCGTGAGCACATCGGCCTGCAGCCGCTCTAGGTCTCTGCGCGTCAGGTCCCGGGCAAGCCGCCGGCCAAGGAGCGGAGCGACGTGACGGCGCAACACCGAGGCGTCGCCCGCCCAGGACGACTCGCGCTTGTTGGGCTTCGAGATCCGGCCCTCATGCAGATAGGTCTCGATCAGCTCATTGACCGTGATGGCCGCATTGACCTCGCGCTTGGCCTGGATCGGATCATGCCCGGACTTCACCTTGCGCAGCAGCTCGGAAGCCGCCTCCCGGGCTTCCTCGACGGTGTGGGGGCTACCGACCTTGCCGAGCGTGTGGCGACGAACCGAGGAACCCATTCGGTATTTGACGATGAAACTCCGGGTACCGGTTCGACGCGCGCGCACACCGAAACCGATCACTTGGGTGTCCCAGAGATAGGCTTCCGCCTCGTCGGTGACGAAGGCGTCGACCAGCCGCTTGGTGAGCTTGGGCATGGTCAGAACTCCCCCGAGAAAAGGCCGAATCCTGGGACCCGTATGGGACCCAGCCGGTCGGATTTCACGGCAAATGCGGGAAATGACCGGCGACGGGAGAATTTCCTGTTTCCTGTTATAGAACAACAGGCTATAGGGTTCCTCAAGATTACCCTTGGGTGCCTGTTTTTACCTTCCGGGTCGGCTACGAATCTGAGGGTCGGACGTTCGAATCGTTCCGGGCGCGCCATCACTTCTGACAACGTAGAGAGATGGCCGGACGGCGGTCATCAGGTTTCCTGCAACTGGCCCACCTATCCGGAACCAGACACCTGTTTTCGTGCAGTTTTTGGTCGGAGAAACAGGCTGGTGCTCGATGAGGCCACGGCCTGGCGCTGAGCTCAGGTTTGGAGCCGGTAGCCTACGGCGGGTTCGGTCACGATCAATCTGGGCTGCGCCGGGTCGGCTTCCAGCTTGTGGCGAAGCTGGCCGATAACGACGCGCAGATACTGGGTGTCCTTGGCGTGGGCGGCACCCCAGACGGCGGTGAGCAGGTCTGCGTGGCCGACCAGTTTGCCGGCATGACGAGCCAACTGGCCGAGCAGGTCGTATTCCTTGGGGGTCAACCGGACCGGCTGTCCGCCCCGCGTCACCAAGCGTTGCTCCAGATCGATGATGACGTCACCGGCGATGATCGGACCCCGGTGCGAGGCAGGGTCCGCGCTCTGCCGAAGACCCGCCCGGATCCGGGCCAGAAGTTCGCCGACCCCGAAAGGCTTCTCGACATAGTCATTGGCGCCCAGGTCCAGCGCCTCGATCTTCTCGGCCTCGCGATCGCGGGCGGACAGGATGATGATCGGCCCGAGATAGAACTCGCGTGCACGGGTCAGGACGTCCTTGCCGTCCATGTCGGGCAGACCCAAGTCGAGAACGACGGCGTCGGGGCTCCAGAGGGCGATGCCCCGCAAGCCTTCCTGGCCACTGTCCGCGCGCTTGGCGTCATAGCCGGCGGCGTCCAGCGCCGGCGACAGGAAGCGGTGGATTTGCGGCTCGTCATCGATGACGAGGATGCGAGGTCGGACGGCGGACATGGGAACTTTCTGGGGCGCCCTATCGTCTCGCGCGCGGCGCGAGACTGCTTGAGGGCAAGCTATAGCAGGTCCGGGTGGGTCGAGACGGACTTGGGCAGGCTGATCAGGACGCGGGTCCCCCGATCGTCGTGGATGGGACTGGCGGCGGCGATACGGCCGTTCATGGCCTCGACGAACCCCTTGGCGATGGCGAGACCCAGACCCGCGCCCTTGGAGCGGTCGGGTTCGTCTTCCATGCGGCGAAACTTGTCGAAGACGCGCTCCAGTTCGGCGGTGGGAATGCCCTTGCCCTCGTCCTCAATGCTGATCACCACGGAACCGCGATCCTCATAGGCCGCCAGCTCGATGGTCGAGCCGTCGGGGCTGTAGGCGATGGCGTTCTCCAGGATGTTGACCAGGGCCTGTTCCAGCAGACCCTGGTCCAGGCTGACGACGCTCAACTGTGCGGGGAAATCGCGCGTCAGCCGCCGCGATCCAAGCCGACGCGAGACCCGCTCGGCGGCGGCGTTCAGGACGTCGCGAACGTCGGTCCAGTCGGCCTTCATGTTCAGCGCGCCGCCTTCCAGCCGGGTCATGTCCAGCAGGTCGCCGACGTAGCGGCTGAGGCGCTCGGCC
The DNA here is from genome assembly GCA_947475735.1 of Caulobacteraceae bacterium. Lineage (GTDB taxonomy): Bacteria > Pseudomonadota > Alphaproteobacteria > Caulobacterales > Caulobacteraceae > Brevundimonas. The sequence continues at coordinate 10,076 of CANJLQ010000019.1, forward strand.
TCCTCGCGGATGCTGAACAACAGATCCTTTCGCACCTCCGGCTTCAGGGTCGAGCCGTAGTCGATCAGGGTCGTCGCGGCCCCCAGAACGGTTGACAACGGCGTGCGCAGGTCGTGGCTGACGGAGTTCATCAGCGCGCCGCGAAAGCGGTCCGTGCGGCGCAGGGTTTCGGTCTCGACCGCGTCACCGGCCAGTTGAGCCCGTTCGAGCGCAACGGCCCCCTGTTCCAGAAGCGCCAGCGTCAACCGTTCCTCGTCCGAGCCGGGGGCGAGCGCGCCGGCCTCGATCCCGGCGACGCCGGCGCGTGAACGGACCCCCTCCAGCGGACGGAAGGTCCAGCCCGTCTGCGGCAGGGTTCCGGTGCCGTGTCCGGCCGCCTCGCCGCGCTCCCAGGCCCAGCGCGCCGCCGTCATGGTGGCGGCATCCAGTTTTTCGAGTTGGGGGGCACCGGCGACGGCGATGATCTCGCCGTCCTGCGGGAGCAGCACGACGGCCTTCGCGCCGGCGGCTGCGGCGGTCTGCTCGGCCAGGACAGCGGCGGTTTGGGACGGTGCCCTTGCGTCGGCCAGGGCCTCGCTGGCGGCCAGAAGCGCCGAGACCGCAGAGGCCCGGCGCTGGGCATTCCGGGCCTGATCCCGCACGCGCCCAGCCAGCCCGCCGGTGACGGATGCGACGGCCCAGAAGACGATCAGTGTCAGGATGTCCGTCGGCGACCCGATCAGGAAGGTATAGCGCGGCTCCAGGAACAGAAAGTTGTAGGTCAGGAAGGCGACAGTCGCCGCCGCCAGCGCCGGCCTGAGGCCATAGAGAACCCCGGCGGCGAGCACGGCGGACAGATAAACGACCCCCAGGTCGACGCGGTCGAAGACGCGATCCAGCCCATAGGCCGCAGCGGTCGCCGCCGCGATGAAGGCGGCTCCAACGCCATAGCCTCTCCAGTGATGGGGTGTCGGAACCGCAGCCGTCCGGGCTTCGCGCGACCTGGGCGTATCGCCCGGCTCGGTGATGACGTGCAGCGCCACGCCCTTGGCCGCCCTCAGGAGTTCGGCGGCGAGCGAACGGCCGAGCCATTCGCTGATGCGGCTGTCGCGTCCCTTTGCGATGACGATCTGGGTGACGTTGTTGCGGTGGGCATAGTCCATGACCGTCCGGACGACGTCGTCGCCGGTCAGGACGACAGTGCGGCCGCCCAGTTGCTCGGTCAGGATGAAGGCTTCGCTGAGCTTGGCGCGGCTCGATGATCCGGACACCGGGCGGTTGGGTCGCTCCACATGCGCGACGGTCCAGGGGGCGTCCATCATCATGTCGGACAGGCGTCGACCCGCCCGCACGAGAGATGCCGCCATCGCGTCGCTGCCGACCAGCACGAGGATGCGTTCACCCGCCGCCCACGGCCCCTCCACCCCCCGCTCGCGCAGGGTCGCGAGCAGCTGGTCGTCGACCGTCTGCGCGGCCCGTCGCAGAGCGAGTTCGCGCAAGGCGGTGAGGTTCTCGACCTTGAAGAAGTTCTCGGACGCCAGCCGCGCGGTCTCGGGCACATAGACCTTGCCCTCGGACAGGCGCTTGCGCAGCTCGTCAGGGGTGATGTCGACGACCTCGATGTCGTCGGCTTCGCTCAAAGCCCGGTCCGGAACAGCCTCTCGCTGGCGCACGCCGGTGATGCGCAGCACCACGTCCGACAGGCTCTCCAGGTGCTGAACATTGAGCGTGGTCCAGACGTCGATCCCGGCCCCCAGGATTTCCTCCACATCCTGCCAGCGTTTGGGGTGGCGCGACCCGGGCACATTGGAATGGGCGTACTCGTCGACCAGCAAAAGGCCGGGCTTTCGCTCCAGGGCCGCGTCGATGTCGAACTCCATCAGGGCGCGGCCCTTGTAATCGATGGGTCGGCGCGGCATCACCTCCAGGCCGCGCAGCAGGCTCTCGGTTTCGCGCCGGCCGTGGGTTTCGACCACCCCGACAACGACGTCGCCGCCCTCAGCCTTTCGGCGTCGGGCGGCGCGCAGCATCTCATACGTTTTGCCGACCCCCGGCGACATGCCGAGAAACACCTTCAGCCGACCCCGTTTAGGTCGCCTGGCAGCGACCTTGGATGGATCGGGCGCGGGCGGCTGCTCCAGCAAGTCAGGCCGCGCCAGGCACGCGAGCGTCAGGGAAGCGCGCGTCCAGCGCGCGGTTGGTCATCAGGACATTGACGCGCGGCTGGCCGACGAAGCCCAGCAGGGCGCCTTCGGTGTTCGCGTCGATCACCTGCTGCACCGCTGCCACGTCGATTCCCCTCGCCTGCGCGACCCGCGCGGCCTGGAGACGAGCGTAGGCCGGAGAGATGTGAGGGTCGAGGCCAGAGGCGGACGTCGTGACCGCATCGGCCGGAATGACCGTCGCTCCGGTCTCGGCCCTGATGGCCTCGGCGTCGGTGGCGACGCGTTCGGCCAGATCTGTGTTCAGGGGCCCAAGGTTGGATCCCGAGGAGGCCGAAGCGTCGTATCCGCCTGCGGCGGCCGACGGACGGGGATGCAGATACCGGGCCTCGGCGAACGGCTGGCCGATCAGGGCCGAGCCGATGACCTGGCCGTCCGCATCCTTGATCAGGCTGCCGTTGGCCTGAGACGGGAAGGCGGCCTGGGCGACGCCAGTGATGGCGAAGGGGTAGGCCACCCCGAGCAGCAGGGTGAACAGGGCCACCAGGACGATGGCGGGGCGAAGCTGGCTCAGCATCAGAACCCTCCCAAGGTTGCGGCAGTCCATCCGCCGGCGGCCTCGACGTTCGACGCCAGACCGAAGACGATGATGGCGATCAGGCAACCGCCGGCGAACCAGGCGTCGTTGGAGCCGGAGGCCTTGAAGCGGGACTTGCGGGACATGCGTTTGTCTTTCGTTGAGAGGGTCATGCGAGGCCGAGCCCCGAGATGACCAGATCGATGAGCTTGATGCCGACGAAGGGGGCGATCAGGCCGCCCAGGCCGTAGATCAAGAGGTTGCGGGACAGCAGCGCCCCCGCCCCGATGGCGCGGTACTTCACTCCGCGAAGCGCCAGCGGGATCAGCGCGACGATCACCAGGGCGTTGAAGATCACCGCCGACAGGATGGCGCTCTCTGGGCTGTGCAGCCCCATGACGTTCAGCGCGCCGAGCGCCGGCAGGGCGACCACGAACATCGCCGGAATGATCGCGAAATACTTGGCCACGTCGTTGGCGATCGAGAAGGTGGTCAGGGCCCCGCGCGTGATCAACAGCTGCTTGCCGACCTCGACGATCTCGATGACCTTGGTGGGATCCGAGTCCAGATCCACCATATTGCCGGCCTCGCGCGCGGCCTGGGCCCCGGTCTGCATGGCGACGCCGACGTCGGCTTGGGCGAGGGCGGGCGCGTCATTGGCCCCGTCGCCGCACATGGCGACCAGACGGCCCTTGGCCTGTTCGGCCTTGATGAGGCGCATCTTGTCCTCGGGCGTGGCTTCGGCGAGGTAGTCGTCGACCCCCGCCTCGCTGGCGATCGCGGCGGCGGTGACCGGGTTGTCGCCGGTGATCATCACCGTCCTCAGGCCCATGCGGCGCAGGTCGGCGAACCGCTCCTTCATGCCGGGCTTGATGACGTCCTTCAGGTGGATGATCCCGACCAGGACGCCGTTCTCGACCACCGCCAGCGGGGTGCCGCCCGAGCGGGCGATACGGTCCGCGGCCTGGCGGAACTCGGCCGGAGCCTGGGCGTCCGTCAGGTCCAGCGACTTCAAGACGGCGTCGACCGCGCCCTTTCGCCACGACTTCCCGTCCGCATCCACGCCCGACTGGCGCGTCGTGGCCGAGAACGGGATCGCTCTCGCGCCTTGAGGCAGGTCGACCGTCAGACCGGCGTTGCGACCCAGTTCGATGATCGAGCGGCCCTCGGGCGTCTCGTCGGCCAGGGACGCCATGACGGCGGCGCGCATGGCGGCCTCGGGGCGGACGCCGGGGACAGGGATGACCTCGGTGGCCATGCGATTGCCGAAGGTGATGGTGCCAGTCTTGTCCAGCAGCAGGGTGTCGACGTCGCCCGCGGCCTCGACCGCCCGACCTGAGGTCGCCAGAACATTGACCTTCAGCAGCCGGTCCATGCCCGCGATGCCCACGGCGCTGAGCAGTCCGCCGATGGTCGTGGGGATCAGGGTGATGAAAAGCGCCCCCAGAACGATGGGGTCCAGATCGACACCAGAATAGGTGCCGAGGCCGACGAGCGTCACCACCGCGATCAGGAACACCAGGGTCAGCCCCGCCAACAGCACGGACAGCGCCAGTTCGTTCGGCGTTTTTCGGCGGTCGGCACCCTCGACCATGGCGATCATGCGATCGAGGAAGGTGGAGCCAGGGGCGGAGGTGATGCGGACCTTGATCCAGTCGGACACCACGGTGGTGCCGCCGGTGACGGCCGACCGGTCGCCGCCGCTCTCGCGGATCACGGGGGCGCTTTCGCCCGTGATGGCGGCCTCGTTGACCGAAGCGATGCCCTCGACGATCTCGCCGTCCGAGGGAATGACGTCGCCGGCCTCGACCAGCACGACAGAACCGATCTCCAGTTCTCCGGCGGGCGTCGGAACCGTCAGGCCGGTCTTGGGATCGACGATCAGCTTGGCCTTCGTCGTGACGCGGGTGGCGCGCAGCGAGTCCGCCGCCGCCTTGCCGCGCCCTTCGGCGACGCTCTCGGCGATGTTGGCGAACAGGACGGTCGCCCATAGCCAGACCGCGAGCTGGATCGCGAAGCCGGCTGCCTCGCCGGCGACGACGGCGGCGACGGCTGAAACCGTGGCCAGCAGGGCCACGATCCAGGTGGTGAAGATCACCGGGTTCCGCACGAGCTTGCGAGGATCGAGCTTGACGACGGCGTCGCCCAGGGCGCGGCCCAGCATGGCCCCGGACAGGCCCCCTGCCAGGGGCGCGGCGCGGGGCGCTTCGCCCGGCAGATCGGGATTTGCGAAGGTCATGTCGGGGTTCCGATCAGAGCCCGGCCACGACATCCAGCACCTGGAAGTGCTCGACGATCGGGCCAAGGGCGAGGGCGGGGAAGAACTGCAACCCGCCGAGGATGATGATCACACCGGCCAGAAGGCCGATGAACAGCGGCCCGTGGGTCGGCAAGGTCCCGGGGCTGGGGGCCAGCTTGGGCTTGACGACCAGGCTGCCGGCGATGGCGAGCACCGCGATGGCGGGGACGAAGCGGCCCATCAGCATGGCGACGCCTTGGGTCGTGTTCCACCACGGCGAGTTGGCGGTCAGGCCGGCGAAGGCCGAGCCGTTGTTGGCGGCGGCCGAGGTGTAGCCGTAGAGGATTTCCGACAGGCCGTGCGGCCCGTCGTTCAGCAGGCCTTCCAGCGCCGTCGGAAGCACCGCCGCCACGGCCGAGAAGCCGAGGATGGCCAGAGGCAGGACCAGCACCGCCACCATGGCGTACTGGATTTCGCGCGCCTCAACCTTCTTGCCGAGATACTCCGGCGTCCGCCCGACCATCAGCCCCGCGACGAACACCGACAGCAGGGCCATCACGACCATGATGGCGATGCCGGACCCAATACCGCCGGGCAGGATTTCCCCCAGCTGCATCAGGAACATCTGCAGCCCCCCGCCCAGAGGCATGTAGCTGGCGTGCATGGAGTTGACCGAACCGTTCGAGGCGCCCGTGGTCATGGCCGCCCAGGCGACCGAGGCCGGCACGCCGAAACGGACTTCCTTGCCCTCCATGTTGGCGGAGGCGTCGGCCCCGGCCGCGACGAGCGCCGGCGCAGGCTGGGTTTCGATGGCATACATGGCCGCCGCCGACAGGCTGAGGAGGACCAAAGCCGCAACGGCGAGCGCGCGGATGTCCTTCCTCGCCAGCACGCTGCGGCCGAAGGCGAAGAAGGCGGCCCAGCCGAGCACATTGATCGAGATCGCGGTGATCAGATTGGTCAGGGGCGTCGGGTTCTCGAACGGGTGCGCCGAGTTGACGTTGAAGATGCCGCCGCCGTTGATGCCGAGCTGCTTGATCGCCAGCTGGCTGGCGGTGGGTGCCAGCGACAGGGTCTGCGATCCGCCCTCCAGCCCGGTCGCGGTCGCGGAAGCCGCCAGCGTCTGCGGGATGCCCAGGCCGACCAGCACGATCGCGAGGACCACCGACGCGGGCAGCAGCACCCACAGTGTCGTCCGCGTCATGTCGGCCCAGAAGTTGCCGACGCCCTCGCCGCGATCGGCGACGAAGGCCCGCGCCAAGGCTGCCGCGATGGCGGCCCCGGTCGCGGCGGACAGGAAATTCTGCACCGTCAGGCCTGCCATCTGGCTGAAATGTGACATCGTCGTCTCGCCGCCGTAGGACTGCCAGTTGGTGTTGGTGACGAAGCTGACCGCGACGTTGAACGCCAGGTCGGCAGACAGGCCACCGAAGCCCTGCGGATTGAGCGGCAGGACGTTCTGGAAACGCACCAGCGTGTAGAGCAGAAAGAGGCCCGCCGCGTTGAACGCCAACAGGGCGCCAGCATAGCCGAGCCAGCCCTGGCTGTGGGCCGGGTTCACGCCGGCGGCGCGGTAGAACAGGCCCTCCACCGGCTTCAACACCGGGTCGAGCCACGTCCGTTCGCCATTCCAGACGCGGGACATGTAGACGCCGATCGGCCAGCCGAGCACGGCGGCGAGACCGAGGGTCAAGGCGATCTCCGCCCATCCTTGGATGTTCATGGCGGCGGCTCCCTAGAACCGCTCGGGGCGCAACAGCGCCGTGACCATGTAGACGGCGACGACGACCGCGCCAGCTCCCCAGAGTATGGCGACCAGCATCGTCACACTCGCTTCAGGACAGCGGCAAGCACGGCGAAGGCGATGAACGCCCCGCCGCCGATCGCCAGGAAAATCAGATCGGCCATGCCGACGCCTCCAGCTCAGTTCGAGGCTGGAATTGACCACCGGCGCGCGTAAGCGTTCGATGCGAAAAGGGTCGCGAGGCGTAAGCCGCGCATAAAGAACGGCTCCGTCCGCGCCCTTTTCGAAGGGGCGAATCGGACTTCTACGCCTGAACGCCCCCAATCCCGACAGCGTCGGCGGCCCGTCAGACGTCGGGATCGACGGGCCGGTCAAACGTCGATGAAGTCCCAACCGCCGGATTGGCGCCGGCGAGGACGAGGTCAGCCCGGCGGCGAAGAACCTGGTTCAAGATCTCCAGATCATTCAGAACCTCGGTCGGAGAGCGGTCGAGGGCCGTGGCCAAGGCCCGTTTGAGCCAGTCGCTCATGGCCGGGTGATCCAGAATGAACGCGATCTGCTCATCCAGCGGGGCAGGCGCTGCACCGGCCGACGAACCGGCATTAGATACCATCACCAGTTCCTTCCGGGGGTTCATGGGAGCCGATGGAGGTCAGGCGGCGAGGGTCGGCGTCGAAACCGGCGCTTCGCTGCCTTTCGAGGCGGTCCATTCCAGATCGCCGACGTAGCGCCAGGCGACCCGACCGGCCTCGTCGAGGGCGAAGAGATGAAGCCAGCCGTTGTCGAACAGCGCGCGCACGCCCGGGTGCCGGCTCAGGACGTCCGCCATCGCCTCGCGCGGCGCCTCGACGTAGACGGACAGGCGCAAGGGTTCATGGATGTGCCGGTCCCCGTCGTGGACGGATTGCCAAGGAAGACCGACCCGCAAGTGGCCGCCGTTGCCTTCGACCACGCCCAACCCACCGGTCACATTGTGCAGAAGCTTGTTGCCGCCCCCGAACACCCGTGGCGACACGGTGGAGCCGTAGTATTGAAGGCTGATCCAGCTGGCCACGACCACCGGAGCCGTCAGGATCAACTCCAGCACGCCGAAGTCCCCGTCCTGTTTCCAGTCGTAGTCATGCAGGAAGGCCCGACCTGCTAGGTCCCGACCCGTCGTGCGCTTTCGCGGTGCGGCGATGAGGGCGCTGCAGCCGGCCAGCCCCCATTCCGGACGCGTCTCGGCCCAGTCGACCGACCGCCGACGGGTGCCGGTTTCGTCCGCTCGCGGCAGTCTCAACGCCCGTTCGCTTCGGGCCAGAACGCCGGCGGCCGCCAACCAGGCACGCGTGCGCCGGACGTCCTCTTCGGACATGGCGTTCACGTCGAACAGCTGCACCTCGTCCGTCGTCGTGGTGTGCAGTCCCGCGACGAAGACCGTATCCGGCGGGATTTCGATGCCCTTGGGCGCGAGCGCGGCGCGCACGTCCCGATCGTTCAGAAGCTGAGCGAGCAGGCGCGCGTTGACGTCGCCGGGATAGCCACCGCAGGCCCCGCAGTGCAGGGCGCTGGCGTGAGGGTTGTTGACCACCTCCGCGCCGTGCCCGAGCACCAAGACGACGGGCGCGAAACGCGACGTCAGCGACATGGCGCGCAGCACGGTCTCGGCGGTCGCCGCCCGCGCTCGCGGCGACAGCGCCGGTTCGAACCTCGGCTCGGGTTCGGTGCCGCCCGCTCGCCGCTTCAGCCCCAGCCCGTCCTTCAGGAGCTTGCCGACATAGAGTGGTCCGGCGGCCTCGACGAAGGCGAAGGATGAGACGGCGGCGAGCTTGAACCGGCCCCAGGCGCGCGTGGCCCGGGATCGCACGCGGGCATCCGCTTCGGCGGCGTCGGACGGCGTCGAAGCCGTGGAACAGACGCCCGGGTTCAGCAGGACGGGAAGCCGTCGCTCCTCGACATCGGAGGCGAACCTGCGATGGGCGGTGGTCAAACCGAAGAACCCCGCGAACCCCAACGTCTCGATGCGGCGGTCGAGGCTTTCCAGGGCCCTCCTGAAGACTTCGGAGCGCACATCGATGCAGAAGGCGGCCTGCAGGACCGGTCGATCTCCCTCGTCGAAGTTCGCTGTCGGAGCGGCCAACAGAGCCGCCGCCAGCCTCCGCTGCGAAGCCCGTTCGAGGGCCTCCTGAAGGATCGCGTCCACCACCCCGTCAGGGTCGGGCGCGATCGGCGCGGCGTGGGCCGCGCGGACCTCCGCCCAAGCCCGGCCGATCTGCGCTTCGTACTGCAGCAACAGAGCCTCTTCCCAGAGCAGTCTGACCGCGAGGAGGTCCTGGACCGTCCGGTCGGTGCCGTCCGCCAGCTCCGCCTGCCACAGCTGATGGCGTGCCACCTGCGCCCAGCCGCCCCAGGTCATGAGCAGTCGATGAAAATATGTCCGCGCTGCCCCGGCATCGAGCCCGAGGCGGTCGGCCGCGCGCGCGATGGTCGCCGAGGCGTTGTCCGGCGCTTCGGAGACATGCAGGGCAAAACCGGCCAGTCCGGCGATCTCAGGTGTCAGATCGTGCGTGGCGACGGCCCTCCACGCCGCATAGGCGTTCCGCCCGCGCGGCCCTGCCCAGAGAGCCTGGCCATCGTCGAAATATGAGGCGGCCCAGCAGCCCAGCCGGTCTTCGATCAGCCCGGGCCAATCCACGCCCGACGCCTCTGCGGCGAGATCGGCGACCGTGGACAGCGCCTGGGGTCGAGGGGCATCGAGAAAGGCGGCCTCCTTCACCAGCCGAAAGCTCGCGGGGCGCCGTTCGTGCGGCGCGGCGGTCCAGGCCTCGCGGAGATCCTGGTCCGCGATCGTGCCGTCGACGATGCGCGAGCGATACCAGGATCGGGGCATGGTGATCGGAGCGCCCGCCACCCGCGCCAGCCGGGCACCGGCGTGCGCCAGGTCTTCGTCGGCCTGCCCCAGATAGGGGTTCACCGCGACGCTCGACGCCAGAGGCCAGACCGGTGGAATGGCTCGCGCGGCCGCGTCCGCCGCCGTCTGGATCGGGTCGAGATCGGACAAGACGTGCATGGGCGACATGGTCAGGGTCCTCGCAGCGGATAAGGAGTCAGGACGGCCGACGCGCGGCCCAGCCGCCGATCAGGCGGTCGAAGGCGGCATTGGCGTAGAGCCCGTTGGACAGATGCACTCTCAGCCCGGCGGCCGCCGGGTGGTGTGCCCACAGCGGAAACATCGCCTGGACGATCGCGACGAGGCCGAAGCTGATAACCGCCAGGATCGTCAGGCCCCATTCGAGCGGCCCCGGGTTCGGCGTCGAGGGCAGGACACCGGCGGTCAGGTGGCTGACCGCGGTCTGCAGGCCGAAATAGGCGGCCGACGTCAGCGCCGCGTAAAGGGCTGTGCGGCGGGTCAAGGCGGCGGGCGCCGCATCCGCGAACCCTTGCGCCAGCATATAGGCGACGCCGAAGATCAGGATCGCACCGAGGGCGATGACCTGGGGCGCCTTGTTCATCAGGCCGAAGCCCAGCCCGATGAAGACGTAGATGGCCAATGCCGCCAGGAAGGCGCGGCTGACCGCGCCCGCGTTCGGGATCGCGACCGGGCCCGGCCGGCGGATCGCCGCCACCCGCTCCACCGCGCCGCCCGACGCGAGGAAGGAATGCGCCTTGTAGAGCGAGTGCGCCACGACATGCAGAAGCGCCAGCGGGAAGAGAGCCAGGCCGCATTGCAGGATCATGAAGCCCATCTGGGCCACGGTGGACCAGGCGAGCGAGGTCTTCACCGCAGGCTGGGTCAGCATGACGAGGCTGCCGAACAGGGCGGTGAACCCCCCGATGACGACGAGAACCGCAAGAACGCCCGGCGCCAGCAGCATCACATCCGCCAGGCGGATCAGGACAAAGCCGCCGGCGTTGATGACGCCCGCGTGCAGCAGGGCGGACACCGGCGTCGGGGCCTCCATGACCTCGGTCAGCCAGCCGTGCACAGGGAACTGCGCCGACTTCAGGACGCCGGCCAGAGCGATCAGACCGGCGGCCCCGACCGCCAGGGCCCCGCCCTCGCCGGCGCGCGCCCCCGCCAGGATCGCGCCGAGGTCGCCCGTTCCATAGGCCGCCGCCAGCAGGCCCGCCGCGCCGACAAGGGCGAGGTCGCCGACACGGGCGATGATGCCGGCCTTGCGCGACGCGCGCTGCGCCGCCAGCCGTTCAGGATAGAACAGCAACAGACGCTGCAGGAACACGCCGGCGCCGACCCAGCCGAGGACGAGTTGCGCGAGGCTCCCGGCGGTGACCAGCACAAGCACGGACGCCAGTGTCAGGCACAACCAGCCGGTGAAGGCCCCCTGCCTGGCCTCGCCGTCGAGAAAGGTATTGGCATACCGGACGACGATCCAGCCGATGAAGGCGACAAGGGTCATCATCGTTGCGCTGATCGCGTCCAGCCGGGCCGACAGGCCGAGACCCCCGATACCGATCCAGGGGCCGGAGGCGGGCCCGAAGACGGCCAGCGCCGCGATCGAGACGGCGGCCCCGATCAGGGTGATCATGGCGGCGACTTCGGCGGCGCGAAGCGTCAGGCGAGGCCGGCGGCCTGGCCCCGCGAAGGCAAGCGTCGCAGCCAGCAACAAGGGCACCGGGATGAGGAGAAGCAGCAGGTCGACCAGCACGACGGATCCTCGCGAAAGCGATCTCAATGGCCGGCTAGGTAGGAGAGACGCTCGCTCCGATAAAATTCATAGTTACGTGGTAATCGTTCGGTTTTATGAAACGATATGCGGAACCTGAACTTCAACCATCTGCGCTATTTCTGGGCTGTCGCCCACGAAGGCTCGCTCACCCAGGCCGCCTCTCGACTGCACCTGTCGCAATCGGCGCTCTCCGTTCAGATACAAAAGCTCGAGCATCAGGTCGGCCATGCCCTGTTCGAGCGCGTGGGCCGGAAGCTTGTTCTGACGGAGGCCGGACAGATCGCGCTGGACTACGCCGACACGGTATTCCGCGCGGGTGACGAACTGCTCAGCACGCTCAGCGAACGCCCCACCGACCGCCGCCAGGTCCTGCGTGTCGGGGCGCTGACGACCCTGTCCCGCAACTTCCAGCTGGAGTTTCTGCGCCCCCTGGTCCCCCGGTCGGACGTGGAGCTCCTGGTTCGTTCGGGCAACACCCGCGATCTTCTGGCACAGCTGGAATCGCACGCGCTGGACGTCGTGCTGACCAACAGCGCGGCGCCTCTGGACTCGCGCTCGCCTCTCAGAAACCACTTGCTGGACGAACAGCCGGTCAGTCTGGTCGGGCGCCCTTTGAGACGCGGACGTCGGTTCCGCTTCCCCGATGACCTGGCCGTGGAACCGCTTCTGCTGCCCAATCGGGACAGCGACGTTCGCGTCGCCTTCGACCGCCTGCTCGAAGCCGCCGGCATCCGACCGATGGTTCTGGCCGAGGTGGACGACATGGCGATGCTGCGTCTTCTGGCGCGGGAAAGCGCGGGCGTCACCCTCGTGCCTCCGATCGTGGTCCGCGACGAACTGGCGGCAGGGCTCCTGGTCGAGCATCACCGCATCCCTGAGGTGACCGAACGCTTCTACGCCATCGTGAAACAGCGGCGGTTCCCCAATCGGCTCGTTGGCGACCTGCTGGACAACGCTACGGTCTGACCCTGTCGAGGCCTTTGGATGGCAAGACTTGTTTCAGCGCCGGATCAACAGAGAGGCGGCCGGCCTGCCCCCTCACGGATTGGACAGGAAGTCGATGAACGCCCGCGCCTTGCGCGATGGGTCGCGGCCGGGTGGAAAGACGGCATGGGCGTCCACCGGATCGAGTTTGAACCCCGTGAGCAGAGGCACGAGTTCACCTCGGGCAAGTTCCGATCGGCACATCCAGAGCGATGCCAGCGCGATGCCCAGGCCGGCCCGGGCCGCGGCGATGACCCCTTCCGCCGACGCCGCCTGAAGGCGACCTTCGGCGGCCACAGACACCGTCGCGGTGCCACGCTGAAAACTCCAGGTCTGGCGCGCCGGGCCGGGCCCCAGGATGACGTCATGCCCTGCTAGGTCTCCGGGCGTCTCCGGAGACCCGCGGCGCGCGAGGTAGTCGGGTGAGGCGACCGCCATCCTGGGCGCGCTCGCGATCTTGCGGGCCTTGAGAGACGAGTCCGCGAGCCGGCCCAGCCGAATCGCGACATCGACGCCCTCGGCGACCAGGTCTTCCAGGCGATCGGCCATCATCAGCTCGATCCTGAGGTCCGGGTGAGCCTGCATGAAGAGCGGCAGGCGCGGGATGACCTCGCGCACGCCATAGGTCACCGGAAGGGCGATGCGCAGAATGCCGCGCAGGCCGTCCGCCCCCCTCGCCGCGGCCTCTGCGTCTTCCACGTCGGCCATGATCCGACGCGCGCGATCCAGCAGATCCAGCCCCGCCTCCGTCAGGGTAATGCGCCGCGTGCTGCGAAGCAGCAACGACACGCCCAGTCGAGCCTCCAGACCCGAAACGATCCGGCTTACGGAAGGCTGTGACAAGCCGAGCTCACGGGCCGTTCGCGAGAAGCTGCCGGTCTCGGCGACACGGACGAAGACGGTCAGTTCCTGGAGACGATCACTCATTCGTCAAAGGAATAAATCATATCCAGAGTGAGTGGATACCCCCTTCTCCGTGCATGGCTCAGTTTCTCCTCACGACGACGGGTTGGCCGCCGCCGCTTAATTCCCGAGGAGACCGCTATGCCCATCGCCTTCAGGCTTCACACCGCCGAGACCGCGCCAGAGGCCGCCCGTCCGATCCTGGACGCCGGCAAGAAGGCCTTCGGCGCCGTTCCCAACCTCTATGCCATTCTCGCCGAGAGCCCTGCGGCCCTGAAGGGGTACACCACGCTCTGGTCGATCTTCGATGAATCGAGCTTCACCCCGGTCGAGCGTCAGGTCGTCTATCTGACCTCAAACTACGAGAATGAATGCCACTACTGCATGGCCGGACACTCGGTCCTGGCCAAGATGGTCGGCCTGTCCGATCAGGCGATCGCCGCCATCCGCGACGGAGGCGTCATCGATGACAGCCGGCTGCAGGCGCTCCACCGCTTCACCGGTCAGGTGGTCGCCAACCGGGGCTTCGTCTCCGATGCCGAAACCGAGGCCTTCCTCGCCGCCGGCTTCGATCGCCAGCAGGTGCTGGAAGTGATCCTCGGCGCGGCCGTCAAGCTGATCAGCAACTACACCAACCACATCGCCGAGACGCCGCTGGACGGCTTCATGGCCGACACCGTGTGGGAACACCCCTCGCGCCGCCGCGCCGCCGCCTGACCCTGCTCGCCGCCGGTTGGGCCGGCGGCGGGGCCCCTCTCGCGCTGGCGTCGCAGACGCCCATCAAAGGACCGCTCCCATGATCAAGCCCCTCCTCGCCATCAGCATCCTGGCCGTGACGATCGCCATCGCCAACGCCGGATCCGCCGAGGCCCAGACCCCCGACCCGGACTATTTCACCGCCTATGAAGGCCTGAGGCTGGAGCGGACCAGCGACGGCATCCTGACCGTCGCCCTGACCCGTGACGGCGGCCCTCTGACCTTCACGGCCACCGACCATCGCCAGTTCGTGGACGCCTTCTACCGCATCGGTCAGGACCGGGCGAACAAGGTGGTGATCCTGACCGGGGCCGGAGGCGACTGGCTGGCGGGCATCGATTTCGCCAGCTTCGGCAATGTCGCGGACCCCGACGTCTGGTCGACCGTCCACGACGAAGGTTCGCAGGTGGTCGAGAACCTGATCAACATCCGCGTGCCGGTCATCTGCGCGGTCGAGGGGCGGGCCCTGGTCCACTCCGAATACTGCCTGACCGCCGACGTCATCGTGGCGGGCGCGGGCGCCACCTTCGGAGATGCGCCCCATTTCGCCGGCGGCATCGTGCCCGGCGACGGCATCTTCACCGCCTGGGCCTACCGGGCCGGACCGGGCCGCGCTTCGGCCTTCTTGCTCAATCCCGATCCGATCACGGCCCAGACGGCCGCGGACTGGGGTGTGGTCAACCACATCGTCGCCGACGGTCAGGCCGTGGCCCGCGCCCGTGAACTGGCGACCGGCTGGCTGCGCGTGCCCGAGGTGACGCGCCGAAACACCCGCATCCATTTCGCTCAACCCCTCAAGGAGCGGCTGATCGACGAGACCGGCTACGGGCTCGCCCTGGAGGGCGCCAGCGCCGCCGCCCTGGTCAAGAGCTTCACCCCCGCCGACTGACCGTCGGCCGCCGCCGTCCCCTCTTCAAGGAACACACCCATATCCCTCCAGGACCGTCTCGACGCCTTCAAGGCCGACGGCGGCGGGGCCAAGCCCGAAAGGCCGCACGTCATGATCCAGTTGCACACCTTCGCCACCCCGAACGGCGTCAAGATTCCCATTCTGCTGGAGGAGCTGGGCGCGCCCTACGACCTGCGGCTGATCAACGTCAAACAGGGCCAGCAATCGACGCCGGAGTTCCTCGCCCTGAACCCCAACGGCCGCATCCCGGTCATCGTCGACACCGACGGGCCGGGCGGACGGTCGATCACCCTGACGGAATCCGGGGCGATCCTGATCTATCTGGCGGAGAAGTTCGGTGGCTTCATTCCCGCCGATCCCGTAGCCCGTCTCAAATGCCTGGAGTGGCTGTTCTTTCAGGTCGCGGGGCTCGGGCCGATGTTCGGTCAGGCTGGATACTTTCTGAAGTCGGCCCCCGAAAAGGTCGACTTCGCCATCGCCCGCTACAGGGGTGAAGCGGCCCGACACGTCCGGGTTCTGGACGGGCGTCTGGCCCAGGTCGAGTGGCTTGCAGGCGATGACGTCTCGATCGCCGACATCGCGCACTTCGGCTGGATCTGGCGGCGCGCCTTCGCCGAGATCAGCCTGGACGACGCCCCCAATGTCGCCCGGTGGTTCGCGGCCATGGAAGGGCGAAAAGGCGTGCAGAGAGCGATCGCCGCGCTGGAGGCCTGACCTCCCCTCGGATTCCGCCGCCACAGGGTCGGTGCCGAGACGGTTGCGGCTTTAATCATTGGGCGACGTTTTTATTTTAATTTCATCTTATGAAGGTGATCGGCCGCCGTCTTCACAAGTCTGGATCTCCGCGGCGAAACGGCTCGATGGCAGTCGAATTCGCTCTGGTCGGGCCCCTGCTGATCCTGATGCTGATGGGAATGGCGCTCTACGGCGGCTGGTTCTGGCTGGCGCAGGGCGTGCAGTCGCTGGCCACCGAAAGCGCGCGCGCCGCCGTCGCCGGCCTCGACCCGACCGAACGCCAGGCCCTGGCCGAGGCCTTCATCCTGGCGGAGGGCCCCTCGACCTATGGCTTCGACCCCGATCTTCTGGACGTTGAGGTCGATGCCCAAGCGGATGCGATTCGCGTCACCGTCGCCCTGAAGGCCTCCGACCATCCGATCATGGCCCTGGCGGCCCTGATCCCGGCTCCGCCGGCCGAGATCGAGCGGTCCGCCGTGGTTAGGATGGGCGGCTTCTGATGCTCGGCCACGGCTTCGCGCGCGACGAGGCGGGTGGCGTCGCCACCATGGTCGCGGCCGCGGGAACGCTGCTGTGCGTGCTGGCCGCCATCGTGGTCGATCTGGCGGGGCTGGCGCTCGCGGGCCGGTCACTGCAGGGGGCGGCGGATCTGGCGGCCCTGTCGGCGGCCGCCAACCTGGACCGTGCGGAACTGGCCGCCGAGGCGACGGCCCAGGCCAATCTGGGAGGGGTGTCCGTCCTGGTCGCCACGGGTCGATACACGCCGGACGCAACGCGGCCACCGCCAGAGCGATTCAGCCCGGCCGACACCCCGCCGAACGCCGCGCGCGTGACCCTGACCCGCTCGGCGCCGCTCTATTTCGGACGCTGGATCCTGGGTCGATCGGATCTGGTCATGAGCCGGACCGCCACTGCTGCCACCCCGGCCGAGCCGCCGCGCGCCATGTTCTCGATCGGGTCGCGCCTGGCCCGGCTGGAGGGTGGTCTGGCCAACCAGCTGCTGACCAGCCTGACGGGCAGCAGCGTCAATCTCAGTGTCATGGACTACGAGGCCCTGGCCGACGCCGAGGTCAACCTGCTGGGCTTCTTCGACGCCTTGGCGGCCGATCTGGATGTCGAAGCGGGACGGTACGACCAGCTGATCGATCGTCAGGTCGAGGTCGGGCGGGCGCTGGGTGTCTTGCAGGCGTTGGCGGGCGACCAGGCCGACAGCGCCCTGTCCAAGCTGACAGGGCCGGCCTCGAACGTCACGGTGCGGCTGGGCGATGTGATCGGCCTTGAGGCCGACGCGCGCTCCGGTCTGGCCGAGGGTCTGGACGCCTCGGTATCCGTGCTCGACCTCGCCATGGCCATGCTGGAGACCGGCGGCGATCGGCAGGTGAAGCTGGCGCTGGGGGCCCGGCCCGGGCTGGCGGCGATCACGGTCGACCTTGCCATCGGGGAGCGACCCAACCGTTCTCCGTGGCTGACCGTGACGGGCGAGAGCCAGCCGATCATTCGCACAGCCCAGGCTCGGCTCTATGTTCGCGCGCGCACGGCACAGAAGCTGTCGGGCCTGGCGCAGGTCGACTTGCCGATCCTGATAGAACTGGCGGCCTCGGAGGCCCGGCTGGACGCGATCGCCTGCGAACCCGACAGAGTGACGCTGGGCGTCCGGCCCGGCCTGGTCACGGTGGCGCTGGGTCAAGTGAACCAGGCCGATCTGGACGACTTCACGCGCGATCTGACGCCGACGCCGGCGACCGTGCTGAACGCGGTGGGCGTGGTTCGCCTCATCGCCAGCGGCGAGGTCGAGGTGGCCGATCCGGCCTTTCGCGCCACGCGCTTCGACGCGAGCGACATCGCCGACCAATCCATCAAGACCGTCACGGCGACCGGCCTGCCCTCCGGCCTGATCGCCAGCCTGTTCGGTCGCCTGAACGTGACGGTCCAGGTGGTGGGCCTGCCCCTGGGACTGGGAGGACTGGTCTCGGCGTTGGGGACCCTGCTCGCCCCCCTGGGTCCGGTGCTGGACGGGGCGATCCACCCGCTGCTGGACATGTTGGGCCTGAAGCTCGGCGAAGCGGACGTAAAGGTCCATGGCGTGACCTGCGCCGCCGCCGATCGGCCCCCCGTGCTGGTGGGGTGATCCACGGGCCCAGCCTTGAGGTCAGCACCCTGTCGGCCGATAGAAGACCATGGCCGATCCGACCGCTCCCGCCGACATGACCTACGCCCGCTATCTGGACCTGGACCGGCTGCTGTCGGCCCAGAGCCCGATCAGCGACCAGCACGACGAGATGCTGTTCGTCGTCATCCACCAGGCCAAGGAGCTGTGGCTGAAGCAGATCCTGCACGAGGTCGCTCTGGCCCAGCGTCTGGTGCGCGCCGGCGATCTGGTGCCCGCCTACAAGAGCCTGGCGCGGGTCAGCCGGATCCAGGCGGTCATGACGCAGAGCTGGGATATCCTGGCCACCATGACGCCCGCCGACTATCTGCGGTTCCGCGGCGTACTGGGCTCCAGCTCGGGCTTCCAGAGCGATCAGTTCCGGCGGCTGGAGACCATGCTGGGGCTGAAGAACGCCAAGTTCCTGGCCTTCCAGACCGACCGGCCCGAAGCCCATGCCGCGCTGGCCGAGGCCCTGGCCTCGCCCAGCCTGTACGACGACGCCTTGGCGCAGCTGGCGAAGGCGGGACTGCCGGTGCCGGCCGAGGTGCTGAACCGGGACGTCGCCCAACCCTATCAGCCCTCCGAGGCCGTCGAGGAGGCCTGGCTGCAGGTCTATCGCGACACTGAGCGATGGTGGCCGCTGTACCAGCTGGCCGAGAAGCTGGTCGACCTCGACGACGCCCTGGTCACCTGGCGGCACAAGCATGTCGTGACGGTCGAACGCATCATCGGCCGTCGCCGTGGCACGGGCGGGACGGACGGAGTCGGGTATCTGTCGTCGACGCTGGAACGCCGGTGTTTCCCCGAGCTGTGGTCGCTGCGGACGCGGCTCTGAGCGTCAGGCGTCTTCGTCGAACTTGCGGCCGACCAGATCGGACAGGGCCTCGACGGCCTCTGGCGCATCCGATCCCTCGGCCTCGATGTCGATGGTCGAGCCGTTGCCGGCGCCCAGCATGAGCAGGCCCATGATGGAGCGAGCGTCCACGGTCACGCCTTCACGGATGACGCGGATCTCGGCCTCGAAGCTGGAGGCCAGCTTGACGAATTTGGCCGAGGCGCGCGCGTGCAGGCCGCGGGTGTTGCAGATGGCCGCCGTGGCGCGGACGGTCTGGGCCGGAGTCGCCAAGTCTATTTCTCGCCCGCCAGGACCCAGGAGGCCACCGAGATATATTTGCGGCCCGCGTCCTGGGCGTGCGCGACGCAGGTCTCCAGGGTCTCGCGGCCGCGCACGCTGGCCAGCTTGATCAGCATGGGCAGGTTCAGCCCGGCGATGACCTCGGCATGGGTCTGTTCCATGACCGAGATGGCCAGGTTCGACGGCGTGCCGCCGAACATGTCGGTCAACAGGATGACCCCGTCCCCGTCGTCGACCGCGGCGGCGGCATCGACGATGTCGCGCCGACGGCGCTCCATATCGTCGTCGGGCCCGATGCAGATGGCCGCGACCCCGCGCTGGGGCCCGACCACATGCTCCATGGCCGACAGGAACTCGGAGGCGAGGCCGCCGTGCGTAACGATCACGAGGCCGATCATGAAGGCGTCTTCAAGGGCGAAGCATCCCGCGTTGGCGGTGCCGACGCCCCCCCGGGGCCGACACGCAAGCGGGCCTAGATAGAGGAAAGCGACAGGGGATTAAAGACGGCGCATCGCCTTGGCGAGAAGCGCCGTCGCCGAGGCCGGCCGGACGTCGAGCGCCATGACCGGAACCGAAGTCGCCGCGAGGGTGACGGAGGCGGCCTCAGGCAGGCGCTCGGTCGGCTCGCGAACGCAATCGACCACCAGCGAGACCTTCACCAGCGGCAGATGGCTCGCCGATAAAATGCCTATTCCTCGTGCCTCGATCCGGCCCGCGATCCGGTCTGCGGGGGCAGCGTAAAGGTCGCCGCCCGAAGCGAAGACATGGACATAGTCGTCGCCGACCAGCCGCCATCCCCCGAACATCAGTCTCAGTGCCAGGTCGCTCTTGCCGGCCCCCGAGGGGCCGCGAAGCAGCGCCCCGCGCCAGCCGCCCACTGACCACAGGGCCACGGCGGTCGCATGGATCGGCCCGTCGCTCACGCTCGGCGGCCGACGACCGGCAAGGCCACCTCGAACCGCGCGCCCCGAACGGCACCGGCGTCATCCATGCGGTTACCCGCCGTGACGCGGCCCCCGTGAGCCTCCACGATCTGGCGCACGATCGACAGGCCCAACCCCGAGTTGGACCCGAAGGCGGTGCCGCGCGGCCGCGAGGTGTAGAACCGCTGGAACACCGTCTCCAGGTTCTCGGTCGGAATGCCGGGCCCGTCGTCCTCGACGAGAATACGCAGGGGGGTCTCCGGATCGGCATCGTCGCGTCGGAGCGTCAGACGGACGTCCCGGCCCTCGGGACTGAAGGAGCGAGCGTTGTCGATCAGGTTGCGGAAGACCTGGCCCAGCGGCCCGTCGCGGCCCATCACCCGAAGGGGGCCGTCGGCGGCGACGGTCAGCCGCACCGTCGCCTCACCCGGCTTGGAGGTCGTCTCATAGACGGAAACGATGTCGGCCAGCAGGGCCGCCAGGTCGATCGGCCGGGGCCGGTCGCGCGAGAGCTCGGCATCCAGCCGCGAGGCGTTGGAGATGTCGGTGATCAGCCGGTCCAGGCGACGGACGTCCTGTTGCAACACGCGGGTCAGGGTCTCGCGTTTGGCCGGGTCCTTGACCAGATCCAGCGTCTCCAGCGCCGAGCGGATGGAGGTGAGCGGATTCTTGATCTCGTGGCTCACGTCGGCGGCGAAGCGTTCGATGGCGTCCATCCGGTCCGACAGGGTCTCGGTCATGGATTCCAGCGACCGAGCCAGGTCGCCGATCTCGTCCCTGCGATCCTCCAGATCCGGCAGGGAGATGGCGCGGGCGCGGCCCTGCTTGACCTCGTCCGCCGCCGCCGACAGCCGCAGCACCGGGCGGGCCACGAACAGGTGGAGCAGCAGCGACGCCAGCAGATTGACCGCCAGCGCCACGACCGCGAACGGCACCAGGGCCCGACGCTGGGCCCCCAGGATCTGGTCGACATCCCCCGCTTCCAGCGTCAGGACGCCCAGCACCTGCTGCACATGTCGGACGGGCAGCGAGACCGACACCACGCGGTCGCCGTCTTCGGATCGACGCACGGTGGCCTGGGCCTCGCCCAGCAGGGCCGCCTCGATCTCTGCGCCCAGCGCCGCATTGGCCTTGTCGAGATTGTCGCGGATCAAGGCGGGATCGGCCGTTTGCACCACCGGCGATCCGGCCGGATTGGCGGGCGGCAAGGGGTTGCCCGGAATGGCGTCGGTCACCGCATAGCTGTCAGACACCAGCAGGCCGTCGGCGTCGTACAAGCGGGCCCTCTGGCCGCTGGGGATGAAGTTGTCCCTCAGCCACTGGCTGGCGGCGATCGGATCCAGCGTCGGCGTCGGCTCTCCGCGCGTGATGCCCAGCTGGCCCAGCACGTTGGACAGAAGCTCGGCCTGGACGCGCAGGCTTTCCTGGCGCGCCTGGACCAGGCCCCGACTGTATTCGTTCAGCGCCAGAGCCCCGCCGAGCAGGATCAGCAGGCTGAGCAGATTCAGCGCGAAGATCAGCCCGCCCAGCCGCGACCCGCCGAAGCGGATCAGGCGGCGACGCAGCGGCAGGTCTTCGGATCCCTCCGAAGGATCAGCTCTCGCGGTATCGGTAGCCGACGCCATACAGGGTCTCGATCGCGTCGAACTCGGGATCGACGACCCGGAACTTCTTGCGCATGCGCTTCACGTGGCTGTCGATGGTGCGGTCGTCGACATACACCTGAT
This sequence comes from Caulobacteraceae bacterium, assembly GCA_947475735.1. Classification (GTDB taxonomy): domain Bacteria; phylum Pseudomonadota; class Alphaproteobacteria; order Caulobacterales; family Caulobacteraceae; genus Brevundimonas. Next base: position 31,666 of record CANJLQ010000019.1, read on the forward strand.
CGTCGTAGGCGGCGTCCATCAGGTTGTCGCGGCTCTTCACGAAGCCGGGGCGCTGGGCCAGGGCCTGCAGCAGCAGGAACTCGGTGACGGTCAGCTTGACCGCCTTGCCGTCCCAGGTGCTCTCGTGGCGGGCCGGGTCCATGACCAGCTTGCCGCGCCGGATCGCCTTGCCGGAGCTTTCGGCCGAGGGCTCGGGCTCGCCGCCGTCGCCGCCCGAGCGGCGCAGCAGGGCCTTGACCCGCTCGATCAGCAGACGCTGGCTGAACGGCTTGTGGATGTAGTCGTCGGCCCCGAGGTTGAAGCCCAGGATCTCGTCGATCTCCTCGTCCTTGGAGGTCAGCATGATGACGGGGATCTGGCTGGTCTGGCGCAGCCGGCGCAGCACCTCCATGCCGTCCATGCGGGGCATCTTGACGTCCAGGATGGCCAGATCGGGCGGCGAGGACTCCAGAGCCTCCAGCCCCGTCGCCCCGTCGTGATAGGCCACGACCTTGTGGCCGTGGCTTTCCAGCGCCAGCGACACGGATGCGACGATGTTCTCGTCGTCGTCCACCAGGGTGATGTTGGCCAAGTCGGTCTCCTTGTCGTCACTCCGGGAAAACGAGACCCGGGGCGCATCAACGCGCGGCAAGCGTAACCGTTCGCCCGCGATCGCGGTGACTTTACGGCCACAGTCGGACGGAGGCCAGATTTGGTTTGGGAAACCGGACCTTAAAGCCTGTGTGACACTCTGACCGGCCAAGCAGGCGAACCCAGACCATGGCCGGACCCGTCCACTACGAGATCTATGTGCGCAAGACGGCCCCCGCGCCGTGGACGCTTCTCCAGGCCACCGAGGACCGCCAGCAGGCGATCGAAACGGCCGAAGACCTTCTGAAAGACAAGCACGCCGTCGCTGTTCGGGTGACCAAAGAGACGATGGACCCTGACACGATGGAGTTCAGCAGCGTCACCGTCCTGACGCGCGGCGCGGCGGAAGCGCCCAAGAAGCGGGTGGTCGAGGCCGACGACCGACCCAACTGCATGGCGCCCCAGGATTTCTACGCCCCGCATGCGCGCGAACTGATCGGACGGTCGCTGGAAGACTGGCTGATGCGCAACGGCACGACGGTGTTCGAACTGCTGCACCGCCCGGACCTGGTCGAAAAACTGGAAGCCTCGGGCGTCGAGGTCCAGCACGCCATCCAGAAGGTGGCGATCCCCGAGAGCCAGGCCACCGGCCAGCCCGCGCACGAACTGATCCGCCATTATCAAAAGCTGACCGAAGCCGCGATGGAGCGGGTGGTGGTGGCCGGGCGCAAGAACCTGTTCCCCGACCTGGCCAACCGCTCCCTGGCGGATGTCGCCCATCGGCTGGCGGGGTCGGCGGACCGGTCGTTCGTCATCGGCGGCGTGATCTCCGGCGCGCTGAAGGGTCTGAGGGGCGCGCGCGCGCGCCTGGATCGCCTGATGGACCTGGCCGATCGCGCCCCCATGGACGGACCACCGCGCGCCCTGGTCATGGTCGCGATCGAGCAGATCCTGTGCGAGATGCTGGCGGCGCGCACCAGCCTGTCCGAAGTTCTGGGCCCGGCGCTGGACCAGGGCGGCAGTCTGGCGGCCGTCGTGCGCATGGTCGCCCCGCGCGAGATCGAGGCGCTGATCCGCATGGACCCGCGCATGTCGCTGCTGATGCCCGCCGTGGACGGCCCGGCGGCACGGCTGGGCGTGCGGCTGGAAGCCGGCGAGTACCCGATTCTCTCGGCCTCCCTGGCCCGGATGGTGCTTCGCGAACTCATAGGACCGCGGCGCCTGCGCCCGACCGATGCGCCGGGCGAGATCGACATCCTGCGAACCCTGGCCATGTCGCTGACCGCCACGGCCGGGCGGCTGCTGACGCTGGAAGAGGTCCAGAACGCCTTCACCGAACGGTCCAAGTCCCTGGTCACCGCCGACTTCGTCCAGGCCTATGTCGATCCCTGCGAGACGGTCCTGTGCGAGGCCGAACAGCTGACCCGGCTGTGCGAGAACGTGACCGGAAACGCCAACAAACGCTCGGCCGCGCGCTGGCTGGCCGCCTGCGTCACCTCCCTGCGCTTCGAGCAGGAAATGCGCACGGCGCCGATGTCGGCGGCCAGGAAGCTCCAGGCGCTGGCGGTGCTGCACCGCTCGGTCCGCGCGGCGGCCCTGTCCGAACACGATACCGAACAGATTGGCGGAGCCATCGGCCACGTCGGCGGAGTGGTCGAGGCCGAGGCCAAGCTGACCGCCCAACTGGCGCGCGCCCCCGCCCCTCCGCATCAGAAACTCGCTGCCCTGCTGCGTCTGGCGGCCGGCGAGACCGCCCCCTTCGGCCCCGCCGCAGATCGCGCCAAGGCCGAGGCGCTGAAGCTGTTCCGCGCGCCGGAAGCCCGCGCGGCCCTGACGGCCTCGCCGGAACAAATCGCGCCCCTGAAAACGCTGATGAAGGCGGCTGGACTGGCGGCGTGACCGCCTAGTGCGCCTCGTCCCAGTTCTTCGCGGCCCGCGCGTCGACCACCAGCGGCACCGATAACGCGATCGCCGGTTCGGCCGCCCCCTCCATGACCCGGCGGATCAGGGGGATGGCGCGTTCGGCCTCGGCTTCGGGGGCCTCGAACACCAGTTCGTCGTGGACCTGCAGCAGCATGGTTGTCGACAGGCCGGCTTCGACCAGCGCGCCCGGCATGCGGATCATCGCCCGGCGGATGATGTCGGCGGCGGCGCCCTGAATGGGGGCGTTGATGGCGGCGCGCTCGCCGAACTGGCGCTCGGCTCCGGACTTGGAGTGGATCGCCGGGATGTGGATCTTGCGGCCGAAGACGGTCGAGACGAAGCCCCGTTCGCGGACCTCGGCGCGGGTCTTGTCCATATAGGCGCGGATGCCGGGGAAGCGCTCGAAGTAGGTCTTGATATAGGCCCCGGCCTCGCCCTGATCGATGCCCAGCTGAGCCGCCAATCCGAAGGCGGAGATACCGTAGACGATACCGAAGTTGATGGCCTTGGCCCGGCGCCGCGTCTCCGGATCCATCTGATCGACAGGCACGCCGAACATCTCAGACGCGGTCGCCGTGTGGATGTCGATCCCGGCCTTGAAGGCCCGCTTCAGCTCGGGGATGTCGCCGATGTGGGCAAGCAGCCGCAACTCGATCTGGCTGTAGTCGGCGCTGATCAGGACGTGGCCGTCCCTGGCGATGAAGGCCTGGCGGATCTGACGACCAGTCTCGGTGCGGATCGGGATGTTCTGAAGGTTGGGATCGCTGGATGCCAGACGCCCCGTCGTCGCCGCCGCGAGCTGATACGAGGTGTGGACCCGGTCGGTGGTCGCGTCCATCGCCGCCACCAGGGCGTCGGTATAGGTCCCCTTCAGCTTGGACAGCTGTCGCCATTCCAGAAGCACGCGCGGCAATTCATGGGTCTCGGCCAGGCCGTCCAGGGTCGCGGCCCCTGTCTCCCACTGGCCCGAGGCGGTCTTCTTGCCGCCAGGCAGATTCAGCTCGCCGAACAGGATGTCGCCGATCTGTTTGGGCGAACCGACGTTGAAGGGCCGCCCCGCCATCTCGTGGGCCTTGGTTTCCAGCTCGGCCATGCGCAGGCCGAACTCGGACGAGAGGCGACGCAGGCGGTCGGGATCGACCCGGATGCCGGCCAGCTCCATGTCCGCCAGCACCGGCGGCATGCCGCGCTCCAGCGTCTCATAGACCGTGGCCAGACCCTCGCGGGCCAATCGGGGCTTCAGGATACGCCACAGCCGCAGCGTGACGTCCGCGTCCTCGGCGGCATAGCAGGTCGCCGGCTTCAGCTCGACATGCTTGAAGGATTTCTGCGCCTTGCCGGTGCCCGCGACCTGTTTGAACGGGATGGGGTCGTGGCCGAGGTGAAGGCGGCTCAGCTCGTCCATGCCGTGGCCGTGCAGTCCCCCTTCCAGGACGTAGGAGATCAGCATGGTGTCGTCGATCGGGGCGACGCGGATGCCACGGCGCGCCATGACGGCGAGGTCGTACTTGCCGTTCTGAACGACCTTCAGGATAGCGGGGTCTTCCAGCAGGGTCTTCAGCCGCGCCAGAACCGTCGGCTTGTCCAGCTGGGTCAGGGGCTCACGCGCATCGCCCTCGCCGCCGAAGTCCAGCCCACCCGCGCCCTCGATGGGCGGGTGTTCGTGGGTCAGGGGCACATAGCAGGCGTCGTTCGGTCCGATGGCCAGCGACACCCCGCACAGCCCCGCATGGGTCGCCGACAGGGCGTCCGTCTCGGTATCGAAACCGACCACGCCGGCTTCGGTCGCCCGGGCGATGAAGGCGTCCAGCGCCTCCAGCGTCTGGATGCAGTGATAGGCCTCGTGGTCGAAAGCCTGCTTCTCGACGTCCGCCGACACCGCCTGCGGCGCGTAGCGGGGCGAGATGACCGGGGCGCTCATCGGGGCCGGGCGCGGCGGGGCGAAGGCCGAGCCGTCATGGCCCGCCAGCTTGCCGTCGCCAATCCGCCGGGCCAGCGAGCGGAACTCCATCAGCTCCAGAAAGGCCGACAGGGTCGCGGGATCGGGATCGCGCACGGCGAAATCCTCGATCTGCTCGGGCGCGGGCGCGTCGCAGGTCAACTTCACCAGCTCGCGGCTGAGCAGGATCTGGTCGCGGAAATTGATCAGGGTCTCGCGCCGCTTGGGCTGTTTGATCTCGCCCGCCCGCTCCAGCAGGGTGTCGAGGTCGCCGTATTCGTCCAGCAACTGGGCGGCGGTCTTGGGGCCGATGCCGGGGGCGCCTGGCACATTGTCGACGCTGTCGCCGATCAGGGCCTGAAGGTCGATCATCTTGTCCGGCGTGACGCCGAACTTCTCCATCACCGCCTCTTCGGCGAGACGCCGGTCCTTCATCGGGTCCCACATGACCACCGACGGCCCGATCAGCTGCATCAGGTCCTTGTCGGACGAGACGATCACGCATTCCCCGCCGGCGTCCCTGACCTTGCAGGCATAGGTCGCGATCAGGTCGTCGGCCTCGTAGCCGGGCAGTTCGACGCAGTGGACGCCGAAGGCCTTGGTCGCCTCGCGCACCAGCGGGAACTGCGGAATCAGGTCCTCGGGCGGGGCCGATCGGTTGGCCTTGTACTGGTCGTAGAGGTCGTTCCGGAACGTCTTTTCCGAATGGTCGAAGATGGCGGCCAGATGGGTCGGCCCATCCGCCCCCTTCATGTCCTTCAACAGCTTCCACAGCATGTTGCAGTAGCCCTGGACCGCGCCCACGGGCAGGCCGTCGGACTTGCGCGTCAGGGGCGGCAGGGCGTGGTAGGCGCGAAAGATGTAGGCCGAGGCGTCGATCAGCCACAGCCGGATCGGCGGGCCGTCCTGGGTCAGGGGGCGGTCGGAAGCTTCGGGCGCGGCGGTGTCGGACATCCGGCGAACATAGGCGGGCAGAACCGGTCCGTCACCGGCTCAGGCGTGGCCGGGGACTAGAACTCCCGCCAGCTGTCGCCGGGATCGCGTTCGCCGGGACGGGCGGACTGCTGGCCCCAGGTGACCATCATCAGCACCTTGTGGCTGCGGATGCGGTATTCGCCGATCATGGGCGAGACGGCCCCCAGGGGGGCACCGGTATGCGCATCGTAGACGAAGCCCGAAAACTCGGCCACGCCGACCCGGTCGCGGCGGCTGTAAAGGCTGAGCTCCGGGATCGAGACCACATTCAAGTTCTCGTTGATCGGCACGGCCAAGGGCGGCAAGCCAACGACGCGGCGCATTTGCTCCAGGGACAGGGCCCCGGCCCGCAGTTCGAAGATCGCATCCGCATCATGCCGGTCATCGGCGAGCGCATGCCCGGCGCGTGACAGGGCACCACGAACCGCCGAGGCGGCATAGGCGGACCCCTCGCCCTGCAGATAGCGGCTCTCGACATAGACCCGGGCCGTCTCGGGGATCGGCAGACGCAGATCCTCGACCGCCAGATCGGCGGCGCGCGCCATCAACAGTTGTTCGGTCGCGGTGCGCCCCGGATTGGTCTCGGACGTCGAAGCGCAGGCGGCCAGCATCAACACCGCCCCCACCGGCAGGACGGCCCGCATTACCAGCTGCCGGTGTTCGGCATCGACGACCACGGCTCGGCGGGAGCCAGGGCCGGGCCTTCCTGCAAGAGCTCGATCGAGATCCCGTCGGGCGAGCGGACGAACGCCATGTTGCCGTCGCGCGGCGGGCGGTTGATGACCACGCCCCCGTCCATCAGCCGCTGGCAGGCGTCGTAGATATTGTCCACGCGGTAGGCCAGATGGCCGAAGTTGCGACCGCCCGTGTAGTCCTCCGGGTCCCAGTTGTAGGTCAGCTCAACCTCTGGCGACCGCTCGGCCGCCGACCGCTCCAGATCTTTGGGCGCGGCGAGGAAGACCAGGGTGAAGCGACCTTTCTCATTCTCCATGCGGCGGACCTCCTGAAGACCCAGCAGCGTCGTCCAGAAATGAAGCGAGGCGTCCAGGTCAGCGACCCGGACCATGGTGTGCAGATAGCGCATGAGGGTTCTCGAAGGCGGTGGAGGTGACGCCGCTTCTAGCGGGAACCGCCCATCTTCCCAAGGTGGCGAGCGCTCACGATCGGCAGAAGGTGGCAGACATCGGACCGGCGCGACGCCCCGCCCGGTTGCGCCGACGGTTGAGAGGCCTCACGTTCAGGGTTGACCCGTCACAGCCCAAGGACCCGCCGATGCCCCTTCTGATGTGCCCCAACGACAACGCGCAGATGCAGACCCTCGACCGGGGCGGGGTCCAGTTCGACATGTGCCCGACCTGCCGGGGCGTGTGGCTGGATCGGGGCGAGCTCGAGAAGCTGATGGAACAGTCGGCGGCGACGGCCGTGCAGCAGGCCCCGACGGCGGCCCCCGCCTATGCCCCGGCCCCGCCGCCCCAACCCAGCCCCTGGGCGCAACCGCCGCACCCCCCGCAGGGCTATCGCGAGCAGCCGCGCTACCGGGACCACGACGACGACTACCGCTACAAAAAGAAGAAGCGCGACAGTATCTTCGACATCTTCGACTGAGGTCGCTGAACGGTTGACGCCTTGCTGACGCCCCATCGATGGGCCACGGTGCCGTCAACAGTACGTCGAACGGGACGACCAGGGATGAAGCGTTATTGGGCGGTCGCAGTGTGCGTGACCGCGATCGGTGGTCTGGCGGGATGCGAGCGCGCCGAAAGCCCGACGGCGACCGTATCGACCCCGGACGCGGCCGAGCGGACTGCGACGGTGCCGGAGGTGACGGCGGACGCCGCCTTGCCCACCCAAGCGCCCGCCGCCCCGGCACAACCGGCGGCCGATGGCGCCCCGGCTTTCGCGGTCCTCTATCCTGGCGGCTCGGTGGACGATGAAGCGATCGCGGCGACCGGCCCCAGCGGACCGGGCGGCCTGGTCACCTATCTGACCGACGCGGACCCGGAGACCGTCATCGCGTTTCACCGCGCCCGAGCCGAGGCGGCCGGCCTGGCCTCCGTCATGGCCATGAACCAGGGGGAGGCCCGCGCCTACGGTGCCGCCAGGGATCAAGACAATCTTCAGGTGGTGGCCTCACCCACGCCGGAAGGACGGACCTCGGTCCAGCTCAGCTGGAGCGCGGCCGGATGAGGTCTGCGGCCGGCCTGATGGTGGCGGGGGCGCTGGCCCTTGGCTCGGCCTTGGCCCCTGGCCCCGGCGCGGCGGCCCAGGAGGGGCAGCGCGCGTCTGAAGGATATCTCACCCCCGAGCACCTGGCGGACCTGGCGCGGGCCGTTCCGACGGCTCCTCAGGACGGCTCGACCGAGGCGGCGGACGACGTCGCGGCGTCCGAACGGCTCAGGCGACTGGAGAACGGTGACCGCTGGCTGCTGGCCACCCGCCAGGCCGAGCTTCGCCCCGCCATCGCCCTAGCGCATTTCGACTGCGCGCTCGGGTTCCGGGTCGAGGCGGCCGAAAGCCCCCGACTGGTCGCCCTTCTGACCCGTGTTCTGCACGATGCCAATGAAGCGGCCGAAATCGCCAAGGCCCGCGCGCACCGGCCCCGACCCGTCGCCGTGGACCCCCAGCGTCCCGCCTGTCAGGTCCTGAGCCCTGCGGGCCGGGCCAGCGCGTCCCATCCGTCCGGCAGCGCCTCCGTCGGCGCTGCCTATGGCGCCGCCCTCGCCGCTCTCGTCCCCGACCGGGCAGAGGCCCTGCGCGAGATCGGTCACCAGATCGGGGTCAGCCGGATGGTCTGCGCCATGCACTACCCCTCCGACGTCGCTGCCGGCGAGGCGCTGGGACTGGCCGTGTTCGAGGACCTCGCGCGGACGCCGTCCTTTGTCGCGGACGGGCAGGCGGCTCGCATCGAGATCGCAACGGCGCGTGCCGCCGGACGGACCAGCCCGGCCTGCGCCGCCGAACGCGCGGCCCTGGCCCTTCCCCTGCCCTGAACGGGCGGGTCCACCGTGTCCTGGATCGCCCTCACCGCCGCCCTGCTCTCTACACCCGTCTGCCCGGCCGAGACCGTGGCCGCCCTGACCTCGACGGCTGACACGGCCCCCTTTCGCCTGACCTGCTTTGCCACCCTGACGCCCGGCATGACGGTGGTGCGGCCCGTGGTGATCGAGGGCGCGGAAGGGTCAGGCGCGGGGCTGGACTGCAGGGGCGGTGCGGTTGGACGCCCGGGCGCGGCCTCGACGACGCGGACCCCGACCCTGTCGATCCGGTCGCGTCGCGACAGCGAGGGCTGGAGCCGACCGCGCGGCGTTCGCGTCACCGACTGCACCCTGCACGGCAACGTCCGCATCTGGGGTCTGGGCGCCGAAGGCCGCATCGACGAGCTACGGGCCTCGTCGCGCGCGACTGGTCACACAGAACGCGCACAGGCGGCGGCCCCGACGGACATCGCGCTGGACCGGACGACCGTCGTGGCGACGGGGTCGATCCCGCTTTATGTCGGGCCGGGCGTCACCGGCGTCACGGTGACCGGCGGCCGGTTCGTCGGCCGATCCATCTCCACCGCGATCTATCTGGACGCCGAGAGCGCGGGCACAGTCATCGAGGGAGTCCAGTTCGACATCGTGACGGGCCGCGAGCAGATCGCCGTCGACGGGTCGGCGGGCAATCGCATCGTCGGCAATCGCTTCCAGCAGGCCGACCAAGGCGGCGTCTTCCTGTATCGCAACTGCGGCGAGGACGGGGTCATCCGGCATCAGGCCCCGACCGACAACCTCATCGCCGACAACCAGTTCGAGGGCACATCGTGGCTGAGGCCCCGCGTGATCGTCGTCGGATCCCGCGAGGGCCGGCGGCGGTACTGCGCCGACGACGCGGGGTGGCCGTTCGGGTCCAGTCTCGACGACGGGGACAACGCGGCCCGCAACGTCGTCCGGAACAACCGCACGCTCTATCGCTGGTGGCCGTTCTGACCTCAGGCCGGGCGCGGCTGGGCCAGCGCGCCGTACAGATCGGTCCGCCGATCGCGGAAGAAGCCCCAGGCGGCCCGGTGGCGATCCAGGAAGTCCAGGTCGAAGGCATGGACCAGCACCCCCTCCTCGTCCCGGCCGAGGCTTTCGACCAGATCGCCCCGGTGATCGGCGATGAAGGACGAGCCGTAAAAGACCTGGCCGGCCTCCGTCACCGCTTCGTGGCCGATCCGGTTGGCCCCCACGACCGGCACGACGTTGGACACCGCATGGCCCTGCATCGCGCGCCGCCAGGGCTCGGCCGTGTCCAGCTCGGTATCGTGGGGCTCTGACCCGATCGCCGTCGGATACATCAGGACCTCGGCCCCCATCAGCATCATGGCCCGCGCGGTTTCGGGGTACCACTGGTCCCAGCAGATTCCGACGCCGACCCGACCGTGGCGCGTGTTCCAGACCTTGAAGCCCGTATCGCCGGGCCGGAAATAGTATTTCTCCTGATAGCCGGGGCCGTCGGGAATGTGGCTCTTGCGATAGACCCCCAGGGCCGAGCCGTCGACGTCCAGCATGACCAGGCTGTTGAAATAATGCGGCCCCTCGCGCTCGAAGATCGAGACGGGGATGGCGACGCCCAGTTCCGCCGCGACCGGCTGCATCGCCACGACCGCCGGATGCTCGCGCCACGGATAGGCCGTGCCGAACCAGCGTTCCTCCTGGCTCACGCAGAAATAGGGACCCTGAAACAGTTCGGACGGCAGGATCACCTGCGCGCCCTTCGACGCCGCCTCGCGCACGAAGCCGATGGTCTTGTCGATGTTGGCGTCCATGTCCTCGCCATAGGCGGTCTGGATCGCGGCGACGCTGATCGTGCGGGCCATCAGGCGGGCTCCTGCTGGGAGATGCAGTGAAAGGATCCGCCGCCGGACAGGATCGCCGTCGACGGCAGGGGGATGATCTCGCGGTCGGTGAACACCGTCGCCAGCCCCTCGCAGACCAGGCGCGCCGCCGCCTCGTCGCCATAGGTCGGCACGATCACGGCCCCGTTCGCGATCAGGAAATTCATGTGGCTGGCCGGGACGGGCCGCTCGTCCTCGTCCAGCACCAGACCCGGCGAGGGCAGACGCAGCAGCTGGATCGGTCGACCCTCGGCGTCGGTCATCGCCGACAGGTCTCGCGCCACGGCGTCATAGACCGCGTGGTTGGGGTCGTTCCGGCCCCAGCCGATCGGACAGGCCACCACCCCCGGCGCGACGAAGCGGGCCAGGTTGTCGACGTGGCCATCGGTATGGTCGTTCAGCAGGCCGTCGCCCAGCCACAACACCTTTCGCGCGCCGATGGCTTCGCTCAGGGCCGTTTCGGCCGCCGCCTCGGTCCAGCCGGCGTTGCGGTTCGGATTCAGCAGGCACTGGCGGGTGGTCAGGATGGTCCCCTGCCCGTCGTGGTCGAGCGCCCCGCCCTCGAGAATGAAGTCGTGCCGGTCCAGCGGCGTGGCCGAGGCCTGACCGATCTGCTCGGCGACGGTGTCGTCATGCTCGAGGTCGTACTTGCCGCCCCAGCCATTGAACCGGAACGCCGCCGCGCGCGCAGAGCCCGGGCCGAAGATCGGGCCGGTGTCCCTCAGCCAGATGTCGCCGAACCGGCCGTCGCTGATCTCGACAGCGTCGACGCCGGCGAAGCGCGCGCAGGCGTCTTCCAGCGCGTCCGGCTTGCCGACCATCAGCCGGACGCGTTCGCGACCCGGTCCGGCGAGCGCGCGCACCAGGGCCTCCACCTCGTCTTGAGCGGGTTCGAGATTGTCCTCCCACAGCTCGCCGTGGCTGGGCCAGCCGACCCACATCGCCCGGTGGGGCGACCATTCGGCGGGGACGGGCGAGGCGAAGGACATGGCGTTCGGGGCTTCCTTGGGACGCGGCGACGGGACCGCGCCAGATAGGGCCCCCTGCCACCGACTTCAACCGAAGGCCGCCGGCAGCCGGTCAAAGAAAAAGGCGGCCCCTTTCGGAGCCGCCTTGATCGTCGGGCCTGATCGCGGGGATCAGAACTCGTAGCGCAGGCCCAGCTGGATGGCCCAGAACGAACGACCGTTGTTGTCGCGGTTCCTGATGTCGGCCGTCGAGCTGGGGCTCGAGTAGCGGTAGGTCGAGCAGACGGGGTTGCCCACACCGCTCTGAACCACGCCGGCCGCGTCAGCGCACTGGGCGTTGATGAGCGTCAGGGTGTCCCCGAACTCCTCGACGATACCCCACTCGTCGTTGAGCAGGTTGGCGAGGTTCTGGATGTCGGCCACGAACTTGAACCGGCCCGGCAGGAAGAAGGACGGCAGTTCCTGGCTGAACTGCAGATCGATCTGGTAGGTCTCCGGTTGGTCGTCCGAGCCTTCGCCCTTTTCGACGATCCGGCCGTACTCGAGGCCGAAGGTGTCGACCAGCTGACGGAAGCGGTCGCGGCTGGCGGCGGTGTCGAAGATGACCGAGCCGAACTGCAGCGGGTTGGTCGCGCTGGGGGCGTTGAAGTCCGGCACGAAGAGCAGCTGGCCGCCGCGGTTGACCCCGAAGGTCGGGCTGCGGGCCGAGGCCGTGTCGCTCATGACGAAGCTGATCGGACGGCCGTCGCGGATCTCGCCGAACAGGTTGAACCGGGTCTCCAGGTCACCGAAGAAGTTGTTGGAGTAGTTGACCTCGGCCTTCCAGCGGTTGGTGATTTCCTCGAAGGCGGTGCCGTAGGCTTCCTCGTTGGGATCGAGGCGCGACGGGCCGGTGCCGTACAGCGACGACGCGGTCGAACCGAAGCGAACGCCCGAGACGCGGTCTTCGATGTTGGAGCGCGCATAGCCGACCAGCACGTTCAGGTCGCGGTCGAAGAAGGACCGTTCGGCACTGACGCCGAAGGAGTAGCTTTCGCCCTCCTTGACGTTGAAGGCGACGATGTCGCGGTTCGAACCCGGATTGGTCGAGGTGATGCCGAAGGCGGTGCGCTGGGCGGTGGTGCCCAGGATGCCGTCATACCGCAGGCGACCGTCCGGGGTGAACTGCCGCACGCCGTTGACCAGCAGGGGCTGGGCGCGGAAGTCGCGGAACGACACGGCGTTGTTCACCTGGGTGTAGACCAGGTCGAAGTTGACGCGCCAGTTGTCCACCGCAGCAGCAGCGAAGGACGGCAGGAAGCCGTTGGCCCAGCCTTCCGGGGCCTCGACGGTCGCGGTCAGGAAGTATTTCCAGTCCGACGGGATGTCGAAGGTCGGGAACAGGGCATTCACTTCCGAACCCGTCGGAGCGACAGCACCGCCCTGCACCGCGCGCACCGCCGCCGGGATCGCGTAGCCGAAGGTCGGGTCCGTAAGGTTGATGTTCAGCGCGGCGGCACCGACGGCCTGGGTGAAGCCGGCGGCACCGGTCGTTTCGCGGAAGGTGCCATCGACGTTGCGCTCGATCTGGATCTGGGAGGTCAGGACACCGGTGTTGCCGAAGCTGTTGGTGACGATGACGTCCGGGATACCGCCCGAGAACAGGCCCAGGCCACCGTTCAGGGTGAACCAGTCGTTGACTTCCCACTCGAACGAGGCGCGCGGCATCAGGATCTCGATGCCGTCATAGGTCGTCTGGTTGGTGAAGCCGACGCGATTGACGAAATTCTGGTTGAAGGCGGGCTTGTCTTCGCTCTCATACCAGTCGTAGCGGAAGCCGGCCTGGATGTTGAAGTTGTCGAACAGTTGCAGCGTGTCCTGGAAGAACAGCGAGTTGACCGTGTAGTCGTGCTCCGCAGCACCATCGGCCTTAACGCCCGAAATGGCGTTGTTGTAGATCAGGCGGCTGGCTTGACCGGCTTGGAAATCGGCCAGCGAGTCGAAGTAGTAGACGCCATTGCTGCTCGGCACGAACAGATTGTAGATGCCGACGTCCTGGCGCTGGTAGCCAAACTTGAACAGATTGTCACCGAGCGAATACTCGCCCTTGAACTGAACCTGCAGGTTGTCGGTCGTCAGGAAGTTGGCGTGGCGGAACTGGTCGGGACCGAAGCGGTAGACCGAGTTGGAGCCGCATCCGGTGATCGCGTTCGAGGTGACGATGCGCGTCGCGTCCGAACAGACCGTGATGTCGGAGAAGAACTGGCCCGACGGCGGATCCTGCAGGCGGACGTAGTCGCGGTAGGTTACGCGCAGCTGGGTCGAGAAGTTGTCGGTCCACTGCGAGTTCAGTTCAGCCGCGTAAGCCTGATCGTCCTCGCCCGTCAGGTACCACTGCGAATCGAAGCCCGCCGAAGAGGTGCTGAGGTTGGTGCGCTGAATGAGGGCCGACTGGGCGCTGCGATAGGTCAGCGACAGACGCTGGCTGTCGGTGATGTTCCAGTCCAGCTTGACGGTGTATTTTTCGTCCGTGATCGGCTTGGTGCGGGCGATCGAACCCACGTCGAAGTCCGACGCGTAGGCCGTGTTGAACAGGTTCACGAAGCTGTCGAGGTTGGCCTGGGTGATGCCGCGGATCGAGTTCGCGAAGCCGCCGCCGGTCGGGCCGGTCGCGGTCTGGTCGACCGTCTCATAGGTTTCGTAGGAGGCCGCGAAGAACAGCCGATCACGCCACAGCGGGCCCGAGAAGAAGAAGCCGTAGTTCTCCTGGGTGATCTGGCTGGGGATTTCGACGCCGCGGATCGAGGTGCCGACCAGGCCGTCGTTCAGATAGTTGACGAAGGCGGTGCCGCGGAAGTCGTTGCCGCCCGAGCGCAGGACCACATCGAGCGCGCCGCCCGAGAAGTCGCCGTTCTCGACGTCGACGGGAACGGCGCTGACGCTGAACTGCTCGATGGCGTCGATCGAGACCGGGCCGCGACGGGTCGGCAGGCCGCCCGTGTTCAGACCATAGTCGTCCTGGGCCTGGGTGCCGTCGATGGTGACGCGGTTCGTGCGCGGGTTGGAGCCGGCGATCGAGATGCCTCCGTCGCCGCGCGTGTTCTGCGAGACGAGGATGTTGCGGCGGGCCAGGTCGCGGATGTCGCGGTTGACCGAGACGACGCCGGCGACGTCTTCACGGCTCAGCACCGAGGTCACGCCGGTGTTGTCGGCCGTCACGTCGCGGATGCCGACGACGACGATGTCGTCAACCGTGTTGCCGCCGTCCAGATAGACGGTCAGGTCAGTCGTGTCGGCGACCACCAGGTTGACGTCGTCCAGCGTTCCGCCGCCGGCCGAGGAGGAGGCCTCGATGCGGTAGGGGCCGCCCGGGCGCAGGCCGCGGGCGTTGAAGATGCCGTCATTGCCCGTGATCGTGGTCAGGGTCGTGCCCGAGGGCAGGTGGGTCAGGGTGACGGTGCTGCCGGCGACGGCCGAGCCGTCATTGCCGATGACCGTGCCCCGGACCGCCGAGGTGGTGTCCTGCGCGTAGACGGCGGTCGACATCGCGAGCGACGTCAGGAGGGCGGTGCTCGCCCAGATTGCCCGAGAGCGGTTGGTCATCATGTATCCCCAGGATGGTCCGAGCGGCGGCCCGGCGCGCGAAATGTGGCCGCAAGGAGCCACGTCGAAATCTCGCCCCGTCTAGGCCCGCAGTCGGAACGAGCGACGACAGTGTTGTGACAGAGGTGTGACAGCTCCCTTGGGTGACACGGGCGCCACAGTGCAGGTCGGCTTAGCCCCAGACGGCGCGCAGCCGGGCCTCGCGCCCGCAGAAGCGGCTGTAGCCGCCGTAGCGGACCGGGTTCAGCCGGGCAAAGTCCTGATGATAGGCTTCGGCGGGCCAGAAACGGACGGCGTCGCGCACGGGCGTGACGAAACGTCGCTCACCCACCACGGCCGCGGCGGCCCGACGCGAGGCCTCGGCGACCGGACGCTGGGCTGCGGTGGCGAAGACCGCGGTGGCATAGGACGGACCCTGGTCGCAGAACTGGCCGTCCGGATCGGTCGGGTCGATGGTGCGCCAGAACCGGTCGACCAGCTGGCGATAGGTGATGCGCGTGGGATCATAGGTCACCTGAACCGCCTCCAGATGTCCGGTGCCGCCCCTGACAACCTGTTCGTAGCTCGGATTGGCCACCCGACCGCCGGCAAAGCCGGAGACGGCCGAGACCACGCCCGGAATGCGCTCGAAGTTCGCTTCGGTCGACCAGAAGCAGCCGCCGGCGAACAGCGCGACCTCGCGACGGCCGCTGTCAGGGCCCGACTGAGCCGGCGGCTCGGCCGTCGCGGGCTCTCCCGGCGTGCAGGCGGCGAGGACCAGGGTGGCGACGAGGGCGAGACGGGTCGGAAGGGACATGCGCGGGCTCCGGGACGATGAGGGGTTCATCCAGCTACGTCGGAGCCCCCTCGCGGGATACACTCCCCCGTCCTCCCCTTTGCTTTTACCGGACGGCTGCGAATCGTCTTGCGAGGGCTTTTGCGGTGGGTTTGAGGGCTCGGGGTTCGTGGTAGTTTCCGTTGACCTGTGTGCGGGCGATGACGTGGGCGCGGAAGCGGTTGAACAGGGCGTCGTCGGGGGGCGTGGGGTTGGTCCAGAAGGCGTCGATCGGCTGCTGGTCGGCCAGGCCCTGGAAGTCGAAGAAGGCGTCGCCCAGGACCTTGACCGGGGTCTTGAACCCCATGGCCGACAGGGCGGCCGAGGAGTTGTTGACCACCATGCCTGA
>CANJLQ010000020.1 GCA_947475735.1 Caulobacteraceae bacterium
CGGCTCGCGGAGCCTCGCTGCCTGAGCGCGGGCTGGGGGCGCTACCGCTCGGCTCGCGGAGCCTCGCTGCCTGAGCGCGGGCTGGGGGCGCTACCGCTCGGCTCGCGGAGCCTCGCTGCCTGAGCGCGGGCTGGGGGCGCTACCGCTCGGCTCGCGGAGCCTCGCTGCCTGAGCGCGGGTCAGCCTGGCGGTCGCGACCGCCTCGGCTGCGACCAGCCAGGATCGCGGCAACCACCTGACGATCCTCGGGGTCCAGCGTCGCCAGCACGGCCAGAGCATCGGTCTCCAGCCGTTCGCGGCCTCGCAGCTCCGCCTGACGGGACGTCGCCAGTAGCGCATCCACCCGCGCCCGGTCGAACGGCTCTGCCCGCGCGGCCTCGACGGCTTCGGCCCGAGCCTGCCGCGCGGCCTGGAAGTCGGGTCGGGCACGCAGACCCGCCTCGCGCAGGGCCCGACGAACCTCACGGCGGGTCTCGGGTTCGAGCGTCGCCAGCAACTCGCGAGCGGAGGGCCGTCGCTCGCCGTCTCGGCGCGTCTGAAGCTCGCGCTCGATATCCCGCTGACCGGACAGGGCGGTCACGGCTGCCGTCGCGGCGAAAAGGTTGATCCCGACCGAGATGGCCAGAGCGATCCCCAGGATGATGGCGAGCAGGCGCGGGTTCATCCCAGCACCGCCGTGTCATCCAGACCGCCGACCGAGGCCTGCTCCAGCACCACGTCCAGCTGGACCTGGCGTTCGAAATCGCTGGTCAGCACTTGACCGAACACGATGCCCGCGCAGGCCGCCGCCGCCCAGCCCGCCCCGCCGATCCATAACAACCGCCGCAGCCCGGGCCAGACCGCGCGCGCGCGCAGACCCGCCGCAGCCGCCGAAGCGATCACCCGATGGCGCAGCTCCGCCGAGACCACCGCACGCGGCGCGGCACCCAGAGCGGCATCGAGCTGACGTGCCGCGAACAGGGCGCGCTCGGCCTCGCCCGGCTGTGTGCGCGCGAAATGCTCGGCGGCCTCGCGTTCCGTGTCCGGCCAGCGACGCAGGTCACCGCCCCAGGCCTCGGCCAGATCGCGCATGCGGTCGGCGTTCATCCTCTTCCTCCCACGGCATCCGGGTTGGCACCCGGCGCCAGATCGGCGAGGGCGGCGCGCAATGCGCGACGTCCCCGCCCCAAAAGACTTTCCAGAGCCTCGACACTGACGCCCATCAGGCCGGCCGCCTCGATGTTGCCGAGCTCCTGATAGTGGCACAGCACGATGGCCTCGCGCTGGCGCTCTGGCAGCGCCTTCAAGGCGCCATCGACGCGCCGGCCCAACTCGGCCGCCAGCAAACCCCGATCCGGGGCCGGGCCGGGGTCGGGCCGGTCCGGCGGCGTCTCGACCGAAATCTCGCGCCGACGCCGCAGCCGGTCGTAGCAGAGGTTCAGCGCCACCCGGTGCAGCCAGGTGTCGAACTTCGCCTTGCCCGGCGTCCAGCGCGGCGCCTGTTTCCAGGCCTTCATCATGGCCTCCTGCGCCACATCCTCAGCCTCACCCGCGTCGCCCAGCATGCGCTGGGCCAAAGCCATCATGCGCGGCAGCTTGCGCGCCACCATGGCCTGAATGGCCGCGGGGTCGCCCTGACCCACGCGGCGCACCAGATCCTCGTCGGGGTCGACAACGGCCGCCAATCGGTCCCTTTCCGCGTGAGGGCCCAGGCCGGGCGAACCCGGCCTGTCCCGACACCGACCCTACTCCGAAGCGGACGCCGGACGCGACGCCCCACCCTGTTCGACCTGACGCTGGGCCCGGCGTTCCTGGCGGGCCTGCCGCATGCGGGCGGGGGCCGCCTGACGCTCGACCTCGCTCAAATAGCCGTCGCGGTCGGCGTCCAGCCTGGCGAAGCCTTCGATCGCGCGGGTCCGAGCCTGTTCGATCTGCACCGGACCGCGCTCCATGTCACGACCGGCGCGACGCTCATGACGCTGCATCCGCTGGCCGGCGCGACCGGCGCGTTCGGGACGCGCGGCTTCGAACTCGGCCTGGCTGATCGCGCCGTTCCGATCGGCATCCAGGCGGGTGAACATCTGGCCGCGTCGCTCGGCGCGCCGGGCCTGACGGGCGGCCTGGGCTTCTTCGGGCGAGACGGCGCCGTCGCGGTTCGCGTCGGCCTCGGTCAGGCGCGCGGTTCGTGCCGAGACGAACTCGGCCTGACTGACACGGCCGTCACCGTCGGCGTCGGCGCGGCCGGGACCGCGTTGCTGGGCATTGGCGGCACCGGTCAGGGCCAGGGTTCCGATCGCCAGCACGGTCAGGGTCTTGATCTTCATATCGTCTCTCCGATGGGCCGCGGTCACCGCCGCCCGGGCATCCCCACCGACGTCTAACGAGAGCGCCCCGGTTATCCGTCGGTGGGCGGCGGCAAGACCGCGTCGAAGGCGTCACGCGCCTCGGCACGCACCTGTTCCAGGCGTCGGATCAGCGCCGGGAAGTCCGCCTGCCCCGCCGCCGCCGCGAGCCTGGCGTGGAAGGTCGCGGGTTCGGCCTCGACATCGGCCCTGTCGTCGAAGGCGCAGGCCAGCAACTGGGCCAAGCCCTGCTGAAGCCGCCACGCCTCATGGAGGGCCGGGTCGCGCGACAACTGCTCCAGCGTCGAGACGGTGAGCGGGCGACCTTCTGCGGCGGCCGCCAGCTGGCGATACTGTCCCACGAACTCGGCATCGACCAGGCCGCCGGGCGCGAGCTTCAGATCCCAGAACCCTTCCGGCCGACGCTCGCGCGCCATCAGGTCGCGCATCGCCCGCACATCGCCCGCGACATCGACGCCCGGACGAGGACGGCGCAGGGCCTGTTCGATCGCCCCAGCGGCGCGTGTGGCGAACGCCGGATCGCTGGCCCAGACGACCCGGGCGCGGGTCAGAGCCATGAACTCCCACGTCGCGGCCTCTGACCCGTAATAGGCATCCAGCCCCGACAGCCGGACCGACACCGGCCCCTTGGACCCCGAGGGCCTCAGTCGCATGTCGACCTCGTACAGACCACCCTCGGCCGTATGGGCCGACAGGGCCGAGATCAGCCGCTGGGTGAACCGCACATAGAAGACGTCGGCGGCCCAGCCCTTGCCCGCCGAGATCGCTTCAGGGGGCGCGTCATAGACGGTCATCAGATCCAGATCCGAGCCCGCCGTCATCTCGCCGGACCCCGCCTTGCCGAAGGCGATCACGGCGACCGACCCCGCCATGGTACCGGCCAGGCGTTCAGTCTCGGCCAGGGCGGCGGCCGACAGGGTGCGCATGACGGCATTGGCCAGGTTGGTGAAACCCCGCCCAGCGGCCTGGGGGCCGATGCGGCCCGTCAGGGTCTGCATGCCGATCCGGAAAACCTGTTCGCGGTGAAGGCGACGGACCGCGTTCATCGCGCCTTCGAAATCGCCGGCCTCGGCGGCCTCGGCCTCCATCTGGTCGAACAGGCCGGTGTTGATGCCCAGCTCGGTCTCGAAGCGAACGTCCAGCATGGAATCCAGCGCCGCCGGATAGCGCCCCAGCGTCCGGGCCAGCCGGGGGGCGAAGGCCATGACGCTGACGATCCGCTGGAACAGCTCGGGCTGGTTCAGGAACAGGGCCTGGACCTGCACACCCGCCGACAGCCCGGCAAAGAAGACCGAGAACCGGCGGAACGCCGCGTTGGCCGCCCCAGTCCGGGCCGCGACGGTCAGCAGGCGGGGCGCCAGGCGCGTGAACAGCTCACGGCCGCGCGCTGACCGGGTCGCCGGGATGCGCCCATGATGCCAGGACCGGATGGCGTCGGAGATCGCCGTCGGGTCGGAGAACCCCATCCGTTCCAGCGTCGCCAGGGTCTCGGGGTCGTTCTCCACGCCGGTGAACACCAGACTGCCGAAATCCGACGACAGGGCCTCCTCGCCCTCGAACAGATCGCCGTAGCGGCGGTTGACCTCGATCAGCAGGGCCTCGACCTCGCCGTCGAAGCGCGCGAGCTCCCCGTGGCCTGCCAACGCCGCGACCGCCGCTCGACGTCCGGCGTCGGCAGGCAAGATGTGGGTCTGTTCGTCGTCCAGCATCTGGACGCGGTGTTCCAGTCCACGCAGCTGCTGATAGGCGATGGTCAGCTCAGCGGCGACCTCAGCGGGGATGTGGTCCTTGTCGGCGAGGGCTTTCAGCGCATCGACCGTGCGGCGGCTGCGCAGCGTCGGGTCGCGGCCGCCCAGGATCAGCTGCTGGGTCTGGGCATAGAATTCGATCTCGCGGATGCCGCCCCGCCCCAGCTTCAGGTTCGCGCCGGCCGCCTCCAGACCGTCGCCGGTCTTGTGGACATGGATCTGTCGCTTGATCGACTGGATGTCGAGCACGGCCTGATAGTCCAGGCTGCGCCGCCAGACGAAGGGGGTCAGGGCCTTCAGGAACGCCGCGCCTTCGCCCAGATCGCCGATCGCGGGCCGGGCCTTGATGAAGGCCGCGCGCTCCCAGTTCTGACCGACGCTTTCGTAGTAGTCCAAGGCCATCGGCACCGCGACCACCGGTGGGGTCGAGGACGGGTCGGGGCGCAGCCTCAAATCGACGCGGAAGACATAGCCGTCGCCCGTCCGCTCCTGCATCAGCTGGGCGAAGGCCTGGGCCAGACGGTCCAGAAACCGCTGCGGCTCAACCCCCTCGGCCAGGGCCGGGATGACCGCTTCCGGCTCCCAGAACAGGCTGATGTCGATGTCGGACGAGTAGTTTAGCTCGTTGGCGCCATGCTTGCCCATGGCCAGGCCGAACAGGCCGGGGACCGGGCCGCGCGGGTCGTCGGGCCCCGAAACCAGCTTGCCCCGTTCGCGCTGATCGTGGGCGACGGCCCGCAGGGCGGCATCGGCCGAGACGTCGGCGAACCGGCTGAGCGCCAGGGTGACGGCGTCCAGGTCCCACACGCCGCCGAGATCGGCCAGGGCCGTCAACAGATGCAGCTCGCCCTTCAGCCGGCGCAGCGGCACGCGGACGTCGTCGGCCCCGCCGCTCAATGCCGCCGTGCGCGACAGGATGTCGGCGAGCCGCCCGTCCGGATCGTCCTCCAGCGCCGAGCGCAACTGATCGGGCCAGCGACGCATCAGCCCGGCGAGATAGGGCGAGGCGGCCAGTACCGGAGCGAGCGCCGGGCCCGCCTGATCCAGCGTCCCGGACCAGCCGCCCTCGGCCGCGACGGCCGACAGTCCTTCCAGTGCCCGATCCGCCGCCCCGGCATCGAGGACCGGGCCGCAAGGGACCAGCCGCGACCCGAGCGGACCGCCGCTCACGCCGCGCTCGCGGGCGGCAGGACCAGGGCGACCCGCAGGCCCGGCCCGTGCCTGCCATAGGCCCCTGGCCCCTCATCCAGCTGGATGCGGCCCATGTGCGCCTCCATCACCGCCCCGACCAGGGACAGCCCCAGCCCGGATCCCGCCTCGGTGCGGCTGTTGTCCAGACGAACGAAGCGCTGGATGACCCGCTCGCGATCCTCCTCCGGCACGCCCGGGCCGGTGTCGGTGACGGAGTATTCGATTTCGCCGGACGACCGTCGACGCGCGCGCAGCTTCACCGCGCCGCCGGTGGGCGTATATTTGATGGCGTTGTCGATCACGTTGGCCAGGGCCTGGGCCAGGAACGGGCGAGCACCCTCGATCATCAGGCCACGCTCGATCTCGGCCGAGAAATCCAGCCCCTTGTCCTCGGCGGCGGGCTCGTACAGCTCGGCCATGTCGGCGGCGAGGTCGGCGGCGTCGAACACGGCCGCGTCGGGCACCCGCCCGGCGGCCGCCTGAAGCCGGGCGATGGCAAGGACGGTGTTGAAGGTCTTCAGCAGGGCGTCAGCTTCCTCAAGCGCGATCTGCAAGGCATCGACCCCGTCCAGCCGACCGGCTTCGGCGTCGATCAGGGCCACCTCCAGCTTGGCCCGCATCCGCGTCAGGGGCGAGCGCAGATCGTGGGCGATGGCGTCCCCGGCATGACGGGTAGAGGCCATCGACGCCTCCAGCCGATCCAGCATGCGGTTCATGCCCTGGCCCAGCTCGTCCAGCTCGTCGCCCGAGTTCCGCACGGCAACGCGGGCCTTCAGGTCGCCGTCCTGCACGGCCGTGACCACGGTGTTCAGCCGCCCCATGGCGCGCTCGACGTTGCGGCTGATCAGCAGCCCCCCGCCGGCCCCCAGCAGCAGCACCATGCCCATCGCCATCCATAGCGCCTGGGTCAGGCGACCAAGGTAGGCCTCCGTGTCCCCCAGATCCTGGCCGACATAGAGCATCTGGCCGTTCGACAGGGTGGTCTGGACGCCGAACGCCTCCTTCCGGATCACGCGTCCATCCGGGTCCGTGTCGGTGAAGCGGAATGTCGCCCAGACCTCCCCGCCTGCATAGTTCAGAATCGGCGACTGGTTCAGCGCCCGCTCGGCCGTCTGTCCGTCCTCGCCTTGGGCGGTGACGCTGAGATTGCCGGTGATGCCGGTGCCATCGCGGTCCATGTACAGATACAGGAACGTCCCGCCGGTCAGGATCCGGTCGACCAGCGCCTGGTTCAGCGCGTCCGGCCCGCGTTCGCGGAAGACGGCGGTCAGGGCCGCGTTCTCCTGCTCGACGGCGTTCCTCGCCCGGGCCTGGGCTTCCTGGGCGGAGGCCACATAGACATAGGCCAGGATCGCGCTGGCCGCCGCCGCGAACAGCGCCAGGAACAGCAGCGTCAGCCGGAAGGGCGTCCTGCGAAAGAGGGACGGCAGGCGCATGAAGGCTTAAGCCTCCAGCCGATACCCCGCGCCCCGCACCGTCTGGAGCATCGCCCGGTCGAAGCCCTTGTCGATCTTGGAGCGCAGGCGGCTGATGTGGACGTCGATGACGTTGGTCTGGGGGTCGAAGTGGTACTCCCACACCTTCTCGAGCAGCATGGTGCGGGTCACCGACTGCCCGGCGTGGCGCATCAGGAACTCCAGCAGCTGGAACTCGCGCGGCTGCAGGTCGATCTCGGTCGCGCCGCGATGCACGGTGCGGGCGATCAGGTTCATCTCCAGATCGCCGACCTTCAGCACCGTCTGGACGCCGCCGGTCTCGCGCCGGCGCGACAGAGCCTCGACCCGGGCGATCAGCTCGGCGAAGGCGTAGGGCTTGACCAGATAGTCGTCGCCGCCGGCCTTCAGCCCTGTGATCCGGTCCTCGACCTCGCCCATGGCCGACAGGAACAGGACCGGCGTCTGGTCGCCGTCCTTCCTCAGGGTCTCGACCATGCCGATCCCGTCCAGGCGCGGCATCATGCGGTCGACCACATAGACGTCGTAGGCACCCTTCTGCGCCTCCAGCAGGCCATAGGCGCCGTCGATGGCGTGGGACACGACATGGCCGGCCTCGGTCAGGCCGCGCACCATGGCCTGGGCCGCTTCGGCGTCGTCCTCGACCACCAGGATTTTCATGTGACGCCCCTCCGGAATCAAAGTCGCCGCCGACGGTAGCCCATCGGCGGCGACATAGGGAGTTAAGGCTTGTTCAGGGTCGGGACTATCCGTTGTCGGACAGCTCCAGCACGAACGGCCGGTTGCCCGCCGGGATGCGGAGCAGCAGCAGCACGCTCTCGCGGCTCGCAGCGCGGGCCGCCGCGACAACGCTTTCCAGGTCGGCCACGGTCGAGACCGGCCGGCCGTTGGCCTGCAGGATCACGGTGCCCGCCGGAACCCCGGCGCGACCGGCGCGCGAGGTCTCCGCCACGGCGGTGATCACCAGGCCGCGAACCCCCTCGGCGATCGAATAGCGCGACCGCAGGGCGTCGCTGATCGGGGCGACCGTCATCCCTTCGACCACCTCGCCGGCCGGGGCCGCGGGACGGCCCGGCTGGACCGGATCCTCGGAGTTCAGGTTGTCGTTGAGCGCGTTGACGTCGGACGGG
Source organism: Caulobacteraceae bacterium (assembly GCA_947475735.1). Taxonomy (GTDB): domain Bacteria; phylum Pseudomonadota; class Alphaproteobacteria; order Caulobacterales; family Caulobacteraceae; genus Brevundimonas. The sequence goes on from CANJLQ010000020.1 coordinate 7,866, forward strand.
CGCGTGCCCGAGCGGACGTTGATCGTCTGACGACGCCCTTCGCGCAGGATTTCCAACCGCAGGACGTCGCCCGGCGCGGCCTGACCGACCCGGCGGGTCAGCTCGGTCGAGGTGGTGATCGGATCACCGTTGAGGGCGACGACGACGTCGCCTTCGCGCAGACCCGCCTGGGCCGCCGGGCCGCCGGCCGTGACTTCGGCGATGTAGGCGCCTTCCTGATCGTCCGACAGGCCGAGCGGCGCGCGGTATTCGTCCAGCAGGTTCTGGATCTGCACGCCGAGGTAGCCGCGCTGGATCGTCTCGCCGCGCATCAGACGCTCGGTCACCGGCTTGGCGATCGAGGCGGGGATGGCGAAGCCGATGCCGACCGAGCCGCCGGTCGGCGAGAAGATTGCCGAGTTCACGCCGATCACCCGGCCATAGATGTCGAACGTCGGCCCGCCGGAGTTGCCCCGGTTGATGGCCGCGTCGATCTGCAGATAGTCGGTGTAAGGCGTACGGCTGTCGGAGATGTCGCGGGCCCGGGCCGAGACGATGCCCGCCGTGGCCGTGCCGCCAAGGCCAAAGGGGTTGCCCACGGCGATGACCCAGTCCCCCACGCGGGGATCGGCCTCTTCCTCGAAGCTGACGAACGGATAATCCGAGCCCTCGATCTTCAGGACCGCCAGATCCGTGTCGGCGTCGCGGCCCACCAGACGGGCGTCGATCTCGCGGCCGTCGGACAGTTTGACGGTGATCTTGGTGGCGTTCTCGACGACGTGGTTGTTGGTCACGATGAAGCCGTCGGCCGAGATGAAGAAGCCCGAACCCGCGCCCTGAGCGGTCGGGGCGTCTTCGTCGTCCTCGGCACCCGGAGGCGTCTGGCCTTCCGGCAGGCGGAAACCGAAACCAGGGGGCAGGCCGGGGATCTGAACCAGGCCGGTGGGGCGTTCGATGCGCGTCTCGACGTCGATCTGGACCACGGCGGGCGAGACCTGGTCGAAGATGTCGGCGAAGCTGAGCGGCGCGCCCTGCGGCGGGGCGAAGGCGAGGCCGGAGGCGCCGGCCGAGGGGATCAGCCGACCGACGGCCGTGCGTTCCTGGGCGTTGGCGCCCGGCCAGTCGATCACCCCGCCCGCGGTCGCGGCGGCGGCGAAGGTCAGGCCCACCGCGGCCCCCAGGATGAATTCCTTGCGCTTCAGCATCGTGTGTTTCGCTCGGTCCCAAGAAGGAAAGGTCGGATCGACCCGGTTTCGTCTTTAGATATAGGGCGATGCTTCAATTGGCCAACCGCCGCTGCATGAGCCTTGATCGCCCTCAACGCCCGTCGTGTGGCGTCGATGCGTCAGGATCGGGGCGAACTGTTTCGGTTTGGAGAAGATCGGCCAGCCGACGTTCCTCCTCAGGCGAAAGCGGCGCGGCCGCCGGCGCTCGGCGACGCACGAAGGCCACCATCGCCACCCCTCCGGCCAGCACCAGCAGGGCCGGTCCGAACCACAGCAGCCATGTCCCCGTCCGCACCGGCGGGGTGAACAGCACATAGTCGCCATAGCGTCGCACCAGGTCATCCTTGATGGCCTGATCGGTCGCACCGCCGGAGATCTCCTCACGGATCAGGCGACGCATGTCACCGGCGATTCCGGCCGGGCTGTCGGCGATGGATTCGTGCTGGCATACGACGCAACGCACGACCTCGAAGATGGCCTGGGCGCGCGCCTCCTGGGCGGCCTGGGGCAAGGGTCGGTCGGGCGGCGCGGCGGGCTCCTGGGCCAGGGCCGGGCCGGTCATCAGCAGGGCGAGCGCCAGGATCGCGCCGCGCCCTCTCATGCCGCCACCCGCTTGCGGCGTCCCGGCATGGCCAGACGCAGACGTCGATCCATCAGGGACAGCACGCCGCCCAGCGCCATGATCGCGGGGCCGAGGAAGATCAGCCGGGCCCAGGGGTTGTGGTACAGCCGCACGGCCCAGGCGCGCTCGCCGCCCGGCGTGGCCCGGCGCTCGCCCATCACGACATAGACGTCGTCCAGCCCGCGGAAGTCGAGGCCGACCTCGGTCGTCGTCTGCCCGCCTGCGGGAAAGAAGCGGCGTTCGGAGGTGACGGTGCGGGTCGGCGCAACGCCGTCGACCGAGGTCACGGTGACGACGCCTTGTTCGGCCAGATAGTTGGGGCCTTCGACGATGCGCACGTCGGTCAGGGTCGCCTTCCACGGCCCCGCGATCACGCTGCCGCCGATCGGCAGGGCGTCGGCGGCTTCCAGCTTGAAGCTGGTCTCGGCCACCGCCCCGAGCACGAAGACCCCCAGCCCGGCGTGCGCGAGGGTCATGCCCCATGCCCCCATCGGCAGGCCCCGCGCGCGACGCAGGACCTCCGCCACCGGCACGCGGAACAGGCGCACCCGCTCGACCACCTCGGCCAGGGCCCCCAGGATCAACCAGGCCCCGATGGCCATGCCGGCGGCCGTGAGGGCCTTCTTCGGCTCGAACGCCAACCAGGCCGCGAAGCCGCAGGCGATGGCGAGCCCCCCGGCGAGCGCCAGCCGCTGGATCGCGCCCTTGGCGTCGGCGCGCTTCCAGCTGAGCATCGGACCAGCCGGCAGGATGATGAAGGCCACCAGCATCAGGGGCGTGAAGGTCATGGCGAAGTAAGGCGGCCCGACCGAGATGGTCTGGCCGGTCGCCGCCTCCAGGATCAGGGGATACAGCGTCCCCAGCAGCACCGTCGCCGCCGCCACCGTCAGGAACAGGTTGTTGAGGACCAGGGCCCCCTCGCGGCTGACCGGCGCGAACATCCCGCCGCCCTTCAGCTGGGGCGCGCGCCAGGCGAACAGGGCGAAGGCCGAGCCCGCCGCGACGCCCAGAATGCCCAGCAGCATCAATCCGCGCTCCGGATCGACGGCGAAGGCGTGGACGCTGGTGAGGACGCCCGAGCGGACCAGGAAGGCCCCCAGCATCGAGAAGGTGAAGGCCAGGAGCGCGAGGAACACCGTCCAGCCGGCCAAAGCCCCGCGCCGCTCAGTGACGACCGCGCTGTGAAGCAGGGCCGCGCCCGCCAGCCAAGGCATGAAGGAGGCGTTCTCGACCGGGTCCCAGAACCACCAGCCGCCCCAGCCCAGCTCGTAATAGGCCCAGAAAGAGCCGAGCGTGATGCCCAGCGTCAGGAACACCCAGCTAGCCAGAGCCCAGGGCCGGACCCAACGACCCCAGGCAGGCCAGAAGCCGGAAAACGCCCGCCCCTCGATCAGGGCCGCGACGGCGAGCGAGAAGGTCACCGAAAACCCGACATAGCCGAAATACAGCAGCGGCGGATGGATCGCGAGCGCCGGGTCCTGAAGCAGCGGGTTCAGGGAATTGCCCTGGACCGGCGCATCGGCGATCCGCACGAACGGGTTCGACGTGAAGACGGCGAAGGCCAGGAACAGCGTCGTCAGCGCGCCCTGCACCCCGACCGCCGAGGTCTTCAGCCCGAACGGCAGTCCGCGCGCCCGTGCCAGGATCGCCCCGAACACCGCCATGACCCCGCACCACAGGACCAGCGACCCCTCATGGCTGCCCCAGGCGGCGGCGACCTTGTAGAGCATCGGCTTGTCGGTGTGGCTGTTCCGCGCCACGTTCTCGACCGAGAAATCGGACACGGCGAAGGCGTAGATCAGGGCCGCGAAGGCCAGGACGATGGCGAAGGCCGACGCCACGGCGGCGCCGTCCGCTCCTCCCGCGAGCAGGGGGCTGCGACGCAGGCGACCGACCGTCGCCAGCCCGGTCTGCAGGACCGACAGCGCCAAGGCCAGGACGAGGGCGAAGGCCCCGAATTCTACGATCACAGGCTTCGTTGCCCTTGGGCCTGAGCGGGGGCCTGAGCCGTGGCCGGACTGGCCGCGCCGCCCTCAGGCCGCCATTCGCCGCTGGCCTTCAGCCGGTCGGCGACCTCGCGGGGCATATAGGTCTCGTCGTGCTTGGCCAGGACGGTCGAGGCTCGGAACACGCGGTCCGGGCCGAAGGCCCCCTCGGCCACGATCCCCTGCCCCTCGCGGAACAGGTCGGGCAGATCGCCTTCATAGATCACGCGACTGGTGGCGGCGTTGTCGGTGACGGCGAAGGTCACCGTCGCGCCGTCCTGAACCACGCTGCCGGTCTCGACCAGACCGCCGAGACGGATGTTCCGCCCCGCCGGCGCGGCCTCCGCCGTCGCCTCGGACGGCGAGAAGAAGAAGGTGACGTTATCCTGCATGGCCCATAGCGACAGGCCGACGGCGAGCGCCAGCACCGGGGCGGCGGCGGCGACGACCCACAGGCGACGGCGGGCCTTGGGCGATTTGGGAAGCCAGCTCATGCGGTCGCTATACCCTCGCCCCTGTCCGGATCAAACGGGTCATGCCGCCGCGTCCAGTCGAGCGACCAGATCGGCCCGTCGCGGGTCGGCGAGGTCGAGCACGGCGATCAACGGCGTCCAGAGTTCGCGCGCCCGCGCCACCTCGCCTCGCGACAGGGCGACATCCCCCAGGAAGAAGCGCGCCCCCAACTGGCCGGGGTCGAGCTCCAGAGCGCGGGCGAAGGCGGCCTCGGCGTCGGGCTGGACTTCGCCCTCCGCCGCGCGAACCAGACTCTCGCCCAGCCGGGCCCAGCTGGTCGCGTCGTTGGGCTGGAGCGTCAGGACCCGGCGAAAAGCGGTCGCTGCTCCGATCGGATCGCCGGCCTCGAACCGCGCCGCGCCCAGCATGCTAAGCGCCGTCAGATTGTCGGGCTCGCGCTTGACCGCCCGGCTCAGAACCGCGGCCACCCGGGGCGCGTCGAGCGTTTCGGGGGTCGAGGCCCATTCGTCGATGCGCCGTTCATAGGGGGCGTCGGGCAAGCCGGGCTCGCCCACCACGAAGTAGAGGCCCAGAGCCGCCGCAGCCGTCGCCACCAGGGCCCCCAGCGCGATCGTCCTGTCCCGGGGCCCGATGACCAGCGGCGTCTGCGGGGCGGGTTCGGCGATCAGACGGCGACCGGCCTCCGCCCGCGCCGCCGCCCAGGCGTCCTCGTCCAGCAGACCCCGAGCCTTGAGCCGGTCCAGCTCGTCCAGCTCGGCGGCGGCCGTCGGCGCGACCGGTTCGACGCCGCCTTCGGCCCGACGGGCCCCGGTCAGCACCATGAGGCCGGCGAGCGCGGCGGCGAGGCCGGTCAGGGTCCAGAAGACGATCATGGCCGCAGGCTTAGCGGATCACCCGCACGCCTGCGAGACCCCGCGACCCGATGTCCTTGCCGGATCTCAGACCGTCAGGCCGTCTTCGACAGACTTCCGGCCGAGGCGGCCCGACGCCGCACGGTCTTGGCGGGATCGGTCGCGTCGATCAGGATCAGGAACTTCGCAAGGGTCTCGATCGTCGCGAGCGCACGGGGCTGGTCTTCGACCTCGCCGGCGTTCACCGCTTCGAGGGTCTGGTCGACATAGGTGGTGATGCGGTCGATCACCGAGTGGACGAGCTGGGACCTCTGGCTCTCGATGCCGAAGATCTGCGCCGCGTTTCGGATGGCGCCGACCAGGGTCAGGAGCCCGGTGGCGGTCTGGATGGCCTCGGGCGGAACGGGTTGATCCAGGTTCGGAACCTCGCGCGTCATCCGGCCCGAGGTCTGGACCCGCTTGGTCGGCATGGCCTTGTCGAGCGCCTTGTCGGTGGATTTCAGAGTGGCGGACAGGCCGCGGTTGATGCGGGACCGGGCGTCGCGAGCCGCCTTGCCCCAGTCGCCTTCGGGGTCCAGCTGCAGCGTCATGTCCAGCTCGGCCAGGGTCTCGGCGCACCAGGCGATGTCGTCCTTGATGGTCTGGCCCGAGTCGACGCCGGCCCCCGAGCGGAAGGCCCCGATGCGGGCGACGCGGGCCTCGACCTCGGCGATCAGGCGATTGACGAAGGTCGCCATCTCCGAACTGGAAAGAACGCCCTCCTTTCCGGCCGCCCGCGACGAATGCACCACCAGCCGCAGCACCAGCGACGCGTCGCCGAGATGACCGAACAGAATCTCCAGCAGCCGCGGCCCACCGTCCGGCGTGATCTCGCCAGCGTCCCGAATGAGCAGGCGAAGCTCGGCCAGCTGATCTTCGGTCGGACGCAGGATCCAGTCGGGCAGCGACCGCAGAGCGCGCCGCGACAGGATCGCCAGATCGAAACAGCGGGCCAGGTCCGTCAGCCCGGCTTCCCGTTGCTGTTCCTGTCCCGCAGCGTCGGGCCAGATGACGTCTGGACGGTCGCGAATGACGCCGGCGGCCGCGACGCAGAACCGGTCCGCGACGGCCACGACCTGGGGATCGTCTTCTCGCAGCCGGATGTCGTCCAGCTTGGACAGCAGGCCCGGCTCCGCGGCGGAGGCGGCCTTCCACAAGCGCGGCAAGACCCCCGCCGGGAAGGTCAAACTCTCGACGCCGTCTGGGCGGGCCCGGAACAGCGGCAGCATGGGGCCGAAGGCGACATTGCGGCGTTTGCGGTCGACGGCCTCCTCGGCCAGCATTGCGGCGAGCGCGCGCGCTTTCGCGCCCGGCATCTGGGCCACCGCCAGCGACAGGGTCTTCAGCGTCCTGTCCGGCAGCCGCTCGACCATCTGGGCCAGAACGGCGCGCTGGGCGACCGACAGTTCGGCCATTCCGCTCTCCGAGCGCCGGACACACCCGGCCAGAGCCGATGGTGAATGGCCAAGGTTAAGGAATCCGGAAAGCGACCTCGCGCGGGGTCAGCGGCGGATGTCGAAGCCGTCGGCGCCCATCGCGGCCCGAACCTGATTCTCATCAAACAGGTTGAAGTCGCCCGCCACGGAGTGCTTCAGCGCGGCGGCGGTCAGACCGAACGCCAGCGCCTCGTCATTGGACCAGCCGCGCCAGACGCCGTGAAGCACGCCGGCTGCGAAGGCATCCCCGCCCCCGACCCGATCGACGACGCCCGTGAGCGTCACCGGTGCCGCATGATGCTCCCCGTCCCGGGTGATCATCACCGCCGACAGGGTCTGGTCGGCGACGCTGTCGTTGACCCGCAGGGTGCAGCAGATTCGCTGCAGCCGGGGCCAGGTCCGAAACGCCTCGGCCGCGGCCGCGCGTCGACGCTCGACCGGATCGGCCTGATCGAAGGCTCGACCCAGAACCAGGGCGAAATCACGGTCGTCGGCGAAGGCGAGGTTCGCCCCGGCCAGCAGCTGGCTGAGAACCGCCGGGGGATCGCTGTCCCACTCCGACCACATCTTGCCACGGAAATTGCCGTCGAAGCTGACCTTCACGCCCGCCGCCTCGGCCGCCCGGACCGCCTTCAGCGCGGCCGCCGAACCGCCGGGTCCGGTGGCCGGGGTGACGCCCGACAGATGCAACCAGTCGACGCCGTCCAGCATCGCGGGCCAGTCGAACGCGTCCTCTGAATGGTGCACGAAGGCGGAGCCGGCCCGGTCGTAAAGCACCTCCGACGGGCGCCGCACCGCGCCTGGCGTCAGGAAGTACAGCCCCATCCGGCCCGGAACGAACCTTATCCGGGAGGTGTCCACACCGTGCCGCCTCGCTTCGTCGCGCGCGGCGTGGCCGAGGGCGTTGTCCGGCAACACGGTGGCGATGGCCGCCGGAGCTCCCAACCGCGCGAGAGACACGGCCACATTGGCCTCGGCCCCGCCCGGCCGGACGGTCAGTCCGGGTGATTGCAACAGAAGCTCGCCGGGATCGGGCGCGAGACGCAGCAGCATCTCGCCGAAGCAGAGAATGGTCATGCCGTCACGCTAGCGGCTGATCAGCGCGCGAGCCAGCCACCGTCGACCGGCAAGGTAATCCCCTGCACATAGTCCGAGGCCGACGACGCCAGGAACACGGCCGCCCCGCCGATATCGGCGGGCTGGCCCCAGCGGCCCGCCGGAATGCGGCCCAGGATCTCCGTGGACCGGACCGGGTCGTCCTGCAGCGCCTGGGTGTTGTCGGTGGCGAAATAGCCGGGCGCGATGGCGTTGGCGTTGACGCCGTGCTTGGCCCATTCGTTGGCCATCAGCTTTGTCAGGCCCGCGACGCCGGATTTGGACGCCGTGTAGGAGGGCACCCGGATGCCGCCCTGGAAGCTGAGCATCGATGCGGTGTTGATGATCTTGCCGCCGCGCTGGCCTGCGATCATGCGCCGGACGACGGCCTGGGACAGGAAGAAGACCGACTTAAGGTTCACGTCCATGACCGCGTCCCAGTCTTCCTCGGTGAAGTCGACGGCATCCGCGCGGCGGATGATGCCGGCGTTGTTGACCAGGATGTCGATGGACCCCAGCGCCGCCGTCGCCTCGTCCACGATCCGTTCGATCGGCTCCATCGAGCCCAGGTCGGCCTGGATCGAGACGGCCCGCACCCCCTTTGCCAGGCAGCGGCCCACGGTGTCGTCGGACGCCCGGCGCGCGACCGAGGCGATGGAGGCCCCCGCGTCGGCCAGGGCCAGGGCGATCCCCTGGCCGATGCCGGTGTTGCCACCCGTGACGACGGCGACCTTGCCGGTCAGATCGAAGGGGCTGGCCATGATCAGTTCAGCTGGCAGATGTCGAGGACGTGCATGTCGGTATAGTCCAGGTTCTCGCCGCCCATGGCCCAGATGAACCCGTAGTTCGAGGTGCCGGCCCCCATGTGGATCGACCAGGGAGGGCTCATCACGGCCTCGCCGTCGGCCATGACGATGTGGCGCGCGGCCTCGGGTCGGCCCATGAAGTGGAACACGCGGTCGTTCTCGCCGAGACCGAAATACAGATAAACCTCCGAGCGCCGGTCGTGGAGGTGCGGCGGCATGGTGTTCCACACGCTGCCGGGCTTCAGCAGGGTCACGCCCAGCAGCAGCTGACAGGACTTCACCTTCTCGGGCACGATGTACTGATAGATGGTCCGCTCGTTGGACGTCTCCAGCGCGCCGCGCTCCAGCGGGACAGCCTGGTCGATCGAGATCTTGGCCGCCTCGTAGCGGGCGTGGGCCGGGGTCGACAGCAGATAGAAGCGCGCCGGGGTCGCCGCATCGACGCTCTCGAACCGCACGTCGACAGTGCCCATCGGCAGGTACAGGCCGTCGCGCTCGGCCAGATCGAAGGTCTGGCCATCGGCGACCACGCGGCCCGCTCCTGGCCCGATGTTGACCACGCCCAACTCGCGCGCGGCGAGGAAGGGCTTGCCCGCCATGGAGGCAGGCTCGGTGTGCGTGGGCAGCGAAAGCGCGCCCGACGTCGGCATGGCCCCGCCGATCACCATCCGCTCGTCGTGGGAATAGTTCAGCGCGATCGCGCCCGCCGCGAACAGACCCTCCACCAGGTAACGCTGGCGCAACTGATCGTTGGTGGCCCCCTCCATCATGTCGGGATGGGTCGAATGATAGACCTTGGCGTACACGGATCATCTCCCTTGGCGGCCCGACGCGACCGTCGTGTTGGCGCGTTTGGTAACCGGTGTCAGCAGTCAGGGCAACCGCTCAGATCGCCCTTGCCGAGTCCCGCACCACGAGTGACGGCCGCACCTCGGGCTGATCCAGCTTGGCCGGGTCGAGCCCCCGCATCGGGGCCAGCAGCTTCTCGGCCGCCATACGCCCCATGTCCCGGATCGGCAGGCGCACGGAGGTCAGATTCGGCCAGACCCGCGAGGCCATCGGCAGATCGTCATAGCCGACGACGGAGAGGTCGCGGGGAATCTCCAGCCCCATGTCGCGGGCGACCTTGAACACGCCCAGCGCCATCTCGTCGTTTCCGGTGAAGATGGCGGTCGGACGCGGGTCCAGCGCCAGCAGCGACCGCGCGGCCTCCACGCCGCTTTCGAAGGTATAGGCTCCTTCGGCCACCAGCCGCTCGTCCAGGGCCACGCCCCGTTCGGACAAGGCCGCGCGCAGGCCCCCACCCCGGACGGCGCTGGACCGAAACAGCGCCGGGCCGGAGATGAAGCCGATCCGGCGGTGACCCAGGTCGGCCAGATGTCGCCCCGCCTCGGCCGCGCCCAGATGGTCATTGGTCACCAGCATCCGCTCCGGGGAGTCCAGCGACACCGAGGCGATCCGGACATAGGGACAGTCCAGCTCGCGCAGCACTTCGATGACGGCCTCGTCCTCCGACACCGAGGGCGGCAGGATCACGCCGAACAGCTTCTGCCGCTCCACGAAGTCGCGGATCTCGGCGACGAGGGTCGGGTTGGAGCGATCGCAGGGGTGGACCACCAGTTCAAGGCCGGACCCCCGCAGCGCGTCCAGCACCCCCTGCTGCATGTTCACCACATAGTTGGGGCTGGGGTTGTCATAGATCAGCCCGACCAGGAACGACCGGCGAAACGCCAGGCCCCGCGCCTGGACGTCCGGGGTGAAGCCCAGGTCGTCGATCACGGCCGCGACCTTGACCCGCGTTTCCTCGCGGACGAACGGCGACTGGTTGATGACGCGCGAAACGGTCTTCTTGGACACCCCGGCGATCCGGGCCACGTCGTTGATGGTCGGCCGCTTGCCAGGCCGGAGCCCGGCCCGCGCGGCCGTGGTATCGTCGTCGCTCAAGCTCGACCTCTTCATATCGTTGGGTCAGCCTTACAACCGTCGCCGTGCGCGCGCCAACGAAACTCCGCCTGCCGCGCATCCTGCCGCTCCCCGTTGACACCGGTTTCCTAACGCTCCAATCATCTCGACACCGGCGGCAAGACCGGCGGGAAACGCGACGAACGGACAACGGCGTGACGGGCAAGTCTTATCTCTCAGCGAGTGCGGCATGAGCGTCGCCACTGCCTCAACGGTCCGGGCCGACGCCGCGACCATCGCCACGCGTTTCGTCGAGGCGCGACTGGCCCGCCGCGCACTGGCGGACTATCCGGGCGATGTGCCGACCGACATGGCCACGGCCTATGCCACCCAGGACGCCGCGATCCGCCTGTTCCCGGACGAGATCGTCGCCTGGAAGGTCGGTATGGTGCCCCCCGCGCTGCAAGACAGGCTCGGCGCGCGCCGCCTCGCCGGTCCCATCTTCCGGCGCAACCTGTGGGCTGCGTCGAGCGACGCGACGCCGCTTCCCGCCATCGACGGCGGCTTCGCGGCGGTCGAGGCCGAGTTCGTCGCCCGGGTAGGTCGGGTCGATCCAGAAAAGCGTGACTGGACGCTGGACGAGGCGACCGCTGCTGTCGCTGCGCTACACATCGGGGTCGAACTGGCGGGCAGCCCGCTGAAGACCATCAATGACCTGGGTTCAGCCGTCGTCGCCTCCGACTTCGGCAACAACGCCGGTCTGGTGGTCGGCCCGGAGATCGAGGACTGGTCGGCGCGCCTGAACGGCATCGAGATCGAGACGACCATCGACGGCACTGTCGTCGGACGCGGGACGGCCAGCTCCATCCCGGCCGGCATCGTCGAGTCGGTCCGCTTTCTGCTGGAGCATTGCGCGCGTCGCGGCCTGCCGCTGGTCGAGGGTATGCTGATCTCGACAGGAGCGGTCACCGGGGTGCACGAGGCCCCGATCGGGGCCCGGTCCATCTGCGACTTCTCCGGCGTCGGGGCCATTCACTGCACTGTGGTCGCCGACGACCGCTAAAGACGACAAGGGCCGCAACCCGCCGCGCCCGATCGGGCGACGACGGGACCAGCCAACGGAAACGCTTCGAGGAAACCCGAAATGACCGACACGCCTGCCGACGCGGCCAAGCCGATCCAGATCACCGCGCCGCCCGCCGGCAAGTATCGCTGGGTGGTGGTGTGGCTGCTGTTCGCGGCCATGGTGATCAACTACGTCGACCGTCAGGCCCTGGGCGTCCTGAAGCCCACGCTGATGGACGAGTTCGGCTGGACCGAGACCAACTATGCCGACATCGTCTTCTGGTTCCAGGCGTCCTACGCCGTGTCTTACCTCTTGTGGGGACGGCTGGTGGACAAGATCGGGGCCCGCTGGGGCTTTGGTCTGGCCTTCATCATCTGGCAGATCGCCTTCATCGCTCATGCAGGCATCCGCAGTCTGAACACCGCCATCTTCGCGCGGGTCGCCCTGGGCATCGGCGAGGGCGGTGGTTTCCCAGCCGGCATCAAGGCCGTGACCGAGTGGTTCCCCAAGAAGGAACGCGCCTTCGCCGTCGGCATCTTCAACGCCGGCACCAACATCGGGGCGATCATCACGCCGCTGATCATCCCGTTCATCGCCTCGATCTGGCTGGGCACGGTGGCCGAGCCGAACTGGCAGATGGCCCTGATCATCACGGGCGTGGCCGGCTTCATCTGGGTCCCGATCTGGTTTGCCGTCTACAAGCGCCCCTCCGAGCACAAGCGCGTCACCCCCGCCGAACTGGCCTGGATCGCCCAGGACGCGCCCGACCCGGTCCACAAGATCGGTTGGCTGAAGCTGCTGACGATCAAGGAAACCTGGGCCTATGCCCTGGGCAAGTTCCTGATCGATCCAATCTGGTGGTTCTTCCTGTTCTGGCTGCCGGGCTTCCTGCAGCAGACCTATGACCTCAACATCCTGACCTTCGGCCCGCCGCTGATCGCGATCTATCTGTTGAGCGACGTGGGCTCTGTCGGGGGCGGCTGGCTGTCCAGTCAGTTCCTCAAGCGCGGCATGAGCCTGAACGCGGCGAGGAAGCTGACCATGCTGATCTGCGCCCTTGCCGTCCTGCCCGTCGCCTTCGCAGGCATGGCCGCGAACCTGTGGGTCGCGGTGCTGATCATCGGCATCGCCACGGCCGCGCACCAGGGCTTCTCGGCCAACCTCTACGCCATGCCCGGCGACGTCTTTCCGCGCTCCGCCGTGGGCTCGGTCGTTGGAATCGGCGGCATGATCGGCGGCTTCGGCGGCATGGCCATGGCCAAATACGCCGGCTACGTTCTGGACCAGATCGGCAGCTACACGCCGATCTTCGTGGTCGCGGCCTCGGCCTATCTGATCGCGCTTCTGGTCATTCACATCCTGTCGCCGAACTACGCGCCGGCGAAGGTGTAATGCGCGGGACGTCACTTCGCGTCCAAGACGTCGATTGAGCGGATAGCGTCACCCGGAGCAAGCATCGCCTCTGAGCATAGAAGCGATCTGCTCGCGATACTGCTGAGGATCCGCGCGCTGTTGCCCGGACCGGGTTCCGCTTGCTGTCGGCAACCGTTGAAGGAACCACTGGCGACAGGGGACAGACCGCCGCACCGATCGCGCTTGCCACATTCTGGTCACAGGCCGCACCGAGACAGCGACCGTCGGCAAGGACTGGGCCGGCGTCTTCGCGAGTTCGATCTGTGTTCAGCACCGTCGCGGCGTTCGCCATGCTGTGGTCCGCGGCCTTCCCGGCCGTCGATCCGATCTCCTACGAGGCGGCCGTCGCGGCCGATCCCGTGGTCGTAGAAAGCACAGAGACGCCTGGCGGTTCCACGAACACGGAGGCCGAACTCAGCGCCGAACAGGCCGAACTGATGGCGCGTGATCCCGACTGGAACGCCCACGCGAGCCTCTATCACGCCGGTGGCGGTGGAGCGACGGGCAACGATTCGCTGGGTTGCCGCCCGGTCGCCATGCGGACCCTGGCCACGGACCCGCGCGTCATTCCGCGCCGCACCCGCCTGTTCATCCGTGAAACGGTCGGCATCCGCCTGCCGGACGGCACGGTCCATGACGGCTACTGGTACGCCTCGGACACCGGCGGCGCGATCCGCGGCCAGAGGGTGGACCTCTACACCGGCAACGGTCGCCGCTCGATGGACCCGGTCATGCGCTTCAACCAGCGCCGTCTGACCATCACCAACGCCGGTCGCTTTGAAGGTTGCCCCCCGGACTGGCAGACCGCGTCGAACTGACGCCCGGCTTCTAGCGCGATCGCGAATGGTCTAGGTTGGCCCGTCCCAGCCGGAGCCTCGCCATGCGTCGTCTGTCCCTCGGCCTCATCGTGATGACCCTGACGGTCGGCGCCGCGCCCGTCGCCGTCTCGGCCCAGGACGCGGCCGTGCCCATGCGCGACCGCACCGAGCGGATCGGCCTGTCGGGTCGGCGCGGCCCCAGCCTGTTCCGCCCCGGTTTCGCCGTCGGAGAATACACGGGCTGGGCCTCGCTGAGAGACAACGAGGTCCGTCTGCCGTGGCAGTCGCGCGACTTCACCTCGGCCGAGCTGTCGATCGTCACGCCGGGCGGCGAGGTCACGGCCAGCTGCGGAGGGGGCCAGGGTCACCGCAACATCCTGGGCATCACCTTCGATCGCGACACCATCAGCTATGACTGCGACTACGCCGGGGCAGCACCCGCCGATGCCGCCATGGGTCTGGCGCTTGCTCGCGGGTCATTCATGCGCCGGCTGCAACAGCCGCAGCGTGCGGGCTTCCTCAGCTGGAACGGCGTAGAGTACCGGACCGAGACGCGCCGCATCGGTGGCCTGCCTTTCGGCGGCGGCGCGGTCATGGGCTATGTCATCAGCCGCGACGGCGTCGAGATCGGCGGCGTCGATCTGAACGGCATGCGCCCGACCTTCTACCTGCCCCCCGCAGGGTCACCCGATCGCGACGCGGCGGCGGTCTTCGCCCTCAGCCTGTGGGCGTTTCGCGACCCGGCGAACCGATAGGACACCGCTCGATCATGAAAACGCGCACCGCTCTGCTCATCGGCGTGATCCTAAGCTTGCTGACGCCTGCTCTGGGCCTGGCGCAAAGCCAGCCGTCTCCCACCGAGCTCCGCCTTGGCCTGGTCGGTCGCTGGAACGGTGCGCTCGGCTATCGGGACTACCAGTCCGACCAGCTGTTCGAGATCCCCGTCCAGACGACCATCGCCACCCCGGGCGACGGCGCGACCCTGATCCGCCAGAGCCTGTTCGACGATGGCCCGAACAAGCCGGTGTGGATCACCTCCATCAGCCTGGACGACAGTGAAGCAGGAACGACGACGGGGGCCAGCTATCGCGCGGGCCGCCTGCCCGAGCTGTCGACGGATGCCGTGACGGTCTCCGCCTATCAGGACGCGGCCCATTGGACGCTGGTCTATACCCGAACCGGCGAGGACGACGACGCGCCGGCGGACATCCGGGTCACCGAAACGCGGGACGGAGATACCCTCACGGAGATCAAGGACGTGCGACCGGTCGGGGCCGGCGACGACGCCTGGCGCTTTCGCAACCAGACCCGTCTGATCCGTCTCGGCGACTAGGCGGCGGGAGCCGACCCCGGCTCGGGCCCCAGGACACGCCGCAAGATGGGCCAGATATTGGCCAGCGCCGAGATAAAGCCGACGACCGTCGCGACACCCTGGAACAGGGTCCAGACGCTGTCGAAGACCGCGCCGGATCGCACCAGTTCCTCCAGCGGGAACAACAGTTCGCTGACCCCGATCTGGAAGCTCGAATAGACGCCGGAATACTCGATCGAGCGGTCGGCGAAGAAGGCGATCGATGCCGCCGCGGCGATCGGCGCCCACATCAGCGGGAGGAGCAAAAGTAGCCCCAGGAGCAGCACGGCGAGCTTGGTGCCCAGCGTCTCGCGCGACAGAAGGCTGACGATCACCCCAAGCCCCGCCGCCAGAACGGTCGCCGAGATCATCACCAGCAGCACCCAGTCCGTCGCGACGATCAGGTCGGCGAACATGAGACCGATCAGGATCGACGCCGCGGCAATGAGAAAGGCCGTGACCCAGGCCGCTCCATACTGCGCCAGCCGCGTCTTCAGGTGTGCCAGGCCGATCATCGCTTCATCTCCCCGCCCCCGCCGATGACCATGCCTCGACCACCAAGCAGAGTCGACTGACGGAACGGTGATCGTCGGATCAGAAGCGGCGGTGGCCGCTGATCGTCTCGAAAAACATCCGCCAGTCGCCCATCAGGCTCCACAGCGGGTATTTGAACGTCGCCGGGCGGTTCTTCTCGAAGAAGAAATGCCCGACCCAGGCGAAGCCGTATCCCACCAGCGGCATGGCCAGGAACCACCAGGCGTTCAGAAACAAGCCCAACAGGCCCGCCACGATCACCATCGCCGAACCCACCACATGGATGCGCCGGCACGTTCGGTTGGAGTGCTCGTGGATGTAGTAGGGGTAGAAGGCCTCGAACGACTGGAAGCGTTCACCGGATGCGGGCTGGCGGGTCATTCGCGCAGAATGCTCGCGAACGGCCACGCCTGACAAGTCAGGCCAGGATGCCCGCCTGCAACAGGGCCAGGCCCACCGCCCCGACGACGATCCGCCACCAGGCGAACGGGGCGAAGCCGTGCCGGGCAACGAAGTCCAGCATGGTCCGCACGACGAACAGTCCCGACAGGAACGACACGAGGAAGCCGATGGCGATCAGCCCGATCACATCTCCGGTCAGGAGGTCCCGGCTCTCCCAGAAATCCAGCGTAAAGGCGCCGACCATCGTCGGAATGGCCAGGAAGAAGCTGAACTCGGCGGCCGCTCGTTTGTCCACGCCCAGCAGCAGGCCGCCGACGATCGTGGCCCCTGATCGCGACACGCCGGGAATGACCGACAGGCACTGGAACAGGCCGACGCCGAGCGCCGTCTTGAGCGAGAAGCCCATGGCGTCATTTTCTCTCGGGGCCGGGGCCCATCGCTCCAGCGCGATCAGGGCGACGCCGCCGACGATCAGGCTGACGCAGACGATGGTCGGGTTGAACAGCACCGCCTTGATGAAGTCGTGGAACAGCAGACCCACCAGGGCGGACGGAAAGAAAGCCAGAAGGACCGAGAGAGCGAACCGGCGCGCCGCGGGGTCCTTGCCGGGCAGGCCGATCAGAACCTTCCACAACCGGCCGAAATACAGCGCCACCACGGCCAGGATCGCCCCCAGCTGGATCATGACGATGAAGGTGTCCCAGGGATCGTCCGAGAGGCCCAGCGCGCTCTTGGCCAGCAGCAGATGGCCCGTCGACGAGACCGGGATGAACTCCGTCAGCCCCTCGACCAGGCCCAGGATGATCGCCGCCAGCCAGTCCGCCATGTCACATCCCCCGAAGCGACACCCGGGACAGTCGCCGGTCGGTCACCCGGGCCTGATCCGCGATCGGGTCGATGATTTCAAGAGCCGATGTCAGCCGGGCGCGGCCCGACATAGCGCAGCCGCGTCCGGATCGGCCCACCCCCGACGATCTGATCCAGCGCATGCGCCATCAGTCCGATCGTTCGACCGGTCAGCAGAACGTCCACCGCGCCGTCGCGAGGCAGATCCAGTCGCCGCGCCAGGACGGCCAGGGCGCCGGAAAAGGCGATCCGCTGTCCCGACGCGGCCTCGCCCTCTCGCACCACCCCGGCCAGGTCCGCCGGCAGGTCCGCGAGCGCCAGCAGGGCCTCCGCGCGCGGGTCGCCGTGGGGGAAACTGTCGCTGCCGAAACCGGGCAGACCTTCTTCGGACGCCATCCGCCGCTGGGCCGCGCCAGTCGGATCGCGCCGGGCCTCGATGACATAGCCGATGGCGCGCTTGAGCGTCCGAACCATGGGGGAGCCAGAGAGCGCCGCCAGTCCGGCCATGGCCGACGCCGCCGGAGATGCGCCGCCCGACGCCGCTGCCCGCGTCGCCAACACGGAGGGGTTCATGTCGTGCTCGGCCGACAGCACCAGGGCCCGACGCAGATGCACGCTGTCGCGTTCCAGCATCTTGAAGCCGCGCGCCATCCGCTGATGAAAGAACAGACGCGGCCCGGATCCGGCCATGGCGTCGATCACCTCGTTCAGGACACCGGCGGCCTCGACCCGCAGCGCCCAGGCGTCGCGCCCGGTGGACGGCCCGTCTTCCTCGGCCCGGCGCGACAGGGCCGAGAACAGGCGCGCGCGGTGCGAGGCGCCCCCCGCCGTATCGACCCGCACGCCCAGACCGGCGAAGGGATTGTTCTCGCCACAGCCCCAGAGCAGCCGCGCCGTTTCTTCCAGGGTCGCGCTCTGCGCCCACTCGGCGGCGTCCCGGCCGCGATAGTAGATGCGGCCGTCGGCGACCAGGCTGACGGTCGACTCGATCCGGGCCTCGCCCTTAACCTCGGGCTCGAACGGCACGACGGAACCGGCGGGTTCGGGCGTCGCCCCGCCCTTCAGCCGCACGACGTCGGCGACGGCATAAAGGCTTCGGCGAGGATGGTCCGGGTCCGGGCGGGCGGCGATCCGGCCCCGGCTGACATAGGCGTAGAGCGTCTGGGTCTTCACGCCCAGCAGCGACAGGGCCTCGCCTCGCGGCACCCATCGGTTCGCGGCGTCGTCCCTCGTCAAGCCCAGGCCAGAGGTCATCCTCGCTCCCGTCAGAACCATATGTTTAGGATGTTGAGGCTCTTTCGTGGCGGAAAGACTAACGAGCCTCCGCGACGCCGCGACCATTGGCAACCCTCGGGCGATCCGCCAAAACAGCGGCGATGACCGACGCCCCCAACCCGACACCCGCGCCCGCCTCCGCGAGCCTGGATGCGCATCAGATCACACGCCTTTCGGTCGGCGTCGCCGTTGTGCTGATCGCGCTGAAGGCCTTCGCCCTCGGTGCCTCGGGTTCGGTCTCGATCCTGAGCTCGCTGACAGATTCGGCGCTGGATCTCGCCGCCTCCCTGACGACGTTTTACGCCGTGCGCTGGGCGGCCCGGCCGGGTGACCACACCCACCGCTTCGGTCACGGCAAGGGCGAGGCGATGGCCGGCCTGGTTCAGGCAGGACTGATCTTCGCTTCGGCCGTCTTCATTGGGTGGGAGGCGCTGGCCCGAATGTTCGACCCGCGTCCCGTGACAGGCGGAATCTGGGCGGTCGGCGTGGTCGTGATCTCCATGGCCCTGACGGCCGGTCTCGTCTGGCTGCAGACCCGATCGCTCAAGGCCAGGGGATCCATGGCGATCCAGGCCGACCGCGCCCACTATGCCGCCGATCTCGCGGCCGGGGCCGTCGTGCTGATCGGCGTCGTTTCGGGGGCCTTCCTGAGCGCGCCCGGGCTGGATGCCGCCGCCGGCCTGGTCGTGGCGGTCTGGCTGTTCTGGGGCGCGACCGGCCTGCTGAAAAGCGCGGGCGGTCAGCTGCTGGATCGAGAGGCGTCCGACGCTGACCGGGTCGCTCTGACCAACGCCGTCCTCGCCGACACGCGGGTGGGCGGTGTCCATCAGCTTCGGACGCGCCTGTCCGGCACCCGGCTGATCGCCCAGATGCACATCGATCTGGATCGCGGCCTGTCCTTCGAAGCCGCCCATGACATCGTCGTCGAGGCGGAGAAACGCGTTCAGGCGGCGTTCCCCGAGGCCGACGTCCTGATCCACGCCGACCCCCGCGGACCGTGGAGTTCCGCCGTCCCCGCCACATCGGTGCCATCAGCGTAAACGCGGATTTAACGGCCGCTGGGGCAGGACCGGCTCATGTCGGCCAGCGTCCTGTTCCATTTTCCCTTCGACCCCGGGTCCCGCGCCGCCCGCCTGGCCCTGGGCGAGGCGCGGATCGAGTGGACGGAGGTCATCGTGCGCCCCTGGGAAGCCGACTGCCCGGTCGGTGACCTGAACCCCTCGGGCATGCCGCCGGTCCTGCAGGTGGCCGGTCCGCCCGCCCTAACCCTGTGCGAGGTTCACGCCATCCTCGGCTGGATCGAGGATGCTCAGAATACCCCGCTGCTGATGCCCAACGATGCCGTCGAGCGCGCCGAGGTGCGCCGCCTGACCGCCTGGTTCGACCGTCGCTTCACCGACGAGGTCAACGCCGTCCTGCTGCACGAGCGGATGGAAAAACCCCTGCTGCGCCTCGGTCCGCCCGAGGCCCGGATGCTGCGCGAGGGTCGCGAGGCCCTGAAACACCATCTGACCGTGTTCGACGGCCTGTTGTCGAACCGCGACTGGCTGGCGGGGCGCCGGCTGTCCCAGGCCGACATCGTCGCCGCCGCCCACCTGTCGACGCTGGACTATTTCGGAGAGATCGCCTGGCCGACCTGGCCCGCGCTGAAGACCTGGTACATGAAGATCAAGTCGCGGCCGTGCTTTCGCCCGCTGCTGGCAGACCGGTTCCAGGGGCTGGCCCCGGCCACAAGCTACGCCGACCTGGACTTCTGATTTCTTCTCCCTCCCTTTGATGGGGAGGGAGAAGTAGAAGCCCTTATGTCCGACCCTCGCGACATCCTGCGCACCAAGGCCGCCGAGCTCGGCTTCGACGTCTGCCGCTTCGCCTCGGCGTCGGCCCCCTGGAGCGCCGGGGAACGCCTGGCGCATTTCGTCGAGGCCGGCCGTCACGGCGAGATGGGCTGGATGGAGACGACGCTGGAACGCCGCGCCCACCCCACGGCCATGTGGGACGGCGCGCGCACCGCCATCGTCCTGGGCATGACCTATGGCCCCACCGGCGACCCCCTGCCCGAGATGGCCGACGCCTCGGCCGGCTACATCTCGGTCTATGCGCGGGGCGACGACTACCACGAGGTCATCAAGGGTCGGCTGAAGACGCTGGCGGGCCAGCTGGCCTCGCGGCTGGACGCGGAGGTCAAGGTCTTCGTGGACACCGCCCCCTTGATGGAAAAGCCCCTGGCCCAGCGCGCAGGGCTGGGTTGGCAAGGCAAGCACACCAATCTGCTCAGCCGCGAACACGGCAACTGGCTGTTCCTCGGCGTCATCCTGACCGCCGCCGAGATCGAGGCCGACACGGAGGAGACCGAGCATTGCGGGTCCTGCACCGCCTGTCTGGACGCCTGTCCCACGAACGCCTTTCCCGCGCCGTTCCAGCTGGATGCGCGGCGGTGCCTGTCCTACCTGACCATCGAGCATGCGGGGCCCTGGCCGGTGGAGTTCCGGGCGGCGGCGGGCTCACGCATCTACGGCTGTGACGACTGCCTCGCGGTCTGCCCGTGGAACAAGTTCGCAGAAGCCGCGCAGGAGGCCCGGCTGACGGCGCGCGCGGCCTTGGTATCGCCCCGGCTGGCGGATCTGGCGGCGCTGGACGACACGGCGTTCCGGGCGCTGTTCTCGAAGAGCCCGATCAAGCGGATCGGGCGGGACCGCTTTGTGCGCAATGTCCTCTATGCCATCGGCAACAGCGGAGACGACGCATTGATCGAATCTGCGGAGGCGTTGCTCGACGATCGCTCGCCGCTCGTCAGGGGTGCGGCGGTCTGGGCCTTGTCGCGGCTGATGGATGAACCGGCGTTCGCCGGGCTGCGAGAAGCACGGCTGACTGGCGAACGGGATTCTGACGTCCGGGCGGAGTGGTCCCTTCTCCCCTTGCGGGAGAAGGTGGCAGCCGAAGGCTGACGGATTAGGGGTGACACTCAGCCTAGCTGATGAGGGTCCGATCGGTCAGCGTATGTGTCTCCCCGGACCCCTCATCCGGCCCTTCGGGCCACCTTCTCCCGCAAGGGGACAAGAAACCCTAACCCGTCGCCAACCCCACGCCCCTGCCACCACCGGGCACCGGGGCCACGTCCAGCAGCTTGATGCGGAACACGAGCACTGAGTTCGGCGGGATGTCGGAGCCCTGGCCCCGCTCGCCATACCCCAGCTCCGGCGGGACATAGAGGATCCATTCGTCGCCGACCTTCATGCGCTGAAGGGCCTCGGTCCAGCCGGGCACGACCTGTTCGGCGGTGGTGACATAGGGCTGGCCGCGGCTGAAGGAGCTGTCGAAGACCGTGCCGTTGGTCAGCGACCCCTCGTAATCCACACGGACCAGATCGTTGCGGTCCGGCGAGGCCGCCCCGGTCGGCCCGGACTGGACGACCTTGTACTGCAGCCCGCTTTCCAGCGTCTGGACGCCGTCGGCATCGGCGTTGGACTCCATGAAGAAGGCGGCGGCCCGGGCATTGGCCTCGGCGTCCACCGCGCTGCCCTCGGCTCCTCCGCAGGCGGCCAGAGCCAGTGATCCCACTATGGCGACGCTAGCCCATCCGAAGCGCATAACCCTTGTCCTTCAAAGCCTGTCCGATTTCGTCGGCGTGGGCGCTATCGCGCGTTTCGACCATGATGTCGAACTCCGCGCCCTTGGCCGGGACGTCCAGCGCCAGCCGGTTGTGAACCACGTCGATGATGTTGCCACCGACGTCGCCGATCACCGCCGCCATCGCCGACAGGGTGCCCGGCCGGTCGTCCGACAGGATGCGGTAAACGATCAATCTCCGTTCCCGGACCATCTCGCGGTTCAGCACCACCGCCAGCATTCGCGCGTCGATGTTGCCGCCGCACAGCACGAGGCCGACCTTCAGCCCCTTGAACCGATCGGGCTGGGCCAGCAGGACGGCCAGACCCCCGGCCCCGGCGCCTTCCGCCACGGTCTTTTCGGTCGTCGCGAACAGGGCCACCGCCTTTTCGAAGTCTTCCTCGGCGCAGACGATGACGTCCTCGACCAGGGGATCGGCGAGGGCGAAGGGAATGTCGCCGACGGCCTTGATGGCGATGCCCTCGGCGATGGTCGCTCCGCCGCATCGGGGGGTCTCGCCCCGCCGCCGGGCGCTGAACGACGGATACATCTCCGCCTCGACGCCGAACACGCGGATGTCGGGCTTCATGGCCTTGGCCGCGATGGCGCAGCCGGCGATCAGACCGCCGCCGCCGATCGGCACGATCAGGACGTCCAGGTCCGGCGCGTCCTCCAGGAACTCGATGGCGCAGACGCCCTGGCCGGTCACGATGCCGGCGTCGTCGAAGGCCGAGATGAAGACATAGCCCTCCTGATCGCGCAGACGGTGCGCCTCGGCCGTCGAACCCGTGAAGTCCAGCCCCTCGATCACCACGGTCGCGCCATGGCCGCGCGTACCGTCCACCTTGGTGAAGGGCGTTCCCTCCGGCATCACGATCGTCACCGGAATGCCCAGCCGCCCCCCGTGATAGGCCAGGGCCTGGGCGTGGTTTCCGGCTGATGCAGCCACCACGCCGCGCCTGCGCTCCTCGGGCGTCAGGGACAGCAGGCGGTTCAGCGCGCCGCGCTCCTTGAAGCTGCCGGTGAAATGAAGGTTGTCGTACTTCACCCAGACCTCGGCCCCGGTCAGCTGCGACAGCCGCCGCGAGTGCCGCGCGGGCGTGCGGTCGACCTGACCGGCGATGCGGGCCTGCGCCGCCTGGATGTCGGCGAATACGACTGTCATGGGGATCCTGTAGACGCGGGCTCGGGGTCGCGAGGGTCGTCGGTTCGCCCCTCTCGCACCCGACTTGTGGCGCCCGCCACAGGTCGTCGCAACCTTGACCTTATGCCTGCGTTTGGCGTTGTGTGGTTCGCCCGCCGAGCGAAGTCCTCCAGTTTCTGTCAGAGAGTTCCATGGCTGTTCGCATCGCCCTTCCCGCCCTCGCCGTCGTCGCGGCCCTCACGGCCTGCGCCCCGGTTCCGGCCCCCGGCACCTTCGGCCCCCCGGCCGTGTTTTCGGCCGCCGATTTCGCCTGGTCGACCCAGGGCGGAACCGCCGGAATCGAGGGCCGCGTCGCCTTCGGTCGCGACGGCCAGAGCTTCGCCTGCACCGGTTCGGTCGCCCTGACGCCCGACACCCCCTACACCCGCCAGCGGTTCCAGACCCTGTATGGCTCGACCGACAGCGCCGCCGTGCCCGAGGCCGTGGTCCGCGCCCGCACCATGCCCGATCCCAACTCGGACTACCGGTCCTATGTCCGCTCGACGACCTGCTCGGGTGGGAATTTCCGGTTCGACGGCCTGCCGGACGGCGGCTGGTTCCTGATCACGCCGGTCAGCGCCGGCGGCGACCGGATCGTGCTGATGCGTTATGTTCGCACGCGACAGGGCACGACCGCCAACGTCACGCTCTGAGAATTCAACCTGCGGGGCCTGCCCCGCTTCAGCCGAGGCGTCCCTCATGAAAGCCGTCGCCGCCGCCCTGATCCTGACCGGCCTGATCGCCGCCCCCGCCGCCGCCCAGCACCGGCAGGGTTACGACCCGGCGGCCCAGGGGTCGCGCACCTGGTCCAGCCACGGTCGCGGATGGGACTACGACGGCCAGGCGGACCGGCCCGGCGACTACCGCTGCGACGCCTACTGGGACCGGGGGCGTGACGACTGTGCCGCCTCGTGGCGTGACCAGCGGCCTTTCGTCCGCTCCTACGGCTCGAGCCATCGCGGCCGTGGATACGGCCACGCGGCGGGCGGATATGTCTACCAGCCCTACAATCAGGGCACCCAATACTATGGGGCCTATGGTCGTCCGGACCAGGTCTATCCGGGGTCGGGCTATGGCGGGCGCGTCGGCCAGTCCGCAGGCTACGGACGCGACAACGACCGCAGCGCCTGGTGCGCGGCGACCTATCGCTCCTATGACCCGGTCAGCGGCTACTACCGGGCCTATTCCGGGCGCCTAGTGTTCTGCGGCTGAGATCGACCGACGTTCATCCGATCACGGATTCGCGGCCTATCGCCGTTCGCCATCTTTCGGCCTTGCCCGCCCCGCTTGTCGAACCGGTCCAGTCCGGACGGTCAGCCATCGGGAGCGCGTTCATGTCCCAGCACAACATCGTCGGTTCGGAAGCCTTCAATCGCACGCCGCCGCTGATCATCCGCAAGGTGCGCACGCGTACCCTGCGCCGGCGTCAGGCCCGGGCCGCATGGATGTTCGTGGCCGGTGTGGCCGTTACGGCGGTCGGAGGTCTTATCGCCGTCGTGGCCATCGTCGGCCCCGGTCTGGCGGGCGGCTAGGTCAGCCGCCGCGCTCGAAGATCGTCTCGAACCCGCCCCACATCATGCGCTTGCCGTCGAACGGCATGTCCATGTTGGCCATCTCCGGGTCTTCCATCATGGCCGCCCAGGCGGCGTCGGCGGTCGCCTTGTCCGGCCAGATCAGCCAGGCCAGGACCACGGCCTCGCCCTCCTCCTTGATCACCGCCCGGTTGAAGTCCGTGGTGTGCCCGTCGGCGATGTCGACGCCCCAGGTTTCCATATGCTTCAGGCAGCCGTGCCTCTGAAAGAACGGCCAGGCGGCCTCGGCGGACCGGATGTAGCGATCGCGGTCCTCGACCTTCACAGGGGTCAGGAAGCCGGTGACATAGGTCATTCTCAATTCTCCACGGGGTGACCGTGGAGGAACGCCCGGGCCGCCGCAAGGCTGCCCGGGCGGCTGGTCGTCAGCGCGAGATCCGCAGGTTCTCGATACGCCCCGCGATCCGGTCGAAGGCCGCGCCGATCCCCGACGCGCTGTTGACCGGGAAGTAGTGATCCGCGGCGGTCGTGGCGCAGCGACGCAGCAACGTCTGGGCCGTGGAGTCGACCTGGACGGCCACGGTGTACACCTCCAGCCCCGCTGATTTCATGTTGCCGCACAGGTCCTCGGTGCCGGCAGTGGCGTGGTCCATGCGGTTGTCCATGCGGGTGCGGCGAGTGCTGTCGTTGCCCGAGGTGATGCCCAGTCGTCCCTGCCAGATGTAGCCCAACCCGTTGTAGAAGCTGTCGTTGCGCCCGGCGTTGTCGGTCATCACGTTGGCCCCGTCGGTCATGATGATGATGATCTTCTGCAACCGCTCAGAGTTGTAGGGCCGGCCGTCGCCAAACGGCGCATTGGGCGACAGGGTATGCCAGCCCCACATCGCGCCCAGCGGAACATTGGTGTTGCCTGTGGCGACCATGTTGCTGACCGCGGTGCGCAGAGCCGTATAGTTGTCCGTCAGGCGGATGATCGGCTGCAGGTTGCATCCCTGGTTGGGGCCGTAGCTGGTGGTCAGGGTGGCGCGGCGATTGGCCACCAGATATTTGGTCGTCGCCCTCATGCGGGCGTCCCACGCTGCGTTGCGCGCCGTCGTGGCCGCGCTGCCGGTTCCGAACGGATTGTTCCTCGTATCGGCAGGGAAGGTCACGCCGTCCTCCAGATAGTCGTTCTCGTCCGAGTTCGAGGCGTTCAGCCAGGTCTGCCAGGTCGAATCGCGCGGATAGTCGCCCTTGTCCGGTTCGTCCGGCGAGAAATAGGGGACGAACATCGTTGACTGGTTTCCGCTGGACGGTGCGGTGTCGCGGATGTCGTACGGTATCGGCCGTCCCTCGACGCAGCCGCCCCAGGTCGTGCCCATGCTGGACAGCAGGGTGAACCGCCCGACGCCCACCGAGAACAGGCCGGTCGTCCCGGTGCTGCCCGTATGGGTCAGGGCATTGGACATGTAGTTGGGATAGGTCGACGTTCCGCCCTGGGCGACGCGCACCGTCATCGAGAACGGCACCAGCGAGATCTTGATGGCATCTTCCTCGATCGAGCGACCATCGGCCGCCTCGAGCCGGTTGATCAGGTCGATCGCCGCCGCCTTCGTCGCGTCCAGCTTGGCCCCCTCCATCGACCCGGTGTTATCGATGACCAGGGCGACCTCGATGCGGTTGTTCGAGCGCAGGACCTCGGAATGCGCCTTCACCGGCAGGCGGTCGTCCAGGATCTGGCCATAGGGCGGCAGGGCAATGTTGGCGACCAGCGTCTTGACGCTGACGACGGCGTTGGCGACCACGGCCCCGCTTTCGGGATCCAGCCGGAAGGTGGTCTGCCCCGTATCCAGGACGATGTCCTGGAAGGGGGCCAGGTTGGCGCGCAGGGAGGCGATGCCGACGTCCGTGATGTCTTCGTCCTCGACGAACTGCGACCGGGCGGCGGCCAGGGTGGCGGCGTCCAGGGCGTCCTGAAGGTTCATCTTGACGGTCGAGGCGCGGCTGATGTCGACCCCGCCCAGGGTGATCATGATCAGCAGCGGCAGGACCAGGGCGAAGATCACCGCGACATTGCCACGCCGGTCCGATGCCAGACGGCGGCCGACGCGGAGGACGGCCTGGTTCACGGCCCTGGTGCGAGCGAGAAATGTCATGGCGGCCCCGGCGGATCCCTCGTCGCGGCCCGAACGGAGCCGCAATCGACTTGCCCTATCAGGACGCGGTTAAGACAAGCCCCACGCCAAAGGTTAACTCCGCGAAATCGACCCGCGTTCGCTTAGGCCTGCACGCAGGCGTCGAGCCCCTCGTTGCGCACCGTGTTCGCCGCCGCCTGGATGCGCGAAGCGCGCCTGCGGACATAGGGCCCCGGCGAGGCGGCATTGTACCGGCGTGGACTGGGCAGGATCGCCGCCAGTCGCGCCGCCTCGCGCGCCGTCAGGTCGGCCGCCGATTTGCCGAACCAGTGCTGGGCGGCGGCTTCCGCCCCATAGACGCCGGGCGCCATCTCGGCGACGTTCAGGTAGACCTCGACGATCCGCCGCTTGCCCCAGACCGTCTCGATCAGGACGGTGTAGCCGGCCTCCAGCCCCTTTCGCACCCAGTCGCGGCCGGGCCACAGGAAGACGTTCTTGGCCGTCTGCTGGCTGATGGTCGAGCCGCCTCGCATGCGGCGGCCTTGTTCATTGGCCCGCATGGCCTGTTCGATGGCCTCAAGGTCGAAGCCCCGATGGGCGCAGAACCGCGCATCCTCCGCCGCGATCACCGAGGCGACCAGGCGCGGCGACATCTGGTCCAGCGACCGCCACTGGTAGCTCAGCCCCTCCCCGTCCAGGGCCCGCTGGGCCATCAACAGGGTGATCGGCGGGGGCACGATGGCGTGGATCAGCACACCGCCCAGCGGCAACAGGGCCAGCACCAGCAGCGCGAGCAGGATCGGCCGCGACTTGCGGCGCCGGCTCGGCGTGTCGGGGGGCCCCTCCTCCATATGGCGACGCTAGCCACCGGGAGACCGCCCTGCAACCGCCACGGCGCGACCAGGGCTCGGCTGCCCAGGCTCAGGCCGGCGCGTTCACGTTCCAGGCGAAGACCACCAGGGCGACCGCCACCGCGATCGCCAGGGGAACGATGATGGCGAGACACCCATAGGCCGCGCGGGCGTCGGGCGGTTCACGCTGGTCGCCACGCATTCCCGCCCCCTTTGCGTCACAGGGAGCGTATGGTCACGCTCAGAGGCTGTCGAGGGCGAGGTCGACCACCCCCGCCTGCCCGTCCTCGTCGGCCCAGGCCAGCCGGTGCGCATCGGGGCTGAGCGCCAGGGCGGTGATCGGAGCCCCCTTCTGGGCCTTGACGAAGGTCAGGCCCTGGGACGCCGGATCGGCCACCCAGACGCGGCCGTCGGCCAGCCCCGCCGCCAGTCGACCGTGCGCGGTGCGGGCGGCGACCAGAGTGACCAGGGTGGTGTCGTCGAAGCCGATCTCGGACGCCTCGCGCCCCATCGGACCGTTCGCGCCCGTGAAGGGCCACAGCACGGCACCTTGAGCCCCTGACGTGGCCAGCAACTGCCCCTTGGACAGGAAGGCCAGGCTGCGAATCTTGCCCGGATAACCGCCCATCCTCAGGTTCTTGGCGTCCTTCAGGCGCCAGCCGTGCAGCTGGTTGTCCTGCATGGTGGTGATGACGAAAGCCCCGTCCGGCGAGAAGGCCACCCCGGTGTGCGAACCGGCCCAGGCCAGCTTCGTCGGCTTCTGGTCGGCGATCCGTGCGTACCACAGCCAGGCTCCGCCATAGGTCGAGGTGGCGATGCGCCTGCCCTTGGGGTCGAAGGCGACGCCGGAGACGGTGCGCTCGTGGGCGAAATCGCGGCGGAAGGCGGCGTCGGTGGCATCGATGACCGACAGGGTCCGCCCGGCGGAGAAGGCGATCAGCTTGCTGTCCGGCGAGGCGTCGATGGCGTCGATCCACTGGCCCTTGGCCGTGGCCAGCACGCCAGCCTCGCCCTTGCGGCTCCAGATCACCCGGCCGTCGTCGCCGCCCGTCACCAGACCCTCGCCCGAGGGGTGGACGGCCGCGCACAAGATGGCGCCGTCGTGGACGGCATCGAACGTCCCGTCCTCGAACCGCACCGACCCGTCACCGAGCGCAAAGGCGGCGCCGGACGCCTCGAACCGTGCCGCCGTGACCTGGGCGTCGAACTGGAAAGACTTCACCAGGCGATCTCGCGGCCATCGTAGGCGACGAACCGATGGTCGCGCCGACCGGCGGCGGCTGACAGCTGATCGGCCATGCCCGCGACACTGGTGTCGACATCGATATCGGCGCCCGGCCCACCCATGTCGGTCCGGACCCAGCCGGGATGGACGGACAGGACCGTGATCCCCGCCTTGCGACCTTCGTCGGCCCAGAGCGACCGGGCCAGGCTGTTCTGAGCCGCCTTGGTCGCGCGATAGACCGCGCCATAGCTGCTGTCGGTCTCGGCGATCGATCCCATCACGCTAGACATCAGGGCCAGCACGCCCGTCTCGGGCTTCAGGTGCCCCACCAGCGCATGAGCCAGGCGGATCGGCCCGAAGGCATTGGTCCGCATGACGGCGTCCAGGTCCTCGAGCGACGCTTCGGTCACGCTGGATGGGCCATAGACGCCCGCATTGATGAAGACGATATCCAGCCCGTCCGGCAGGTCGGTGGCCAAGCGCGCGATATCGGCGTTGGAGGTCACATCGGCGAGGTGAAGCGTCAGGTGTTCGGCCCCCGGCAACGCCCTTAGCGCGGCTTCATCCTCCGGCTTGCGCACCGTGGCGATGACGGCGAAGCCACGCTTCAGATGCTCGACGACCAGGCCGAGGCCGAGCCCGCGCGAGGCGCCGACGATCAGGGCGGTCTGGGTCATGGGAAGCTCCTTGCGGCACGGCGTCGCTGGATCGGTCCGCCGCCATGCCCTATCCTTGGCCAGATAGGAACAACCGGGAGAAATCAAATGGCCCTTCGGTTAGGACACGCCGCCCTGGCCTTCGGTGCCGCCGCCGTGATCGCCACGGCGGCCGCCGCTCACCACGGCTGGAGCTCCTACGACGCCGAGCGGACCCTGCGGCCGACCGCCCAGGTGCTGGAATCCAGCTGGGGCAGCCCGCACGGCGCGATCGTCATCGCCATCGACGGCCAGCGCTGGGACGTCGTCCTGGCCCCCGTCACCCGGATGCAGACCCGGGGCCTTGCCGAAGCCGACATCGCCATCGGCCGCACCGTGACCGTCGAGGGCTATCCCCGCCGTGACGGCACCCGCGAGATGCGGGCCGAACGCATCACCGCGGGCGGCAAGACGGTCGAACTGCGCTGAGCGGCCTCGTCGCGGCCATCGAGGGCTCGGGGCTGGCTCGCTGGGTCGGCTCCGAGGCTCTAGTCTACCCCATCGCCAACACGGCCCATGTTCTGGGGGCCATCCTGCTGGTCGGCGGGATCGGCCTGCTGGACCTGCGCCTGCTGGGCTATGGCAAGGAAATCAGCGCCCCGGCCCTGTCTCGCGCCGTGACGCCGCTGGCGCTCGCCGGCTTTGGCGTGATGACGATCAGCGGCGTCCTCCTGTTCGTGGCCGATGCCGAGGCCCTGTGGGGCTCGGCTCTCTACTGGGGCAAGCTGACCCTGATCGGCGTCGCCGGCCTGAACGCCTGGACGTTTCGCAGCCTGTTCCGCGACCTGCCCGATGAGATCCCCGACGCCGCCCGGGGCCTGGCGGCCGGGTCACTCGTCTTGTGGATCGGCGTCGTCGTGATGGGCCGGCTGATCGCCTATTTCTAGGCCGCGCAGGCCTCGAAACCCGCCTTCAACTGGGCCTCGTCCAGATCACGCCCGATGAAGACCGCGCGGCTCCAGCGGCGTTCGGTGGCCCCCCATTCCCGCTGGAGGTCGCCCTCCAGGATCATGTGGACGGCCTGGAAGACCAGGCGGCGATCCTCGCCTGCGACGTCGATGATGCCCTTGGCGCGCAAGATGTTCTGGCCCTGCTGGCCCAGCAGCTGATCCAGCCACTGGGTGAACTTGACCCCGTTCATGGGCCGGTCCAGCGACAGGGAGACGCCCCGGATGTCGTCGGCATGATCGTGCCCCCGAGGTCCGGTTTCAGACCCCGAAACAGCGTGCGAACCGTCTGAATCGTGCGAATGGTCCGCATGGTCGTGCCCGTGATGCCCATGATCGTGGTCATGATCGTGCGCATGCCCGCAGTGCTCGTCATGGACGTGGCCGTCCTCGCCGTGGGCTGGATTGGCGAACTGCGGATGGATGTCGAGGATGCGCTCCAGATCGAACCCGCCCAGCCCCAGGACCTGATCCAGCGGCACGTTCGCCCGCTCGGCCCGGGTGATCGGAGCCAGCGGGTTCAACGCCCGCAGCCGCTGCTCGACCGCCGCCAGCTCGTCCGGCGTCGCCAGGTCGGTCTTGTTGAGGATGATGCGGTCGGCGAAGGCGACCTGCTCGCGCGCCTCCCTGGAATCGTCCAGCCGCGCCCTGACGTGCTTGGCGTCGACCAGGGCGGTGACGCTGTCCAACTTGGTCTTGGCCTTGACGTCCTCGTCGACGAAGAAGGTCTGGGCCACCGGGCCGGGGTCAGCGAGACCCGTCGTCTCCACGATGATGGCGTCGAAGGCGGGGGCACCGGGCTTCTGGCGCTTCATCAGGCCGGCGACGACGCGGATCAGGTCGCCGCGCACCGTGCAGCAGACGCAGCCGTTGTTCATCTCGAACACGTCCTCGTCGGCGCCGACGACCAGGTCGTTGTCGATGCCGATCTCGCCGAACTCGTTGACGATCACGGCGTAGCGCTTGCCGTGGTCCTCCGTCAGAATTCGGTTGAGCAGGGTCGTCTTGCCGGCACCGAGGTAGCCGGTGAGGACGGTGACGGGAATGCGAGCGTCGGACATGGCCGCCAGATGGGGCGCGCGAGGCCGGAATGGAAGCCCCGGGAGCGTCGGGTGTGGCCTCAAACGCGAACGGCGCCGGACCCTTTCGGATCCGACGCCGCTCGAGAAGATGGTGCCCAGAAGAGGACTCGAACCTCCACGGCCTTTCAGCCACTGGCACCTGAAGCCAGCGCGTCTACCAATTCCGCCATCTGGGCCCAGTTCGTCGCGCCAGAGAGGCGTTCCGGACCGGAAGGCGCGGACCTGTAAGGCAGTGCACGGACGGGGTCAACACGGGTCGTGACGCTTTTCCGGACCCTGCGTCCCCACCCCGCGTTGCGACCCCGGGAGCCATCGTCTATCCCGGCCCGCGAACGCCTTTCCAGGATGCCTCCCATGTCCGATTCCACGCCCGGCCTCGTCACCGTCTTCGGCGGTTCCGGCTTCGTCGGAACCCAGGTGGTGCGCGCCCTCGCCAAACAGGGCTGGCGGGTGAAGGTGGCCGTGCGCCGCCCCGCCCTGGCCCAGGACCTACGCCTGTGCGGCGACGTGGGCCAGGTCCAGCCCGTCCGCTGCGACATCACCCGGCCCGCCGATGTGGAAGCCGCGCTGAAAGGCGCCGACGCCGCGGTCAATCTGGTCGGCCTGCTGTTCGAGGCCCCGGGGCGCAAGTTCGCCGCCGCCCACGTTCAGGGCGCGCGCACGATCGCCGAGACCTGCGCGGCGAACGGCATCGCGCGGTTCGTCCACATCTCGGCCATCGGGGCCGATGCCGGCTCCGAGGCCGCCTATGGCCGCACCAAGGGCGAGGCGGAACAGGCGATCCTGGCGGCCCTGCCGACGGCGACGGTGCTGCGGCCCTCGATCGTGTTCGGGGCGGGCGACGGCTTCCTGAACCGTTTCGCCGCCATGGCGACCACCTCACCGGCCCTGCCCCTGATCGGCGGCGGCAAGACGAAGTTCCAGCCGGTGTTCGTCGGCGACGTGGCCGAGGCGGTGGCCCGCGCCGTCGTCCGCCCCGCGGCGCAAGGCAAGACCTATGAGCTGGGCGGGCCGGAGGTCTGGTCGTTCAAGGACATCCTGAAATACATCCTGCGCGAGACGAACCGGTCGCGGATGCTGGCGCCGCTTCCGGTTTTCGTGGCGGCGACGATGGGCCGGGTGACCGGGCTGACGGCCCTGGTCGGCATTCCGCCCGTGCTGACACGCGATCAGGTGCTGATGCTCAAGACCGACAATGTGGTCTCGGCGGGCGCGCCCGGCCTGAAGGATCTGGGCATCGAGCCGACAGGCCTGGAGGCCATCGCCCCGTCCTATCTGTGGCGCTATCGTCGGGGCGGCCAGTTCGCGGAGAACCCGCGCGATCCCGAGACCCTGCCCGCCTGAGGCGTTGCAGAAGTCCGGTTCATCACGGCGAACACGGCGGGTGCACGGCGGACACGGCAGGACAAAGCGCGCGGACCCAGCGCCGACCGCTCGTCCCTGGCGGCGAATCCCTGATTGGCTTGGCGCTTCGCGCCATTGCGAACGACGCGGCGCAGCCGCAGTCCACTATCGAGTACGGCGGGAGAAGCGTCGGTCCACTCGGTCCAGCCGTGTCCGCTGTGAATTCGCTGTGCTCGCCGTGATGAACCGCTCTCGCTCACGCGACTCTCAGAGCAGGCGGATTTCCTTCAGCCGCTCGGTCAGGAAATCCTCGGCCATGATCGCCTTGCCGGCATAGCGGTCCGTGTTCTCCGCCGTGATCGTGCCCGGCAGGGTCTCGATCACATAGTCCGGGTTGAAGTGCAGGAAGAAGGGCGTCGAATAGCGCGCGAAACCGCGCCGCTCGGGCGCCGGATTGACCACCCGGTGGGTCGTCGACGGCAGGACGTGGTTGGTCAGCCGTTGCAGCATGTCGCCGATATTGACCACCAGGGCCCCCGGCGGCGGGGCGATGTCCAGCCACTCGCCATCGGCGTCCTTCAATTGCAGGCCCGCCTCCTCGGCGCCCAGCAGAAGGGTGATGACGTTGATGTCCTCATGGGCGCCCGCGCGGACGCCCGGAGCGTCGGCGGGCACGGGCGGGTAGTGCAACATCCGAAGCACGCTGTTGCCCAGCTGGACCTTGTCCTCGAAGAAGTCGTCGCCCACCTGCAGGTGACGCGCGATGGCCTTGAGGATGCGGCGGCCCAGCGCGTCCAGGGCCTCGAACATGGCATAGACGTCGTCGCGAAAGCCCGGGATCTCGGTCGGCCAAAGGTTGTCGCGCATGTATTTCCGATAGGGGTGGCCCTGGGGCAGTTCGCGGCCGGTGTGCCAGAACTCCTTCAGATCGACGGCGGCGGCGCCCTTGGCGGCTTCGACCCCGAAGGGCGTCAGGCCGCGGGCCCCGCCCGTGCCCGGCTGGTGATAGGCGCGCTTGACCTCCTCCGGCAGGGCGAAGAAGGCCTTGGCGTCGTCGATGGCGCGGCCGATGACCGCCTCGTCCAGACCGTGATCGGCCACCACGGCGAAGCCGTATCGCTGGAACGAAGCCCCCAGGTCGTCGCTGAAGCCCTGGAAGTCGGCGTCGTAGCGGGACATGGAGACGGGCACGATGCCCTTGGGCGTCTGGGTCGCGGCGGCGACGGCGTCGAGGGTGGCGGTCAAAACGGGGCCTCATCAAGCAGGCGCGGCGCAGCGCCCATTGTTATCGCACGGGATATGGGCCTTACGCCCTGAAGGGACAAATTGGCAGTGTTGCTCCGGCGTGACGCTGCGACATCCTGTACAGGGGAGCCGGAACCTTGACTGTTAGCCAACGTTGAGGCGCCTGAGGGCTTTTCCCGGAGAACATCATAATGCGTATGAACCTGATCGTCAGCGGCCTCGGCGTCGCCGCCATGCTGGGCGCGACCGCCTGCACCACGACCGACCCCTATTCCTCGGCCCCGCGCCGCAACAACACCGCCACCGGGGCCATCGCCGGCGCTCTGGGCGGGGCCGTTCTCGGCTACCTGACCAACACCTCGGACGGCGAGCAGGGTCGTCGCAACGCCCTGATCGGGGCCGGCATCGGCGCCCTGGGTGGCGCGGCCGTCGGCAGCTATATGGACAGCCAGCAGCGCGCGCTGGAAGCCGAACTGTCGGGCACCGGCGTCGGCGTGGCCCGCCAGGGCGACAACCTGGTCCTGCGCATGCCGTCGGACGTCACCTTCGCGGTGAACCAGTCCAACATCGAGCCGCGCTTCGAGGCCGTGCTGGCCGACGTGGCGGCGGTGCTGCGCGAGTACGATCGCTCGGTCGTGGACATCAAGGGCCACACCGACAGCTCGGGCGGCGACGCCATCAACCAGCCCCTGTCCGAGCGCAGGGCCCTGGCCGTGGCCGACGCCCTGATCCAGGACGGCGTGCTGCGCGAGCGACTGTTCATCGAGGGCCTGTCCTCGCGCGCCCCCGTGGCCACCAATGCCACCGCCGAGGGCCGCGCCCAGAACCGACGGGTCGAGATCCTGATCCGTCCGTTCACGGGCTGACGAAAACCCCGCCGCACGCGGTTCGGCGACTTGCGTCGTCGGGCCGCGTGTGGTCCCTCTGCCCTTGACGATTCCGGGGGCGGGCATGGACGAACGAGGCGATGTCGGGCTGGGCGTGCGCATGGTGCTCGCCGCGACCGTTTCCGCCCTGGTCGTCGCGGCCCTGACCGTGGTCATCGGCCGCGCGCTGATCGTCGAGCCGGCGAACATGCCGCAGACGCGTTCCGCGCCGCTGGTGCTTGTCTCACGCTGAACGCTGGCGGCTCGCTTGGGCCGCAGGTCGCCGTCGGAGCGACCACTCCGCCCGTCCTCCCCTTTGCCTTTACCGGACGGCTGCGAAGCGTCTTGCGAGGGCTTTTGCGGTGGGTTTGAGGGCTCGGGGTTCGTGGTAGTTTCCGTTGACCTGTGTGCGGGCGATGACGTGGGCGCGGAAGCGGTTGAACAGGGCGTCGTCAGGGGGCGTGGGGTTGGTCCAGAAGGCGTCGATCGGCTGCTGGTCGGCCAGGCCCTGGAAGTCGAAGAAGGCGTCGCCCAGGACCTTGACCGGGGTCTTGAACCCCATGGCCGACAGGGCGGCCGAGGAGTTGTTGACCACCATGCCTGA
>CANJLQ010000021.1 GCA_947475735.1 Caulobacteraceae bacterium
CCTACGCAAAGGCGCTCACCGGACACATCGGCCGGCCTGCTGCGCGGGTTGATGGCTGCGCAGACCGGCCTCTTGCCACCCCAGCCAATCACGGCTCAGATCAACCAAGGACTCTCGTTATGGCTGGATGAGAAACGGGGGTCACGTCAATCTGACTGACGAACAGCTTGAAGATCAGTTTGACGGTTCTGACCTCTTCCGCGGGCCCGTGAACCAAGCGAACAGTTTGGTTGTAACGAGAGCGTCTTTCGCCGACCGTCAGAATTCCACCAGGTGACCCGTCGCCGTTGAAAATCTGACGGGAGAAGCCGTAGGGCGGATGACCGCCCCCTTTCCCGCCCGCGAGCATGTGCCGGCGCAACGCTGCTCGGCAGCGATCAGAAAGTTGTCGGCTGTATTCTGCAGCCATGACCCGTTTGACGCTCTTGATCAGGGCGGCCGTTGGGGAGTCGTCGTCCGGAAACTCCTCCGCGCAGTAGCGGACCTGTACCCCAGCCTCCCGACACATGAACTCGTAGTGGGCGGCCTGATCAGGGTCTTGGTATCGACCCCAGCGGCTGACATCGACCACAAGGATCGTCGAGAAGGGTGGGCCATTCATGACATCTCTGAGGAGCGCCTTCAGCCCATCTCTCTTACGGATCGTAACGCCACTTCGAGCCGCGTCTTCATAGCTGGCTACGACCTCATAGCCCCTCGCCGCAGCGTACTCGGCGATCAAGGCCGCTTGGCTTTCGATTGAATACCGCTGCTTGTCAGTCGACATGCGGAGATACTGAGCAGCCGGCTGCATGACTTAGCCCTCATCTCAGTGGTGCCTTTTAGGCGTCGATGTATCAAGTCGATCCTGCTGAGAGGGTTGCGCGCCCCAGGCGCGGTTGGTGAGGGCCCATACAATGAATGGATGACCGCGTGGCACCATGAGCGGTCATACCGGCGCTGGCGCAAATGAAACATCGAGCTTGGTACGACCCATCTCGACTGCGACGCCGTTTGCTTCGCCCTATAGAATGTAAGGATGAGCGACGCTGTAACGCCGATGACCCCATTAGATTTGATCAGGGAGAAGCGCCGCCATCTCGCGCGGCTGGCGAACCAATCAGGTGCCGCAGGTGAGGCGGCGGCATTGCAGTCGATGGAGTCTTGGAGCCCTAGACCCAAAGGGTCCGATCTGCGCCGTCTGCTTGAAGCCTTGGTCGCCGAGGGAATATCGATCAAAGCATCGAGTTTTGACGCCCTGGCCACGCCGGGAGCCTTGACCTTTGACGAGCCGGAGGCGTTGAAGGCGCAGCTGTCTGAGACCGTCTTCATCGAGATTAAGACCGCCAATCAGCCGCGTGTGAAGCCGGGATTCGACGGCTTTTTCTTCGCTTTGACCGAGGCGGAGATACTGGCCGCCGAAAAGCTCGGCCACCGACACAAGGTCGCCTTGTACAACAATCTCACGGCTGAGCTTTTGATCACCTCGGTCAGCGAAATCCTTGCACGCAGTCGGTCGACCAACTGGCAGGTCTCGGTCCAGCTTTAACGCGTCTATCCCTAAAGCAGCGTACCCTTGGACGTGCCTGTCTTCCGACGCGACGATGCAGCGCGCATGATCGCTTCAGACTTGCCCGTCGACAGCAGTGAGACGATCTTGTCGATCTCGTCCAGATCGTCAGCGAGGTCGCGGCGAATGGCGCTTCGCGCCTTGCCCAGCGCGCGTGCATCCAAGGTCTCCAGCCCGCTGGCCGAAATGAACGCGCGGACAGACGCCGCGCACCGCTTGCCAAGACCGGCCAACTCGCGGTGATTTGACTCCTTCTTTTGGAACTTCGGGAACGGCAGCTTGAGGATGGTCTTATGGACGTCGCGAGGGCCAAAGAGCCCGCGGGACTGGAAGTCCTTGATCTTCAGGTTTGCAAAGTTTGAGTTCAGGTAGGCGGCGACGTAGTGCCCCTCCTCTTCAGTCGCGCATTCGCACCAGTAGGTCTTGTGGTCCACCACGAAGGGATAGTCGAAGGACCGTCGGTCTATCACCACCGCAGAGGCGTCTGTGGACGACGACGTGTAAAGCACCAAGAACCGCGCGGCCGGGTTTTGGCCGACCAGCTTTGATTGCCAGTCTAGGTACCCGGAGAGCGTGATGCCGGAACCGGCGTTTTTCTCCGTTCGATTTTCGACCCAAAGCGTCTCCGCATCGTGGAACCAGCGGCTCGCATAGCGATCGCCGAGCTCGAGAATCTCTTCCGACGTAAGGACCGAAAACTCCGGCACCCCTCCAGCGCTGGAGATCTTGACTGGCAAGACCACGAGCAGCGGGTCCACTAGGCCGAAGGGGATGACATTGCGCGAAATGGCGGTGTTGAAGAGGTACTGCCCCTCGACCTTTCCCGCGACCCGTTTTCCCTTCCAGGCCGCCTTGGCTTCACGATCGGAGGCGTCGGAGGTTCGCACGCCGTTAACTCGCCCTCTTGCGTCCTCACCGTCCACTGGGGAATCGCCATCGAACTCGACGAAGAAGAAGTTGCGGGGGACGATCGTCGCGCCTTGGGTGAACCGATTGGCGTAGGCGTTAGTCCCAGTCAGAGCCGCCGTATTGGCTTGAGTGAGGGCTGAACGGGGTCGTTTGCCGCCGCTCTGCAGCCGCGAATAGTACCAACGGGTCTTCTGCTGGGTAAGCGTGGGTGCAGCATCCTCCCATCCGATCTGCGAGCGAGGCAAACGCCCAGAGATCGCCAACCCCTCGAGACCCGTGTCGGGGAGGGGGTGTTTCGCGTCGACATCTCCCATGCGCCGAGCGAAGAGAACGCAGCTCGGCACGCGGAACAGCGGATGGACCCCATCCAGATCCCAGACCGAAACAAGCTGCGCGCCCTGAACCTCCCCAGCCCTAGTATTCTCATGCTGGTCAGCCGACAGGAAGCTACGAGGCAAAACAAATGCCAGACGACCACCTTCACGGAGGAAATAATTGACGCAGTGAGCCAAGAAGATCGCGGCGATCTCGAGATGAGGCATGTTCGCCCTCGAGGTCGGAGTGACGCTGTAGCTGTCGGAGAGATCGCGCAGCAGCGTTTGGTACTCTGCGTTCGAAACCGAGGCGTAGGTCAGCCAAGGCGGATTGCCGATCACCACGTCAAACCTGCCTTGCAGGAAGATGGGCTTGTATGAGTTCTGGAGAATGAATTTCCAAATGCTATCGCGCCCCTCGTCAAAGGCGCGCTTCATGCTGCGATAGACCTCAAACAATTGTCCGATCAGGACGTCGCTTAGCTCCGCTGGAAGGCCGGGCCGGGCCAATTTGGCGAAGCGCTCTCGATCGAGCGGCTCTGGGAACCGATCGACCATGTCGTCGCAGAAGGTGACGATCCGGTCGAAGGCGTCGGGCCCGTCGATCGTTCGGACGTCCAAGACATGTTGGTGATTGTCGACCGAAATGCGGAACGACGATTCAAACAGATCGGCCGTCTCGCGTGGCACCAACAAGGAGTTGGCGAGATAGACGTGCAGCGTCACGGGTTGCCGCGCCGCAGCGACTTCACTGCCCAAGGCCAGCAACATGGTAGTTTTCGCGATCTGAACCGACAAAGGGTGGATGTCGATGCCCACCACCTGTTCGGCCAGGGCATTCGCCCCAAGAGTAGGATGCTCTGCTCGAAGACGCGCAACAGCGGCCCGGAGGAAAGAGCCGCTTCCGCAAGCCGGGTCCAAGAGCCGGCTCTCGCGCGTCAAGGGAAGGGAGCTGACAACCAGTTCGCAGAGCCAGTCCGGCGTATAGTACTCTCCGAGCGCATGCCGCGTGTCGAGATCGATGAGCTCCTGGTAGACGCCTTTGAGGATGTCCTCTTTCACCGTCGATAAATCGTACTCGCCAATTCGGCGGTTGAGTTCGCGGAACATGGGACGTAGGCGGCGCAGATAAGCGTCAGAACTCACCCAATGAAAGAAGTCATCTTCGACAAAACGTTCGACATTCAAACGCTCGAAGGCGGCTCCGTTCAGAACCTCCGCCACGTCACTGTCCTCGGCGAGGGGCGCACGCGTAATCACCGCATATGCGATTAACTTGGCGAACACCGACAGATAGGTGTGGACTAGGAACATGCCGGGGGAGTCGTCGAACCGGCCATAAGCCACGCTAAGAAACCGACGCCACTGTTCGAAGGCAACCTGGAGCTCAGACTTAGAAACCAGGTCCTCCGCACATTCGTGTAGGCTGATCATCGAATTGATGAAGGCCGCCGAGGTGTCGCCGAAGTCCGCTTGTATGTTCTCCAGCGTCGGCGCCTTGAGGTGTGACGCGAACAGGATTTCGTCCAGGAAGAGCGGGAAGGCCTCGATCGTCTCTGGGGCTAGGTCAAACTTTCGCACTTCGCGGAGTTTGAAGGCGCCGCCGAGGTCAAACCCACCCACCTCCAAGCGAGACCAGTCTGGCGCGTAAATCCGCCACCGCAGGCCATCGGTCGCGATCAAGATGAAGCGATAGATCTGGCCCGAGCGCCAGTTGCCCTCCAGATATTCTTCTAGCTGCTCGCGGGCGTGCTCGCCCGTCTTAGCGAGGTCCTTCTCCCATTCAATGATGACGGTCTCGGTCTGGGTGTCCGCGCGACCCCGCCGCAACTCGCCGCCCCGGGGGATGTTGGCAATGGCGCGCTCCGCGCCCAGCGAGAGCTGCGAGATAAGGGACTGGGCGGCGGTGTCGTTGACGAACACCTTGGTCAGGTACTGTAGAAACAGCTCCTTCTTCGCCAACTCAGTGTTCGCCCGCTTACACGTCCGGAGAAAGTCGTCCGCATCTGCCGACTGAAAAATCACGGAGGGCATGGGTCAGACGGCTTCGATCTGCATCAGGGGTTTTGACCAGACTAGCCTAGTTCGCGGCGCGGTCGATCATATTGCGGCGTGCAGACGCTGGGCCGATTGGCTCCGATCATGTCGTCAGAGAAATGCGACGGATCACGATGGATGCGTCGCGCAGGCGGCCTAGCCCCCGGCGGGCCGTCCACCTTGCCGTGGCTCAACCGATCAGTTATCTTGTTGTTCACGACAAGAAGGCGAGAGGATTCTTGACCCTACTGTATACGCCCGGCCAGTTGCGCAGCGCGGTATCGATCGCGCCAGAAACTTATCGTCACTGGAAAAAGGCGCTGCGACCGCTGTTGCGTGCCCGGGGTCACAGCCCCTGCTTCTCGGCCGGGGATCTGGTGGCGACTGCGGTCGTGCGCCTACTTACGGAGGACATGGGAGTCCGCGTCGGCGCCCTGACGCCGATTGGAGACGAGTTGTTCGATCTGCTCGGCCGATCGCCGTGGCCGGCGCTGGAACGCACCAAGCTTATCATCGACCTGTCGAGCGCCGAACTTCTGCTGCGGGGCGAATTCTCGGAAACTCCGACTTCAAAGCCCTTCATCACCGTTCCACTGGCACCCGTCATCGCGGGTCTTCGCGAGCAGCTGTTGGCGGCGAGCGAGAGCGATGAACAACCGTCCCTGCGGTTCCCGCCGGTCGGTGTCTCGGCCGCAGCCGTCTCACGGGGAGGTCGCCCGTGAACGCAGTTGACCAGATTGCCAGCGCGATTCGGGACGCCGGATACCGCGTCGAAGCCGTTGTCTCCGACTACGCGTTCGCCGACGTTCTGGCGGACGACAATCCCACGCGGACGGTTCAGCTCGCCGCCTTCACGCGCACGCCGCCGTCTTACCGATCGGCAGCGCTCGCGGTCGTGGATGGCGAGGGGCGCCAAGCGCTCGACGTGGTCAGCGAGAATAGAGCTCTCGGCGCTCCCCTGCTCTTCGTCATCGACCGGGATGAGGTCACTGTCTGGGAGGTCAGGAGCAAGATCCCTCGCGCGATCGAGACCGTCGCGGTCGAGGGGATCGATGACCTGTTCAAGCGTCATCGAGCGTCATGGCATCCCGACGCGATCCATCGCGCGAAGTCCGTAGGCCCCGCTGAGGAAGGTTATCAGCTCGACTTCGTCGATCTCGGTCTGCTCCCAGCGATCGAAGGCGAGATCCACGTCAAGCTCGGGCGGCTGCTCGTCGAGACCCTCGACCTTTCACATCGGTCGGCGGAAGGCGTGGAGCTGGACATGCGAACGGTTTTTCGCGTGGTCTTCCGCCTCCTGGCTGCCAAGGTCCTAGAGGACCGTCGCCACCCCTATGCGTCCGCTTGGAACGCCGACGAACTTTCCTCGGTCTTGGCGGGCATCGAGAGCTATTATTCCCTTGGCCACATCCAAGGTCGCTGGGCGAAGAGCCTCGCGTCGATCTTCGCACCGGCCTGGAGCCACCTTCGGGCCGGCATCAGTTTCTCGAACATCTCATCGGACGATCTCGCCTTCGTCTACGAGAACACGCTCATCACCCCTGAAACCCGAAAGGTGTTCGGCACCCACAGTACGCCGAGGCAGGTGGCCGAGTATGTGGTCCAGAATCTTCAGCTCCATGACCACAGACCGGAAGACCTAAGAATCTACGAGCCTTTCGCCGGCGCGGGGGTATTTCTCGTCTCCGCCCTGCGTCACCTCCGCGACCTGCTTCCGGTCGATTGGTCCGACCAGCAGCGACACGACTTCCTCATCAGACATATCTCGGGCGACGAGGTCGATCCGTTCGCCTGCGAGGTGGCAACGCTTTCCCTCATCCTCGCCGACTACCCCAATCACAACGGCTGGCACGTCAAAGAGGCCGATCTCTTCGTCGGCGACACCTTGGCGGACCGGATGAGCGCCGCCAACGTTATCCTCTGCAATCCGCCATTCGAAGCCTTCGACGCCGACGAACGCGATCGCTACGCGGTCGCCGGAAAAACCCATTCGAAAGCGATCGCAGCCCTCAGCGCCGCCCTTGACGCTCGCCCCCTCGCGATTGGCTTCGTCCTGCCCCGTTCGTTCATTCTCGAGCGCCAGTTTGCAGAACAGCGCCGGCGGATCGAAGAGCTCTACGGCTCAGTGGAAGTGCTCAAGCTGCCTGACGGCATCTTCGGCGCGTCCGATGTCGAGACGGCCGCCGTCATCGCCCGCGATCCCCGGCCTACACCTTCGCAAGGACGCCTTACCCTGCGGTCGACCGAAGTCGCGGAGCGGGATCGCGCCGCCTTCCTCAAGACAGGTCATACGACGGTGCATCGCGATCTTGTCCGTGAGACCGACGCGAGCCCCGACGGAACTCTCTGGATTCCAGCGCTCACCGCAGTCTGGGACTACCTCCGGGACGGTCCTCGCCTTGGAAGCCAGCTGAGCCCCAGCCTCGGCCTGCAGTGGTACGATCAGGATCAGGGGCGCAGCAGCCATGAGAAGCCGGGCTACAAGCCTGGATTCGCCACTGCCCGCCACCTCGCGCAATATCGTGCACCCAAGCCGATGTGGCTGGACGTGCGCGAGAGCCACGTTCGCCGCGCCCTGAACCACGAGTGGTCCAGACC
Organism: Caulobacteraceae bacterium; assembly: GCA_947475735.1. Lineage (GTDB taxonomy): Bacteria > Pseudomonadota > Alphaproteobacteria > Caulobacterales > Caulobacteraceae > Brevundimonas. The sequence continues at coordinate 7,408 of CANJLQ010000021.1, forward strand.
GAAGCTTATCGCCAGCGCCACACGCCTAAGCCGAGGCGCTTGGTGCGTGGGGGCCTTCGTCGATCTTGAAGGCGTCTTCTGTTCCCAGCAGTTCTTCGGCCTCTGGCCCGTCGCATCGGTTTCGAAAGGCCAACTCTTCGCCCTCGCCGCCGTCCTGAACGGGCCGGTCGCTAACGCCTTCCTAGCGATCAATTCGCCAAAGGACCGGTTCCGAGTTTCCGTCGTTCGCGACATTCCGGTGCCCGCGAACCTCCCCCGCAAACTTGAGGAGCTGGCTGAGGACTATGTCATGCGGGTCAATACTGCGTCGATCTTCGGGTCCGCCGATCAGGACCTGTCGTCACTGCTCTCACAGATCGATGCGGAAGTCCTGAAAGCCTACGACCTTCCTCTGAAGCTCGAGCGCCAACTTCTTACCTATTTCGAGGGGTCTGATCGTCCGGTCGTGCATCCTTGGTCGCATTGGGACAAGAGCTATCCCACTCCCGGTCTGAGCCTAGCCGAACGCCTTTCCGGGCGGTTCAACGCGGGCGGAGACTGGATCAAGCAGGTCTTCCGTTCCCTGCCCGAGGACGAAGTCAGCCTGCTTCGCGATTATGTGGGCTAGCCCGGAATGGACGCCTTTCTCTTCGACACCACTGTCCTGTCGATCTATCTCGACCCGAACCATCCTCAGCACATTGCGAAGGGGCAATCGCTCGCGGCGCTGCCGGCGGAGAATCCACGGTTCGTATCTCCGGTCGCTCTCGGAGAGCTCGGGTTCGGGACCCGGCTCGCCAGCCTGATCGGCAAAGGCGATCCCGCCAGGCTCAATGCCATCCTCGCAGAGGCCCGCGCCTATGCCGTTCTCGACATCACCCACCACACAGCGTCCGCCTATGCCGAGCTGAAGTCGAAGGTGGCTCACAAATATCTTGCCAAGACGCTTCGGCAGGATCGCCCGAAGTATATCGAGGACTGGATCGATAAGGCCACCGGACAGAAGCTCGCCATCGACGAGAACGACCTTTGGATGTGCGCACAAGCCAAGGAACGCGATCTCGTCTTCGTCACGGCCGACGCGCGGATGAAACGTATCCCCGATGCCGATGCAGAAGTGCGGCTGCTTATCGTCTAGCCGGCACCCGGGTTCTCCGTGCCAAGGCTTCAGAGGCGGTCGGGAGGCGGCTATTCCATGTGAGAGTGGTGCGGGTGGCCGGGGTCGAACCGGCACTCCTCTCGGAACTGGATTTTGAATCCAGCGCGTCTACCAATTCCACCACACCCGCACAGGTCTAGCGAGGGCTGATCTACAAGGCGTGGGGACGGGTTTCAACTGGTGTGATGCCGGATCCGTCGCCCTTACCCGGTCGCTGTGGTCAGCATCGCCGTGCAGCTGGTTCCTCGCCCCGCAATGGTATCCATTGGCAGCCGGTTGCGTCACCCATCGTCCGTTTCGGATACTGGGGTGGATGAGCGGGAGGATGCGAGATGATTAGTCTTTGGCGGGACAGCGTGATCGCCCTGGTGGCTGTCTTTGTTTTGTCGGGATTGGGGACGCAGTTTGCGATCCGTGCGGGCTGGGACGGGGATGCCGCAGCCTGGTTCTCGGCCTTCGCAACATCTTTAGCCATCGTAGCGGCTGTTGCGGTCGTCCGACTTCAACTCCTCGCCCAAGCGCGGGCCGAGAGGGCCCGGCGCGCTGATCTGGCGCAAGTGGCTTATGATCTTGCCGGAGAGGCGCTAGCTCTCGTCACCGATCGGCTGAACGTAGCCCTGTCACCTAGCCAGCCCCAGAGTGTGTTCGAACTACGCGAGCACAGGACTACGGAAACCATCTTGGCTATGCGGGAGCTTGAGCCGCACACACTGCCGCCGACCATCCTGCAGCCCTTCGTGCAAGTGCGGAGCCGCGTCCACGCGATCAACAGACGTATTTCGGAAGTCTACGAGAAGCGGGCACGGGACCGGACCTACGACCAGCATGGAAAGCTTGGCGGCGCCGTGACGGTCCATCCGCTGGCCTGTGCCGCCTTCACGGAATTAGGCGAGGTTGTCGACAAGGAGCTAGTCGGCAAGTCGCTGCCCCGGCGAACGATCCCGGTTCCGAACAGCGTCACAAACTACGAGGCGGATCGCTCAACAACGTCTTCTCGGGCCCGGGCTCGGCCACGGCTGAGCCGCCGCACATCATGACTTTTGGAGATGGCGCATCCCCCGTGGGCGATGCCGATAAGGGGTCAAATTTATCGAAACCCCATGACCTTCTGGCGTTGCTTGGGGGATTTGCGCGGGAACATGGCGTCCCGTTGACTGCGGAGGATATTGTCCCGCGCTTCCTCGCCGATGCCGGCCTACGGCTGGGGTCAGCGCTGTCGGATTCAGCGCTGATCCATGGCACCCGCACCGAGCAACAGTTCGAGGCCTTGGTGCTGTCCCTCGGAAGGTACCGTCTGCTCAAGGCGGAGGACCTGGGGCGGTTGCATTCCAACATCGCCTGCCGCGCGCCCGACTACCGAATCGTTCTTGAGGATGGCGAGCAGTGGCTAGTGGAAGTGAAGAACGTCCGGGGGGATGATCCCGCCCGACAGGTGGCACGATTGAGCGCGGCGTACCTCGCATCGCTCAACGCCTACTGCGATCTCGTGCGCGTCCCATTGCGGATCGCCCACTACTGGTCCCGATGGAAGATCTGGACTTTGGTGGATCCTCGCCAGTTCCTGACCGCCTCAGGTGGCGCGCGGATCGACATGATGGCTGCTTTTGCGGCGAACGAACTGTCGCGACTGGGGGACGTGATATTCTGTACCGAGCCGCCGATCCGGCTTCTGGTGGAAGCCAACTCTGAGTCCCCAAGGGAGAGGACGGCAGCGACTCGGCCGACGGGCATTCGGTTATTCGTGGGCGGCAAAGAGATCACCGAGCTGCGATCCCAGCAGCTCGCCTGGATCCTGATGCTCTACGGTGAATGGGCGGCGGACGGGCCGCACGCGGTGACCGAAGACGGACACCTCACCGGTATCGAGTTTATCGTTGCGCCGGAGGAGGTGCCCGAGGAGGACGAGCCAGCGCTTATGGGGCGCGCAATTGGGCAAGCGAGCCGCGTCTTCGCTCGCTACTTTGCCGAAGACACCACAGCGGGGGATGCGGTAATCCAGCTGCGAGGGCAGGCAAAGCCGGAATGGTTCGAGCCGATCGCCAATTGGGATTTCAAGACCGCGCAGTTGCCGCTTTGGATCCTTCGCCTCCAGCCGCGGGGCCACACCGGGGCATCTCCCGGTGCAGATTGAAATTGGGCCGTGGTGTTCACAAGGATGGGCGTTCGCCCGGTGGAGTCGAGCGGGTTCCCGCTCTTCGGCTCGGCTTAGGACGCCGAACGTTGATGGCCGACGCGTCGATCATATTCTTGATGTGGGACGCGTAGTATTTCTCAATCATCTCGACGCTGGTGCGACAGTTTTTGGCGATCTGGTAGATGTCAGCGCCTTCCATGAGGCGCATGGAGATGTAGGTGTGCCGCAGGCTGTAGGCGGTGCGGACTTGGCCGTCCCTGTCTCGCTTGAGGTCCAGTTCTTCCAGGACGGTGTTGAGTAGCTCGCGCGGGGTGCAGCCGAAGACCTTCTCGGTGGGCCTCGGCGCCTTCGCCCCGACTGGCGTGTTCCGCTGTGAGAGGCGACGGAAGGGCTGCACAGCGCCGGGCATGCTCTTGCAGTAGCCCACGCCCCGTTTACCCCGCACCTCAATCTCCAGGATGCGCTCGCCGGAGTCTTCATCAAGAACGATCTCGGCATCCCGGAACTCTAGGCGGCCGGCCTCGTCAGGACGAAGCCCAGTGTTGACCATGAACAGCACGTAGTCGTGCAGGCGTTGGGATTCGAAGGCCCACCGCCCCCGATTGTGTCGGGGATTGGCGGCTCGTTCGCGTGTAGCCTCGTAGAGGAGCTTATACTCGGCCGGGGAGAACCATGCCCGATGGACGATCTTGCCCGACGTTTTGTACGGGGTCGAAAGATCGGGAAGGATGGCCAGCCAGCCGTGTCGATTGGCTGTCTTCAAGACCTGACGAAGCGTCACGATCTCGTGGTGCAGTGTGGTGCGAGCGGGTCGCTTAGGCTCGCCGGTTTTCGGGTCGAGGCGCGATGTCATCCGGTGAACCCGATACTCCTGCACTAGGCCGGGAGTGATCTCGCTCAGCAGCTTGTCTCCGAAGAAGGGGTAGAGGTGAACCCTCAATCGATCGCTATGGCCTTTGACATACTCCGGGTTCCGCTCGCCCAGGGTAAGAGCTTCGTACTCGCGCACGAATTGCTCTCCGCCCTCTCTGAATGTTTTGCCTGATCGCTTAGGGGCGATGCCGCCACCGAAACGGTGTTTGCCTTGAAGGGTGAGAAACCAGTCCTCGGCGAAGTCCTTCGCCAGAGCGAGGCTCTCTTGCTTGGTGGTGCTGCGGAACTGACGGCCGCCCACGGACGCCGAGCACTGCCAGTGCGGGCTGTTCGGCCGCTTGAAGACCTGGACTTTGCCGCCGAGAAGCGCGTGTCGAGTAGTCATCGACAGGGCCTCCAAAATGCGCTGTTTGCGCTAGCACTGCGCTAGGCGCTTGCAGCACCATAGAGCCATAAAAATGCTATGAAATCAAAGCCTCATTGGTAAATCTGACGTGATTGACGGGCTTTTGAGTCCGGCGCGTCTACCAATTCCACCACCGGGGCGCAGGGCCTGCGATGCCACAGCCGGGGGCGGGTCGTCCACCGTCTTTGAAGGCGACCGTCCTTGGGAGGACTGCGACCGCCCGCCCCTTGCGTTTCACCACGGTGTAACGCATTTGCCCGGGCATGAGCGCGCCCCTGCCTGATCTCGCCATCGTCTATGAACACCCCGAGTGGTTCGAGCCCCTGTTCCGGGCGCTGGAGCGGCATGGGGTCAGCTATGTGAAGGTCCCGCTGGCGGGCAGCACGTTCGACCCGGCCGCCTCGCCCGCGCCCGCGACCGTGGTGTTCAGCCGGGTGGCTATGAGCTCCTTCCTGCGCGATCCGGAGCATCCGATCTTCTACGCCCAGAGCCTGTTCGAGCACTGGCAGGGTCTGGGCACGCGGGTGGTGAACGCCTCGGCCCTGAACATCGACACCTCCAAGGCACGCCAGATGAGCCTCATCGCGCGGCTGGGGCTGAAGGGTCCGGCGACGCGGGTGGCGCACCGTCAGGCGGACATTCCGGCGGCGGCCGAGGGCCTGCGGTTCCCCGTTCTGGTCAAGGCCGACATCGGCGGGGCGGGCGCCGGCATCACCCGCTATGAGAGCCCCGAAAAGCTGGCCGAGGCGGCGGGCGAGGCCTGGTGCCCGGTGGGCGTCAACGGCATCTCCCTGATCCAGGAGTACGCCCCGCGCCGGGACGGCAAGATCACCCGGGTCGAGACCCTGAACGGCAAGTATCTGTACGCCATCGACATCGAGAGCCCCGGCGACGCCTTTGATCTGTGTCCGGCCGACGCCTGTCTGGTGCGACCCGGCGCCCCGACCCTGACGATGACCAAGGCCGATCCGTCGCCTGAGATCATCGCGGCGGTCGAGCGCATCGCCGTCGAGGGCGGGCTGGAGGTCGGGGGCGTCGAATATCTGATCGACGACCGTAACGGCGATGTCCTGTTCTACGACATCAACGGACTGTCGAACTTCGTCGCCAAGCCGGTGGAGGTGCTGGGCTTCGACCCGCACGACGATCTGGTCGAATGGCTGAAGGGCGTCGTGGCGGAAGAGACCGCGCGGGCCGAAAAGGGGATGGCGGCGTGAGGTACGGATACTGGGCCCCGGTCTTCGGCGGCTGGCTGAGGAACGTCGCGGAAGAGCGCGAGGCGAGCTGGGAAAACGCGTCGCGGCTGGTCAAGCGGTCGGAGGCCCTGGGCTATGACCTCACTCTGATCGCCGAGCTGAACCTGAACGACATCAAGGGGATCGAGGCCCCCGCGCTGGACGCCTGGTCGACGGCGGCGGCGCTGGCGGCGGTGACCGAGACGATCGAGCTGATGGTCGCGGTGCGGCCGAATTTTCACCAGCCGGCCCTGTTCGCCAAGAAGGCCGCCAACATCGACCGGATCTCGAACGGGCGTCTGGCGCTGAACGTCGTCTCGTCCTGGTGGGCCAAGGAGGCCGAAAGCTATGGCCTGCAGTTCGACCAGCACGACGACCGCTATGCGCGCACGACCGAATGGCTGCAGGTGCTGGATCGTCTGTGGACGGAAAAGCGCGTCGATTTCGAAGGGCGCTACTACACGCTGAAGGACGCGATCGTGGAACCCAAGCCGACGTCGAGCCCGGAGCGGCCGCGTCCGGTCATCTATGCCGGGGGCGAGTCAGAAGCCGCCAAGACCCTGATCGCGCGGCACTGCGACGCCTATGTCATGCATGGCGACGAGCCGGAGTTCATCGCCGAGAAGGTCGCCGACATGAAGGCGCGGCGCGAGGCGTTCGGCTTGCCTCCCATGCAGTACGGCATGGCCGGCTATGCCATCGTGCGCGACAGCCAGGCCGAGGCGGACCGCGAGCTGGAGCGGATCACCACGATCCCCGGCCTGGCCGACGGCACGCCGCCCGCAGGCTTCGCCAACTTCGACCAGTGGCTGTCGGGCACCGAGCTGGAGCGCGAGCTGAAGATCCGCGAATACAGCGTCTCCAACCGCGGCCTGCGCCCCGGCTTCGTCGGCACGCCGGAGACCGTCCGGGAGCGGATCGAAGCGTTCGAGGCTGCTGGGCTGGATCTGCTGCTGCTCCAGATGTCGCCCCAGGAGGAGGAGATGGAGCGGTTCTCGGCGCAGGTGATGCGGATCAACTGACGTCTGTCAGTTCTGGCGGCGCAAGCGGCTCGACGGGGCGATATAGATATCGGCCCCGACGACGCCATTTCTGAAGTTTGTCCGATAGATGATCCTGCGCACCGGAAGGGCCGCAGATCGGTCGGCCGCGTTGCGTACCCTCGCATTCTCGGCCGAGTCCACCGTCGCCTGACCGAAACCTCCGTCGATCGGGTGCTCGGATTCGATCACGCAATCGCGCAGACGGCCATCGGGTCGAGTCAGACACGACATCACCGCGAAACCCGATTCGTAGCGGTTGCGGGCGGGAAACTCCGGTCGAGGCGGTGTCTCCCACTCGATTCCCGCAGGCGGGCTTCCGTCGAGAGGCTGGATCTCGGCGTCGCGCGGATCGACCAGAGGCCGATCGCAGGCTTCCAGAGTGCGGTCGATGGCTGCGCTGGAGGGCGGCAGATCAAGCACATAGCGAAGATTGCGTCCTCCTTCGCCCGCGCCCGGCAACATCACCTGCAGCGCTCCGCCCTGTCTCAGGGCCCGCGCGAACGGCGCGGGCAGTTCGCTGACCGCCAGATTCGGATTTCGGGTGGTGTTCCAGCGCTGCTCGACCGGACTGGCTTCGCCGAACCGGAGCGTCAGGACCCGCGTCTCGACCCCTTCGCCGGCGGGAGGCAAGCCTCCGATCAAGGCATCGTAACGCCCGCCGACGCACCGAACCGCGATCCCTAAACCGTTGTTGAACTCCAACTCAGCGGCGGTCAGACGTCGCTCGGCATCGACCGTTGCATCCCAGTCGTCCGACGAATCCTGAGCCAGGCCGCTGCTGGCGAAGACGGCCAGAGCCACGGCGGCGAGGGTGCGACTGCGAATGGCCATGATGCTGCCCAAGGTCAAAAAGTCGCCCGCAAGCTAACCGGGGTATTGCGACAGTCGCAAGCGTCGCAGGACCGTTGGAACTCCAGGCCGTCCCAGGCGCGGCCGGACCTAGACCGGCGTCACCGCCTGCTCAATCGCCCCGAAGATCGAGTGATGCCTGTCGTCCAGCATCTCGATCCGGACGGTGTCGCCGTGTTTCAGGAAGGGAGTGACGGGCGCGCCGGTCAGGATCGTCTCCACCGTTCGCACCTCGGCGATGCAGGAATAGCCGAGGCCACCCTGGTCGACGGGCTTGCCGGGTCCGCCGTCGGCGCCCTTGTTCGAGACCGTCCCCGAACCGATGATCGAGCCGGCGACGAGGCTTCTTGTGCGGGCCAGATGGGCGATCAGCACGCCGAAGTCGAAGGTCATGTCGACGCCCGCATCCGCCTTGCCGAAGTCCTTGCCGTTCAGCTGGACCGACAGAGCCCCGTGCAGCTTGCCGTCCTTCCAGGCGCCGCCCAGGGCGTCGGGCGTGACGAAGACGGGGGACAGGGCGCTGGCGGGCTTGGACTGCACGAAGCCGAAGCCCTTGGCCAGTTCGCCGGGGATCAGGTTCCTGAGCGACACGTCGTTGACCAGTCCGACCAGGCGGATGTGCCCCCGCGCCTCCTCCGGCGTCACGCCCTGGGGCACGTCGCCGGTGACGACGACGATCTCGGCCTCAAGGTCGCAGCCCCAGCTTTCGTCCGCCAGTGGAATGGGGTCGCGCGCGCCCATGAAGTGATCGGAGCCGCCCTGATACATCAGGGGGTCGGTCCAGAAGGTCTCGGGCATCTCGGCCCCGCGCGCCTTACGCACCAGTTCGACGTGGTTCACATAGGCCGAACCGTCCGCCCACTGATAGGCGCGGGGCAGGGGGGCGGCGGCGTCGCGCTCGTGGAAGCGACCCCGCGGCACGGCCTCGTGGTCCAGGCTTTCGGCCAGAGCCCGGAGGCGCGGCTCGCACCGCTCCCAGTCGTCGAGCGCGGCCTGCATCGTCGGCGCGATCAGAAAGGCGTCGGTGAACCAGTGCAGGTCCGAGGAAACGACGACGAGGCGACCGTCGCGGCCGTGTTTGAGAGAGGCGAGTTTCATGGGCGCAGGCTTAGGCGGTTTCCCCCGGCTTGGAAACGGCCGGCCGCCCTCAGTGGCCGTGTCCGGGTGTCTTCGGAGGCGACGTCGGTGGGCGGCGCGACAGGGCGGCGCGGGCGGCCTTCAGCTCGCGGATGCGGGCGGGACCGTCCAGCCAGTGATCGTGGAACTGGCGCACGGCCTTGGCCAGGGCCTCGATCTGCTCGGGACCCGTCATGGCCTGGGTCTCGGGCTTGGGGTCCGGCTTCGGCTCGGGTTTGTGCGCGGCGCCGGCGTGGGCGCAATCGGCCTTGTGGGGTCCGGTGCAGCCGCATCCAGGCTGGGGCGCGACGGCGACGCCGCCGATATAGACCTGGTTGACGGTGACAGGGCCGCCCACCGGACCGGGCTTGCAGTTGCAGGCCTCAGGCTTGCCGCAGCCGCAGGCGGGCTTCGCATGGACGGCGGCGGGCGCGGGGTGCGCAGGTTTGGCCTCGCCCTTCTTCTCGCCCTTCAGGGCTTCGTCCAGGCTCTTCAGCGCCGGGGTTACGCCCTTGGCGACGTCCAGGACGGGGCCGAGCAGGTCGTGGATCAGGTCGCGCAACGCCTGGGCCCGCGCCTTCAGTTCGTTGGAAGACGCGGCCATGGCGGCCGAGGAAGCGTGCAGGATGGCGCGATGGATCTCGGTCGGGGCGGCGTCGTCGCCGGACGCGCCTCCGCCGGCGTTGCGCCCCATCCACCAGGCCAGGGCCGCCACCGCCACGAAAAGCAGCAGGAGCATGAACAGCAACAGGGGCGGCAGGCCCAGCATCAGCCCCTCGCCAGCCGGGGCATAGACCGCGTCGGGGGCGGGAAAGTCGTCCTGGTACATGCCCACCCTCACCTGTCTGACCTTGGACGATCATGGATCAGCGATCCGCGTCCCGCCAAGGAAAAGGTTAACGCCGCAATGTGAAGGTTGTGGGTGGCTCAGGGCGCGTGGAGCAGGGCGCGGGCCTCGACGCCGGTCCTGGCCGCCGCGTCGCGCACCTCGACCTCGACGACGATCGCGCCTGCGGGGTCGTGGGCCCAGAGATAGCGCCGCTCGACCTCGACGGTGCGGCCGGACGGGGCGAAGCCTTCGAAGCTGTCGCCCCAGGGCGTGATGCGCTTCAGCTCGGGCCAGGTCAGGGCGCAGGCGGCGGTCAGCTCCTCCTGGGCCATTTCGGTCAGTTCGTCGGGCGGGCTCACAGCCATCGGCGCACCCGGCGGCGATAGGCGTCATAGTCGGCCCCGAACCGGGCGGCGAGATAGGCCTCCTCGCGCTGGATCACGAAGCGGTCGACGACCACGAGGCAAGGGATCAGCAGAAGGATCGCCAGCGGACTGTCGAGCCCGACCGCGAGCGCCAGATAGGTGACGGCGAAACCCAGGTAGATCGGGTTGCGGGTGAAGCGATAGACACCACCGGTCACCAGGGCGGTCGAAGGCTTCCACGGCTGAATGGCGGTCCGTGCCTTGTGGAACAGGCCCGCGGCCAAGGCCTCGACGGCCAGGCCCAGCACCAGTCCCGCGATGGCGATGCCGGCCTGCGTCGTGCGGTCCAGGCCGAGGGTCGGCTCGCCGATCAGACGTCCCGCGCCCCAGCCGAGCGCGAGGAATCCCAGAAAGATCAGGGGCGGCGGGGCGATGACGCCGGGGTTGTCGCGCTCGGCCATGTCAGATGCTCACGCCGCCGGGCGCGGTGTATTCGGAGACCGGGGCGTCGCCGGTGTTGACCACCTCGGACGGCTCGAAGATCAGGACCTCGGCCATCGCGTCGGCCCCCGTCCGGTGCTCGACCCCACGGGGCACGACGACGAACTGACCGGGATCCAGGGTGACGATCCGGTCTCTGAACTCGACGCGGAACCGGCCCTTCCAGACCAGGAACATCTCGTCGGCGTCCGCGTGCCGGTGCCAGGGAAACAGGCCCTCGACCTTGACCAGACGCACGTCCTGTCCATTCAGTTGGGCCGCGATGCGCGGCCGCCAGGGTTCGGAGAAGGTCGAGAATTTCTCGGCCAGATCGACGGCCTGGGTCATGTCAGTCCTCGTCGGCATAGATGGCGACGGCGGCCGGCGTGCGGCTGGTGACCGCGCCGCGATACATGCCCGAGGTCGTCATGGCGAAGCCGGGAACGCCCTCGGCATCGACCACGATGACGCCGCCGTAGCCGCCCAGCGACAGGGCGTCGTCGACCTCGGCCTGACCGGCGTCTTCGGATGACGCCCCGGCGGCGACGCGGGTGCAGATGTCGCGGGCGACCGTGGCGCGGATGTAGAACTCGCCGTCGCCGGTGGCCGAGACGGCGCAGCCGTCGCGGTTGGAGGCATAGGTGCCGGCGCCCAGCACCGGCACGTCGCCGACCCGGCCCCAGCGCTTGCCCGTGGTACCGCCAGTCGAGGTGCCGGCCGCCAGGGTCCCGGACTGGTCCAGGGCGACGGCCCCCACCGTGCCGAACTTGCGCTCGTTCAGCGGCGGGGCCGGTTCGATCGAGGCCATGCCGGCGGCGGGAGCTCCGGCCGGACGCGCGGGGATGGGCAGGTCGCGTTCGCGCAGGAAGCTCTCCAGCCCGCGCCAACGCCGCTCGGTGAAGAAGTAGGACGGATCGACCTGCTCCAGCCCCTGGGCGGCGGCGAAGGTGTCTGCGCCTTGGCCGACCAGCATGACGTGGGGCGAGTTCTCCATCACCGCGCGGGCGGCGGCGATGGGGTGGCGGGTGGTGGTCAGGCCCGCGACGGCGCCAGCGGACAGGTCGCGGCCGTTCATGACGGCGGCGTCGAGCTCGTTGCGCCCCTCGGCGGTGAAGACGGCGCCGCGCCCGGCGTTGAACAGGGGATCGTCCTCCATGAGCTGGATCGCGGTCTGGATGGCGTCCAGCGAGGTGCCGCCGTCGCGCAGGATGGCGGCCCCGGCTTCCAACGCGCGGGTCAGCGCGGCCCGGTAGGCGGCGTCCTGTTCCGGCGACAGGTTCGCCCGCTCGATCACGCCGGCTCCGCCGTGGATGGCGAAGGCCCAGCGCGCGGGCTCCTGGGCGGCGGCGGGGATGGTGAGGGCCACTGACGCCATGAGCGCCAGACCCGACAGCTTGAGATTGTGCATTGGCGATGCGCCCCCGTTCGCGCTATATTCTACGAATGACCGAGCCCGAGAATCTCGTGCTGCGCCTGCTCCAGAAGCTGTCCACGGACATGGACCAGCTCAAAGAAGACATGCACAACATCAAGGTCCGGATGACCAGTGTCGAGGAAAACCTCGCGGCGCTGAATCGTCGGATGGACCAGTTCGACCGACGTCTGGAGCGTGTCGAGCGTCGGCTGGACCTCGTCGAAGTCTGACGACTTACGGCCCCCGCCTGTGGTGGGCCCACTTCCACAGGCGGTAGGCGACGATCGGCACGAAGCCGCCGACCAGGGCGGCGATCAGCACGGTCCAGAAGCCGCCGCCCAGACCGAACTGACCCACCAGCCCGCCCACGACCGCCGCCGCCAGCGGGCCGAGGAAGGGCAGCCAGTGCGGGGGCGCGATCTTAATTCGCGTCGACCTTGATGACGCCGCGACGGATCTGGTCCAGCTCGATCGAATCGAACAGGGCCTGGAAATTGCCCTCGCCGAACGCCTGGTTGCCCTTACGCTGAATGATCTCGAAGAAGATCGGGCCGAACATGTCCTGGGTGAAGATCTGCAACAGCAGGCCGTCCTCGTCGGACCCGTCGATCAGGATGCGGTTCTTGCGCATGCGCGCCACGTCATGCCCGTGGTTGGGCAGCCGCTTGTCGATCAGCTCGAAATAGGTCTCGATCGTGTCCTGGAAGGGCACGCCGCGCTCCTTGAGCGTCTCCACCGTCGTGAAGATGTCGTCGGTGGCCAGCGCGATGTGCTGAATGCCCTCGCCGTTGTAGCGGCGCAGGAACTCCTCGATCTGGGAGTTCTCGTCCTGGCTCTCGTTCAGGGGGATGCGGATGGCGCGGTCGGGCGCGATCATCGCCTGGGAGAACAGGCCGGTCGCCTTGCCCTTGATGTCGAAATACTTCTGCTCCTCGAAGGCGAAGACGTCGCCGTAGAAGCCGGACCAGGTCCGCATCTGGCCGCGCCGCACATTGTGGGTCAGGTGATCCAGCATGTGCAGGCCGACGTTGTTCTTGCGTTCGGCCTCTTCCCAGCCCTCGATCTCGTCCCAGCCGTCGTAGAGCGAGCCGTTTTCGCCGTAGGCGTCGATCAGATAGAGCAGCGACCCGCCGATGCCGCGCAGCACATAGGCGCCCGGCCCCAGCGCCCCGCCGTCATGCATCTCGGCCGAGTGGGCCCCGCGCGCGACGGCGCCTTCATAGGCGGCCTTGGCGTCGGAAACGCGGAAGGCCATGCCGTTGGCCGATGGGCCGTGATCGCGGGCGAACTCGCCGGCGTGGCCCTTGGGCTCGGCGTGAACCAGGAAGCTGATGTCGCCCTGTTTCAGGCGCACGACGCCGTTGGCCGGATTGCGGTGCGTCTGGACGAAGCCCAGCGTCTCCAGCTGGCGGATCATGGCCTGGGGATCGGGGCCGGTGAACTCGACGAACTCGAAGCCGTCGACGCCCAGGGGATTGTCGTGAGCGGCCGCGGTCGCGCGGGGGGCCAGATCGTCCATGGCGGGTCTCCTGAAGAAGGCGGTGGCCATCGGGGGTGGCCGGTTGGCGCGGAACCTAGTGGGCCGGCCGCGCGAAGCCAACCCGCGCGCTGTCGTGCCGCGTTCACGAGGCGGCGATGCTTGCCCGTCCGGCTCGGTCGTCCTAATCCCGGGGCATGGCGAACGCTCCCCTGATCTGCCCGTCCATCCTCGCCGCCGATTTCGCCAAGCTGGGCCAGGAGGTCGCAGCGATCGAGGCGGCGGGGGCCGACTGGGTTCACGTCGATGTGATGGATGGCCACTTCGTGCCCAACATCACCATCGGCCCGGACGTGGTGAAGGCTCTGCGGCCGCATACGTCCCTGCCGTTCGACGTGCACCTGATGGTCGCGCCGGTCGATCCGTGGCTGGAGGCGTATCGCGCGGCGGGGGCGGACATACTGACTGTGCACCCCGAAAGCGGGCCGCACCTGCATCGGACGCTGGGTCGCATCCGTCAGCTAGGTGCCAAGGCCGGCGTCGTCCTGAACCCTGGCACGCCCCTGTCGGTGCTGGAGGAGGTCATCGATCTGGTCGACCTGGTGCTGCTGATGTCGGTGAACCCCGGCTTCGGTGGTCAGTCCTTCATCGACAGCGCCCTGAAGAAGATCGAGCGGACGCGGGCGCTGCTGGATGCGGCCGGGTCGAAGGCGCACCTGCAGGTCGACGGCGGGGTCACGGCCCTGAACGCCGGGGCCTGCGTCAGCTCCGGAGCCGATGCCCTGGTCGCGGGGACGGCCGTGTTCAGGGGCGGACCCGACGCCTATGCCACCAATATCACCGGGCTGAAGGCGGCCGGGGCAGGAGCCGCGGCGTGAACCCCATCGGGCCGTTCGCCGAGCGATCCACGCCGTCGGTCGGGCCCGACGCCATTCCAGGCCTGCGGGGCGCTCCCATGCGGACACCGGTCCGCAGCGCGGGTGTGGCGACGGGGCCCGGCCTGTGGCCCGCCATCGCCGGTCGCGTCCTGACGCGCCAGATGTGGATCGAGCTCTACGGCCTGCCCGGCTATGCCCAGACCCTGGCGGCCGGAAAGGCGGTGGCCTTCGCCGCCTCGCCGCGTGATTTCCGTCCGGTCGACGCGGCGCTGGGCAAGGCCGTCCTGTCGGGCAAGTTCCATCTGGCCGGCACCCATATGGAGGTCGAGGCGGGCGGCGACCCGTGGAACCGGCCCAGTCCGTCCAAGCCCTTCGCCACCGACCTGCACGCCTTCGCCTGGCTGCCGTCCCTGATGCTCAGCGAGGAACGCGGGGCGCGCGAGGCTCTGCGGCTGACGCTGGGCTGGGCCGAGACCTTCGCGCGGTGGTCGCCCTTCGCCTGGGACCCCCAGATCCTGGCGCGACGGACCTTCAACATCGCCTGCGCGGCCCGGCGGATGGGCGCGGTCGCCACCGATGCCGAGCGGTTCCGCCTGGCCGATGTGCTGGGGCGTCAGGCGCGCCAGCTGCTGCGTCCGCCGGGCGGTCTGTCCGGACAGGCCGAGCGGCTGGTGGCGGCGGCCCTGGCCGGGGCGGTGCTGGCCGGCTCTCCGGGCCAGCGCATTCGCCGCGCGGCCCTGGGTCGTCTGTCGGGGGCACTGCGCACGACGGTCGGCGGCGACGGCGGCCATGCGTCGCGCAGCCCGGAGGCGGGGCTGGAGTTGTTGCTGGATCTGCTGACGTTGAACGAGGCCCTGGCCCAGTTGTCCGAACCGGTCCCCGAGGCGATGGCCGGGGCGATGATCCGGCTGACGACGGCGCTCCGGCTGCAGACCCTGCCCGATGGACGGCTCGCGGCCTTCCAGGGCGGGGGGCCGTCCAGCCCGGCGCGCGTGGCCGCCGCCCGCGCCCACGACGACCACGCCGATGCGCCGGGCGGGGCCAGCGGGACCGTCGGCGGCATGGTCCGCATTCGCTCGCCGCTGCTGACGGTACTGACCGACGCGGGGCCTCCGGCGCGCGGGGCGTGGTCGGAGGCCGCCTGCGCCCAGCCGCTGGCGCTGGAGATCGTCTGCGGCAAGGACCGGCTGATCACCGGCTGCGGCTGGACGCCGCGCGCGGCGGACCGGCAGGGCCTGCGGCTGTCGCCCGGTCATTCGACGCTGACACTGGGCGAGGCGACCTTCGCCGAACCTCTGGGCGGGTGGAAGGGCGAGCTGCTGGGTCCGCGCCTGTTCGGCCGGCCCTGGAAGACCAAGGTCGAGCGCCGCGACGCCGAGGGGGCCGTCTGGCTGGAGGTCGAGCACGACGGCTGGGCCGCGCCGTTCGGCCTGCTGCATCAACGCAGGCTGTATCTGGATCAGAGGCTGGATGAACTGCGCGCCGAGGAGCGGCTGCATCCCTGCCCCGAGAACCGGGGGCAGGTGCGGGCCATCGCCGCCCCCTATGCCGTGCGGTTTCATCTGGAGCCCGGAGCCCAGGCGTCCCTGGCGCGCGACCGGCGCTCGATCCTGCTGCGCGGCCACTCCGGACGGGGCTGGTGGTTCCGGACCGACGGACCCGACGTCGCCATCGAGCCCTCGGTCCATGTCGAGGACGGGCTGACGCGGCGCTCGCTGCAGGTCGTGGTGCGCGGGTCGGCACGAACCGACGCCGAGACCAAGATCCGCTGGAAGCTCAGTCCCGCGGGCGCGGCGGGCGACCCGATCTAGGGGGCGAGGGTCACCTCGGCCTCGCCATCCCCGCGCCTCACGGTCAGGACCAGAGGCGGACGAGCCCCCAGCAAGGGTCCCAGATCGGCCAGGGACCGCACAGGGCGGCGGCCCACGGCGGTCACGATGTCACCGGCGCGAAGCCCGGCGGCGGCGGCGGCCGATCCGCCCTCGACGGCCTGGACCTGAGTGCCGCCGGCCGTGTCGGCGAAGCCTGCGCCGAACGCCTGGATCGTGGACGATCCGATCTGGACGGCGGTGTCCGAGGGGACCTCGACGTTGAGGCTGGCCGTCGATTGAAGGCCGTCGCGCTGATAGACGACGGTCAGGGGCGTGCCGGGCGGCGCGATGCCGATGGTCGCCTGGACCGAGCCGGCGTTGGCGATGGGACGGTTCTGGACCCGGGTGATGATGTCGCCGCGCCGCAAGCCCGCGCGATCGGCGGGCGAACCGGGCACGACGTCCTCGACGATGGCGCCCCGCACGAAGCCGAGGCCCAGCTCGACCGCCCGCTCGGCCGTCAGGGAGCCCAGGGTCGCGCCGATCTGACCGCGCGTGACCGCTCCCGAGGCTCGCAACTGGCCGACGACGAACAGCAGGATGCGGGTCGGCACGGCGAAGGCGATGCCGTCGTTGCCGCCGTTGAAGTCGCCCGAAAGGATCGAGGTGTTGATGCCGATCAGCCGTCCGCGGCTGTCCAGCAGCGGCCCGCCCGAGTTGCCCGAGTTCACCGCCGCGTCGGTCTGGATGTAGTCCTCGACCGCATCGCCCAGGCCCGAGCGGTTCAGGCCCGAGATAACGCCCATGGTCAGGGTCTGGTCCAGTCCGAGGGGATAGCCGACCGCGAAGGCCAGGTCGCCCGTTCGCAGGGTGTCGCTGTCGACCATCTCGACCTGTGTCAGATCGCCGGCACGGATGCGCAGGACGGCGAGGTCGGTGGCGAGATCGGAGCCGATCAGCTCGGCGTCCAGCAGTCGCCCGTCCGCCAGATCGACGCGGTAGCTCTGACCGTCGGCCACGACGTGATGATTGGTGACGATGATGCCCTCGGCCGCGTCGATGATGACGCCCGAGCCGCTGGACACCGCCGCCGGCTCGGCCCCGTCGCGCGAGGGTCCGGCCGAGACCCCCAGGGTCGTGACCTGCACCACGGCCGGCAGGGAGCCTTCCAGGCCGGTAGCGAAGCTGAACACGCCTCGCTGGCTGTCGTAGGGCAGGGGGAAGTCTCCGGACGGTGCCGTCTGGGCCACGGCGATCCCGCCGGTTGTGGCTCCGATCGTCAGGGCGAGGGCGGTGGCGGTCAGCAAGCGGGCGCGCGTCATGATGTCTTCCCAAGGTCTAAAGCCAAGCCTATCGCGGGATTTGCGTCGTGACGATGGGGCGAGGCCTCAAGGACCGATGAGGCGTGGATCTGTGGTGCGCCACATCGTCCAAACATGAACGATTTGTAAGACTCCGAGCATTTGACCCGGCGTAGGGTTGGCGACGAGCGGGCGTCACGTCTCGCCTGTCGCAGTAAAAGAACCCCAGGAAATCCCCATGAAGTCGCTTCTGCTCGGTGCCGCGATCGGCGCCATGCTGCTGCCCTCCGCCGTTCTGGCGCAGGACCACGATCACGCCTGCGTCGACGAGACCTGCACCGTCTGGTCGATTTTCCAGGACGTCCCCGCCGTCGAAGGCACCTCGGGCTGGCAGGGCGTCGACGCCCCGCGCTATGGCACCTGGGGCTTCGACCCGGCGGGCATGGACACCTCGGTCGCGCCCGGCGACGACTTCATGCGCTATGCCAACGGCGCGGCGCTGGACCGGCTGGTCATTCCGTCGGACCGCACCAGCTACGGCTCCTTCGCCCTGCTGCGCGAACTGTCGGACAACCGCATGAAGGCCATGATCGACGGCCTCGTCGCGCGCACGGATCTGGTGGCCGGCACGGACGAGCAGAAGATCGCCGACGCCTATCGCAGCTATATGGACGTGGCGCGGATCGAGGCGCTGGATGCCCAGCCGCTGCAGCCCTACCTGACCGAGATCCGCTCGCTGGGGGATCATGAGGCCATGTCGGCCTATATGGGCCGGACCCTGGGTGGCCTGGGCGCGTCCTTCTTCGCCACCGGCATCACCACCGACCAGAAATCGCCCAACCGCTACGTCGTGTCGGCGGGTCAGGCGGGGCTGGGCCTGCCCAACCGCGACTACTATCTGTCGCCGCTCTATGCCGACAAGAAGACCCAGTATCAGGCCTATGTCGCCCGCATGCTGGAGATGATCGGCTGGGAAGACCCCGTCGGCAGCGCCGAGCGCATCGTCGCCCTGGAAACCGCCATCGCCGAGGCCCACTGGACCCCGATCGAGAACCGCAACCGCGACCGGACCTACAACGAATACACCATCCAGCAGCTGGCGGCCGACGCGCCCGGGTTCGACTGGAACGGCTATTTCGGCGCGGCCGAGCTGGGCGGCATTCCGCGCCTGATCGTGCGTCAGAACACCGCCATGCCCAAGATCGCGGCCATCTATGCCGAGACGCCGATGGCCACCCTGCAGGCCTGGCAGGCCTTCCATACCACCGACCAGGCCGCGCCGCGCCTGTCGGCCCGCTTCTCGGACGCCCAGTGGGAGTTCCGCTCGCGCGATCTGCAGGGCCAGCCCGAGCAGCGCGCCCGCGACAAGCGCGCCATCTCCTTCGCCGAGGGTGCCCTGGGCGAGGCGGTCGGCCGCCAGTATGTCGCCGACTACTTCCCGGCCGAATCCAAGGCCCAGATGGAAGAGCTGGTCGCCAACCTGCGTCGGGCCCTGGCCCAGCGCATCGAGACCTATGACTGGATGAGCGCCGAGACCAAGGCGGCGGCACAGGACAAGCTGGCCAAGTTCACCGTCAAGATCGGCTATCCCGACCGCTGGCGCGATTACTCCGCGCTGGAGATCCGCGGCGATGATCTGTTCGGCAACTTCGAGCGCGCCGGCCGCTTCCGCTGGAACTACCAGCTGAACCGACTGAACGATCCGGTCGACAAGACCGAGTGGGGCATGACGCCTCAGACGGTGAACGCCTATTACAACTCGACCAACAACGAGATCGTCTTCCCGGCCGCCATCCTCCAGCCGCCGTTCTTCGATCCCCAGGCCGACGCGGCGGTGAACTACGGGGCCATCGGCGGCGTCATCGGCCACGAGATCGGCCACGGCTTCGACGACCAGGGCTCCAAGTCCGACGGCGACGGCGTGCTGCGCAGCTGGTGGACGCCCGAGGACCGCGCCAATTTCGAGGCCCTGACGGCGCGTCTGGGAGCCCAGTACGACCAGTACGAGGTCCTGCCGGGCTACAACGTCCAGGGCGGGCTGACGATGGGCGAGAACATCGGCGACGCCGCCGGCGTGGCCGTGGGTCTGGAAGCCTATCACCTGTCGCTGAACGGCCAGCCCTCACCGGTGATCGATGGCTTCACGGGCGACCAGCGCCTGTTCCTGGGCTGGGCCCAGGTCTGGCAGTCCAAGGGCCGCGAGGACTTCCTGAAGAACCAGGTCGCGACCGACAGCCACTCGCCCGCCGAGTTCCGGGTCATCGGCCCGGTGCGCAACGTCGATGCCTGGTACGCGGCCTTCGACGTCCAGCCGGGCCAGCACTACTACCTGGCTCCGGAAGAGCGCGTCCGCATCTGGTAGAACGGTAGCGTCGGGGCGGCCTTCGGGTCGCCCCGATCGTCAGGCGGCGTTGGCCGCCTTCTTGCCGGCCTTCTCGGCCTCCAGGTGGGCCTTGACCCCCTGGACGATCAGTTCGGCGGCCTCGCCGGCGTCGCCCCAGCGCTTGACGCGCACGGACTTGTTCTTCTCCAGGTCCTTGTAGCGGGTGAAGAAGTGCTCGATCTGCTCGACCATGATGGTCGGCAGCTGCCGATAGCTGGCGATGTCAGTGTAATACGGATGCAGGGCGTCGACCGGCACGGCCAGGATCTTGTCATCGCCGCCCGCCTCGTCCTCCATCATCAGCACCCCGATCGGACGCGAGCGGATGACGCAGCCCGGCACGACCGGCGTCGGGTTCAGCACGATGACGTCGCAAGGGTCGCCATCGTCGGCCAGGGTGTGGGGCACGAAGCCGTAGTTGCCCGGATAGTACATGGCCGTGTGCAGGAACCGGTCGACGAACAGGGCACCGGACGCCTTGTCCATCTCGTACTTCACCGGCAGACCACCCTGCGGGATCTCGATGACGACGTTCAGGTCCCAGGGCGGATTGGGGCCGACGGGGATGGCGTCCAGGTTCATGACGGGGCCTTGGCGTTGTGCGACTGCGAACGAGAGCCGGGCGTGATAAGCCTGTCGCGGGCTCGCGGCAAGCGCGGGCGGTTCGAACGAGACGGAGGCCTGACGCGGCATGACCTTTTTCGACGGGCTGGGTCTGGCCCTCTTCTTCCTGTGCTGGCTGGCCTATGAGCCCCTGCTGAAGGTGCTGGCGCGGCGCAGCGGGTCCCTGAACGACGACATGCTGACGGTCCGGCACGCCTGGATGACCGCCATGACCCGACGCGAGGTGCGGCTGCTGGACAGCCAGCTGCTGGGGCATTCGATCAACTCCGGCTCCTTCTTCGCCTCATCCAACCTGCTGCTGATCGCGGGCGTGGCCAGCGTGCTGTTCGGCGGCGACCAGGCCTTGCAGGGGTTCTCCGCCGTCGGTGCCGAGGCGGTGCCCGTGCCCCTGCTGGAGGCCAAGCTGGGGCTGGTCCTGCTGTGCCTGGCGCGCGGCCTGCTGGATTTCATCTGGTCGATCCGCCAGATGAACTATGCCCTGGCTCTGATCGGCTCCGCGCCCGAGATCACCGCCGAAGCGGACCGGAATGCCTTCGGCCAGGCGACCGCCGATGTGCTGAACCCGGCGCTGGGCGCCTTCAGCCAGGGCGTGAGGGGCTACTACTTCGCCCTGGCCGCCGCAGCCTGGTTGTTCGGGCCCCTGTGGCTGTGCGCGGGCGTGGTCTCGGCCTTCGCCCTGCTGGTCTGGCGCCAGTCGGCGTCGCCGGCCGCGCGCGCCATCCGGACCGCGCGCCGGCTGATCGATGCGGAGGACCACATCCACCGCTGACGTTCGCAGATGCAGCATTCGCCGAATGTAGCGTTCGCGCGAAGATCGTGTCGTGAAACGGGTTACATCGCGGCCAGACGGGTTTTCCTGACCGTAACGATGCGTGATGGCGAAGAGATCGAACCGGCTTGACGCGTTGTGCATCGCAACCTAGATTGATCTTCGACGCCTCCGGGCGTCTTGCCCTTCCTGGGCGTTTCCTCCCTATAGACTTTATGCCGCGCCTTCGGGCGCGGCTTTTTTCTGCCCGAACGCGGGGTGATCAGCGCGGCCACGCCTCTCGGGCCAGGGCGACGATGATCCGCTCCAGCAAAGCCGAAAACCGCTCGGCGTCGGAAGAGGGAGCCAGGGTCGCCTCGTCCAGGTAGAGGGCGCGGTTGATCTCGACCTGAACCGCCTGAAACCCCTCGTCGGGCCGACCCCAGGTCTGGGTGGCATAGCCCCCCGCATAGGGCATGTTCAGGGCGACGCGCAGCCCCTGGCCTTCGAACAGTGCCCGGATCCGCCGCGTCACGCCCCCGCGCGCGGAGGCGCCGTGACGATCGCCCAACACGATATCGACCCCCCGCCCGCCCTTGGGCCTGGGCCCCGCCGCGCGCGACGGCATGGAGTGCCAATCCAGCAACAGGGCCGTACCGTGACGGGCCCTCGCCGCGTGCATCAGTCCGGCCAGGGCGGCGTGATAGGGGGTGTGGACCTGCGCGATGCGCGCTTGCGCCTCGGCGGCTGACAGCCGCCGGTCATACAGGGCCTCGCCGTCGCCCGCCCGTCGCGGCACCACACCGAAGCCGGCCGCCACCTTGGCCGAGACCGAGCCCGCCACCCCCTCGATCAGGGCGGGGTCCAGCTCGTCGGGCGCGCGGTTCAGATCGACATAGGCGCGCGACACCTGGGCGGCGATCAGGGCAGCCCCCACCCGGGGTCCGGCGGCGACCAGCCGATCCACCGCGACGTCCTCGGCGCTGCGCAGCGTCATCCAGGACAGGTCGGGCAGGGCGCCCATGTCGGGGGGCAGCCAGCCTCCGGAGTGAGGCGAAGCGAACACCATGGCGCCGGCCTCGCCCATCGCGGGATGGATCACGAAGGGTGGCGGCGTCTCAGCCGGATCGGTCGGGAGGGCCGCGGTCATATTCCCGCCTTAGCCTGTTTTTCCCCAGCGACCATCCGGGGGTCGGTCGATGTCACGGCGAATTTCATCGGCGGTTTACCGTTGTGGGCCTAGCGTGACGGTATCGACTGGGGGAAGATCCGAGCATGGCGCGCATCCTGTTGGCGGAAGACGACGGCTCCCTGCGGGGCTTCCTGACCCGGGCGCTGGAGCGCGCGGGCCATCAGGTCGTTGATTGCGAGAATGGCGACGACGCCATCGACGCGCTCGAACACGGTCCCTATGACTTGCTGCTGACCGACATCGTCATGCCGGGCGCCGACGGGATCGAGGTGGCACGGGTCGCCGCTGCCCGGCAGCCGGGCCTGCGCATCATGTTCATCACCGGTTTCGCCGCCGTCGCCCTGTCGGCCGCCCAGGCCAGCCCCCAGGCCAAGGTCCTGTCCAAGCCGGTCCACCTGCGCGACCTCGTCAATGAGGTCGAACGGATGTGCGCCGCGGCCTGACATCAAGAAAGGGCGCTACCGCTCGGCTCGCGGAGCCTCACTGCTTGAGCGCGGATTTCTTGTGGGCCTCCTATGCCGCGCTCAAGCAGTGAGCCGCCGCGCGGCCAGCGATATCGCCCTTCCGACATGCCCCATTATCACCCCGGTTTCGCCCTTGCGGCGATCCTAGGGGCTGGGGTATAGACGCCTCCTTCCCGTTCCGGGGCTTCCTCGGAACCGTCTTGGCGGATGCGTAGCTCAGCGGGAGAGCACCTCGTTGACATCGAGGGGGTCACAGGTTCAATCCCTGTCGCGTCCACCATTCCTTCCCATCACAGCCCTATCGCACGGCGTCCGCAGCCCTTGCGCGGCGGCGTCAGACCGGATGCGTCGGCGGGGGCTGGACCGGCTCCGACCGGGTCGTGACGGCCGCGTCCTCCGGCAGGGGGATGAACTCGTGGTCGTCCTCGGTCGGCAGGGTCATGCGGCCGGCCTGCCAGTCCGCCTTGGCCTGTTCGATCCGGGCCTTGGACGAGGCGACGAAGTTCCACCAGATGTGACGCTCGCCTACCGGTTCGCCGCCCAGCACCATGACGGTGGAGGGGGCCAGCGCCTTCACCGTCGGCTCGGCGTGGGGTTCCAGCACGATCATCTGGCCCTCGTGGAAGGTCCGGTCGCCGATCTCCACGGTGCCCTTGGCGACATACAGCGCCCGTTCCGACATGCCGCCCGCGCCCTTGCCCGGCGGCGGCGCGGTGCGCACGCCCTCGGCCAGCTCCCAGTGGACATAGAACAGGGGCGACGAGGTCTGGACGCCCGCCTTCGCCCCATAGGCCTCGCCCGCCACCAGCCGCGCGAACAGCCCGCCGTTCTCATAGAGCGGCAGGCCCTCCTCGCCGATGTGCTGGAAGCCGGGATCGGTCTCCTCGGCCTCGTCGGGCAGGGCGATCCAGGCCTGCATGCCGTTCATCGGCCCCCCTTGCGCGCGCTTCAATGGGTCGGTGCGCTCGGAATGGACGATGCCCTTGCCGGCGGTCATCCAGTTCACCTCGCCCGGCCGGATGTGCTGGGTGTAGCCCAGGCTGTCGCGGTGCAGGATCTCGCCCTCGAACAGATAGGTCAGGGTCGACAGGCCGATGTGCGGATGCGGCCGCACATTGATCGCCTCGGAGCCGGGCGCGAACTCCGCCGGGCCCATGTGGTCCAGAAAGATGAAGGGCCCGATCATGCGCCGCGAATGGAACGGCAGGATACGGCCGACCTCGAACCCGCCGAGGTCCTTCCTGCGGGCGTCGATCACCATCTCGATCATGGGGCACTCCTTGGGGGCAGTCGCAGGCGGGCGATGAGGGCGGGGGCAGGGTCGGGCGCGCGCAGGGCCCCCTCGTCGTCGAAGGCGCTCCACTGGGATCGCCCTACGAACACCAGATCGCCCCTGTGGATCAATCCCGTGGTCGGTTCGTCGATCTGCGACAGGTTGGCCGCGACCGTTTCGGCGGTCTCGATCCGGGCGCGGGCCGCGTCGAGGGTGAGACGCAGGACC
Source organism: Caulobacteraceae bacterium (assembly GCA_947475735.1). Taxonomy (GTDB): domain Bacteria; phylum Pseudomonadota; class Alphaproteobacteria; order Caulobacterales; family Caulobacteraceae; genus Brevundimonas. The sequence continues at coordinate 31,669 of CANJLQ010000021.1, forward strand.
CGCTGGGGCACCGAGCCGTTCTGGATGGCATAAAGGGCGTCGCCCGCGGCGATCAGGCCGTCGACGCCGATCAGGACCGCTTCCTGCGGCGCGGCCAGAAGACGGGCGCTGCCGTCCGCCTCGACGCGCCACAGGCCCGACGAATAGTCCGCCACGATCACGGACCCGTCGTTTCCGGCCACCATGCCCTGGGGCGACCCCAGGATGCCCGGCGCCAGCAGAACGTCCAGCGCCTCCGCGTCGGGCCGGAGCCTGAACAGATCGCCGCCCACCGGATTGGCGACATAGACGGTCCCGTCGGGCCCGAGGGTGACGTCGCCCGCCCCCCGCTCCGTCACGCCGGTCGGAACCGGATAGCGGCCGGTGACGGTCGCGGTCGCCAGATCGATCCGCAGCAGCGCCGGTTCAAAGGGTGCGGCGTCGGCCGGCAGGCCCTGCGTCGCGGGCGGTAGGGGCATGGTCGCCGCCCAGACGACGCCGCGTGCGCTGTCGATCGCGATCCCGACCACCGCGCCGCGATCGGCGTCGTCGGCCAGCCACGGAGAGACCGTGCCGTCGTCCGTGATCGCCACGATCGTGCGGCCCCGAACCTGGGACACCAGCCAGCGGCTGCGAGCCTCGTCCCGGACCAATCCCTCGGCCAGGCCCGTGCCCGGGACGGTCAGCAGAACCGCGACAGTCTCGGCGCCCACCGGCTCGCGGTTGGCCACAAGGGCCTGCGCCACCGCTGCGCCTGCCCCCTCTGCCGCGAGCGGCCCCAGCACGGGATCGCGGGAGACCTCGGCGGCCAGGCCGGCGTCGGCGTATCGCTGCAACTGCGTGATCGCATCGCCGGGACGGCCTGCCTGCGCGGCGATGCGTGCCCGCAGAACGATGACGCCCGGATGGTTGGGCACATGCCCTTCGGCCTGCGCCAGCAGGCGGTCCGCCTCGTCCAGATTTCCGGCGTCCCGCGCGACGATCGCCTCGGACCTCAAGCGCCGAAAGGCGGCGAGGTCTCCCTCCTGGGCGACGGCGGGGCCGCCCGCCAGGGCGAAGGCCACCACCGCCGACAAGGCTCTGATCCCGAACATCGCTCTTCCCCCCGAAAGCGCGCCGTCAGTGCGCGACGTGCGGCGTGATGATGCCCAGCGGCAGGGTCGTCACGTTCTTCACGCCCCGGGTGACGATGTGGCTCTCGCAGTCCGAGACGATGCCGAGGCTGAGCAGCTTCTCGCGCAGGAAGTTGTCGAAGGCGTGCATGTCGGAGGTGATGATCCGCAACACATAGTCCTCGCGGCCGGTGATGGTCGCGCACTGGACCACCTCGGGCCAGTTGGCCACGGCCGCTTCGAAGGCGTCCAGATTGTCCTTGGACGGCAGGCTCAGCTTGACGATGGCATAGACCTCGAAGTCGAGGCCCAGCAGACCGGCGTCCAGCAGTGTGACGCGCTTGCGGATCAGGCCGCTATCCTCCAGTCTCTTGATCCGACGCCAGCACGGCGAGGCCGACAGGCCGACCCGCTCGGCGACCTCCGCGACCGACAGGCCGGCGTCCTGTTGCAGGATGTCCAGGATGCGGGCGTCGATCGGGTCCAGTTCGTCAGCCAAAGCGTTTCTCCGTTTATCGTTATGGCGCAATAAAATACCCTAAATCCGCCTTGTGCAAGGCGAATTTGGGCGAGCGTTAACGGGGGCGGCATGCTATCAGCCGCAGAAATCGACGACGCGCTCGGATCAACCGGACGGCAGGATGGAATGACCAGGAACACCAGGCCGCTCTCGCTGCGGGTGCCGGAGCCCTCGGGCCGTCCCGGCGACGCGCCGGATTTCAGCCATCTGAAGCTCGACGCCGCCGGCGCGGTCGACCGGCCGCCTGTCGATGCGCGCCCGGTCCAGATGCTGGACCTGGCGTTCCGCCTGGTGCGGGTGCTGGACGACGAGGGCCAGGCGGTCGGTCCGTGGAACCCGCGCCTCGATCCGGAGACGATGCGCCGGGGCCTGAAGGCCATGATCCTGACCCGCGCCTTCGACGACCGGATGCACCGCGCCCACCGCCAGGGCAAGACCAGCTTCTATATGAAGTGCACCGGCGAGGAGGCGATCGCGGTCGCCCAGGGCATGATCCTCAGCCGCGAGGACATGGGCTTTCCCACCTATCGCCAGCAGGGGCTCTTGATCGCGCGCGGCTATCCGCTCGCGACCATGATGAACCAGATCTATTCCAACGCCGAAGACCCGATCAAAGGCCGCCAGCTGCCGATCATGTATTCGGCCAAGGACTATGGTTTCTTCACCATCAGCGGCAATCTGGGCACCCAGATGCCCCAGGCCGTCGGCTGGGCGATGGCGTCCGCCTACAAGGGCGACGACAAGATCGCCATCACCTGGATCGGCGACGGGGCGACGGCGGAAGGCGACTTCCACAACGCCCTGACCTTCGCGGCGGTCTATCGCGCGCCGGTGATCCTGAACATCGTCAACAACCAGTGGGCGATCAGCTCCTTCATGGGTATCGCGGGCGGACTGGAGACGACCTTCGCCTCCAAGGCCATCGGCTATGGCCTGCCCGCGCTGCGGGTCGACGGCAACGACTTCCTGGCCGTCTGGGCCGCGACCCAGTGGGCGGAGGAGCGGGCGCGGACGAACCAGGGGGCCACGGTGATCGAGCTGTTCACCTATCGCGGCGCGCCCCACTCGACCTCCGACGACCCCGGCCGCTATCGCCCCGGCGACGAGCACGAACACTGGCCGCTGGGAGACCCGATCGCGCGACTGAAGCAGCATCTGATCGCGCTCGGCGAATGGTCCGAGGAGCAGCAGCTGGAAGCCGAGAAGGACGCCGTCGAACAGGTCCGCGCCGCCGGCAAGGAGGCCGAGGCCATCGGCACGCTGGGCCAGTCGCGCCCGAGCGTGAAGACCATGTTCGAGGAGGTCTATGCCACCGAGGACTGGCGCCTGGTCGAACAGCGCCGGGAGGTTGGGGTATGACCGAACAGACCTTCACCGAGGCCGACCGCACCGACGGCATCGAACCCGACATGGCGGACCAGAACGCCCTGTCTTCCGACGCGCCCGAGACCCCGGCCATCGCGCCGATGAACATGATCCAGGCGCTGAACTCGGCGCTGGACGTCAAGATGGCCGAGGATCCGAACGTGCTCTCCTTCGGCGAGGACGCAGGCTATTTCGGCGGGGTCTTCCGGGTCACCGATCACCTGCAGAAGAAGCACGGCCTGACCCGCAGCTTCGACGCTCCGATCTCGGAATGCGGCATCGTCGCCGCCGCCATCGGCATGGGGGCCTATGGCCTGCGTCCGGTCGTCGAGATCCAGTTCGCCGACTACATCTATCCCGCCTACGACCAGATCGTGTCGGAGGCCGCCAAGCTGCGCTATCGCTCCGCCGGCCAGTTCACCGCGCCAATCGTGGTGCGCAGCCCCTATGGCGGCGGCATCTTCGGCGGCCAGACGCACAGCCAGTCGCCTGAGAGCCTGTTTACCCACATCGCCGGCCTGAAGGTGGTGATCCCGTCCAATCCCTATGACGCCAAGGGTCTGCTGACCGCGGCGATCGAGGACGACGATCCGGTCATCTTCTTCGAGCCCAAGCGCCTCTACAACGGCCCCTTCGACGGCTGGCACCAGAAGCCGGTCTCGCCGTGGAAGGCGCAGGAACTCGCCCAGGTCCCGACCGGCAAATACGTCGAGCCGATCGGCAAGGCGCGGATCATGCGCGAAGGCGCCGACGTCACCATCCTGGCCTATGGTTCGATGGTGTGGGTGTCCCTGGCCGCCGCCGAGCACGCCGGCGTCGACGCCGAGGTGATCGACCTGCGCACCCTCGTCCCGCTCGACATCGAGACCATCGAGGCCTCGGTCAAGAAGACCGGCCGTTGCGTGATCGTGCATGAGGCGCCGAAAACCTCCGGCTACGGAGGAGAGCTGTCGGCCCTGGTTCAGGAGCGCTGCTTCTATCATCTGGAAGCCCCCGTCACCCGTGTCTGCGGTTGGGACACGCCTTATCCGCACGCCTTCGAGTGGGAATATTTCCCGGGTCCGGAACGGGTCGGCACGGCCCTGAAATCCGTCATGGCGGGAGGACGCTGATGGGCCGCTACGTCTTCAAGCTGCCCGACGTGGGCGAAGGCACCGCCGAGGCCGAGCTGGTCGGCTGGCACGTCAAGGTCGGCGACGTCGTGGCCGAGGACCAGATCCTGGCCGACATCATGACCGACAAGGCGACGGTGGAGCTGACCTCGCCCGTGTCCGGCACCGTCACCGCCCTGCACGGCGAGCCGGGCGTGATGTCGCCGGTCGGTGCGCCTCTCGTGGAGTTCGAGGTCGAGGGCGCTGGGAATGCCGCTTCTTCTCCCTTCCCCCTCGAGGGGGGAAGGGTCGAGGATGGGGGTGGAGCCCCGATCCCTGAAACGAGCCCGGAAGACTCCGTTGGGGTCTCTGAATCCGACGACCATCAGCCTGCCTCCACCCCCACCCAACCCTCCTCCCTCGAGGGGGAGGGCTCGAGTTCCGGCAACTACGTCTTCAAACTGCCCGACGTCGGCGAGGGCACGGCCGAGGCCGAGCTGGTCGCCTGGCACGTCGCGGTCGGCGACGCCGTGGCCGAAGACCAGCTGCTGGCCGAAATCATGACCGACAAGGCCACGGTCGAACTGACCAGCCCCGTCGCGGGTCGCGTCTCCGCCCTGCATGGCACGGCCGGTCAGCAGGTGCCGGTCGGCGGCCCGCTGGTTAGTTTCGACGTCGAGGGTGCGGGCAACGTCGCCGCGTCCGCGCCCCCCTCGAAGCCTGCTCCGCAGGCTTCGGTCCCGCCAGAGGGGGGAAAGACCCCCACTCCCGTCTCTCCGCCCCCTGGGCGGAGACCGGCGGCGCAGCCGCCAGAGGCGGGCAAGTCCGTATCCCGCACCGCCCAGACCCCCGGCGTCCGCCCGCTGGCCTCTCCGGCGGTGAGGAAGCGCGCCCGCGAACTGGGCCTCGAGCTTCAGTTCATCCCCGGCTCCGGCCCCGCCGGACGGATCGAGCACGGTGACCTCGACGCCTTCCTGGCCGGCGGTTCGCGCCCGGCCGCCCCCGCCGCCACCGGCTCCACCTACGCCCCGGCCGAAGGCACCACCGAGGTCCGCATCATCGGCCTGCGCCGGAAGATCGCGGAGAAGATGGCCGAGAGCGTCCGGCGCATCCCCCACATCACCTATGTCGAGGAGATCGACGTCACGGCGCTGGAGGAGCTCCGCGCCCACCTGAACGCCCAGAACAAGGGCACGGACCGACCCAAGCTGAACCTCCTGCCCTTCATCGCCCGCGCCATCGTCGTGGCCCTGCGCGACCAGCCGCAGATCAACAGCCACTATGACGACGAGGCCGGCGTCCTGACCCAGCACGCCGCCGTGCATCTGGGCATCGCCGCCCAGACGCGGAACGGCCTGATGGTGCCCGTGGTCCGTCATGCCGAGGCGCGCGACCCCTATGACACCGCTCTGGAGATCGCCCGCGTCTCGGGCGCGGCCAAGGACGGCTCGGCCAAGCGCGAGGAGCTGACCGGCTCGACCATCACCATCACCTCGCTGGGCACCCTGGGCGGCGTGGTCCATACCCCCATCATCAACCACCCCGAGGTCGCCATCGTCGGCCCCAACAAGATCGCCGAGCGGGTGGTAGTGCGGGACGGCCAGATGGTCGTGCGCAAGATGATGAACCTGTCGTCGTCCTTCGATCACCGCATCGTCGACGGCCACGACGCGGCGGTCTTCGTCCAGCGGATCAAGGGTCTGCTGGAACAGCCGGCGACGTTGTGGATGTGATCGGTGGACGAGGTCGCGTTCGAGGGGTTCGATTGGGACGAAGGCAATCGGGAAAAGTGCCTGAAGCACGGCATGTCGATCTTCGAGATTCAGACCCTGCTGCTGGGCTCGCCGATCCTGATCGACGATCTTGACCACTCATCCGAAGAAGTGCGGCTCAAGGCGGTGGACCGTCTGCCGGATGGGCGGCCCGCGCTGGTCGTCTTCACCCTCAGGTCCCGCGACGGTCGCCGCCTCGCCAGACCGATCAGCGCGCGGTATATGCATGACAAGGAGATCGCCCGTTATGAGCAAACCGTGGCCGACACTGACGAGTGACGAAGAGGCGGAACGCTTCGTCGATGAAGCCGACCTGTCCGAGTACGACTTCTCGGTCGGCAAGCGCGTGCGTATGGTGTTGCAGGTTCCGGAGGGCTTCGATCGCTTGTCGGTGAATCTGCCCTCCGAAGACGTGTCCAAGGCCGTGCGCGAGGCGACCGCCGCCGACAAGCCGCTCGCCGACTATCTCGGTGAACTGTTGCACGAAGCTCTGGCCGCGAAGGCCGCGTGAGCGCCCGCATCGTCGACGACCATGACGTGGCGGTCTTCGTCCAGCGGTTCAAGGGCCTGCTGGAACAGCCCGCGACGCTGTGGATGGGGTAACCAATGACCCGGCTCCCTTCGCCGGAGTTGCGGCAGACCTGGCGGCGGAATTGGCTGGCGTCCATCCGGGAGCTGGCAGCTTCCGATTGGCAGCGCAGCTTCTGGGGTAAGTCCGACAACCCGCACCACAGTTTCGACGAGTATCTTGCCGTGTACTTCGACGATGTCGTCTTCGAGAGCGGCTACGAGGGACGCGTCGCAGAGGGTCTTCTGTCGTCGCGCGAGGCCGTCGCCGTTGCCGAATTCCACGACGCCATCGATCGATATCCTTCGCCTCCCAACCCGGTGGACCACGAGAAGGTTCTGGCCGATCCGGCTTGGGGTAAGGTGGTCGAGGCAGCTGAGCGCGCGCGAATCTCCCTTCTCGCACTGATCGATGACCCTGATGAACGTCGCGAACTGCTCCGCGACGAACCGGAATTTCCATGACCCAGATCCTCAAAACCAAAGTCCTCATCATCGGCGCGGGCACCGGCGGCTATGTCGCCGGCATCCGCTGCGGACAGCTGGGGCTGGAGACCGTGCTGGTCGACGGCGGCGACGGGCTCGGCGGGACCTGCCTGAACGTCGGCTGCATTCCGTCAAAGGCCATCATTCACGCGGCATCCAAGTTCGAGACCGTGGCCAAGGCGGCGGGCGAGGGGACGCTGGGCATCACGGCCTCGGCTCCGGCCATCGACCTGTCGCAGACCGTAGCGTGGAAGGACGGGATCGTCCGTAAGCTGAACGCCGGGGTCGCGGCCCTGCTGAAGAAGTCAAAGGTCAAGGTCATCAAGGGCTGGGCCCAGTTTTCCGATGCCAAGACCTGCCGCGTCGAGACCGAGGATGGGCCGATCACCATCACCGCCGAACACGTGATCCTCGCGACCGGGTCCGAGCCCGTCGAACTGCCCTTCCTGCCGTTCGGCGGCGACGTCATCTCCTCGACCGAGGCCCTATCGCTGGATGCCGTGCCGGGCAGGCTGGTCGTCGTCGGCGGCGGCTACATCGGGCTGGAGCTCGGCATCGCCTATAGGAAGCTGGGGGCCCAGGTCTCCATCGTCGAGATGGCCGACCGCATCCTGCCGCTCTATGACAAGACCCTGACCGATCCGGTCATGAAGTGGCTGACCGATCACGGCGTGGAGATGCACCTCGGCGCCCGTGCGGGCGGCTTCGGAGACGGCAAGCTGTCGATCACGACCAGGGACGGCGAGCCGCTGCAGCTGGACGCCGACAAGGTGCTGGTGACCGTCGGTCGCAAGCCCCGCACGTCCGGCTGGGGTCTTGAAAACATGGGCGTGGCCATGGCCGGGCCGTTCGTGAAGATCGACGACCGCTGCGCCACCTCGATGCGTAACGTCTGGGCCGTCGGCGACCTGACCGGCGAGCCCATGCTGGCCCACAAGGGCTCGGCCCAGGGCGAAGTCGTCGCCGAAATCATCGCTGGGAAGGACCGCCGGTTCGATCCGGTGACGATCGCGGCGGTCTGTTTCACCGAGCCGGAGATCGTCTCCGCCGGCCTCGGCCCGCTGGATGTCGAGGGTCGCGACGACGTCATCGCCTCGGTCTTCCCGCTCGCCGCCATCGGCCGGGCCCTGGCCATCGAGGCGGGCGAGGACGGCGGTTTCGTCCGCGTCCTGGCGTCGAAGTCCGACCACCGCATCCTGGGCGTCCAGGCCGTGGGCCAGCACGTCGCCGAACTGTCCAACAGCTTCGCCCAGATGCTGGAGATGGGGGCGGTGCTGGAGGACGTCGCCGGCGTCATCCATGTGCACCCGACGCTGGGCGAAGCCTTCCACGAGGCCTCGCTTCGCGCGCTCGGCCACGCCATCCACATCTGACGGAACGGCTTCCGTCCGTTTCTGACGCATCGGTCGCTTATCGTTGGCTCGATCGGATGCCGTCTTTCCGGCGCGCCTGCGTACCGACGAAATGTGCACGATGTGCACTCGAAAAACATGAGTGCACATTCCGGCCTCCAGACCCGGGGCGGCGACGGCCGATTGATTGGACCTAGGATCGTGTGCTCAGTGACGTGACCCCCGTTTCTCATCCAGCCATAACGAGAGTCCTTGGTTGATCTGAGCCGTGATTGGCTGGGGTGGCAAGAGGCCGGTCTGCGCAGCCATCAACCCGCGCAGCAGGCCGGCCGATGTGTCCGGTGAGCGCCTTTGCGTAG
>CANJLQ010000022.1 GCA_947475735.1 Caulobacteraceae bacterium
ATCGCCGCCGTCCTCCGTCGTTTCGGCGGCCGGGGATCGGCGCCGGGAGACGCCACGATGCGCCCGATCGGCGACGGTTTGGATGCGCGAGGTTTGCGGACCTTGGTTGCTGTAGAGACCGTGTCATGCCCGATTACACCGGCACTAAGCCCCCATTCTGACGATTTCCAACCAGCCTCTCCAACAGTGAACACAACCGATCAAACCCCGGCAAGACATAGATGAGGTTCGTGTTCGAAGCCCTTCAGGCTCGCCGGATGACAAGAAAAACCCGCCCGGCCGAAGCCGAGCGGGTCGTTGATCCAGTCGTGATGCTTCAGGCGGCTCGTGCCCTGATGGGCAGATGCCGCATTCCGTTCTCCGTCGCCTTCTGTCCGAGGTTGAGCGCCGGTCCGAAGGGCCGTTGTCCTTCCCGGACCCCGGCCACCGAATGGACCAGCGTAAGGCAGACCTCCGGCTCGAGCGCGATGAGCTCGTCGTTCGCCCGGAAGGGAGCCGCCTTGCCGTGGGTGTCGAAATCCGCCCGGGCGAGGATGAGCTTCACCCCCTTCTGCGCCGCCCATTTGATCGCCAGCTTCTCGGAGCCCTTCGCCCCGGTCGTCGCCAGAGCCATGTCCGGCCACTCCGCCTTCGCCCAGTTCAGGGCGTCGAAGATCCGCCCCGCATCCTCCGCCGTGTCCGCCGTCGGCGCGCCCCGGAAGGCGATCACCGGACCGCCCGGATCCGCCTCTCCCGACTTCCGCTGACGGATCGCCCGGATCGCCTGTTTCGCCTCCAGCTGCGCCGCCGTCAGATGCGTGCCTCGCCGCGTTCCCCGCCAAGCCGTCCAGACCTCGCCGGTCGCGATGGTCCAGGTCTCCGACGCCGCATCCCGGATCATTTCGCAGGCCTGGGTTGCGACGTCTCCAGCCCGAGCCTTCGCCGTCGCCTCCTGCAGTTCGACGTCGGCCGCTTCCGATCCGTCGAAGTCCCGGTCCAGGGCCCGCATCGCATCCCGGGCCCGGTCCGCGTCGCGCTCGATCCGTCCGGCCGCCGAGTGGAAGGCGCCGATCAGGGCCTCTCCGAGGATCGTCTGGTAATCTTCCAGAGCGGTGTCCGAGATCACGTCCACGAGCTCGGTCATGAGCGCGCGCCCGAGCTGGATCAGGGCGTCCTCGGTCGGGTGCGGACGCGCATCCCCGAGGGACGCGGTCAGGTCGTCGAAGGCGGAGTCGCTCTTCGAGGACGCGGAGAAGGTGGTGTTGAAGCGGGTCATCGAACCATTCCTTTGAAGAAGAGAATGTCGAAGCGCCCCATGCGCAACGACCCCGGCCTTGGCCACGGCGGGGTCCCCGGCAGTCACCGGAGCGGGCGACCGCTTGTCGGCCGCGGAGGGGAACGGCGAAGCCGTTGACTTCCGGGGTGACGTGACAAGGTTGGAGGGCGTTGTGTGGGGGCAAGTCGTCGTCGCCCTTCGCGACGACGACCCCATTCGGCGCCGTCGCGCCGATGCGGAAGAGGACGCATCGATCTTCTCATCCGTCGACGCCGGCAGGCCGGCGGCGCCCCCATGGGCAGGGAAGCCGTCACGAAGAGACGCCAGCGAGATGCATCAGACCTTCGACTGACATAGGGGCCGGGCGATAGGCGATGGCGGCATGGGCAGCGCAGAAGGCGCCGCGTTCCGACGGACGACCGCAAAGGCTGAAGTCGGCGGCTCCCGGATCGCCATAAGGCCACCGGCAATCCAGACGTCTGATCGAGAGGATGGTGGCGATCCCGTTCACGGGAGGCTCCGGCGGCGCACGATCTTGCGCCTCTGGTCGCGGTCTTCCGCCGGCACGTCGCTCGGAGAGGCCCAGGCGGGCGACCTTGCCGAGCACGGCGTTCCGGGTCAGGCCGCCGCCCAGTTCGCGGGCGATGGTCTCTGCGCTTTTACCCTCGGGCCACAGACGCTTGAGTTGATTGATGCGGTGTTCGGTCCAGGCGGACATCACGGTCTCCTTTCATCGAGCCCCGATGGCTCGCCCGACCGGTCCCTCCCTCCGCCTCTGCTCAAAAGAGAAAGGCCCGGAGCGCGGCGCGCCCGGGCCCTTCAGGTCTCCCGCTCGGATCAGAACGGAATGTCGTCGTTGAGGTCGTAACCGCCGCCCGCCTCGACGCCGCGATCAGCGACGCCGGATCTGTCGCCCGAAGGCTCGGCGGCGGCCCGGCGGTTCTTCAGGCGGATGTCGCTGACGACAAGGCGCAGGTCGTAGTGTTCGACCCCGTCCTTGCCGGTCCAGGTGTCGTTTTCGACATGACCCTGGATCACGACGCGGCTGCCCTTTTTGGCGTAGGGCTGGATGTAGTTCTCCGCCGTCGCCTCGTTGAAGCAGATGCAGTTGAAACCGGTGGTGCGCTCGCCCGGCTCGCCGTTGGCGCGGCGGAAGCGGGTGGTCTCCACCACGCGGAAGCTCGCCCGCTTTTTGCCGGACCCTTGCGCCGACAGGATGGACGGATCGGCGGCCAGATAGCCTTCGAGGGTGAGGGTTTGCATGGTCAGTCTCCTGGAAATGAGGATTATGGATGGGGAAGGTTCAGGCGGCGGCGCGGTCGTCAGCCGCCCCGGAATCTGTGTCGGCATGGCGGTCTTCCGCCCAGTCGAGGACGGTGAGCCGGTTGATCACCAGCTCCTTCGCCGTCCGCTCCGAGCCGTCCCGGGCCGTGTAGGCGGTGTCGATGAAGGCCCCGATGACGACGGCCTCGCATCCTTGGGCCAGGCCGCGGGCGATGACCTTCTCGTTGAGGCCCTTCGACCAGCTGACGCAGTTGACGCCGACCAGCCGGGGCTTGCCGGCATTGTCGGTCCCGCGTTGCTCGAGCAGGCGGAAGACCGCCTTGCCGAAGTCGTCGCTGATCTGGGGATCGGCCGCGAGGCGGCCCGTGAACACCATGGTCTGCATGTCAGTCTCCTGTTGATCCGAAGCCGCAGGGGAGCCGATCTCCCCAATCTCGCTTCACCCGAGACCTCCCTTCCTCCCAACCTCCCGTCCGGGCGCTCTCGCCCGGGCGCCCCGCCTGGAGTGTCGCCATCGATCCGGTTTCGCGCGATGCTGGGGCATGTGCGTTCTCACCCTCGCCTGGGACATTCATCCGGACTGGCTGCTGGTCGCGGCGGGCAACCGCGATGAGGCCCATGCTCGTCCGTCCGCGCCGCTGGCGCGCTGGTGCGACGGCTCCGGCGTCATCGGCGGACGGGATCTGCTCTCCGGCGGCATGTGGTTGGGCGTCTCTGAGCCCCATGCGCGCTTCGCCGTCGTGACCAATGTCACGGGACAGGGCGCGCCCGCTCCAGACCGGTTGAGCCGGGGCGGGCTTGTACACGACGCCCTGGTCAGCAGGACCCCTTTCGAGGCGGTGCAGGCCTCCCGCTACAACCCCTTCAACCTGATCGTCGTCGCCGAGGACCGGGCGCGTGAGCGCACCAATCGCCCCGAACCGCTCGATCGGTCGCTTGCTCGAGGTTGGCACGCCCTTTCGAACGGACTTCTGGACGCGCCCTGGGATCGAAAGGAGCGGCTGACCACGGCCGCTCAGGCCTGGCTCGAGGCCGAGCCGAGGCGGCCCGAAGGACTGCTCGGCCCGCTGGATGATCGTATCGAGGGGCGATCAGCCGATGTGGATCGACCGATCTTTCTCCTCAATGACCTGTACGGCACGCGATGCAGCACGGTCGTCGCCGTGGATCGGGCCGGACGCGGCCCGATCTGGGAACGGCGCTTCGATGCGACGGGCGCGGTCACCGGCGAGACGGAGATCGCGTTTCACTGGCTGATCTGATCTCGAGATGAGACTTTCGCTCAAGAGGCTTAACCAGCGGGTCGCTCGCAGCCCGCTTCTGCTTCGATGCGGCAACCAGGTCAGCCTTGGCCATCGACACGCGAACCTTTGGAGGACACATGGAACAGTCAGCACAGGAGCGTCGCCAGATGGAGGATCTGGCGAAATCTATGGTCGAGCTCTGCGTTCGAAACACCGTGCTGGAGGACTTCCATGCCGGTCGATATCCGCAATCGCGCGCGGGGGATTACTCCGATGTCCGGGTCGTCACGCCGAACGGCGAGATTCCATGGAACGATCTGAGCCGCATCTCTGATGAGGAGATGAAGACCCTGATGATAGAGGTCATCGATCGCGTTTTCACCTACCTGAGCTTTCCGGAGATTCTCGGCGCCATACCAGGCGGTCGGACATGGGACCGGCCCAAGCTGGACGCGGCCCTGATGAAGACCGTCCAACGCCGCCTGGGTCAGGCGGCGACGCCCTCAAGCACTGACTGAACAGGGTGGCGGCGCAGGACGGCTTCGACCACATCCGGCCGGTCCACCGCGACAAACACCCGCGGTGCATAGGCGATGATCTCGACGAAGCAGCCGAGCGCGACCAGGGCGTCGCGGTCGGTGCGCCCACCGACCACCTCCAGCCGCCAGCGGTCCATGAGGCGCGACCGCTTGAGCCATAGTCCGCCCGACAGGGCGAGCTGCACATTGCGGTCGAGCACGGCCGTCGCCGTGCGCCCGCCATCGGCCCAGGCGTCCCCGACCTCGGTCAGGCCCAGGGCCGTCTTCAGGCTCGCAGCTTGAACCTCGTCCAGCACCCGGCCCAGCCACCGCCGCCCGTCCGGCGCGCGGACGCGACGGACCGAACACCCCTTGGCCGGCAGCCGTCCCCAGATCGGCAGGAGAAGCCCCGTCGCCAAGGTCAGGCGTCGGGTCCGCCACGGATCGGTCGCAGCCACCTCGGCGTCCCACACCGCGCGCCATCCGGCCTCGTCGGTCTCGGTCCAGGCCGATTCCTCGAACGCCCTCTCCGGCATGACCTGATGCTGGTCGGGCCGCAGCAGGCGCACGGCCGGGACGAGCCGGTCGTCGTCGGTGGTCGTGGTCAGGCCCAGCTCCGCCAGGGCGGCGCGGCCCGAGCGCTCGTTGACGACCAGTCGGAAGGCTGAGCCATCGGCGCCGTCGAGGGCCGCGTCCGAGGTCACAATCTCGCGGCGAACCTTCAGCTCGAAAGTGACGAGCGCCGTCTCGGCCCCTGTCGAGACGTCGGTGCGGATTGTCTCCGCCTCGACCACTTCAAGCTCCTCGGCCTGAATGTCCTCCAGACCTCGATCCAGATCACCCGAGCTGGCGGCCCGTTCGAGGATGCCGGACAGGATGCTGTCGAAGTCGGCGAACAGGGCATTCTGGTCGGCGATCCGCAGGGCCAGCAGCCGGTTCAGGAAGGTATGGATCGGCGGCAGATCGTCGGACGGCTTGAGCCCGCCGTCGGCATCCCGCAGCTTCAGGCCGGTCTTCGTCTCGAAGTCCTCCAGGCTCATGGACGAGAGCTCGCCGAAGCCGAGAGCGCCATAGAAGACCAGAAGGGCCCGGCGCGCCCAGGGACTTTCCAGATTGTCCTCGGCCCGGAACAGGCCCGCTCCCGCCGTGCGACGCTCGCCCCGCGTCAGGGCCCCGAGCGAGTCCAGCCGCCGGGCGATGGTCGAGGTGAAGCGCTTCTCGCCGTGGATGTCGGTCGTGACCGGCCTGAACAGCGGCGGACTGGCCTGGTGGGTCCGGTGCGACCGCCCCAAGCCCTGGATGGCCGTGTCGGCGCGCCAGCCCGGTTCCACGAGATAATGCGACCGGCGCTGCTGGTTCGGGGCCGACAGGTCGGCGTGGTAGCTGCGACCGGTCCCGCCCGCGTCCGAGAAGACCAGGATGCGTTTCCGCCCCGACATGAAAGCGTCGGTCTCGGATCGCGCGGCCGAGGCGCCGCGCCGCTCGACCACCTTCCGGCCCTCCCGCATCACCACTCGGCGCCCTCGCCCGGTGATTTCGGCAACGGCGTCCGTGCCGAAGGCCTCAAGGAGGGCGTCGAGCACACCCGGCACGGCGGGCAGCAGCGCCATCCGTTCGATCAGGTCTTCGCGCCGGCGCAGCGCCTCCTGGCTCACGGTGGGTCGACCGTCGACCATGACCGGGACCAGGGTGATCGCGCCGTCGTCGCCTTCGATCGCCTCCATCAAGTGCACGGGGAAGGCCTCGCGCAGATAGTCGAGGACGTATTCGCGCGGGGTCAGATCGATGGAGAGATTGTTCCATTCCTCCGGCGGGATCGAGGCCAGCCGCCGCTCCATCACCGCCTCGTTTGTCGAAACGATCTGGACCACGGCCGAACGCCCCTCGGCCAGATCCGTTCGGATGGAGGCGGCCAGGGTCGGCGCCTTGAGCCCCGCCAGCAGATGACCGAAGAAGCGTAGCTTGGCGCCTTCGAAGGCGGAGTGGACGGCGGAGGCCGCCATGCCGCTCTTCGCCTTGCCATCCTCGTCGTTGAACCCGGTCGCCTTCAGCGCCTCGCCGAGGTTGGCGTGAATCAGCTGGAACGCGTCGGCCCATGCGTCCCAGATGCCGATGTCGTCTTCCGTCAGGGCGTGGAAGAGCGGTTCATACTCGACGCCCTCGAACGACAGGGACCGCGCCACATAGAGGCCGAGCGCCTTGAGCTCGCGCGCCACCAGCTCCATGGCGGCCACCCCGCCCTTGTCCATGGCCTCAAGGAAGTCGTCGCGCGACACGAAGGGCGCCTCCGGTCCGCCCCACAGGCCCAGACGGGCCGCATAGGCCAGGTTCTCCGCCGTGGTCGCTCCCGTCGCCGAGACATAGAGCACCCGGGCGTTGGGCAACCGGTTCTGCAGCGCCAGACCCGCCATACCCTGCAGCGAGGCTTTCTTGGCGCCCCGCGCGCCCTTGCCGCCGCCGGCGGCGTTGGCCATGGCGTGAGCCTCGTCGAAGGCGATGACGCCGTCGAAGTCCTCGCCCAGCCAGGCGACGATCTGATCGAGCCGGGACATCTTCTGGCCCCGCGCCGGCTGGCGCAGGGTGGCGTAGGTGGTGAAGACGATGCCCCGGTCGAGCCGGACGCCTTCGCCCAGCTTCCAACTGTTCAGCGGGACGATGTCGTGAGCCCCGCCGCCGATGGCGCACCAGTCGCGCCGGGCGTCGTCGAGGAGAGCGTCGTTCTTGGATAACCACAGGGCCTTCACCCGCCCCTGGGCCATGTTGTCGGCGATGACCGCGGCGATCTCCCGGCCCTTGCCGCAGCCGGTGCCGTCACCGAGGAAGAAGCCGCGCCGCAACTGGACGGCGCTATCGTCCTCCTCTCGCGACAGCCCGAGCTGATGCGCCGCCTCACCGCGCGTCCACCAGGCCGGGAGCATGCCTGCATGCGCCTCGCCGGCGTAGATCACCGTCTCCAGCTGGGCGTCCGAAATCCGGCCATCCTCCCGCACCGCAGGCGGCAGGACCGGCCGATAGGTCGGCGCCGGAGGCGGGACCGAGGCCATTGGGCCCGACTCTACGAGGGGCGACGGATGGGGCTTCTCCTCGGCCAGGACGATCCGCGCCAGCCGATGCGCCTGATAGAGGCCGACGTCCCGACCCTCTCCCGACCAGGGGCGAGTCTCATAGGCGATGGGCGAAGCGCCCGCGAGAAAGCCCAAGCGGCCGGACGGCAGGGCCAGGGAGCGGTCGCGCGGCGCCAGAAGGGCCTGAGCCGCGACCTCAAGCCTGACGCGGGGCTTGGCGGTTGCCCGTTCCGGCACAGCCGAGGTCAAAGCGGCGCAAGCCGCGAGATCCTCTCCGTGGACCAGAGGCGCGATCTCCGAACGACCCTCCAGCCGATCCATGACCAGCAAGCCAGTCTCAACACTCGTTCCGTGTTTGGCAAAGGCGCGCGGCGGGAAGCCGATGCGCGCGAGGACGCGCCCCTTGGCCGCCAGCCGACCCATCAGCCCGTCATCGCTCAGGGCCGTCATCGGCAAGACCGCCGCTACCCGCCCGCCGTCAGCGAGCGCCGAGAAGGCCGCGACCAGATGCGCCTCCAGATTGGTGAAGGGCGGATTGCAGACCACGACGTCGAACCCGCCGGCGCCGGCCAAGAGATCCTGAACATGGCGGCCATCGACCCGCGACCGGGTCGCCGAGGCGAACACGCCGTCGAGCAGATCGGCACGGCCGTCAGCCAGTTCGTTCAGGGTCAGGATACCGCCACAGGCCTCGGCCACGGCGGCGATCAGGCCGGTGCCCGCCGAGGGCTCGAGCACCTTATCGCCGGGCCGCACCTGAGCGGCCAGCACCACGAGCGCGGCCAGCTCCGGCGGCGTGGAGAACTGGTCGAGCGCGACCTGGTCCTCGCTACGACGGGAATGGGTCAGGCCCAGCGCGCCGACCGTCGCCAGAAGGGCGGCGATGCCGACGGGCGCGTCTTCAAGGCGGGCAACCTGCGGCGCCAGCCGACGGATCTGCAGCACGGTCGCCGCCTCTATCGCCTCATAGGCGTCCCGCCAGTTCCACGCGCCTTCGGCGTCGGAGCCGCCAAAGCCGGTGGTCATGACGCTGGAGACCAGCTTGCGATCCAGTGGACGAGATCGGGCCAGCTGTGCCGCGAGCGCTCTGGCGGCGGCCAGAAGATTGGCGGCGCGGTCGCTGGGGCGCGGCGCGGCGAACAGGGAGAGATTGGCTGCTGAGGCGGCGGTCATGGCCGAGGCTCCGATCACCTGGAGCGGGGGGCTCATCCCTCCGGTCCTCCAGGCTCGCCTCGACCGCCCTTTCTCCCGCCTTCAAGACGAAGGCCCGCCGCGACGATGTCGCGACGGGCCTCGTCCTTCTGGATCGGCTGATCAGGCGGCCGCGCCGAGCGCTTCCTCGCCCAGAGGCGTCACCTCCAACGCGCCGGCGCCGTCGTCCGATGGCGTCTGGTCCGCATCGTCATCCGGGGCGCCCGTTTCAGAGGTTGCGGTCGCATCCGCTTCTGGCGGGGTGGTCCAGGACAGGCTGGCCGGCGCCCAGACCTTCTCGGCGGCGTTCTCCTCGACCCAGGGGATGAGGTCCGACTTCTTCAGCAGGGCCGCCCGAACGTCCGCGCGGTCCATCTCCTCCAGCATCTTCAGCAGGAGGGGTTTGGAGTGGGACTTCAGGAACTCCGCATCGGGCGTCCAGTGCAAGGCGATGTCCGCCCCGCAGAGTTCGGCGAGTTCGGCCGCTTCGGCCCTGGCGGCACGGCGGATCAAGGTCGTCCGCTCCTCGCGGAGATCGAGGGTCAGAGCGGTCAGTTCGGCCAGCAGAGCCATCTTGTCACCATGGGCGAGGGCGTGAATCCAGGCGATCACGGTTTGACCCGACGCCTCCCACGCGGCTCGCCGATCCTCGATCCGGCGCCACACATCTCCGTCGAGGCTGTCGATCACCCGACCGCCTGCCGGCTTGAAAGCCGAAGCCGTCAAGGCGAGCGCCGCCTCGGAACGCTGGCCGTGGGTCCGGATGGCCACCTGACCGAACAGTCGAGCGATCAATGCCGTGAAGGCGATGCCGGGATCATCGGCCAGGGCGCGGATCAGACCTCGCGTGGCCACGTCCGTTCGCACGGCGTGAAGGGCGTGGTTTACGCCCTCGGTTTCGGGCTCGGGGGTCTCGACCGAAGGCGGTTGATAGGTCGGCGCCGGGGCCACGCGCGAGGTCGCCTCCGTATCCTGGTCGTCCGCCTCCTCCTCGACCTCCGGTTCTTCGGGGGTGAAGCACTGGATCTCGATCCCCGTGCGCGCCGCCGGCCGCAACACGACGGTCGTCGCCGCGCGGCCACCCCATCCCGCCTGATCCATCGCCAGTCGCGCCCGGATCATCGCGTCGATGGCCATGTCGACCGGCTCGGCGTCGGTGGTCTCGGTGAGTACTTCGGTGACCGCCTCGGCCGCGGCGTTGAAGGCGTCCCGCTTGTCGCGATAGTCCGCCATCTCAGCTGCAGGAAGCATGCCGCCGTACACGTAGCCGGCAGGTTCCAAGTCCTCGGGCAGGTCCGGCGCGGGACCCGCCGTGACGTGAACCGTGAGACCTTCGGCTTCATGCACAAGGGCGATTTCGCGGGCGCGCTTCGTCCAGACCTCGGTGAGGATGGACGGGTCCAGCAGAACGGGCGGCAACTCGCCGAAGAGGTCGGTCTCGGTCCGTCCCCCAGCCTGGGTATAGCGCTCCGGGCCGATCAGCGCGCAACGGGCGTCGCGGGCGGTCACGCGACCTTCGTCGAGCTTTTCAGTTACGCGCCAGTCCTGGAAGCCGTGCCCCTCAAGGGTCATCCTGGCGAGCTCCGCCTGCTCGTCCGCGTCGTTCAGACGGGCGAGCAGACGCGCCTGTCTCAGGTTCAACCGCCCGAGCCTCAGGGCCTGAAGCGCGATATCCGGAAGCGAAGAGAGCGCCGCCAGACGCTTCACATCGAGCTCCGCGTAGCCGAGCGCCTTTGCGATGGTCGGAACGCCGAGCTTGCCCTTCAGCATCCGTCCGATCGCGGTGATGACGTCGGCGATGTGTACGGGCACGGCGGTGTTCGTCAGCAGGACGGCTGCGGCCTGGCGGGCCGGATCGGTCTCGACGAAGACATCGACGAGGAAGCTGTCGTCGATACGGCCCTGTTCGACCAGCAATCGCAGGGCCAGCAGGCGACGACGCCCGTCGAGCGCCATATGGGCCGCCTCCTTCTTCCGACCGGGTCGTACGGTCAGGGGCTGAAGCTGACCGGCGGCGAACAGGGTTTCCGCGAGAAGCGGAATGTCGTCGTCGGGCGGCTCGCCGAAACGGAGATTCTCCGGTGCGATGTCGAGGTCGCGCAGATGAACCAGCGGGCGACTGCGCGTCGAGGCGACCTGGAACGGGGTCGCGACGACGGCGACGGCGGTGGAACGGGTCATGAGGGCTCTCCTGCCGGAGGCGAGGCCCATCCCCGCCTTTCCGGCGCCCGGCGGCTCCCTTCCTTTCCCTCCGCCGGAGGTCGGGCGGCCTCGTTCCAGTCGCCGAAAGGGAGTGGGGGCAAGGCCAGCGTCGCCTCGACGCCTTCGCCCTCCAGGCGGTTCGCCAGCCTGTTGGCCGCCGCTTCTCCGGCTTCCCCTCGATCCCCGGCAATGACGACGGCGGAGACGCCGACGGGCGCACGCCAACGCGACAGATTGCCGGCGGACATGAGGGCCCAACCCGGCAGGCCGAAGCGCGCCATGGCCGACAAGGTGGTGACCACACCTTCCGCCACGAGCATTCGCGCCGCAGCAGGGCGAAGACGAACGGCCGAGCCGGGCAGGACGCGGCCGATCGTTTTGCGGGGGATCCGAAGGCCCGCCGCCAGTCGGCCATTCGCGGAGAGGTAGGTCAGTTCGACGGCTGTCAGGACGTTCGAGGGGCTTCTGATCCCCGCCATCATCGCGCGTCCGGTCCGTCGGCCGGGACGATAGATCGAAAGGGGCGCGCAGGGATGTTCGAGAAGGTCTGTGAGGTCGGGACGCCATGCGACGTGGCGTCCGACTAGATGGCGTCCGACCACGCCGGTCTGGACCGGGTCGACGCCGTCTTGCCACAGGGCGGTCGCCGCAGCCCGCCGTCGGGGATCGTCGACCGGGACTTCTGTCGTCGTTCCACGACCTCCGAGGAGAAGCCCGTCAGCGCTGATCAGCTGTCGACGCCGGAGATCGTCCCGCACCTCCCGCCAGTCCGCCGCGCCGAAGGTGTGGATCACGACACGCTCGCCGCTCAGGAGAAGCGAGACCGACCGATCAGTCGTCGTGTGACCCGGCGCCGGTACATTGGCGCGCAGCCCGTTCTGGTAGAGCTCGCCACCGAGGGCGGCCACGATCGGTCGCAGGCTCATCGAAAATGTCCGAGCGTGCGCAGGCTGGCCGTGCCCTCTCGTCCAACGATGAGATGATCGTGAACCTGGATGCCGAAGACCTTGGCCGCCTCCACGACCTTGCGCGTCATCTCGATGTCCGCGCTCGACGGCTCGGGGTCTCCGGACGGATGATTGTGGACGAGGATGATGGAGGCGGCCGACACCTCGAGGGCCCGACGAACGACCTCCCGAGGGTAGACAGGTGCGTGGTCGATCGTGCCGTGCGCGACGAGTTCGTCGCGAAGGAGGCGGTTACGTTTGTCGAGGAACAGGGCGCGGAACTGCTCCCTGGGCTCTTCGGCCAGAGCCACGCGAACATAGGCCAGCAATGCCGTCCAGGTCGTGATGACCGGCCGCTTTGAGGCTTCGGCTCGCGCCAGACGCTCGCTGAGAATGCGGAACAGCTTGAGGTCCGTCAGCGCCATCGGTCCCAAGCCGCTGGCGCGGGCCAACTCCGGCACATCGGCGGAAGCGATTGTGGCCAGGTCGCCGAACCGGTCGAAGAGCGCGTCGACCGACGCACCGGACGCGTGTCTCAAATTGCGGCCCAGCAAAAGGCCTAGCAGAGCGCGGTCATCGAGGTTGGCGAGAGCGGTTGTGTCGGGTGAACGGGCCGTTGGGTCGAATGCAGGTTCGAGGTCAGGTAACGGGCGCATGGCGATCTCCAGCAAGCTCCCAATCGGAGCATTCCCGGCCGCCCTTCCTTTCTTCCCGGCCGTTCTTCCCGATCACGCCGGATCGGCTCACTCTGAGGAGATGAAATGGTGGCTCGTCCTTCCGATCCTCGCCGCGCCGACGATCGCGCATGCTGATCCCTGCGAGGGTCGACTGCCCAATCAGGCGGGGCAGGCCTTCTCTGGCGCGGTTCGCTATGTCGGCGACGGCGACGGGCTTTGCGTCGGCGACAGCGCAGACCCCTCGACCTGGATCGAGGTCCGCCTCGCCGACTTCAATGCGCCCGAGCTCAATGCAACGGGCGGTCGCGCCGCGCGGGACCAGCTCCGGCGTCTGGTGATGGGACGACGCCTCGATTGCGTCGCGACGCGCGGCCGCAGCGGAAGAGTGATCGTCTACGACCGGGTGATTGCCAGCTGCCGCTTGAACGGTCGGCGCGTCGGCGACCTGATGCGAGCCGTCGGGGTGCGCGAAGGCGGCAACTGATCGTTCGCGCGTCTTCGGCGACCCGGTGTGCGATAATATATTCCGGGCGCGCTGAAACGCCCTGAACCACTGGTCCGGAGCGCGGCCTCTATATCCGCCGCGCGGGCGCTCCCCGTGCCCGGTCACCGCCAGAAAGTCGCCTCAAACAGCTTCCTTCCTCGAACGATGAATGGTCTTCGAAAGGACGCTGTCCATGCCACAGGCGCGCCTCGCCGGTCTTGCCGTAGCCTTTCTTGTCGCGCTCCAGGCGGCAACCCAGACCTTCGCCTGGCTCTACCGCTATCATCCGGCGCTGGGATCGGCGCTGCGGATTGAGGAGACGGGGTTCTACTGGCCGTGGATGATCCTCGTCTGGAGACAGAGGTTCGGCGACGCGGAAGCGGACGTCTTCGCCATGCCGCTCTCGGTTTTCATGCTCGTCATGGCCGCCGTCGCGGGAGCGATGCTGCTGTTTGACGACGGCGCGGTTCGACGGACGCGGGGGTGGGGCGGTCTCGCTGAAGCTGTCCGTGCGGGGCTGAGGCACGACGCCGGATGCGTGTTGGGGCGTCTGCAGGGTCGGTTGCTGGCGACGACCGATCTTCGTCCGACGCTCGTGACAGGCGGAACCCGAGCCGGGAAGGGGCGAGGGCATGTCGTCCCCACACTGTTGAGCTGGACGCACAGCGTTCTCGTCCACGATCCCAAGGGTGAGCTCTGGCGGGTGACGGCGGGTTGGCGAGCGGGCCACAGCCACGCCCTTTACTTCAATCCGCGCGACCCATCGTCCGCCCGGTTCAATCCGCTGGCGGAGATCCGGCCAGGACCGCAGGAACTGGCGCAGGTTCAGCGGCTGGTCGCAATTCTGAGCGACCCTGGGGGCGCACGGGACGACGAGGCGATCTGGGATAAGGCCGCCTCGGAAATCCTCGAGGCTGTGATCCTGCATGTCCTGTACACGGCGCCGGACGCGGACAAGACGCTTCTGACCGTGAGGAACCTGCTGGCCGATCTCGACGCCGCCGCGGACGTCATGGTGCGGACGCTCCACCGTCACGGTCCTGACGGGACTCCGGAAGTCCATCCCTTCATCTCGACCGCGGTAAAAGGCTATGCGGCGATGCATGATCGCTTCCGGACTTCGGTGCAGGGCACGGCGCGGAGCTATCTCAAATGGCTCGCCGGCGACGACCTGATCCGGTCGCTTTCTGCATCGGACTTTGCGCTGGGCGACCTGATGTGTTCCGAGGCGCCGGTCTCCCTCTATGTTCAGGTCGCCCCCGCGGACGCAGTCGCCTTAAGACCTGTGATCCGCCTCCTCTTCTACGCAGCGGCTCAGGCCCTCACGACCGACGAGCGCGCCGACGATGCGGGGCGAGCGAAGCGGCGCCATCTCCTGATGTTGATGGATGAGTTTCCGCTTCTTGGGCGGCTCGCCTTCTTCGAGAAGTCGCTGCGGCTGATGAGCGGCTACGGCATCAAGACGATGTTCGTGGCGCAATCCCTGAACGACATCGTCGAGACCTACGGCGCCAACAACACCATCCTGGACAACTGCCACGTCTACACCGCTTTCAGCGCGCTCGACCCGCTGACCCAGGACAAGGTCTCCAAGCTCACCGGCACCATTCTCGAGCGAAAGATCAGCCGCAGCGGGCCCGCCGGCCTGGGCGCCGGGCGCAACTCGGTCTCGCGATCGGAGGTCGAACGTCCTCTTCTCGAGCCAGGCGAGGTTCGCGCTCTCCCGGAAGAGGTGCAGCTGACCTTCGCGGCCGGTCATCGGCCCTTGCGAACCCAGAAGGTGCGCTACGATAAGGAAAGGCCTTTCCGAGGCCGCGCGGACCTGCCGCCGCCCGACCAGGCGACGCGCGTCGATACGCCCGCCGCGCCGATCCATCCGTGGGCAGGGCGCCGCAGTCTGGGCGAGGATCCGGAAGCCGCCCTGCCGCTGTTCAAGGAGGTGGAGGCGGCGATCCATGATCGCCGCGTGGCGGCCAAGGCGGCCGAGACCTACGAGCGGATTTCGACGGCCTTCGCGGCGGAGCAGGCGGTGCTCGATGGTCTGCAGGGAGGCGGCGATGGGCGCGCGTGAAACCACGGCCACCCGCATCCAGGTCTATGTGACGGATCCCCGAGTCGTGGCGGCGTTGCAGCGTGAAGCCCGCTCGGCCAACATTCCCATCAGTCAGGCGGCCGGGCGGTCGCTCGCGAAGGGCTTGGCCAGAAGCCTTCCAGCCGATCCGGACGACAGGCTTCTTCAACTGGATCGGGCGCTTCGGGACCATATGCGGTCAACAGCGCGAGACGTGCAGATCATCCAGGAGTTGGTCATCGAGGTCGCGCGCGCCTTCTTCATGCGCCTGCCGGACGCCATTACGGATCGGGATCCCGTCGCCCGCGCCGCCGTGGATCGGCGGATCGAACAGCTTCTCGATGACACAGCTGCACGACTGATCTCGGGCGCCAGGCCGCAACGCGGGGCGTCCGAATGAGCGTCCATCCGATCGTCAGCGAACGGAAGCTGGAAGCGCTTCGCCATGCTCTCGGGCCCGACATCCTTGCGGCGCTGACCGATCCGCTTGTGGTCGAAGTCCTCGTCAATCCGGATGGACGCCTCGTCCTGGATTGCGTCGGAACGGGGCGCGCCAACACCGGCTTGCAGTTGGAGCCGGAGGCCCGGGAGCGCGTCATCCGGTTGATCGCGGACTATGTCGGGGACCCGGTGACCCGCGAGAATCCGCGTCTGGCAGGGGTTCTTCCGGTTACCGGCGAACGGTTCCAGGGGTTTCTCCCGCCGGTCACCGCCGCGCCCGCCTTCTCGATCCGGAAGCGACCGGCGGTGATCTGGACCCTCGACGACTATGTGCGTGACGGCGTGGTGACGAAGGATCAGGCCGGGGTCCTGCGGGCCGCGGTCCGGGGTCGGAGGAATCTGCTGATCTCGGGCGGTACGGGGTCGGGTAAGACGACCCTCGCCAATGCGCTGCTCGCGGAGCCGGCCTTCGCGAACGATCGTGTTTTCCTGATCGAAGACACGCCCGAGCTTCAATGCTCCGCGTGGGACCTTGTCGCTACGCTCACGCGCCGCCATCCGGTCCCCATCGGTGTCGTCGATCTGGTCCGCGACGCCCTTCGAATGCGACCCGACCGGATCGTCGTCGGAGAAATGCGCGAAGGATCGGCGGCGCTCGAGACGCTCAAGGCCTGGAATACCGGGCACCCGGGCGGCCTTTCGACGATCCATGCCAATTCCGCTCGCGAGGCTGTGGCTCGGATCGAGGACCTGATCGCCGAGGTCGGGCCGGCGATCCCCCACCGTATGATCACCCAGTCCATCGACATCATCGTGCACATTCGTCGGACCCGAACGGGCCGGGTCGTCGATGACCTGCTGCCCATTGGGAGCTGACTTCGGGCCGTCCAAGAATCGACGGCGCTCTCCCCGCCTTGAATACCCGCGTGATTGCAAATTGCGCGGATGTCTGGTTCGTATTCGACGAAAATATCGACGAATACGATCACAAGGACGCTCATTAGTGACTCAGAAACGCGAAAAATTCCGCGAACTGGCGGAAGGTCGCACCACCAAGGCGCTCGATGCGATCACCCGGATCGGCAACCTGTCGAACCGGCAGGTCTATGAGTACGAGGATGCGGAGGTGAAGAAGATCATGCGGGCGTTGCGTGACGCGGTCGCGGAGGTCGAGGCCCGCTTCGAGGCTCCTCGGACGCGCAAGTCCGGCTTCAAGCTGTAGGCCGCCGTGACCCACGCCAGCATCACCCCGATCCTTATCGACGACGTCGATTTCCTCGTCTCGACCACCATCGAGCGTTGCCCGCGCACGATGGTGGTGCGGGAGTTGGCCAAGAACGCGATGGAGGCCGCGTCCCTCGCGCCCGAAGGGAGTCGTCAGGTCATCTTCCGCACTGTGACGTTCAACGACACGCCCAAGCTTGCGATCTGGAACACCGGACCGGGCATGGACGCCGCCGAGCTCTACCGGATGTGCGATCTGGCCTCGTCCATCCGCAAGCAGAAGGGCTTGGACGCGAACTTCGGGATGGGCGCGAAGGTGGCGTCCCTGCCGTCCAACCGACTGGGGATGGTCTATCGCTCCTGCAAATCCGGCGCGGTCAATGAGGTGATCCTCTGCGAGCGCGACGGGCGGTACGGGCGTCTTCGGCGAACGCTGGAGAACGGCGACCTCGTCGAGGTCATCGATGTGACCGAGCTGGCCGCCGAGGAAGGATACGACCTGACGGAGGACTGGACGGAAGTTCGCCTGCTGGGAAACGAAGCGGATCAGGAGACCGCCCGTGCGCCTTACAACGGCGATCCGGTGGTCGATGCGCAGTGGCTGGCCACCTACCTGTATCACCGGTTCTACCGGCTGCCTGACGGCGTGCGCGTGACCCTGCTGGCTGGGACGCACAAGCTCGGAGACGGAACCCGGGCCTTCGAGCCCCTGCCGCGACGCGCCGCCGTTGGAGTCTTTGAGCGGACCGAGACGGTCGAGGCGCCGGGCGGCGTGAAGATCCACTATTTCTACGACCCGCCCTACGAAAAGTCGCCGAGCCACAACCGTTCGATCAGCGGCGCCATACAGTCGGCCCTGAGTCTCGCCGGTGTCGTCTATCGCGACGAGCTCTATGACGTGAAAACCGGACGCGCCTGGTCCATCAACGCCCCACTGTTCGGGATCCCGTTCGGATCGAAGCACATCTCCGTCCATATCGAACTGCCGGACGACGCAGACGTGCTGCCTGAAGCCTACCGTCAGTTTCTGCGATACCAGGCCGGCGAGCAGGACACCGTTCAAGCCGCCCATTTCGGCGACCTCGTCGCCCAGCATCGCCCCCAGTGGCTCATCGACGTCATTCGGTCGTTCGCGCCGGAGAGCACCTCCAGCGACGACATCCGTGACGAACTTCAGAAGCTGCTCGACGACCTGCGGGTTCGCAGAGTCTCCCCGAGGCCGACGCCCACGGGAAGCCGCCTGGTCGATACGGCGAGCGGTGTGGGCGCCCAGCCCCAGCGTGACGGCGAGGGCGGAGCCGGCGGGGCCTCCAGGCCGAAGACGAAGCACATCGATCTGAACCTTGCCCCGCAAGGGTCGAAGGCGGCCGATCTGTGGAAAGACCGCGAACGCGCGCCCGAGATCGTCCTGCTGCGGACGGCCGAGGAGATCGAGGAGAAGCAGCTGAAGGGACGGGCCGGTCGCTACTACGAGAACGGCCAGCTGTTCCTCAACATGCTCTATCCGTCGATCGGCGAGATGAAGGATGCGCTCGAGGCCTCCTATGCGACCGTCGCCGACCTCGACAGCATGCGCGAGGCCGCCGTTCGACAGGCGGAGAAAAGCATGGTGCTGCGCGTCGGTCGGGCGGTGGTGTTCGCCCTGGCCAAGCAGCTCAACAAGGAATGGGATCCAGACGCCGTGCGTCACGCCCTCGCGCCGGAAAGCCTGAGCCTGGCGGCCGACGATTTCTACGACTCGATCCAGAGCGCCCGTCGAAGCATGGGACGTCAGTTCCGTCCCAACCGACAGGGGGAAGAGGCGCAGGTCGAGGACGAGGACGACTTCCTGCGCGAGACCGCCTGATCTGGCTCAGGGGCTGTCGTCGCGATCGTCTCCGTCGATGGGCGACTGCCGCGACAGCTTTTCAGCAATGTTCCGGGCGCTGACGGACGCCCAGCGGGCCTCTTTTTGAGCGGTCGCGGGCATCCGTCCGTCCCATGCTGATCCATCGCAGACCACGCCCGACAATATTCGGCGGCCACACAAGCTTCTGACGTCATGCGCTCGCCCTTTCGGGAGGCCTGGCGTCGATCCGATTCTCTCGTCGGCGCCCTGTCGTGCAATCCGGCGAAATCCGGACGCATTGAGGTCTGAAGTCAGGAATGACGGGCCTTCCGGGTGAAATGAAGGAAGTCGCGGACGACTTGCATCGTTGCAAGACGTCGATGGACGGTCGATTGATTTCGCGGTCGATCCAGAAGCAAGAGTTCGCTGTCAAAATATATTCACAGGCCGCGTTGACAGGCTGTGGATGGTTTTGCTTGCTGTAGATCGTCAACGCCGACCTTCCGGCCTGACCACAGGAACTCAAACCATGCGGCGTTTACTTCAACGTGGCCTTTCGGCCGCGACGGTGACTTGCGGCCTGTTCTTCGCCGGACAGGCCCTGGCGGGCGGATCCGGCATGCCCTGGGAGGGACCGCTCCAGCAGATCGTGGAATCGATCACCGGGCCGGTCGTCCAGGCCGCCGCCGTCGTGGCGGTGGTGTTGTTCGGCGCCGGGGTCGCCATGAGCGAGAACGGTTCGTCCATGCGGCGAGGGCTCGGGATCCTCTTCGGTCTGTCGATCGCCTTCGCCGCCTCGACCTTCTTCCTGCAGTTCTTCGGCTTCGCCGGCGGGGCGGAGATCGCCTGATGTCCGACGCGCCGTCCGATCATCGTCCGGCCGGCTGGGATCTCCCGGTCGCGGGAGCCCTCACCGAGCCCGTCACCCTGGCGGGCATGCCTCGAGACTACGCCATCCTGATGGGCACCGTCGCGGTGGTGCTGGGGCTGGCGCTGCGGATCTGGTGGCTGGGCCTCCTTTGGTGGGCGATCGCCCACGCGATCGGCCTCTACGCCGCGCGGGCTGACAAACGGTTCTTCGACGTCCTTCGCCGCCACCTGGCCCTGCCGGGCCATCTCGATGCGTGAGAGCTGATCATGCGCTTTCTGGATGAACATCGCCGCCGGCCCGCGCTTCTGGCCGATCATCTGCCCTGGGCGGCCATGGTCGCCCCCGGGGTGGTGCTGAACAAGGACGGCTCCTTCACCTCCGGCCTGCGGTTCCGGGGGCCGGATCTGGAGTCGGCCTCCGACCTGGAGCTGATGTCGGTTCGGGCGCGGCTCAACAACGCCCTGAAGCGTCTGGGCAGCGGATGGTGCCTCCATGTCGAGGCGCGTCGCCGACCCGCCCAGCCGTATCCCGCGAGTGAGTTCGAGATCGCCGCGGCCTGGCTGGTCGATGCCGAGCGCCGCTGCCTCTTCGAGACCAGTGAGCCGGCCTATGAGACCGATTACCGGGCGGCCCTGACCTGGCTTCCGCCGGCGGACCAGACCCGTCGGGTGGAGCGCGTCCTCTTCGACGGCGCCGATCCGGCGAGCCGGGACTGGCGCACCGCCCTGGACGCTTTCGCCCGCGAGACCGCGCAGATCGTCGACCTTCTGGCCGACGCCCTTCCGGAGGTCGCGATGCTGGACGACGCGGAGATCCTGACCTGGCTGCACGACTGCGTGTCTCCGAGGTCGGTCCGGCTCGCGCTGCCTTCGACGCCGATGTTCCTCGACGCCTGGCTGGCGGACGCGCCCCTGCTAGGCGGCGTGTCTCCGACCCTGGACGGCCAAACTCTCAAGGTGGTCTCCGTGCGGGGGCTTCCCGCGAGCACGCGGCCGGGGTTGCTCGACGCCCTCGGGGCCTTGCCGTTCCCCTATCGCTGGAGCGCGCGCTGGATCGGCCTGGACAAGGCGGACGCCGAGGTCGAGCTCGTCAAGCTGCGCAAGCGCTGGTTCGCCAAGCGGAAGGGTGTCGGTGTCCTGCTGCGCGAGGCCATCACCAAGGAGGAGGTCCCGCTCCTCGATACGGATGCGGCGGCCAAGACCGACGAGTGCGACGGCGCGCTCGAAGCACTCGGCTCGGACGCCTGCGCCTACGGCTATCTGACCACGACGATCACGGTGATGGCGCGCGACCCCGAGCGGGCGGCGGAGCAGGCCCGGGCGATCGAGGCGACGCTGAACGCCCAGGGCTTCGTCGCCCGGACCGAGGACCTGAACGCCGTGGAGGCCTGGCTGGGCTCCCTGCCGGGCGAGCCCTATGCGGATGTTCGCCGGCCTCTGGTCTCCACCCTGAACCTCGCCGACCTCCTGCCGGTCTCGGCGGTCTGGGCCGGTCCGACATCGGACCCGCGCCTGCACGGGCCGCCGCTGGCGGTCGCAAGGACCAGCGGGTCGACGCCGTTCCGGCTGGCCCTACATGTCGGCGACGTCGGTCACGCGATGGTCGTTGGACCGACCGGCTCGGGCAAGAGCGCGCTACTCGCCTTCCTCGCCCTTCAATGGTTCCGCTATCCTGAGGGGCGGGTCGTTGTCTTCGACAAGGGCCGCAGCGCGCGGGCCGCGGCCCTGGCTGTCGGCGGGCGCTGGCATCCGCTCCAGCCCGGCGGCGCGTTCACCCTCCAGCCTCTGGCGCGCATCGAGGACGACGGCGAACGCGCCTGGGCCTCGGAATGGCTGGCGGACGCCGTCCGGCTTGCGGGCCTCGAGCCGACGCCCCGCATCCGCGAGGAGATCTGGGCCGCGCTCGGCGCTCTGGCCCAGGCCCCCGTCGCGCAGCGGACGCTGACCGTCTTCACGGCCCTGGTCCAGGACAAGGCCGTGGCCGCGGCCCTGGAGCCCCTGACGCTCAAGGGGCCTCATGGCGCCCTGATCGACGGCGTCGCTCCGGAAAACGAGACGTTCGCCGCCTTCGAATGCTTCGAGCTCGAAAGCCTGATGGCGACCCCGTCGGCGGTGGCGCCGGTGCTTGCGGCCCTGTTCCACGGAGTCGAGCGCGGCTTCGACGGCCGGCCGACTCTGCTGGTCCTTGACGAGGCCTGGCTGTTCCTCGGCGAGACGGCCTTCGCCGCCCGTATCCGCGAGTGGCTGAAGACGCTCCGCAAGAAGGGCGTGGCGGTGGTCTTCGCCACCCAGTCGCTCGACGACGTCGTGCGCTCGTCGATCGCGTCGGCCCTGATCGAAAGCTGCCCGACCCAGATCTTCCTGCCGAACCCCCGCGCGCTCGAGCCGGCGTCGGCGGACCTCTACCGGATGTTCGGTCTCAACCGCCGTCAGCTGGAGCTGATCGCCTGGGCCACCCCCAAGCGCACCTACTACCTGCGTCAGCCCGAAGGGCGGCGGCTTTTCGACCTCAAGCTCAGCGGAGCGGGGCTCGCCCTCTGCGGCGCCTCGTCTCCCGACGACCAGACCCTCATCGAGAGTGTGCTGGCGGCTCTCGATCCGGCCGATCCGCGACCGGACCGCTTCGCCCGCGAATTCCTCAAAGCCAAGGGAGTCCATCATGTCGACAACGTCTTCGACAGCTTCGATCCGGCCGTCGCCCATCGTCTCGCGGCCGAATAGCCGACGCTGGCTCTGTGGTCTCGCAGCGCTCTCGCTGACGCTTGTGGCCGCGCCCCAGCCGGCGAGCGCACAATGGGCGGTGTATGACGCCAAGGCCGATGTCGAAGCCATGCTTTCGGCCGCGCGGCAGATCGAAAGCCTCGCCAATGAGGCCCGCGCACTGGCCAATCAGGCCCGCAGCCTCGCCGCTTCGCCTTACAGCCATCTCGCGGACTCGTCGCAGACCCTGCGCGACATCGGCGAGCTGGCGCGCACGGTTCGTGGCACGGCGTCGACCCTTGACGGCGTCCAGCGGCAGTTCGCGGACCTGTATCCGGACGATCTCTCCCTCTCGGACCTCACGGCCCTCGGCGCCGATCGGTCCACGACCGCCCGACGGACCGCCGAGGACCTCGCGCGCACGGCGGCGGAGCTGGAGCGACTGGCGCAGAGCCGTGACGGCCGCCTGCGCGGCGCCATGGCCGCGAGCGAGGCAGCGGAGGGCGAGACGGCCGCGATCCAGTCCTCGACCCAGATGCTGTCCGTTCTCGCCGAGGACCTGGCCAGCATGCGGACGGTGCTTCTGGCCCAGTCCCGGCTGATGGCCGAGGGCGCGGCGCGTCAGGCGGCCGACCGCGACGCCGCCATCGAGGCCCGCCGCCGCTTCTGGGAGCGAGCGACCTCCACGCCGGCCGCTCCGTCCTTCAACCCCTTGCCCCACGCGCGGGACTGAGGAGCGCAGTCATGGCCGGCCCCGGAATGGAGACCCCGAACGAGCTGATGGTGGTGTTTTCCAACACCGTCACCGCCGGCTTCGACGCCCTGTCCGGGTCGGTCAACGGCGTCTTCGGTCTGCTGATCGCGCTCGTCGTGGCGCTGACAGGGATCCAGTGGGCGCTCTCGCCCAATCGCGAGGTCCTGGCGTCCGGCTTCGGAAAGGTCCTGCTGATCGGCGCCTTCGCCTGGATCATCAACGACTGGCAGGCCCTGTCCGAGACCATCTACGCCGGGTTTCTGGAGCTGGGTCTGACGGCGGGGGGAGGCTCCCTGTCGCGTGAGGAGTTCCTGAACCCCGGAGCGATCCTTCAGCAGGGCTGGGAGATCGTGAAGGCGCTGGGGGAAACGCCGGCGCCGGTCGAGAACCCGCTCGATGTCATGGGCAATATGGCCGACGCCCTGATCCTCGGCCTGGCGATGATCGGCATCATGCTGGCCTTCGCCATTCTGGCCCTCCAGATCATCGTCTCCCTGCTGGAGTTCAAGATCGTCACCCTTGGCGGCTTCGTCCTCCTGCCATTCGGCATCTGGAACAAGACCGCCTTCCTGGCCGAACGGCCCCTCGGCTACGTCGTCTCCTCGGGGCTCAAGGTGCTCGCCCTGGCCATCGTCGTGTCCGGCGCGCGGACGATCTTCGACCAGCTGCAACCGTCCGCCAATCCCGACATCTATGAAGCCCTCACCATCCTGGTCGCCGCCCTGCTGCTGGCGATGCTGGCGATCTTCATTCCCAACCTGGCCTCGGCCCTGGTGACCGGCGGCCCCGCCCTCGGGGCGGGTGCGGCCCTGACCGGCGGGCTCGCCGTCGCCGGGGCAGGGGCCCTCGTCGCCGGCGGCGCCGCGGGCGCGGGCGCCATGGCCGGACGGGCCGCGGCGGTCAGCGGGTCGTCGAGATCCGCCGCAGGGGCAACGTTTGCGGCGCGACCATCAGGAGGCGGACCTTCCTCGGGAGGCGCACCCTCGGGCGGCGGACCGCGGCCATCGCCGGGACCAGGACCTGGATCAGGGCCGGCCGGGCGCACGCGAGATCCAGCGCCCTCTGGCGGCGACGCCGCGCCGACCTCGGGCGCTGCGGCGGCCCCGGGGTCTCCCACCCCAGCGCCGTCGAAGGAGCGGCCCCCTCAACCGAATTCGTCCGGTCCGCCTCCGGGCAAGGCCAGGACCCAGGCTGACACCCGCTCCTACCCGTCCCTGTCCGAGGACCGGCCGGTGGACGGGGGGGCGAAGGGGCGCGCCGCCGGCCGATCCGCCGCCCTCCAGGCCTTCTTCATCGCCAACTCCGGTCGCGCTCTCATGCCCGCCGGCGAGAACAGCGGCGCCCTCAAGCCCACCGTCAGAAACGAGGATTGAGCATGCATCCCTTCTTCAAGCCCAAGCGCGCCCTGACCGCGTCGCCCGAGGCCACCCCCTACCAGAGGGCGGGCCAGGTCTGGGACGACCGGATGGGTCTCTCTATCGCCCATGCCCGCAACTGGCGCCGCATCGCCCTGGCCAATCTCGCGCTGGCGGCCTTTCTCGGCGCCGGCTGGTGGGTCCAGGCCGATCGGGCGGTGGTCCGGCCCTTCGTCGTCGAGGTGTCCGACTGGGGGCAGACCCAGAGGATCACGGCCCTGGAGGGCCGGTACGAGCCGACCGAAGCCCAGACCGGCTACGCCCTCGCGCAATGGATCCGGGACGTTCGGTCGAAATCGATCGATCCGATCGTGATCCGGCAGAACTGGCTGCGCGCCTACGACCTTCTCACCCCGAAGGCCTCGGCCTTCCTCAACGACTGGGCCCAGGCCAACGACCCGTTCGCGGAGGCCGGCCGGGAAGCGGTCAATGTCGAGGTGCTGAACGTGGTCCGCCGCAGCGATCGCACCTTCGACCTGCAATGGCGCGAGACCCGCTTCGTGAACGGCCAGCAGGCCGGGGCCGAGCGCTGGCGCGCCCTGATCACCGTCGCCCACCAGCCGCCGCGTAACGAGGCGGAGCTGATGCGCAATCCCCTTGGCCTCAAGATCGAGGATGTCTCATGGACCCCCGACGCTTCCTGAGCGTGACCGCCCTTTCGGCCGCCGCCGCTCTCGCGCTCTCCGGCTGCGCCCTGCTGCGAGGGCCGGACGCCAACCCTATCCTTTTGTCCGAAGCGGTCACGCCCGAGGTCACGACACCCGACGTCGGGCCCGAGCCTGTCCTTCCGTCGGAGGCCGAGCCGTCTCAGCCTCCCGTCGAGCCGGGCTCGACGGCCCGACCCTACCTCGAGGCGGTCGCTCAGGCGGACCCTCCGCGCCGGCGTCGCGCCGAGACGCCGCCGCCGGAGACGCCGTCCGGACGCGTCGCAATCGCGGAAGCCAACCGGGTCGCCAGAGCCGCCTCCAGCGCCGACGGCTTCGTGGGCGGGGTCCAGGTGTTCGGCTGGTCCGACGGTCGGGTCTACGAGGTCTGGACCGCACCCCTGCGGGTCACCGCGCTCACCCTGGCACCGGGCGAGACGGTCACCGCCAAGGCGGCCGGGGATACGGTGCGCTGGCAGATCGGCGAGAGCCAGTCGGGCGCCGGCGCTTCCGCCCGGACCCATGTTCTGATCAAACCTTTGCAGGCGGGTCTGGAGACCAACCTCGTCCTGACCACCAGCCAGCGGGTCTATCTATTGACCCTGCGCAGCGGCGCCGCCGACGCCTTCAACGCCGCCATTGCCTGGGACTACGGCCTCGCCGCCCAGAGCCGCCCGGTCGTCGATCCGCAGTCGGGCCTGCCGCCGCTCGACGTGCAGGCGGTGACGCCTCAGGGGCCCCTCGACGCACGCTACAGGATTGAGCCGCGAGGGCGGTCCCCGCGCTGGGCTCCGACTGCTGTCTTCAACGACGGCGCACGGACCTTCATCACCCTGTCGCCGGGAGCCTCGATCGATGAGGCGCCGGCCCTCTTTGTCCGGGCCGGCGAGGAACTCCAGCTGGTCAACTACCGGCAGGCCGACGGCGTCCTGATCGTCGACCGCCTGTTCGACGAGGCCGAACTTCGGCTCGGCGACCGTCGTCCGCAGATCGTCCGTATCCGTCGCATTCCGGGAGCCGCCCGATGACCGATCCCAATCTCCTCCCCCCTGTCAGCCCTGGTGACGATGTCGCGCCGCCTCCCTCCACCCCGACAGCGACGCCCAAGGCGCCCCCGCCGCCCCTGATGGGCCGGGCGCCGCGGCCGGGCGCCGTGCGTATCCGCAAGCCCGTCGTCCAGGGCGCGGTGATGGTCGCCGCCCTTCTTGTGTCCGGCTCGCTCGCCTGGGCCTTCGTCGTCCAGCCGCAGATGACGCGTCAGGCCCGGGACGCCGCCGAGGCCGATGGCGCGAGCGAGGCGCGGGGGAGCGTTCGACCCTCGGAGCGGGTGACGGACCAGCCCGCGAGCTATGACCGGCTCGCCCAGGCGGACGCCTTGCCGGAGCGCCGAGCCGCCACACCGGGAGATGAACCTGCCGTCGCCTCGCCGCCGCCCGCACGCGTGCCGGCGCCGTCATACGCCGCGGCGCCCAGCGGGCCGCGACCGGCGGAGCAGGCGGCGGCGTCCGGGTTGTTCTTCGGAAGCCCGTCGAGCGGGGCCGCCGCTCCGGCTGGAGGCGGGCGATCGGATGCGCCGCCGTCCCCGGCGATGCGGGACTATGGCGCGATCTACAGTCCCCACGGCCTGCTGGCGCCGGTTTCCCCCTATGAGCTGAAGGCCGGCGCCATCATCCCGGGCGTCCTGCTGACGGCTGTGGACACCTCGCGTCCCGGCCCGGTCGTGGCCACGGTCAGCCAGAATGTGTTCGACTCCATCACCGGTCGCCATCTCGTCGTCCCGCAGGGGACGCGCCTGATCGGACGCCATGAAGGCGAGAGCGCCCACGGCGACCGTCGGGCCTTCCTGGTCTGGGATCGGCTGATCCTTCCCAACGGCAAGAGCCTGATCCTGTCCGAAGAACCGGGCGTGGACGCGCAGGGGGCAGTCGGCGTGCGGGGAGAGGTGGATCGTCGGCTTCTGCCGCTCGGCGTCGCGACTCTGTTCGCGGGCGCCATCACGACCCTGGGCGAACTGGCGCGCGGCGGATCCGAGGACCGGTCGTTCGCCGCCAGCGCGGGGAGCGCCGCCTCGATCGAGGCCTCCCAGGTCGGCGGACGGCTTGTTGATCGCGAGCTCGGGGTCCAGCCGACCATACGGGTCCGGGCGGGGGCTCCGGTCCGGGTGATGATCACCCGCGACCTCATTCTGGAGCCGTACCGCCGATGACCCGTCTCCGTCGCCTTTTCGTGGCGGCCGTGGCGCCCGCCGTCGGTCTCCTCGCCATCGGCGCGATCGCCGCGCAGCGTCCAGCCGTCGCCCTGATCAATGAGAGCCCGAGCCTTCCCCGGGGCGTCTATTTCCGCACCGACGCCCCTGACATCGGGCGCGGCGCGGTGGTTGCCATTCGTCAGCCCGAGATCGTGCGGTTCTATCTCTCGCGCCAGGGGATGCCCGCCGAGGTGCGGCTGATCAAACGGGTTGTGGCTACGGGCGGCGACACGGTCTGTTCGGACGGCCGGTGGCTGATCGCGCCGATGCGCACCGTCCGCATCCACGCACGGGATCGCACAGGCGTCGCGCTTCCCGCCTGGCGAGGCTGCCGCAGGCTCGCCGCCGACGAACGACTGCTGCTCGGCGATACGCCGTCCAGCCTAGACAGCCGGTACTTCGGGCCGGTGAGGACCGCCCAGATCGAGGGCGTCTATCGGGAGCCCCTGACATGGTGAGCCACCTGCTTCCCCTTGCCGCCGTCATCGCCCTCGCGGCGACGCCGGTCGCGGCCCAGACCCGCGTCGACTGGCGCCCGGCCGGCGGAGACCTGTTCGTGGGGGCTGTTCCGGAAGCACCCGCACCAGAGGCCGCTGGCCTCGAGGCCGTCCGTCTGGCGGACCTCGACCAGCCCTTCGCCGACGCCATCGCCGAAGCGGCCGACCGGCATGGTCTGGATCGCAAGCTGCTGCATGCCCTGGTCGTGGTGGAAAGCGCCTATCGCGCCCAGGCCTGCTCCCACGCCGGCGCCTGCGGCCTGACCCAGCTGATGCCGGGCACCGCCGCGGATCTCGGCGTGCGCGACCGCTTCGATCCCTATGAGAACCTGCGGGGCGGAGCCGACTATCTGGCCCGCCAGATCCTTCGCTTCGGCGACCTCCGCCTCGCCCTCGCGGCATACAACTCCGGTCCGGATCGGGTCGCCCGGCTGGGCCGGATCCCGAACATCGCCGAGACCCAGAACTACGTCGTCTCGGTGATCAACTGCTACCTGGCGCTCACGGCGGGACGCGGGGTGCGATCGTCGCGGGAATGCGTCCCGGCGGAGGCCGGGCTGTGACCTTCGCGACCGCCCCTCATGAAGGCGCGGAGGCGGCCGCCCCGTCTTCCCCGGAGACGCTCCTGACCCGCGCGGAGGCGTCCGTGTTCCTGGAGGGCAAGGGCATCCGGATGAAGCCGACGACCCTGGCGCGCGCCTATTCGACCGGGTCAGGCGGCCCGCCTTGCCGCCACATTCGCAACAAGCCCTATTATCCACTGGACCTGCTGGAGACCTGGGCCGAGGCCCAGATCACGGCGCCCGCCGCCTCATCCAGCGAGCGTCAGCGGCTGCGGCGGGAGGCCCGGCGCCGGGAGGCGACCTCATGACGCCCGACCGCCCCAGTCTCGAGACCCTGATGAACGACCCGACGGTCAGTTGTCCGCTCAAGGCCGTCCTGCTGGTCTGGTGGAGCCGGGATCCTGTGGACGCGGCCAACGATGCGGCGGCGCTCGCCTCTGTCATGGGGGATCGCGCGACGGCGCTTCTGGAAAAGCGTCATGGCCCATGACGAAGGGCTCGAGCGGTTCCTGGGCTGGCGGCAGGTCCGGGATCTGACGGGCCTCGGCCGCACGACCGCGTGGCGCATGCGTCAGGCCGGAGACTTTCCAGAGCCGGTGCCGATCTCACCCGGACGGGTGGCCTGGCGCGAGCGCGACATCGCCCGCTGGAACGAAAGCCGAGGGCCTACGACACCGGAACCCGAGCCGGCGGCCCGACCGATCAGGCCGCCGCCGCCCCGCCCTCGCGAGGACCACGTCATTGCGAATCCAAACGCAAAGCCGAACCCGTCCGTGGCACTGAAAGGGAGCAAGACGAAGTCGCGCTCCCGGCGTCGAAGCGGGCCGGCCGTCGCGGAGGGCCAGCTTGGCTTCGACTTCTAGCGCCTTGTGGATCGTGCGGGATTCAGCTCGCCCTGAGCGCCCTGATCCTGGCCTCGGATCGGGAGTGCCGCCGCACGCCGACCACATCGCCGATGCGCCAGGCCGTCGCGCCGAAAACCTCGTCGCCGGCGTGGGTGAGGATGCGGACGTCGCCCGAGAACGCAGCGCCTCGTTGGAGCAAACTGACGCGAGCACCGTGCAGATCGAGCTGGCGCAGCACCCCGGGCGCGGTCTGCCCCTGGCCGTACTCGATGACGCACTGTTCGGCGCACCGGCGGCGCACGAGAATGCGGCGATCAGGTCTGGCGACGGGAAAACTCATTCCCGTCACATAGTCCCGGGCGCTGAAGGCTCGTTTAAGCGTCGCCGTTAACGGCCGTGTTCACCCTGTTTTCGCGGCCGTCGGGGCTCAGCGGGGCCGGACTACGTGCCCGCCGACCGTAATCCCGCTATGGCGATCCGAATGGCCCAATACAAACTCGTCCTCTTCGACTTCGACGGCGTGCTCGCCGACAGCGCGGCCTGGTTCATCGCCCAGCTGCCGAGCCTCGCCAAGGCCCATCGCTTCAGGGCTCCGGACGCTGCGGAGATCGAGCGGCTTCGGGGGCTGCCGACCCGAGAGGTCGTCAAGGCGCTCGGCGTGTCGCCGCTTCGCCTTCCGGGGATCGCCGCCGATCTGCGCAAGCGAATGGCCCATGAGGCGCATCAGATCGCCCTCTTCGAAGGCGTCCCCGATCTTCTGCGGCGGCTGCACGACAGCGGCGTCCGGTCCGCTGTGGTCAGCTCCAACAGCGAGGAGAACGTCCGTGCGGTGCTCGGGCCGTCGGCGTCGTTGATCTCGGCCTTCAGTTGCGGCGCGTCGCTGTTCGGGAAGGGCGCGCGCTTCTCATCCCTGATCCGCAAACTGGACGTCGAACCGGCCCGCGTCTGCGCCGTCGGCGACGAGGTGCGGGACATCGAAGCGGCGCACCAGGTTCATGTGGCCGCGATGGCCGTGTCCTGGGGATACGGCGCGGCTTCGGCTCTCAGCGCCGCCGTGCCGGACTATATGGTCCATACGTCAGCCGAGGCCGCCGCCATACTCTTGGCCTGAGGATGGCTCACGAGCGCCGCGACCTACCTGTCGGCCGCCCAGTGGGCTAGGATGACGCCGCCCGGTGCGGCTCACGCGCATGTCCAGGCTTCGGCTAAAGGCGTGAGCGCATGCAAATCTCACATGTTCTCAACGCCCGGCGCACCCTCACCGACATCGCCCGGGCTCGAGCCGATGAAATCCTATGAACAAGCGCTTCTGCCCGACGAACGCTACCGGATCATCATGATCGACGACCCCGAGACGGGTTTGCGGCCGATCACTTTCGAGGACCACTACGAAATGGTCGCCCGGCTTGGCCTGCAGACGGCGGTCCCTGAGGTGATCGAGCGCCTCTACGGTCGCGCCCTGCACGCCCTGCTCTACGGATGGTTTGACTACGAACTGATGGTGGTCGCCTGCGGACAGGCCCTCGCGACGGTGGAGTTCTCGCTCAAGACCCGCCTGGGCGCACCGGCGGCGAAGATGAGCGGCCTGAAGCCGAGGCTGGACTACGCGGTGAAGCTCGGCCTTCTGAGCGCTCCCCCGCCCAGCGCTTGGGGAGACGATCACGTCTTGCTGGCTTCGATCCGCAACGAGATCGCGCACGGCAGCGATCACGTCTATGCACCCGATATGGCGAAGGTCATCTTTGACCGATGCCGGGCGCTGATCGCCGAGCTCTATCCGACACCCATCGAACAACAGGTGTGACGCCGGCGCAGACGGACCGTCCGCAAGCACCAAATCGCTGCAGGCGTTCCGAGCCTAGAAGGTGACGTCGTCGGGGAGGGCCTCGTCGTCGGCGACCACGACATCGCGGACCAGCTCGCGCGCGGTTGCGAGGTCGGCGCTGCTGAAGGGCGACAGACGCTCGGGGTGCGCAACCATGTCCGCTTCAAGGAAGGAGAGGTAGGCGGAAACCACGGGGTCGACCTCTTCGGACGTGGAGATCATGGGTTCGGCGACGGAGACGAGAACGTGGCCCTCGCCGATCGCCTGGGCGCGCACGCGCGCCTTCTGGCGAAATTCCGGGTGGGCACGGAAGAACGCCTTCTCAAGGCGCACGGCCTCGGACCTGCCGGTGGTGGTCACCGAACCTTCGAAGCTGACTGCGTGCTTGCCCATGGAACGTATATT
Organism: Caulobacteraceae bacterium; assembly: GCA_947475735.1. Classification (GTDB taxonomy): domain Bacteria; phylum Pseudomonadota; class Alphaproteobacteria; order Caulobacterales; family Caulobacteraceae; genus Brevundimonas. Next base: position 31,198 of record CANJLQ010000022.1, read on the forward strand.
AGTACGTTCCAAACAGCCTCCTATACCGGGACAATCCTGTCCAGGGGCCGATACGTCCTATGGTCCTTAACGCCAGGAGTGCTGCGACGAGGCGTCCTGCTTCGTGGGACTCTCGCGTCACCGGGGCCTGGACATCTCAGTCCTAGCCCCCATGTCATATCCGACCCGGGGTCGCACTCGCGCGAACCTTTATTCGGGCCGTCTGACGGATCATATTGCGCCCATGACCGATACCGCAACCCCCCCGGCAGAGACCGCTGAGACGCCCAAGGAGCGTGAAAGCGAGAAGACCCTGCGCATCAAATGGCGAACCAGCCTCGACATGGGCTGGACCGTCATTCCGTCCGCCCTGTTGAAAGGCCTTCCGCGGCTCCACATCGGCGCGACCGATCTGGCCACCCTGATCTGTCTGATTGACTACTGGTGGGCGCCGGAATCGCAGCCTTGGCCGTCCAAGCGCGCTCTGGCGGAACGGCTGGGCGTGTCCCAGAAGACGATCCAGCGGAGCCTTAAGCGGCTGCAGGACGAAAAGCTGATCGTCAGCGAGGCCCGCCGGTCCGCGTCGGGGGGACAGACTTCGAACCGCTACGACCTGACCCCGCTGGTGAAACGCCTCGAGGCGATCGTGGCTGATATGAAGCAGGCGGCGCTCGACGCCGAGGCCGCCAAGCGGGCGGCGACGCGGCCGTCCGGCAATCGTCGGAAGGGGATCTGATGGCCAGGCCTCCCGATCCGACCCCGTTCGCCGTCGTCAACGGCTGGAAACTGTTCATGCACGCAGGCTTCCGCGCGGACTACGAGCGCCTCCGTGACGAGGTGGCGCAGCTGAAGACGGGGGACCCGAAGGGCTATGCGAGCCACCCCAAGGCCAAACTGTTCAAACGCATCACCGACATCATCTCGATGGAGGTGCCGACCGATCCGAACGCGGCGGCCTACCAGCTCGGCAACACCATGGGATCGGCGCACCGGCACTGGCGGCGCGCCAAATTCCTGCAGCGGTTCCGCCTGTTCTACCGGTTCGACTCGAAGACGAAGATGATCATCTACGTCTGGGTGAACGACGAGGGCACCCTGCGGAAGGCGGGCTCCAAAACGGACCCCTACGCCGTCTTCAAGGGGCGGCTGGGCAAGGGCGATCCGCCGACCGACTGGGATGACCTGTTGCTGGGGATCTAAAGCATCCAGACGCCCAGGTGTCGGATCGCAATTCAGCCAGAACCTGTCGCCAGGGCGCCGTCGAGGCCCCCAAGTCACCGGGCACTTGAATACGGAGCGGATCTCTCGGTTAGTGCGCCTATGGCGAACGAAGACCCCCTCTGGATTGCGAGACGTGACGGGCAGGACTGGCGAGACGATGACGTTCAGGCCGCTATCGACTGGCTAACTGGACTCGCGCCTGCCGCAGAAGTGGCTGCGCGTATTGAGACTCAGCGTCAGGGCCTCGAGGCCTCATTGGCTGTCTGGCGCGAAGGCGGACAGGCTCCACCAACCGATGGGCAAGATCAGGCGGCCTGGTGGCTTCTGCAAGGCGCCGATTTCGCCGACGGAAGACGCCACTCGGTGCCCGAGGAAGCGGCGCGGATCACGCCGCTCCTGAAGCGTCTCGGCGCTGATCTGGCGATCCTGCGCGGCATTCCGGGGGCGGAGGAAAGGGCCGGGCGACTGCTGACGGAACGACGGACGTCTATGGACGCCGGCGTCTATGAACTGCTGGTGGCGCTCGCTTGGCGAAGGGATGGATGGACGGTCGAGTTTGTCCCGGAGCAGCGCGGCGGCGCCGCGACCCCGGACTTCCTCGCCTCCAAGCCAAACCGCCGCTGGGCAGTCGAGTGCAAGCGCCTCGATCGATCGACTTATGCCGTCAACGAGGTGGCGCAAGGAGGCCGCCTGGCGAACCCTGTTCATGACCTCCTTCGCCAGGCGGGGCCGTCACTCGTCCTGGAGGCGGTCTACAACGTCGAGCTACAGGATGTGCCGGACGGCTATCTGGTCGAGCGCGTGCGTGAGGCTCTGGCGGCCAACCGGGGCGGCTGGGCAGACGCAACAGCGATCGGGCGGCTTCGCCCTCCCGATGCGGCGGGACTGCTGCAGGTCATGGCGCACGACGACATCTATTACGGCTCCCGACGCATGATCCAACTCACGGCGGGCGTGCTGCAGGCGGAGTGGGACTACAGTTTCTCGGGTCAGTGGACGCCCGCGGAGGGGCGACCGTTCTATGCGACGGATCTGCACCACGCGAGCGTGATCGGGTGGACTTGTCGGGCCCCCCGCGCTTTGGAGATGAAGTCAGGTCACTTCCGTCGGACGCTCGTCCGCGCGGAGCGTCAGCTTCCTGCCGATCGCCCCGGGGTGGTCCACATCGGAATTGAAGCGACGGGAGAGGGGCAGGTCGATCGGGGACGCTACATGGCCAATCTGATCGAGACGTGGGTTTACCGACCGGCGAACCGGCGGTTCAGGTGGGCCAACGTCAACTATTTCCGATCGGAGGTCTCGCTGGAGCGGGACACCAACTGGGACTTCGACGAAACCTTCGCTCCGCTGAAGATCGGGCGACATACGACGCCGCAACCGGTGCCTCTTCAGGCCTTGGTCGCAACCGACGGCCCCGTTCAGCCCGGCGCTTTCTTCTGAGCGCGTCCCTCTGTCAGCGCTCATGCCGGCATCGTTCATTCCGAAAGCCGAAATCTGTCGATCATACGCACAGTTTCCGGCTAGACTCGTGTCGATGAAATCAACCCTCGACCACCTCCCTGAACGGCAGCAGCAAGAGCTCGCGCACATCCGCTCGACCCTGCTGACGGAGTTCGAGGCGGCGCTCCGGAAAGGCGCGGGCGGCACGTCGGATTGGCGCAAGGGCGGCAAGGTCCTCAAGATCATTCTGTTCGGCAGCTACGCCCGCACCGACTGGGTGGACGAGCCGGACAACGGCTATCTGTCGGACTTCGACCTGCTGGTCATCGTCAGCCATCCCAAGCTGACGGACATCGCCGACTACTGGTGGGAGGCCGAGAACAAAATTTTGCACGACCCGTCCGTCGGCCGGATCGTCAACATCATCGTCCACGACCTCGCCGAGGTGAACCGGGCCATCGGACGCGGTGAGTACTTCTGGACCGATATCGTTCGTGACGGCGTCGTACTTTACGAACTGCCGGGTCATCCGCTGGCGGTTCCGAAACCGATGACGGCCAGTGACGCCGTTGAAATGGCAGAGCGCTATCTTGCTCACTGGCTGCCGAGGATCGACAGCATGCTTGCAGCTGCAGAGTTTCATGTGCGGCGAGACGAACGGTGCGACGCGGCGTTCTCGCTGCACCAAGCGGTCGAGAGGGCCTACGCGTGTTTCCTGCTCGTCCACACCTTCTACTTTCCCCGCTCACACAACATCAAATTCCTTCGATCCCTCGCTGAGGATGTCGACAAGCGTCTGGTCGAAGCGTGGCCGCGTGAGCAGCGTGCCGACCGTCGGCGCTTCGAGACGTTGAAGCGCGCCTATGTCGAAGCGCGTTACTCCGATCAGTACGACGTCAGCCCAGAAGACCTCGAAATGCTCGCGACGTCGGCACGCCGGCTAACCGACATCGTCGCCAGCGTCTGCCGTGAACGTATCGATCATCTGCGCGGCGCGGCGGGGTGACATCGCCGCGGCGGGATCTCAGTGCCAGCTCCGCTCCTCGACCTCGTCGTCTTCGCGCTTCGCCCGACCGTCGTAGATATCGGCGATGTGATTCAGTAGCCGGGCGGTGACGGGGTATTCTGACGCCATCGCCTTCGCATGGTCTCTGTGACGTGACCCCCGTTTCTCATCCAGCCATAACGAGAGTCCTTTGGTGATCTGAACTGGGGTTGGCGGGGTTGGCAAGAGGCCGGTCAGCGCAGCTTCCAACCCGCGCAGCGGACCGGCCGATCTGTCCGCTGAGCGCTTCTGCATAA
>CANJLQ010000023.1 GCA_947475735.1 Caulobacteraceae bacterium
AGACCTCCGCCGTCGCGACGCCCGCCTCCTGCTCACGCAGGATCCCGATGATCTGCTCTTCCGTGAACCGTGATCGCTTCATTCTGTCCGTCCTTTCAGGGGGCGGACTCTAGCTATTCCTGGAGGAGTTTCAGGGGGTCACGTCAGGGGTCACGTCACCGGCCGTGGCTTGGTTGCTGTCGGCCAGAGCGGCCGTACGATCATGATCGGGCTGACGCAACGAGGACGGGAAGTCGCCGCATCGCTTCGAGAAGAGCCGGAATACGCGGCTATCGGGCAGCGCGCCGCTCTACTGAAGCGCCATCTCGATCTGTCAGCGACCACCCTAATGGAATTCGTTTACGCCACGTTCCCGGAAGTCGCGTCCCTCCGCCTCGGCGAAACGATCGAACAATGAAAATTCGCCTTCAAACCCTCAAGCTCTACTGCCGCAAGAGCGAAGAGCTGGTTCGCTTCGGCGGGAACATCACCTTCATCCACGGCACGCTAAGCTTGGGGAAGTCGACCATCGCTCGCTTGGTGGACTTCTGCCTCGGAGGCACGCTGGAACTGACGACCGCTGTTCAGCGGGAGCTTCTGTCGGTGCAGCTCACATTGACCATTGGGGCGCGGGACGTCCTCATCGAGCGCGCCAAGGGTGAAAACTCGGCGCGCGTCTCGTGGGTGGAGGATGACGGAGAACCGATCAGTCTCCTCATCCGCGCCAAAGGCGACGGCGCGGTCGTCTACGGCGATGACGTCGTCAATCTCAGCGATTTGATTTTTCGGCTCCTCGGGTATCCCATTATCCGGGTGCGGAAGCGCACGGGCGACGACGATTCCCCGATGGTCCGGTTGAGTTTCCGCGACCTGCTGAAGTTCTGTTACCTGGAGCAGGAGGAACTGGATTCTTCCTTTTTCAGACTCAGCCAGCCGATCCTCGCTGAGAAGAGCAAGGACGCGCTAAACTTCTTCGCTGGCTACTACAGCGAGCGGCTGAGTACGCTGCAAGCGGAGTTCGATCAGGCGAGGTCGGACCAACGCTCCAAGACGGAGGCTGCGGAGCGGATTCGGGAGTTTCTCGCGCAGTTCGGGTTCGCCTCCGACGCTCAGATCGACGGCGAGATTCAGAAGAACCACGCCCGGATGGCGGATGTTCGGGCGACGTTGTCTGCAAGCTCGCTCGAATTCTACGGCCAGACCCACTTCGTCGACGAGCAGCGGACCCGACTCCGAAAGATGTCGGACCGCTTGAACGCCGAGAATGAAACGCTGGACGATCTGAACCGGCGTCTGGAGGATCAACGCGAATTGCGCGCCGAACTCATGTCCATGAAGTTCAAAGTCGCGCGCGCGGATCGCGCCCGTTCGGTTCTCGCGGGGAGCAGCTTCGAGAACTGCCCCCAATGTGGTCAGCCGGTTTCGTCACACCGTGCCCCGGAGGGGAGCTGCTACCTTTGTCTGCAGGTGCTTGCGCCGTCCGAGGACGACATTAATCCCGCAAGCATCGCGGGCGATCTCGAAGCCAGATTGGCGGATATCGAACAGGCGCTTCGCCGGCACTCCGGTTCGCGCAAGCGCCAGATTGAGCGGATCCAGAAACTCACGGCGGATAAGGATCGGCTTGATCGGGAAGTGTCCGAGTTGCTCGGCAGCTACGAAACCGATCGTGCGGCACGATCACGGCAGGCGGATCGAGAGCTGGCTGAGATCGAGGAGAGGATTCGCTTCCTCACCCGCGTCAAAGCGATGCCCGGAGCGGTGACGGCGATGCTGGCGGAAGCCGACAAACTTTCCGAGACCATCAGCCGCCTCGATCGGGAAATCCAGCAGGAGCAGATGAGGCTCGGCAAGGCCGACGAGAATTTCCGGGCCCTCGGGGTCAACTTCCTCGAAGCCCTTATCGCGACGCGGGTCCCAGGTGTCGGCCCTAGCGACGTAGTCAATATCAACCGCCGTACCCTGATCCCGGAAATCTGGCCGGAAGGGGACGAAACCGCCGCCTACAGTTTCTTCACCGCTGGATCCGGCGGCAAGAAGACCTTGTTCACGATCTGCTTCGCCTTGGCTCTACACCGGACAGCGGCTCAGAGGGGGATGCCGGTCCCATCCTTGCTCATCATCGATACGCCGTTGAAGAACATCACGCCGGATATCAATCCTGAGCTCGTCACGGCCTTCTATACCTACCAGTAGTAGCGACCGGGCAAGAGCCCATCGACCTCGACATGGATGGCATGCGCCAGCTCGGGCGCGGCCAACGTTCGGCCGGAGCGAACCACGCACATAAAGCGATCGTCTTCTGCGACTTCCCAGCTGACATACATCGGCCGGCGATCGATGCCGCCATGGGGATCGAGCGGCTTGGTGACCAGCCTCGTCCAGATGACGAAGCCGTCGGCCGCCGGTTCGCCGGAGGCCACGCCCAGGGCAAAGGGGTAGGCGTCGAAACTGGGGGCCTCGTCGATATTGCGACCCTGCGACGCCTCAGCGAAGCCGGGCAGGGCACCTGTCACGAGCGCTGCGCCAGAGGCGCCCAGCAGCTTACCCAGAGCGCGGCGATCGAACGATCTCATAGTTGTCGTGTTTCCAAATAGGGTGGCGCGCGGCGGAGTGGACCCCGCTTCGCTGGGGACGAAGCGGGGCCCACGTCTGCCGAGCAGACTCAGAAGGGCGCGCGGAGCGTCACATCGATGGTCCGTCCGAACGGCGACCCCAGAACCGGCAGATAGGCGTTGCCGTTGTCGACGAAGGGCGGATCCTCATCCAGCAGGTTGGCGGCGCGGATCTGAATCTGGGCATTCCTGACCATGCCGATCGGGGGCAGGCGGTAGGCGGCCGTCAGATCCAGCACCGTGTTGGCGTCGACCGGCTTATCCGCCGTCTGCGCGCTTGCGCCGACACCACCGATATAGTGCGCCGCCAGCGACAGGGTGACCGGATCGAGTGTCCAGGTCAGACGCGTCGTCGACTTCCATTCCGGTGCCGCCGGTGTGCGAAGTTGATCAACCCACGGGCGACCCGGGCTCGCCTGAAGCTCATACACCAGCTGCTGGTTGGCGTTGACGCTGAAGTCGAAGGTGCCCCACGTATCGGTCGGCAGCCTGTAGGCGACATCGATGTCCAGACCGGCGACCCTGCGCTGGCCGATGTTGATGGCGTTGGAGTTGAAGATCATCCCGAACCCGGTGGTGATCGGGCGTTGCGGCGCATAGAGCCGAAGGGTCTCGGCGATCTGGGCGTCCGTCGGGAAGAAGATGCGATAATCCTCGAACGCCGGGTTGCTGATGACGTCCGTCGTCGTCGGCTTATAGACGAGGTTGGTATAGTCGACGGAGTAGTAGCTGGCCCCGAAGCGCAGTCCGTCCAGGAACCCCCAGCGTGGCGTCGCGGTGAAGCCGAACGAATAGGTCTCGGCCTCCTCGGGCTTGAGGTCGGGATTGCCGCCGCCGATGTTCAGGACGTTAACGAGGCCGACGGCCCTGCCGGCGAGCGGGCCCACCGCAATCTGCTGGGTCAGGTTCTGATTGAGCTGCGGGATCGTGAAGGGCGTCGTGATGAGACCCGCGTTCGGGGCGGCGAAGTTAGTGCCATAGCTGGCGCGCAGGTCGAGGCCGTCGATCGGCGAATAGATCAGGCCATACTTTGGATTGAACTGGCCCCCGTACTCTTCGTAGTAGTCGTAGCGGCCCGAGACCGACAGGGTCAGGCGCGCGACCCCTGGGATGGCATTGGCGTCGCTGACCAGGGGCACGTTCACTTCGCTGAACAATGCGGCGACGGAACGATTGACGTTGTCGTCGCGCACCACGAAATTGTAGCTGGCACCGGGCGCTGACGAACCGGAAGTCTGCAACTGGATCGATTGGTCGCCCCGATAGTTGACGCCGACGGCGGCCAGCACGTCCCCGCCCGGAAGCGAAAACAGGGGGCCGTCCGCCTTGAACGTGATTTCCCGCAGACGCTGGCTGGACTTGTTGGCCTGAGCCGCGCCGTTGTCGATCAGAGCCAGGACCGCCGGGTTGTTGTCGGCGGCCTGTCCGAACAGATTGAGCGCGGTCGCGAAGGTGGTGCCGTTCGCCGCGGCCACGGCGTTCGGCTGGTCAAGTTCGCCAGAGCTGCTCCAGTCCCGGGTCGCGGACGCGTGGACCATGAGGTTGCCGACCCAGTCGTTGCCCAGGTCGATATCGGCACCGACCGTCAGGCCCGCGAACTGGGCGTACTGATCGATCAGCACGCGATCGAAAAGGCCCGTAGCGGAGCGGGTCACCAAGAGCCTGTCCGCCGTGGCCAGCTGTGGCGGGGCCTGGAAGTAGGGATTGGTTCTGGGAACGACGATGCTGAACGAGCCCAGCGCGTTCTCCGTGACGGCGTCGTAGTGGGAGTAGTTGACCTCGGCCCACAGCCTGAGGCTGTCGGTCACCTGATGGTCCGCCAGCAACAGGAAGGCATTGCGTTCGCCGTCGGGGATCACCCGGCCGTCCGGGTTCAGGAGGCCGCAGCGTAGATCGACCGCATTGGTCGTCCAGTTCGGACCATTGCCATAGGTCGCGCCCGTCGCAGCGCCCTGGGCATTCACGGCGCGAACGGTCGGCGTCGTGCAGACCGTGCCGCGAAGATCGCGTCCGCCGCGCTCCCTCTGGTCGCCGCCGGCGGCGATAAACGGGATCTCCCCGTTGAGGGGCGATTTGGTGGACGAATACTCATAAGCGGCGCTGATGCCGCCGCCGTCCCAGCGCCGTCCGCCCATGACGGCGAAGTTCTGCTTCTCGTAGCGTGTGTCGTTGAAGCCGTAGGTGGCCTGCGCTTCGAGTCCTTCAAACCGCTGACGGTAGATGAAGTTCAGGACCCCGGCGACGGCATCGGAGCCGTAGATCGAGGAGGCGCCGTCCGCGACCAGTTCGACCCGCTCGATGGCGATAACGGGAACGATCGACGGGTCGGGCAGCACGGCCTCACCGCCCGTCGGGGCGATACGGTGACCGTTCACCAGGGTCAGGGTCGCATAGACGCCCAGATTGTGGACGTTGGGCAGGAAGCCGGCGGTGCGGAAGCGGTTCGGCGTCGCCTGCTCATGGTTGATGCCGAAGTTGCCAAGCTGCGGCACGAGCGACAGAAGCTCCCGCGTGTTGGCGGGGGCTTGAAGGGCGATCGTGTCTCTGGACACCCCGATGAGAGCCGAGCCGACGGGGGCCACCCCACGAATGTTCGAGCCTGTGACCAGCACCTCTTCGAGCACGGCGACGTCTTCGTTGGGGATCGTGGCGCGTCGGAGAACGATGGTCCTGCCGTCGTCGCTGGCGACTTCCAGCCCGGTGCCGACCAGCAACTCCGCGAGCGCCGCCCGGACGTCCTGCGATCCGACGATGGCGCGCGTGCGAACGCCGCCCAGCTCCGACACCGGCGCCGTGATCTGCACCCCGGCTTGACGCGCGAACTCTGGGATCGACCTTGCGGCCTCGTCGGATGGCACCTGGAACTGACGGACTTGCGCTATAGACGCTGTTGCCGCCAGCAACGCCACGACAGCAATCGACGCGCCAAGCGCCCGCTTGGAAATCATTGTCACAGTAGCCCCCTCAGAGTTTCACCCTTCGTCTGAAGGGCGTTCGGTCATAGACGGGGTGTTGCGGCGTTCTCCTCCAGCGTCTTTACTTAAAATTTATATGACAAACTGCGATCCGATCTATGAAAATTAGCGGTAGATCTGAACTTTATCTTCCGAAATGAACACGCGCGCGCCGACGGAGACAGCAACGGATCGAGCGAATCCGATGGGGTCGGTTGCTTGATACAGGCCCGCGATCTCTTCGCGCGCAAGCTGCGGGTCTTCCACGATGATCCTTGTATCGCTGTAGCGAGAGAAGGCCTCGGCGGCCGCACCGAGGGTCTCCCCCTCGAACGCGAGCTGACCGTCCCGCCAGGCCAGGGCTCTTTGGGCCTCGGATACTGAGACATGGGTCACCGAGATCGGGTCGTCTGACTGCGAGATGACCGGTCGCGACGTGATGACGGCGCGCATATTGGCGGCGAGACGCTGCGGTGCCATGCCGGCATTGTCTTCCCGGCGGACCTCCACGAGACCCCCCTGAACCAGCACCTGAACCGCTTCGCCGGGCAGATGCCGCATCATGAAGCTCGTCCCGAGGGCGACAGCGGCCGTCGTTCCAGCCAGAACGACGAACGGTCTGGTCTTGTCGTGCGCGATATCGAACAACGCCTCGCCCCGGACCAACCGCAACTCGCGGCGGCGATCCGACAGACGGACCTCCAGCAAGCTGTCGGTGTTGAGGGTGACCGCCGATCCGTCGCGAAGGGCGATCTGTCGGATCTCTCCCTTGCGCGTCTGATGTTTTTCGTCGGCCAGCAACGGCCGAACCAAGACGACGCCTCCGACGACGGCCGCCGCGAGGCCGCCGCCCACCAGGAAACGTCGTCGGTGCGGCAGGACGGGAAGGTTCGGCCGAGCGACATTGCGAACGCCGGACTGCGCCCCCAGAGCCGCCGCCCTTTCGGTCTGGAGCGCCGTCGCCCGCATGATGGCGAACGCGCCCGTGCGACGGGCGTCTCCGCCCAGCCAGGCGTCCAGTTCGGACTGCTCGTCGGGCCGCAGGCCGCGATCGACCTTGGCCGCCCAGTCCGCAGCTTCCTGGTCAATCTCCTGTGCGGTTTGCCGCGTCATCGTCGTTCAGTTCAATCCCGGCTCTGTCCCTAGACGCGCCGAACACCCGTCTTCCTCCACGGCCGAGGAGAATAGACATCTTCAAAATCGCTCGGCTTACATGCTTTTCGACCGTGCTTTCAGGCATTCGCAGCCGTTGGGCGATCTCGCGCTGCGGCATCTGCTCGATACGCCGAAGCCGGAAGATCGTGCGAGTAGGCTCCGGCAAGGCCGCGATCCCTTCCGCAAGACGACGAAGCTCCTCACGGTCTGAGGTTTGCGTCTCGGCGGACGGATCATCACAAGCCAGGTCGAGGATGACCGTATCGGACACGGTGATTGCCACGACCTTCTGGCTACGCAGATGGCTCGCGACAACGGATTTCGCCACCTGGAAAAGATAGGTGCGTGGGTCTCGGATACCTTGAACGCTGCCCATTGCGACCAGCTTGGCGCAGGCCTCCTGGATCACGTCATCCGGCTCAAGTCCGCCGAGGGGCCGCCGGGACAGCCACCCGCGCAGTTCGGCTGTGTGGGGCAGAATGTACCGCCCCAGCCAGATCGCGCGCTCGTCCGAGATCCTAGGCATCGGCCCGCCAAAGAGCGCGCCCCACGGCCCGTGGCAATACGTGGGTATCGAAAAGGCGCAATGTTCCACGCTTGTGGGAGGTTTTGGCTACAGCGCTAGTGCGACAGCGGAGAGACTGGAGGCTCCTGCCCCGACGCTGGAATGTCGTGTTTCCGGCAGTCAGCGAAAGACCGCCTGTGGCGCTTCAGCAACATTCTCGAATGGCAGAGAATGGCTCGAAGCGGCGGTTGGCATAATCCGCTTTGGGGCGGCGCGCCCCGCCGATGTGATCGTCCACCAGGCCGAATCCCGACCTCCGCTGCTGTAAGGTTGGTAACGCCGCTATGGATGGGATCGTCCGCGACGAACGACGAGGCTCGCGCCCCAGCAGGAGCTCTTGGCTAATCCGGCAGATGGATCCGGGCGATCCGCCGACCGGAGGGGCCGTTTCGGCGACACCGAAGGATCAGAGCCCCATGGGCTTGAGGGGTCCGACCACGAACTCGGACACCGCTCTGCTGGGCTCTCCAAGGCCTCAGTCTTTCGGCCAACCCCAGGCGTCCATCATGACGCTGAACAGATGGGTGTTGGGGAAATAGCCTCTCACCCGCCCGGAGCCTGCGCCGGTCGCCAGGGCGGGCACCTCCTCGGCCGTGTGCGTCGCGTTGACGAGGACGTGCTCCAGGCGAACCATGTCTTCGTCCTCGCCCGCGGCGGCCTTCCAGGCGTCATAGCCCTCCAGCAGGGGCTGACCGCGACGCCCGCCGTCCACCTGCAGACCAAACGAGTGATCTGCCGTGAACACCAGCAGGGTGTCTCCAAGATCGACACGCGCCTCGACCTCGGCGATGAGCCTGTCGAAGTCCACGAGATTCTGCAGGCCCTCGCGCGGGTCGTCGGTATGGGCGTCCCATTCGAGGACGAGGAGGTAGCCGTTCGGCGATTGCTGTAGAACGTCGAGCGCCCTCAAGGTCGCGGCGCGAACATCCAGGGCGTCCGCCACGACCACAGGCCTGGGGTTCGCGCTCGGCACCTCGTCGAGCCCAGCGTAGATCGGTCGATCATGGGCTCGGCTCAAGGCAGAGAAGCTGCTGCCCTGGGCCGCCAACTGTTCCCCGATCCTGCTGCGGCCGGCCCCGAACACCACGTCCGCGCCATCGCCGAAACGCGGAGAGAAGACCTGGGGAAAGATCCTCCCCCAATCCGAGCGATTGTTGGCATGAGCGTAGGTGGCCGCGGGCGTCGCATCGGCGATCGACTGGCTGGACACCACACCGGTCAACAGGCCGCGTTGTTCGGCGTACTCGAGCAGCGTCTTGGTCGGTGCTCCATCGCTCTGACCGCGCACCGCCTCGGGCCCCTGGCTGATCACCCCGTTGCGCGTCTTCACGCCGGTCATGATCGCGGACATGCCGTTCGCCGAGTCGGACACGAAGGCATCGACCGGCGAGGTCTCGCTCAGGCCCAGGTGCGGCCAAGTCTGAATGTGCAGACCGAGGGGCTCGCCGTAGGCCATGAGGCTGGCGGCCGAGAGGGCCGACACTCCGGCCGCGTCTGCGAGGAACAGAATGATGTTTGTCGCACGGGCCCCTGCGGCAGGGGTTGACGCAGGATCTGACACTTGGCCTATGGCCGGTTCCTGAGCGGGAGCCGGGCCCACCTGAAGGACCAGCGAGGCGGCGATGGCGGTGAACGCGAGACCTGCACGATGTTTCATGGTCGAGTCGATCCTGTTCGGAATACCTTGGGGAGCGCCGTCGAGGGGAGGGGCCTCGACGGCGCTCCGGGCCATTTCGTGTGGTCTGGCGTCGGATCAGAACTGGACCCTGACACCCATCAGATAGCGCGCCCCGAACGTCTCGTTCTCGATCGTGTAGAGTTTGTCGGTCGAATAGCGGATGCCGGGTTCGTTGGTCAGATTGGACGCGTCGAAATACCATTCGATCGTGTCGTTGATCGAATAGCGCAGAGACAGGTCCAGCTCGGCGTCGTCATCCCAGAACTGATCGCCGCCGTTGGAGGCGGCGATGCCCCCCAGCCCGACCGAGTCCAGCCATTCCGTGCGGTATTGGTAGCTCAGGCGCGCCGAGAAGCCGTAATTCTCGTAGTAGGGTATGATGTTGTAGATCAGATCCGATGTGCCCGGCAGCCGGACCGTGCGACCGTCGGGTGCGACCGCCTCGCTGTCGGTGAGCGTCAGGTTCGCCTGGATGCCGAACCCGCCGAGCCACGCCGGCAGGCCCGCGCTTTCGACGACCGTCTGGGCGCTCTGCTGGTAGGCGATCTCAAAGCCGGTGATCTGACCTTCAAAGCCGTTGACGAGGGTGGACAGGGTGTAGTTCGAGCGGTCGAGCCCGTCCGGGAAGTCGACGGGCCCCAGGGTGGTCGACGAGTCAAACAGGACGTCCTCGATCTCCTTGTAGAACGCCCCCATCTGGAACAGTCCGCCGGTGTTGAAGTACCACTCGAAATAGGCGTCGGCTCCGATCGCCTTTTCAGGGGTCGCCGCCGGGTTGCCGCCCGAAGCCGACTGCAGGGCGTCGTCCACCGAAAAACCCGGACGCAGGTCGTCATAGTCGGGCCGCGCCGCGCCGGTGTTGAGCGACAGGCGTACCCGCTTGTTGTCGGCCACGTCCCAGTTGAGGTGGACGCTGGGGAACACCATCGTCTCTTCGCTCGCCGACGTGGTGAGCACGGTGGAGCTCACGCCGACGGTCGCGGGGGGCACGGGAGCCAGGCGAAGCGTGGTCGGGGCTTCGCCCGTGTTCTCGGTGCGCTCGACCCGGGCGCCGAAGACCAGGTTGCCCCAATCGAAATCGACCGTGGCCATGGCATAGGCCGCCATGGCTTCCTCGGTCACCTCGTAGACGAAGTTGTTGGTCGTGGTGCCACGGCCCGAGGCGATCGCCTGATCGAGCAGGGCGCGGGCCTGGACCGACCCGTGGTAGCGGAACGCATAGCCCAGCGGGAGTTCCCCGCGGTAGGGGCCGTCGATCGCGATCGCGCCGAAGGTCCGCGGGAGACCCGCGGCGATGATGTTGGCGGTCGTGATGTCGAACAGCGTGTTCTCGCTGCGCTTGGTGCGCTCGGCATATTCCCCGCCGAACTTGAAGGTCGTGGGGCGACCGAACAGGGTCGCTTCGCGCTCGACGTCGAGGATGGCCGTATAGGCGTCGGTTTCGCTGCCGCCTTCGCGACGACGGAGTTGGTTCAGCTCCGTGGCGAAGCTCTCGACGGACAGAACGCGCTCGCCGCGCGCATAGGTGCCGTCCGGATTCTGCAGCGTCCGATAGAACTCCATCCGCTGGGCCTCAGGGTCGCGGAAGTCATAGACCACCGTCGGCCGCAGGATCCGCGTCGCCGGGCTGTCGTAGTCGGTCAGAGCCGGTGCATCGGTGCCGTCCTCCGTCTTGGTGTAGTTCAGCCGCCACTGAATGTCCCAATCCCCGAGCAGGTGGTTGCCGCCCAGGGTGGTGGTCGAAATGAACTCGACCGACTCCAGATCATTGAAGTTGTTGTCGAAGTCGACGCCGAACACGGTGCCTTGGAGGGGGGTGTTGCCCGTGCAGGCGTCGCCATAGCCCGACGCTCCGCCAGAGACCGTCCGGCCGGCGTTCGCCCGCGCGGCACAGGCCGTGGTCGGGGTGCTGGACTGGCGATCGTCGAGATCGATCTTGATGTTCGAGCGCAGCTCATCGTCGCGATAGGACGTGTAGATCGAGCTCAGGAACAGGCGGTTGGCGTCGTCCGGACGATACTCCAGACGCCCGCTGAAGGACTGATTGGTGCGGGTCAGGCGATACAGTTTGTTCTCATGCTCGCGGGCCCAGAGCGGGCGATCCGCGAACCCCGGCTGGCTGCGGTCTTCCGTGACCGGTTCCCAGTCCGTCTCGATGTTGTCGGTGAACATGTCGCGGGTGTAGTAGGAGGCCGAGAACAGGGCTCCGAACCGGTCGTCGAAGAACCGGTTCGAGATGACGAAACTGCTGTCGACCTCCAGGCCGGACCCGAGGTCGCCGATGCCGGCGCCGATTTTCGCGTTCAGCTTGAAGCCGAGATAGTCGAACGGACTGCGGGTGATGATGTCGATATTGCCGGCCAGGCTTTCCGCCGACATGTCGGGCGTCACCGCCTTGTTGGCGACGATCTGAGCGGCGAGCGCGGACGGGATGTTGTCGAACCGCGACGTGCGGCCCTCCGGGCTGACGACGTTGATCCCGTCGAACGACAGCGTGGTCCAGTTGGTCGGCGCGCCACGCAGGTTGACATAGCGGGCCTGGCCCTGGTCACGCTGGATGCCGATGCCCGGCAGGCGGCCAACGGCAAAGGCGATGTTCTGGTCCGGGAAGCGGCCAACGGAGTCGGCGGCCACGACGCTGACCAGGCTGTCCGAGTTGCGTTGGATTTGAAGCGCGGCGGCTTCGGACTCCGCGATCGGCCGGCGGCCGGTGACGACGACTTCGTCCACCTGGGTGGCGTCCTGGGCCATCGCGGGCACGACGTGAAGCAAGGGCGCGAGCGCGACCCCGACGAGAAGAGCGAATTTCATTGGAAGCATCCCCGAGTGGTTCGCTCGGCCCCCCCGGCCGACGGCACCGGCGCGGCGTCTAAGCTTGACCGGAGACATCTCGGTGACGCTTGAATGACTGAACATGAAACAGCGTCACCATTTCGGTGACCAATGTTCAGTGTACGGTGGACAAGGACAGAAACGGCTGAGGCTGGGCGGCTCTAGGGGGCGTCGTCAGCGATGAGCGTCCACCCTTCGATCCGGACGGTCCTGAGAAGGTCGGAATGGGAGGTGGAGGTGTGACCCGTTCCGTAAAGTCTCGACCAGTCGGATTTCCGGCTGGGGCGCGTCTCGAGTTGCCATAGCGGCTGCCGTTGCAAAGTGGACTGGGGGGTTCCTCGAACGATTCTGGCTTGCATGGCGGGCCCCATATGAACTCCCTTCGATCCGGTCTATCGCGCGACGGCCTTTTCTCAGCGCTCGGCGGCCAAGGTCGGAGAATGCCGACCCCGGACCCGAAGACAGGCACAACCGATCGTCCGTTGCCAAAGACTGAGCCCGTCGACCCCGGCGGGCGCACTGGACACGACCTCTGGCCCCCGCGAGGCTGAGTTTCACCCCTGCGAAGCGGGCCGGACAGCGCGTGGCGGGATGGTGGGGGTGCGGGGAGGCTTCGCGCTTCACGGTCAGATCGGCGGTGTCCGCCCAACCCTTTGGCGGACAATCAGGCGATGGGGAGCCCAGGAGGAACGGTCGCTTCTGGCGCTGCTCGCCCCGGCCTTGCGCTCGACCTTTTTGCGCCTGCGTCGCATCGACGCGGCCAAGGCGGGACTGGCTCGGTTCCTGGCCCGATCATGCCAATCTCGACGGTGCCGTCGCCAGCGCGATCCCGTCCCGACGTCAGGCCCGGCGGCCCAGCCGGCCTTCCCAGACCCGGACCCACGCCTCGACGGCGGCGGTCGCCAACAGGGTCGAGGCGCGGCCCCGCCATATCAGGCTATCGCGCGTGAGCAGGCGCTCGGCCGCGGCGCGGTCGACCAGTCCCATCTCGACCAGTCGTCCGTCCAGGATCCAGGGCCGCAAGACCGGCAGGGCGTCGGCGACGGCCCGGCCATAAATGCGGCTCATGTCGCCCTTGGAGCGACGGGCGACGATGACGGAGGGAAGCCGGCCGGCGAACGCGTGCCGCGCCAGACCGCGGTCGCGACCGCCCAGCACCAGCAGACCCGCATCCAGCCGAAGGCAGGCCTCGACCACCGGCTGGGAACAGAAGGGATGGAGCACCTCGACGGCCGCCGTGAGGAGAGACGGACCATGGCGCGACACGCCGTCGGCCACACCGGCGATCTGGAGGCGTTTGGCGGGACCGAAGGCGTCCAGGTCCTTGAGCCACGGATGAGGGGGCGGAGAATGTGTCGGGGGAAGCGCCAGGCTGCGGCGCGCCGGCGCGGGCGCGTCGTTCTTGCCAAAGGCCTGGGCCTGGCGGGCCATCGCCCAGACCGAGCGCTCATTGGCGGCGGCCAGGGCCACGGTGTCGGGCTCCAGGAGGCTGCGCCAGCCGCGGGCGCGCCAGCGATCGGTGAAGACCTCGGGAATGGCCTGTTGAAACAGGGCGTCGCCGCCCTTGCCGGTCATGACGGCCCCGAGCCCGAGATGGGTCAGTCGGTCGGCCCAGTCCTGATCGTGGGTGGGATCCAGGCCGTTCAGTCCCGGTCGAAGGCCCTGGCCGATGGCCTCCAGCGTCTCGGCTGTGAGCGGTGCCTTGGCGTGGGGGACGTTGGAGACCGCGATCCCGAGATGATCCGCCAGAGCGTCGGCCCAGCGTCGCTCGTCGGCCTCGGGAACCGCGCCGACGGCATTGAGCCACAGCCCCACCCGCCCGGGTCCGAGACGCGAGAGGCTGGAGGCGACGATGGAGGAGTCCAGGCCGCCCGAGACTTCGCAGGCGAGGGGTTCGCACAGGCTTGCCAGGCCGGCGACCGTCTCGTCGACGGCGTCGCGCAGTCGGGCGGCGGCGGTTTCAAGCGAGGGGCGGGGCCCAAGGCTGTCGCGGGCGTAATCCGAGGGACGCCACAGGACGTCGGCCGGGGCGTCCGGCGGCAGGACCTGGTGGGTCCCCGGTTCCAGGGCGAGCGGGCCATCGAGGATCAGCGCTCCGGTCCCGGCCAGGGGATTGCTCAACGCGTCAGCCAGGCGGTCGCGGTCAATGCGCCAGTCCGGCTTGAGATAGGCGACGAGCCAGGCGGGGGCGAAGGAGCCGAGGATCGTGAGCGCGCCCGCGCGCCAGACCACGCATTCCAGGGCGCCCGACGGGTCTCGCAGGACCGCCGAGGGTGTCCCGTCGCGGTCCCGGCGGATGCCGACATAGCGACCCCACAGCCGGGCCATCATCTTCTTCTCATAGGCGAGGGGGTCGTGTGGACCGATCCCCTCGTAATCGGGACTGCGCCGATCGAACACCTCGCCGATCAGCGTCCAGGGCCCCACCTGGAGCCGCCTTGGGTGCCGAGGTCCCAGGGTGGCGATCCAGCCGGTGTCCTCCAGACGGGCGAGGCTCAGACCCTGGTCATGCGCGAGGGCTTCCAGCGCCCGAGCCTGTTCGACGGCCTCCGGGCTTTGGGGACGGGCGGTCACGACCAGGAACTGGCCCATGATCAGACCACCATTATGGGGGTGTAGCGCCCGACACGGTCGAGGGTGTCGTTCAGGACCCGATCCCCCGACTGAAGCCAGCAGTGGGCGGCGAACGGCCAGGTCCGGACCCCGAAGACCCAGTCCACGGCGAATCCGTGCCGCGCGTAGAGCGCCCGGAGTTGGAAGGCCCGCTGGAGGCAGGCCCCGTCCAGGGGCATCCAGGGCCAGGCGGCGCGAGCCGCCGACATCACCCGGGCGAGGTCCTGGATCGAGACCGGCGGACCCGGCGCGTCCGCCCGGGGCGAGGTCGCGATCATCTGCGCGAACGACAGGCGGCGAAACCGGAGGGCCGAGGCCGTCAGCGCGGCCGCCGCGCGCAGCGCGTTGGGCGTAAAGCCGGCCGAGGGCACCACCAGATCATGACGCGCGACGGCCGCGCTTCGGCGCGCCGGGTCGGGCGCGCCCTCGCGGATCAGTCCGGCCGCGATCAGATCGGCCTGGACGGCGTCTGTGACACGGACGGCCCCGCCAGGGCCAAGAACCAGATGGTCCGCGGCCCCGACCAGGGCGGCGTAGCGATCGTGGATCACGGCGAGAATGACGATGTCCTCGTCGATGCGGACCATATGGATGCCGGGGGCGCACACGTGATCGGGCAAAGGATCCATCGGCGGAACAGGGGTAGAGGAGGGGCGGGGCGAGACGATCCGGGCGGGCGACCGGCGGTCGCCCGCCCTTTCGTCGTTCAGACGCCGGCCGGCTCGCGGCTGTCGAAGACGTTCATCTCCGTATAGTCGCCGCCGATCAGATCGCGGGTCAGAGCCCGCGCGCTGCCGAAGCCGATGAGACGGATCAGGGGGGTGGTCATCGCTGTCTCTCCTTGAGTGTTCGCCACGGATGTGGCCGGGAGAGTGAGCCGACTTCCGGAGGGATCGGAAAGCTATATCTGGCGTATATTCAATGTTATCGCCCCGGACGAGGACGTTTGGACTCAAGTTCCGCCTGGCCCTCCTGCAGCCAGGTCCGGTCCGGGTCGGGCGACGTCGGCAGGGCCGCCAGGCCATCGAACATCGTCGTCACCGCCGAGATCAGGGTCCGGACCTCGTATTCGGACAGTCGGTCGCCGACCGCTTCGTCGAAGCGTCTCAGGGCGATCACCAGGATGGTCCCGAATCGGTTGTCGGCGCAGCGCACCGCCAGTTCCGGCGAGCCGGTGGCGACCGCCAGCAGGATCGCGTTGGGGTCGCTCCCGGTCGCCCTGGCGAACCGGTCGATGTAATCCAGGTTCAGCCGGGTCTCGCCGGCCTCGAACCGGTCGTAGGTCCGCAGGGCGAGATTCATCGTCGCGGCGATCTCGGCTTTCGAGCGCCCGCTGCGGAGCCGAAGACGCTTGAGCGCGCGCGACAGCAGAGCGCCGTCCCGCCGCAGATCCGGCCTGTCGCCTTTCATTCCGGTGCAACCTCCCGTTTCGTCGCGGAGCTCTGGTCGAGCCTCGTCGCCACAGTGCGTTGAGTGCGCCATCGGACACAACAGGTGCATTGTCGCCGGAAAGTGGCGGGCGTTACGCCACTTTTCGACGTCTCCCATGCCGAAAGATGGCGAACCGATCCCGATCCTGTTCACAACCGCTTGGCGAGAGGCACCGGTGCGTCCAAGTCTTCCGGTTTTCGGGAGGCCGCCGTGAACCGCAGACACGACCCCTTCACTCTGGCGCTCGCCAGCCTGCGCAGCCGGCTCGAGCAGGGACTCCATCCGCCGGGCGGCCCGATCGTCATCCTGGACGAGGCCCGCCGCCTGAAGCTCTCGACGACGCCGGTCCGCGAGGCCCTGGGCTGGCTGTGCGGGTTCGGCCTGGTCGAACGCGGGCCGACCGGTGGCTTTCTGGTGCCCCGACGGGATCCCCAGGGGCTGCGGGACCTGCTGGCCTTCCGGCTCCATTGCCTCGACGCCGGCCTTGACCGCACCGGCGCGGTCCAGGGCCGTGACGGGTTCACGCCCCGGGCCGAGGCCGGCCCGGATCCCGCCGCGCTGATGGCCTGGCTGGTTCGCAGCACCGGCAACGCCGCCCTCATGGACGCCTTTGACCGGGTCGCCAGCCAACTGGTCGCGTATCGTCGGGCCGAGGCGCGCGTGTTCCCGGATTCCGACATCGAGGCACAAGCGCTCGCCGACCGGTTCCGGGACCCGGTGGGGCCCGGTCTGGGCGAGGCGCTCGCCGCCTATCACCAGCGCCGGATCGAGGCCGCGCCCCACCTGATCATGGCCGCCGACGCCGACCGGCGCGACGCGGCCGAGGAGACGTGAGATGATCCCCCGCCTCGTCGGACTGGTGTTCGGGATCGTCGCGGGCCTTCAGGGCGCGACCCAGATGGTCGGCTGGACCTATGGCTTCGCCCCGGCTCTGGGCCCGGGCGTGCGTGTGGGCGAGGCGCTCGTCCTCTATCCGCCCTGGGCTCTGATCACCTGGAAGACCGCGTTCGGGTCCGAGATCGCGCCGTCCCTGTCGCGGGGCGCGCCCCTCGTGCTTCTGGGCACGGTGCTCGGCCTCGGGGCCGGCGTTTTGGTCGAGGGCGACGGTCGGGTCCGGCGCGTTCGGGGCTGGGGCGGTCTAGCCGAGGCGCGCCGGGCGGGGCTCCTGGCCGGGGGCGGGGCCGTGATCGGGGTTCTGGGCGGACGGCTTCTGGCGACCGACGACATGAGGCCCAGTCTGGTCACGGGCGGCACCCGCAGCGGCAAGGGCCGGGGCCATGTGGTGCCGACCCTCCTGTCCTGGGGCGGAAGCGTGCTGGTCCATGATCCGAAACGCGAGCTCTGGGGCTTAACCAGCGGATGGCGATCGACCTTCTCGCATTCGCTGTTTCTCGATCCTCGCGATCCGCTGTCGGCGCGCTGGAACCCGCTGGCGGAGATCCGCCCCGGGCCGGGCGAGCTGGCGCAGATCCAGCGGCTCGTCGCCATCCTCGCCGATCCCGGCGGCGCCCGCGACGACGAGGCGATCTGGGACAAGGCGGCCTCCGAGATCCTCGAGGCGGTGATCCTGCACGTCCTCTACACCGCGTCGGACGCGGACAAGACTCTGCTCGGGGTCCGCGCCCTCCTGGCCGACCTGGACGCCTCGG
Organism: Caulobacteraceae bacterium; assembly: GCA_947475735.1. Lineage (GTDB taxonomy): Bacteria > Pseudomonadota > Alphaproteobacteria > Caulobacterales > Caulobacteraceae > Brevundimonas. Next base: position 17,472 of record CANJLQ010000023.1, read on the forward strand.
CCGACGCGATGCGCAAGGCGCTCCACCGGGTCGGCCCCGACGGCAAGCCGGAGACCCATCCCTTCATCAAGACGGCGGTGACGGGCTATGCCGCCATGCACGACCGGTTCCGCACCTCGGTCCAGGGCACCGCCCGATCTTATCTCAAATGGCTGGCGGGCGAGGACCTGGAACGGGTGCTGTCCGGCTCCGACCTCGCGCTCGGCGACCTGATGTGCGCCGAGGCCCCGGTCTCCCTCTATGTCCAGGCCGCGCCAGCCGACTCGGCGGCGCTGCGGCCCTTCCTGCGGCTGTTTTTCTATGCGGCGGCCCAGGCCCTGACGGCAGAGGCTGAATGCGACGCCGGTGGACGGATCAAGCGCCACAAGCTTCTGATGGTGATGGACGAGTTCCCGCTGTTGGGACGTCTCGTCTTCTTCGAGAAGTCGCTGCGGCTGATGAGCGGCTACGGCGTCAAGCCGATGCTGGTGGCCCAGTCGCTGAACGACATCGTCGAGACCTATGGGGTGCACAATACGATCCTGGACAATTGTCACGTGTTTACCGCCTTCTCGGCCCTGGATCCTGTGACGCAAGATAAGGTGTCGAAACTCACGGGCACGGTGCTGGAGACGCGCACGAGCCGCAGCGCTCCGGCGGGGCTCGGCGCGGGGCGATCCTCGGTGTCCCGGGCCCAGACCGAACGCCCCCTCCTGGAGCCCGGAGAGGTGCGGGCCTTGCCGGACCGCCGCCAGATCGTGTTCGCGGCGGGCCGCCGGCCGCTCCTGGCTGACAAGCTCAAATACGACCGGCGCGAGCCGTTCCGCAGCCGGGCCCGGATCCCGGCCCCGCTCCAGGGCGCCCGGCCGGACGCGCCGCCGGTTCCGCCCCATCCGTTCGCGGGGCGGCGGGCGCTGGGCCAGGACACCCAGGCCACTTTGCCGCTGTTCAAGGAGGTGGCGGCGGTCCTGGACGAGAAGAAGGTGGCCCAGAAGGTCGCCGAGATTTTTGGGAGGGTCACCGAGGAGATGGCCGCGCAGGACGCGGTCCTCGATCATCTGCAAGGAACGCGGCATGCCAAGGACTAGTCTCAAGGCCCAGCGCGTCCAGGTCTATCTGACCGACGCCAAGATCGCCGCGGCCCTGACCCGGGAAGCCCGGGCGGGTCGGATCCCCGTCAGCCAGGCGGCCGGTCGGGCCATCGCCCGCGGCCTGCAGAGCTCGCCCCGGGCCGATCCGGACGACCGGCTGCTCAAGCTGGAGATGGGATTGCGGGACCATATGCGGGCGATGGGCCGCGACATGCAGATCGTCCAGGAACTGGTTGTCGAGCTGGCGCGGGCCTTTTTCTCGCGCCTGCCCGACGTGATCGCCGACGACGATCCGACCCTGAAGGCCTCGGTGGAGGCCCGGATCGACCGGCTGCTCGACGCCACCGCCGCCCGGATCGTCGCCGGCCGCTCGCGCGACGCCGTCCGCCTGGCCGAGGAGGAGCGGCCCGGCCTGGGGGGAGCCGACCCATGATGCCTCATCCCATCGCGGTCGAGCGCCGGCTGGAGGCGCTGCGCCATGCGCTGGGTCCCGTGGTCCTGGCGGCGCTGCAGGAGCCCGGGGTGGTCGAGATCCTGGCCAATCCGGACGGGCGCATCGTTCTCGACCGCCAGGGCACGGGGCGTGAGGACAGCGGCGCGGTGCTGGACGCGGCGTCGCGCGAGCGCGCGATCCGGTTGATCGCCGACCATGCGGGCGAGACCGTGGTGCGTGAGGACCCCCGTCTGGCCGGCGTCCTGCCGGTCACCGGAGAGCGGTTCCAGGGTCTGATGCCCCCGGTGTCGGCCGCGCCCGCCTTCTCGATCCGCAAGCGGCCGGCCGTGATCTGGCGGCTGGACGACTATGTCCGCGACGCGGTGATGACCCCCGTCCAGGCTGAGGTCCTGCGCGCGGCGGTCGCCGAACGTCGCAACATCCTGGTCTCGGGCGGGACGGGATCGGGCAAGACCACCCTGGCCAATGCCTTGCTTACCGAGCCCGGGTTCGCCGAGGATCGGGTCTTCCTGATCGAGGACACGCCCGAGCTCCAGTGTTCGGCCTGGGACACGGTCGCCGTCCTGACCCGGCGGTCACCCGTGGTCATCGGCGTGGCCGATCTGGTCCGCGACGCCTTGCGCATGCGTCCAGATCGGATCGTCGTGGGCGAGATGCGCGACGGGGCGGCAGCCCTGGAGACCCTCAAGGCCTGGAACACCGGCCACCCCGGAGGGCTGTCGACGCTGCACGCCAACAGCGCCCAGGCGGTGCCGCGCCGGATCGAGGATCTGATGGGAGAGGTGATGGCCCGGCCGGACCGACGGGCGATCGCCGAATCGATCGACCGGATCGTCCATATCGACCGGACCCCCGGCGGACGCCGCGTGCGGGCGGTGCTCGCCCTGGCCGTGGAGGGCGACGATCTCAGGCTGGAGCCTCTGGGTTGAGGTCCGCCGCAGGGTCGCTCGCGGGCGGCGCGTCGGGCTCGCGCGACAGGGCCCGGGTCAGGGACAGGACCAGGGCGCGCCGGTCCGGCGTCAGGGTCTCGAACAGGCGCACGAGCTCAAGGCTCGCCCGGTTGCGAAAGGGAGGGACGTCCTGCGACTGCGCCGTCGCATCGGGATCGAGCAGGGCCTGGGGCGACAGGCCCAGGGCGCCGATGAGGACCGGATAGGCCGAGGCCGGGACCCGGTTGGTCCCCTTTTCGTACTTCTGGACCTGCTGGAAGGTCACGCCCAGGAGCTGGCCGAGATCGGCCTGGGTCAGGCCCGCGGCCAGGCGGGCCTCGCGGATGACGGCCGCGATCCTGTGATCGAAATCGCCGGCCTTGCGGCGGGGGGCGAAGGGGGTCTGGGAGAGGGCCATGGATCGGGTTCCGGGACGGGCTCTGGCGATCGGCGAGCGCGGGTCTACCCAGCGGGCCGTCCGCAGACCCTTACACGCGCCAGAGCCGTCCATCCACCGGACGCTCGCCTGCCAGCCAGCGCTCGCCAACCCCGGCGAGCAGGGCGTAGAGCCCCAGGATGCCGAACACCCACCGGGACCCGACATAGACCCGCATGTCGAGGCTCGGATCCCCCAGCACGCTGATATGGGCCAGCATCACCAGAAGCTGGGCGGCGGCGGCGACCAGGATCCACCAGCGATCGAACTTTAGGCCCATCCAGACCAGGGCGGCCAGCAGCAGGGCGTCGTTCAGCGGAAGGGTCCACCAGATCCGCAGGGGAGCCAGCAAGCCGCCGGCGACATAGTTCACGACGAGCAGAAGGACGCCCAGCCGTTCGGGCCGGGCGCCCTTCCACCAGGCGATCGCCCAGATCACGAAGGTTGAGACCAGATAGAAGAGATGCAGGGACGCACCGTCCAAGCGCCGCACTCCGTACTAGGGGCTAGCCGACCGCCTCGAGCCGGCGGCCGGTGGGCCGGGGAACGCGCTCGTCCTCGTCGGGCTTGGGCTCGAACGGGCCGTTCATGCGCCAGTTGATCCCGAGCCGGCGCGCGTCCAGCTTCATCGCGTGGTGAGCCTTAAGGAGCCGTGCACGGGCCTTGACCACCGGACCCTGGGCCTGGGTGATGGCCGTCAAGGCCTCCTGGCCGACGACGGCGGTGATCTGCTGATCGATCCGTCCGGCGGTAAGATAGGCCGACAGCTCGTTCAGGGCCGCCAGGGCCCGGTCGAGCTTTTCTTCGGCGTCGTAGAGGCGCTGGGCTGCGCCCTGTCCATACTCGGTTCTATCCATGCGTCAGGGATCCTCCGCCGACGGCGGGTGAGAGGGATGAAAGCAAGACGAAGACCTAGAGGGCGCGGTCGATGGCCTGGGCCGTGCGCTGGCCCTCGTTCATCAGGTCGAGCACCGCCTTGGTCGCCAGGGCCATCACGACAGCCATGGCGGCGATGATGAGGAGGCGAACGACGCCGGCGGGAGGCGGTCGGTAGCCGAGGCGCCCGCCTGGGCCATCAACCACCCCAGGCAGAGAATCTCGTGCAGCAGATCCTCCCGGGACAGCCGCCGCTGGGGGTTCATGGTCTCCACGAGGAGGCTCTCCAGCACTTCGTCCGTCTGCGCCGTCGGTGAGAACCGGTGTAGGGCCGTTTCCAACTCGTCCCAGCTCCAGTGCGGCAGGTCTGTTCGTCGCTCCCCCATCTCGTGCCTCCGTCTTGCCGGCCGAGACAGCCATGGACCCGGAGCGATCGGCTATGGGGTCCTTCGGGGGGGAGGGTACGTTTCGTTCCAGAAGCGCCAGAGCGGCCTTGCGGCGGTTGACGCCGAGGCGACGGCAGGCCTCGAAGATGTGCTTCTTGACCACGCTCTCGCTGATGCCGAGCGCCCAGGCGATTTCCTTGTCGGTCTTGAACGCCGTGAGGCGCAGACACTCCTTCTGGCGTTGGGTGAGGGACGGGGGCATGGATCGGCTTCCTGGTCTGACGGCGACGCTAGAGGCGTCGCCCGTCCAGCGCCAGACCCGCGTCCACTCCCCCGTCCCCGGCCCACGTCCCCCAGGCGTGGGTTCGCGTCCGAGCGTCGCGATCACCGCGTGGGGCGGCGACCGGATGTCGAGGGCGGGGCCGGGGCGGGGGCCGGACTCGCGCTGGGCGTCATGCGGCCGGCCTCGTCGTCCAGCCTGCGCAACGCACGCTCTCCATCCGCCCAGCCCCGCCTCCAGGCCTCGGGCGAGGCGTCGTCGATCGCCTGCAGGCGCACCAGCTGGCGAAGGGCCCGTTCGAGTTCAGGCGCATGCCGCGTCAGCGGGGAATCCACGGGCGGTTCGCTGTGCATGACCGCCCGCCAGAGGTCCTCCTTGGTCTCGAAATGCGCGAAGATCACGCCGGTCGTCCTGCCCATCGCGTCCGCGAGCCGTCGAACGTTGACGCTCTCATAGGTGTTCTCGGAAAACAGTTTTCGGGCCGTGGTCACGATGAGCTCGCGGCTCTCAGCCACCTGCTCCTTGCGAATCCGTCGCATGGTGATCTCGCGCCCCAGAACCCTGTCGCTGCGCGCGCGTGCCCGGTTCCCCGTTCCGGAGCTCGCAGACACGCTTGCCGATGCCGATGGGCGCTTTTGGAGGACCCCGCCCGTATCCGTCAATGCGCAGGGTGCGGGCGGCGCGGCCCCGCGCGGCCGGGAGGAGAAAGGAAGGCGGGCGGCGGGCGCTCCTCGGAGGAGCGTTTGGAGACGACCGCCATGATCCCGACCCCCATGCCCGCCCGCGAGCGTCCAACCCCGCTCGCGCCCTGCGTCAGCACCCTGGACGACCGGGGCCTGCTCGCCCTGATGCTGGACCGCGCCGGTCCCGAGGCGAGCGCCTTGGCCGCCGTGCTCCTTGACCGCTTCGGCGGGCTCGGCGCGGTCCTGAGCGCCGGGCTTCCCGAGCTCGTCCGCGCGACGTCGCTGAACACGGCGGTCCTGGCCGATCTGGGCCTGTTGCGCGAGCTGGCCGTCCGGCTCGCGCGCGAGGAAGCGTGCCGGCAACCCGTGATCGCTTCCTGGACCGCGCTTGTGGCCTATGTGCGAGCGGCGCTCGCGCATCTCCCGCGCGAGCAGTTCAGGGCCCTCTACCTCGACCGGCGCAACGCGCTGCTGCGGGACGAACTCGTCGCGTACGGCACCGTGGACCACGCCCCGGTCTATCCGCGCGAGGTCATTCGCCGGGCGCTCGAGCTGTCGGCTTCGGCCGTGATCCTGGTTCACAACCACCCATCGGGGGACCCCACGCCGTCCCGCGCCGACATCGATATGACCCGCCAGATCGTCGAGGCGGCGCGCGTCTTCGGGCTCCAAGTCCATGATCATCTGGTGGTGGGCCGGGACGGCACCGCCAGTTTCAAATCCTTGGGCCTGATCTGAGGCCCGCCATGACGCTGCACGGTCTCGTCCGCGCGCTCGGCGGGGATCTCTATCAAGACGGGCGACGCGCCAATGTGCCCGCGCCCGGACACAGCCCGGCCGACCGCTCGGTCTCGCTGTGGCTGACCGACGGCCGGCTGATCATCCATGGGTTCGGAAGCGCCGACTGGCGCGCCGTCCGCGACGATCTTCGCGCGCGCGGCCTGATCGATGGGGGCGGCCGACTGATCGGCGGGGGCGTCACCCGGGGGACGGCGCCCCGGCCGGATCCGCGCGAACGCCGCGCGGCCGCCGCCGCGCTCTGGGACGACAGCGTCGCGATCCGCCCCGGGAACGCCAGCGACCGACACCTTCAAGGGCGGGCGGTCCGATGCGGTCGGGCCGCGTCGGACCTGCGCCACCATCCGCGCGCGCCGATCTCCGTCTATCGCCGCGCGGGCGGACCCACGCGCGCGGCCCTGGTCGCCGGGATAAGCGACCCCTCTGGGGCCCTGACGGCGGTCGAACTGACCTACCTCGCGCCGAACGGCGACCCGGCCCCGGGGCTTCGTCTCGGACGAAAGGCCGTCGGGGTGATCCCGCCCGGCTCCGCCGTCCGGCTCTGCGCCCCGGCCGAGGTCATGCTCGTCGGAGAAGGAGTGGTCACGACCCTCTCCGCCATCGATCGGTTCGGCCTGCCGGGGTGGGCGCTGCTGGCGGCCAACAATCTGGCGTCCTGGTCGCCTCCAGACGGCGTGCGTTCGGTGCTGATCGCGGCGGATAGGGGGCAGGTCGGGGAGACGGCAGCCGCCAGACTGCGCAGGCGGCTGCGATCGGCCGGCATCGACGCCGAGGCGATTTGGCCCGATCCCCCGTTCTGGGACTGGAATGAGGTCGCGACCGACGCGGCGCGAGCGGAGGCGAAGGAAGGGCGGGGTGGGGCGCCGGAGCGAAGGGGATCGGCCCCGTCGACCGGCGGGAGACAGACCCCATGACCGATCTCACCCCCGCATCCACCGCCGCCGTGACCGTGGACCGCGATGAACGCACCGTCCGGCTCGGCGACACCGGCATCGCCCGCGAGAACCTGCGCTACGGCGAGCCGCCCGACGCGGACATTCCGACCCTGGCCGCGACGATCAAGGCGGCCGGCCTGCTCCAGCGCCTCACCGTGAGGCCCGGGCGGGGGAGAAAAGAGCCGCGCTGGATGGCGCTCGACGGCCGTCGCCGCCTGCTGGCGCTTGGCTTGCTGCTGGAGGCCGGCGACATCGACGAGGACTATCCCGTCATCGTCACCGTCGAGACCGATCCGGGGCGCCAGGCCGCGGCGGTCCTTTTGACCAACACCGCCGTGCCGGTCCACATCGCCGACGTCATCGCCGCCATCGGGCGGATGCTCAGGTCCAGGCTGAGCATCGCCGCGATCGCGGGGGCCTTGGGCTATGAGGAGGTCGAGATCAAGCGGCTCGCGGCCCTGTCCGGCTTGCCCCCGGCCGCGCTCGTCGCGCTGAAGGCCGGCAAGATATCCCTGAAACAGGCCAAGCTGCTGTCCCGGCTTCCGGACAAGGCCGAGCAGGCGGAGATCGCGCAGGCGACGCTCGACGGTCACGGGTTCCGGGACTGGCAGATCCTCGAGCGGCTCGACGAAGGCCGGGTCACGACCCTGGACCGGCGCTGCGCCCTGGTCGATCCCGTCGCCTATGGGGCCGCGGGCGGACGGACCGAGACCGATCTGTTCGGGGAACTGGCGCCCGTGCTGCTGGATCCCAGCCTCCTCACCGATCTCTGGCTAGAGCGCGCCCGCGGCATCGCCGCCGTCTTCGAGGCCGAGGGTCTGGCCGTCCATGTCACGGCCGGTCCGGAGCCGGACTTGCCGGACGATCTGGAAGCGCTCGGCTATGTCTACGGCAGTGCCCTGCCGGGCGACGAGATGGCGCGCTATCGCGCCCAGCGCGAAATGCTGAACGCGCGGGTCGAGGCGGTACGGACCGCTTTGGCGGATCCCGACCGACGCGACGCCGCCGATCTCGCTATGGTGGACATGATCCGCGCCAGGATCGCCCTCGATCAGACCGGCTGCGGCGGCCGCGCGGTGACGACGCTGGTGATGTGGCCGGCGGCGGGCACCGGCGTCGAGGTCCGCTGCTACACCCCCGAGGAGCCGGAGATCGAGGATCGGGAGCCGGGCGACCTGAGCCCGGAGGTCGCGCGTGACCCGGCCCCTGCGGCCTATGTCCCGCCGGAGGTCGAGGCCCCCGAGCCGGACACGGACGGCGTCAACCATGCCCTGCACGCGGTGCGGACCGATGTGGCGACGCGCGGGCTGATCCGCGCGCTGGCCGACGATCCGGGCGCCGCCCTGACGGCCCTGATCGCCCGGCTGTTCAACCTGCTGGTCCGCCGGGCCCATGTGGCGCGGTCCGACTCCGCCGTGGCCATCCTGGCGAGGGCGTTCAATCCGCCGGGGGGTCGGGTGATCGAGATGCTGGACGGGGATGTGCGCCAACGCCTGGATCAACGCCGCGCCGACTGGGAGGCGTCGGGCGAGACCGTCATCCGCTGGATCCACGGCCTGCCGCACGGCGAGAAGATGGGCCTTCTGGCGGAACTGACCGCACTCAGTCTCGACGCGCGGGAGGAGCGCACGACGCTGATCCGGCGCTCGGCCCGCGCCGAGGCCGCCGAGCTGGCCGCCCTGTGCGGCGCGGACATCACCCTGCACTGGACCCCAGACGCGCCCTTCCTCCAGCCGCATTCCAAGGGACTTCTGATGGGCATGCTGGAGGCCATGGGGTCGAGCGACGCGCGCGCCGTGACGCTCAAAAAGAGCGAGCTGGTGGATTGGGTGGCCGAGCAGGCGGCGGCCCGGACCTGGGCTCCGGCGGGGCTGGCGTGGACGGCGGTCGACGCCGGCGACGCAGCGGGCGACGCGCGCGACGACGGGCCAGACGAGACCTCGCCCGAAGACGATAACCGCGACGGTCCGTCGGACGACGGGGCCGGAGCCTTTGTCGTCACGCCAGCCGGCGTGGCGGCCCTGGGGTCGGCCGCGGCCTGATCGACACAGGGCCTAAACGACACGGGGCCTGAGACGCCGCCCCGGTTCGCGCCGGGGCGGCGTTGTCGTGGGACGGCCGATCGAAAGGATGAGGGAGGGCGGGGCGGGGCGAGCCTGGAGGACCGAGAGGGAGGCGCCCTCCGCTTCAGGCGACCGGAGACGTCCCGTGAGCCCGACCCGATCCGCCGCGACCCGACCGACCCCCGTTCCCACGACCCTCGCCCTGCTCGCCGAGCCGGCGAGCGACGACGTGGCCGCCAATGTGCTCGCGGCGGCGCGGGCTCTGGCGCCCTCTCTCGCGCGATCCCGACCGCTGGACCGTCGTCTGGTCGCGGGCGTCATGACCACCGCCTTCGGGGCGTCCGATGCGGAAGGAGCCTGGTGCTGGCGCGACGCCTATGACGCCATCGAGGCGGCGACGGTCCTTCAGATCCGCCGCGTGGCCCCGCAGATCGCCCGGCTCGAGGATGCACCGGCCGAGGTCGTCGCCCTGCTGTCGGCCGTGTCGGCCCTCGGGCTGACCCATACGCGCCGAAGCGAGGAACAGGTCGCGCTGGACCAGTTTTCGACGCCGCCGGAGCTGGCGGCGCTCGTGGCCCTGGCCGGTCAGATCCGGCCCGGCGACCGGGTGCTGGAGCCTTCGGCGGGAACGGGCCTGCTCGCCGCCGTGGCGCAGTCCTGCGGCGCGACCGTGAGCCTGAACGAACGGGCGCCGGGCCGCGCCGCCCTCCTGGGCGGATTGTTCGCGGGTTCTGCGCGGACGCGTCATGACGGGCGTCACCTGCAGGACCTGCTCGAGGACGCCGGCCGGTTCGACGTCGCGGTCCTCAATCCCCCTTTCAGCGACCTCTCGGCCCATCTCCTGGCCGCGCTCCAATGCCTGGCCAAAGGCGGTCGGATGGCGGCGATCGTTCCGCTGTGGGCCCTGACCGAGGGGCGGATCAGACGGGCGCTGGAGCCCCTGGCCGCCCGGGTCGGCGCGGTCGTCTTTCCCGCCCGGGCCTTCGCCCGGCACGGCGTCTCCATCGACACCGGGCTCCTGATCCTGGACCGGGGGGAGGGAGCGGTCTGGGAGGAGGGGCTCCACCGGCCCGACGATTTGGCGACGGCCGCGACCCTGGTCGCGAGCCTGCCGGGGCGGGTCTCCGCCAAGCCCCGCGTCCGGCTCGCGCTCCAGCCCTCTGCCTTCCTCGCGCCCCGGGCCCGGGACCGCGCCCGGCCGGCCGGTCGTCTGACCTTTCTGACCGACGCCGTTCCGGTGACCTATGACGCCAAGGCCTGGACGGGCGAGGGCCGCGATGTCGGCCTCTATCAGGCCCACAGCCTGGCGCGGATCCACTTGCCGAGCCCCAGACCGCACCCGTCTCCCCTGGTCGAGTCGGGGCCGATGGCCTCGGTCTCTCCCCCGGCGCCGACCTATCGGCCGGTTCTGCCGCCCGCGATGCGGGAGGAGGGCCGGATCTCCGACGCCCAGACGGAGACGGTGATCTATGCCGGCGAGGCGCACGAGGCCTGTCTTCCCGGGCGTTTTCGCCTGGGCGAGGCCCCCCATGAGGTGGTTCTGGTCCGGGAGGATCAGGCGGACGCCTTGCGGTTCCGGCGCGGCTTCTTCCTCGGCGACGGCACCGGCTGCGGCAAGGGCCGGCAGATCGCGGCGATCATGGCCGACAACATGGCCCAGGGACGGGTCCGGGCCGTCTGGCTGTCCCGCAACGACGCCCTCCTGGAGGACGCGCGCCGCGACTGGACCGCGATCGGCGGGAGTCCACACGACATCGTGCCCCTGTCGAGCTGGAAACAGGGCGAGACCCTTGGGCTGGAGCGCGGCGTGCTGTTCGCGACCTATGCGACCCTGCGCCAGCCGGCGCGGGGGGACCGTCCCTCGCGCCTCGACCAGATCGTGGCCTGGCTCGGCGCGGACTTCGACGGGGTCATCGCCTTTGACGAGGCGCATGCCATGGCCAATGCCGCCGGCGGCGGGCGAGGCGCGCGAGGGCCCAAAAGGGCCTCGCTTCAGGGCATGGCGGGCCTCGCCCTGCAGAACCGGCTGCCGCAGGCCCGGGTGCTGTATGTTTCCGCGACCGGCGCGACCACGGCGGAGAACCTCGCCTATGCCGCTCGTCTGGGACTGTGGGGCGGGCCCGACGCGCCCTTCGTGTCCCGCGCCGACTTCCTGGAGGCGATGGACCGGGGCGGCGTCGCGGCCATGGAACTGGTGGCGCGCGAACTGAAGGCGCTCGGTCTGTATGTGGCGCGCAGCCTCTCGTTCGAGGGCGTCGAATACGCGCCGCTCGTCCATGCGCTGACCGCCGACGACATCGCGATCTGGGACCAGTGGGCCGACGCCTTCCAGCTGATCCACGCCAACCTCGGCGAGGCCCTGAAGGCGACGGGGGTCCATGACGCGGACGGCAGGCCCAAGAGTGGCCAGGCGGCCGCGGCGGCGCACTCCGCCTTCGAAGGGGCCAAGCTACGCTTCTTCGGCCACCTTCTGTCCGGGCTGAAGGCCCCCAGCCTGATCGCCGCCATCCGCGACGATCTCGCGTCGGATCGGTCGGTCGTGGTCCAGATCGTCTCGACCAATGAAGCGGTGATGGAACGGCGGCTGGCCTCCCTGCCGCCGGAGGAGTGGAACAACCTCTCGATCGATCTGACGCCGCGCGAATACGTCCTCGACTATCTGCGCGAGGCCTTCCCCGTCCATCTGATGGAGGCGATCAAGGACGCGGAGGGCAAGGTCACCCTGGTTCCGGTGATGATCGACGGACGACCGGCGCTCAGTCGCGAGGCCCTGGAGCGCCGGCAGGACCTGCTCACACGAATGGCCTGTCTGCCGGCCGTGCCCGGTGTGCTCGAGGCCGTCCTGGACGCCTTCGGCACCGACGCCGTCGCCGAGATCACCGGGCGGTCGCGCCGGGTGGTCCTGCGCGACGGCCGGCGCGTCGTCGAGCGGCGCGGGGCCTCGGCGGCCCGCGCCGAGACCGACGCCTTCATGTCGGGACGAAAGCGCGTTCTGGTGTTTTCGGACGCGGGCGGGACGGGCCGCAGCTACCATGCCGATGTGTCGGCCGCGAACCGGCAGCGGCGGGTCCACTATCTGGTCGAGTCGGGCTGGCGGGCCGACAACGCCATCCAGGGGCTGGGCCGCAGCCACCGGACGCATCAGGCGTCCGCGCCGCTGTTCCGGCCCGTGACCACCGACATCCAGGGCGAGAAGCGGTTCACCTCGACCATCGCGCGGCGTATGGACTCCCTGGGGGCGCTGACGCGCGGCGAGCGCCGGACCGCCGGGGCCGGCCTGTTTCGGGCCGAGGACAATCTGGAGAGCCCCTGGGCGCGCCGCGCCCTGCTGGTCTTCTATGGGGCGCTCGCCTTCGGCGACCTTGCCTCGATGACGATCGAGACCTTCATGGCCAAGACCAGTCTGTCTCTTCTCGACGCCGACGGCGGCCTGAAACCTTCGGACGACCTTCCGCCGATCCACACCTTCCTCAACCGGCTCCTGGCGCTGCGCATCGCCGACCAGAAGGCCCTGTTCGCCGATTTCGACGCCATCCTGTCCGGCATCGTGGACCGCGCGGCGGCCTCGGGGGATCTGGACCGGGGGCTGGAAGACATCGAGGCCGAAGCGCTGGAGGTCGTCGAGCGCGAGACGATCCGGACCGATGCGCGCACCGGAGCCGAGACCGCCCTGGTGACGTTCCGGCTCCGGATCCGACGCGCGCTCCTGTCCTCGCAGGACGCCGCCGCCTCGATCGAGGCGCTCTCGCTGCGTCTGGTCATCAACGAAAGGTCGGGTCGGGCCGCGATGGCCGAACTGGGCCTGACCACCACGACCGAGGCCGACCGGCTGGTCGCTGCCGTGCGGCTGATCCGACCCGACGGTCGCCAGACGCTGCCGCAGGCGGCGTTCGAGGAATCGGCCTGGAAACCGGCGGAGCGCTCGGCCTGGAGCGCGGCCTGGGACGAGGAGGTCGCCGGGACCGATCCCTGGCGCACGCGCCAGCTGACCCTGGCGACCGGTCTGCTGCTGCCGATCTGGGGCCGGCTGCCGGCGCGAGGCTGCGCGGTGCGCCGCGTGCGCGCGCCCGACGGGCGGCGCTGGCTGGGTCGGGTGCTGGATGAGGTCCAGGTCCGCACGCTGAAGGCGGCGCTCGGCCTCACCGCGGTCGGCGAGGCCTGGTCGGACGGGGCCGGGACGGCCGCGATCCTGCTGGACCGCACCGTCCAGCTCTCGCTGGCCGGCGGGCTCTGGCTGAAACGGGCCCGGGTCATGGACCGCTGGCGGATCGAGGTGGTGGGCGGCGGCCGTGATCGCGATGCGCTGGTGGCGCTGGGATGTTTCGTCGAGATCATCGCCTTCACGCCCCGTGTCTTCGTCCCGGTGGACCGTCCCGCTGTGCTGGAGGCCGTGCTGCGGCGTCATCCTGTCCAGACCGTGATCGACGGCGCGGCCGCTTGAGGGACCGGGGAGGAAAGGCCCCCCGGTCGGGAGGAGGTCAGGAGGAAGGGCGGTTTCGGGCGAAGCGGACGGAGGGGGATCGGCCTCCTCGGCGCTTCGATCCCACAGGAGACTGACATGCAGACGATGGTGTTCACGGGCCGGCTGGCGGGCGACCCTCAGATCAGCGACGACTTCGCCAAGGCCGTGTTCCGGCTGCTCGAGAAGCGCGGCGTGGACGCGGCCGGCAAGGACCGGCTCGTCGGCGTCAACTGCGTGAGCTGGTCCAAGGGCCTGAACGAGAAGGTCATCGCGCGCGGTCTGGCCCGGGGCTGTGAAGCGGTCGTGACCGGCGCCTTCATCGACACGGCCTATACCGCCAAGGACGGCGCGGCGCGGACCGCCAAGGAGCTGGTGATCAACCGGCTGACGGTGCTGGACTGGGCAGAGGCGCGCGAGACCCCGACCGGGGCTCAACCCGGCGAACCCGGCCGCGTCGCGGCCTGACCCTTCATCCCTCATTTTTTCAAGGAGACTGACCATGCAATCCCTCGTCATCGAAGGCTATCTGGCCGCCGACCCATCGATCCTGTCGGCCCAGGGCTCGGGCAAGAAGCGGGCGAGCCTGCGGGTGCTGGAGACAACTCGCTTCAGAAAGGCGGATGGCTCCGCCGGTGAACGCACCACGGCGTTCAACTGCCTCTGCTTCAACGAAGCCACGGCCGAGAACTACATCGGGCCGTTCGCCAAGAAGGGCACCCGCGTCGTCATCCAGGGCCATGTCGAGAACGACACCTGGACCAGTCGGGACAATGTCGAGCACTACGACCTGCGGGTCATCGTCGCCGACATCCGGCTGAAGAACAGGCGCGAGCAGGCCGGTGAGCATCCGCAAGCCGGACACGAGGTCCAGGAGCCGGCGAGCGGTTACGACCTTGAGGACGACATTCCGTTCTGAGCCCCACCGAGTGGAACGGCCCCGCGCCCAGGCGCGGGGCCGTTTTTCATGGTGTTGATCCCGCCTCCGGCTGTGGCCCGACGCCGGTGGGTCGTCTTTCGCGGGACGCGGCGGCGCGCCGCCGACGACGGAACCGAAGATCGATCCTCGCTCGTCCGCCTCGGCGCTAGGGGCGCCGACCGGTGTCGTCGTCGCGAAGGGCGACGACGACGGGCCCCCACACAACGCCCTCCGATTTTGTCACGGCACCCCGGAAGTCAACGGCTGCGCCGTTCCCCTGCACGGGTCGCCAAGCCGCGCCCCGTTCCGGTGACTGCCGGGGACCCCGCCGTGGCCAAAACCGGGGTCGTTGCGCATGGGGCGCTCGGCATTCTCAAGGAATGTTCCAATGACCGTCTACAGCTCACCCTTCTCCGCCTCCGCTTCCCAGAAGTCCGACTCGGCGTTCGACGACCTGTCGGCCGCCCTGGGAGATCCGCGTCCGCATCCGACGGAAGCGGCGCTGGTTCAGCTCGGTCGCGCGCTCATGACCGAACTGGTCGATCTCCTCTCCGACACGGCGCTCGAGGACTATCAGACCCTCATCGCCGAGGCCCTGATCGGGGCGTTTCATTCGGCGGCGGGACGGATCGAGCGCGACGCCGACCGGGCCCGCGACACCATGCGCGCGCTAGACCGCGATTTCGACGGCTCCGAGGCGGCGGACAATGAGCTTCAGGAGACGACGGCCAAGGCCAGAGCCGGGGATGCGGCGACGCAGGCCTGCGAACTCATTCGCGATGCCGCCGCCGAGACCTGGACCACCGCGACCGGCGAGGTGTGGACCGCCTGGAGGGGGTCGCGACGCGGCACGCATCTGACCGCCGCCCAGCTGGAGGCCAAACAGGCGATCCGCGCGATCCGGCAGCGACGCTCGGGGGAGGCGGACCCGGGGGGTCCGGTGATCGCCTTCCGGGGCGCGCCGAGCGCAGACGCCGCCGAGGACGCCGGCCGGATCTTCGACGCGCTCAACTGGGCGCGGCAGGAGTGGCCCGACATGGCGCTCGCCACGACCGGGGCCAAGGGGGCCGAGCGGCTGGCCATCAAATGGGCCCAGCAGAAGGGGGTGACGCTGATCCTCGCCCGGGCGGATTTCGACGCCCACGGCAAGGCGGCTCCCTTCCGGGCGAACGATGAGCTGATCGCGCTCGATCCGGCCCTCTGCCTGACCCTGGTCCATTCGCTGGATCGGTCTCGGGCGGATCAGCGGCCGTTCGGACCGGCGCTGAACCTGGGACAGAAGGCCCTGGAGCAGGGGCTGAGACACCTGCCCATCAAGGCCCGCGCGGCTTGATCCCCGACTCCGCTTCGACCCGCTCGGCTTCGGCCGGGCGGGTTTTTTCGTTTTGGCCGTTCAGGGGGCGCTGGGACGACATCGCCGCGTTCGGTTTGGTGGGTGTTGATGGCCGTTGATCCACTCGCGCAGATGTCAGCGATTGCCGGTGTAATCGGGCATGACACGGTCTCTACAGCAACCAAGGTCCGCAAACCTCGCGCATCCAAACCGTCGCCGATCGGGCGCATCGTGGCGTCTCCCGGCGCCGATCCCCGGCCGCCGAAACGACGGAGGACGGCGGCGATGGCGC
>CANJLQ010000024.1 GCA_947475735.1 Caulobacteraceae bacterium
CCTACGCAAAGGCGCTCACCGGACACATCGGCCGGCCTGCTGCGCGGGTTGATGGCTGCGCAGACCGGCCTCTTGCCACCCCAGCCAATCACGGCTCAGATCAACCAAGGACTCTCGTTATGGCTGGATGAGAAACGGGGGTCACGTCAGCCCGCACCTCATCGAATCTGATCGCCCGGG
This sequence comes from Caulobacteraceae bacterium, assembly GCA_947475735.1. Classification (GTDB taxonomy): domain Bacteria; phylum Pseudomonadota; class Alphaproteobacteria; order Caulobacterales; family Caulobacteraceae; genus Brevundimonas. The sequence continues at coordinate 181 of CANJLQ010000024.1, forward strand.
CAAACCGGCTTTCGCCTGCGCCGATGGTTATCTGTTCCACAACGAGGCCAAGCGGCTGGTGCCTTAGCCCTGTAGCCTCTCCGTACTCAACAACTACCGCGCCGGAATCTCCAGCGCCCGCGAACGAGACATCCTCGTCGACGGTCCGGATCATGAAAGCCGGCGCTGTGACGTCGATGGAATCGATCATGACTAGCAGAACGGTCGTGCCGCCGGCCTCGCCGGTTAGTTCAACCGCGAGGCGCCGACTGCCGCTCCTCGCGGCTGCCAAGACCGGTCCTGCATCGCTGAAACCCAAACTGCTCTGTGGGCAGGCTGCTTTTAGCTCACCCTGTATGTCTAGCACGGCGAGGTCCAAGGTCGGATGCCGAATGACGGACACCGCCGTTCCCCGGCGCCCCTGCGGACCCACCACCTCGGCATGCTCACCGATAATCCCGTGGGCGGTCGTGATCACTAGGCAGCGGTCGCCGAAGCTGCTGATCCAGCCCTGTCCGTCCTCACGGCCCGATGAGACCCACACTGGATCAGCGCTTGCCGGCCAAGCGATCGATGCGGCTGCCATCGCGAGGCCGAGAATTGTCCACCAGCACGTCTTCATTCTCGGGACTTCCCGCGCCTGCTGACGACCTGCACGATCCCGGCGGCCAATCCGATCACCACGAGCAATGCGCCGCCGAGGATCCGGAGGTTGGGATCTCCGACAATCTTGGATCCAAGCGAAAGCGACACCACGTCCGGTGCATTGGTAATCGCTTGAGCGGCGCTCGCCGTTGATGGGGCCCCCGAGTTCGGTGGCGGCGCGGGGGCCGTGAAGAGGATCAGGTCTGCATTGGATGCAAGCGAGAGGGAGAGAGCATCCCTCCCGTTCCGATCGGCGTCTAGCGATACGTCAGCAAATCCCCACCAAGACGTGGAAGCGATGGCACCGCGGCCGTGCAGAACGTCCGGGCAGCCGTGAGCGGCACCGCTCGTGAGAGCCGCTGCGGACTTGCCCCAGGTGGCCGCGCAGAGGATCTCGGAACCGGCGGGGAGCTCGATCTCGTCAGCGCTGAAGAGCGCGTTTGGCTCGAGACCGGGCAAGACTGCGAGTGGGATGCCGATGAAGTGGCGCGCCGACCGGCCGAACACTCGAAGCGAAGCGGTCCTCAGAACATCAGGACCACCAGCTTGACCCACGGAGATCTCACCGAGAAGCGCGAGACGAAAGGGTTCGGAGCCGTTGCAGGCGTCATCCGCGCCGTCGACGCTGATGACGCCATATCCGTCCTCAAAGTCGATGGTCGATCCGTCCCGCGCAGTTAGGCCAGGCTGTCCGCCCTCAAACGTCAGTTCGAGCCTGTCCGGCGCGAATTGGTAGTGTCGCACCACCATCCGAACCGGAATCTCGCCGGTCCAAAGATCAATGGAAAGGTCCTCGACGCACCGGATGACACCGGTCCTGTTTTCGACGCGTGCGGCAGGGAGAGAGAATATGGCGCGCTCGCGAATGGAGGGAGTGTAAGCGAAGTGTTCCGTCTGAATTTCAGCTGTGACGAGCGAAGCCGTAGGACGCACGGATAGGGCTGCAGCGACGGCGACGATTGCGAGGCCCAGCGTCACCCAACCACGATGCTTACGAAGCGCCGAGATGGAGCGACGGGCAACCGGCTGGGCCGAAGCAAAAGTCCGGCGCAGCCCGCCCACAAGCCCACCGAATGATCGACCAGCCATAAGCTAGCCAGCGACACGCAAGATTTCGGTGGCTGTCACCCAGTTTCCCGCGCGTTCGCGCCGTTGTATTTCGAGGGTGAGATCGCCAGGCAGAGCAAGCCCATCCAGACGGGCTGTGCAGATTTGATCGTACACGACGCTCGCCCCCCGTTCCGGCCTCCGGCAGACCAGTGCGCGGTCCAATCCCTGCGCGTCAGTGAGTGTAGCCGCCATCGTAATGCTCCTGCTTTGGATCATCAGTGTGATTTCCGATCGGGGGCCGGCATAGGTTACCGGAAGTATCGGAGCATCTACGCTGCGATCGCATCCCGTTCCGGCTCGGACGAGTACGGCAAGATCGCGCCGTCCATAGTTTCGAAGCGTCTCGCCATAACGTGACCGCCAGTTCGGCGGTGCCACGGCCGGACCGCCTGAGCCGACCTCGATGGTTGACTCCGCTGAGTAAACGCCATCGCGCGTCGCCGAAGACCAACAAAGAGTTTCGGTGCGCCTGCGGGCCGGCAAAACGATCTGGGCGGCCGAAATGTCCGCGATTCCGTCCAACGGACCGAGGATTGCGCCCCGGACAAGGCCACCGCTCACGCGGACGTTCTGCGATAGTCGTTCATTGAGCACGCCATTTAGCAAAGGCTGGTTCTGCTGCGTGGCGGTCAGCATCACGGCTGCGGACGACAGTGCGAGGGGGATCAAGAAACGCCCTACCATGACAAACTCCGAGAACACCGGTTGGCCATGCGTAGTTTAACCGCTCAGCAAGCGCTACCCCTGCGCGGGTTGGGCCAGGTCGATCGGCTGAAATTCTACCTTCTAGCAGCGGTTCGTCCGCACCGCTTTCGTCGTCGTTTTGGTTCCGGGCAAGGACCGGTTCGGCTGAGTGCGGACCTCAGCGCATCCCCACCGATAGTAAGCCGAAGTGCGTTAGGCCCGATCTACACTATTGCGCCCAAACCCAATCGCCGGCGCGCCGCTGCAGCTTGACCTCATTCGGACGAACCCCTGCAGGGGCATCAAGGCTCTGTACAAGAGTTCCAGGGCCGACATCATCTGGACAGACACCGATCTCGCCGCGCTGAAAGCGGTCGCATCTCCCGAGGTCTGGTGGGCAGTCAACCTCGCAGCCCACACAGGGCTTAGAGCCGCAGATCTCACGGTCTTGTCCTGGGCCCAGATCGGTGAGGAGGCGATCATCATCCCGACCAGCAAAAGTCGGGGTACTCGCGAGGCGTTTGTACCGCTCTATGACGATCTTCGGGCGGCGCTCGCCGAAATTCCGAAGCGATCACCCACCGTCCTGACGAACGAAAAGGGTCGCCCCTGGATTGACGGCGTCAACGGCACCTCATTCCGAAACGCGCGTGAGGCGGCGCTGCCGGAGACCGAACTTCACTTCCATGATCTCCGTGGCACAGCCGCCACGCGCTTCCACGCCGCCGGCCTGAACCATCGAGAGATCGCAGATATCATGGGGTGGGAGGAGGCGCAGGTGGACCGCATCATCCGACGATATGTCGGTCAGTCCGCCGTTGCCCAAGCCATCATCAAGAAGCTCAACAAGGGGTAGATCGGGAACGGGTTCTGCAAAACCATCTGCAAAACCCGACCCACCAAGTCAGCGAAGCCTTGGAGCGGGCGGCGGGAATCGAACCCGCACGAAAAGCTTGGGAAGCTTTCAGGCTACCACTACATCACGCCCGCGCAGCCGAGCGGCAAACTAGCGGAATGATGGACCGGCTCAAGCCCGGAAAGCCGCCCTCGCGCAAAAAGACTTTTCCATCCGCACACCGACAGTCTGTCTCGAAAGCGCAACAAGTAACGCAACGGGAAAGCTAAGTTGTGGTGCTCCGTCTTCGGACTGATTGTAACAAATCAACGCTTTTCTGTCATTAGGCCATTACATAGACTCCCTAAAGCCAGCGCGGGGTTGCTGGGACTGCGTCGTTCGGACGCGTGGCGACCGAACATTCAACGCGAGGGTTCCCGATGCTTCGTCTGACCAAGGTTCTGCTGGCCGGTGCGGCCGTGATGGCGCTGGCCGCGTGCGGCTCCGCCGAGGTGGCGTCGCCCGGCGAGGGCGACTTCGGCAACCCCGGCACCGGCACCGGCGGTGGTGGCGGCACCACCCCGCTGCCCCCCGGCACTCCGGCGGCCGATTGCCCGGCCGGCCTGCTGAACGCCGGTCTGGTCGCGAACGGCACCCTGCGCGCCTGCCAGCTGCCGGCCGACATCACCGGCAACCTGACCCTGTCGGTCCGCGCCGGAACCATCTACGCCATCTCGGGCCGCACCCAGGTCGGTCTGGACCGCGGCATCGAGACCTCCTCGACGACGGGTGCCCAGGGCGTGCTGACCATCGATCCGGGCGTGCGCATCTTCGCCTCGGGCGGTTCGGACTATCTGATCGTGAACCGCGGTTCGCAGATCTTCGCCGAAGGCACGGCCTCGAACCCCATCATCTTCACCAGCCGCCAGAACGTCGAAGGCACCACCACCCTGACCTCGCAAGGTCAGTGGGGCGGCCTCGTCATCGCGGGCCGCGCGCCCCAGGCCAACTGCCAGCTGACGGCCCCCGTCACCTGCACCGGCCAGGTCGAAGGCACCTCGGCCTTCTACGGCGGCAACACCCCGACGGATAACTCGGGCCGCATCCGCTACGTCCAGATCAAGTTCTCGGGCTTCGAGATCTCGACCGGCAACGAACTGCAGGGCCTGACCATGGCCGGCGTCGGTTCGGGCACCACGGTCGAGTACGTCCAGGTCCACAACTCGTCGGATGACGGCATCGAAATATTCGGCGGCAACGTCAACCTGCGCTACATCGCCATCACCGGCGCCGATGACGACGCCTTCGACACCGACACCGGCTGGCGCGGCGGCGCCCAGTTCGGCATCGTGACCCAGCGCGCGCCCAACTCGACCAGCCGTTCGGCCGGCTTCGAGTTCTCGTCCGCCCCGGCCGCGACCCCGCTGGCCTCGCGCTATCTGTCCCAGCCCCGCATCGCCAACTTCACCCTGGTCGGCCGGAACTCGCCGATCGACGCCCACACCGTCGCCCACTTCGACACCGGCACGGATGCGACGATCGTCAACTCGGTCTTCACCGCCGCCGCTGGTTCGGTCGCCGGGTGCCTGGACATCGCCGACGCCGACACGGCCACCAGCCAGCCGACCTTCAACGCGGTCTTCATGTCCTGCCCGGTCTCCTACCGTCCGAACAACGCGGCCCGGTCGGCGGCGACCTTCGTGCAGGCCCCGTCGGGCGGCAACACGGCGGCGGGAACCTCGACCCTGACGGCTCCGACCGGCGCGACCCTGACCAACCAGGTCCTGACCTTCATCAACGGCGCCAACGAAGCCGCCGTGACCCCGGTCAACGCTCCGGCCGCCTACAGCTTCTTCACGGCCACGACCTACATCGGCGCCGTCCAGAACGCCGCCGACACCTGGTACGCCGGCTGGACCTGCGGCCTGTCGGGCAACACGACCTGCTGATGACGGAAGCGAGGCGGCGGCTCCGGACCGGGGCCGCCGCCGCCTTTTCCGCTTTCGTTCGAACCCCTCCAAGGCGCAGATCATGAAGACCTTCTCTCTGACCCTGACAGGGGTCCTCCTGGCCACCAGCGCGCTGATCGCGCCCGGCCTGGCCCACGCACAGACGGCCCCGGTCGAGCAGACCCCGGCTGAACAGACCGATCCCCAGGACGAGGCCACCCAGGTCGACGAGATCGTCGTCCTGGGTCGCTACATCCCCGAGCCCAACCGCGAGAGCCCGGAAGTCGCCGCCTTCCTGACGGCGGAAGACCTGGAGCGGACGGGCGATTCCAGCGCGGCGGCCGCCCTGACCCGCGTCACCGGCCTGTCGGTCGTCGAAGGCCGCTTCGTCTACGTCCGTGGCCTGGGCGAGCGCTATTCGTCGGCCCTGCTGAACAACTCGCCCCTTCCGTCGCCAGAGCCGCTGCAGCGGGTCGTTCCGCTGGACCTGTTCCCCTCGTCGATCCTGGAAGGCGTGACCGTCCAGAAGACCTATTCGGTCAACTATCCCGGCGAATTCGGCGGCGGCGTCATCGATCTTCAGACCATCGATGCGCCCAACGAGCCGTTCTTCACAATTTCGGCCGGCATCGGTTACGACACCGAGACCACCGGTCGGGAAGGCCTGATCTACTACGGCGGCCGGACCGACTTCCTCGGCTTCGACGACGACACGCGCGACATCCCGGGTCCGTTGGCCCTCGCCTTCAACTCGGGCAACCAGATCCAGGCGGGTCCGAACTACACCAACGACCAACTGCGCCGCATCGGCCAGTCGCTGGTCAACGCGCCGCTCCGCCTGCTGCAGTCCGAGGAAATCCCGGTCGACGGCAGCCTCGAAATCTCGGGCGGCTTCTCCAACGAGACGCCGCTCGGCACGCTCGGCGTCATCCTGGTCGCCGGCTACGACAACAGCTGGACGACCCGCCAGGGCTTCCAGGAAGAGGGCCAGTTCTCGGGCTCCAACATCGTCGCCTCCACCAGCTACGCGTTCGATTCGACCCAGAACGACGTCCAGCTGAACCTGCTGGGCGGCCTGTCGCTCTCGGGCCTGGATCATGAGGTCAAGTGGACCAACTTCTACGTCCGCAACACGACCAAGGAGGCCCGCTCGCGGGTCGGTCCGGACTTCGACGCCGGCGGTTCGATCCTGCGCGACGACTACACCGAGTGGTTCGTCCGCCAGCTTTTCTCGACCCAGCTCTCGGGCGAGCACGAGTTCCTGGACGGCGCGTTCGAGATCGACTGGCGCGCCAACTACTCCACGACCTCGCGCGACGCTCCTTATGAGACCCGCTTCGGTTACGGTCAGGATGCGACCGGCAACTTCGTCCACGACATCGAGCGCAACCTGATCTCGTTCAGCGAGCTGAACGACGATGTCTATTCGGGCGGCGCCGACTTCGCTTACACACTGCCGCTGTCGGACTTCCGCGAAGCCAAGTTCTCGGCCGGCTTTGCGCTGTATGAGAACACCCGCGATTCCGAGCGTCGCGACCTGCGCTTCATCTCGCCCGGCGGTCTCACCACCGACCAGACCGAGAGCCGCGTCGACTTCCTGTTCTCGGACTTCAACATCAACGACACGGTGTTGCAGATCAACGAGATCACCGGATCGAACGGTGCCGCGGCCTATGACGCCAAGCTGACGGTCAACGCCGTCTATGGTCAGGTCGAGGCCGAGATCATCCCGCTGGTGAACGCCACGGTGGGCGTGCGTTTCGAGGACGGCGAACAGTCGGTCACACCGCGCGACCTGTTCGGCGGCACCGGCACCTTCCAGTCGACCCGCATCGAGGAGCAGTACTATCTGCCCGCCGGCACGGTGACCTGGAACTTCGCCGAGGACATGCAGCTGCGCCTCGCCGCGTCGCAGACCATCGGCCGTCCGCAGTTCCGCGAACTGGCGCCTCAGTCCTACACGGACCCCGAAAGCGACCGGACCTTCATCGGCAACCCCTTCCTGGTGGACACCGAGCTGCTGAACCTCGACGCCCGGTGGGAATGGTATTTCGCCCGCCAGCAGTTCATCACCGCCGGCGTCTTCTACAAGGACCTGGACAAGCCGGTCGAAGCCGTCATCGTTGACGTCGGCAACCAGCGCCAACAGTCGTTCCTGAACGCACCGCAGGCGACCATCATCGGCGCCGAAATCGAAGCGAAGAAATACTTCGAGTTCCCCGACAACGGCATGAGCTTCATCGCCAACAAGCGCTGGCTGGTTCAGGCCAACTATACCTACTCCGACTCCGAGGTGACGGTCGACGCTGGCGACACCGTGCTGACCCTGGGCGGCGCGGGCACGCCCGAAAGCGCCGCCTTCTTCATCGCCGACGGCAGCCGCCTGCAAGGCCAGTCCGAGCACGTCGCCAACCTGCAACTGGGTTGGGAAGACGACACGGCCCGGTCGCAGGCGACGCTCATCGTCAACTATGTGTCCGAGCGGATCACCGCCCGGGGCGCCGGCGTCGCCGGAAGCCGCGAGCCCGACTACATCCAGGAGCCCGGCGTGTTCCTGGACTTCGTCTACCGCAAGGACTTCGAGGCCATGGGCCGCGACCTGGGCTTCGCCCTGGAACTGCGCAACCTGCTCGGCACCGAGTTCGACGAATACCAGGAGCTGGGCAACAAGGTCCGGATCAACAACTACGACCTGGGCTCCAGCGCCTCGGTCAGCCTGACGGCGCGGTTCTAGGCCACACGCGTTTCCTCCCCGGAATGGCGGCCGCTCCGGTGACGGGGCGGCCGTCTTCTTTGGTCCTCCCCCGTTGGGGGAGGGGGACCGCGAAGCGGTGGAGGGGGATCACCGCGTGTGATGGCTTGCGCGGTCGGCCCCCTCCGACACTACGCTTCGCTTCGTGCCTTGAGGATCGGCTCGTATACGAGCCGACCGCAAGCCCCCAATGGGGGAGGATTTACGGAGCGCGGTAGACCACCTCTCCGTCGACCACGGTCAGCACGGCCTTGCCGTTCGGGATGTCGGCCTCCGGAACCGTCATCAGGTCGATGTCGAAGGCGGTGAAGTCGGCGCGCTTGCCGACCTCGATGGTGCCGAGCTCGGCCTCGCGGAACGAGGCATAGGCGGGCCAGAGGGTGAACATCTTCAGCGCGGTCGCCCGGTCCACGGCTTCTTGCGGGCGCCAGTCCGGACCCTGGAACCCCTGAAGGTCGCGGCGGGCCACGGCGGCGTAGAATTCGATAAGAGGATCGCCCCGCTCGACCGGCGCGTCCGACCCCCCGACGACGACAACGCCGAGATCGACCAGACTGTGCCAGGCATAGGCTCCGTCCAGCCGCGCATCGCCCAGTCGCGCGGGGGCGAAGTGGAAGTCGCCGATGGCGTGGCTGGGCTGCATCGAGGCGATGATCGGCAGGTCCTCGAACCAGTGGTAGTCGGACGGACGCAGGATCTGGGCGTGCTCGATCCGCCAGCGCACGTCCTCGCCGTTCGGACGCTCCGAAGCCGGCACGGCGCCCAGCGCCGCAGCGTACCATTCGGCGACCTCGGTATTGCCCCGATCGCCGATGGCGTGGTTGGCCAGCTGGATACCGGAGCGCAGCGCCTGTTCGTAGAGGGGGATCTGCTGCTCGGCGGTGACCTGCATCAGGCCGGAGGTCTCGGGCGCGTCCGAATAGGGTTGGTGCAGGGCCGCTCCGCGCGAGCCCAGGGCCCCGTCGGCATAGTATTTGACAGCGCGGGTGATGACCCGCCCGTCAGCGACGGCGCGCGGGCCCGAGGCGAACAGGGCCTGGGCCCCGTCCGGGGTGACGCTGTTGTAGACACGCAACGGTGCCTCGCCGGCCTCGGCCATGGCTTCCAGCAAGGGCACGTCGCGCCAGGGCACGCTCATGGAATGCACGCCGGTCCAGCCGTAGCGGGCCTCCACCGCAAAGCCCGCACGATAGGCGGAGCGGGTGGCCTCGGGATCGGCCTGGGGCGTGAGGGGCGCCAGAAGCTGCTCTGCGGCGTCGATGAACAGGCCGGTCGGATTACCGTCGGACCCCTTCAGGATCTCGCCGCCGAAGGGGGCCTGGGTTGAGGCGTCGATCCCGAGCCGGGACAGAGCGGCCGTGGAGGCGACGGTGGCGTGGCCGTCGGCGCGTTGCAGCAGGACCACGCGTCCGGGCGCGGCGGCGTCGAGGTCGGCCGAGGTGAGGAAGCGCGCGCCGTTCGCGCTCTCGGGCCAGCGGGTCTCGATCCAGCCGCGCCCGATGATGACCCCTTCCGGATTGGCCTGGGCCCACGCCGTCAGCCGAGCCATGGCGTCGACGACGGAAGCCGAGCCTTCGAGGTTCAGGGTCAGTTCGCGCCAGCCGATGCCGTCCAGATGGGCGTGACCGTCGGTGAACCCGGGGAACAGGGTCGCGCCCTTCAGATCGACGAGCTCGAGGCCATCGGTCGAGGCCGCCCCGGCGGCGGGGCCGACATAGGCGATGCGGCCGTCGCGGGCGATGACGACCTCGGCCGGAGGGGCACCGTCGACCCCGGTGTGGATCGTTCCGCCCCGGATCAACAGGTCCTGGGCGGCGGAGGGCAGGGCCAGGGCGGCGAAGGCGACGGCGAGGAAGGCGCGGGTCATGGGGCGGTCCGGAACAGCGGAAATCGGACGTGGAGTTGCGGTGCTCTCGCCTCGGACGTCAAGGCGACCCTGGCGCGCGGGTTCCGGACAGGCGTCGACATCCCCGCGCTTTCGCAGCGGGTCGGGAAAGTCGGCGGAGCCCGGGCGGTCGCCCGGAACCGGTATGGCCCCCTGCTTTCGCGTTGCGGGGACCGAATGTGTGTTTTCGGCTCGCGCCGAGGCTCCGCCACGATCTGTTCGCGTGAGCAGCCGGGGAAGGGCGTCGTGCAGCCTGTCGGGTGTGTGTCGTTTTCGACCCCGAACCTTTTCGCCGCTTAATCCCAGTCCGGCCGAAGCCCACGGCGGGCGGAGGGTCTCAGGTCCCTCCGGGCTCCGCGGTTTTATGCCCCGCAGGCAGTCCCGCGCCGCCCCCGACCCGTGTTTCGACGATCCTCAGCCTTCAGCCGGGAAAGGGTCTGTAGCCGTCGACGACGCGCTGTGGCGGCCGGTCGCCCGGCCACCCCCCGCTCGATCGCGCCCCGCCGCACGTCCGGGTCCTGGGCCCAGGACGCCTTTCCCTCAGCAGCGGGACGGAGGGATTATGGGCGGGGGTTCAATGCGGGCGAGAACGTGGGGTCTCGGTGGCGGCGGGTGTTGGATTTGCTGCGAGATTTCGGGTCAGTGCGGATGACTGGAGATTCTTCCTTCTTCCCTTGCGGGAGAAGGTGGCAGCCGAAGGCTGACGGATGAGGGGTGAAAGGAAACGGCACCGGCGAGCGTTCGAACCGCGCCTCGTTGGTTGAAACCGAGTTTCACCCCTCATCCGTCTCGCTTCGCGAGCCACCTTCTCCCGCAAGGGGAGAACGGAGTTTGGATGCAGTCCTTCGTCGACCCGCAAGGGGATGAGGGACGCGTGAAAACGGATTGGCTATATCCACCTCCATGCCCGCGCCCCGCATCTTCATCGACGCCGACGCTTGCCCAGTGAAGGACGAGGTCTATCGTGTGGCCGCGCGGTACGGTCTGCATGTGTTCGTCGTGTCGAACGGGTGGATCAACACCCTGCGCCAGCCGTGGATCGAGCAGGTGGTGGTCGACGCCGGGCCGGATGTCGCCGACGACTGGATCGCGGAGCGGGCGGGGTCGGGCGACATCGTCATCACCGCCGATATTCCGCTGGCCGACCGCTGCCTGAAGGCCGGGGCCCAGGCGCTGAAGGCGAACGGCCAGGCGTTCAGCGCGGACTCGATCGGCTCGGCCCTGGCGGGTCGAATGGTGGGCGAGCATCTGCGGTCGATGGGGGTGGCGACCTCCGGACCGCCGCCGTTCGGGCCCAAGGATCGATCGGCCTTTCTGCAGGCCCTGGATACGGCGGTCGTTCGGGCGAAGCGGGCGGTGCCCACGGGATCGGCGACGTGACGGTCATCCCGGAGGACGAGCTTGAGTTCCGCTTCTTTCGATCCGGCGGGCCGGGCGGACAGAACGTCAACAAGGTCGCGACGGCGGTGCAGCTGCGGTTCGACGCCCGGAACTCGCCCAGCCTGAGCGATGCGGTGCGCGAGCGGCTGATGAAGGCCGCGGGCAGCCGGCTGACGCTGGACGGGGTGATCCTGATCACGGCCGTGCGGTTCCGGACGCAGGAGCGGAATCGGGCGGACGCCCTGGAACGGTTGCAGGACCTGATCGACAAGGCTTCGGTCGCCCCGGTGCGACGGATCGCGACCCGCCCGACGCGGGCGTCCAAGGAGAGGCGGCTTCAGGCCAAGTCGGGCCGGTCGAACGTCAAGGCCAACCGGGGGCGACCGGACCTGGATTAACGGTCGTCGTCGGACGGCTCGGCGTCCGGCGGCGTCGCGACAGGCGGCTCAGCCGCTGCCTCGTCGGCCTCGGGCTCGGACGAGGCCGGCGCGGCGGGGCGGAACAACAGGGCGGAGATGCGCCCGTCGGCGTCCATGCCGATGACCCACTGGGTCACCGCGTTTTCGAAGGTCACCAGGAACTGGTTGGCCCCGTTCGACGGCCCCTGGGGCTCGACCGGCCCCAAGGCTCCGAACTCCTGGACCACCGGCTGCAGTGTGGGCAGCTGGAGCGTCAGACGCCCCGCCAGGGCGGGAGTGAAAAGGTCCGCATCCAGCCGCCCCTCGGCGAGATCGGCGATCACGGTCCTGAGGAGACCCTCGGCGATCTGCACTTCCGTGACCTGGGCGGCCGTGGGCGCGGCGACCCGCGGCGCCGCCACGGGCACGGCGCGGGCGGCCGGCCGATCGAAACTGTTGGGCAGGGTGGCCGCGGCCGCCCCGGGCGCGAGACCGCGGGTCTGGGTCGAGGGGACGGGCACAGCGGGCGGTGCTGTCTGGGCCAGGACGGGCGCGGCGACCCCGCCGAGGAGGGCCGAAAGGACAATCAGGGAAGGTAGTCGGGTCAAGGGCTTTACCTTTGCGGTTCAGCCCAGGATCCCGGGCCAAAGCGACAGAACGAGGGCGGCCGTCGAAATGAGCACCGCGGCAGCCACCCCAACCCCCAGCCAGCGGGACGGTTGCACCCGCTCGACGACCACCGTCTGGGTCGCGGGCGGGTCCTGGACCAGGCGCGAGATCGCGCGGGCGGCGGCGAGGCCTTCCTTGAGCGCGTCGCGGACCTGGGCGCGGGGGCCGAGCTCTCGCATGATCCAGCGCTCGACCACCGGCTGGGCGGCGGACCACAGGTCGTGATCGGGGTTCAGACGCCGCGCGACCCCCTCGACTGAGACCATGGTCTTCTGCAGCAGGATCAGCTCGGGCCGCAGATGCATGTCGAACAGGGCGGTGATCTCGAACAACTGGCCCAGCAGCCGGCCCATCGAGACCTGCGACGCGGCGCGGCCGATCACGGGCTCGCCGACGGCGCGGAGCGCCTGGGCGAAGGCCTCGACGGAATGGTGGGGCGGGACGTAGCCGGCCTCGAAATGGACCCGCGCGATGCGAGGATAGTCGCGAGTCAGAAAGCCCCACAGGATCTCGGCGAGGTAGCGCCGCTCGGCCGGGCCCAGGCGGCCGACGATGCCGAAGTCGATGGCGGTCAGCTCGGCCGGGGCATGGGTGAACAGGTTCCCCTCGTGCAGGTCGGCGTGGAAGGTGCCGTAGTCTAGCGCCTGGACCAGGAAGGCGCGCACGACGTTGTCGGCCAGGGCGTCGATGTCCATGCCCGGCTGACGGATCGCCTCGGGGTCGGTCATGGGCAGGCCGGTGGCCCATTCCAGGGTCAGGACGCGCTTTCCCACCCCGTCCCAGACGACCTTGGGTGCCGACATGTGGGCCCCGTCGGCGCGGGCCTTTTCCATGATGTCGTGAAGCTCTGAGGCGGCGGCCGCCTCAAGCCGCATGTCCAGCTCCAGATACATGGAGCGGGCCACGGTCTCGACGAAGGCGCGGGGCTCCAGCCGCCGGGCGGCGGGCACCAGACGGTCGACCAGTCCGGCGGCGAGGCGCATGGCGTCGAGGCCCGTGACGACGCGGCGTTCGACGCCGGGACGCAGCACCTTGACCGCGACCTTGCGGCCGTCCGCCAGCCAGGCGGGGTGGGCCTGGGCAAGCGACGCCGCCCCGACCGGATCGCCGAAGTCGAGGAACAGGCTGTCGACCGGGCGGCCGATCGAGCGTTCGATCTCGCGCCGGGCCTGGTCGGTCGGGAAGGGGGGCAGGCTGTCCTTGAGCCGGCCGAGGTCGCGGGCGAACTCGATGCCGAAGATGTCGGCGCGGGTGGCCATGACCTGGCCCAGCTTGATGGCGACGGGACCAAGCGTCTCGAAGGCGCGGCCCAGCCGCTGGCCCGGGCGGCCGTTCCGGGCCTCGCGTCCGGCGAACAGGTGGATGAAGGCCGCGATGGGGCGGAACCAGGCGGGCAGGAGGGGGGTGATCTCGCGCGGCAGCAGGGCGTCGTGACGCGCCAGGGCCCCGCCCCAGCGCAGCAGCCGCAAGGTCGCGCCGATGGGATCGCGCACGGCAACCGTCGGCGGGGCGGCGGGGGCGACCCGGTATGAGGGATTGGGGCTCAGACCGCCCACCCGAAATGGATGGCCGCGACCCCGCCGGACAGGTTGGTGACGGCGACGCGGCTGAAGCCGGCGTCCTCGATCATGGCCTTGAAGGTCGGCTGGTCGGGGAAGCGGCGGATGCTCTCGACCAGATACTGATAGCTGTCGCGGTCCTTGGCCACCCAGCCGCCGATGCGGGGAATGGCGTGGAAGGACCAGGCGTCATAGGCGGCGCGGACCGCCTCGGCGGTGGGACGCGAGAACTCCAGGCACAGGAACCGGCCGCCGGGTTTCAGCACGCGGCGGGCCTCCTTCAGCGCGACGGCGATGTCGGCGACATTGCGGATGCCGAAGCTGATCGAATAGGCGTCGACCGAGGCGTCGGGGATGGGCAGCTTCATGGCGTCGCCGACGGTCCAGACCATCTCGGGCTCGCCGCCCTTGGCCACGCCCGCCAGAATCATCTCGGCGTTGTAGTCCAGCACGATGACGGAGGCGTCGGCGCCGCCCCGCCGTTCCTGGGCGCGGCGGGCGAGCCTGGAATAGCGCCGGGCCATGTCGCCGGTGCCGCCCGCGACGTCGAGGATGGTCTCGCCCGGCCGGGGGTTCAGCTTCGCGGCGGCCGCGTCCTTCCACAGCCGGTGGACGCCGCCGCTCATGAGGTCGTTCATCAGATCGTAGCTGGAGGCCACGCTGTCGAACACGCCGCGCACCATGCGCACCTTCTCGCGCGCATCCACGTCGCGAAAGCCGAAGGAAGAGGTCGGGCCGGTCTCGGTCATGGGCGCGGTCTAGCCCGGCGAAGCGCCCGCGTCATCCGCCCGCGTGGCCGCAGGTCGCCTTCGTCTAACGCCGCCTTCGGGAAGGGGACGCGCAGGTCCTTCATGACGTCTCGGATCGCGGTGTAGCAGCCGCAGGCGTGGCGCTCGAGCGCGGGGCGGTCCAGCACCTCGACCCAGCCCCGGCCCCGCCGAACCAAGCCCTTGTCCTCCAGCGCCGATCCGACCTCCGAGACGGTGGCGCGGCGCACGCCCAGCATGCCGGCGATGTCGGCCTGGGTCAGGTCGAACCGCTCGCCTTCGGCGCGGTCGTGCAGCGTCAGGAGCCAGCGCGCCAAGCGCTCGTCCAGCCGGTGCTGGGCATTGCAAGCGGCGGTCTGCTGGACCTGGGCGAACAGACTCTCTGTGTAGCGCGACAGGGCGTTCCTCAGGCTCTCGCTTTCGCTGAGCGCATCGGAAAAGACGGCGGCGGGGCAACAGGCGGCGGCCCCCTCGATCTGGGCGATGGCGCGGCTGGAGGCGCGGGCGTTCATCGGCCCGCAGGTCACGCCGACCAGGCCCTCGCGGCCGATGGCGGCGGTCTCGACCAGCCGGTCCTCGGGCAGGACGGTCATCAGAGACACGACGCCGGTCAGCGGGAACCAGACTTCGTCGACTTCTTCGCCCGCGTCATACAGCATCTGGCCCTGGGCGAAGGGGCGCTGGTTCAGGTGGGGTTCCAGACGCCGGCGGTCGGTGTCGGCGAGAGAGGCGATCCACAGATTGTCCATGGGGTGTATCCGGTTGAATGGCGACGCTTGCCAACGCCTCAGCTTGACCGTGGGTTCCGACCGCCCTTGCCGGGTTCAGGTGGTCGGTCTAGGCGAAGACCATGACCCGTCCCGTGATCGACCCCGCCGCCGCCGTCGCCGACCTGACCGCCTGGTCCGTCGCCCCTGGGGACCGCCCCGCCATCCACCGATCGCTGAAATTCGCCGATTTCAACGCCGCCTTCGCCTTCATGACGCGGGTGGCGATCAAGGCCGAGACGATGGATCACCATCCGGAATGGTCCAATGTCTACAACCGGGTCGAGGTGCTGCTGACGACCCACGACGCGGGGGGCGTGACCGAGCTGGACACGACCTTGGCCCGCTTCATCGACGAGGCCGCCGCCGGCCTGGGAGGACACTGAGATGACCGGACGCGTCGCGGGCAAGACCGCCCTCATCACCGGCGCCGCCGGGGGCCTGGGCGAGGCCATGGCCCGCATGCTGGTGCGCGAGGGCGCCAAGGTCGCCGTCACCGACATCGACGGCGCGCGGGCGGAAAGCCTGGCCGCGTCGATCAATGCGGAGACGTCGGGTTCGGCCTTCGCCTTCCAGCACGACGTGGCCGACGAGGCGCGCTGGGCCGAGGTGGTCGCCGAGGCCGTCGCGGCCATGGGCTCGCTGTCGATCCTGATCAACAACGCCGGCGTCGGCGGACCGCTGGCCTTCGTCGAGCAGGACACGGTCGAGAACTGGCAGCGTCAGTTCGACATCAACCTGAAGTCCGTGATGCTGGGCTCGAAACACGCCATGCCCCATCTGCGGGCGGCGGCCCCGGCCTCGATCGTGAACATCTCCTCGATCGCCGGGCTGGCGGCGGGGGTGGGCATGGGGGCCTACAACGCCACCAAGGCGGCGGTGTGGATGTACACCAAGACCCTGGCGCTGGAGGCCGCCAAGAAGGACTGGAACGTGCGCTGCAACTCGGTGCACCCGGTCTTCATCAAGACGCCCATCCTCGATCCCTTCATCGCCATGGCGGGCGGGGACGAGTCGGTCGCCCACGAGAAGCTGGCGCGCGGCATCCCGCTGAAGCGGATCGGCGAGCCCGACGATGTGGCCTACTGCGTGCTGTATCTGGCGTCGGACGAGTCGAAGTTCGTGACGGGGTCGGAGTTCAAGATCGACGGCGGGATGACGGCGCAATAAGCAAGAGGCGCTAATGCTCGCGACGCGGTCGCTCGCTGCTTGAGCGCGTTTTGCCTGTGCTCAAGGCAGCAAATCCACCGGCAGGATCTGGCTCGACAGCAGCGTCTCCATGCCCTGCCAGCGGTCCGGCCCCTGGCGTTCGACCCAGGCCTGAACCACGTCGCGGCCGAGGCCGTAGTTGATGATGTAGCTGCGGTAGGTGTCGATGAAGCGCACGCGCTGGGCCGCGCGCTCTGGCGTCGTCAGCATATACTGGGATAGCAGCCGCGTGGCCTCGGCCCGGTCGATGCGGCCGGCCAGATAGGCGTCGGCGATCGTGTATTCGGCGCGGCCCAGGCGACGGACCAGGGCGTTCAGTTCGGCCTTCTCCGCCACCGGCGCGCCCGTCAGGCCCGCGAGCGGCAGGAGCACGTCGCGCTCGAACACCGCCGCCTCGTCGCCCGGAAAGGCCAGGTCGATGCCGTAGTTGGCGCTGCCCTCGGCCACGAACGACATGGGCGAATAGAGCGGATAGACGCTCATCTCGACCCAGCCGCGCTCCGTCACGAAGGTGCGTTCCAGGAGCGCGTTGTAGACGTGATGGCCGGGGTAGCCCTCATGACAGCCCAGGTCGACGGCGCGGTCGGTGAAGATGGGTTGGTCGGTGTTGATCTCGATCCGGCTGGCGGCCCCGCCCTGATAGTAGTTGTAGCCGGACCAGGGCTTGTCGGTGACGAAGGCCAGGGTGAAGCGCTCGTTCGCGGGCAGGGCGATGTGGCGCACGGTGCGGGCGCGGCATTCGGCGATCGAGGCGTCGAACACGGCCTGAAGCCGGTCGGTCGGGATCTGGAAGCCGGTGCGGAACGCCGCGACGCGCGCGGCCAGAGGGCCTTCGCCGGGCACCAGGGCGTCGATCTGCGCCAGGATCGGGTCATAGGCCGACAGGGGCAGGATCTCTGGTCGGACGCCGAACAGGGCCTCGGCTTCGTCGGCGAAGCTGAGGCGCTCGCCGCCGATCATGCGCAGCCGGGCGGATGCGGCGGAAACGTGCGCCAGCAGATAGGCCTTCCTTTGCGCTACAGCGGGCTCGGCCCCGGCGGTGGAGACCGCGTTCAGACGCTGGGTCAGGGAGGCCGCGTCCTGGATCAGGGCGGGGACCTCGCGCGGGCTGGCCTTGGCGGCGGCGGCCCATTCGGGCGGGCCATAGTAGGCGTCGACATAGCCGGGCTCGCGCTCGCCGATCTCCAGGATCAGGGCGACGTAGTCGCGGGCGATGGCGTCCAGGCTGTCGCCCGACGGGTCGGGCCGCGCGGCGGGCGTGCTGGCGCAGGCCCCGAGCAGCAGCAGAAATCCCAGAACCAGAGCCCGCATGGCGTCGTCTCCCAATCGAAAGGCACCCGGAGGCTAGAATGTCTTCGACGGCCTTGAAACCAATACCGTCATCCTCGGTCCCGGATCAGGTCCGGGATGATCCGAGGATCGGATTGCCCGCGCGCTGAGACGTCGCTGGTGCTGATATCGTGCCACCGCGTCCAGCACGAGTTCGCACTGCGTCCGATCCTCGGATCAAGTCCGAGGATGACGGAGCAGGTTGTGACGCTCGCCCGCATTCGGGATTGAGGCCCGTCGCCCGCTGCTGTATGGCCCTTCGTCCGGTCGTCAAGCGACCGCGCGGATGCACCCGTAGCTCAGCTGGATAGAGTACTGCCCTCCGAAGGCAGGGGTCAGAGGTTCGAATCCTCTCGGGTGCGCCACTTTTTCACGTAAGTACGAGATTTTGAAGAGGATTTTCGTTCAGTCCTCAGCGTTTCCTAAATCCCTTCATAAGATCCGTCGCGCTAGCTTTGCCGTGCTATTGGTGGTTCAGCCTGACTTGTTTGCGCCAGAAGCGGCCGCTCGCACATCGCCGAAAAGGCGACATTGAGAGGGGCTGGCAAGGCCCACTTCTCGTCCTCTAACCTCGGGCCGCTTCCTGCCCGTCCCGCCTCGCTAGAACGCGCGATGGTGCGAACGCGGACCGTCAGGTTCACAAACCTGCCGGATCTAGCGCATCGTCGGGATCACGAAGGAGCTGTCCGCATGCTCCAGCTCCGAGTCGGGCCAGCGGGCCGTCACCGTCTTGACCTTGGTCCAGAACTTCACGCCCTCCATGCCGTGCTGGTTGGTGTCGCCGAAGGCCGAGCGCTTCC
>CANJLQ010000025.1 GCA_947475735.1 Caulobacteraceae bacterium
CTACGCAAAGGCGCTCACCGGACACATCGGCCGGCCTGCTGCGCGGGTTGATGGCTGCGCAGACCGGCCTCTTGCCACCCCAGCCAATCACGGCTCAGATCAACCAAGGACTCTCGTTATGGCTGGATGAGAAACGGGGGTCACGTCACGAGGAAGGTCTCGACGTCAAGGCCGGAGTAGGGCTTGATGAAATCATAGCCTTCCGCCCTTACGGATCTCACTGCCTGACGCCCGTCCTTGGGAGTGTTCACAATCCGACCGTTGGGTGCCTCACCGCCATTGATCACGGCGGCCAGAGCCACGTGCGGCCCAAGCACCGCTCCACTGGCGACTTCGTTTCTCTGACCCACGGATGCCGGTACCGAATCCATGTTCAAGATCTGCGTGACGCCGTTGGCTATGAACGGTGTCATCAGGTCCTGGGTGTCGAAGAAGACCGACGGTGGCTCGGTTGGATAGCTTGGCGGCCTCGGTGATCCAGCGGTGGGCAGGTGGACGTGGAGATCCATCAGGCCCGGGATGAGCCACCTGCCCTCGCCGTTCACCCGCAGTGCCTCCACAGGGCCCGGGCCGGTGAAGGATGTGATGCGACCATTCTCGACCACGACGGTGGCATCCGTCAGGATCGCGCCGGTCTCAGTCATCGGAAGCACGGTGACATGTTCAATCACGAGCGACCCGGTCGCAGTGTCCGGCAGGCGGGGCTGCTGGGCGGCAGCGGCACAAACGCCTGCCGAACCGCCTGCAATCAGGAGCGCGCCGACCAGGCTCGATGCGAGCGCTCGGAAGCGTTTTCCTTGCCGCGTTCGGGGTTCGCGTCCCGCCGCCGTCGCCGATGTCGTCATGATCCCTCGGGTTTCGTCCGTATGGTAATCTGGTGATCTCAGCCTAGGCCCAGGTCCCGTGGAACCCGACAGGGACAGCCACGTCTGCACGAAGGCTTGCGACAGGTCCGGCCGACAGTCGCCCGACCTCGAACAGGTGCAGTTCGCTGGCCTGTGCGGCCAGGTTCAGTGTGGGAACAACGACCCAGGCGTCGTCCGCGCTGCCGGGTTTGGGAACCATGAGGGGTTCCTCGACGATCTGTTCGGCTCCGAAGTCAAACCGGTCGGCAACCCCTGTGTCCCAGTTCCATGTCGCGAGGGTTGAAGGCAGGGGAGCCTCGGGCCTCTGCCCCGAGACGTGAACCGTCAGGCACTGTGACAGGCCGGCGCGTCGTGGGTCCCCGTGAGGAAACTCCGCACTCACGCCGGACGACGTCAACGAGGCCCTGCCATCCGCCGTCAGCGTCACGCGCTCCAGCGTGGCTTCTACGCCGGGTACGCTGCTGCGCCCTTCGATCAGTCGTTTTCCCCCCTCGAGAGCAAAAGTGGGGTCCGGATAGCGGGCGACATCAAACCGGATGGTCCCGGCGAGGTCTTCCCAGGCGTCGCCGAGATGGAAGAAGCTGAAGGACGGCAGTTCGTAGATGCGCTGATGGCTCAGGTCTGCCTTGTCGATGACGACGACGAGCGTCCCGAGCTCGCCTTGCCACATGTACTGATCGATGAATGGAAAGCCGTTTCGCTGGTAAATCAGGGGCTGAAGGACGATGACCAGATGTCGGGCGGTCGCCGTGAAGTCATGGATGTAGCTGGCCCTGGGCAGGGTGAGGATATCGGCGCGGTTCAAGCTGCGATCCGCAGCGAGATGCCAGATCACAGCAGCGGAGCCGTTCACGCCGATGTTCCAGATCGACCCATCTGGATCGTGGCGGGGATGCGCCTGAAACGGCATTCCACGAAGATCCTCCCTGAGAGTCACGAACCCTCGTGTGCTCAGGTCATCGGCGGACATCGCCAGCGGGGAGCCCACCTCCCAGAGCGCCCAGACGGACGTCCCGGCGCGCATGACAGCGATGTTGGCGGGGCTGGCGTCATCGCTGCGCTCAACCTGGGCCCGGTCATCGCCAAGCGTCCCGAAGCCTGGCGTCACCACGGCGTCCAGCTGGGTTTCGCGTCGGCGCTTTGGCGTGTCGGCGAACCGCGCATCGAAGACGGCCTGACCGTCCTGCACACGGTAGGCCCGCATCAGCCCGTCGCCGTCGAACCAATGCGCTGCCGTGCCACCAGGGCGTCGAAACTTCGCAGGCCCATTCCGGAACAAGGTTCCCTCAAGGCCTGCAGGCAGGCGACCAGAAACGGGTCGCATGACGTGCGGTGCCACGTCGCCGTCCAGGTCACGCGTCGCCAGTCCCCAGGCGACACCGGTCTCTGCGGCAGCCTTGGCATAGAGGGTTTCAGGGGTGGCTAGCAGCGAGGCTGAGGCTGTCGCGCCCTTCAACAGGGCGCGGCGGCTGAAGGCGTGAAGATCGGAGTTCATGCCCCTGGTGCCGCGATGGCAGCAGGTGCCAAGCCCGCCCGATCGCACCGGTCTCCTACAGGGGATGGCAGGTGCGTCGTCCCTGTCTCGGCCTGACCGCGGGGGAACGACGGCACAGAGCGCCCATGATGCCGGACCGGCGCGACGTCGCCGATGACGTGCTGCAGTTTGAACCCGGCGTTGGGCATCTGACATGATCTCCAAGGGGCCGCGTCGGATGTCTGGCCCCTCTGTCGCTCAGCCCATGCCTCTTCGGCACCTCCAGAGCGATCTCATTTTCGCCAACAGTGCCCGTGGGTGCGCCGGTGAGCGCCCGGCCCCGTCACGAAGCGCGAACGGGTCTGTTTCCCCGCAGGCGATCTCGCCTTCTTCGGTCTCGTGCAGAATGGGGACCTACGTCCCGTGTCCGGGCATCGATCTTGTCAACGGCGCCCGAACGCCCGTTAGGTGTTCGCGCTCATCGGCCCTCCTGTCCTCATCGCCTCTGGGATTTGTCCCGCTGGACACCCCTGCTGTCAGCTCAGGGGGCTCTGGCACCCCGCGGGCGTGTCACCGGCTGGGGCGATCCCGCTCCTTCCTGAACTTGCAGAGGCATGTCCCTGGAATGGTCGCACCCGCACGGCGTCTCTCCAGATCGCCGCACACAGACCGGATCGTAACCTTGCGGTTCACGCCTAGTCTCGGCTCGGCAGTCTCGCGGCTCAGTTCCATGCGCGCGAACCGGATTTCGTCAGTTGTACCTCTGGATGCGCATCCCGTCAGGTGGGCTCAGTCGCGATGCGTGACGTGCGCAAGAGCAAATACGGCCTTGAGCCGTTCAGAGTCGTCGAATCCAGATTGTGGCCGGGAAAGCGCGAAGCCGCGACCGGGTCAAAGTTTGACGGTGCTGTCCGTCAGTCAACCCGCGGTGCCGTTCCAGGGAATTGGGGGGGAGGTAGGGCCCAAAGAGGAGCGGCGTTGACGGCTCTGCGCCAGAAGTGGACGTTCGCCGCTAGTTCACAAGCGGACATTGCCAAACCGTCCCGGTCGAAGCTCGTCTCTGCCAGAGCCAATTGGGACAGATGTGGGTCTTGAGATCTGCTGCGTTAGACCCTTCGAGCCGGTTGTGGTCGCTGCGGCTGTGCGCCATCCGCAACGCTGACATCAAGGGGTTATGACCGTGTGGCATTCGGCGAGGGTGAGCGACACGCCCGACCCTGATCTGAGCCTGGCCGCCCCAAACCTCGGGGGCGCGGTTGGGATTCAGGCGTTTGACGCTCTGTCCCGGCGTCTGCGGCCCGCCTTGATGCGATACTTCCAGCGGCGGACGCAATCCGCCTCAGATGCCGAGGAACTGGTCCAGGAGCTCTTTCTGCGGCTCCTGCGGCGCGCCGACCTTTTCGCCATCCAGAACCTCGACGGCTATGTGTTCGAGGCCGCCGCCAACCTGGCGCGCGACCGGGTGCGGCGGCAGCAGGCGCGGGGCGGACGACACTTCGATCTCGACGACATCGACGCGGCGACCGACGAGCCTTCGCCCGAGCAGGTCGTCGATGGCCGCAAGCGCCTGGATTTGATGCTGGCGGCGCTGGACAGCCTGCCCCCGCGGGCCCGTACGATCGTCATCCTGCGCCGGTTCGAGAGCCTGACGTATGGCCAGATCGCGGACCGCCTCGGGATCTCGGTCAGCGCCGTCGAGAAGCACATGGTCCGGTCCATGTCGGCCCTGCGCGCGGCGCTTGCAACGACTGCCGACTGATGCCCATGGAGCCCCCGTCCCTGTCCCAGCCTCCAATGAACGATAACGACGACCAGACCGACGCGGCCGACCTGTGGTTCGCGCGGATGAATGGCGGCGATCAGGTGTCACCGGAGCGCGAGGCGGCCTTTAACGCCTGGCTTCAAGCTGATCCGGATCACGCGCGCACCTACCGCGACTGTCAGATGGCTTGGATGGAGCTGGGTCTGGCAGGATGCGAGCCCCCGGTTCTCGCGATGCGATCCCGGGCGCTGGACACGGCGGCAAGGCCCAGCCGTCGTCGCCTTCTGCTTGGGCTCAGCGGGGCCACCGTCGCCACGGGGATCGCCGGAGCCGTCTGGATGAGCGCCGCCCCGTCTCCGGCGCGAGCCCTGATCGTCACCAAGACGGGTCAGAGATTGACGGCCCCCCTGCCGGACGGCTCGCAGGTCACTCTGGCGCCCCTCTCCCGTGTCCGCTTGGATTTCACAGAGCAGCGACGCGGCTTGAAGCTCGAAGCTGGACAGGCCTACTTCGCGGTGGCTCACTATCCCGATCGCCCATTCGTGGTCGAGGCTGGCGACCGCCAAGTCACCGCACTCGGGACACGGTTCCAGGTCACCTTGTCGGACGGCAAGGCCCAGGCCGAGGTCGTGCTTGAACAGGGCGAAGTGATCGTGTCGTCGCGCGAGGAATCGTTCGGGCCTGCTCGTCGCTTGGTCCCGGGCCAGCGGTTGTCGGCCTTGAAGCAAGCCCGCATCGAACCGGTTGATGTCGAGACCTCGACAGCGTGGCGGGTCGGTCGACTGGTGGTGCGCGACCGGTCACTCGATGAGGTGGTGTCGGCGTTCAATCGATACTCCGGTGACCGACTTGTCCTTGGTGACCCCAAGGTTGGGGGCACCAGGATCTCCGGCTCGTTCCGTTACGATGGCGCGCGAGAATTCGCTTTGGCTTTGGAAGGAAGCTTCGGGCTGAAGGTGCAGGCGGTCGGCACCGGTGTCTGGCGGATCGATGCGCCTGACAGAGCGACTACGGTTCCGTGAAATTTCCGAGACGGGATGGGGATCGTCACGGACTCCGGCGTTCCTGAAATCGAGCCGGTCGGGACCGGACACATCGATTTCAGGGGCACATCATGATCGTTTCGAAACCGCGCCGCGGCGCAATCAGACGCGGCCTGTTCGCTTGCTGCGCCGTCGCGGCGCTCTGCGCGAGCGCGCCTGCTCTTGCACAGTCGGCCAGCCAGCCCGTCGCCTTCTCGATCGAGAGCCAATCGCTGGAAACGGCCCTGACCCGTTTCGCCGGCACGGCCGATGTCCAGGTCCTGTTCTCGCCGGACCTGGTGCGCGACAAGCGAGCGAATGCGGTAACGGGCCTCCTGCCACCCGCCGAGGCCTTGCGCCAACTTCTTCAGGGCTCAGGGTTGATCGCCACGCGCGTTGGGGAGCGCACCTTTTCTCTTTCGGCGGGAACCGCCCAGGCGGGTGACGCCACTGCGGTCGAGGATGTGATCGTCACAGCCCAGAAGCGCGAGCAGCGCATCCAGGACGTGCCCCTGGCGGTGACGGTCGTGGATGGTGAAGATGCGGCACGGCGCGGGATCGACAACGTCGTCGGGCTGGTCGACGAGGTTCCGGGCGTCTCGATCAACTACGCCTTCGGCGGAACGAACTACGGCCTGATCAGCATCCGCGGCATCGGCGGTGCCGACGACTACAAGCCAAACGGAAACCCCTCGGTCGCCCTGCACGTCGACGGCGTCTACCAGACGTCTAATGCCTATCTGGGCATGCCCCTGTTCGACCTGGAACGAGTCGAGATCCTCAAGGGACCTCAGGGCACCCTCTATGGCCGCAACACCACCGCCGGCGTGATCAACGTACTCACGAACGGACCGGCGGAGCAGCGCGAGGGCTCCGCACGGGTGGAATACGGCAGCTACGACTACACCGCCTTCGAGACCGCCTTCGGTGGACCGATCACGGAGAACGTGGGCGTGCGGGTGGCGATCCTGGCCGAACAGGGCGGCGGGTTCATGGACGGTGCCGGTGCGGGTGATCTGGCCGGTTTCCGGCTGTCGGTCGGCGGCGTGGTGCAAAACCAGATGCCGCCGATCCTCGATCCGGGTCGCCGGGAAGGGTTCGGCGACAAGAACCTGGTCGCCGGGCGTGCGACAGTCGCGATCGACCTGGCACCCGAGACCGAGCTGACCCTCAAGCTGTTCGGCAGCCTCGACCGGGGCGAAAGCCGTCAGTACGACCGGATCTCGGCGGCACTGGACACCAACATCGCCAACGCCGGTGAGAACGACGATCCGTTCGAGTTCTACTCGGCCGAGTATCCGACCCAGGACATCGACATCTACGGAGCCTCCGCCACCCTGGAGCACGCGCTCGGCGACAATCTGAACCTCACCGTTGTGGCCGGGGCCCAGGGCACGACCCGCTCGGTTCAGGGGAACGGCGACGGGTCGCCCTATCCTGCATCACGCTACGATTTCGACGAGAGCCTGGACCAGGCCTCCCTCGAGATCCGGCTGGGTGACGACACAGGTGGCCGCTTCGACTGGATCGTCGGTGCCTTCGTCATCGCGGACGACATTGATTTCGACACGCGCTGGACCAGCTACACCGCGCGCACGATCTACGATCACACCTATGTCCAGACCCGTGACAGCGCCGCCGCCTTCGGCCAGGTCGATTTCCGCGTCACCGACCGGCTGCAGCTGTCAGGCGGCCTGCGATACACCCGTGACGAGGCGACCTTTAGTGGGCGGAACGACGACCTGAACCCGTGGCGCATCTCGACGTTCACCACGACCTTCGCAACGACCAATCCCTTCATCTGGGATCGGGAGTTTGAAGACGACAACGTCTCAGGCCGCATCACCGCCAAATACGACATCACCTCCGAACTGAACGTCTTCGTCTCGGCCGGCACCGGCTATCGGGCCGGCGGATTCGACGGCACCTCGATCTTCACCCAAGCCGAGACCCTGCCGTTCGATTCGGAGACCGTCACCGCCTACGAGGCCGGCCTGCGCTGGACCACCGGACGCTTCCGCGTCTCGCTGGACGCCTTCGCCTACGACTTCGAGGAGCTTCAGGCGACTACCCGCCTGGCCAATGACACCAACGGCCGGGCCAACGTGGGCGAGGCTGAGACCTCTGGCATCGACTTCGCCATCAACGCCGTCCTGTTCGAGACGGATACCCAGACCCTGGACGTTGATCTGTCGGCCGCCTTCCTGGAATCCGAGATCATCTCGTTCAGCTCGGCCCGCGTCGCGGATGTCCTCGCGACGGTCGGCGATCCTCTGCCCGGCGCGCCAGATGTCACGGCCACCCTGTCGGTGAACCATGGCCTGAGCTTCGCCAACGGCTGGGCCCTGAGCTCGCGCCTGGGCGTCTCGCACCATGGTGAAGAATCGAACCGTCTGAACGCTATCCCGGGCAACACCGCCGAGGCCTACACGCTGGTGAACGCCCGGTTCGAGCTGGCGACGCCGGGTGACTGGTCAGTCTACGCCTATGGCCGCAACATCACCGACGAGGTCTATTACCCCGAGCTGAACGGGGCCTCGCGTCTGGTCGGTGCGCCCGCGACCTATGGCGTCGGACTGCTCTACAACTTCTGACGACGACGACGCGCCGCCGCCGTGTTGGCGGCGTGATCCGTGAAGTCAGTGTCCAAAGCGAGGTCTCGATGCCGGTGAACCGCCGAACCGTTCTTGCGACCGCAATGGCGACGGCCGCGCCCGGCCTGGCACTGGCCCAGTCCAACCTAGACTGGATCGGCATCAAGCGACTGATGCAGGGACCGGTCCTTGGCTGGTGTTCGACCGACGAGGCCGCCGTCTGGACTCGCGCCAGCGGAACCTGGCCCATCTGCATCGAGTATGATCGCGATCCCCTGTTTTCTGCCCCGCGTCGCACGGCGGTTCTCCCGGCCGACGCGGCCGAGGATTACATCCAGGTTCATCGCCTGTCGGGGCTGGAGCCCGGCGTGAAGTATGCCTATCGCGTGATCGTCGATGGCAGACCCAATCCGGATGACGCAGGCCATGAGCCATGGCGACTGGCCACCCAGCCGGTCGGGCCATCCGCGTTCCGCCTCGCGTTCGGATCGTGCGCGCGGCGGGCTCGCTATCCCGTCCAGCCTATTTGGCAGGCGATCGACACGGCGCGGCCCGACCTGTTCGTGTGGGCGGGCGACGCGGTGTATGCCGACAGCCTGGAGCCAGACATTATCGCCGAGGAGTATCGTCGCCAACGAGACCTTCCGGAGATCCGCCGCTTCATGGCGACCACGCCCCAGTTCTGCATCTGGGACGACCACGACTACGGCCTCAACGACCAGGACCGCCGCCATCCCGCCAAGGTCGCGGCCCTGGAGACCTTCCGACGCTATTGGCCCAATCCGTCCGGGGGCCTGCCGGGAGCCCCCGGCGCCTTCTTCCGATGGGCGCACGGCGGGGTCGACTTCTTCTTCCTCGATGTCCGCTATCATCGCGACCCCAACGAGGACCCGAACGTCGCGGGCAAGACGATGCTCGGCACGGCCCAGTGCGACTGGCTTCTGGACGGACTGAGAGCCAGCCGGGCACCCTTCAAGGTGCTGATTTCCGGCTCGGGGTGGAATGACGGCAAAGTCGAAGGCGCGGATTCCTGGGCTTCCTTCACCCATGAGCGCGACGCTATCTTCACTGAGATCATGGCCGCAGGGGTGACCGGCGTCGTCCTGCTGTCCGGCGACACCCACTTCGGCGAGATGAACTGTCTGCCCTGGTCGGAGCGCGGCGGCTACGATCTCTACGAGTTTGTCAGCTCGCCTCTGGCCCAGGACCCGGTCGACCTCTACCTTACGGGGCGTCCCATCATGCGTGTCCGGCAGGCCTTCTCGGCGGACGTCAACTTCGGCGTCATCGACTTCGATCTCACCTCAGACGATCCGACGGTCCGTTTCGAGCTCCGGGACGAAAGCGGCCAGGCGGCCTGGCCCGCGGTGGTGGTCAGAGCCTCCGAGCTCCAGCCGGGCCGGACCTCGTGGCCAGACAAGCTAGATGGCTTTTCGGCTCGTCGATGGGCAGCGGCGCAGTCGGGAGAAGGCTACTATTGAAGTCCGCAGGGTTATGCATCGGCCTTCGCCGGGAAGGGCAAGCAACCCAATCCTCCAAATCCCAAAACTACCTTGTCGGAACTTGCGGAGGTCGCCGTTGCCGAAGGTGGTCCCCAGGCTTTCCCCACCCGATGCGCGGATAACGGACGTTGCCAACGACCGAAAAGAGCCAGAAGCGGACATCCCTGCCCTGTCCGTTTTGCGCCGACGCCCCAAGCCGAGAAACGGACGCCCTGAAAGTCCGCATTGGATCGTGTCCTGACTGCCGCAGGATGGAGATGAGTTGGCGCTTCCCAGACATCAACACACCCGCTTCTAAAAGGAGGTCGCCCTCATCTCGGGGGTCCCAGTGGGGTTGAGTTCCAGACGTTGGGGGAGAGCGTCGATCGGCCCAATGTATTTTTCAACGGTTCTGACGCTGGGAAGATCGGGGCTGGCGTCGATCATGGCCCCGGTCACTGAGCCCCGCTCGGCGTGCATCCTTCGCAGCAGCGGTTCGATCCTCTCCCAGGTCGTCGCGCGTCTGGTCCAGCGTGTGGGACTGGAGCGAAGGGTCTCCTGCCCCGCCAGGCGCAGCGCAGCCCGAAACGAACCGAACCGTGTCGCATAGACCCCGGACGAGACGAGACCGTGCTCGCTCACCATCCGGCTCGTCACGCCGCCGAACCGCGCGATCAGTCTTTTAAGATCTTCGATGAGCGCCGCGTCCGTGGCCTTGCTTCGGCGGCCGTTCAAACGACGTCTGGCGGCCTTGTCCCAGAGCGACGGGGCGATCAGCGGCTCGAAGACCCGGACCCGTTTCCACTCGGCCCGATCGAGGTTCGAGGTGGGCCCTCGCAGAACCGTGCGGCTCCGGCCGTAGGCGTGAATGCCGATGGCCAGTTCGTTGCCGAGAACGGCTGTCACCCGGGGGGTAGTCCACGGCAAGCCACGGCACGTCAAACCGTCCTCGTTCAACAGTCTCGCGATCGCGATCTGAGAGAGCCCCTGCGAGCCGTAGGCGTCGAAGATGCGGCGCAGGACGTCCAGTTCCTCTGGCGGTCCGGGCACAAGATAGGGGCCGCGCGCAGGCCGGATGTGCGAGACGTGTCCGGACGCAGCATGTTCAGGCCGACGCGGATCGATCTTGGTGAAGCCGTAGGGGGCCACCGCGACCGCGCTCCCGCCGGCGCTTCTGTAGCGGAGCAGGCCCGCTCGGGTTCGCAGTGAAAGCTGACGACTGAACTCTGCCGCCATGACCCGCTTCACCGTCTTGAGAATGAGCGCGCCTTGACTGTCGTCATTGTCGAACGCCTCGCTGCAGTAGAGGACGGTGACGCCCGCCCTGCGGCACAGGAACTCGTAGTGGGCCCCTTCGTCCGGGTCCTGGTAGCGGCCCCATCGACTGACGTCGGTCACCAGAACCGCAGCGAACGCCGGCTCTCTCAGCACGTCGCGCAACAGGGCCTTGAGGCCGTCGCGACCCTTGAGGGTCACCCCGCTCCGAGCCTGGTCGGCATAGGTCCGAACGATCGTGTATCCCTGACGCTCGGCAAAGGCCCGGTTCAAGGCCTCCTGGGATGCGATCGAGTCCTTCTGGCCTCGCGTGGACGCCCGCAGGTACTGGGCGGCGGGGATGAGAGGCCGCGCCTGGGGTCCGGCACAGTCACGCATCGCGCTCACCTCGACCCCTTTTCGCGTTCGCGGCTCCACCCCGGGAGACCGCAGAGCGGTCGTCTCTCGCGCCACTGCGGCGTCGGGTCCAAGAGAGGCGCAGCTGTTCGGACCGATCGGTCGTGTAGCCGACCTGACGGTACAGAGCCTCCAGGGAGCCGAACCGACGCCTTAGGGTGCAGGCCGCAGGAACGTCGCCCCGTCGATCGATCAGGCTTGCGCTAAGATAGCCGGCCTCCTCGAGGATGAGGCCCAGCCGCGTCACGATCTCTGCATCGCTGAGGTCCTCGATATGCTGGCGGTCCCGCGCGACGCGCGAGAAGCCGACCCGACCAAAGGCGTTCTGCAGGGATCCGAAGCGATCGATATAGAGCCGGACCGAGAACCGTCCGGCCTCCTGGACGATGGCCCGGCTGAGCGTCTTGTGATCGGCGAGGAGCCGTCTGAGATGGGCCAGCAGGAGCCCGTCGGTGATCCGATGCGGTCCCTGGCCACCGAGCCGGTTCTGCGCCTCCTGGAAGGTGGTGGGCTCCACCATGGGCTCGACCACCTGATGCCGGGTCCACATCGCGCGCGGCCTGGGCGGTGAGGTGTGACCGAGGACAGTCTCGGTCCGGCCCAGCGCCTGAATGCCGATGGCCAGTTCGTTGCGCAGGACGCGGTTCACACGCCCGGCCGTCCAGTCCCGCCCCCATCGCGTCGGATGGTCTTCGGCGTTCATGCGGTCACTGACGTCACGCACACTGAGACCGTCTTCGACGAAGAGCGAGAAGACCCGCCGCACCGCGGCGACCTCGGCTTCGGGTCCCCAGATGATCGAGACCGAGACATGGTCCCGCGGCTTGCGCTCGTCTCGCGCCAGCGGGTGAAGTCCTGGACGATCCGGAGGCCTGGACGCCCGACGAAAGCCGAAAGGCGCGTTGCCGCTCACCCAGAGGCCGCGCCGGCGTCCCGCCGCCTTGCCCGTCCGCGCCTCCAGGGATCGCTGCCGACTGTATTCAGCGGCGAGGAACCGCTGAAGCGTTTTGATCAGAGCCGATGTCGGCGTCGGTTCCCGCGTGACGGGCTCATTGCAGTAATGGACGCTGACCCCCGCGCTCCGGCACAGGAACTCATAATGGGCCGCCTCGTCCGGATCCTGGAAACGCCCCCAGCGACTGACGTCGAAGACGATCACGGCAGAAAAGGCGGGATCGTCGACCACATCCCGCATGAGATCCATCAACCCGTCGCGTCCCTTGACCGAGAGACCGCTTCGACCGGCATCGACGTAGGTCTGGACGACGGTGAAGCCGTTGACCCGACAGAAGTCCGCGATGGCCTGTTTCTGCAGGGCGATGGAGGTCGTCTGACCCCGGGTCGACATCCGGATGTACTGCGCCGCCGGTCTGGATGTGTGGGGTCGGGTCTCGGGCGGGCGCGCGCGGGTCTCCGCCGTCTCTTCCATCACCCCGATCACTCCAGCACCGGCAACGAGGGAGCGAGGGTCCCCGGTGGCGGGTCCGGCCAACCCGAGCTCTGGCGCTGTGGCGCTCACGTCGGATCCGGCTGAGCGCCGGGCGTCGGATACACGGCGCGCCCGTCGGGCTTGGGCCAGCGCCAATCGCTGCGATCGGGTGCGGGTCTCGCCCACCGCGCGATAGACATCTTCGAGGGGACCGAAGTATCGCCTCAAGGTCCGGGTGCACGGGACATAGGGACAAGCGTCGATCAAGGCGACGCTGAGATAGCCTTTCTCCTCGCGCAGTTTGGCCAGGGCGGGGGCGACCTTGGCCCAGGTCAGAGCCTTTCCGCGACCGAGCCGATCCGACCGAACCGGGCGATCCTGACCGGCCCGTGCAAAAGCGGCGTGAAGGCTTCCGAACCGCGCGGCATAGACGCTGGGGCCAACGAGGCCGTGGCGCGTCACGCCGTCCAGATCGAGCTGGCCATAGCGCGTCCTCAGCTCTCGGAGAGACCGTATCAGCTCATCGTCGCTATGGACCCTGCGGGTTCGTTCTGCCCGTCGGCTGGCCGCCTCCAGAAACACCGCTCGGCTGATGATCGGCGCCACGTGCTCGGTTCGGGACCAGGCCGAACGCGGCGTTTTCTGACGAGCGCCCAGACGGCCGACGCTCTTGCCAAAGGTCAGCAAGCCCGTCGCGAGCGTGTTGTCGAGCACCGCACCGACCCTCGCGCTCGTCCAGGGATGGTCGCGGTGTTTCATCCCGTCCCGCTCGAGCCCTCGTGCAATCTCGAGGGGAGATTGGCCGTCGCGCGTGAACGCCTGAAAGACCCGTCGGATGACCTGCACCTCGTCCGGTGGCCCCCAGACGAACCTCACGGGTCCCGTCGCGGGCGTGAGCGCGGCGGTCTCAGGCCCGGGTCGCCCGTCTGGGGCCGTCGGCAAGGGCGCTCGGGCGAAGCCGTAGGGCGCCTTGCCGCCAAGACACCCTCCCGCGAGAACCGTCCTGCGGTTGGCCGCGCGGGTGCGGTCCGAGAGCGCCCGGCTGTAATCCGCCGCCATCGCACGACGGACGCCCTTAAGCACCTGGGCGGCTTGGCCACCGTCCTGGGTGAACTGTTCGCCGCAATAAATGACCTCGACGCCGGCCTGTCGGCAGATGAACTCGTAATGCCCGGCCTCATCGGCGTTCTGGAAGCGCCCCCAGCGCGTCACGTCCGCTATGAGGATCGCCCCGAAGTCCGGAGCTTCGACCACCTCGCTCAGAAGCGCGAGCAAGGCCGTCCGGCCCTTGGTGCTCACGCCGCTCACGCCCTCATCGGCATAGGTGCGGACAATCCGATACCCGTGCCGTTGGGCATAGTCGGCATTGATCTGATGTTGACGCGCGAGGGAGTTGCCCTGTCGACCGTCCGACATCCGCAGATATTGGACGGCCCTGACCCGCTGCTGCGCTTCCGGCTTGGCCACGCGTCCTTCCCTCGGAGCCACTCGTCGCGACATCCTAGGTCCTGCAGGGCGCGCTGGCCCCATCACCTCTTGGTCATGAGCCTCAGGACTGGTGCAGGAAGGCAGGACGGTTGTTCATCAGGTCCCGGCGTTTGAAGACCAGATCGGCCTCGCGCGCGTCCACGTCTCGCGCTCGACCAAGCACAGCCATCGACAGCCGACACCGGACGAACGGGGCGCCCGCCACCCAGGTCCGATGTCGCCGTCCGACCGAGCGCCGGACGTCTAGGTCGTCCGATATTGCAAGAGCCTGGCGATCAGCGCCTCGCGATTGCTGACGCCCAGGGTGCGATACATGCGCTGTATATGGGTTCGCACCGTGTGGGTGCTGATGCCCGACCGCTCCGCGATCCTCTCGACATCGTGCCCCTCGACGAGCTGGAGGGCGACGGCGGCTTGGCCTCGGCTCAGCCCCAGCGCGACCGTCAGGTCGGGCCATGCCACGGTCCGCCCGTGGTCTCGAGCAAGCCTGAACGTGAGGGCGAGAATCGGCGGACCGCCGAGCAGGATCCGCTCGCCACGGACGATGAGAGGCTCTCCCGAAGGCAGAATTCTGCACCAGGCC
>CANJLQ010000026.1 GCA_947475735.1 Caulobacteraceae bacterium
ACCGTCAGGTCGGGCCATGCCACGGTCCGCCCGTGGTCTCGAGCAAGCCTGAACGTGAGGGCGAGAATCGGCGGACCGCCGAGCAGGATCCGCTCGCCACGGACGATGAGAGGCTCTCCCGAAGGCAGAATTCTGCACCAGGCCGAGGGACGATCCGTCAGGTCGGCGACGAAATCCGCCAGAGCCTCGGTCGACCAGAAATCAAAAAGCGACAGGACCCCATCCGTCAGGTTCACGCCCTCAAGGGTCCGGGCCGCCGCGTTGGACCAGAGGATCGTCCGATCGAACCGAACGACCACGATCCCGTGCGGGGAGGCATTGAGCCAAGTCGCCAGAGAGGCCTCGATGTCGGAGGGTGGGGCGTCGGGCGCGCTCGAAGGCGGTGTCATGGGGTCTGGACCTGAGGGCAGTGATGACGCCGACCTTGGCCGGGGGCGGGTGGAAGGGTCGGCGAAATCGGCCTCGAACGGCAAGACCTTTTCGCGCTCACCTGGCATCCATCCGTTATCGCCGAGACACCGTCCATCGACAGACAATCTCGCAGCGACCCGAGGCGCGGCGGGCTCAGGCCTCACCCGAGACGAACGCCGTCCATTCCTCCATCATCTGTTTGCGCTTCATGAACAGGTCGCCCCGCCGGTCGGCCGCCTCGACCTTGTTGCCCACACCCCGGTCCGCCCGATCGACGGACAGACGGCTGTGCCAGAAGACGTTCGGCCCGGACCGTCCCGCGGAGGACCCGGCCAAGGCGTTGTGCGTGCGCTTGCCCCGACAGGCGAAACACCGGATGACGGCGTCGGATCAAGGTCCAGGTCGGCCGGATTGCACGGGGTGTCTCGCGGCGATCCGTCCATGTGGCTTTTGGGTCTTCGAGGAGTGGACTTGCTAAACCGTCGACTTGCCATGGGCCTGGGCACGGTTGGGCTGGGCCTCTTCGGTTTGACCGGTGGGTGCGCTAATCTGTCGGGCGGAGCGACCCGACTGTTCCTCGGAGCCGCAGCCGGGGGCGGGAGCGACCGGTTCACCCGGCTCCTTGCCGCGGCATTGGAGCGGGTCGAGGGCATTCGGGTCATCGTGGAGAACGAGCCTCGGGCGGCGGGTCTGCTGGCCGTCGACCGCCTCGCCCGCGCCAGGCCGGATGGCCAGACGATCGGCTTCGTGCCCTCGGCGCTCCTCTATGCGAGCGCGTCGGGACGGCTGGGTCTTCCGTGGTCTCTCGACCAATTTGGCTGGCTTGCGGGCATCGGCGCAGACACCCGCGTCATGGTCCTGAACACGCGGACCACCGGCGCTTTCGCAGAGGTGGTCGCCAAGCGGACCCGCATCACGCTCGCGTCGAACACCACGACCTCGACCAACCACATCGAGGCGCGGCTCGTCAGCCACCTCACCGGCGCCAGACTCCGACCGGTTCCTGGATATGACGGCGGGTCGCGATCCCTGGCCTTCCTCTCCGGCGAAGTCGACGGGGCCATCGCCGGGCTGGACGCGATCGGGGGGATGCTGGGGGTGCCCGGCGCGCGCATTGTCTTGAAGCTCAATGACAGCGCGCAGGGTGGAACGGACGTGCCTCAACTTGGCGCATTCGCGCGAGGGCCGGATCGGGAAGCCCTGCTGGCAGTCATCTCCGCGACGGCGCGGCTGGGGCGGCTGTTCGCGCTTCCTCCGAACTGCCCCACCGAGGTGAGGCGACTGTGGATCGAGCGCTTCGCACGGGTCCTGGCTGACGCGGCGTTTCAGGCCGCCTGCGCGGCGCAGGATTTTGCGGTGGATTATCTGCCCGCCGACGCGGTCGAACAGACCCTCGCGGGTGTTCTTTCACCCGTCAGCCCCACCGCAACGACCCTGGCGCGCGTCCTGGAGACCGCCGGCTGATGGGGGGCGTTCCGGCAGGCCTCGATGCGCTGCTCTCACCGGTCACCCTACTGGGTCTCGGGCTCGGCACGATCTTGGGTCTTCTGGCCGGCCTGATGCCTGGCATCAACGGTCGGGTGGGCCTGGTGCTGGTTACCCCCGTCGCCCTGACCCTGGGTCCATCCGGCGGTGCAGTCTTTCTGATCGCGTTCCACTCGGTTGTTCACACGTCCGGTTCTATCCCCGCGATTCTGTTCGGCGTGCCGACGTCAGCCTCCGAAGCGGCGACGGTGATCGACGGCCATGCCTTGACCCTCCGCGGCCAGGGAAGCCGGGCGGCGGGGGCCACCATCGCCGCTTCGGTCGCGGGCGGCGTCCTCGGTGCGGGCTTCCTTTTTCTGGCTTCGGGCCCCGCAGGCGCCCTCGTCCGCCACGTCGGCTCTCCGGAGATCGCAGCCCTGTCGATTCTTGGGCTGCTCTCGATCGCCCTTCTCTCGGACGGGAGGCCTGCTGCGGGCCTCTTGTCGGCGGGGCTCGGCCTGTTGATCGGCACGGTCGGCGTGGACGCCCTGACGGGGACCGACCGCTTCACCTTCGGCATGCTGGGGCTTTGGGACGGCGTCAGCGTGGCAGCCGTCGTCACGGGTCTGTTCGTTGTCCCCGAGCTGATCGCCCCAGGACCCGTGGCGCGCGCAGAGGCTTCCCGAACACCTCGCCTGAAGGATGTCTTGGACGGGGGTCTTGAGGTCCTGCGGCATGGCTGGCTGATCCTGCGCAGCGCAGTGATCGGGATCGTCGTCGGTGTCATTCCAGGGCTGGGCGTCAGCGGCGCGGTGTGGCTGGCCTATGGGCATGCCCGCCAGACGCATCCGTCGCCGATCCCCTATGGCGAAGGCGCGATCGGCGGCGTGATCGCCCCGGAAGTGGCCAACAACGCAAAAGAGGGCGGCGCGCTCGCGCCCACCCTGTTGCTCGGAATACCGGCCTCCAGCGGCATGGCCATCCTCCTCGCCGCCCTCATGACCTTGGGGCTGGAGCCCGGCCCGCAGTTGCTCTCCGGCCGTCCGGATTTCATCGCTGAGATGGCATGGACCAACGTCCTGGCCAACCTCATTGCAGGCCCCGCCTGCCTCCTTCTCACGCCCATGATCGTGAGGGTCTCGGCCTTGAGACGCGATCTGGTGGCGCCCCTGGCACTGGCGGTGGCCCTCGCCGCGACCGCTGCGACCCTGCCTGGGCCGCTGATCTGGGGCCAGCTGTTCGTCTTCTCCGCGCTGGGGTTGCTGATGGCGCGGGCACAGGTGCCGCGCGCGCCGCTTCTCTTGGGTCTCGTCCTTGGACCGGGCCTGGAGCTGACCGTGGTCCGCTCCGCTCAGACTCTGGGTTGGACGGCGCTGGAAAGACCGGGCGTTCTGGCGGTCATCGCCGTCGCGGTTCTCGTGATGCTGGGCTCGGCGTTCGCCGGCCGTCGCCTCTCGCAAGCCGAAAAAACTGCGCCCCGCGACTTCCATGCGGTCCTGATCGTCGCCGTGACCCTCGCGGTCGCGTCACTTTTCGGCGCGCAGCGCTTTTCGGGAACGCCCGCCGTCGCCGTGGTCATGAGCGCGGCGGCCATCCTGTCGGGGGCGATTTTGATGAGGCCATGGCGGCGCGATCTGATCCCTCAGGACGCCGGCGTCCCGACAGCCGTGTTGGTCGTTTTCGGTTCAAGCCTGCTGATCGGCACCGTCAGCCTCCCTCTCGCTGTCGCCGTCTATACGCTGGCGACCCTGCGTCTTGGAGCGGTCATGGGGTGGCTTCCCGCGACGGGCCTGGCTGGGGCGATGTCTCTCATGGCCTTTTGTCTCGAACGGATCGTGGTCTGACATGTCGGCCTCCTTGAGTCTCTCGGTCGAAGACCTGATCGGGCTTTCCGCAGCGGGCTGGACGCTCGGCGAAACGCGGTGCGTGGCATGCGGCGGCTATCACCGCGTATGGGGGCTTCTCCGAGCGGCCGGCGTTGTCGGCGGCACGGCTGTCGATACCGTTGTGCTTGCACCTCTTCTGGACACGCTGGTTCGACCGGGCGCACGCGTTCTGATCGCCGGTGCGGCGGACGCAGCGATCGTGGCGCTGTTGATGACGACAGCGGCCCGCCCGCTGGACATCACAGTCGTCGATATATGCTCTACGCCCCTTCGGATCATCGAACGCCTTGAGGCCCAGGACGGCCTTACGGTCCGGACGCTCCGAACCGATCTCGCCGAGATGACGACCGCATCGGCTTTCGACCTGATCCTGTCTCATTCCATGTTGCCCTTTGTCGACGGCGACCGTCGGATCGCGGTCGTCCGGGCCCTCGGCCGCGCCCTGGCACCCGGGGGTCGGGCCGTGATCGTGGTTCGCACCGCTCCAGCCTTGAGCGCAGCGGACCGCGAGGCCCATGACAAAGCCTGGTTGGACCGGGCCTGGCGCCGCATCGACGGTTCCGGTGTCCCCCTGCCCGGCCCAAGATCGGAGATCGATACGATCCTGGTTCGCTTCGCCGCCATGCGCCGCGGCCATCTCGGCGGCCTGCAAACCGCCGAGGAGGTGGTCGACCTTCTAGAGGCGGGTGGCCTTCGCCTGATTTCGTCCCACGCCGGCGGCGACAGCACGGCCGTCACCGTCAACGGCGCGGCCCACGTCCGCCGCAGCCATGTCTTCGTCTGCGCGTGAGGGGCGCTCAGAGCGTCCAGCGAAGGCCAACCGAGAACCGTCGGCCGGTATGGCTGTATTCCTCATTGTTGCGACGCTCTGAGGAGACCCAGCGACTGTCCGATTCGTCGGTCAGGTTGACCCCTTCCAGCGTCAGGCTGAGCCCCTCCCGCAGACCATAGGATACCGTGGCGTCGACGTTGAGTGCGGGGTCCTTGCCGCGTGCGTCATTGCCGTTGCCGCCCGGGATCAGGGTCAGATAGCCGTCGCGGTAAGCGGCCGAGACCCGCGCTGACAGCCGGTCGTGCTCGTAGTGAACCGTCGCGTTCCACGACACCGGCGAGAGGAACAGCAAGGGTCTGCGCTCAATCGCCACCGGTCTTTGCGCAGCGTCGGTGATGTAATCGACGCTCGACTCGACCCGGGTGTAGTTCGCGATCAGCCCCAGGCGGTCGAAGGGGCCCGGAAGCCACGTTAGGGGCACCTGGGCCGACAGCTCGAACCCGTCCAGTTCTCCGCCGGCGGTGTTGAACAACTGTGTCACCAGAAACGGCGTCACTTCGGTGTTGCCGTTGGCGAGCAGCGTCGAGGGCAGACCGGTGTCACCGAACGCGCGGCTTTCCGTCGAGGTCTGGATGTAGCTGTTCAGGTTCTTACGGAAGACGCTGGCCGAAAACAGGACGGACGCCGAGGGATACCATTCGAGGGCCAGATCGTAGGTGTCGGCCCTGACCGGTTCGACCAGGGGATTGCCGATCGTCAGCGTCCTCGCCGTATTGCTGATGGTTCCGCCCGGCGTCAGGAAGGCCAGCTGGGGCCTGGCCATCGCCTTCGCGGCCGCCACCCGCAGGATCAGACCCGGCCGTGCCTCCAGCACCAGATTCATCGCCGGCAGAATGTCCTCGTAGGCGTTGGCGACGTTCACCCGCTCGGTTCCGATGAAACCCGATGAGAGCGTGTCCGTGCTGACGTAACGAAGTCCGATGTCGCCTCTCACGGGCAGACCCAAGACCCGGGTCTTGAAGTCCAGCTGGGCATAAACCCCCACCCCGTCCTCGGTCACCGATCGATTTGCTCCAAGCTGGTTTTCCGGCCCCACCCGAAAATCGCCGAAGGCGTTCACACAGTCGCAGTAGAGGTCCAGCACCGCAGCGACGCGACGTGCGTCAGGGGTCAACCAGGCCCGCGGCGTTCCGCCAGGCAGATCCAGGCCGCGCCCGAAATCCCTTAAGACGGAGGTCAGGTCCGAGATCGTCAATCCCAACGGCAGAGGCACCGCGCCGTCGGTGAAACCGTTGACCGCGAAGCGCCTTTCCTCGGTGGTCTCGAAGATGAAACGCCGACCGTTCACGCCGACGCGCAGATCCATGTTCGACGCCAGTTCATAGGTCAGGTCCAGCGTCACATTCCGCAACCGGTTTGTGGTTCGGTTGGGTCGTAGCCGCAGGAACGAAGGATCGCCCAGGGCGGCGCTCGATTCAAAACCCCAGGCGCCGGGATCTGTAACGTCAAAGCCATAGGCGAGAAGCGGCAGCGTCTGGCTCGATGAGAAGTCCTGGATGACGCCGTCCTGATTGTAGCGGTCGATCGAGACCGTAGTCTGGACAGGGTTGTCCTGGATCGAGTTCGATCCCCCGACCCTCAGGGTCGCGCTGAGACGGTCATTGAGACGCCGGTCGAGCGTCAGCACGACCTGGGAGAAATCCGTCGACAGAACATCGTAGCGCGACTCGCTGCGCACATCGACATCGTCGAGGATCGCGCGGACGAGCTGGT
Organism: Caulobacteraceae bacterium; assembly: GCA_947475735.1. Lineage (GTDB taxonomy): Bacteria > Pseudomonadota > Alphaproteobacteria > Caulobacterales > Caulobacteraceae > Brevundimonas. Next base: position 6,307 of record CANJLQ010000026.1, read on the forward strand.
TCTGGGCGTCGATGACGGGCTCGCGGACGTCGGTCTGATCGACCCCTCGCCGACGGTGCCAACCCGAGAAAATCCCGAGATACTGTTCGTCGCGTTCACCCTCCCAGCGCGAGTAAAGGCCAGCTAGCGAAATCGTCGTGTGGATCGACGGCCGGTACTCTACCCCTGCGGTCAGTCCGACCCGCGACCACTCGTACGTCAGCCGTCCGTAACGGGGGATACGAGCGTGCCAGGCGCTGTTGACGGCGCTGAAGGTTCCCGTCGAAGGATCGCAGGGGCCAGGGCTTTCAAAACAGCCGCCGGAGTTGGTGGCGACGGTCGGGTTTTCCCACCGTCCGCTGGAACTGCCCTCCTCAAGATCCTGCCGGTCGCCGTATGCCGCAGAGACCACGAAAGCCAGGCGATCGTCGAAAACACGGCGGCTGGCCAGGACGGCGAGGCGATGTTCCGGCTCGCCCGACAGGTCGCTGACGCCGATCTGTACGTTGGTGGAAAGGGTGCGATCGGGCGTGTCGAACGGGCTGACCGGTGAGAGGTCGATGGTCGCACCCAGCGATCCCTCCTCGACCGCCGCCTGATTGGATTTCCGCACGACCACGCTGTCGAACAGTTCGGCGGCGAAGACCTGGAAGTCGAAGCCTCGCCCGCGATTGGCGCCGCCCGCTGAATCCTTCGATCCGGTGGTGGCCAAGGCTTCCAATCCAAGGATCCGCACACGCGTGAATTCGCCAGACAGCCCCCGCACCGTGACGGACCTGCCCTCACCTCCGACCCTCTCGATGGCCACCCCAGGCACGCGCTGGAGTGCTTCGGCCAGATTGCCGGCGGGAAAATCCGCGATGTCCTCGGCGCGAATGACTTCGATGAAACCGTTGGCAAAGCGCCTCTCTCTCAGACTGTCGGCGAGGCTTGCCCTGAATCCCGTGACGACGACATCCAAACCGGCGTCCGGCTCAGCCTGTGTCTGGGCCTTTGCGGTGGTCGAAAGAGCCGAAGCCGCTCCAAGGACAAAGGCGCAGATTGTCCCGGCTCGCTTGATGGACATACCGACCCCGCACGCACCGGTTCAGGGCCCACGGCCCTCGCAATATCCGAGCGATACGCCGGCGTGCGGCCTTATCACACGCGCGTTTGCTGTCGGAAACCCTAGCGATCTTTTTCTGCAGCGACCCGGTAGGTAGGGACACTCCCCCGGCCTGCCGGGGCTGGTGGTGCGTGAACGGATTCGAGGCCTGGGTTTGTTGGATTGGACGACGTCGCGATGACAGACATAACGTCGCCCCGGATCAGCGTCGGCATGATCCTCGGCAACGACACGGACCGGCACATCGAACACGATAGGATCAAAACCGTCGCCCTGCGCGGAAACAACGACGCCAACCTTCTGATTTCGCTGATCGACGATCCGACCATCGTTTGGAGTCGTGTCCAGCTTACGCCGTCCTATTTCCGCAAGCGGATCTCTCACAATCTGTCCGGGTTCGATGTTTTGTGGAACCTCATCAGCGACGCCGACCAACACCCGAAGGTACTGGCCGTCGCCGACCGTTTGACCGAAGGATTCGCTGGTGCCACGATCGACGCTCCCTCACAGATCCTGGGAACCCGCCGTCACCAAGTGGCGGCGCGCCTGCAAGGGATCCGCGGCGTCACAATGCCCAAGACCCTCCTTCTGAGGTTTCCCAACCGCGAGCGACTGACGCGACAGATCGAGCAGGCGGCGTTCCGGTTTCCTGCCATTCTTCGCGTCGCGGGAGAGCACAACGGGCATGTCCTCGGCCTGATCGACGGCATCGACGGCGCGTCACCGATCTTCGGCGACCGCCAGCGGGAGTATTATCTCACGGAGTTCGTCGATGTACGAGCGGCGGACGGCCTCTACCGAAAGAGCCGATTCTTCGTGGTCGGCGATCAGATCATCGTCCGGCAACATATCGCGGCACCGCACTGGAACATCCATGGCGCGTCATCCCGCGCTTACATGGTTCAACACAAGACGCTGCTAGAAGAAGCCAGAAGCTTGCTGACCGGCCAGTTCGCGGCGCTGCCGTTAGCGACGCAGCAGGCCCTCGAAGGCATCCGCGGCGCGATGAAGATGGACTATTTCGGGATCGATGCCTGTATCGGCCCGGATGGCTCCCTGACCGTGTTTGAGGCGAACGCGACTATGAACTTCAATCCCGCCTTTCGAAATCCGGCGACCCAGTACAACCGCGCTGCGGTCTCGCCGATGATCGAGGCGACCCGCCGCTTGTTAGAATTGCGCGTATCAGAACGGCGAAGGGGGTGACTCGACGGTTGCTCAACAGGCTTGCTCGCTCGACCAGGCGGATCGGATCGTGCTGCTGCGCGTGAGACTTTCGCAGATCTTGCGCGGCTCGGGTCGGGCCGGCGGCCTTTGGCCCGTCCGCAGAAACCGCGCCGTCATCGTGCTCGACACACCGCATGGCGATTGGCTCTCGGTGTGCTCAGGCGTGGAGAGAGCTGGGGGACGGCGGCTTGGCCTCGGCTCAGCCCCGGCGCGACCGTCAGGTCGGGCCATGCCACGGTCCGCCCGTGGTCTCGAGCAAGCCTGAACGTGAGGGCGAGAATCGGCGGACCGCCGAGCAGGATCCGCTCGCCACGGACGATGAGAGGCTCTCCCGAAGGCAGAATTCTGCACCAGGCC